>NZ_JAJPWT010000007.1:0-433151 GCF_046548975.1 Amycolatopsis sp. lyj-346
CGCCGGCTGCCCCGGCACGAACACCTCCGCGACAAACCGCTCCAGCTCCCCATTCAGCGCCAGCACCGCACCGAGATCCACACCACGATCACATCACAAGATCAACAACCCCTAACAAAGCCCTATTCAACGCACCGAAGGCCACCTTGGGTGCGTTGGACGCACCGAAGGCCACCTTGGGGCGCTGGGGCCGGACGGTCAGGCGGCCTGGTTGTGGCCGTAGCCGAGGGGGCGGCGCAGGGGGGTGCGGGTGAGCGCGATGGTCCGGCCGGGTGTCTGCTCGACGCGGTGGCGGGCCAGCCACACGACGTCGCGGCCGAACGACCACGCCAGCGATGTCAGGGCGAGCGCGACCGCCGCGAAGGCGAGCTGGACCGGCAGCAGCTCCGAGACGGCGACCACCAGCACGACGCCCTGCACGGCCGCGACCGTCTTGCGCGCCATGCTCGGGTACAGCGGCGCGGTCAGCCACGACATGGCCCACGAGGCGGCGACGAACGCGTACCGCATCAGGCCGATCGCCAGCACCCACAGCCCGAGCGTGCGGGACACCTGGATGCACAGCAGCAGGATGAGGAACGCGTCGACTTCCATGTCGAACCGGGCGCCGAACTCCGACGCCGTTCCGGTGCGGCGGGCCACCTGGCCGTCGAGGCCGTCCAGCAGCAGTGCCACGCCGACCAGCGCGACCAGCCACCCGAGGGAAAAATCACCCTCGGCGATCAGCGCCGCGGCGCAGCCGACGAGGAGCGCGCGGGCGAACGTGATCCAGTCCGCCGGCCCGAAGGCGCCGCGGCCGCTGCGGCGCAGCCCCCACTCCGTGAGCAGCACCAGCGCGAGGGCGTAAACGACTCCGGTCGCCCAGGCGAGCGGCGTGAAACCGCCCGTGAAGACCCCCGCGGCGAGCACCGGCGCCGGAACCACCGCACGCAGGAGAAGGTCCTGTTTGATCATCGTCGACTCCGCGAATTGCTCATAGGGTGGCGACACCAGCCTCCGGTCGCCTGCTGAGGAGAAACACGTGGAACAGGCTTTCTGGGTTCAAAGTCCCGGCTCGGGACAGCTGCGCGAGGAGCGGCTGCCCCCGCCCGGACCGGACGACGTGCTCGTCCGCACGCTGTACTCCGGGGTGAGCCGCGGCACCGAAACCCTCGTCTTCCGCGGGGGTGTCCCGGCGAGCCAGTACGACGTCATGCGCGCTCCCTTCCAGGAGGGCGAGTTCCCCGGCCCCGTCAAGTACGGGTACCTCAATGTCGGCGTCGTCGAACAAGGCCCGGCGCACCTCGAGGGGAAGACCGTCTTCTGCCTCTACCCGCACCAGACCGCGTACGTCGTCCCGGCGGCCGCGGTGACGCCGGTGCCGGAGTCCGTCCCGGCCGGGCGCGCGATCCTCGCCGGCACGGTCGAGACCGCCGTGAACGCCGTGTGGGACGCGCGCCCGCGGCTCGGCGACCGGATCGCCGTCATCGGCGCCGGGATGGTCGGCGCGAGCGTCGCCAAGCTCCTCGCCGGCTTCCCGGCCACGCGGGTGCAGCTGATCGACGTCGACCCGGCCAAAGCGGACATCGCCGCCGCGCTCGGTGTCGGCTTCTCGACGCCGGAGGCGGCCCTCGGCGACTGCGACTTCGTCGTGCACGCGAGCGCCACGGAAGCCGGGCTGGCCCGCGCGCTGGAGCTGCTCGCGCCGGAAGGGGAAGTCGTCGAGCTGTCGTGGTACGGCGATCGCCGGGTCGCCGTCCCGCTCGGCGAAAACTTCCACTCCCGGCGCCTGGTGATCCGCAGCAGCCAGGTCGGGACGGTCGCGCGCCCGGACCGCAGCTATGCCCAGCGCCTCGGCGTCGCACTCGATCTGCTGGCCGATCCCGCGTTCGATGCGCTGGTCAGCGGCGAGTGCATGTTTGAAGATCTTCCTTCCGTGTTACCCCGGCTGGTCGCGAATGAACTTTCCGCCCGGTGCCTCCGTGTCATGTATCAGCCGCAGTGACCACGTCCACCCGAACGCATCGGAGGTCTTGGTGTTCAGCATCACCGTCCGTGACCACGTGATGGTCGCCCACAGCTTCCGCGGGGAAGTCTTCGGTCCCGCGCAACGCCTGCACGGCGCGACTTTCGTGGTGGATGCGACGTTCCGCCGCACCGACCTCGACGAGGACAACATCGTCGTCGACATCGGCAAGGCCACGGAAGAGCTCGGGGCGGTGCTGAGCGACCTGAACTACCGCAACCTCGACGACGAGCCGGAGTTCAAGGGGATCAACACCTCGACCGAGTTCCTCGCGAAGGTCATCGCCGACCGCCTGGCCGACGCCGTCCACGCCGGACGCCTCGGCGAAGGCGCGCGCGGTCTCGAAGGGATCGCCGTCTCACTGCACGAGTCGCACATCGCCTGGGCGAGTTACGAGCGTGCACTGTGAACACTCTGTACGTGATCCTCCCGGGGGACGTCGACGACTCGTCCGTCCCCAGTGGCGGCAACACCTACGACCGCCGGATGTGCGACCGGCTCGGCGCCGCCGGCTTCGACGTGCACGAGATCGCCGTCGCCGGCAGCTGGCCGCGGCCGGACACCGAGGCCCGCGCGGTTCTCGGCCACCTGCTCTCCGCGCTGCCGACCGGCTCGGCCGTGCTGCTCGACGGCCTGGTCGCCTGCGGGGTGCCCGAGGTCGTCGTCCCGCAGGCGCGCCGGCTGTCGGTGTCGGTGCTGGTGCACCTGCCGCTGGCCGACGAGACCGGCCTGCCGCCCGCGCTCGCCGCCGAACTCGACGCCCTGGAGCGCGAGACCCTGCGGGCCGTCGGCTCGGTCGTCGCGACCAGCGAATGGGCCGCGCGCCGGCTGATCGGGCACCACGGCCTGGCCCCGCACCGCGTGCACTCGGTGACGCCGGGCGTCGACCGGGCGCCGCTCGCCGTCGGCACCGACGGCGTGTCCCGGCTGGTCTGCGTGGCCAACGTGACCCCGCGCAAGGGCCAGGGCGTGCTCGCGCAGGCCCTCGAGACCGTCGCCGACCTGCGCTGGACCTGCGAGTGCGTGGGCGGGATCCGCCGTGAGACCAAGTACGTCGAGCGGCTGCGCGAGCACCGGCTCGGCGCCCGCTTCACCCTCACCGGTCCCCGCACCGGCGCGGCGCTCGAGGCGACCTACCACACCGCCGACCTGCTCGTGCTGCCTTCGCGCGCCGAGACCTTCGGCATGGTCGTCACCGAGGCCCTCGCCCGCGGCGTGCCGGTGCTGACCACCGACGTCGACGCGCTGCCCGACACGGTCGGTGTCGCGCCGGACGGCTCGGTGCCCGGGATGCTCGTCCCCGGCGACGACGTCCAAGCACTCGGCACCGCTCTGCGCCGCTGGCTCACCGAGCCGGCGCTGCGGACCCGGCTGCGTGCGTCGGCGAGGCTGCGCCGCGAGACCCTGGCCGGCTGGGACGACACCGCCCGCCGGATCGCCGACATCCTCCTCCGGCAGGAGGCGGTGGCATGACCGCGTTCGCACCCGACTGGCTCTACCTGCGCGAACCCGCGGACGCCGCGGCCCGCGCCACCGAGCTCCTCGACCCGCTCCGCAGCTTTCTCCCGGACGGCGAGGACGTCGTCATCCGCGACCTCGGCTGCGGCACCGGCTCGCTCGGCCGCTGGCTGGCCGCCCGGCTGCCCGGCAGCCAGCACTGGATCCTGCACGACCACGACACCGATCTGCTCAGCCACGCGCAGGCGAGCCTCCCGGCCACCGCGCTCGACGGCAGCCCGGTCGACGTCGTCACCGAGCGGCGCGACATCACCGCGCTGCGGGCCGCCGACCTCGCCGGGACGTCGCTGGTCACCGCATCCGCGCTGCTCGACCTGCTGACCAGGGCCGAGATCACGGCGCTGGCCACGGCGGTCGTCGAAGCGGGCTGCGCGGCGCTGCTGATGCTGTCGGTCACCGGCAAGGTGGAGCTTTCACCGGCCGACCCGCTCGACCCCGCGATGGCCACGGCGTTCAATGCCCACCAGCGCCGGGTCACCGAAGACGATCGGCGGCTGCTCGGCCCGAACGCGGTGGACGTCGCCGCGACGGCGTTCGAGCGGCTCGGCGCCCGGGTCGTCCGCGCCGGCAGCGCCTGGCGGCTCGGCCCGGACCAGGCGGAACTGCAGCGGCAGTGGCTCGAGGGCTGGGTCGGTGCCGCCGTCGAGCAGCTGCCCCAGCTGCGCCCGGTCGCCGACGTCTACCTGCGGCGGCGGCTGGAAATGGCCGCGGCGGGCGAGCTGCACGCGGTGATCCACCACGGTGACCTGCTGGTCCTGCCGCCGAGCCTGGAGGCGGCGGCGTGAAGCGCGCACTGGCCTGGCTGCGGATCCTCGGCGCGGTCGCGATCCTCGCCGTCCTCGTCTGGCAGCTCGGCAGCGCGGCCTTCCTCGACGGGCTCGGCCGGATCAGCGCGCCCGGCGTGCTGGCCGCCCTCGCCGTCGGCCTCGCGACGACGCTGTTCAGCGCGGGTCGCTGGCAGATCGTCGCCACCCGGCTCGGCCTGCGGCTTTCGCTGCGCACCGCCGTCGCCGACTACTACCGCGCGCTGTTCCTCAACGGCGTGCTGCCGGCCGGCGTCCTCGGTGACGTCCACCGCGCGGTGCAGCACGGCCGCGACAGCGGTGACGTGCCGCGCGGCGTGCGGGCCGTCGTCCTGGAACGCACCGCGGGCCAGATCGTGCTGATCGCGTCCGCCGTCACCGTCGTGCTCGTGGTGCCGGAGGTCGTGCCCGCGGCGTTCCGCGAGGTCGTCGTGGTGGCCGGGGTGGTCCTCGTGCTGGCCGCCGTCGCCGCGCTGGTCGTGGGCCGCCTGCTCGGCGGGCGCTGGATCCACAGCCCGTCGAAGTGGCGACGCGGCTTCGCCGTCACCCTCGCCGACGTCCGGCTCGGCCTGCTGACCCGCGAGACGTGGCCCAGCGTGGGCTTCCTGTCCGTCGCGACCCTGGCCGGGCACCTGGCGCTGTTCGTCGTCGCCGCCCGCGTCGCCGGGGTCGGCGCGCCGGTCTGGCAGCTCGTGCCCCTGATGGTCCTCGCGCTGCTCGCGATGGGCCTCCCGCTCAACGTCGGCGGCTTCGGCCCGCGCGAGGGCGTCTGCGCCCTGCTCTTCGGCGCGGCCGGTCTGGGAGCCGCCCAAGGTGTCACCGTCGCCGTGGTCTACGGCGTGCTCACGCTGGTCGCGAGCCTGCCCGGCGCCGGTGTCCTGCTCGTCCGGAGCGTCGCCGGGTTCCGCGTGACCCGCGCTCCGCACACCGGTGCCGTGCCCGCTCCGCGCGTTGCGGCCGGCACCGGGATCGAATCGGAAGTGGGGTTGCATTCATGACCGCAAGTGAGGTCGTCGGGGATCTGCCGCGCCGGGCCGTGGTCGAGAGGGTGGTCGAGACCCGGCTGCCGACCCGGCACGGGACGTTCCGCGCGGTCGGGTACCTCGACCGCACCGGCACCGAACAGGTCGCGCTGGTCTACGGCGACGTCGCCCCGCTCGGCGCGCTGACCCGGGTGCACAGCGAATGCCTGACCGGTGACGTCTTCGGCTCGACGCACTGCGAGTGCGGCGACCAGCTGGCGGTGGCGCTGGACCGGATCGTCGAGGAGGGCTCGGGCGTGCTCGTCTACGTCCAGGGCCACGAGGGCCGCGGGATCGGCCTGCTCGCGAAGCTCGAGGCGATGCGGTTGCAGCAGGACGAGGGCCTCGACACGGTCGACGCGAACGTCGCACAGGGCCTGCCGGTCGACGCCCGCGACTACCACGCGGCGGCGGGCATCCTGACCGACCTCGGCCTCCGCTCGGTGCGGCTGCTGTCGAACAACCCGCAGAAGGTCGAACAGCTCACCCGCTACGGAATCCGGATCAGTGAGCAGGTTCCGTTGCTGGTTCCGCCGAATCCGGAGAACCTGCAGTACCTCCGGACGAAAGCCGAGCGGATGGCCCACCTGCTGCCGCACCTGGGCCAGGCGTTCTCAGGCGCCTAACACCTCGAGCACCCCGGCGAAGCGCTGGACCAGCGTGTCCAGCACGACGTGCCCCTTGGCCGCACTGGCCAGCGAAGGACGGCCGACCACCCCCGACTCCGTGTACGCCCGCAGGCCCAGTGTCAGCAGGTGCTCCCGGTCGGTGACGTGGTCGGCCGTTTCGTGTCCGGGGCGGACCAGGTGCGGGTGGGCGTGCAGCAGGATCGACGTCTCCAGCTCGCCCGCGTGCATGTCGTCGTCCAGCGACGTCCGCAGGCCGGCCGCGGTGTGCGCCGCCTGCCAGTCCGCGACGCCCGGGAACAGCGCCATCGCGCCCGCCGCCTCCTGGACCACATTGGACAGTACGTAGTTGCCGCCGTGCCCGTTGACCACCACGAGCCGGTCCACCCCGGACGCGGTCAGCGACGCGGCGATGTCGGTGACCACGGCGTGCAGCGTGCGGGCCGAAATGCTCACCGTGCCCGCCCACCCCGCGTGCTCGTGGGAGCACGAGATCGTGATCGGCGGCAGGTGGAGGACGGGGTAGGCATCGGCCACCGCGCGGGCGAGAGTGGCCGCGATCACCGTGTCGGTCGCCAGGGGGAGGTGCGCGCCGTGCTGCTCGAAGCTGCCGACCGGCAGCACCGCCACCGATGCCCGCCGCTCCTGCTCGTCGGCGGTGGTGGCGAGCGGGAACAGATCGGTCATGGGCGCGTCCCTTCTCTAGGGTTGGTGGCATGACCGAGCATGCCGCACTACTGGACGTCGCGCGCGAGGCCGTGGCGAAGGCGACGGAGATCGTCCGGTCGCGTCCGAGTTTTTCCGTTTCCGCGAAAGGCGATCGCGACCTGGTGACCGACGTCGACACCGCGGTCGAGGACGCGCTGCGGGAGTTCCTCACCGCCGAGACGCCGGAGATCGGGATCCTCGGCGAGGAGCGTGGCCGCAGCGGGGACGGCGGCGGCCGCTGGTGGGCGCTCGACCCCATCGACGGGACGGCGAACTTCGCCCGCGGAATTCCACTCTGCGGGATTTCCCTGGCGCTGGTGGACGGCGAGCACAGCACGGTCGCCGCGATCACGCTGCCGTACCTCGGCGTCACGTACACCGCCGCGCGCGGCGAAGGCACCTTCGCGAACGGAACGCGCGTCGGCGCTTCGGCCGCGACGGAAATGTCCGACGCGATGATCGCCGTCGGGGACTTCGCGATCGGCGAGCTCGCCGAGGAGAAGAACCGCGCGCGGCTGTCGCTCCTTTCGGACCTCGGCGCGCGGGCGCAGAAGATCCGGATGCTCGGCACGGCGGCCATCGACCTCGCCTGGGTGGCGGACGGAAAGCTCGACGCCGCACTGATCTTGTCCAACAACCCGTGGGACACCATGGCCGGCGTGCTGCTCGTGCGTGAGGCAGGCGGCGTCGTCGTCGACCGCGACGGCAGCGAGCACACGGTCGGTTCCGCGGCGACGATCGCGGTCGGCGCCGGGCTGCGCAAGGAGATCGTGGACGCACTTGATCGTGCGTACGGGGTTGTTCGTTAGGATTCCTGGGTACACCGTGGGCGGCGCCACAGCGCTCGTTTGCGCTGTCCGCGCAAGGTTTTCGGTTACGTTGGTACCGGTCGGCCGCCCAGCCTGGCATGCTGACCGGATCTCGTCGGCCACATCGGAGAATGGTGGATGCTCGTGGAAAGTCGCCGGATCCGCGATCGGTACCGGCTGCTCGAGCCGATCGGCGGCGGCGCGATGGGCACGGTCTGGCGGGCCCAGGACGAAAAGCTCGACCGCACCGTGGCGATCAAGGAACTCCTGCTGCCGCACGACCACGACGAGCAACGCACCCAGGAGGCGAAGAACCGCGCGATGCGGGAAGCGCGGATCGCCGCGCGGCTGCAGCATTCCCACGCGATCACCGTGTTCGCCGTCCTCGAAGAGGAGGACCGGCCGTGGCTGGTGATGGAGTACCTGCCGTCGAAGAGCTTGGCCCTCGTGCTCGGCGAGGAGCCGGCCACGGTGGACGACGCCATCCGCGTCGGCGTGCAGATCAGTTCGGCCCTGGCCGGCGCGCACCGCGCCGGCGTCGTGCACCGCGACGTGAAGCCGGCCAACATCCTGGTCTCCGAGGACGGCACGGCGAAGATCACCGACTTCGGCATCTCGCGGGCGATCGGTGACGTCAAGCTGACGGCGACCGGGGAGATCGCCGGCACGCCCGCGTACCTCGCGCCCGAAGTGGCCCGCGGTGAGGACGCGGACTTCGCCGCCGACGTCTTCTCGCTCGGCGCCACGCTGTACGCCGCCGTCGAGGGACAGTCGCCGTACGGCACCGCCGACAACCCGATCGCCTTGCTCTACAAGGCCTCCAGCGGCGAGATCGTGCCGCCCGAGAAGGCGGGCCCGCTGACGCCGCTGCTGCTGCGGATGCTCGCCAGTGAGCCGGCCGAGCGCCCGTCGATGGACGAGGTCGAGCAGGAGCTGCGGGCGCTGCTGCCGGACCCGGAGCCGGGCGAGTCGGTCCTCGCGGCGACGGTCCCCGAGGCCGAGCCCGCGGCCGTGCCGACCGGGCCGGCCGCGGTCGCCGTGCCCGCGGGCGAGGTCACCGCGGTGTCGCCGGGCGCGCGCAAGGGCCTGATCGCCGTCGGGGCGGGCGCGGCGCTGCTGTGCGTGGCCGTCGTCGTGGCGATCCTGCTGGTCGTGCGGGAGAAGCCGCCGCAGGACAACGTCGCCGCACCGCCGTCGCCGACGCCGTCCGCCTCGGCTTCCGTGACACCCCCGCCGGCGTCGTCTTCGCCGTCGTCCGCGCCGACCTCGGCGACCTCAACCGCGCCGAGTTCGCCGACGATCTCGACGGTGGCCTCGTCGAAGACCGCGGCCCAGGCGCTGAGCGACTACTACTCGCTGCTCCCGAGCAATCCGCAGGCGGCGTGGAACCTGCTCACGGACAGGTTCAAGGCGTCACGCAACCAGACATACGAGAAGTACAAGAGCTTTTGGGGCCAATACCGGTCGGTGCAGGCGAGCAGCGTCAAGGAGGTCGGACCCAACCGGGTCACAGCGTTCGTCACCTACGACGGGGGCAAGGGCGAGAACGACACCTTCACCATGGTCCAGGTGAACGGAATCTGGATGATTGACGCGCAGAGCTGAACCTTCGCGGCCTGGGGTGCGTGTGACGTATGAGCCGTCACCGCCGTCGACCCACGCTGGAGGTAGCCGTGTCTGTTCCCGAACCCGACCTGCTCCGGCGCGCGCGATGAGGCCCGCCGACCCGATGGTGTTCATCCTCCCGGCCGCGTCGCCGGGCAGCGACACCTACGACAAGCGGATGTGCCAGAACCTGCCCGCCGTCGGGCAGCCGGTGCTGGAACTGCCGATCGCCGGCGACTGGCCGGAGCCGGACGCGACGTCGAGACGGAGACTGGCGCGGTCGCTCGCCGCGCTGCCGGACCGGACGGTCGTGCTGCTCGACGGCATGATCGCCGCCGGCGTGCCCGAGATCGTCGTCCCGCACGCGCGGCGGCTGCGCCTGGCCGTGCTGGTGCACCAGGCCCTCGCCGACGAGCCCGGCCTCGCGCCGGCGCACGCGGCGGAGCTGGACGCGAGCGAGCGCGAGACGCTGCGGATGGCCGGGATGGTCGTCGCGACCAGCCCGTGGCTCGCCCGGCTGCTGATCGACCGCCACGACCTGGACCCCGCCCGCGTCTACGTCGCCAAGCCCGGCACCGACGCGGCCCCGCTCGCGGCGGGCGCGGACGGCGTGTCCCGGCTGCTCTGCGTGGGGGACGTGACCCGCCGCAACGGCCACGACGTGCTGATCCAGGCCCTCGGCGAGGTCGACCACCTGGCGCTGTCGTGCGTGTTCGCCGGCTCGCTGGAGACGGACCCGGCGTACGTCGACGAGCTGAACTGGTCGATCGAGCGCCTCGGCCTCGGCGGCCGCATCACCCTGGCGGGCGACGCGGTCGACCTCGGCGCGGCCTACAACGCGGCGGACCTCCTGGTCATCCCGGCCCGCGCGGCGACGTCCGGCATGTTCGTGGCCCAGGCGCTGGCCAGGGGCATCCCGGTGCTGGCCACCGAGGTGGGCGGGGTGTACGACGCACTGGGCGTCGACGCGGACGGCGAGATGCCGGGCCTGCTCGTCGAGCCGGACGACCCGTTCGCCCTGGCGGACGCGCTCCACCGCTGGTACGCGGACCCGGAACTCCGGCGCTCCCTGCGCACGGCGGCCCTCGGCCGCGGAAGCGCACTGGAGGAGTGGGACGTGGCGGCCCGCAGGCTCACCCACGTCCTGTCGCGGCTGGCGTCCGAACCGAGGATCGTCGCCTGACGGCCTTGCCGGGATGCTGAAGGAGCTGGTCGGGCGACCACCCGGCCTGCCGCTCCGGGACACCATCCTGGACTTTCGCGGCCCCTCCCGCGGAGGTCCGGCCGTGACCGATTCCTTTCGCCGCCCGCGCCGGTCGGAAGGAGCGTGACCGTGGATTTCGAACCGTACCGGCGTGAGCTGCTGGCCCACTGCTACCGCATGCTCGGCACCCCCGACGAGGCCGAGGACGTCGTCCAGGAGACCTACCTGCGCGCGTTCCGGGCGTACGACCGGTTCGAGGGCCGCGCGTCCCTGCGGACGTGGCTCTACCGGATCGCGACGAACGCCTGCCTCACCGCGCTGGAGCACCGGGGCCGGCTCCCGCTCCCCTCGGGCCTGGGGCCACCGTCGGCGGACCCGGACGCGCCGCCGGTCCTGGGGGAGGACTGGCCGCGCCCGGTTCCGGACGAGCTGATCACCCCGGAGTCGGCGGACCCGGCAGCGATCGCGATCGCCCGCGACGGCGTCCGGCTGGCCCTGATCGCCGGCCTGCAGCTGCTCCCGCCTCGGCAGCGAGCGGTCTTGATCCTGCGTGAGGTCCTGGCGTTCCCGGCACCGGAGGTGGCGCAGATGCTCGGCACGAGCGTCGCGGCGGTGAAGAGCACGCTCCAACGAGCCCGCGCCACCCTCCGCGACGCACCCGAGGCCGGCGAACTCACCGAGCCGGAGCAACGCGAGCTGCTGGCGCGGTACATGGCGGCGTTCATGGATTCCGACCTGGCGGCGTTGGAGCAGATCCTGCGCGAGGACGCGGTGATCGAGTCACCACCGTCCCGGACCTGGTTCGCCGGAAAGCGCACTTGCGTCGCATTCTTGCGACACGTAATGGGCGAGCCCGGCGACTGGCGCATGACCCCGGCCCGGGCCAACGGCCAGCCGGCGGCGGCGGTCTGGCACCGCGGCGAGCCGTTCGGGGTCGCGGTGCTGACGGTTGGCGAAGGCGGGATCGCGCGGATCACCGTCTTCGGCTTCCCTGACCTGGCGGAACGGTTCGCCGGCTTCCCGGCGAACCGGACCGTCACACCAGGGTGAGCGCGTAGATCTCCACCCGCGGATCGTTCGGCAGGCTCACCGACTGCACGGTCTTCCCGCCGTCCAGCCCCGCCGATATCCCGAACAACCGAACCGGCGGCCCGTCGACCCCGCTCCCGGCCTTGATCCGGTGCGGCATCTCCAGGACCACCGGGCTCCCCGACCCCGCCCAGTCGCCGAACGTCACAGCCAAGGCGGCACTCGTCCCGTCGGTGTAGTGGGCCGTCACCGTCGTCGACACCGGGCCGTTGTGCGACGCCCCGACGATGCGGAGCGCCGTGTGCTGACCGGCCGGCAGCAGCAGCGACTGCCCGCGGGCCTCCACGAAGCCGGGTGAAGTCCCCGAAGCGTCCGGTGCCGCGTACGTGACACCGTCCCAGGTCACCGGGCCCGCCGGCGGAAGCAGTGCGGCGTCGTAGCTCCAGCCGCCGCCGTCGAAGTTGCCCTCCGCCGACGCCGCCACCGTTGCCGTGCCGTCGTGGTTGCGGTCGCCCGCCAGGTCGACCGCGCACTGCGAGCCGGAAGGCACCGAGCCGGAAGACACACAGGCTGACGGCGTCCGGACCTCGATCGTCGCCGAGCGGGAAACGCTGTTCGCGCCCAGTCCGGACACCGCCACCTGCACCGGGTACGTCCCGAGGGCCGCGCCCGCCGGCACGTTCACCGTGATCGGCACCGTCTGCTGCACCGGCAGCCGTCCGGACCGGATCAGCTGCAGCGGCTGCACCCGGGCCTGCCACGGCGACTTGACCGAGACCGTCACCGGCTGCACGCCCGGGTTCTGGCCCACCACGTCGAGGTCGAGGTGCACCTGCTGCGCCGGGCCGGACGGGATCACCACGGACGTCTGCCGCAGCGACGCGTCGACGTGCCGCCGCGGGTCGCCCGGCGCGTTGTTCACCGACGGCGGCGCCGCGGACGGCGAAGTCCCCCACGAAGACGGCCGCGAGCCGAGCTTGTGCGACAGCTTCCCGCCGTGCGCCAGCGAAGCCCAGTCCAGCGACGTCTGGCGGACGTCCCGGCCGTTGAGCGACACGCTCTGGACGTACCGGTTCGCGTCGCTCGCGCCCGGTGCCGACACCGTGAGCGTGCCGCCCTGCGCGGAGCCGTACTGTCCGATGCGGACGGTCGCCGACTCGAACTGCGGGCTCGACAGCGCGAGGAAGTTCGCGCCGCTCATCGTCGGGTACAGGCCGAGCGACGAGAAGACGTACCAGGCGGACATGGTGCCGAGGTCGTCGTTGCCGGTCATGCCGTCGGGGCCGGTGGTGAACAGCGTCATCGCCGCGCGGACGACGGTCGCGGTCTTCGCCGGCGCGCCGACCCAGTTGTACATGTACGGCGCGAGCAGGTCGGGCTCGTTGTTCGGGTTGTACGTCGCCTTGCCGTAGTAGTCGTACGGGCTGGCGATCCAGTCCTTGCGCGCGGTGCCCGCGGGGTCCTTCAAGAGGTTGCCGTACGCGAAGAACGAGTCGAGCCGCTTCTCGGTCGCCGTCCGGCCGCCCATCAGCGAGACGAGGCCGGCCGGGTCCTGCGGCACGAGCCATTGGTACTGGTAGGCGCCGCCTTCGTGGAACTGGTGGCCGGCGTCGACCGGGTTGTACGGCGTGACGAAGGTGCCCTCGGTGGTGCGCGGGCGGAACTGCTGGATCGAGGAGTCCCAGAGGTTGCGGTACCACTGGCCGCGGTCGGCGAACATCCGCGCGTCGGCGCCGTGGCCGAGCCCGCGGGCCATCAGCGCGAGGGACGCGTCCGCCGCGGCGTACTCCATCGTCGCCGACGCCGGGTGCGTGCAGTCGTTGTCGCCGCCCTTGTCCGCGCAGTCCTTGCCGAGCGTCAGCCCGCTCGGGAGGTAGCCGCGCTCGTTGTAGTGGTTGACGCCGGAGCGGCCGTTGTACGGCGAATCGGCCGGTGGGGTGCTCGTCGCGTTCTTCTTCAGCAGCGCGTACGTCTCTTCTTCGTGTCCGGCGAGCAGGCCCTTCGACCACGCCTCGACGAGGAACGGCGTCACCGGGTCGCCGGTCATGATGTTCGTTTCGCTCTCGGCCAGCGCCCAGCGCGGCAGCCACCCGCCGTCACGGCCGATGGCGACGATCGACAGGGCGACGTCCCGCGCGACCTGCGGTTCCAGCATTTCGAGCAGCTGGTTCTGCGGCCGGTAGGTGTCCCACAGCGAGAAGTTCTGGTACGGCGTGTAACCGCTCGCCGTGTGCACCTCGCCGTCGAAGCCGGTGTACGTGCCGTCGGTGTCGCCGGCCAGGTTCGGGTGCAGCTGCGCGTGGTAGAGCGCGGTGTAGAACGCCGTCTGCCGCTCGGTCGTGCCGCCGGCGATCTTGATCGCGCCGAGGCGGTCGGCCCACTGCCGGTGCAGCGCGGCGCGGGTGGCGTCGAAGTCGTAGCCCGACGTCTCCGCCGCGAGGTTCTTCCGCGCGCCGTCGAGGCCGGTGTAGGACAGGCCGACCTTGAGCACGACGTCGTGGTCGGTGGTCGCGTCGAAGCTCGCCCAGGCGCCGTTGCTCCCGCTGCCCGCGGCGTCGCGGCCGGCGGGCGTGCGCGTCGAGCCGCGCCAGGTGCCGAACGAGCTGAACGGCCGGTCGAAGGTGGCCGTGAAGTAGACGGTGTGCTCGTCGTGGCCGGCGCAGAACCCGCCGGCGCGGACGCGGCCCTCGAGGGTCCGGTCGCCGACGACGTGGATCTCGGAGTCCTTGACGGACTGGTTGGCCTGGCCGGTGTTGAACAGGACGTTCGCCTGCCCGGTCGACGGGAAGGTGTAGCGCTGCCAGCCGGTGCGCGCGGTCGCGGTCAGCTCCGCGTCGATGTCGTACTTCTTGAGCCCGACGCGGTAGTAGCCCGGCTCGGCGTGCTCGTCGTCGTGGCCGTACTCGGACCTGTAGGCGTTCTTGTCAACGTTGTCCACGGCACCGGTCGTCGGCATGATCGGCAGCTCACCCATCACGCCGCAGCCGACGCCGGACAGGTGCGTCTGGCTGAAGCCGTAGATCGCGTTCTGCAGGTAGTCGTAGCCACCCTGCCCGCCGGTGTCCGGGCTGACCTGCACCATCCCGAACGGCGCACTGGCGCCGGGGAACGTGTTTCCGAAGTTCTGCGTGCCGACGAACGGGTTGACCAGGCTCACCGGATCGATCGGAGCGGCGGCGTGCGCGGTGGCCTGGGTCGTGGCGGCGACCACGAGCCCGATGGCCGCCGCGGCGATCAGTTGTCTGCTTGGCGACCCCATGGGGCGCGCACCTCCCAGGTGACAACGTTGTCAAGAGCGGACTGTCCAGCAGCTTTTCACATCGGCGGGCATTTGAGAAGGCGGCAACCAGGTCAAGCCCTTGTCATGGCTCGGCTGTCATGGCTTGGCGGAGCAGCCGCGCGGCGGTCTCGACGCCGGTGTCGGCGAGGTTGCCGTAGCCGAGCACGAGCGCGGGCTCGCCCGCCGCCGACCGGTAGTCGTCGAGGTCGGCCACCTTGACGCCGGTTCGCCGGGCCTGCCGGACCACCGCGGCGGCGTCGCGGTCGAGGTGCAGGACGAGGTGCAGTCCGGCGGCGGCCCCGGAGAGCCGCGCGGGCCCGAGCGCGGCGACGAGCCGGTCGCGCCGGGAGCGGTACCGCAGGCGGGCGCGGCGCAGGTGCCGGTCGTAGCCGCCGCTTTCGACGAAGTCGGCGAGCGCGAGCTGGTCGACCACCGGTGGCTGGTGCGCCTGCACTGTCCACTGTGGAGGAAGGACGGCCCAGCCGAGCCCGAGCGCGGGGCTGAGCGTCTTGCTGACCGAGCCGAAGAGCGCGACCCGCCCCGGGTCGGTGCCCTGGACGGTGCCCACGGGCCGCCGGTCGTACCGGAACTCGGCGTCGTAGTCGTCTTCGAGGATCAGCCCGTCGACGTCCCGCGCCCAGCCGAGGAGTTCGGCCCGCCGCCGCGGGGAGAGGACGGCGCCGGTGGGGAACTGGTGCGCGGGCGTGACGAGCACGGCGCGGACGCCCGCCGGGATCCGCCCGACGTCGATGCCTTCGTCGTCGACCGGTACCGGGTCAACGGTCATCCCGGCGCCTTCGGCCGCCCGGTGCAACCGCGTCCACCCGGGATCCTCGACGGCCAGCCGCGTGCTGCCGCGCTCGACCAGGGCGCGGCACACGCTCGTGACGCCGTCGGTGACGCCGCCGCTGACCAGCACGGTGCCGGGCGCGGCGCCGCGGACGCGCCGGAGGTACGCACCCAGGACGCGCCGCAGCCGGGGGTGGCCGCCCGGTTCGGGCCGCCCGAAGTCGGTGTGCGGCGTGGTCGCGAGGACTTCGCGCACCGCTTCCGCCCACGGCCGGCGGGGGAAGTTCCGCAGGTCGGGCAGGCCCGGAGCGAGGTCGTACCGGGGCGGCGCCGGGTGCGCCGGTTCCCTCGCCGCCACCGCGCCACCCACTTGCCGGACCCGGGTGGCCGACCCGGTGCACCCGGCCAGGTACCCCTCGGCGACGAGCTGGGCGTAGGCCTGCGTGACGACCCACCGCGAGCAGCCGAGGTCGGCGGCGAGCCGGCGGCTCGGCGGGACAGTGCCGGTCAGGACGCCGTCGCGGATGGCCTGGCGCAGGGCCCTGGCCAGCTGTTCGTGCTTCGGGCCCGGCCCGGTCAGCTCCAGCAGCACGCCCCAATCGGTCTGTGATTCAGCCACGAAATTGGACTGTAGTACCGAACCGATTCCGGCCTAGCGTGGTCGGTATGAAGAAGGTGGAACTGGGCCGGACCGGCCAGTACGTGAGCCAGGTGTCGCTGGGCTGCATGACGATGGGCACCTCGACGGACGAGCCGACGTCGGCCCGCATCCTGGACGCGTACCTCGACGCCGGCGGCGACTTCCTGGACACGGCGAACTGCTACGCCTGGTGGGAGCCGGGAGCCACGGGCGGCGAAAGCGAGTCGGTGCTCGGCCGCCTGCTGCGTGGCCGCCGCGACCGCGTCTTCCTGGCGACGAAGGTGTCGGCGGGCATCACGGACCTCCCCGCGGCGCGCGCCGCTCGCCATCCGGACGGGACGGTGGACTGGGCCGCGGTGGAGCGCACGTTCGAGGGTGCCGGCGCGGCGGTGATCGAGCGCGAGGCGGAGGCGAGCCTGCGGCGCCTCGGCACCGACCACATCGACCTCTACTACGTCCACGTCGACGACCGGGCCACGCCGCTCGAAGAAACACTGTCCGCATTGGACGCTTTGGTCCGGGCGGGCAAGGTGCGGTACATCGGCTGGAGCAACGTCCGGACCTGGCGCCTGGAGCGCATCCGGTCCCTGGCGCTCGCCAACGGCTGGGCATCGCCGGTGGCGGTCCAGGTCCAGCACTCGTACCTGCGCCCGACCGGCGCCGACGTCCCCTCCGTTGCCGGGAGCGAGCTGCTGGACTGGCTTTCCCAGCACCCCGACGTCTCCCTGGCGGCGTATTCTTCGCTGCTACGCGGAATTTACGACGACGCCGCCTATCGGGAATCCACGCCGATCTGGCGGTCCTACGCGGGTCCGGACTCGGAAGCCCGCCTGGCCGCGGTCGCGAAGGTGGCGGCTTCGCTGGGGGCGTCGGGCAACCAGGTGGCGCTGGCTTGGCTGCTGCGCAAGGGGGTCATCCCGCTGATCGGCCCGCGCACGTGGAAGCACTACGAGTCGATCGCGCCGGCCTTCACCTTGGAGCTGCCGGACGAGCTGCTGTCCGTGTTGGACAACGCGTAGGCGGTGGCGAGCAGCGCGGCGACCCCAGCGGCACCCCGGGGCCGTCGCTGACCGGCGGAGCGTTGAACACCGCCCGTCAGACGGGCGCCGCGCTCGGCGCGGCGATCCTGGGGCCCTGCTGGCCGGCACGACGACGTTGATCGCGCTCCTCGCAGCGGCGGGCCTGCTCCTGGCCGGGCGCTGGTCGTGCTGTTTCCCATTCGTTTATGAAACAGGAAACCCCTTGTCGGCGATTCCTGGCCGGCGAATCCTCGGTGTAGGGCGCAGAAATTGTCCGAAGCGCCCGGAAATCACCATTCCCGAGGAGGGATTCGCCATGTTCAAGAAGCTGGCCAAAATCGGTGGCCCGGTGCTCACGATCTGCGCGCTCGCGGCGCTGCCGGTGATCGGCTCCACCAGCGCCCACGCGGACGACGACGGCGGGGCGCCGGCCGCCCCCGTCGTCACGCCGACGCCGACGCCCACCACCGAGGGCAACCCCTGGCACGGTTGAGGGTCCGGCCGTGAGCGGCGGCTGAGCCGCTGCTCACGGCTCACCGCGGGCCACAGGCGCAGCCCAGCGCCGAACGTTCTTCGCGCACCTCGCCGGCTTCCGGCAGGTCGAGCGCGGCGAACTCGGCCTCGGCCGCGGCCCAGTGCGTGACGGCGCCTTCGTGGTCGCCCATCGCGTGCAGGGTCTCGGCGACGCCGCGGTGGGCACGGGCCCGGTAGGCGCGGTTGCCGCTGCCGTCGGCGAGGTCCAGGGCGGATTTTCCGGCGGTGAGCGCTTCCTGGCGGGCGCCGCGGGCCAGCGCCGTCGCGCCGCGGTCGAGGTAGAGCTGGGTGCGCAGGTCGGCGTCGGGCACGTTCGCCGCCACCTCCCTGGCCTTGTCGTGGTAGCGCACGGCTTCGGCGTACCGGCCGCGCTGCCGGTGCACGTTGCCGAGGTTGTTGAGCGCGTAGGCCTCGACGCAGCGATCGCCGATTTCGGCGGCGTGCCCGTGCGCGTCCGTGTAGCTGGTCAGCGCTTCGGCGAGCAGGCCGAGCTGTTCCTGCACGGAGCCGAGGTTGTTGAGCGTGTGGGCCAGGCCTTGGACGTGCCCGATCTCCCGCAGCATCCGCGCGGCGGATTCGTGCTGGCGCAACGCGATCCGGAGGTTGCCGTGCTGTTCGTTGAGGTAGCCGAGCATGCCGAGCGCGTGGGCTTCGCCCCGCCGGTCTTCGGTCTCCTCGTACTTGGCCAGCGCGGCTTCGAGGTGGGCCATCGCCTGCTCGTGGCGGCCCAGTTCCATGGTCGGGATGGCGAGCGCGCACAGCGTCGCCGCTTCGCCGCGCGGGTCGCCGAGGCGGCGCCACTTGGGCAGTGCCCGAGCGGCGAGTTCCAGCGCCTCGGCGAGCTGCCCGCGCCGGTCGTGCGCGGTGGCCAGCCGCAGCAGGACGTGCGCCTGGCCGTAGTCGTTGCCCGGGTCGGCGGCGACGGTCCGCCAGGCGAGCTCGAGCGTGCCGATCCAGTCTTCGAACTGGTTCGTCGTGTTGAAGTAGCGCCACAGCAGCACGGCCAGCCGCCAGGTGTGCTCGGGCAGCGCGTGCGCGGCGGCGTAGCGGATGGCGGCCACGAGGTTGTCGCGTTCGGCGACGATCCACCGCAGCCCGGCGTCGGCGCCGGCGAAGCCCGGCGTCACCGCGCAGGACCGGTCCGCCGTCGACGGCAGCTGTGCCCGGTCGAAGGGGTACGCGGCGCGGACCGCGGCGGCCAGCGTGACCAGGTAGTAGTCGAGCAGCCGCACCAGCGCGGGTGCGGGCGCCGGCTCGACGGCGGCGAATTCCTTGAGCGGGTCGAGCATCAGGTACCGCTCGGGCGCGGCCTCCTCCAGCAGGCTGACCTCGTGCAGGTCGTCGAGCAGCGACCGCGCCTCGGCGACGTCGCAACCGGCCAGTGCGGCGCCGCCGGCGACGTCGACGTCCGGCCCGGGCAAGCTGCCGAGCAGCCGGAACAGGGCGCGCTGCGGCTCCCCGAGCTGCCGGTAGGACACCCGGACGGCGGCGATGCCGTCGGCCTCGCCCCACGGCCCGTTTTCTTCGAGCAGGCGCAGCAGGTGCTCCAGCGGCCACCGGTCGTGCCGCCGGAAGAGTGCGGCCGCCACGCGGAGGGGCATCGGCAGGAAGCCGCACTGCCGGACCACCGCGGCGACGTCGGCCGCCCGGCCGCGCAGCCGCGACGGCCCGGCGAGCGCGTGGAACAGCTCGGCCGCCTCCTCGGGCGGCAACGGCGAGAGCCGGATGTTTTCGCCGGTGTCGGCGTCACCCATCCGCCGGCTGGTGACGACGGCCAGGCAGCCGTCCGCCTCGGGCAGCAGCGGCCGGATCTGCTCCGGCGACGCGGCGTTGTCGAGCACGACGAGCGTGCGCGTGCCCCAGAGCGTTGCCTGGTAGAGCGTGACTTTCCGGCCCACGGTGGCCGGGATCTGCTCAGCGGGCACGCCGAGTTCGACGAGCAGCTCGCCGAGGGCGTCACCGACGCTCGTGGGGGAGACACCGGGGGTGAACCCGTTGAGGCGCACCAGGAGCTGGCCGTCGGGGAACCGGTCGCGCAGCCGGTGGGCCGCCTCGACGGCCAGGCCGGACTTGCCGACCCCCGGCGCGCCGCTGACCCAGACGGCTTGCCGCCCGGCCGCGGCGGCTGCCTCGATCGCGGCGATTTCCGCGGCCCGGCCGGTGAACCCGCCGGGCCGGGACGGCAGCGAACTGGGCGGATCGCCCCGTTCGGCGCGCGCGGCGAGCTTGCGCAGCACCGGGCCGGGTGCCATGCGCAGCGCGGCCAGTGCGTCGCGGGTGGCGTGGTAGACGCGCAGGGTGGCGACCCGGTCACCGCCGGCGAGCAGCGCGCGCATCAGGAGTTCGGCGTGCTTCTGGCTGGCCGGATCGGCCTGGACGAGCGGCCGCAGCCGGTCGCGCGCCGAGCGGTGGTCGCCGGCTTCGAGCTCGAGTTCGGCCAGGTCGCCGACGACGTCCGGGTAGCTTTCGTCCGGCGAGATCACCTCGGGCCCGCCGACGCGGTCGACGTCGATGTCTTCGAGGAACTTGCCGCGCCAGAGCCCGGCGGCCTCGCGCAGGAGCGCGATCGCCCGGCGGGGGTCGTCGGCGCGGGCGTCCGCGGCTTCGGCACGGAGCCGGTTGAACCGCGCGGTGTCCAGCTGGTCCTCGCGGATCCGGAGCAGGTAGCCGGTCGGGGTGGTTTCGATGGTCGCGTCCCCGACCACGTCTCGCAGCCGCTTGATGTAGCTGCGCACCAGGGTGGGCTTGGCTTCGCGGTCGGCCCAGACGATCTCGGCGAGGCGGGCGGGCGTCACGGGCCTGTTGGCGTGCAGGAGCAGCACGACGAGGACGAATCGCTGCTGCTGGTCGCCCAGCGGCACCGGCACGCCGTCGTGCCACGCCTCGAGCGGGCCGAGCATCCGAAACTCCACGCGGCCTCCCCGGCGTCAGCTTGCTGTCCTCTTTTGATGTCGCGCAATCGGCCGTCCGGGTTTCGGAAATCCGCATTTCTTCCACGTTCGGTGCACACGGCGTTGGCA
Organism: Amycolatopsis sp. lyj-346; assembly: GCF_046548975.1. Classification (NCBI taxonomy): domain Bacteria; kingdom Bacillati; phylum Actinomycetota; class Actinomycetes; order Pseudonocardiales; family Pseudonocardiaceae; genus Amycolatopsis; species Amycolatopsis sp. lyj-346. The sequence goes on from NZ_JAJPWT010000007.1 coordinate 20,612, forward strand.
CACTCCCGCCGGTCGATCTGGGGTGAAGGAGAAACCGGTATGGGGTCCGACGTGTTGCCGTGTTACGTGGCCTGCGACGTCTCGCTGTCGATGACCGACCACATCGACGAGCTGAACACCGGGCTGCGCGAGTTCCGCGGCGCCGTCCACGCGGACGCGTCGCTCGCCGGCCGCGTGTTCTGCAGCGTGGTCGGCTTCGGCGAGAAGCCGCAGGTGGTCCAGTCGTTGCTGCCGATGGACGAACTGGCCGAGCTGCCGGAACCGGGCCCGTGCGCGGGCACGAACTTCGGCCCGCTGTTCACGTTCCTGCGCTTGGCGATCGACCGGGACGTGTCCGCGTTGAAGCGCCACCGCGTGGTCGTGCACCGCCCGCTGGTGTTCTTCCTGTCCGACGGCCAGCCGACGGACCCGGTGACCTGGCCGTCGGCGTTCGCTTCCCTGACGGACCCTTCGTGGCCGCGCTGTCCCCGCGTGGTGACGTTCGGCCTGGGCGACGCGGACCAGGACGCACTGGACCGCATCGGAACGTTCCGCACGTACCTGGGCCGCGACGGCGTCCGCATGGGAACGGCGTTGATCGCCTCGGTGATGCACGTTCTGTCCACTTCCCGTCCACCGGCCGACCGCACCCTCACCAAAAGGGGGTTGCCATGGAGACCCACTGAAGGAGAAGCCGGTGGACCACGCTGAGCTGGTGAGGGAGCTGAAGACGCTGCGCAAGGGCCGCGGCCTGCAGGCGAGCAGGCTCCCGGACCGGGTGGGCCCGGCGCTTCGTGCGGCGTGCGGGGTCGCGGAGCCGGACGGAATGGTGACGATCCGGGCCAAGGTGTCGGATCGCCTGGCCGAGCTGTCTTCGCAGTTGCCCGAGGACCTCCGCCTGGCGGCGCTGGCGGCCTTCGCGATCACGCCGGAGGCCCGCCAGCCGCTGTACCAGGACCGGGTGCGGTGGGCGGCTGCGCGCGTCGACCGCGACCCGCGCACGGTCCGCCGCCGCGTGGACGAGGCAATCGATTCGCTGGCGGAGCTGGCGTCGGCAGCTCCGGCTTCAGCCACGCCCGGCAAGTGGCACACGGCGGCGTTGACGGTAGCGGTGGTGCTCGAGGAGCCGTGCGTGTTCGAGCAGCACCGGGTGGTGGCGGACCAGGACGGCCTGCGGTCTTTCGACCTGGCTTTTCCTGCCGGCGAGGGCCTGGTGCTTTACGGCGGAACGCTCGCGGAGGGCGCGGTGAAGCTGCCGCCGCCGCTGTCCCTGTCTCGCGGCGAGTCGTGGGAGTTCGCGGCGGTGTTCACGGCCGAGCCGGCGGTGCACGTGGTGTACGTCCCGCGGCATCGGTGTGAGGTGTTCGACCTTCGCGTGAGGTTCGGGAAGGAGGGCCCTGCGGAGGTGCTTGCGCTGGAGGGCGCGTTCGAGAGGGACATCACGGACCCGGGGTATCGCGGACGGAGGCTGCAGGTTGATGCGGCGAGGGAGGTGCACCTGCAGTTCCGTCACCTGACGCCTGGGTTGGCGTACGGGGCCCGGTGGGTGGAGCGGCCGTAAACCCGAATGCGGACGATCCGGCTCCCTTCACTACCTTGCCAGTAGGCGAGCAGGAGGGACCGGGTGCGTACCTACTACGACCGTGACGACCACGAAGGCTACGAAGCAGGGCAGGACCTGCTGGTTCGGCGCTTCACCGGCTGGGCTGATGCGCAGGGCCGCGAGGTCGACCCGTATGCCGTGGTGTCGGCACTCCAGTTCCGGCACACGTCCGTCGACGGGCGGCTGACCTGGTGGACCACCGCGCAGGTCCGGGAGTTCCTGCTGTCTTACGTGCCGCGCACCCTGTCGGCCACCGCCGACGAGGCTGTCCTCGTGCCCGAAACACTGCGGATGTTCCTCCGGTACCTCCACCAGAACGGGCTGGCCGACCCCATGGGCGAGCCACTGGCGGACCTCGAGGCCGCGGTCGCGAAGGCGACGCCCGAGTTTCCGGCCGCGATGGCCGACGAACGCAATTTCGGCATCGCCAAGTTCTGGGTGATGACCGCTGCCCGGAACGGGGTCGACCTCTCGGACCACGACGCGTTGAACGCGTTCCTCGCGGAGGTGCGCGAGGGGAAGCACAGTTACGACGCCGAACTCGTCGCCGAAATCGCCGCCCGGCACGTCGTCGAGCAGACCGAGCGGGCTTTCTCCCAGCCGCCGGTGTCGCTGCCGGCCGACTCGGAACTCGCGGACGCCGCCGAAGCCTCGCCCATCGTGGCCCAGCTGCGGAAGCTCGTCGACTGGGTGGGTGACGGCCGGGCATTGACCAGCACTGGCAACCTGAAACTCGCCGACGCCCGCGAACTGGTGTCGTTGCTCGACACCGGTGACACGCTCGACCGGGACCTCGGTGACAAGGTCGAGAGCGTCCGCAGCAGCGCCGATCTGCCCCACCTCGCCATCGTGTTCGAACTCGCCAAGCGCACCCGGATCGTTCGGGTGGTCAAGGGCAAGCTGGTGCGCGTGGCGAAGGCGGCGCCGCTGCTGAAGAACGCTCTTGCCTTGTGGACTGCCGCGTTCGACGCGCTCCCCGGGCCGGGCCTGCTGGTCAAGGAGACCGGCTGGGCGCCCAGCTACGTGCTGTTGCTCGACCAGAACCTCGACATCGTGCTGCCGGACGTGCTCAACACGATCTACGGGATGCCGGAGCCGATTCCCGTCGTCCGGCTCGCCGAGAGCGCGTGGCTGGCCTGTGCCGGATACGCCGGCTTCGATCTCGGACCGTCGACGGAGCCGATCTGGCGCGAAGGGCTCGCGAGCGAGTTCCGCCGGTTGCTCGCCAAGCTGGCCGAATTCGGCGCGGTCGAGCTGACCGTGGGGCCGCCCGACCCGATGTACACCACCGATCTGGTGCCGGAGAACTCCGAGCTTCCGCCGGACGTGCAGGGCCGGCTGCGGAGCGCGCTCGACGCCCCGTCGGTCGACCTGGTCACCCTCACGCCCCTGGGTGCCCGGGCGGTCCGGGTGCGGCTGCTGCGGGAGGGCCGGGTCGCGCCTCTGGTGGGTGATCTCGCCGACGCCGCCCCAGCCCCCATGCTGACCACGCTCGTGAACCACTACAACTCGGAGACGGCCGCGGCGGAGATCTCCGGCTGGCTGGCGGCGCATGGTGGCCGGGAGGCCGGCCTTCCCCTTCTGCTGGACGCCATCCGCGAAAGCCCGTTCCGCACGCTGGCGTCGGACATGCTCGAGGTTCTCGTCAGTTCCCTGCCGGACGGCGATCTCCTGATCCGCGACCTGCGCACCGACCCGGCCCTCGGCCCGATCGCAACCCGCGTGCTGATCGACCGCGGCGAACTGGACCTCGGCGAAGTCGACGACCGGGAGCGCCTGCTTGGCATGACCGAGCAGTTCCTTCTCCTGTTGGAGACGGCCGGGCCGGAAGCAGCGCTGGAAATGCTGAGTGCACCGGCTGGCGCCGAGCTTGCGGATCTGCAGCAAGCGGTCCTGCATTCGGGGCATCCGGACCAGGTGGGGCTCGCGGAGCTGGCGGAGGTGTTCGAGCAGTTCGCGCCGAGCCGCAAGGTACATCCGCTGGGCGGTCTCGCCCGCTCCCGGAGCGTCAAGGGAAAGGGAAAGAAGCGCCGCCGTTGAGCCGGGGACGGCGACGCCGGTCGTCAACCCCCGCAACTTCAATGCCAACAGTAGTTCACGTGCGACCGGCGGGCCCGAGTGAAGGGTGACTACTCTGCCATCTCGTGATTCGACATTTGCCGAAGTCTTCGAAGCGGCTGGTCGGCCGGTGGCGGCTGGTGGCGATGAGCGGCTGGGACCGCGAAGACATCGACCTGGACGAGCCTGGATTCATCGAGTTCGCCGCCGACGGAACCGGACAGATCAGGTTCATCGCCGTCACCGGCGGGCTGGACTGCCGCGCGACCGAACGTGACGGCTCGCCCGGCGTCGAGTTCACCTGGGAAGGCGTCGACGAAGGCGATCAAGTCAGCGGACGCGGCTGGGCCGTCCTCGTCGACGACGACACGATCGAGGGACACCTGTTCTTCCACCTGGGAGACGATTCGAGTTTCCGGGCGAGGCCGTCCACCGGCGCTGACGAACTGGATGAGGCGTGAGCGAATACCAGTACTACGAGTTCCTGGCGATCGACCGGCCGCTGGACGATGGCGAGCGAGCCGAAGTCCGGTCCTTGTCCACCCGGGCGAGGATCAGCGCCACCAGCTTCGTGAACGAATACGACTGGGGCGAGTTCAAGGGTGACCCGCGCCGTCTGATGGAGCGTTACTACGACGCGCACCTGTACGTCGCCAACTGGGGCAGCCAGCGCGTGATGTTCCGCCTGCCGTGTGACCTGCTCGATCCGGATGTCGTCGAGGACTACTGCGTCGGCGACGGAGCGAGCGCCTGGGTAGCAGACGATTTCCTCGTGCTCGACTTCACGAGCGAAGACGATGCCGGCGAGTTCGACTACGACGCCGAGAGCCTGTTGTCGGCGATCATCGGAGTCCGCGCCGAGCTCGCCGCCGGCGACCTCCGGCCGCTCTACCTCGCCTGGCTGGCGGCTTACGGCGCCTGGGAACGCGACGAGGACATTTTCGGCCGCGAAGCCGACGCCGAGGTCGAACCACCGGTCCCGCCCGGCTTGGACACGCTCACGGCCGCGCAGCGAGCGTTCGCCGACTTTCTCCGCCTCGACGACGACCTCCTCGCCATCGCGGCCGAGGCTTCTCCGCCGCTCGAGGAGGCTGTCGGCGATCCCGATGACCTCGCCAGTTGGATGACCCGCCTGTCGGCCGCCGAGAAAGACCGGTTCCTCGTCCGGGTCGCGCTGGGGGAGGGCACGAGGGTGCGGATGGAACTGCTGCACCGCTACCGCGACGACACCGCTCCGGCCCTCTCCCGGCCGGCCCGCCGGACCGTGGCGGATCTGCTCGACGCCGCGGCACGCCGGCGGGCGTCGCCTGCCCCGCGAGCGCGCTGAAGACGAGACACGCCGGGAACTGCGGGCATGGGCGACCGTGCGTGAGGCGTCCGGGCGTTTTCACCCGACCAAGGTCGAACCTGCTGTGCCGAGGACTCACGATGAGGTTTGGCCACTACGATCGTTCGGCGTAGGGCATTCGTGACGGAGTATATGAGCACGAACAATTGTGCCCCCGGCAGGATTCGAACCTGCGACACCCGCTTTAGGAGAGCGGTGCTCTATCCCCTGAGCTACGAGGGCCTGCTGCTGCCGGGTCAGCTTAACCTGCCGAGGCTCGTCGCAGCAGCAGGGGCACGGATGGCGTAGCCCGACTCTCGTCGTCACCCAGGTGAGTGGTTCTTACCCGCAGCCGACACCCCCAGTACACCCAGGCGGACCGTCCACCGTGGCTGACCTGGACGGACCAGCGTGTCACCTGGTCGTGTCTGGTTTCGAACTGCTGAACAACAGTAGGTAACCTTCGTTAACGGGACGCGGGGAGCCGCTCCCACCGGCTGTTGCGGAGGGCTTCGTTGATCAAGCTCATGTTCGCCGACGACGAGGAACTGGTGCGCTCGGGGTTGCGCGCGATGATGTCCGGGGCCCAGGACATCGAGATCGTGGGCGAGGCGAGCGATGGCAGATCCGCCGTGGAGGTTGCGCGGCGCTACCACCCCGACGTTGCCCTGCTCGACATCAAGATGCGGGCTCCCGATGACGGTATCCGGGCGCTCCGGGCCATCCTCGCCCTCCCCGATCCGCCCACCGTGGCCATGCTGACCACCTTTGACATCGACGAATACGTCAGCCTCGCGCTGCGGCTCGGGGCCAACGGGTTCCTCCTCAAGGACATCGATCCCGCGGCGCTGCTCAGGGCGGTGAGGGACCTGGCAAGGGGTGGTGCGGTCCTGGACCCGGGTGTCGCCGCGCGGATGGTTCAGTCGCACCGGGACGAACAACGTGCTGCTCAGCCCGCCCGGAAGCTGCTCGCCTCGCTGTCCGACCGGGAACGGGAGGTCGTTGCGCTGATCGGTCAGGGGCTGTCCAATGCCGAGATCGGCGGGCGGCTGCACCTCTCCGAGGCCACCGTCAAGGGGTACGTCTCCGCCGTGCTGTCCAAGATCGGTGCGGCGAACCGGGTGCAGGCCGCGCTGCTGGCCTACCGCGGTGGGCTGCTCGACCAGTAGAACATGCTGCTCACGGCGCTGGAGTTCGTCGGGCTCGTCGCCTTCGCCGCGTCCGGGGCGCTCGCCGCGGTGCGGGCGCGGCTCGATGTCTTCGGTGTTGTCGTGGTGGGGCTCACCACCGCTGTCGGCGGTGGTGTCATCCGGGATGTCCTGCTCGGCATCCACCCGCCCACGACGCTGCGGAACTGGCCCTACCTCGCCGTCTGCGCCGGGACCGCACTGGCCGTCTTCGTCTTCCACCCGCAGGTCGCGCGGCTGCGGCGGGGCGTTCTCCTCGCGGACGCGCTCGGGCTCGGCGTCTTCGCCACCGCCGGGACGACCATCGCGCTCAACGCCGGCGCCACCGTCTACGCCGCGTGTCTGATCGGGATGACGACCGGCATCGGCGGCGGGGCCGTGCGCGATCTGCTGCTCCGGGAAATCCCGCTCGTCCTGCGGAAGGAGATCTACGCCGTGGCCGCGCTGGCCGGCTCGGTGCTCGTGGCCGTTGGTCACGCTGTGCAACTTCCGGAAGGGCCGGTGACCGTCGTCGCGGCCGCTGTCGTGGTCAGCGTGCGGATGGTCGCGCTGTGGCGGCGCTGGAACGCGCCGGTCGCGCGCGCTCCGGAGTGACAAATCCTTTGTGAGTTCTCCGTGTGTTCTTAGGCGGGTCTCAGCACGCTGCGTAAAACTGACGCCATGCGCATCCTTGTGGTGGACGACGACCGCGCCGTCCGTGAGTCGCTCCGGCGGTCCCTGGAGTTCAACGGCTACCAGGTCCAGCTGGCCAGCGACGGTGCGCAAGCGCTCGAAGCCATCATCGCCGACCGGCCGGACGCGATGGTCCTGGACGTCATGATGCCCCGGCTCGACGGCCTGGAGGTCGCCCGCCGCCTGCGCAGCACCGGCGACGACCTGCCGATCCTCGTGCTCACCGCGCGAGACACCGTCTCCGACCGGGTGTCCGGGCTGGACGCCGGCGCCGACGACTACCTGCCGAAGCCCTTCGCGCTCGAGGAGCTGCTCGCCCGGCTGCGGGCACTGCTGCGCCGCGCCGTCCCGGAAGGGCCGAGCGGCCAGGCCTCGGAGGCCCTGTCCTTCGCGGACCTGACCCTCGACCCCGGCACGCGGGAAGTCCGCCGCGGCGACCGCGAGATCAGCCTGACCAGGACTGAATTCGCCCTGCTGGAACTGTTCCTTTCCTACCCGAAGCACGTCCTCACGCGGGGCCGGATCCTGGAGGAAGTATGGGGTTACGACTTCCCGACGTCGGGCAACGCGCTGGAGGTCTACGTCGGCTATCTGCGCCGCAAGACCGAAGCCGAGGGGGAGCCGAGGCTGATCCACACGGTGCGGGGAGTGGGGTACGTCCTGAGGGAAACGCCGCCGTGACCGAACCGGGCGACCCCCGCGGTACGCGCTGGGGAGCTCGCCGGTTCTCGCTGCGCGGCCGGGTGACGCTGCTCGCCGCCGCCTGCGTCGCCGGCGCCGTCGCGCTGGTTTCGATCGGCGCGTACATGGTCGTGCGCAGCAACCTCTACCAGCAGCTCGACAACAGCCTGCTGGCGCGCGCGCAGGCGGCGGCCAAGTCGCCGCAGGTGCAGACCGAGCTGCGGCAGGTCCCCGGCGCCTTCCTGGCCAGCGCCGACCTGCAGATCGGGCAGCTCGACGCGGCGCCCGACGTCCAGCACGCCGTGATGACCTACCCGCTGTCGAGCTCGCCCCCGCCGTTCGGGCCGGACGAGCTGGCCGTCGCGAACGGCGAATCGGCCGAGTCGCTGCGGACGGACTTCCGCACGGACAGCCGCGTGGTCGCCCTGCGGGCCGGAAACGGCGAGGCCATCGTGCTGGCCCAGTCGATGGGCCCGACCAAGCGCACGCTGAACGAGCTCGCGCTGGTGCTCTTCCTGATCGGCGGCGCCGGCATCCTGGTCGCCGCCGCGGCGGGCACCGCGGTCGCGCGAGCCGGCCTGCGCCCGGTCGACCGGCTGACGTCGGCCGCCGAACGCGTCGCCAAGACCGGCGACCTGCGGCCCATCCCGGTCAGCGGCGACGACGAACTCGCGCGTCTCACCCAGACGTTCAACACCATGCTCGGCACGGTCGCGGACTCGCAGGAACGCCAGCGCCAGCTGGTCGCGGACGCCGGGCACGAACTCCGGACGCCGTTGACCTCGCTGCGCACCAACCTCGAGCTGCTGCTCGCCGCGAGCAAACCGGGCGCGCCGCCGCTGCCGGACGAAGACCGGATCGACATCGTCGCGGACATCAGCGGCCAGCTCGACGAGCTGACGCAGCTCATCGGCGACCTGGTCGAGCTCGCCCGCCAGGACGAGCCGCGCGAGCGCTTCGAGCGCGTCGAACTGCTGGAAGTCGTCGAGCGGGCGCTGGACCGGGCGCGGCGGCGAGCGGGCGAAATCAACTTCGACGTCTCGCTGCAGCCGTGGGTGCTCACCGGCGACAACAGCGCGCTCGAGCGTGCGGTGCTGAACCTGCTCGACAACGCGGTGAAGTTCTCGCCACCCGATGCGACCGTGTGGGTGCGGCTGTACCCGCTCGGCGACGGCACCGCCGTGGTCGAGGTCGCGGACGCCGGCCCGGGCATCGCCCAAGAGGACCTGCCCAAGGTGTTCGACCGCTTCTACCGCTCGTCGGAGGCGCGGACGCTGCCCGGCTCGGGTCTCGGGCTGGCGATCGTGAAGCACGCGGCCGAGCGGCACGGCGGGGCGGTGTACGCCTCCCAGGCGCCCGAGGGCGGCGCGTTGATGACGATCCGGCTGCCGGGGGCGCCCGGCTGATCCGGTCGTTTCCGGGACATCCGCGCCGGTGTCGGCCAGGATCGGTACGTGTCGGGTGGCGAACTGATCCGCCGGTGCCTGGTCGCCGCGGCCGGCGTGGTGCTGGCGGCACTGGTCCCGCAGGTGGTGCCGTGGCGTCTGTGCGACGGCCCCGCCTGCCTGATCGTCGGCATCATCGCGGTGCCGGCCCTGGTGTTCGGCGTCGCGCTGCTCGCGTGGGCGATCATGGCGGTGGGACGCATCCGGCCGGCCTGGCCCGTCGCCCTGGGCGGGCCGCTGGTCTTCTTCGCGCTGGTGTCCACGGTGGCCGACCTGCCGAACACGGTGGTGTTCTTCGTCGTGGCCGCCGCTTCCTACGCGTACGCCGCCCTCGTCACCGCGGACGCGCTGCCGCGAGCGTGGCAGGTTGCGCTGGCGGCACCGGTGGTGGTCCTGTTCGTCTGGGGCGTGGTGCCCCGCCTGCTGCCCGCGTCGTGACCTGGGTGTTTCGAAGTTCACCCTCCTCCGCGCGGCAGATTCCATGTTGAATCGTGTAGGATTTTGTGTGGTTGAGCTGCGACGGACGGAGTGAAAGGTGCTGGCGCGTCAGCGACAGGCGGTGATCCTGGAAGAGGCACGCCGGACCGGCGCGGTCCGCGTGAGTGACCTCGTGACCAGGCTGGGCGTGTCCGACATGACCGTGCGCCGCGACCTCGACGTCCTCGCCGGGCGCGGGCTCGTCGAAAAGGTGTACGGCGGTGCCACTTCGGTCGTCGGCAAGAGCACCGACGAGCCCGGCTTCGAAGCCAAGTCCGTGCGTCAGCGGGCGCAGAAGGAAGCCATCGCCGAGCTCGCCGCGACGCTGGTCCGGCCCGGCACCGCGATCGGCCTCTCTGCCGGCACCACCACGTGGACGCTGGCGCGGGCGCTCGACGCCATCCCCGGGCTCACCATCGTCACCAACTCGATCCAGGTCGCCGACGTGCTTCGCGCGTCGACGCAGCCGGACCGCACCGTCGTGCTCACCGGCGGGGTGCGGACACCGTCGGACGCGCTGGTCGGGCCGGTCGCCGTGCACAGCCTGCGGTCGCTGCACCTGGACGCCGTCTTCCTCGGCGTGCACGGGATGGCCGAGGGGCCGGGGTTCACGACGCCGAACCTCACCGAGAGCGAGACCGACCGCGCGCTGGTCGAGGCCGGGCGCAAGCTCGTCGTGCTCGCCGACCACACGAAGTGGGGCACCGTCGGGATCTCGACGATCGCCGACCTCGACGAGGCCGACGTCGTCGTCACCGATGACGGAATTCCCGGCGAGGTCAAGGAAATACTCGCCGAACGAGCAGGAGAACTCATGATCGCCGAAACGGCGGAGACGGTCGAGGCCGAAGAAGCGTGAAACGAACCGTACGACACCTGGCCGACGGCCGGGAGATCATCTACTTCGACCAGCCCGGCGCGCCCGACCGCGTTGCCGAGGACACCCGTGACCTGCCGCCGGTTTCGGCCGCATCGGAGATCCGGCTGGACCCGCTGACCGGTGAATGGGTCGCGATGGCCGCGCACCGGCAGACGCGGACCTACAAGCCGCCGGCGGACCTCTGCCCGCTGTGCCCGAGCAAGCCCGGCAAGCCGAGCGAGATCCCCGAAGGCGACTACGACGTCGTCGTCTTCGAGAACCGGTTCCCGTCCTTCGCCGAGGACGTCGTCGGCGAGCCGTCCTCTGTGGATGGTCTCGGCCTGGTGCCGGTGCGGCCTGGGCGCGGCCGCTGCGAAGTCGTCTGCTTCACCAGCGACCACGACGGCGCCTTCGCCAGCCTGAGCCCGAAGCAGGTGCGGGCCGTGGTGGACGCGTGGGCGGACCGCACGGCCGCGCTGTCCGCGGTGCCGGGGGTCGAGCAGGTCTTCCCGTTCGAGAACCGCGGCGAGGAAATCGGCGTCACGCTGTCGCACCCGCACGGGCAGATCTACGGCTACCCGTTCGTCACCCCGAAGACCGAGCGGATGCTCGACGTCGCTCGCGCGTACCAGGCCGAACACGGCCGCCCGGTGCTCGGCGACGTGCTCGCGGCGGAAGTCAAGTCCGGCGCGCGCGTGGTGACCTCCGGCGAGCACTGGACGGCGTACGTGCCGCCGGCGGCACGCTGGCCGGTCCAGGTCCAGATCGTGCCGCACCGGCAGGTCCCGGACATCCCCGCGCTGACCGACGCCGAGCGCGACGACTTCGCCGACGTCTACCTCGACGTGCTGCGCCGCTGCGACGCGCTGTACGACCGGCCGCTGCCGTACATCGCGGCGTGGCACCAGGCGCCGGTCCACCGCGACCGCGAGCTCGGCTGGCTCCACCTGGAAGTGTTCTCCGTGCTGCGCGCGAAGGACAAGCTGAAGTACCTGGCGGGGTCCGAATCGGGCATGGCGGTGTGGATCAACGACGCGACGCCGGAGCAGATCGCGGAACGGCTCCGCGCGGCGGGCTGAGGCGGCCATACTCATCTCCGATGCACAGGTTCGGCTCAGGAACCTCTCAGGACCATCGCGCAAGGTGAGGACATGACCGAGAACGACCCCAACGCGCACAACCCCGCGGCGCCGCGGCACCCCGAGACCGGCCAGCAGCCGGCCCAGGGCGGTTGGGCGGGAAACCCGTACGGTGAACAGGCCCAGCCCGAGTCCGGCGGTGCGCCGCAGTACTCCGAGCCGTCGTACCACGCGGTGACCGGGGCCGATCCGGCGTACGGCGGGCAGACCGCGAACCCCTGGTCCGCCCCGGGTGCGCAGCTGCCGTCCGGCCAGACCCAGCAGAGCGTCTACCCGCCGGCGAACCCGTACGGGCAGCCGGGCACGTCCGGCTACCCCGTGGCCGCGCCGGAGCCCAAGCGGTCCGGCGGGAAGCTCCTCGCCGGCGTCGCGCTGGTCGCGCTGCTGGTCGGCGGCGTCGCGGGCGGGACGGTCGGGTACTTCACCGGCGGGTCGTCCGGCCCGGCCGGCAACGCGCTCGACGCGCCGAAGCCGGCCCAGCAGACGGGCAACGCGCCCGCCGGTTCGGTCGAGGCCGTCGCGCAGAAGCTGTCGCCGAGCGTGGTCGAGCTGCAGGTCAGCGGCCAGCAGGGCGCCGGCGAAGGCTCCGGGTTCGTGATCAGCACCGACGGCTACATCCTGACGAACAACCACGTCGTCGAGGTCGGCGCGAACGGCGGGCAGATCCAGGCGGTGTTCCAGGACGGCAAGAAGGCCGCCGCCAAGGTCGTCGGCCGCGACCCGACGACCGACATCGCGGTCGTCAAGGTCAACGGCGTCGGCAACCTGACCCCGGTGGAGCTCGGCCGGTCCGACGACCTGCGCGTGGGCCAGTCGGTGGTCGCCATCGGTTCGCCGTTCGAGCTGGCCGGCACGGTCACCTCGGGCATCGTCAGCTCGCTGCACCGGCCGGTGCGTGCGGGCGGCAGCAGCGGCGACCAGACCACCGTGATGGACGCGGTCCAGACCGACGCGGCGATCAACCCGGGCAACTCGGGTGGCCCGCTGGCGAACATGGCAGGCCAGGTCATCGGCATCAACTCCGCGATCTACAGCCCCCAGTCGGCAAGCGGTGGCCAGGGCGGCGGCTCCGAAGGCGGCAACGTCGGCATCGGCTTCGCCATCCCGATCGACCAGGCCCGCCGCACCGCGGACACGATCATCAAGACCGGCCAGGCGGTGCAGACCTACATCGGCGCGGAGGTCAAGGACGCCCCGCAGGGCGGCGCCGAGCTCGGTACCATCAAGCCAGGCAGCCCGGCGGAGAAGGCCGGCCTGAAGTCGGGCGACGTCGTCACCAAGATCGACGATCGCCCGATCGACTCGGCCGACACGCTGGTCGCGGCGGTCCGCACCCGGGCTCCGGACGAGAAGGCGACGTTCACGCTCGCCGACAGCCGCACGGTCGAGGTGACGTTCGGCGGCCAGCCCGTCCAGCCCAACTGATTTCAGACGCTCGGCCGCCTGGTGCGGCCGAGACCAACTTCGGCTCGACCCCCGTCTTCGGGGCCGGACCCACAAGGCCACGCGCGACCAGGCACTCGATGCCGGTCGCGCGTGGCCGCATTTGTGCCCGGGTCAGGGGCCGGGACGGTCGGCCGGGATGCCTGGCGGGTCGGCTGGCGTGCCTCGGGGGTCGGTTGGCGTGCCTGGAGGGTCGGCTGGCGTGCCGGGACGGGTATCTCGCGTGATTGGAGGGACATCACGTGTGATTGGAGGGGCGTCACTCGTGATTGGGGGGTCGACACGGGGGCGGAGGGCGGTCAGGGCCACGGCCAGCCAGACCGTGGCCAAGGTGAGGGCCAGTGCGGGGACCGGGTTGGTGTCGTGGAGGCCGGGCATCGGCGGGGTTCCGTACGGGCGCCAGAGCAGCGGGACCGCCAGGGTGGCCAGCGTGGCGGTGGTGACCGTGCCCGCGATGACGGGGGTTCGCCAGCGGGGTGGGAGGAGCCGGGCCACGGCGAAGCCGAGCAGGGCCGTCAGCGGGGCGATGACCGCGTCGTTGACGATCGGCCCGCCGATGATCCAGCCCACCGTCCCGAAGACGTCGGGACGCAACGGCAGCGCGTACTCGGCGAACAGCACCACACCCCACGCCAGTGCCGCGAGTCCTGGCAGCGCGAGGAGTGTGCGGGCGGTCCTCACAGCGCCTCCAGCTCCGTGACCCACTTCGTCTGCAGCACGCCGGGACGGTTCGGGGCGATGATCCGGCAGGGGAAGCCGTGGTCGAAGGCGAGGACCTCGCCGTTCAGCTCCAGGGCCAGCAGCGTCAGCTCGTCGGCCGTGTGTTCGCCGGGGAGCACACTGGCGCCGTAGAGCCCAGCGCGTTCCGAAGAGGACACCCGGACCGCCGTGCCCGGTGCTTCGCCGACGGCTTTCAGCAGCGTGGGCAGGGAGATTCCGCGCCAGGTGGCCGACTGGCTCCAGCCCTCCACGCACGCGATCGGGAGCTCCGCCGCCGTCTGCGGCAGGGCGCGCAGCTCGTCGAGCGAGAACTTCGTCGTGCCGCGCGCGGTCACCACCGAGAGCCGCCAGGCCGGCGACCACGTGACACCCGCGGCCGCCGCCGTGCGGTTCACCGGGAGCCGCTGGGTGCCGTTGCCGGTCTTCCAGGAAAGGGCGGAGACACCGCGCAGGAACGGGACCGTCACGCCCGCGGTGGCTACCACCGCGACACCTGTCGCCAGCCCGGTGGTCACCAGGAAACCCCGCCGCGACAGCCCTTCCGCGGGTGACTCCTCGACCGAGGCTCGGCTCAGGGCGCGGCGGATGACCGGCAGCTTCACCGCGACGTGCACCAGGATCGAGCCGATCGCCAGCCACGCGACCGCGTAGTGCACCTGCGGGAAGTAGAAGCCCCAGGGGTAGTTCTGCGCGACGTTCAGCAGCCCGGTCGACAGCTCGAAGAACGCCGCACCGGACAGCACCAGGATCGACAGCCGCTCCAGGGCGTGCGGGAGCGAGCGGACGAGCGGCCGGCCGAACAGTTTCGGGTAGACGCTCCACAGTTTCGCCAGCAGTAGCGGGATAGACGCCACCCCCGAGATCACGTGCAGCCCCTGCGTGACGCGGTAGAACCCGACCGGGCGGCTGGGCCAGGAGAACCACGCCGGCGGGTGCTGGATCAGATGGCTGAGCAACCCGGTTGCGAAGCACGTCGTGAACGTGATCGCGAGGGCCAGGCCGACCTTCGACGTCACGCGCTCGTGGTGCGCCGCCGCCTTGAACTGTCCTTCCGCGGGGAGTTTCACGATCGCTCCAATCGGGCGAACCAGCGGTGGCCGTGCCGGGTGGTCCAGTCGACGCGCAACCCGGCACGCGCGGCGACCTCGGCGATCGCATCGACCCCGACCCAGGCCCAGGTGAACCAGGCGCCGTCGGCGTGGCCGGGCCGGAGCCGGACGCGCTCGTGCCGCAGGCCGCGGCCGGGCGGCTCCAGCTCGACGAGGACGTCGCCGTCGGGGGCGATCAGCCGCGCCGTGCGCCGCAGCAGCGCGGCCGGATCGCCGCCGATGCCGATGTTGCCGTCCGCGAGCAGGGCGTGCCGCCACCGCCCTTCGCCGGGCAGACGGTGGAAGATGTTGCGCTGCAACGCACTCGCGCCGCGACGCCGGGTCAGCCCGACGGCGGTGCGCGAGCTGTCCACGCCCAGCGCGACGACCCCGCGCCCGGCCAGCGCCGCGGTGAGCCTCCCGGGCCCGCACCCGAGGTCGACAGTCGGGCCGGCGCACGCGTCGAGCAGGACGTCGTCGCCCTCGGACGGTTCCGCCCACCGTTCCACCGCCAGCTCGATCCGTTCGCCGTTCGCCAGTTCGAGCCAGCACCGGTGGCCGAGCAGGCCGTGGTCGAACTCGTTGCCGGTGGTCGCCGGGGCCGTCATCACGCGACCGCCCGTCCGCCGACCGCGGCGACGGCGCGGGCGAACCGGCCGTCCGGGCACGCCGCCGCCACCGCACGAGCGTCCGCCATGGTGTCCACATCGGACAGACATGCGGCCGTTCGTGGCCGGAGCCCACTCGCAGTGAGGGCCCGCAGCGTGCGCTCACCGGTGTCGTCGCGGGACATCGGCACATCCACGAGGACCTGCGCGTGCCGCGGGTCGGCGAGCCCCAGCGCCCACCAGCCGCCGTCCGCGGCCGGGCCGAGCACTGAGTCGTGCCCGCTGTCCAGGATCGGTGCGGCGGCCGCGGCGAGGGCTTCCGGCGTGATCTGCGGGGTGTCCATGCCGATCTGGAGGATCGGCAGGCCGGCGTGCACCGCGGCGGCGTCCGCGTGGGCGTTCGCCAGCCGGGCCCCGAAGTCCCAGCCCCGCTGCGGGATCGTCGTGACGCGGCGCAGCGCCATGCCGATTTCGACGGGCCGGGTGGCCGAGCCGAGGTCGCCGGTCATCGCGACGACGGGCGCGGCGCCGGGCACGGCGCAGACGGCGTCGAGCGTGTCGAGCAGCGCGGCCGCGGCGATCTGGGCGGCCTGGGCCGGTGTTGCCGGCGGGCAGAGCCGGGTCTTGGCGAGTCCCGGCACCGGCGCCTTGGCCACGACCAGCAGGATGAACCGGGCCGTCATCGCGCCAGCACCCGCCCGAAGTCGCGGACCGCGCGCAGCGTGCCCCGGACCGAGCCGGACACCTTCGACTTCGTCCCCTTGGCACGTTCGCCGTAGCGGACGTCGAACTCGCGGACCCGCCACCCGCGCCGCTGGGCCCTGATCAGCAGTTCCAGCGGGTAGCCGAACGCCCGATCGGTGACGCCGAGGCCGAGCAGGGCTCGCCGGTCCGCCGCGCGCAGGGGCGCGATGTCGCGCACCGGCAGCCCACGGCTGCGCAACAGCAGCGCCAGCACGACGTTGCCGGCTCGCGCGTGCCACGGCCACACCCCGGGCCCTGTCGACACCCGGCGTCCGACGGCCAGGTCGGCACCGTTCTCGACCGCGGTCACCAGCCGTGGCAGGTCGGCGAGGTCCAGGGACCCGTCCGCGTCGGCGAAGCAGACGATGTCGGCGGTGGCGGCTTCGAGGCCCGTGTGCACGGCCGCGCCGTAGCCGCGGCGCGGTTCGTGGACGACCTTCGCGCCGAGCGAGGCCGCCACGTCCGGCGAGCCGTCGGACGAACCGTTGTCGACCACGATCGCGCGGTAGCCCGGCGGCAGCCCGGCCAGCACGCCGGGCAGCGCGGCCGCTTCGTCGAGGCAGGGGAGGACGACATCCACTTCCAAGTCAGTCACGGCGCCGACCGTAAGTCCGGCTCGAGTGTCGTAGAACCCTTGCGCCGCTTACCGAATCATGACGTCCGGTGAGTTCTTACCGCGTCGTTACGGCTCCCGTGCCGAGGGCGCGGATCGCCCGCCGCGGACCTACGGTGGGCGACGATGAGCGAGCCGAAACCGGCAGCCCGGCTCGCCGAGCCGCCTGCCTGCGAACCCGAAGCCCCGCCCTCCGGCCGCCGCGCCGACCTCCTGGCCGTCGCCGCGGCGGTGGTGCTCGTCGCCGCGGCCACCGCGGTCGGCATGTACTACAACCGGCCGGGCTCCGGCGTGGTCATCTTCGTGTCCGCGCCGCCGTTGTTCGCCGACTGGCTGCCGCACGTCGGCCCGGGTTCGGTGTTCGCCGTGCTCGTCGCGGTCGCGGTGGTGCTCCACGGCCCGGCGCTGGCCGCCCGCCTGCCGTGGCGCCGGGCGCTCGCCGCCGGCTACCTGGCCTCGCTCGCCTGGATCTTCTCGCTGGCGATGGTCGACGGCTGGTCCCGCGGGTTCGCCGGGCACCTCACCATTCCGCAGGAGTACCTCCACGAGGTCCCGGGGATCACCGACATCCCGCGGATGCTGCGCGAGTTCTCCTCCCGCATCCTCGACTTCCAGCCGCAGTCCTGGACGACACACGTGTCCGGCCACCCGCCGGGCGCGACGCTCGTCTTCGTCTGGCTGGACCGCCTCGGCCTGCACGGCGGCGCGTGGGCGGCCACGGCCGTGGTGCTGGTCGGCGGCTTGGTGGCGGTGGCCGTGCCGGCCACGGTCGCCCTGCTCGGCCGGCCCGACGCGGCCCGTGCGGTGCTGCCGTTCGCCGTCCTCACCCCCGGCGCGGTGTGGATCGGCGTCTCGGCGGACGGCCTGTTCGCCGGGGTCACGGCGACCGGGCTCGCTATGCTCGCGCTGTCCGCGACGGGTTTCGCCCATGGCCGCCGGTACGCCGTTCCCGCAGGACTGGCCGCCGGGGTACTGCTCGGCTTCGCGATCTTCCTGTCGTACGGCCTGGTGCTGCTCGGCGTGCTCGCGGTGGCCGCCGCCGTCCTCGGCCGGCAGTGGCGGGCGGCGGCGTTGGCGATCGTCACGGCACTGGCCGTCGTCGGCGTCTTCGCCTGGGCGGGTTTCTGGTGGCTCGACGGCTACCACCTGGTCGCCGAGCGCTACTACCAGGGCGTCGCGCTGGTCCGGCCCTACTCGTACTGGGTGTGGGCCGATCTCGCCGCGGTCGTCGTCGCCCTGGGTCCCGCGGTCGTGGCCGCCGTCCGGCGAGGGTTCGGGTCCCCGCGCCGGGCGCTGCTCACCGATCCGGTGCTCCTGCTCGGCCTTGCGGCACTGGGCGCGATCCTCTTCGCCGACGTCTCGGGCCTGTCGAAAGCCGAGACCGAACGGATCTGGCTACCGTTCGGGGTGTGGTTGCTGCCGCTGACGGCGCTGCTGCCGCGGCCCGGCCGCCGGTGGTGGCTCGCCGCGCAGGCGGCGACGGCGCTGGTGGTCAACCACCTGCTGCTGACGGGCTGGTGAGGGAGACGTGATGAGCGATCAAGCCGGACGGGTGCTCGTGGTCGACGACGACGAGACGGTCCGCGACGTCGTCCGCCGCTACCTCGAGGTGGCCGGGTTCACCGTCGACCTGGCCGGCGACGGCGCCGACGGTCTGGCGAAGTTCGCCACCCACGAGCCCGATCTGGTCGTGCTCGACGTCATGATGCCGGGGATCAACGGCCTGGAGGTGTGCCGGCGGCTGCGTCAGGTCAGCCAGGTGCCGATCGTCATGCTGACCGCCCTCGGCGAGGAGGAGAACCGCATCGCCGGGCTCCAGCTCGGCGCCGACGACTACGTGACGAAACCCTTCAGTCCCAAGGAACTCGCCCTCCGCGTCGTCTCGGTGCTGCGCCGCGCGCGGATGCCCCGCCCGGAGCCGGCCGCCGCGGAGCTCGTGGACGGCGACCTGCGCCTGCAGATGAAAGCGCGCACCGCGACCCGCGGCGGCCGCGAACTGCCCCTCACCACCCGGGAGTTTGATCTGCTGGCGTTCTTCCTCGCCCACCCCGGTGTCGCCTACTCGCGCGCGGACCTGCTCGAGAAGGTGTGGAGCTGGGACTTCGGCGACCAGTCCACAGTGACCGTCCACGTGCGACGGTTGCGGGAGAAGATCGAGCGCGACCCGGCCAAGCCGACCCGGGTGGCGACCGTGTGGGGCGTCGGCTACCGCTACGACCGGGAGCAGCCGTGATCGGCTCGGGCGAGTCCTTGCCGGAGATGCTGACGCACCTCTGGCACATCCTGCCGTTCGCGCTGCTGTTCTCGCTGCCGGTCGCGGCGCTGGGCGGCGTGGCGTTGTACGTCCTTCGCCGCGGTTCGCTGACCACCACGCTCTCGGTGCTGGTGCTGATCCCGGTGCTCTCCACGCTGGTCGGCGTCCTGGGCATCAGCGGGTTCATGTTCACCCCGGCCCTGACCACGATGCTGCTGGTCTGCCTGCTCGTCGCGCTGGTCACCGTGCCCGCGGCGATCATCCTCGGCCGGGCCATCGCGCGGCGGAGCGTGTGGGAACGCGAGGCACGCGAGCGGGAACGCGCGGCCGAGGCGTCGCGGCGTGAACTCGTCGCCTGGATCAGCCACGACCTGCGCAGCCCGCTGGCCGGGATCCAGGCGATGGCCGAAGCGCTGGCCGACGGCGTGGTGTCCCAGCGCCACGAGGTCGCCGACTACGCCCAGCGGATCAGCGGCGAGACCCGGCGGCTGTCCGCGATGGTCGGCGACCTGTTCGAGCTCTCGCGGATCACCGCCGGGGCCCTGGAGCTCACGATGTCCGCGGTGCCGCTGCGGGACGTGGTGAGCGACGCGGTCGCCGCCCAGGCCCCCGTGGCCGAGCGGAAGCGGGTGCGGGTGCTGGCCAGCGCGTCGACCTGGCCGGTGGTGACCGGCAGCGATCCGGAACTGGCCCGGATCGTGCGGAACCTGGTGTCCAACGCGATCCGGCACACCCCGCCGGACGGGACGGTCGCGGTGCAGATCGGCGTCGACGGCGACGAGGCCCTCCTCGCCGTCGACGACTCCTGCGGCGGCATTCCGGACGACGAGCTCAACCGGGTGTTCGACGTCGCTTTCCGCGGGACGCAGGCGCGAACGCCCGAGCGCGGCGGGACGACCAGCGGCGGCGGGCTCGGCCTGGCCATCGCCAAGGGGCTGGTCGAGGCGCACCGGGGGCGGATCGGGGTGCACAACCACGGGCCGGGGTGCCGGTTCGAGGTGCGCCTGCCGCTCGCGCTGTCTTAGGCAGCGCCGGGTGGTTGGTTCCGCTCCGGCGGGGTCTCCGATGGTCACGGCGGGCGAGGTCGGTCCACGGGCCCCGTCAGGGGGAGACCGGTTCCCGGAGCTCCGCCGTGGCGAAGTCGGCGATGCCCTCCGCGAAGCCGATCTCCGCGGTGAAGCCGAGCTGCTCGCGGGCGCGGGCGGGGTCGGCCACCACGTGGCGGACGTCGGCCGGGCGGGCGCCGCCGACCACCTTCGGTGCCGGGCCGCCGCAGGCCCGTGCCAGTTCCTCCGCCAGGTCGCCCACTGTGTGCGGGGTGCCGGAGCAGATGTTCACCGGGGTGAGGTCGCCCGGGCCGGCTGTCCGGAGGGCCAGGACGTTCGCCCTGGCCACGTCGTGGACGTGGACGAAGTCGCGCTGCTGGCAGCCGTCTTCCAGGACTTTGGGGGCCTCGCCGCGTGCCAGCGCCGAGCGGAAGAGGGACGCCACTCCCGCGTACGGCGTGTTCTGGGGCATCCGTGGGCCGTAGACGTTGTGGTAGCGCATCGCCCACACGGTGCCGCCCGTCTGGCGTGCCCAGGCGCCGGCCAGGTGCTCCTGGGCCAGCTTCGTCGCCGCGTACGTGCTGCGGGGGTTCAGTGGCGCGTCTTCGGGAACCAGCTGCCAGCTCAGCTGCGCCTCGCACGCCGGGCAACGTGGGTCGAAGCGGCCGGCGTCCACATCGGACCGGCGGCGCGGAGATGGTGCCACCACGCCGTGGTCCGCGCACGCGTAGCGGCCTTCGCCGTAGACGACCATCGACGAGGCGAGGACCAGCTTCCGCACGCCGGCCGCGTGCATTCCCGCCAGCAGCACCGCCGTGCCGTAGTCGTTGTGCAGGGCGTACGACGGGGCGTCCGACGGATCGATCCCGTGGCCCACCACCGCCGCCTGGTGGCAGACCGCGTCGACGCCGTCCAGCAGCTCCGCGACGATCTCGGCGTCCGTGACGTCGCCGCGCAGGAACCGGTGCCTGCCGGTGTACGGCGGCGGCGTGCGGGAGCCGTGGGCCGTGGGGAGGAGGTTGTCCAGCACCACGACCTCGTCACCGCCGTCGGCCAGGAGGTCGGCGATGTGGGACCCGATGAACCCGGCTCCGCCGGTGACCAGTACGCGCACACCGGCCACGCTAGGGGCCTTCGCCCGGGTCCGCTGGAACCTGCGGTGTCACGTCACGGAATCGTCAGAACTCCGATTCTTCGCCCGTGCCGACTCCGCTGCCACCGGCGAGCCCGTCGAAGCCGGCAGGCGCGGCTCGCTGACGGCACCGCCCAACTGGCCGGGGTCAAGAAGCTTGCTGGCGGTGCCGCAGAGTTCGTAGGCGGAGTTGGCCGGTTGTCGGCCGGGTTGACTTGGGGCTGGCGCGAGACCGTGTGGTTGCTTGCGCTCGCCCGCCGGGATTGCTGATGGCGCCGATCAGGTCGACGACGACGAACAGGTCGCCGCCGTACGCGGCACCTTGCGGCGGGCGGGCGGCGAAACCGGCTACGGTGGGCGACATGGAACGGAGTGCACAACGGCTGGGCCGGGCCCTCGTGGTCATCGTGGACGATCGCGTGGCGCACGGCGAGCACGAGGACACCACTGGGCCGCTGGTCACGGAGCTGCTCGAAGAAGCGGGCTTCATCGTCGACGGTGTCGTGGTCGTCGAGGCCGAGACCGCGGGTATCCGCAACGCGCTCAACACGGCCGTGATCGGCGGCGCCGACCTGGTGATCACCGTCGGCGGCACCGGCGTGCTGCCGCGTGACCGGACTCCCGACGCCACCGCCGGTGTGCTCGACCGGCCCATCCCGGGCATCAGCGAGGCCATCCGCGCGTCGGGGCTGGCCGCCGGCGCGGTCGACGCCGGGATCTCGCGCGGGCTCGCCGGGGTGTCCGGCAGCACGCTCGTGGTCAACCTCGCCGGGTCGCGGTCCGCGGTCCGTGACGGGATGGCGACGCTGACCTCGCTCGTTCCGCACGTGATCGACGAGCTCTCGGGTCTCGAAGAGGTGTGATGCCCGGCGAGGGCCGGGGGTGACGGATAGCGCTGCTCCCAGCCTGAGGTGCTCGGTGGGCCGTGGGGTGGCTCAGTGACGACCTCGCGGCCGGTCGAGCTCGATGTGGACCGCTTGAGCTGCTCGGGGGGTATCGACCTGACGCACGGGCCGGACGCGGGATTCTCGGTCGGCGATGACCGGATCCGCGGATGGCGGGACGAGGTGCGGACCGCGGTTCGCGACGGGATGGCGACGCTGAGCTCGCTGGTGCCGCACGTGATCGACGAGCTCTCAGGATCGGCCTGAGGTGTGCTCGGGTGGCAGGAACGAAATGGCCGGGCCGGAGCTGGGCGAGGTCGCGGGCCGGGTCGGCCTCGATGTCGACCAGTTGGGTTGTGGGCACTTGAGCTGCTTGGGGGCATCGACGTGACGCACGGGCCTCGAAGAGATGTGACCCCCGATTTCCGCATCGGTGGCAGGCTGAGCGTCCGCCGGCTCGGTTTCGGGGCGATGCACCTGCCGACCGAAGCCGGGACCGCCCGGGCCGGCGCGATCGCCGTCGCCCGGCGGGCCGTCGAGCTGGGTGTCACGCTCATCGACACCGCGCACCTCTACGGCGGCGGAGCCAACGAGGAACTGCTCGCCGAGGCGCTGCACCCCTATCCCGACGAGCTGCTGATCACCACCAAGGTCGGCGTCGCGCGAACCGGGCTCGGCGGCGAGTGGCGGCTCGACGCCCGGCCCGAAATCCTGCGCGACCAGGTCGACCAGGCCCTGCGCCGGCTCCGCGTGGAGCGGATCGAGCTGCTGCAACTGCACCGCATCGACCCGGAAACGCCGTTGGCCGAGCAGCTCGGCACGCTCGGCGAGCTGCAGTCCGCCGGGAAGATCGGCCTGCTCGGGCTGTCCGAAGTGACTGTCGGCGAACTCGCTCGGGCGCGTGAACTCGTCGAGGTCGTCAGCGTCCAGAACCGGTACAGCGTCCTCGACCGTGAGCACGAGCCGGTCCTGCGGGCCTGTGCCGCGGCGGGAATCGCCTTCCTGCCTTGGCGGCCGGTGGCACCGGCCGCGGCAGGCGGCGCGGAGATCGCCGCTGTCGCGGGCGAGGTGGGTGCCACCTCCGCCCAGGTCGCCCTCGCGTGGCTGCTGGCCCGATCACCGGTGGTCCTGCCGATTCCGGGTACCGGCCGGATCACGCACCTGGAGGAGAACGTCGCCGCCGCGGGGCTCGAGCTGACCGCTGAGCACCTGCGCCGCCTCGATGCGCTCGGTTAGCTCTCTGGAGTTGTCAAACACCGCGTCGTGGGAGACTGAGGGCATGTCCGGCGAGAAACGCGATCCCAAAACCGGCAGCGAGCAGCGCCGCCGGGTCGACGAGATCTTCGGGGACGTCCTGCCCGAGACGACCTCCGACGAGCGTGATCCCGAGCGGCGCACCGGTCTCCCGGACGACTGGTACCGGGAGAACCGGCCACCGCACCACGACCGCTGACCGGGGTCAGTCGCGGTCGTTGCCGCGCTGGGACTGCTGGGCACGCAGCAGGTCGCGGATCTCGATCAGCAGCTCCACGTCCGTCGGCTCCGACGGGCCCGGCTCCTGGCCGCGCTTGCGGCGCTCCTGCAGCTTCTTGACCGGCATCACGATCACGAAGTAGACCACCGCCGCGACCAGCACGAAGTTGATCGCCGCGTTGATCACGCCGCCGAAGTCCAGGAACGTCGAGGGGTTGCTGGGGAAGATCTTGAAGCCCAGGCCCTGCGCGGCGTCCGTGCCGCCGATGGTGTTGATCAGCGGCTTGATCAGGCCGGTGGTGAACGCCGTGACGATCGTCGTGAACGCCGAGCCGATGACCACCGCCACCGCGAGGTCGACGACGTTGCCGCGCATCAGGAAGTCCTTGAAACCTTTGAGCACTCTGCTCTCCTCACGAACCGGGATGGGGACGCCCGCGCCCATCTCGGCGGGCGGGGCTAGCGGAGAGTAACCGTTACCGGACGCTCCAGTGAAATCGCCGCCACCCTCGTCGCGGACGCTTCCGGCAGCCGGAGCAGCACCAGTGGCCCCTTGCGCGTCGACGGCTCCGGGTGCCCGACGGTCACGACCGTCGCCCCGCCGGCGAGCACGGACGCGGGCGCTGCCGGATCCGGCGCCGCGACGACGTCGACGCGTTGCCCGGGCCGCAGCAATTCGGCGACGGCCACGTCGGCCAGCCGGACCGGCACGGTCGCCGTGCCGGGCTCGGCCGAGGTCGGGACCGTGGCCAGCCGGACGTCGGTCAGCGGTTCACCGGCCCGGACGGCGCCCGCCAGCAGGCGTCCGTCGACGGCGTCGAAGGAGCTCAGCACGCCCATCGGACGTGCTTCGTCGGGGAGGTCGGCCAGCCTGACGTCGGCAGCGTGCAGCGTCGCGCCGGAAGGGAGGTCGTGTGCCGCGAGGACGGTCGGTGCGCCTCGCGCGGAACCGGGGTGGACGAGCGACAGCCCGCCCAGCACGAGCAGGCCGGCGGCGAGCCAGCGGCGGATGAGCCGCGTCCGCCGGCTCTGCAGCCGGGTCAGGTGAAGTGCGCGGAGCTTCGGCAGGACGTCCACGGGGCCCCCTCGGCCGGATCGGGTGCGGCGGTGTGCCGCACGAGATCGACGTTAGGGAAGCCGGACGGGCCGCCGGAAGGGCCTCGTCCGGCATCTGTGGACAACCGGGGTGTTGTGGATAAGTCGCGGGTCAGGACGCCGCGGCAGCCGTCTTCGTCGTGGTCGAAGAGGAGGATGCCGAGCTCGTGTCCGACTTCGACTCCGACTTCGACTCCGTCTTGGTCTCGGTCTTCGCCGGGGCGGGCGCGGTGCTCGACTTGCTCGAGTCGCGCGAATCCGTGCGGTAGAACCCGCTCCCCTTGAACACGACGCCGACCGAGCTGAAGACCTTGCGCAGCGCCCCGGAGCACTGCGGGCAGACGGTCAGGCTGGGGTCCGAGAACGACTGCACGGCTTCGAACCGGTGGTCGCATTCTTTGCAGGCGTACTGGTACGTAGGCACTGACGGCTCCTTTGCTGGCACTCATCCGACCAGAGTGCCAACCTGATTGTGCGGGAAAACATTCCCCGAAAGCAATTCCGGGTTGCTCACACCGGCAGTTCGACCACGCCTCGACCCGGCGTCAAGGCCCCGGTCATGCGCACGTCGTGCGGCTCCCCGGGCAGCCGTTCGACCAGCTCTTCGTCCCGGACGACGGCCAGCAGCGCGGCGCCGGCCGCGGCGAAGACCAGCGAGCGGTCGTAGTGACCGGCCCCGCGCCCGAGCCGGACGCCACGGTGGTCCACGGCCAGCGCGGGCACCAGCACCAGCTCGGCCGCGCCCACGGCCTCGCTGCCCAGGCGTTCCCCGCCCGGCTCGCGGATGCCGCGGAACCGGCTGGGCACCAGATCGGCCTCGCCCGTGTACTCGGCCCAGTCGAGCGGCCCCGGCGCCGGCCGGATGACGGGCAGCAGGACCCGCGCCCCGCCGGCCGCCAGCGCGTCGACGAACGCGGTCGTCCCCGGTTCGGTGCCGAACGGCAGGTACGCGCACACGGTGCTCGCTGTGACCTTCGACACCGCATTGACCAGCGCCGACGCCTCCCGGGCGTGTGATTCGGCTGCCTGCCCCGCCCGGGCGCGCGTCACCCGGTCACGCCACTCCGCCTTGCTCGGGTGCTCATTGCCCAGCGCGTGCATGACCTCACGTTAGGCTCTGCGCCCATGACGGGCGCCGCAACCACCCAGACGTTCAGAACCGCCATCGTGCCTGCCGCCGGCCTCGGGACACGGTTCCTCCCGGCGACGAAAGCCGTGCCCAAGGAGCTCCTCCCGGTGGTGGACACCCCGGGCATCGAGCTGGTCGCCGCCGAGGCCGCGGCCGCCGGCGCGGAACGCCTGGTCATCGTGACTTCGCCGGGCAAGGACGCCGTCGTCCGGTACTTCGAAGAGCAGCCCGAGCTCGAGCGGAACCTCGAGGCCAAGGGCAAGACCGAACTGCTCGAGAAGGTGCGGCGGGGCTCCGCTCTCCTCGCCGTCGAAACCGCCATCCAGGAGCAGGCCCTCGGCCTCGGCCACGCCGTCGCGCAGGCCGAGCCGAACCTGCGCCCGGACGACGAGGCCGTCGCCGTGCTGCTCCCGGACGACCTGGTGCTGCCCACCGGCGTGCTCGAGCGGATGGGCGCGGTCCGCGCCGAGCACGGCGGCAGCGTGCTCTGCGCGTTCGACATCCCGAAGGCCGAAATCTCGCCGTACGGCGTCTTCGACGTCACCGACACCGATGACGACGACGTCAAGCGGGTGCACGGGATGGTCGAGAAGCCGAAGCCGGAGGACGCGCCGTCGACCTACGCCGCGGCCGGGCGGTACCTGCTCGACCGGGCGATCTTCGACGCGCTCAAGCGGATCACCCCCGGCAGCGGCGGCGAGCTCCAGCTGACCGACGCGGTCGCGCTGCTGATCAGCGAGGGACACCCGGTGCACGTCGTCGTCCACCGCGGTGGCCGCCACGACCTGGGGAATCCGGGTGGTTTCCTGCGCGCCGCGGTCGATTTCGCGCTTGAAACGCCCGAGTACGGTCCATCTTTACGGGCGTGGCTGACGGAACGGATCGGAACAGAACGCCCATGACGGAATCCCTCGACGCGGCGCGGCCCGAGGTGGCCGGGGACGAACCCGGGTTCCGCTCGGTCGACGCGCAGATCGCGATGACACTGGAGGCGGCCGTCCGGCCGCAGCCGGTGCGGGTGGCGATCTCCGAGGCCCAGGGCCTGCTCTGCGCCGAGGAGGTGGTCGCCGAGCACGCGCTGCCCGGGTTCGACCAGGCCGCGATCGACGGGTACGCGGTGCGCAGCGTGGACGTCCGCAACGCCGGGCAGGAGCCGGTGCAGCTGCCGGTCGTCGGGGAGATCGCGGCGGGTTCGCGCCAGCCGCGGCGGCTCCAGCCCGGCCAGGCCGTGCGGGTGGACACCGGCGCGCCGCTGCCGACGCTGGCCGACGCCGTCGTGCCGCTCGCGTACACCGACGGGCACCAGGCCAAGGTCACGGTGCACCGCTCGGTGCCGTCGGCGGGGTACGTGCGGCGCGCCGGCGAGGACGTCCAGATCGGCGACGTCGCGGTCCGCCGCGGCGACACGATCGGCTCGGCCCAGGTGGGCCTGCTGGCCGCGGTCGGCCGGGCGAAGGTCCTCGTCTACCCGCGGCCGCGGGTGTCGATCGTGTCGGTCGGCGACGAACTGGTCGACATCGACCGGACGCCGTCGGTCGGGCAGGTCTACGACGTCAACTCGTACGCACTGTCCGCGGCCGCCCGGGACGCGGGTGCCGAGGTCAGCCGGGTCGGCATCGTGCCGAGCGAGCCGAAGCGGCTGCGGGAGGTCGTCGAGGGCAGGCTGCTGATGTCGGAGCTCGTCGTGGTCGCGGGCGGCGCCGGGGGCGCCACCGGCGACGAGGTCCACGCCGCGCTGTCCGACCTCGGCCGGATCGACATGACGCGGGTGGCGATGCACCCCGGCTCGGTACAGGGGTTCGGCAGGCTCGGCCCCGACTCGGTGCCGACGTTCCTCATCCCGGGCAACCCGATGAGCGCGCTGGTGGTGTTCGAGGTGCTGGTGCGGCCGCTGATCCGGGCGGCGCGTGGGACCCGCAACCCGCACCGGCGGATCGTCGGCGCGCGGCTGCTGTCGCCGGTCACCTCGACCGAGGGCAGGCGCGGCTTCCTCCGCGGCCAGCTGCTGCGCGACGAGGCCAACGGCGAGTACCTGGTCCAGCCGCTCGGCCAGTCCGGGGCGCACCTGCTCGCGTCGCTGGCCGAAGCGAACTGCCTGATCAACGTGCCGGAAGAGGCGACCGACGTCCAGGCGGGAGAACAGGTCCAAGTCACCTTCCTGGCGCAACGGGCCTGATGAACTCCGTGTCGGGCGTGTCCTATCCGGTGGAGAGCCGGCACCCGGGCTGGCCGGCGCGGCTCGGCCCGCTGCGGGTGCCCGCGGGCGAGGTCGCGATCCGGCCGGTCCGGCTGCGCGACGCCGGCGAGTGGAGCCGGATCCGGCTCCGGGACCGCGCGCACCTCGAAATGTGGGAACCCACCGGCGTCGGCCCGTGGCCCGAACGCAACGCCTTCTGGTCGTGGCCGTCGCAGTGGGCGGCGCTGCGTTCGCTCGCTCGGCGTGGTCAGTGCCTCCCGTTCACGATCACGTTGGACGGACGGCTCGTCGGCCAGATCACTGTGGGTAACGTCATCCGGGCGTCGCTGCGGTCGGCCTGGATCGGCTACTGGGTGTCGTCCGAGGTGGTCCGCGGCGGAGTGGCGACCGCCGCCGTCGCGCTCGTCACAGACCACGCCTTCGGCGCCGCCGGGCTGCACCGGCTGGAGGCCACCGTGCGGCCGGAAAACGCCGCCAGCCTGCGGGTTCTCCGCAAAGCGGGTTACCGGCAGGAGGGGCTGTTCGAGCGGTACCTCGACGTTGCGGGAGGCTGGCGGGACCACTGCTGCTACGCCATCACGCGTGAGGAAACCGGGACCGGGCTGGTGTCGCGGCTGGTCGCGGCGGGCCGCGCCGACTACGCCTGAACGTGATTACCCACCCGGGTCAGTAGCTGCGTTACCACATGCTGTGAGTTTCACCTAATCCGGTGAGGCTTTTCCGTGACCGAACCCGGCGAGTCTCCGCCTGATCTGTTACTCCTGTGACTAACGTGATTCGTGGTGGAAGGATCGGGGGAGGTGACGGGAGATGCCCAGTTCCGTGATCATCGTCGCGCTCGCCGCGGCATGGCTCGTCGTACTCGTGCCCATGGTCGCGCGACGGCGGCAGCAGGTCGCGAGAACGGCTGACTCGGCCCTCGCGGCCAGGGTCGTGCGCAGTGGACGCAACGAAGACCGGGAGGAATTCGCCATGTCCGAAGATCCCGGGAGGATCCGGCCCTCGGTGGAGGACGACCTCGCCGAGCTGGAGGCCGAGCTCGAACTCGAAGACGACCTCGAGGAACCGGAGCCCGACCCGGAGCCGCTTCCGCAGCCGGCCCGCGGCTCGCGGGATTCCCGGGATTCCCGGGCCGAACGCGACCGGCCCGGCTACCGGCCCGGCCGCGGCGGCTTCGACCCCGAAGCCGCCGAGATGGCGGCCCGCGCCAAGTACAGCTTCCGGCAGCGCGTCGTCGTCATCCTGCTCGCGATCGCGGTGATCAGCGGAGCCGTCGCCGGCTTCGTCTTCCCGCTGGCCTGGTGGGGACACGGCGCGATCGACGTCGCGCTCATCGGGTACCTGGTGTACCTGCGCCGCCAGGTGCGCATCGAGGAGGAGATCCGGCAGCGCCGGCTCGCCCGCTTCAACAGCTCTCGCGCACCCCGGCGTCCTTCGTCTCCGGGGACGGCTTCTTCCGATCCGGCTCCGTCGGACGAAGAGGACCACGCGGAAGCCGAGAACGTCGAGGTCGTCGAGCCGGTCCGCCGCGAGGTGGTCGAACGCCGCCCGTCCCCGACGTCCCGCGTCCGCCGCAGCGCGGTCGTCGTCGACCTGGACGACGAAGACCCGGCGTTCGAGGAGCTCGACGAACCCGGGACCGGCCCTTATCGACGTGCGGTCGGTGAGTGACCCCCCTGCGTGGGGTGCTCGTAGGGCACTGCTAAGCTCTACGAGCACAACCAAGGGGCTGTAGCGCAGTTGGTAGCGCGTCTCGTTCGCATCGAGAAGGTCAGGGGTTCGATTCCCCTCAGCTCCACCAGAGTAAGAACGTTCGAACCCCGGTCCCGGTTGGGTCCGGGGTTCGTCGTTTCGGCGGGAAGTGGGCCGCGCGGACGTTGTACAACGTCCTTGTGCCGCACCAATTCCAGGGTGGGTTTCCGTGCCCCAGGGGCACGTTTGCGGGCCGTACGGCCGCGCTGGTCGCCACCGTTCGTGTCGTCTTCGCCGCCCTGCTTTTCGGCCAACCGGTCGGCAAGGTCGGGGGTGAGCAGGTGGGCGAAGGTTTCAGTCAGGTCCGCGCCGTGCACCTGGTCATCAATGATCCAGAAGCGCGTGAAGACGGCTTGGTTGAGCTGGCGACGGACGGCCGGTGGTGCGCTGAGGTAGAGCCGGTGCGCGTTGACGCACAGCAGCAATGCTTCTTCGACCACCTGCACGACGGCTTCGATCTGCATTGAGCAGCGGTCGATGGCCTGTTGTGCTCCGGCCAGCTCGCGGGCGATGCGTTCCTGTTCGGACTTCAGTACGTCGAGAGGGATGGCGTCGGCGTACCGGGCCTCCATCAACTTGAGCTGTTGGTCGTGCAGGTTCTTCTTGCGTGCCTCCTGTCGGTCGAGTTCGGAGCGGTCGCCTTCCTGGCGTCGCTTCAGCTCAGCCATGACCTGCTCCCGGATATCCGCGATGCGCAGAGTGGAGAGCTGGACGCGGCTCCAGTAGTCCGCGACTGACGCCTCCACGTCTGCAATGAGCACCGCGGGTTGCGGGCAGGTTCGAGTCTTCGCGCGGCCGATGCAGTAGAAGTACGGATAGACGGTGCCCCAACGGTTCTTCGCGTTGGTGACGCCGAGCCGTCCTTGGCAGTGGCCGCAGAAGATCGAGCCCTTGAGGTAGTGCGGGTGGCGCTGTGGCTTCTCGCGGGAAGCCGAGCGTGACTTGCGGATGGCTAGCACGCGCTCGAAGGTGTCTTGTTCGATGATCGGCGTGTGGCGCCCTTGGTGCCAGATGCCCTCGAACTTGACGAAGCCGAGGTAGTAGCGGTTCATCAGCATCTTGTCGATGTGCTGGATGCTGACCGGTCGGGCCGGCCGCTTCCGGGATGCGGGGATACGGAGCCCTCGACGCTCCAGCTCGTCACAGAGCTGGGACATCGTCCAGTCGCCGGTTGCGTAGGCGCTGAACATCCACTGGATGAGCGGCGCACGCTCCAGATCGACGGCGACCGTGCGGATCTCGCGTCCGTCGATGTGTTCGCGGACGTTGCGGTAGCCGAGCGGGGCGAGTCCCGGTGTACCGCCGACCTTGGCTTTTTGGCGCATTCCTTTCATGGCCTCCATTGCGAGGTTGGCGGAATAGAACTCGGCGATGGTCGCCATGATCCCGTGCAGAAGCTTGCCCGAAGGCGTCTCATCAATGTTCTCCTTGGAGGAGACGAGTTGTGCTCCAGCTTGCCGGACGGCAATGTTGATGAGCACGTCGTCTTCTCGGTTACGGGCGAGCCGGTCTACCTTGTCGACGATGACGTAGGAGATGCTGCCCAGTTCGCGGATGAACTTGAGCATGGCTTGCAGTTCGGGGCGGTCAGCAGCCTTGGCGGATTCGGCCTTGTCCATGAACTCGGCCACGATGACTGCGCCGAGCTGGTCAGCTTTCCGCTGATTGGCTTCGCGTTGGGCCGCAATGGACAGCCCGTCTTCGTCGTAGTCGGTCTCGGCCTGGGCTCTGGTGGACACGCGTAGATAGCTGACGGCGAATTTCATACCGTCTGGCAAGGGCTGCCCGAGGTCGAGCCCTTGCAGGACGTCGGTGAGTATGCGCATAGCGCCGCCTCTCGATGGTCGGTGACTGGATGGTGAGCGGGTTCAAGACCGGCTCCTTTCTGGTTGTCGAATAGGGAGGGAGCGCATCCGGCAGGCTGGAGGGCCGCGTTCGCGGCGTTTGTGTTGGCGCGTCATGCGGCAAGCTCCAGATCAGACGGTTTGACGGCAATGTTGACGGCTATACAGCCGAGCTTCCATGTTCGGCCGTGGACACGCATGGCTTGATTTATAGAGGTGACGCGGTCTCGTACGGTGTCCTGGGTCGGCCTGAAGAGCCGCGTGTCCCCAGTTCGAGTCTGGGAGGCGCCACCAGAGAGAACTTCACCGTTTAGGTGGAGTTTTTTCTTTGTTGACGGCAGGGTTTGACGGCTACGACGTTGGTAGACGGTGGACTGTCTTGTGAACAGGTGATTCTCTACTTTCTCCAGCGCATCTCGCTTATTGCTTAGGCTTACATGTTGGTAGATGCGGGTGGTCGATACGTTGCTGTGTCCGAGCACGGCTTGGATATCTCGCTCAGGGACGTCGAGGTCCTTTTGAGTGGTGCCGTTGGTGTGGCGTAGTTCGTGAAGCTTGATCCTGCGGATTCCGTCTTTTTCAAGGATGCGGTGGAACGAACGATATAGATTGCGTGGCTCAATCGGACTTCCGGTCCGAGTCGTGAAGACGAGTTCGTCGTTAGTTCCCGGCCCAACCCATTCATTGCCAGCTGCTGAGCGAGCGGCTGCTTGCTTGTCTCTCTGCCGCATAAGCGCCTCGCGGGCCGTTGTTAACAGCGGCTGATCTCGTTCGCTTGAATTTGTCTTCAGCTCCACCTCTTGCAAACTTGCGCCGATCCTCTGTATCTGTTGCCTGATGCGTAATACGCCCTTCTCGAAGTCCACGTCTCGCCATCGGATGCCCAACACCTCGCCTCGGCGTAAGCCGTAGAGGACAACCAGAACGAAAACTTCGTACAATGGATCTGATTGGGCCACGCGGAGGAAGCTGACAACTTCTTGAGCAGTCCAGTATTGGCCCTCATTTGGCTTGTACCTTGGCATCTCGGCCAGTCGAGCTACGTTGCGCAGTAGAAGTTCCTCCCTCATAGCGTGCGTAAGGACAGCGCCGAGAACTTTGCGAGCCTGATAAACGGTGTTTCTTGAAGCGCCCTCGGTAAGTAGATTCTTGTAGAAGTCCTCCACCATTCGCACCGACAACTGTTGCAGTGACTTCTTACCGAGCGCAGGCTTTAGATGGAGTCGAACAACTCCTTCATAACGCCTGTGGGTGTTCGGTCGCAGCTTGGCGTTTACGGCGCGATCGAGCCAGTAGTCCAGATATTCGGAAAGTTTCCAAGTGCGGTCTGGCAGCGAAATTCCTTGCTGTGCCTGCGCCAAGGCTGTGGTTAGTTTTTCGTGGGCCTCCTTACGGGTCTTCCCGTAGACGCGAAGCCGCTTGACGTTGCCGCTAATTGTTCCTAAATAGGCTGCACCCTCCCACCTGCCATCCTTGCGCTTGTAGATGCTCCCTTCGCCATTCGCATTTCGCCGTACCACTAGGTGAGTTCTCGTTTGATTAAGTGTCCCGTGGCATCCTTCCAAGCTTCGAGGATGCTGCTAGCTGACTTCTCATTAATGGGCCACTGTTTGCCGCAGCTTACGCAAATATACTCGATGGGGGTCGTTACGAATACGCCCTCAAAATCATCTATGTGAGCTTGCGATTCGCCGTCTTCGTCAACAGTAAAATTTGCTACGCAGTTGGCGAATAGCTGCAAGTCGTCTTGGGTGCATACCGGATGTTGGTTCGTTTCCATGCTTATTCCTGTCTAGTTGTTTAGTCAAATTTGATTGTGTGATTGCTTAGGCAATGCCTCGATGGTCCGATCCTCAACCAACGCACGTATGGCGCTGCGGGGGATTAGGCGACGACTGCCCAGCTTCACACTGGTTAGCTGTCGGGAGTGGAGATACATGTACAGCTTCGATCTTTTTATGCGCAGCTCGGCGCAAGCTTCAGGCACGGTGAGTAGCTCCGGGGCTTGTTCCTCAGGCTTGGCTCGCATGTAAGCCCTTCTTTCAATTTGCTGCTGCGCCCTAACCGGTAGCAACGCAAGGCTGTAGTTCATGTTTCTCGTTCCTTTCTACTTTTTCGCTGATCGTTTCTTCATCTCTCTTTTGAGTTTTTGATTCGCCAACAATCTTCCGTTGTGCTGCCATGACAAGCCCGGCGCTACGTTTATAAGCAGATACCGGGTAGCCGCGAAGGCGCGTAATTGTTCCCTGTGTTTGGGCCACTCGTGTTTGCTTGATGCGGACCTCAATGAGGCTTTCGGAGACTGCGAACAAGCTAGCAAGACGTGCAATGTCGTGAATGCCCTTAGACCATGCTTCTTTCAGCCAGGGGGCGGGAACCAAGACGCAGCCAGCGAAGTAGTCGCATATGCGTTCTGCGGGCGCGTATAGCTCAAAGGAGTTGCGCGGCCAATCGGGATAGATTGTTTCGTGAAACGGATCGTCTAGGATGTGTTTCAGCTCGTGCGCAAGTGTTGCACGAGCGCGCCACAGGCTTTCATTGGCGTTGATGCCGATGTGCCACTTGTTGTTTTCCCATATTGAGATTCCCGATATGGGTAGCTTTGGCAGCACATTGACTTCAATGTCGGGGAGCTCGGCAATCATCTCGATGTCAACGCTGGGCTCTTTAATATCCAGTAGCTCCAGCAGTTTGAGTGCTTGCTGTTCGGCGATGCGTCGTGCTTCTGACTCGGTGATTCCTCGCTTGAGGAGGCCGAGCATCGAGGTCGGCATAACCGATCTGACCGTATCTATAAGTGACTGTTCATTTAATTGCATGACCCTCCTTAATGGGCATTCCGTTTAGACTACGGATGTTCGCTGTTGGTTGGTCGTTCTGTAATGTTGTGCTTCGTACGCAGTAGGTCGAAGTATTCGACAAGGCGGCTTGCGTCTTCGTCGCTCATGTCGAACTTGAGTCGGAGATAGGCGGGATAGTTGGGTAGCCCTCCAGGCTCGCCGTATCCTGCCAGTGCGCACAGGCTTGCGTATTCAAGATTCAGGCAGGTTGCGATGCGTTGTAGTTTCTCGGGAGACGGGTGCTGGAACGCTCCAGCCTCAACGCGCGATATGTATGACGGGTGCATACCAAGTTGCTGCGATAGTTTGCGCGTTGACATCCCCATATCTTCTCGGCCGTGCCTTATGTAGTCGCCCAGTGTTACGGGTATGTGGTCGACGCCGTTCCCGTGATCGTGTTTTCTGATTTCCACAAATCACCTCCTCTCGTTAATTGTGTCAAATGTCCTGAACTACATTATTAGCAAGTGTGTCGATTTTTGGGAACAGTTATATTTACAACATGGAACAGATGATCGGCCCGATCTAACTCTGACTCTTTAACTCTCGAAGGAGAAATGTTGCGCGCTCGGTGCTCGTTTGAAGTTGTCGCCGGAGCTTGTCCCTAGTGATCGGCTTCCCGTGCTCGGCGCGGTGGGCTTGGTCGGCGGCGCGAGCCGCCTCAATCAGGTCGTCCCCGCCGGCGTCGGCCTCGTCCTGGGACTCGTGCAGCTCCGTACCGGGTGACGGGGCTTCGTCCTCGTCGTCCTGGCCGTGCAGGACGGCCAGGTGCGAGAGCAGTCCGAGGACGGCAGGCGGTACGGCACCGACGAGCACGACGATCGGCCACGTCACGGTGAGCACCTGGGCCGCGATCAGGTGCCAGGCGGCGTTGCCGACCAGCGACAGCCCGATAGCCCCGATCGCGTTCCAGCGCGCGAACCTCCGGGCCGCCGCTGAGCCGGTCGCCTTGGACAGCCACACGCGGGTGGCAGTCATCGCGTAGGCGTCGACGGTGAACGGCAACAGCGGCGCCAGAGCTTCCGGCCACCCGGTCGCCGCTGCTAGCGAGTGCAGGCCCGAGAAGCTGCTGACGGCCGCAGCCAGGGCGGTGACGGTCATGCCGCCCACGACCCACCAGTCTCGCGGGCGGCTACTCATCGGCGGCCACGCTGAGTTCCGCAGTGAGCCAACCCACGGCCTCGTCGTGCAGCACCACGGCGAACAGCTCATCGGCCGGTGCTGGCAGCTTGGCGACGACAGTCGCCATCACGTCACGGCGAGCGTCGGTCGGCACCGTCACCAGCACACGCGGCACGACATCGCCGGGGCCGAGTTGCCCTTGCTGCACGAAGTCGATGTAGGCGAGGAACTTGCCGCGCAGCGTAGGTGCGGCTTCGGTGGCTAGATCGACTTCCACCCACCAGTGATCGGTGATCTCGCCTGACGAGACCGACAGATAGGCGTCGGGCTTCATCCAGCCGCCAGCACCGTTGGGCCACCAGGCTGCGGGTTCGGCAAGGAACGTGTCCACCGTGAAGTCTTCAGCCTGCGAGCGTTCCGTCAGTTGCACGTACAGCTCGCTCGTCGCCAGCGTGTGAGCGACGAAGCGTTCCCCGATCGGTGCCGGTCGACGGATGCGTTCCTTCCCCGCGCTCAGGTTGCGACGGAGACGGAGCAGTCGTTCGCCAGTGACGTCGAGCGCGTAGGTGAGCTGGGCGGAACCGCGGAGGCTGCCGCCCACGCGACGAGTAAGAGGCATGAGCGCCTGGGCATCGACCAACCGCTTGAGCACTCGCCACCGCACGACCGACTTGCTCTTGCCCGTGAGGTCCGCGAAGTGCAGCCGTTCGAGCTGGAGACCGGTCGCCAGCCGCAGGCGATTGACCGTCGTGAGGATCGACCATTCACGTTCGGTCAGCGTCTCGGCCAGCGCGACGGCGAGCGCCGACCGGACACGACGGCCGGAGGACGGCGTGGACGGGGAGGCGTGAGGCGTCATGGCGAGTCCTCCATGAAGAGGAGGAGGCATTTCGTTGGCGCTATCGGCCTGGCCGCGCCGTCTGACATCGGTGGCCACGAAATGAGGTGCCAGGCGATCCCAACGCCGAAACCAACACGTCGGATGGCGCGGCTCATGACGAGCCTCCACGCTTCGACCGGCCGATGCGCGCACCAGCTGGCGTCTCAATGCGGGAGCGCAACGCAGCTTCGACGTCCGCGCGAGGCGTGCCGTAGCGCTGGCGGCTCTGCTCGGAGAGCACGGCGACGTCATGACGCGGCGGGCCGAGTGGTCGAGTCGTGCCGGTTGCGGGCAGGCGAGTCTGTCCGCCGACGCTTGCACGAACGGCGACCTCGTACACCGGCAGCCCCTTTAGGTCGGCTGCGGTCATGGCGGGCGCGAAGCGCTTCTCCAGTGTGCGGGCGTCGTCGTGGTCGAGCTGGAAGGTCACCTGTGAACGCGCGGTGCCGAGGACGGCTGACTGCACCTGGCGGGGTAGCTGGTCGAGGTACTGGTGCGCCAGTGTCAGCCCCAGGCCGAGTCCGCGAGCTTGGGCAAGCATGTCGGCCAGCTCGTTGTCCGATCCCAGCCTCAGTACGTCCTGGAACTCATCGAGGTAGGCCCACGCCGGTCGGCGTTTCTCGGCAGGGACGGCCGCCCGCCCGAGGGTGGCTTGCCAGAGTGCGGCCATGAGGAGGGAACCGAGGAGGTGCGCCGTTTCGGTGCCGACGACGCCCTTGCTGAGCGGCACGAGCACGATGCGCCGCTTGCGGAACACGTCGGCCAGGTCGATGCCCTTGCTCTGGCCGAGCATCAGCCGCAGCGACGTCCTGGTGGTCAACGTGCGCAGCTTGTTGAGGCTGGGGCCGATGACCTGTGCGCGTTCGCCTTCGCTCATGTGCTCGTAGGCCGACCAGAAGGAACGCACCGTGTCCGGCACGCCGGCCTGCGCGGTCACGAACTTGCGGAAGGTCGGGTTGAGCAGCAGCTCGGGAACTTCGGTCAGCGCGAAGGCCGAACCGTCGTGGGCGCGAGTGTGGGTGAGCGTCAACAGACAGGTACGGAGCACGTCACTCGTCCTCGGTCCCCAGGACGAACGCCACAACTCCGAGAAGACGTGCACGACGTGATCCACGACAAGCTCACGCTCGTGCTCGCTGCGACCGACTTGCAGGACGTTGAAGCCGACAGGGAAGTCTGTCGCGGACGGGTCGAGGACGATGACGTCCTCCGTCCTGTCCTTCGGTACGCGGGCCAGGACGTCAGCCACGAGGTCGCTCTTGGGGTCGAGCAACACCAGGCCGTCACCGCGCCCGATGTCCTGGAGTGCGGCGTTGGCGATGAGCGTGGACTTGCCGACGCCGGTCGGCCCGATGAGGTGCAGATGCCTCAAGCGGTCTTCGGTCGTGAGGGTGAGTGGCCGGTTGAGGGCGCCGGGGAAGTTGCTGTCGGCTAGCACGAGTCCGTTGCGCGCCATGCCTTCTGGGGGCGGAAGTTGTCGCGACCGGCCGAGTTCGAGCCCAGGCAGGTACACGTTGCCGAGGGGGATGCCGAGCAGTCCGGCAGCTTCGTTGGTGTTGAGCCGCATCGGCCAGACCGTCAGCGGCAGCGCACGCCCGTAGAGCCGCTCGGCCACGACCGAGGCACTGAGGAACGCCCGTGGCAGGACGGACACACCGGGCGCGTCCAGCATCTTGAAGGCGTTGCTGACCCGGTTGAGCAGGCTGATCGCCCGCGCTCTGCTCGGTGCGCTGATAGCGATACGTGCCACCGCGTTGAAGACCGGTACGGCGTTCTTGGCGCGTACTGCGCGGGCCAGCTCGGCCGCGTCTTCCTTGCTGGGCAAGAAGGTCCGCGAGCCCGAGAGAATCCACTGAATGCGCACGACCTCGCTCGACGCGAGCGGGTGCAGCCCGGACAGTAGGGCGGTGACGGCGGATTCCGCTCGGTCGTGTCCGAGGGGGCGTTGCAAGTTGGTCAGCTTGTACTCGCTCGCCAGGCGAACCGCGGGGCGGTCTGTGAGGTAGTCGGGGGCCTCTTCTGCCCGTAGTCCCGGCAGTGCGGAGCGCAGCCGGGCGAGCGTGCTGGCCTCGTGGCCGAGTGGGGTGAGCAGGTAGTAGCGGATGCCTCGGTGGGTCGCCTGTACCTCGAAGCTGACCGGCCACCGGCGGGTGTCGGCGGCGAGGACGCCGAGCCACGCGGCGATCTGGTTAGCGCTGAGGCCGCTGGGCAGTTGCAGCCGGTAGGCGACCAGTCGGCCGCGCCAGTAGCGGGACTCCAACCAGCGGGCGGTGAGGATGAGCGAGAGGATGAGCAGGCCGCCAGCGGCGGTGAGCAGCGCCAGGGTCATGACGCCTCCTGACCGGGTTCCGGCTGCGGGGCCGGACGATCGGGCTTCGGGGTGTCCTCGCTCAAGCGGTGCAGGGCGAAGGCGATGAGCGCGTCAGCGAAGCGTGCGAGGTCGAGTTCGGGACGCCGCTCGCCGACAACGCGAACTTTCTTGGTGGGTTTGTCCATAGGGAGCCTTTCCGTTGGTTATGGCTGCGAAAAGCAGCCGAGCTTGCGAAAACACGGATGCACTCCCTTCTTGTTGTTATGGAGCTGACTGGCGGCGCGGTCGAGCCGTAGAAATTACAGCTGCCGCGCCGCCAGAGAGACGGCTGTCGATTCCGCAGCGCTTGAGGTTGCAGTCAGCGGCGACGGATGCCGCGGAAGATGAACCAGTAGATGACTCCGAGAGCCACGGCCGTGATGAGGATGGGGACGAGCGGCGCGAGCAGTTCATAGGCTGCCCGCGCCACCCCGGCCACCAGGAGCACGAGCAGCAGCGCACCGAACACGGCGGTTAGCGCCTTGCTGAACTTTCCTGGGTGCATGACGTGTCCCTAGCGGTAGTCGTAGGTTTCGAGGTCCAGCACGCGCAGCTCCTCAAGGAGATGCCGGCGGCGGGACCGGTGGCGAACTGTGGCCCCGTCCTCACTGAGGCGCAGCCTGCGCCAGGACTTCATGACGACCTGGTAGCGGCGCCCGTGAACGCCTCGGTAGGGCTGGTAGTGGCTCATCTGCGCCCCCTGCGCTGCACTCGGCGCAGGTCGCGCTCCTCCTGCGTCAGGTTGTCCGGCGCAGCGTCGCGGAACCACTTTCGCCAGGCGACCAACGCGACCAAGCGCGTTACGACGGCCACGAGAATGAGCGAATAGAGCGTGAGCAGAATCTCGGCCTGCTCCGGGGTGATCTGACTGTTCATGTCTGCTCCTCGGGATCAGCCCCGATGTCGGGAAGGACGGGCAGGTTGGCGGACGCGAGCTGGCGGGCGGCAATGCGCCGCCTGGCGGCTTCACGCTCTTTGGTCGCCTCGTTGTCCTCGCGGATGACAGCGATGACCGGCGGTACGGTCAGGAACGCGAGTGTCACCAGGGCGAGCGCGAGCAGGGTGTAATAGTCGGTGAGCGTCATCGGGTGATTCCCTTTCGGAGACGGTGTTGCTGGGCGAGTTGGTTCATCTGGTTCTGGGCTTCGTCGTACGCGACTTCTTGGCGCTGGATGGACTGCCGGGTCTGCGCCCGGACTTGTCGGAGTTCCAGCCAGGCGCAGAAGCGCGGCCATGCGAAGCGCACGAGAAGCACCAGGCCGACCGCGAGCAGCAGCCAGACCCAGAAGTTGACGATGAGCCAGTAGAGAGCGCTGCTGACGACGAGACAGAGAAGGAAGACGACGAGGAGTTGCATCACGGCTCCTCGGTTGTTCGAGGCGTCTCGACCGACCGGAGGACGGTCGCCGCCCACTCGATCGCCGTGGCTTCCATCTCGGCCAGAAGGCCACTGAGCTTGTCGTCCAGATCAGCGACGTGCTGATCCAGGATCTCGGCGGGGTCGACGGCGTCCATCTAGTACCGCCGATACATGCCGCGCTGCTCATTGCAGACGTTCAGCACGTAGCCGATTTCGACCTCCATGAGGAGGTTGTTCAGCGTCTCGTCACCGCGGGCGAGGATGCGGCGCTGACGGTCGAGAGCCGTCAGGTTGCCCATCGTCTGCTCGGTGAAGGCCGCCAGGCCGTCACCCTTGGCCAGGCCGACACTGGTTGCTCGCCGGACCGTGGCGAGGTCGCGGACGAGCGCGCGGCCTCCCGGCGTGAGCATCGACGGCAGGTTGCTGCCGTAGGGGTCGAGTTGAGTCATCGCTGTCTCCTTCGCCGGACTGGAGGTCGGCCGAGGGTCGGCCGGTCCAGCCCGTGCGAAGAAACTAACCCCGAAGGCAAGTTGTCGTCAACCACAACTTGCCTGGAGTGCTAATGTGCTGTTCGTGGCAGTCGAAGATCACTACCAGCGCACGGCCGCGACGAAGCGTTTTCGCACCCGCTCGTCGATCTTCAAGGTCGCCCGAGTCCTGTTCGAGCAGCGAGGATGGCAGGGCACGCGCCTGGAGGACGTTGCGAAAGAGGCGGGCGTCAGTGTTGCCACGCTCCGCAACCACTTCAAAACGAAGCAAATGCTCATCATGCATGTCTATGGCACCGTCGCGATGATGGTCGTTGAGGAAGCTAAGCGGCTTCTGAATCAAAACGTGCAAGCTCCGGATATCCTCAAGCTGCAAATCGCGGTCCTGGCGCGCTATGCCGTCGAGCATCGAAACCTTACCGCTGCTGTCCTGGTTGCGATGCAGGATCAAAGCCTCGAATGGCCCGAGCTAACCGAGGACGATCTGCCGGAAGACTACGGCTTGTACGCGGTCATCCAATGCTTTGCCGATCTCATCGAGATCGGGCAAGAAGACGGATTGATCGACTCACAGCTTCCGGCCTTTGAGGTCGCCACGTATCACGTGATGGCTCTAATGTATGTCGTTTCGATGAACTCGGAACTGACTGGCGACGAAGCCGTTGCGCTTGCGCAAGGCCAGTTGCTTCCTACGCTAAAGGTAAACGACTGACTCAGTCGTTGTTTTAATGGCTTAAATATGTTATAAGTAGCGTATTGGTTGCCTAAACGGCTTCCACGTGTTCAAGACGCGATCTGCTTTACCTGCTCACACGCGCAAGCGGGATTCACTCGACCTCTCGGAGGCGCGATGAATTCCGACAATCAAGCGACTGAACGTCTACAAGAGCTTCGCTGCTTCCTGCAAGAGAAGAACAGGCGAATCGACGCACTGCTTCAGCTCTTCAGTCAAGACCCCACACTGCCAATTGAGGCGATGGTGCGGGAATACGGCAGCGTGTTGGACTCTACTGACGGGCACGACCACACCGAACGAGTAGGGCGAGACGAGTGCGCTAACGGACTGGAATACCGGCAACGGGGTGCCAGAACAAAACGGGTGAGAACCCGCGAGCGCATAATCTCTGCCGCAACAGAGCTGGTCGTGCAGCGCGAATCATTCCGCCTTCAAGATTTGGCGGAACTCGCCAAGGTCGGCGTTGCCACTCTCAGGTTCCATTTCAGCACCAAAGATGAACTGCTCTGGGCGGTGTACGACCGCCTCGTTCAGCCCATCCTCAACCCGATAGGCGAAGGGAACTGATCGACAGGCTCTGACCGGCCTGGCCGCGCGTCTTGAACATGCAATCCCCACACCCCGCTCCGCGTGTAGCACTTGAAGTGCGCCGCAGATGAGCGGGGTACTTCAATTCTGGGCGAAAACTACTTCAGCTCTTCGATAGCCACAGTCCACTCGGCGTTGGCCGCACTGACATCGAGGTAGTAGTTTCCGGCTGGCTTCGTAAGCCGAGTTTCGTCGCTGCCACTCTTCGTGGCCGTTACTTCGGCAAAGCCGCCGTCTTCTTGAAGGCTTTTTCCTTCATTCATGACATAGAAGGACGCTATGATGCTGTCACCACCGTTCACCGTGTACTTCAAGCGAGTTTGGCCACCATTCAACTTGAAGTTCTCGGAGCGTTTGGCCGAGCTACCTGACAGCTCGATAGCCTTCTGCCATGTCTTGGGAGCCTCTTCTTTCTGCTCGGTCGGCAACTTATCGTTGGCTCCAAAGTTCGTGCCTGAGGTGTCGATCGGCGTTGATTGAGCCGACTGATTCGAGCTACTACTGTTGGCAGTCTTATTCTGACTACCGGATGAGCTTCCGATTGCATAGAGGATTACGATCACGGCTAGTATCCATACCCACGCACGCTTGTGCCAAGGTTTCTTAGGTTTGCTGATTTTATCCATATGCCTCCGCTTGCAGTCAGTTGCTTTACTGCTGAATATTTACTGATAACCTTATTAAATGAGATTCCGAGGGGATTTACAAGGGGTGTCGGAGCCAGGGGTGTAGCCCAGACTTTCCATGCTTGCTACCTCCGCAACTGCACTAGGGCATTGGTCAACTCCTCATACTCGCGAGTGCCGGTAAGTCTGCGTAGCTTCTCGCGATCCTGAGCGTTGCCGTACTTCTGGACATAGCGAGCCATCGGAAGTGCCGCAGATAGCAGCGCCGACAACAGGAAGACTGCTCGGTCTTCCACGTGTTCTTTTGCCATAGCAGAACCCCACATCTCGTACTCAGCCTTGCCGTGTTTACAGCCCTTCCAGCCCCTCAAGTACGCGTTGTAGAAACTCCCGATCAACCCCCGCCGCCGGCCTCGGGTCGATGCCGCCAGTCTTCGACCGCACTCGCTTCGGTAGACCGTGCTCGGTCAGCTCGTAAACGGGCGGCTCCAACTCGCACCACACCACGCGGCCGACGCTGGTCGGGTAGGAGTTCCACCGCGAGCACAGAGAAGTCACAGCGTCGGGCAGGCTCGGCGGTTGGTCGTGACAGTCGGCCACTTCGACAATGACGCCCTTGTCGAGCAGCACCAGGCGCACGCGGATCAAGGCCAGGTGGTCCAGCTCCACCCAGCGCGGGGAAGGATTGGGCACGCCCGTCAGCTTCACGGCCTGGCCGATCAGTTCGGAGAGCACGGCTTCGCCGCTGTCTTCCAGTTCGGTGCGCTTCCACTCCTGCAAGGTGTGGTGAAGCAAGAGGATGCCGACGTTCACCGCCGTGGAGGTGGCCGCCAAGGTGAGGTCGGCTATCGCCTTGGGGCGGGGCTGCTCAGTCATCGACCGCGGGGCCGGGATGGTCGGCCGGTTCAACTGCTCCGGCCGAGAGTGCAGGTTGTCCGCTACCACCGACATCGACAACGCCTCCTTCAATGACCATTCCGGCCGTGCTGTCCGCACGCTGTTTGATGCGCTCGGCCAACCGCACGAGCCGCAGGGCAAAGACGATCTGGTCATCCCGGCTGATGTCGTCGCTCAACACGTCCGCGACGAACGCTCCGGCATCGTTGTTGATGTCCTTGAGTTGCCGGGCGATGCTCATGTCGAGGTCGTGCCGATCCATTACGTGCCGCTCGATGTCAGCACGAAGGCGTTGGCGTGAGTCTCCAGGCGTTCAACCATGCTGGAGCACAGAAGTCGGTGACTCGACAGGTGCTCGAAGGACGGCACCACCACGTGCCGTGCTTCAGCCCGTTTGAGTTCCTGGATCAGCTCGTCGAATGCCGCACGTGAGCCGTGCTGGTGCTCGAAGAACGTCGTTGCGTAGCAATAACCCTCGGTCTCGGCGAAGCGCTGCATCTCACTGACCGCGCGGTCTAGCTCGCCGTCCGACACGTCATCAGGTGCGCGCATGTAGCCGTACATCAAGGGTTTCACGGTGTTCTCCGCACGGTTGGGGACCAGACCGGCGACGGGCACGCAGGCTCACCGTCACCGGTCTGGCCGACTGGGGTGGCAACTCCTCAGAGGGTGAGGTTGTGTTCCGCGAGCGCTGCTCGCTCACATGGGAAGGCACAGCCGCACACGGCGCACAGGCCGAGGTCGTTGGTGTGCTCGTTCAGAACGACGGTGGCGAGCTGGTGAAGCGCCTCAACCGCGCTACTCGCCTCGGTCGGCGTGATCGTCTCGACCATGCCCGTTCACCCCGCAGCCGGAGCGAAGAAGGTCAGCAGCCGATCGCGGATCAGTGCCGCGGATTGCTCGGGAGGTTGGCGGTTCACATCCACCCGCAGCACGTCAAAGCCCGACTGAATCAGCCGCTCGGTGGCCTGGCGGTAGAAGTGAACCTCGGCGTGGCTACTGCCTGGCGAGAGCTGGAAGCGGTTGTGCGGCCCGCGCTCCTGGAGCCGTTCGGAGATGACCTCGGGGTCGGCCTCCAGGATCACGGCGAGGTCGGGCCGGTCAGCCTCGGCGTTCAGCCGCCAGAGGAACACCGGGTCGATACCGTCGAAGCGCTGCATCACTAGGCCGGATGGGATGTAGCGGTCGCTCAACACCACGCGGCCAGCCTCGGTGTTCGGCCGGACTTCCGCCTCAAGGTGGTGATAGCGGTCGGCCGCGTACAAGCAGGCCAGCGCATGACCAGTGGTCGTCTCGGTCATCTCGCGGCAGAGTGCGCCGATGGGGCCAGTGCTCGGCTCGGCGGTGACGTGCACCTCTTCGCCAGCAGCCACCAGGAGTTGCGCGAGGTGCTGGACGATCGTGGACTTCCCGGCGCCGCTCGGCCCGTCGACGCTGACGAACAGGCCGCGCTGGTGGTCAGAGAAGGGCCTGAGGCTCATCCTCGCCCCCTCCCGACTTCTGGCCGCGCGACTCCTGCAAGCTGTGCGCCTTGGTGGCCGCCAGCTCGATGACGGTCATGTCTTC
Organism: Amycolatopsis sp. lyj-346; assembly: GCF_046548975.1. NCBI lineage: Bacteria > Bacillati > Actinomycetota > Actinomycetes > Pseudonocardiales > Pseudonocardiaceae > Amycolatopsis > Amycolatopsis sp. lyj-346. The sequence goes on from NZ_JAJPWT010000007.1 coordinate 65,514, forward strand.
GCGGGTGAGGTTGATCTGTTGGGCGGCAAGGTTCTCGTGAAGACGTGCACTGCAACTGGTTCCGGGGATCGGCGTGGCGACCGGGGACCGATGCAGGAGCCAGGCAAGCGCGAGCTGGGCGGGTGTTGCGCTGTACCGGGTAGCCAGCTCGTGAAGCACGCCGTGAGGTTCTGCCAGCCGACCTGATGCGAGCGGCGCGTACGGCACGAAGGAGATGTCAGCTACCTCGCAGTGCCGGAGCACTTCTTCTGACGTCCGGTCGGTGACGTTGTACTTGTTCTGCACGGCCGCGACGTCAACCAGCTCGCTGGCCTTGCGGACCTGACTGAGGTCCACCTTGGACAGTCCGATGTGGCGGATCTTTCCTTCAGCCTGCATGTCCCGCAGCACGCCGAGCTGGTCTTCCAGGGGAACGGCGGGGTCGATGCGGTGGAGGTAGTACAGGTCGATCCGTTCGACCTGGAGTCGCCGGAGACTCATCTCAACGCACTGGCGCAGGTACTCCGGCCGCCCACACGGTGCCCACCGGTCGGGACCTTGGCGAGTGAGACCGCCCTTGGTGGCGATGACCAAGCCGTCGGGGTAAGGATGCAACGCCTTGCGAATGTACTTCTCCGCAGTGAACGGGCCGTAGGCGTCGGCGGTGTCGATGTGTGTCACGCCCGCGTCGACAGCGTCGCGGAGCACCTGCATGGCCTGTTCCGGGTCGTCGGGTGCGGCCCAGTGACCAGGGCCGGTGAGCTGCATGGAGCCGAAGCCGATGCGCCTGCCGCTAGAAGAGAGCATCTTCATCGACCCCCTTGGGAGGTTGGCCGCGCAGTTCTTCCAGGCTCGCGGCCTTGGTGGCGAGCAGCACGAACAGCCTGGCCGCCACCAGCGCGTCATAGGTGGCGCGGTGAGGCGTGAGGTCTTCCGGCAGGCCCTCGGCCAAGCTGAACGCCTCGACCAAGTTGCCGAGCCGATAGCCGTTCATCCCTGGCACCAACCGCCGCGCCAGCTTCAAGGTGTCGAACACCTCGGGCGACTCCCAGCCGGTGAGCTTGCGACGCAACACACCAAGGTCAACGTGGGCGTTGTGCGCGACGAGAGCGTCAGCGTTCAAGGCCGCCAACACGTTGCCGGTGATGTCCTCGAACGGCGGGCAGTCGGCCACGTCCTTGTTGGTCAGGCCGTGAATGCGCGTGGCGAAGTGCTTAATCGAAGTGTCCGGCTTGACCAGCCAGCTCATCGGCTCCCCGATGACCCCGCCGACGATCGGCACGGCGGCCAGCTCCACCAGGTCGGGCGGCTGCTGGCCGTTGCCCTCGACGTCCACGACCACGAAGCTGAGGCTTGTCCAGTCAGTCATCTTGTTTCTCGCCCTTCCATCCAATGTCGGCACGACCGTGCCGCCGCTCGGCGTGCGGGTGGCGCACGTCGTGGACCTGGAAGCCGAGAGCGTGTTGCAGGTAGTAGCGCGGCTGTTCGGCTTCCAGGCCGGACACCACGGCCGCCCGCTCGGTGATGTCCACGACCACAAGACCACGAGCCTCGGGCAGGGTGCTGGCGACCTCCCGCAGTCGGTCGGGTGACGGCACGCGGTGGGCGCTCCGGCAGAGTTCGAGCTGACTCAGCGGGCAGATGTCGCACAGTTCGCGCCCGATGCCGAAGTGGCCGTTGTAGTCCGGCAGGCCATGCGCGTAAGCGACGGCACAGGAGGTCTTGCGGAACAACGGCGTGGACTTGTCGAACGTGGCCAGCACTCGCTGTTCCAACGTCTCAGGCACGATCTTGCGCCGGGCGGTGTCCTCGTACGGTTCGGGCAGGCCGTTGGCCTTGTAGTAGTCCGCGATCTCACCCCGGTAGAACAGGCCGGTGAACACCGTGGCGTCGGCGTGCGCGGCGAGCTGGTGTGCCTGGTCGAGGTGTTCCGGGGTATCGTTGAGGCCGGGCACCAGCGGACGCCAGTAGAGGATGGTGCGGTACTTCCGCCGCTCCGGTGCGCTCATGAGCTTCAGCGACTCAGCCGCGACGTGCGACGGGTACGGCTCGACGTCTTTGTTGTCGATGCCGCTGAACGTGAACAGCAGCGTGAGCTTGATGTGGCGTAGCTGGTTCAGCCGCTCGATGTCTTCCGGCTTCATCTGGTGCCGCGTGATGACCAGGACATGATTGGTCAGGCCGCGCTCGTCCAGATCCTCCAGCACGGCGAAGGTGTGCGGCCTCACGACCGGCAAGAACGGGTCGGTCGCGCGGTTGAACACCTGCACCGGGGTCACGTGCGGCTGGAAGTAGCGGTGATTCACCAGCTCCGCGACGGCCTCAGCGTCGGACATGAGCGCCCGCGGTACCCGCTGATCCCACAGGCCGTAGGTGTGCCGAATGCAGTACGCGCAGTCCAGCGGACAGCCTTGGATGTGATTGAGGCTCAGCCCTGACTTGCGGTACTCCACGACTTCGCGGGCACGCTCCGGTAGTCGTTCGATCTGATCTCTGTTCAGCAGAGCAACACGAGTGGCCACCTGGCTAACTCCCAAGTCCTTTGAGGACGGACGCCGCGACCGGCGTTCTTATTGGGAGAGTAGGTAGAACGAGCGGAGTTGAGAAGCAAATTGCTCACTATTGCTCGCAAGTCCTCAATGGTATGAATCCGAAAGCAAGATCTAGCCAGCGCTTGCGATCAGTCCGATTGCTCGTCTGGCGTCAGATCACGGATAGCGCGGTTGATGATCGCCCTTGCAGCCGCGCCGTAACTTGCGACCTTGGCGAGCTTCTCGAACGTGGAGGCGTACAGCTCAATCTCGTGCGGCTGCCTAAGGTTCAGCTCGGCCGAGTACGTCTCGACACGCACGAGGTCGGCGTTGTACATCATGAAGCCATGACGGGGATCGACAACGTATTGCGTCTCGTACCCGATGACACCAAGCCGCACGTTGCGCAGCGAGGTTAGCGAGACCAAGCGGTCGAGCTGCCCAAGCAAGATGTCGACGGAGCAAACCCGGTTGCGAAGCGTCCCCTCGGTGATGACAAAGTGAAACGCCTTGTCCGTGCGGTACAGCATCTCTTGCCGCTGCATCCGCTTCGCTACGGCGTCGCTGACATCGTTGGGCACTCGGTGCACCGTGACAGCCCGCGAAAAGAGCGCACGGGCGTACTCGGGAGTCTGAAGGAGTCCCGGCACCACGGCCGGCTCGAACGACCGATACAGCTTGGTCTTAGCGTCTTGTTCGCTCAACTCAAGCTGGTGGCCGACCATCCCAGCCTTGAGCACCCGTTGCCACTCGGCGTGCTGCACTTCAAGGGTGTGCAACGACGCAAGCAGGGCTTCGGTCTCGCCCTCGGTGTTCGTCGCCCGCGTCCACGCTTTGACGTCATCATCGGTCGGCGTCTGCTTGCCGTTCTCGATCTTGCTGACCTTGGACGGCTGCCATGACAACGACTCCGCGAGCTCCTTGCCGCTTATTTGCGCTTGGCGGCGGAGCTCGCGGAGTCGTTGACCAAGGGCGTTGCGTGCTTCCTCCACGCCACCCGAACCACTAGACCTTGGCCTCAAAATCTTCCCGTCTAACGGCGTGATGCTGGGCCACATCACGCCAGTAGTTGTGCTTTACGATCTGCTCGGCGTCCTCGACGATCTCGCCGCCCTGGAACTTGTCTTGTTCGCCGAAGTGCATCCGTACCAGCTTGCGCGAGTCGAACAGCCAGTAGTCGTGATCGGGTAGGTCAAGCTCCGCGGCAACGTCCCGAGGAAGATAGCGGATGTCCTCACCTGCATCGCTGGTGCGTTGAGCTGCCCAGAAGCCGAACCGGCTGTACTCGCTGAGCGGCAAGCTGACAACTCGCACCCGTGCGAAGCGCCGGCCTTCCGCGGTCGCCTGGCGGATCATGCTGAACCAGGTCTCGGCCCACGACAGGTCAACCGGCTCGCCAGCCTTGAACCGTCGAAACGACTCGACCTCGCGCGGCGCGTTGTAGCTCTCCCGCACTTCCAGGCGGAACGCCGTGTGCTCGAAGGTACGGAACAACTGCTGAAAGTCGTCTCCGATGAGCAGGCTCAGAGCGTCCCTCCCTCGTCCAGGTAGCGACGGGCGTACATCTTGAGCACGTCTTCCGGGATCTCGATCAAGGCCTCATGGTCGGGCACCGGACCGACGTCGGCCAGCACCTGGGGGTCGGTGACCTTCCAGCCCTGCGCAATGTAGGTCACGCGGTCGGTGCGGTCGGTCGCGAACAGGGTGGGGGACTCCCCTTCGATGGACTCGGGGTCCTTACCGAGGAAGTGAGCGCGCATGGGCCTGGCTCCTTGCTCCAAGTTGGAGAAACTTGCTTCACATCGTGGCGCAAGGGGAGTGGGACGTCAACGATGACGGCGCGCGGGCACGTGATCCAGCGTCTGACTTGCGGAAATGTGATTCGCTGGCGGTCCGACGCGCTACATCGGTGTTGTCTGATTCGGCGGCCACTGCACCGACGACTCAGCTCTCACGATCGAAGATCGTCCGGACTCATGAACGTTGAGATTTCTGAGGTGAGCGTGCATGGCTCAGCGAGACGCCGGGCGCGCTCTTCCTCGGACCACTCCCGCACCTTGGGTTGCTCGTACGACGGGTCAGCCCACTCGCAGTGTTCGCACACCCCACCAATGACGCGATACGACCCGCACTCCTCGCAGCGCGTACTCGTCCGGCCGAGCCGCAGCCGCGCGGCCGTGAACATCCCGAGCAAGTGCTCCACCGTCTTCAGTCCGATCTCCGCGTCCATCCGGACGGCGTTCTTGGCGTGCGTCAGCCAGTTGACGTACGTCCAAGTCTCCACGGCGATGGACTTCAGGTACGAGCGCAGCTTCGCCGACGAGTCGCCAGCGGCCAGGTAGTTCGCCAACAGCTCCGTCCAGCCCTTGAAGTCGGCGTTCTTCGGCCGCTCTACGCCCGCTGGCACCAGCTCGTCGTTCCTGGTCTCTCCGACGAACGACACAAGGCACTCCCGCAGCCGCACGCCGACCGCCTGGAAGTTCTCAGCTTCATCGCCGCTCTCGTACGCCTCGAACGCCTGCTGCCACCGTCGCCATGAGCCCGGCAACAGGTCAGCCTGCTGTGGTGCGACCGGCACCTCACGCTCCTGGGCGTACTCCACGCGCAGCATCAGACCGATGTGGAAGGTCAGCACCACGTCCCGGCTCTTGAAGTCGGTCTGGTCGTAGAGGTTGGTCGGGTTGGTCACCACCCACCAGCGGCTATCCGTGCAGTGCACGTCCCAGATGTCGTGCCGCACCGGGCCGACCAGCTCCGAAGCCGCCTTCTCCAGGTGGATGACGTCCTCGTGGGCCTGGTCCTCGACGTAGGCGCGGATGGCGTCCGTTTCACGCTTGGTTGTGCGCACCTCGGCAGTCTCCCCCTCCGGATGTACGGTGTGGTTTGCGGTCCTCGACACGCCGGACGGTTGAGTCTGACACATCGATTACTGGTGATGGTGTATCTTTCTCGCCGTGAGCGAACAGCAGGATGTTATCGCGGAGCTCGGCGACGCCGGGGTCCTGGCTGGCGTCCGGTGGGCCTACCTGTCGGCCACCACGCGGGCGTTGGATATGTACTCCGAGGCCGACGGTCACGACGTGGCCTTGCTGGGCAGCATCAGGTACACGCTGTTCCGTGATCGCCTGGACCGCGTGTTCGCCTGCGAGCGTTACGCCGTGCGCTCCGGCAACGACGATGCCGACCTTGACCTGTTGTATGACCAGCTGTCCGAGCAAGACATCCAGCGCATGCCGCGGTTGGACGCCGGTCTGGTGCGTCGCTCCAACCTCAACGGCAGCCCCGGCTGGGCGTGCGCAGACCTGCGGTTTCTGCTCGCCTCCTGCGAGTTCGGCAAGCTGGGCCAGCTGCCCTGGCCCCAGAAGAGCCCGACCAAGCAGCGCGTGGCCGGCCAACGCGACCCCGAACCGCCGCAACCTTCTTTGTTCGAGGGGTTGGAGCTGGAGGAGACCGGCGGCCTGGAGATGCTGGCCACTGGACAAGAACTCGACCTCAAGACGTACGTCGTCGCTCACAGCCTCGACCCGCTTAGTCAGCAGGTCGAGCTGATCTTCGGCCGCGCTCGGCTGAACTCTGGCGGCGGTCAGGCGTGGCGTTGGTGGCAGAACCTCCTAGGGACCCCGCCAGCTGACGGCGGACGCCGCAGCGGCGATACGCAGCTGCCCACTGGTCCGGACACTGTGCCGGATGCGCCTGTCCGCCTTCGTCGGCCCGCAGAAGAACGGCGTGACGACCGCGCCAGTGGTGAGCAGTGAGCCCTCGCACGTCCAGCTCCGACCGAGCGGCGGAAGTCGCCGCGATCTTCGATGGAGCCCGCCTGACACTGGCCAGGCACCTGGCGGGCCTACGCAAGAGCGAACTCGCTGTGTTGGTAGACAAGAGTGCGACCGCCGTGGCGGCGTGGGAGTCCGGGGCTAAGCATCCGACCGCCGCGACGGTGGCGCAGTTGGCGTTGAGCTTGTCGGTCGATCCGGGGTTCTTCGCGGTCCGTCCGGAAGACGTTGCGGCCATCAGTGCCACACCACACTTCCGCTCCCTGCGTTCGACCAGCCAACGCGCCCGTGACCAGGCGTATGCCTACGGACAGTTGGCCGTGGACATCGCGAGCAGCTTGGAACGGCATGTTGAGTTCCCAGCCCCCGACGTGCCTAGCCTTCCGGTGTTTGCAGATGACCGGAATGGCGACGGTCCGGAGCGGGCCGCCCAACTCGTCCGCAAGGAGTGGGGCATCGAGGCTGGACCGGCCAGCCACCTCGTCCGGTTGCTGGAGAACCATGGCATGTTGGTGGTCTTCAGCCCGCCGCAGACAGCCTCGGTCGACGCCTACTCCTTCGACAGCAAACTACGGCCGGTCGTAATCCTCAATCCGATCAAGCGCGACTACTACCGTCAACGCTTCGACGTCGCGCATGAGCTGGGCCACTTGATCATGCATGGCGACGCCGAGCCGGGCGGCCGGATCGTCGAGGACCAAGCGCACCGCTTTGCCGCCGAGCTGCTGATGCCTGCGGATCAGATCCGAGACTTGCTGCCAGCCACCATGGGCGGCAATGTCTGGCGGACCCTCGCCCGCTTGAAGGAACAGTGGGGCGTCAGCATCCAGGCGTTGCTGTATCGCGCCCGCTGGCTCGGGCGACTCAGTGACGTGTCCTACCGCAACGCTATGACGACCATCTCGGCCCGAGGCTGGCGCCGGAATGAACCAGGCCTGATCAGCGCCATTGAGCAGCCGTCGCTCCTCTCAAGGGCGGTGGAGCTGCTGACGCAGGAGGGCATCGACGACGCGCAGCTGATCGAGCAGTGTCGCGTGCCGCCTGACCTGTTCCGGACTGTCACGGCCCGTACCCCAGGCAGCGACCCAGCCGAGCTGCCCACGTCATCGGACAGCGAGCAGCGAACCAGCGGTCGGGTCGTGTCGCTGCTGGAATGGCGCCAGCTCAAACCCCGCGAAGCGCAAATTGGTGGGGAACCTGGTGGTTGATGAATTGCCGATGACGTGTCGTCCGGCATTTCTGCATAACGTATTCAATTGATATAATGAGCGCAAGCGAGACTTTCATATGAGCTATTCAATTATCAGTTTCCAGGGAACTCCCACAATGTCCGGGATCGGGCGACAGGCATGACCGCCGCCCAGCCTTCCGGCCTGTGGTCGGACGATCCGTCGGGTGTGGATCTGCTGTCGTTCGATGCTGTCGCTCAGACAGTCGCCGACGCGCTGCTCGATGAGGCGCTCGATCCGGTGGCCCTCGGGCTGTCCGGGAGCTGGGGCAGCGGCAAGACGACCGTGCTCGGCCTGGTTGCCCAGGAGCTCGACCGCCGTAGGGCGGACGAGCAGAAGGTGCTGGTTATCCAGACCGACCCATGGCGGTACGACCCCTCGACGGGCGCCAAGGAGAGCCTTATCGCGGAGGTCTTGGGCGCGCTTGCCGCTGAGGTCGACCGTTCGGAGACCAAGACCGACAAGGCCAAGAATCTTCTGGTCCGACTCGGCAAGCGCGTTGATTGGGCCAAGGCGATCAAGCTGGCCGCCAAATCGTCGCTGACCTTGCAGATCCCCGACTTCGACAAGCTCGTCGAGCTGGTGAAGCCTAAGGAGGGCGACAAGGAGTCGGTGCGTGGCCTGGAGGAGTTCCGAGACGAGTTCGCGGAGCTGATCGCCTCCGACGATCTCAAGCACATCCGGGCGGTCGCCGTCCTGGTGGACGATCTTGACCGTTGCTTGCCGGAGACGGTCGTGGAGAGCCTGGAAGCGATGCGCCTTTTCCTGGCTGTTCCGAAGATGTCGTTCGTGATCGCTGCCGACGAGGATCGGGTGGCGGATGCGATCCGTACCCGGTTCAAGGCCACCGGGCGGCCTGATGAGAGCGACGACGAACGGCAGGACCCGGCCACGCTCTACCTGCACAAGATCGTGCAGACCACTATCCCGCTTCCGGCTCTGAGCCACTTCGACACCCAGGCATATCTGCTGCTTCTCCAGTTGCAGGCAACCGCCAAGCCCGAGCAGCTCGCCACGCTCATCGAACGCTGCGCTCAGATTCGACGAGACGGCGGCAGTGTCGATAACATCGGGGAGATCAGTGGGCTGGCGATGGATGACCAGTTGGCTTTCGCCGCCCGCCTGACGCCGCTGCTCTACGAGAAGTTGCGTGGCAACCCGCGCTACATCAAGCGCTTCCTCAACGACCTGCACGTCCGTCAGTCCGTGGCCTCGCGCCGGGGCATCAGTCTGGACCCTGCGGTGGTCGCCAAGCTCATGACCCTCGAAGCGCTGATGAAGCCCGAGTTCAAGCTGCTGCTGGACTGGTTTGCCAAGGGCGAGATGCGTGACCACCTGGAGCGGCTGGAGGAGGAAGCCGGGCGGCCCGCGCAGAGCGACACGGCCGACGCCCAGCGGCAAGACGAGCCCAATGGCGCGGCCGGGTCAGCCGCACAACCACGGCGCAGCGCGTCCGCCCGTCGTTCTCGCGCCGCCACGCCAGCCGCCTCGGGTCAGTTCTCTCAGGCCATGGTGCGGTGGGCCAAACTGGCACCGCCGCTGCGTGGGCTCGACCTGTCGCCCTACCTGACGCTGGCTGCCACCTTCGCCGGCGTCACCCTGATCGACGACAGCTTGCCCGAGCGACTTCGTGACATTGCCGCCAACCTGCTGTCGGAATCCCGACGCGAACAGGCGTCGGTCACCGATGCCGAATTGGATGAGCTGGGTGACGGCGATGCCACCGACCTGCTGCGCCACATCGGGCGAACGATGCGCGACCAGCCGACCAAGCAGAAGGGTGGGGTCAACGCCATCCTGCGCATCGCCCGTCGCCGTCCCAGCGTGGCAGGCTCGGCTCGGGATGCCCTCCTGATGCTGCCGCCCAGCGAGATCACCATCGCGACACCGATGCAGTTCAAGGCGGACGATTCCGCGCCGATTCGTGGTGTGCTCACCACCTGGAAGGGCAAGCTGCCGGACGGCCAGGTCAAGCGGGCAGTCGACAGCGCGCTGGGCAACCGAGGGACTGCCTGATGGGCACCAGTGGCGCCTACTCCGGCAGCGGTGGCAAGGACGGCAAAACGGTTCGCGATGGCATCAGCGATTACCTGGATGGTTTGTCGGGTTCGGACGGGTCGGGTCCCGAGGGGCAGCGTCCGCCGCTCGATCCGGCTGCACTCGGGCGCGTCATCAACCTGATCCGCCCCCGCGTGGCGAGCGGTGGGGGCGGAGATGGCCCTGGTGGCGGAGGAGGCGGTTCTGGCGGTGGGGGTGGATCGCGTAGCAGCGGCGGTCCGCAACGCACGGCCGCTGGCTCAGCTCGCACGGCCGGCCGCGCGGCGGCAGCGGCTCATGCGTACAGCACGGGTGACGCGGCGACCCTGCAACGTCTGGGTCTGGACTACAACGAGCTGCGCGGCCTCGGGGACGACATCGAAGTGGTGCGCCGCATCGTTGACATGGCCTGCAGCACGCCGGACAGCAGCATCGAAGACCACGAACAGCGGTTCGTGGCCGCCGAGGTAGCAGAGTGGGTGATGGAGCAGGAACGGGATGGCTACCGGCTGACTCCAGAAGAGATGGTCCGTCAGACCATCGCCGTCATCATCGCCGAGACCTTGTTGGTTGAGTCGGGTGATCTGGTCAACAACCATGACCTGGCCGACGTTGCCGAGAGCGATATCCGGGACGCCGCGGAAGCGATTGCCGCTCAGGCCGATCTGTCGGTCGACGGCGCGACCGAGGATGAAGTCAGCCGCGCTGTCGAGGCGGGTCTAGAGACCATCCGTGGCATCGTCGGAGGTGGCAGCTGATGTCCCGCTTCACGTTGCGCCTGAGTGCAACCGACGATATACCGGCAGACGAGGCCGCCTCATCCTTCTACTGGCTGCCGGACGAGCGGTCGACATTCACCAGAGGCTTCAGCCCCAGCCTGGCCACACTCGGCCCGGTTCCGCCCCTGAATGTTGATGTGGTTCGGGTTGCGCTGACCGCCTTTGCTGCCGACCGCTCTGTGCTGCGCGAAGGCCGTGGGGCAAACTGGAATCAGCGCCCGCTTGATCTTGAGATCCCGGTTTCCGATGCGGCAGCCTGGAACGGCGTGGCAGATGAACTTGCGGGTGTGCTCGGGTTCCTCAGCGGCGACCGTTGGAGTTTGTCGTTCACGCAGCAGCCGGAACCGGCCGAGGCCCAGGCACCCGACGAAATCGGCGTCACGCCCCAGAGGGTTGTCCTACTCAGCGGCGGTGCCGACTCGGCGATCGGCGGGCTGTACTCCCGCTCGTTGCTTGCCGCGGACCAGCATCACGTCCTGCTGTCGCACTACAACAACACGATGTTGGCACCCATCCAGCGCCATATCGCTGTCGAACTCGAGCGACTTATCCCCGGCCCAAGCCAGGAACACATGGTCGTGCACTTGGGACGCCGCAGCGAGCGCATCGACGGCATGCCGTACCCGTCCGAGTCAACTACTCGATCGCGTTCGCTGCTCTTCCTGGCTCTTGGCCTGGCGGTGGCCTCCATCCACCAAGTGCCGCTGTGGATACCCGAGAACGGCTTCGCCTCGATCAATCCGCCGCTAGGCCCGGAACGCCTCGGCAGCCTGTCGACGCGCACCACGCATCCCAAGTTCCTGCAGGACCTGGCGGCTGTGCTTATCAAGGTGGGTGCCCACGCGGTCATCGAGAACCCCTTCGCGCATACCACCAAGGGCGAGATGTACAGGCGGGTCGTGGACCTGGTCGGCGCAGAAGAAGCCTCCTCGTTTCTGAGTGCCACCCACTCGTGCGCGCTGACTGGCCAGCGAGCCCACGGCATTTCAGCTGACCGGCCCTGTGGCGTCTGTTTCGGGTGCGTGCTGCGGCGGGCATCCTTCACCGCGTCTGGTGTTTCCGACCTTACCGATTACATCGCGCCAAGCAGCGATCCTGCCGTGCAGAAGTGGCTCGACAGCAAGTCGGTTGAGCAGCCGGTTCGCAACTTCATCCGCCGGGGCGTGAGGACGCGGGATCTCGCCGCACTGAGCGTTCCGGATGCCTACCCATTGCGCGATGCGCTTGATCTTTGCCAGCGTGGGATCCAGGAGCTACGGAGCCTCTATCCATGAGACGCCTGCCGCCGATCGACATGCACGCCCACATCGAGCCGGACATCTCGCCTGGCGATCTGCTGGAGCTTGGTTCGCTCATCTTCGCCGCGACCCGTTCGCTCGATGAAGCCGAGCGTGCGCTCCAACGATCTGACCCGTGGACGGTCTGGGGTGTGGGCTGCCACCCCGGCCTCGTCGGCGTGCAGAAGGCCTTCGACGCAGCTCGGTTTGCCGAGCTGATCGCTCGAACGCCCTACGTCAGCGAGGTCGGTCTGGACGGCAAATCCCGTGTGCCCATGGACACGCAGCGGGCAACCCTGGACGCGATTTTCGCGACGCTGCAAGAGAATCCTCGGCTTACAAGCATCCACAGCTTCGGTGCCACCGATGCCACCTTGGAGTGCCTGACGACCCGATCGATCCACGGTGCGGTGCTTCACTGGTGGCTTGGCAACCAAGCGCAGACCGAGCGGGCGGTCGAGCTTGGTTGCTACTTCTCGGTCAACGCTTCGATGCTGCGGAAGCCCGAGTTGCTGGCGAGCCTGCCGCTCGACCGGGTTCTTGCCGAGACTGATCATCCATTTGGCGACAGGTCCGGCGGTCAGGGCCGCCGGCCGGGCAAGGTTGAGGATGTCGAGCGGGCTCTAGCCCGTGTCCATGGGATTGACTCTGACGATGTGCGCAAGGCGATGTGGCGAAACTTCGCAGAGTTGGTCCGCTCCACTAAGTGTGGTGCGCTGTTGCCCCGACCCGTGCGGGTGGCGCTTGTGGCGGCGACGTAGGCACGAGTTATGAACGCAATTCGATCACGGATTACCAACGAGCGGCGCAGCATTTCGACCTGGACGAAAAAGGCCTATCGCGAGCATTTGCAGAACTGATCGAAGGGGCGACCATGCTTCTGGAGAAGTTGAACAGGTCCACTTTCGGATAGTCGGCTAAATACAGCTTAGTATGTAACAAGATACAGAATTGCGTGCAGGAAACATGCAGTTGCCACGGCGGCGATGAGGACGATACGCCTCTTTTTGTCGGTCGCATATTTCGCGCCGAGAAGGCATATTGTCAGAATTACTGGGACGATCCACTTCAAGCGACCGAAACCGTATACTGCGTCATGTTCCATGATGATGAACGACTCAAGTAGAGGGAACGCGGAAACAAACAGTACGCCCCAGGCGAAACCCTGAAGCTTGCGCTTTAGCGCGAGCGTATACGCGATCAGTATGAATCCGCCGTACTCGATAAGCAGGCCAGAGAAAACCCGCCACGCCTTCACTGCTAGAGGCAAGGTCGTCGATCCGAGCGAGCGTGCCTGTACTCGGTGCAATACCCTGTCTATATACTCGCCGGGGCTTGCGCCGGTCGTCAGTAATACCTGAAGTATCGCGAGCGCGATGGCTGCGGCCATGCCCGCCAACATGAACAGATAATTCAGGTAAGCTCGATTCTTCGTAGTCAAGAACTTGTAAATACCGTACGCCGTAAAGCCAACGGCGGCGAGAGCGCCAGTCCAAGCGATGATGCTCATCGCAAATCCAATCCCCGCGCTCTCCCACCACTTCATTAGCCCTTTCCGCCGGACAAACACAATGAGAGCCACGAGGAACACGGGCATGAGTAGCTGATGCGCCCAGTAGACGTTCATGTGATACCACATAGTGCCCGTGGCGAAAATATACATAGCCGCACCGAGGACGGCGATCACTTTGTCCCGTGTCAGCAGGCGGCAGAGGTAGTACATCAGAATTGCGCACATCAGGTGAATGGCGAGGCTGAATAGCTGCTGGTTGAGGTATGTGAAGGGCGCTCCGAGGACCTTCAGCGTGCCGTAGAGTGCGACAAAGTGCGTTGGTGGAAATGAGGTGTAGACAGTCAGTTCGGGCGCGGCCTTGTTGACGAGGAACTTCGGGTCAGCTCCGATGTATGCTGCAAACTTGTGGACACTGGCCGGATACTCGGCGTATACGTCAAGCACGGCTTTATTGTGCAGCCAAACCTCGGTGTTGTTGAAATTGTCGAAAGTCGTAAGACCCTGATCCTTGTCTGGGTCTATACCGAAAGACGGCAGCCGAATGAGAACGGAAAGGCCAAAGAGCAGTATTAGTGTAGCCAGTGGCCACCATCTTGTGAGTTGAGTCCGAACCATAGTGATTTGTAATAAGTATAGTTGAATAGTCTGCGGCTGTGAATGCTAATGCTTTGATTGCGAGGTCGGGGGCAGGTCGCATGTCGCAGACCCGCCCCCGACGCTCGTTGTTACCTCTTGACCGTGTTCAGTCGGCTGCCGTCCCAGGCGGAACCGGCGTGCCAGGCCCGAACCTGGTTGAAGTCACCGACTCCGTTGCCGTACCAGATGTCCAGGTCCAGCACGTCGCCATCATGGTCGTAGAAGATGGCGATGTCGGGCTTGCCGTCACCGTTGAAGTCGGAGGCTCCGGCGGAGATGATCCGGCTTCCGTCCCAGCCACTCGCTGACCACGGGCCGCTCGGTGTCCCCGACACCCTGTTGGACGTGCCGTACCAGATGCGCAGGTCCACCAGGTTGTTGTCGTGACGGAAGAACATGGCGGTATCCGCCTTCCCGTCCCGGTTGTAGTCGGCCACACCAGCGGGGATGAGACGACTGCCGTCCCATCCGGTGTCCACGTGCCACGGGCGGTCGAGGGTGAAGTCACCGACGCCGTTTCCGTACCACACGTTGTGGTCGACCATGCCGCCGTCGTGGCGGTAGAAGGTGCTGATGTCCAGCTTGCCGTCTCCGTCCATGTCACCGACACCGGCGGGGATGATCCGATTTCCGTCCCATCCGGGGCCTGTCCACGGTCCGGTGGGCTCGGTGGTGTAACCATTGCCGTTTCCGTACCAGACCCTCAGGTCAACGAGGTTGCCGTCGTGACGGAAGAAAGCGGCGATGTCAGCGCGGCCGTCCCGGTTGAAGTCACCCGAGCCAGCCGGAATCAGACGACTGCCATCCCATCCGTTGGCTGTCCACGCCCTGACCTGGTTGAAGTCACCCAGTCCGTTTCCGTACCAGATGTTGAGGTCGACGATGTCGCCGTCGTGCCGGTAGAAGGCTGCGACGTCATCCTTGCCGTCGCCGTTGAAGTCGTCTCGCCCCGCTGGGATGATCCGACTTCCGTCCCATCCGCTACCCGACCATGGGCCGAATGAGTCGGTGGTGTAGCCATTTCCGTTGCCGAACCATTCCCACATGGTTGTCTGATTGCCGTCGTAGCGGTAGAAACCCGCTACATCAGCACGGCCGTCGCGGTTGTAGTCGCCCTTGACCGGGCAGCCATCCGCGGATCGTCCGAAGACGGTCGGGCAGCGATCGTGACTGTCGTCCACACCGTCGCCGTCTGTGTCCGGCGGTGGCGGAGCGGGCGTGTCCTCGATGTCCCTGAAGTGGATGTAGCCGGTAGGACTGTTCTTGTTGATGGTTCGCCGGTTGTAGTGCCCGACCAGGTCGTAGTTGTACTCCTGGATGGTGACCGTCGTTTCACCGACGGACTCGACCCAGGCGACGTGACCGTACTGGTTGCCGGGACTCGCGCCCCACCATGCGACCGACCCCTTCTTCGGGTTGCTGTCGACCGCGTAGGTCGGCTTGGCCCAGACGCCCCAGTTCTCGGCATTGCCGATGGCCCTGGGCATCTCGAAACCGTTGCGGTCGTGAAGCGCCCAGGCGACCCACGAGGTGCAGTACCGGGAGTAGTAGCCCCAGTCGTCCACCTTCGCGCCGAGCGCGTAGTCCTTCCACTTCGACGGGTAGTCGTCGCCAGCGGCATGAGCTGCCGGGGCGGCCACCACCATCGCGGCGAGAAGGGTTAGCACTGCGACGACGCTGTGAACCAACGTTCTCACTCCGCGTCTGTGCGCGGCTGTGTGCGTAGTACGCACGTCAACTCCTTACGAGAGGGTCGAATGCGTGATTAGGCGATCCGCCTAATCGAGGTGCGAGAATGCGCTGAGGTAAATTGCGCGCACCTTAACTATTTATAAAACATAAATCAATAAAGAATTCAATAGGCAATTTCTAATGTTGTATTTAGGCACTCTGAATAACTTGGATGCATCAGGGGTGACTTGGACGCAGTGCGAGGAAGACCTAGTAATAGGAAGTGGCCTCGTCCCAACCGCTCAAATGGGGGTCGGGACGAGGCCTTGTTGTTGAGCGACGCTCAGTACGTAAGCGCCTGACACTGCGCCTTGGTGGCGGTCAGTAGCCTACGAATGAGGCGGGTGAACTTGCCTTCCTCGATGCTCGATTCCAACGTCATGGACTCGAACGCGATGCCATGCCGGATGGTCAGCCACTCGTCACCGCCATCAACCTGATTGATGAAGCACAGGTCTCGGTAGTAGAAGGCGGTGCCGATGGCCCAGTTGCCGTGTCCGATCCGGTCGGCCAGCTCCTCGACGCTGTAGCAGCCGACGAAGCTGTCACGGGTGAACGGCGGGTCGTCCGCGGAGCTGATCCACTGGTTCTCAATACCGAGCTTGTACCACTGCTCGCGCAGTTCGTCGTCCAGCTCGGGTACGACGCGTACCTCTTCGATGAGGTCCCACGTTTCGGCCAGTTGGAGGGCGTAGCGGTACGCCTCCAGCCAGTCCGTGAACGTCTGGTTGTCGCTGCCCCACCGTGGCTCACTGCGGGTCCACATCTGGACGCGGTAGCGGCTGGTGTTCGTGAGCAGGTCGACCAGGTCTTCGGGGGCTGACGTGTCGTCGCCGTGCCGATTGGGCGGCCCGACGATGAGCGCTGAGCCGACGATGACGTCGGTGCCTCGGAAAGCCGAGTTGTGCACCCACGCGAGCGTGGTCGCTCGGTGGTTGACGCGCATCCGGTTGAGCTTGCCCTCCTCGTTGAGGTACATCGCGGCCAGCGGCCGGTCGAGGGTGGCGACTTCGAGGTTGCCTCCGACAATCTGCCGGTAGGCGTTCACATCGTGGCGCTCGATCTGCTGGAGCCGGATCGGCTGACCCGGATCAAGGGGTATGACGATGGCGGTAATCACTGCGCATCGCTCGCTTCTGGACCGTTGGGCTTGTGCCTGGTGGGCGGTCCGTTCCACACCAGGCCGCTCCCCGTTGCGAGCCGGGGAACGGTCTGGTGTGCAGGTGTTTTGTGGAGCGGAGGGCGGTCGAAGTGACCGCCGCTCCGCTCCGGGTTGGTGCGGGCTTCCGGTGTTACGTGGAAGCCTCAGCTACGCCGACGAGTTGAACCCGTGGTCTGCTCGGCGGTGCCGGGCGTCGGGCCTTCCGACCCGAACAGCCCTTCGATGGCACCGCGCCTGGCTGCGGCCTCGCGCTCGATCTCGTCCAGCGCCGCCTTGGCGCGGGCCGCGAAGTCGGGCTCGGCCCTCTTGGTGGTGACGTACAGCTCGACCGCTCGAATCGCTGCGTCTCCCAGGGAGATGCCGTCGAGCTGCGCGACGAGGGCGAACTGAGCGTGGAGGGAGTCGGGCACCTTGATGCCCAGGGTCTTCACACTGCCGCCGTTACGGGGTTCCGACATGACGAACGCCTCCTCGGTGTTGGTGCGACCGGCCATCCCTTGAGCTGGGATGACGACTTCGGCCGCATGACACCGACAAGGCGTCAGCGTCAGGCCGCTTTCCCCCGGTCACGCTTCGCGCGTTGGGTACGAAGTCGGTCCTCGGCCATCGCGGCGTACTCCGGGTTCAGCTCGATGCCGAGCCAGTCGCGGCCATGCTTTTCAGCAGCCAGCGCGGTCGTACCGGTGCCCATGAACGGATCAAGCACGACGCCCGGAACGCCTTCGGTGCCGCATCGACAGGTGGGCTCCAACTCCCCAAGGGCAAGTAGGCGGCCGTGCTGGCGAGTGAGGGCTCGTTGCCACGCGGCGCCGCAGGTGGAGCAGGCCCGTTCAGGGCAAGCGGCCAGGAGGGGGCGTTCGGCTATCGCCAGCGGGAAGGCGGCGAAGTGGCCACCACGAAAACCTGCGGTCGGCAGCGTCCAGACGTCGCCGGGGTTCTTGCCCAGGGGATGCCCGGCAAGGCCAGAGGCTTTGAGGCCGGTCAGCCCGCGGTTGTCGTTGAGCGTCCAGCCCTTGCGGTTGGCTGCGCCGATACCTGCGGGTGGGTACGAGCGTGCTGACATGCTGGCGCTCTGGCGTTGGGCCGTGAGGAGCGGTTGTCGGATGGGGTCGAGGTTGAAGTAATAGTGCGGCGACCGCGTGAAGAAGTAGATCAACTCGTGCGTCGTGGTCAGCCGATCGGCTACGGAGGACGGCATCGGGTTCGACTTCGCCCAGATGATCTGGTTGCGCAGGGTCCAGCCGTCACGAACCAGCGCCAACGCGACACGGGACGGGCCGAGTAGCAGGCTCTTGGTGGGTGCGCCCTCAGGGGAACGGCGCGAGAAGCTGTCACCGAGATTCAGCCACAGGGAACCGGTCGGCCGCAGGACGCGGGCAAGTTCGCGGCTGACATCGCGGAGGCCGTTCACCCAGCCGTCAACGTCGGGCTCTGCGCCCAACTGCTGGTCGTGGCCGTAGTCACGAACGCCGAAGTAGGGCGGGCTGGTGATGACGGTGTCAACGGACGATGCGGGTAGCTCGGCCAGGCGGTCGCGGACATCGCCGATGAGGATGGTGTTGCGGGGGAGCATCGCTGCGTCCGCTGATCGCGGGCCGCTTTGAAGATCACCTCCTTGGAGGGTGTGGGTCATGGTCGGGTCTCTTGTTTAGGATTCTTTGGTGGTGTGCCCCGACGTCCCCGATAGGGACGCCGGGGCGTAGTCGGGCCGTGAGGCCCAGACCTAGGGGTGTGCGGTGGCCGCAGTCGCGGACCTTGGCTCTAGCCCTGACCAGCGTGTTTACGGATGTACCGCACGAGGGAAGGGTTCAAGTTGGGTCCTCTCAGGGCCACGTAACAGGTCTTTCATTCACGCCAAGGGGCGCAGTTCTTCGGAACTGCGCCCCTTGGCGTTTTCGGATCCGCTCGCTGGTGTGTTGCCTGCCGGGGCCTGTCCATGATCGCCCGCAAGGCGTCCAGGTCGCGGGTGTCGGGTGGTTCGGCGAGCACGCTGCCCCGGCCGGTAACGCATTCGGCACCGCCGGTTTCGACGCCGCCAGCGTGGAGTAGTCGCGGCCGGAGGCGAACGCGCTGAATGCGTACCATTTGCGTTCAGCCTGGGCCAGGGTGGCGAGCAACAACATGCGGAAGGCACCACGACAGGCGAACGGCCGAGCCGCCCCGGAACAGTTTCCGCGCCGAACTGGCGCGGCGGCTTGTTGTTATGCGCCGATCGTCGGCGGAACCGGTGGTGAACCGGTGATGGCCGGCAGCGGAGCCACGGGTTGACCTGTTGGCTCGCAGGTGCCCCGACTGGGTGGGTCAGTCGCCTTGTTCGAGTCTCCTCAGGGGCATGGAAGCTGCTCGGTCGCAAGCCCTGGAAGTCATTAATCTCAAATTTGGAATTCGTCTCGAGGGCACAAAACAGTTCAATCCGCAAGTGTGGCCTGGGGGCATATATTTCGTTCGGCCGCAAGCGGTCTTGACAAGAAACTCCGAAGTTGACAGTGTCGTGGAGTTTGCTTATGGTCGTCCTGGTTCCCGCCGACGATATCGAAGGTGTTCATGACCGCGCCTCCAGTGCTGCCGAAGTTTCGGCAACAGTTGATTCTTTCCGTTCTTATGTTGTGTTCGCTGATTATCTGGCTGGACAATACGGTTCTGAGCGCCACGCTGGAGACCCTCGCGGACCCGGTCCGTGGACTGGGGGCCAATCCCGGCGAACTGCAATGGGCCACCGGTTCGTACACCCTGGCCTTCGCCACCTTGATGTTCACCGCCGGCGCACTGGGTGACCGGTTCGGTCACCGGACCGTTTTTTCCGGGGGGCTGGTGATCTTCGCGGGGTCCTCGCTGTGGGCCGCCTACGCGAGCGATGCGAACCAGCTGATTGCCGCCCGGGCTGCGATGGGGGTGGGCAGTGCCCTGATCACGCCCGCGATGCTGGCCATCCTCATGTGGACCTTCACCGGCGCCGCGCGGGCGGCCGCGATCGGCATTTTCTCGACGTCGGCCGGGGTTGGGATGGCGGCCGGGCCGGTGCTGGCGGGGTTCCTGCTCGATCACTTCTGGTGGGGCTCGGTCTTTCTGATCAACGTCCCGGTCGCGGTGCTGGCGTTGGCCGGGCTCGCCGTGCTCGTTCCGAACTTCCGCAGCCCCACCGTGCGGCCGCTGGACCCCGCCGGGATGGTGCTGTCGATCACCGGGCTCGTGGCTCTGGCCTACGGGCTGATCCGGGCGGGGCAGGTGGCCGTGTGGAGCCGGGCCGATGTCTGGGTGCCGATCGTCGTCGGTCTGGGGCTGCTGGCCGCCTTCGTCCTCGTCGAACTGCGTGTCAAGGTACCCAGCTTCGATCCGCGGCTGCTCGCGCAGCGCACCTTCGGCGGCGGGAACCTGGCGCTCGGGCTGCTGCTCTTCGCGGTGGCCGCGATCACCTTCTACAACGCGTTCTACCTGCAGGGCGCGCTCGGGTTTTCGCCGATGCAGGCGGGTTTGGCCAACATCCCGACCGCGCTCGGCGCGATCGCCGGGGCGCCCCTCGCTTCACGCCTGGTCCGCCGCCTGTCGCTGCGGCCGGTCGCCGTGCCGGCGTTCACCGTGGCCGCGCTGACCATGGCCGGGTACGGGGTCCTCGGCCTGGACACCCCGCTCGTCTGGATCGAGCTCCTGCTGCTGGTGCAGGGTCTCTCGATCGGCATGGTGATCGGCCCCGTCACGGCCGCGCTGGTCAGCAAGCTGCCGCTGGAACAGGCCGGTGCCGGATCGGCCGTCACCAACACCGTGCGGCAAACCGGCAGCGTGATCGGCATCGCCGTCGGCGGCACGATCATGTCGATCGCGTACCGGAGTGCGATCGAACCCTCGCTGGTGGGTGCACCCGGCCCGGTGCAGGACCAGGCCCGCGTTTCCGCCGAACAGGCCCGCCACGTCGCCGCCGCCACCCAGCAGCCCGCACTCGCCCAGGCCGCTGACGACGCGTTCATCCACGCCATGCACGTCGGCGCGGGCTGGATCGCGGTCATCACCCTCCTCGGCGCGGCCGTGCTGCTGGTCACCGTTCCCGCCGCCGGAAGGAAACCGGAGCCGGACCGCGAAGAGGCCGTCCCGGAGCCGCAAAGTGTGCTGGAGCCGAACCCGTGACGCCGGTATCGCTGCAACCCGCCCCGCCTGCGCCGGGGACGCTGCCCGAAGCTGAGGTCCGCGTCGACAGTCAAGCCACGTACCTCCTCGACCGGCACATGTTCGCCCTCTGGACCTGGTCCGACCGTGCGGTGGGCGCCGCCCCGCCCGTCGGTGACGCCGAGACGATTGCCTTGGCCGTCCCGACGCCGGACCTGTCCCGGTTGACGGTGTCCGACGTCGACTGCGCGCTGATCGAGCCGGACAAGCTCGCCGACGCGCTTCTCGAGTCCCCCGGCCGGTCGGTCGAGGCCTGGCGGGCGCGGATCGCGGGCGGCGACGCGGCCCTGCCGATCGCCGGGCACGCCGTTCCCGATGCCACCGGTGCCGCCGTGACGTCGGCGGAGCACGCCGTGGCCGTCTTCCGGCACACCACCGCTGTTGCCGCCGAACTGCGCACCGCGCTGACCGCCGAGCTGCGGCCGTACCAGGTCCGCGGGGTGAGCTGGCTGCGCGAGGCGGTCGACGCGCACGGCGGTGCGGTGCTGGCCGACGAGATGGGGCTCGGCAAGACGCTGCAGGCCATCGGCTACCTCGTCGGACGCGCCGATGCGGGGCCACAGGTGGTGGTGTGCCCCACGTCGCTGGTCGGGAACTGGGCCCACGAGATCGCGCGGTTCGCGCCCGATCTGCGGACGCTGACCTGGCGCGGCGGGCCGCTGGCGCCGATGGACGACCGGACGGTGGTGCTCACCGGCTATCCGACGCTGCGCCTGCACGGCCCCGTCCTGATGGAGCAGCAGTGGGCCACGGCGGTTTTCGACGAGGCGCAGGTGCTGAAGAACTCCCGCACCCAGGTGTCGAAGGCCGCGCGAACCATCACAGCCGACGCGAAACTCGCCTTGACCGGAACGCCCGTCGAGAATCGCCTCGAGGAACTCTGGGCCCTGCTCAACCTGGTCGCACCGCAGCTGTTCGGCCACAAGACGCAGTTCCGCCGTCGCTTCATCCGGCCGATCGCGGACGGTTCCCTCGCCGCCGCGGCCCGGCTGCGCGCGGTGATCGAGCCGGTTGTGCTGATGCGGAAGAAGTCCCAGGTCGCCGGGTCGCTTCCGCCCAAGATCCACGCCAACCTCATCTGCGACCTCACCGAAGAACAGCAGCAGTTGTACGACCGATTGCTGGAACAGGCGATCGACGACGGCTTCGGCAGCGGCGCGCAGCGCCAGGCCCGGGTGCTGGCCGCGTTGACCGCCCTCAAGCAGGTCTGCAACCACCCGGCACTGGTCACCGACGAATCCGACGACGAATCCGACGAGCTTTCGGGACGGTCCGGAAAGCTCGACCTGTGCACCGACATCGTGGCCAACAACCTCGAAACCGATTCGCCGACACTGATCTTCACCCAGTACCGGAAGACCGGTGAGCTGCTCGTGCGGCACTTCGGCGAGCAGTTCCGGCTGGCTGTCCCGTTCTTCCACGGTGGCTTGAACCAGGAACAGCGAGCTGAAATCGTCCGGCACTTCCAGCACGACGGTGGTCCGAAAGTGCTGGTGCTCAGCCTGAAAGCCGGCGGCACCGGGCTCACGCTCACCCGCGCGGCCGACGTCATCCACTTCGACCGGTGGTGGAATCCGGCCGTGGAAGCGCAGGCGTCCGATCGGGTCCACCGGATCGGTCAGACCCGCACCGTGACCGTTACCACCCTGACCACCAACACCACCGTCGAGGAGCACATCGCGGCCATGCATTCGCGCAAATCCGCGCTATCCGACATCGCCGATATGTCGGGGGTGGCCGAACTGGCCCGGTTGGATGACGACCGTCTCATCGCGACACTGCGCCGGAAGCGGGTCAGGTGACATGCCGGACGACGACTTCGGTTACACGGCCTGGGGGCGGGACTGGGTCCGGCTCGCCCAGCCGTTGCGCCAGACGCGGCCCAACCCGCTGTTGCCGCGCGCCCGCAAACTGGCGCGCGTCGGCGGAGCGCAGGTCACGCTCGACGGCCGCACCGTGCGCGGCGTTGTCCAGCGTGGCCGCAACACGTGGGTGGTCGGCATCGAAGTGGCGCCGATGTCCCGCGAGACGATCGCGGGGATCACCGGCCAGCTGTCCGGTGCCCGGCCCATCCTCACCGACGACGTGCACCGCGTCCTCACCGAGACGGGCCACTCGCCCGCGCCGGTCCTCGCCGGCGTCGAGTGCTCCTGCTCGGATGACACCGGGTGTTGTATCCACGTGCTGGCCGTCTATTACGAAATGGCGCGACGGGTCGATGACGATCCTCGAATCGCGCTCGACGTCCAGGACTTCTCCCGCGCCTCATCGGGTGGCACCCGCCCGGCCACCGCGGCATTGCCGCAGCGGTGGATCGCCCTCAATGCCCTCGATCCGGCCGGCTACTTCACGGTGTCGAAGTAGTCCTGTTCAGCAGGACCGAACGAAGGAGAAGCCGCATGTGGTCAATATCTGGCACACTACCCTGACATGGGGTGGACAGTTCCCACGACTCGTGCCATGCTCGTCCGCAGGGGTCGACCTTCGACATTTTAAACGTGACCAACTGGGGGATCACTAATATGAGTAGCTTGAACGACCGGTTGACATGGCAACCGAGTTCGAGCAGTGGAAACAACCAATGCTACGCCCGTCAGATAGACTACTTGTTACCTGATATGCGTGACAGGCGCGCTGCTGTGCGGGTGGGCAGATCCGCGTTGCAGGCCGAGGTCGCGGCGCCTGTCGACACCAATCTCCAGCTCTTTCTGGTCATCCAGGACGACATTCGCCGATACAGTATCGAGGGAATGTTCCGTTCCCTCGACATCCGGTTGACGGTGCAATTCATCACGGATGTCGAAGACCTCTCGACGTTCCGCAACGGCCAGCTGCTGATTTCCTCCAGCAACGCGTTGGATCCGGTGCCCGACGAGATCGCCGAAAAGCTGCGCATCCACAACGTCCGTGTGCTGATCCTGGTGGATTCGGCCGACGTCGTTGCGCAATCCTGGGTCGATCACGCGAACGGTTTCCTGGACTGGGCGGATCTCCGCCCCGAGACCCTGCGCGACGCGATCGTCGACGTGGAGGCCGGCCGGTTCCACGTGTCGGCGACCCTGGTGCGCCGGTCCGTGACGACACCCGGCCGGACCGGCGGTGACCCCACCTCGAAGCGCGCGTCGATGATCGCGCTGACGGCTCGGGAACAGCAGGTGCTGCGCCTGATCGCCGAGGGGCAGAGCAACCGGCAGGTCGCCCGGTCGCTGAGCATCTCCGAACACGGCGTCAAACGCACGGTCGGCATCATTCTGGCCAAGCTCAACTGCCCGAACCGGACTCTGGCGGTCGTCCGGGCCATGGAGTCGGGCCTCCTCGTCATGTGAACTGCCGGGCCATCGGCGTGACACGTGTGCTGCCCAGCCACGCCGAGACACCGGGGTAGCCGATCGGTGCACCGATCGGCTACCCCGGTCGGGCTGCCTTCCGACACTCCGTTATAGCCAGTCGAACGATCTACCGCCGGCTTCCATTGTGCGGCGAAGATTGAACCACCCCATCGGACGACACCGCTATAACCGGCGAAATCGAAGGAAGTTCCCATGAGCCTGCCCGGGCATTGGTGGAGTGCCAGCCAAAGTTATGTCTCGGAGATCCTCTCGCTGCTCGCCGCCGAGCCGGATCGCGATGTCGTTCATTGGCGTGGCGAAGCATTCTCCGGTGGCGACCTGATCCGGTCCGTCACGGAAGCCTTCCTCGCGCTGCGCGATCGCGGCGTGGGCAAGGGTGACGTGGTGGCGATCCTGGTCGCGCCCAACAGCCCCGAGACGCTCACCGTGCGGTACGCGGCACAGCTGCTCGGCGGCGCCGTGTGCTACTTGCGCACCACCAATCCCGGCACCAAGGTCACGGTCCTCCCGCTGGACCAGCAGATCCAGATCCTGCGTGACACCGACGCCGTGACCGTCTACGCCGACGACGAGTGTGCGGAGCGGGCGACCGAGATCGCTGATGGGCGTGGAATTCCGGTGACGCGGCGCACCGAGGCCGGCGACGGTGCCGATGTCCCGGAAGCCGTGGCCTGGGACCCGGAGGCGCTGGCCTTCATCAACTTCACGAGCGGCAGCACGGGACGACCCAAGGGCATCCGGTTGTCGGGCCGGGCGTGGGACGCCACCATCCGCGCCTGGGTGGACCTCGGCCGTGAACCCGGCTGCACGTCGCTGCTGGTGTCGACCCCGCTGAGCCACGGCGTTGCCCCGATGGCCGACGCAGTCCTCGTCTCGGGCGCGGCGCTCTACGCCCAGGAGAGCTTCGACGCCGCGAAATTCGTGGACACCGTCGCCGCGGAGAAGGACATCACGTGGACGTTCATGGCGACCACGCACGTGTTCCAGCTCATCGATCACCTGCTCGAGCGGGGAATCCGCGACCGTGCCGCGGTGGAAGCCGCAGGCCTGTCGTCGCTGAAGCGGATCGTCTACGGCGGCAGCCCCGCGGCACCCGCCCGGATCGCCCAGGCGTTCCAGCTCTTCGGCCCGGTGCTGGCGCAGGGGTACGCCACCAGTGAGTCCGGCCGGATCACGACGCTGACCCCGGTGCAGCACGGCGAGCCGGAGGTTGCGGGCACGGTCGGGCGGCCCTTCCCCGAGGTGGAGGTCGTGGTCTGCAACTCGGATTCGGGTGCGCCGTTGGCGGCGGGGGAAATCGGTGAGGTCCGCGTCCGCTCGCCGCAGATGATGGACGGCTACAACGGCGACCCGGAACTGACGGCCCGGGTGCTGCGGGACGGCTGGTACTTCACCGGCGACATCGGCTGTCTCGACGAGCGGGGGTACCTGACCCTCCTGGGCCGGGTGGCCGACGTGATCAAGGTCGACGGCGTCAAGGTGCACCCCATCGTCGTCGAGTCGGAAATCCTGTCCCACCCGGGTGTCCGGCACGCCGCCGTCTACGGCGTCCGGGACCAGGACGGCAGCGAGCACATCCACGCCGCCATCGAATGCGATCCGGCCCGGGTGGTCGACGTGGGAGAAATCCGCGCGGGAATCGCCGAGGCGTTCTCCCCGATCCACGTGCCCGAGACGATCAACGTCCTGGAAGTCCTGCCGATGAACCGGAACGGCAAGCCCGACAAGGTCGTCCTGCGGTCGGCCGCAGTCCAGCACTGACCTCTTGGTCAGTCCACCAATCCAGCCGCTACGTCGAGAAGGCGAGTGAATGAACGTTCACCTGGAATCATACCTGACCGGGAAAACCGCGGCCGATCTCGCGGAGAGCAAGCGCGATTTCCTGGAAATCGGCCGTCGTTCCGGTAATTACCCCCTGGCCAGCGCGCGGCGCGACGGCGTGGATTCGGAAGTCAGTGTCTGGTGCAGCAACGACTACCTGGGCATGGGGCAGAACCGCCAGGTGATCGCGGCCGTGCAGGCCACCATCGACATCCACGGCGTGGGCTCCGGGGGTTCCCGGAACATCGGCGGGAACAACCACTACCACGTCCTGCTGGAAAACGAGCTGGCGGATCTGCACGGCAAGGAGGCCGCACTCCTCTTCGCGTCGGGGTACACGGCCAACGAAGGCGCGCTCACCGTGCTGGCGAGCATGCCGAAGGACACCATCGTGTTTTCCGACGCGAAGAACCACGCCTCGATCATCGACGGTCTCCGGCACAGCGGCGCCAAGAAGCAGGTCTTCCGGCACAACGACGTCGCCCACCTGGAAGAGCTGATCGCGGCCGCCCCCGCCGGCTGCCCGAAGCTCATCGTCGTGGAAACGGTCTATTCCATGTCGGGCAACGTCGCGCCGCTCGCCGAGATCGCCGACATCGCGGACAAGTACGGTGCCTCGACCTTCATCGACGAGGTCCACGCGGTCGGCATGTACGGCCCGCAGGGTGCAGGTATTGCCGCGCAGGAAGGCATCGCCGACCGGTTCACGGTCGTGATGGGCACCCTGGCCAAGGGGTTCGGCCTCGTCGGCGGCTACATCACGGGACCGGCGGCCCTCGTGGACGCGGTCCGGACCTATGCGCGCTCGTTCGTCTTCACCACCTCGCTGCCGCCGGCGATCGCGGCCGGTGGGCTGGCGTCGGTCCGGTACCTGCGGTCCTCCGACGTCGAGCGGAAGACCCTCTCGGAGAACGCGCAGCTGCTGCACCGCCTGCTTATCGAAGCCGACATCCCATTCATTTCGACGGACTCGCACATCGTTTCGGCCTTCATCGGTGACGACGAGCTGTGCAAGCAGGCGTCCCGGCTGCTGTTCGAGCGGCACGGGATCTACGTCCAGTCCATCAACGCCCCCAGCGTGCCCGCGGGCCGGGAGATCCTGCGGATCGCCCCGTCCGCCGTGCACGATCAGCACGAAGTGGAGAACTTCGCCCAGGCGCTGCACGGCATCTGGAAGGAACTGGAGATCCCGACCGCGAGTGCCCGGGACTGGGCCACGTCCGAGTTCCGCGGTGACGGCGCCCGCACCGCCGCGAAAGCCGGACTGCTGCCGCGATGACCACGTCAGTTGCCGGCGTGCTGGCCGACGCGGCGGCGCGGCGGCCCGGCCACCCCGCCGTGATCCACGAGTCCGGGCAGTTCACCTACGGGTGGCTGTGGGAGCAGGCCCGGCACCACGCCTCCGTGCTGCGGGCCAACGGGGTGCGGCCGGGAGACCGGGTCGCGCTGCTCCTGGTCGACACCCCGCAGTTTCCCGTGGCGTACTTCGGCGTGCTGGCGGCGGGCGCCGTCGTGATCCCGCTGAACGTCATGGCGACCGCGTCGGAGATCGAGCACGTGCTGACCGATGCCGACGCCCGGTTCCTCGTGTGCGCTGCCTCGTTGCTCGCCCAGGCGAGCGAGGCGGCGGCACGGCGTGGCACCGTGGTCTTCACCGTCGGCCCGGGCCCCGAGGGCGCGGTCGACCTGGAGCACGCGGCGCAGGACACGGCGCCGATCGACGATCCGGTGGTGCCGGCACCCGACGATGTCGCGGTCGTGTTCTACACGTCCGGCACGACGGGCGCGCCGAAAGGCGTGATGCTCACCCACCGGAACATCCTGTACAACGTCGACAGGATGGTCGAGACCCCGTACGCGTTCCGGAACGACGACGTATTGCTCGGGTGTTTGCCGCTTTCGCACGGCTTCGGCCAGATCTGCGGCATGCTGACCGGCTTCCGCGCCGGTATCTCCATCGTCCTGATGTCGAGGTTCTCCGGACGGGAGGCCCTCGAACTGATGGCGGAACACCGGTGCACGGTGTTCATGGGCGTGCCGACGATGTATTTCGGATTGCTCGAAGCGGTGGCCCAGGGCGGGCCGGTCCCTCGGCTCGACCGCGTGTTCAGCGGGGGATCGGCGCTCCCGGCCAAGACCCTCGACGACGTCCGGAGCACGTTCGGCTGTCCGGTGTACGAGGGCTACGGGGCGACCGAGACCTCCTGCAGCGTGGCCTACCACCATCCCGGCCTGCCGTTCCGATCCGGGACGGTCGGTGTTCCGATCAACGACATCGATGTCGGAATAGCCCGGCCGAACGCCGAGAGCATCGAACTCCTGCCCGTCGGCGAGGTGGGCGAGATCGTGGTGCGGGGCCCGAACGTCATGGCCGGATACCTCGGCCGCCCGGACCTCACCGCCGAGGTCGTGCTCGACGGCTGGTTCCTCACCGGCGATCTCGGCAGGCTGGACGGCGACGGCTACCTGTCGGTCGTCGGCCGGAAGAAGGACCTGATCCTGCGTGGCGGCTACAACGTCTACCCGCGCGAAATCGAGGAGGTCCTCGTCGGGCACCCGGCCGTGGCGCAGGTGGCGGTCATCGGTGTTCCGCACCTCGCGCTCGGTGAGGAGGTCTGGGCGGTGGTCGTGCCGGCCCGGCCGGAGGACGTCACCGCCGGATCGGACGAAGAAATCATCCAATGGGGAAAACAGCGCCTCGCCGCCTACAAATATCCTCGCCGGATCGAATTCGCCGACGCTCTCCCGATGGGGCCGAGCGGAAAAGTGCTCAAGCGGATGCTTGTCTCGAAATACGAGTCGGCCGCCGGCTCGTAGCGGCGAACAATTCGACGTAGCACCCGCAGCCCGGCTGCGGGTGCTACGGCCGGCGCTCAAGCATCGTACGTGACAACAGGTAGGGCAGCCCGACCATGGTTGAATTCCAAGCGGACACGTCGACATCGACCGAAGCGATCGCCATCGTCGGCATATCCTGCCGGCTGCCCCACGCGGAAAACCCCGCTCGGCTGTGGCAGCTGCTGCGTGACGGCCGCAGTGCGATCGGCGCGCCCCCGGCAAGCCGCCCCGAGCTGCCCTCCCGGCCCGGGGGCTACCTCGAGGACGTCAGCGGTTTCGATGCCGGCTTCTTCGGCGTCAGCCCGCGTGAGGCGACGTCGATGGATCCGCAGCAGCGGCTGATGCTCGAGCTCGCCTGGGAGGCTTTGGAAGACGCCCGGATCGTCCCGGCCGACCTCGCCGGCAGCCGGACCGGGGTCTTCGTCGGCGTCATCGCCGACGACTACGCCGCCCTCACGCACCAGCACGGGGTCGACGGCATCACCCGCCACACCCTGACCGGCCTCAACCGCGGCGTCCTCGCCAACCGGATCTCCTACACCCTGGGGCTGCACGGCCCCAGTGCGGCGGTGGACACCGGCCAGTCGTCCTCGCTGGTCGCGGTGCACCTGGCCGTCGAGAGCCTGCGCCGCGGCGAGTCCGGCACGGCCATCGCCGGCGGCGTCAACCTCAACCTGGTGCCGGACAGCACCATCGGCGCGGAGCGGTTCGGCGCCCTTTCCCCCGACGGCCTCAGCTTCACCTTCGACGCTCGGGCGAACGGCTACGTCCGCGGTGAAGGCGGCGCGTTCGTGGTGCTCAAGCCGCTGCACGCCGCCCTGGCCGATGGCGACCCGGTCTACTGCGTGCTGCACGGCAGCGCGATGAACAACGACGGAACGACCGAGGGCCTCACCGTACCGAGCCCGGCCGGCCAGCAGGATGTCCTGCGGCAGGCGTACGAGCGGGCCGAGGTGTCCGCGGAGCAGGTGCAGTACGTCGAACTGCACGGCACGGGCACCAAGCTGGGCGACCCGATCGAAGCGTCGGCGCTGGGCGCGGTGCTCGGTGACGGCCGCGTGGACGGAGCCGAGCTGCGGGTCGGTTCGGTGAAGACCAACGTCGGGCACCTCGAGGGCGCGGCCGGCATCGTCGGCTTGCTGAAGGCGGCGCTCTGCATCCGCCACCGCGAACTCGTGCCGAGCCTGAACTTCGAAACCCCCAACCCGGACATCCCGTTCGACGAGCTGAAGCTCGCCGTCCAGCGGGACGCCGGGCCGTGGCCGCGACCGGACGAGCCGCTCTACGCCGGGGTCAGCTCGTTCGGGATGGGCGGCACCAACTGCCACGTCGTGCTGTCGGACTGGCGCACCGAGCGGGCCGCGGAAACCGGAGCTCCGCCGGCGGGTGTGGTTCCGTGGGTGGTGTCGGGCAAGTCGGCCGAGGCGGTGGCCGGTCAGGCGGAGCGGCTGGTGTCGTTCCTGGCGGAGCGGCCGGAGCTCGACGTCGCGGCGGTGGGCCGTTCGCTTGCGGTGTCACGGGCTCGGTTCGAGCACCGTGCGGTGGTGGTGGGGGAGACTCGTGACGAGTTCCTGACGGGTCTTGGTGCGCTGGCTGCGGGATTGCCCGCGGCCGGTGTGGTGCCGGGCCGCGCGGTGCCGGGTGGTGCGGTGGCGTTCCTGTTCCCGGGACAGGGCAGCCAGCGGCTGGGGATGGGGCGTGAGCTGTACGAGAGCGAGCCGGTGTTCGCGGCCGCTTTCGACGAGGTTGTTGCGGCCCTTGACGAGTACTTGGATCGTTCTCTCGTCGCGGTGATCGAGGGCGAGCCGGAACTGCTGGACCGGACGGTGTTCACGCAGCCGGCGTTGTTCGCGGTCGAGGTGGCGTTGTTCCGGCTGCTGGCTCATCACGGCGTGGTGCCGGATTACCTGGTGGGCCACTCGGTGGGCGAGCTGGTTGCGGCGCACGTGTCGGGTGTGCTGTCGCTCGAGGACGCGGCACGGCTGGTGTGCGCGCGGGCGCGCTTGATGGACGGCGTGGCCGCAGGTGGGGCGATGGTGGCCCTGAACGCGGGTGAGGAGCGGGTCTCGGGGTGGCTCGAGGGCCGTTCGGGTGTGGGGGTCGCGGGGTTCAACAGCCCGGTGAGCACGGTGGTTTCGGGTGACGAAGCTGCGGTGTCGGCAGTGCTGGAGCTGGCTCGTGCCGAGGGCGTGAAGGGCACTCGGCTGAAGGTGAGTCATGCGTTCCATTCCGCGCACCTGGACGGGATGCTGGCGGAGCTCACCGAGGTTGCGCGGGAACTGACGTATTCGGCTCCGCGGATTCCGGTGGTGTCGAACGTGACCGGTGAGCTGGTCGAGGAGTTCACGGCCGAGTATTGGGCGGTCCAGGCTCGGTCGGCGGTGCGGTTCGCCGACGGTGTCGCGACGCTGGCCCGCTTTGGGGTGACGGCTTTCGTGGAGCTGGGCCCGGATGCGACGTTGGCCGGCCTGGCGGGTGAGTGCCTGGCGGGTGCCGGGGACGCCGTGGTGGTTCCCGTGTTGCGCCGGGGACGTCCGGAGCGGCGTTCTTTGCTGGCGGCTTTGTCCGCGGTGCACGTGCGCGGTGTGAACGTGGCGTGGGAGCGGGTCCTGCCCGGTGCGGGGTTGGTGGACCTGCCCACGTATGCCTTCCAGCGTGCGCGGTTCTGGCTGGCCGGCCCGGCGAGCGAGCCGGTCCGGGTCCGGACCGATGCGGCAAGGCCGAAGCGGTCCGCGCCGCGAGGCGACGAGCTGGCGCTGGTGCGTGCGCACGTGGCCGCGGTGCTCGGCCACGGATCGGCGCGTGCCGTGGACATCGACACGACGTTCAAGGACCTGGGCTTCGACTCCCTCTCGGCCGTCGAGCTCCGGAACGCGCTGAACACGGCCACCGGACTCTCGCTGCCCTCCGGCCTGCTCTTCAACTACCCGACCCCGGCCGCGCTCGCCGAACACCTCGGCGATCAGCTCCTCGGCCTGGACCAGGACGTCGAGGCTTACCAGGCCATCGCCGCCGACGAGCCGATCGCGATCGTGGGCATGGCCTGCCGGCTGCCGGGCGGGGTCGCCTCTCCGGACGACCTCTGGCGGTTGGTCAGCGGCGAAGTCGACGCGGTCGGCGGGTTTCCGGCCAACCGGGGCTGGGACCTCGATGCGCTCTTCGCCACCGATCCGGACAGCCCCGGCAGGACCTACGCCACCCAAGGCGGTTTCCTGCACGACGCGGACCGGTTCGACGCCGGGTTCTTCGGGATCAGCCCGCGCGAAGCGGCGGCGATGGACCCCCAGCAGCGTCTGCTGCTGGAGACGGCCTGGGAGGCCTTCGAGCAGGCGGGCATCGACCCGGCCGCGCTGCGCGGCACCCGCACCGGCGTGTACGTCGGCGCGACCGCACAGGAGTACGGGCCGCGGCTGCACGAGCCGTCCGGCGGGTACGACGGCTACCTGCTGACCGGCAACACCGCCAGCGTGGCCTCGGGCCGGCTGGCCTACACCTTCGGGCTGGAGGGCCCGGCGGTGACGGTCGACACCGCGTGCTCGTCCTCGCTCGTCGCGCTCCACCTCGCCGCGCAGTCGCTGCGCCAGGGCGAGTCCGCCATGGCCGTCGCGGGCGGTGTTTCCGTCATGGCCACGCCCGGCATGTTCGTGGAGTTCGCCCGGCAGCGCGGCCTGTCGCCGGACGGGCGGTGCAAGGCGTTCTCCTCGTCGGCGGACGGCACGGGCTGGGCCGAAGGCGCCGGCCTCCTGGTGCTGGAACGGCTGTCGGACGCCGAGCGCAACGGGCACCGGGTGCTCGCGGTGATCCGTGGCTCCGCGGTGAACCAGGACGGCGCGAGCAACGGCCTGACGGCCCCGAACGGGCCTTCGCAGGAGCGGGTCATCCGGGCCGCGCTGGCCAATGCGCGGCTCTCGGCGTCCGAAGTGGACGCCGTGGAGGCGCACGGCACGGGCACCAAGCTCGGCGACCCGATCGAGGCGCACGCGCTGCTGGCCACCTACGGCAAGGATCGCGAAGAGCCGCTTCGGCTCGGGTCGCTGAAGTCGAACATCGGGCACACGCAGGCCGCGGCCGGGGTCGCGGGCGTGATCAAGATGGTCATGGCCATGCGGCACGGCGTCCTGCCCAAGACGCTGCACGTGGCCGAGCCGACCTCGCACGTCGATTGGCCGTCCGGCGCGGTGAACCTGCTGACGCAGGCCGAGGAGTGGCCGGAGCTCGACCGTCCGCGCCGGGCGGGCATCTCGTCCTTCGGCATCAGCGGGACCAACGCCCACCTCATCGTCGAGCAGGTCACGGAAACCGATGCGCCGGCGGCGGACCTGCCGGGTCCGGTGCCGTGGGTGGTGTCGGCCAAGTCGGCGGCCGCGCTGGCGGAGCAGGCGAACCGGCTGGCGGCGTTCCTGGATGAGCGGCCGGAGCTGGACGTCGTGGCGGTGGGCCGTTCGCTGGCCGTGTCGCGCGCCCGGTTCGAGCACCGTGCGGTCGTCGTGGGGGAAACCCGTGCGGAACTCCTGGACGCGCTGCGAGCGATGACCCCGGGCGAGGCCGGCCCGGCGGGTTCGGTGGCGTTCCTGTTCTCCGGGCAGGGCAGCCAGCGGGTGGGCATGGGCCGTGAGCTGTACGCGGCCGAACCGGTGTTCGCGGCGGCGTTCGACGAAGTGGCCGGGGCGGTGGACGTCCACCTGGACCGTCCGCTCGCCGGCGTGCTCGAGGGTGAACCGGAACTGCTGCAGCGGACGGTGTTCACGCAGCCGGCGTTGTTCGCGATCGAGGTCGCCCTGTTCCGCCTGCTGTCCCACTACCGCGTGACCCCGGATTACCTGGTGGGTCATTCGGTCGGTGAGCTGGCCGCGGCCCACGTGGCGGGTGTGCTGTCCCTCGAGGACGCCGCGCGGTTGGTGTGTGCGCGGGCGCGGCTGATGGAGGGCGTGGCCGAGGGCGGGGCGATGGTGGCCCTGAACGCGGGTGAAGCGCGCGTTGCGGGGTGGCTCGCCGGTCGGTCCAATGTGGATGTGGCCGGGTTCAACAGCCCGGTCAGCACGGTGATTTCGGGTGCCGAGACGGCCGTGCTCGAAGTCCTGGAGCTGGCTCGCGGCGAAGGGGTGCAGGCGACGCGGCTGAAGGTCAGCCACGCTTTCCACTCCGCGCACCTGGACGGAATGCTCGCGGAGCTCACCGAGGTCGCCCGGACGCTGACCCATTCGGCGCCCCGGATCCCGGTCGTTTCGAACGTCACCGGTGCGGTGATCGAGGAGTTCACCGCCGAGTACTGGGCGGTGCAGGCCCGGTCGGCGGTCCGGTTCGCCGACGGCATCGCCACGCTGGCCGGCCTGGGGGTGACGGCGTTCGTGGAGCTGGGCCCCGACGGGACGCTGGCCGGCCTGACGGGCGAGTGCCTGGCCGGCACCGAGGGCAGCGTCGTGGTTCCGGTGCTGCGCAAGGACCGTGCCGAGAAGCGTTCCCTGCTCACCGCCTTGGGTGCGGTGCACGCGCACGGCGTGGACGTGGACTGGGCGGGGTTCCTGCCGGGTTCCGGCGTGGTGGAGCTGCCGACTTATGCGTTCCAGCGTGAGCGGTTCTGGCTGGCCGCGCCGCGGTCCGGTGACGCGGCGGGGCTGGGGCTGACGGCGGTGGACCACCCGTTGCTGGCCGCGGTGATCACCGAGCCCGATGGTGACGCGGTGCAGTTCTCGGCGTCGGTGTCGTTGTCCTCGCACCCGTGGCTGGCCGATCACGCGATCGGCGGGACGGTCCTGGTGCCGGGGACGATGTTCCTGGAGCTGGCGAGCCATGCTGCCGAGCAGCTCGGCTTCGCCACCGTCGAAGAGCTCACCCTCCAGTCACCGCTGGCGCTGACCGGAACCGCCGCCGTCTCGATCCGGCTGACCGTCGACCGGGGCGATCCGCGCGGCGACCGCCGGTTCACGGTGTACTCGCGGACCGGCGAAGCGCAGTGGACCGCCCACGCGACCGGCCTGCTCACGTCCGCCGTTCCCGCGCCGGGCGTTTCCCTGGACCAGTGGCCCCCGGCCGGTGGCACCCCCATCCCGCTCGACGGCGTCTACGACCGCCTCGACGAGCTGGGTTACGGGTACGGGCCCGCCTTCTCCGGTCTCCGCGCGGCCTGGCGCGCCGGGGACGATCTCTTCGCCGAGGTCGTGCTGCCCGGGCAGCTGCACGACGAAGCCGGGCGGTTCGGTCTCCACCCCGCCCTCCTCGACGCCGCCCTGCACCCCCTGGTCCTCGTGCTCGAAGCGGCGCACGACGACAGCACGATCCACCTGCCGTTCTCGTTCTCGGGCTTCGTCGTGCACGCCGTCGGTGCCACCGTGCTGCGGGTCCGCTGGACCCACACCGGCAAGGACACCGCTCGCCTCGCGGTCGCCGACGGTGCCGGCGCTCCGGTCGCGGCGATCGAGTCGGTCGCCCTGCGGCCGATCGCCCGCGACCGGCTCGCCGTGGCCGGCCCGGCCGTGGAATCCCTGTACCGGGTGGCTTGGGAGGCCGTCCCGGCGCCCGAGCCGGTGGCCGGCGAGCGGTGGGTCCGGCTGGGCGAGGCGCCCTACGCCGACCTCGCCGCGCTCGCCGCCGCGATCGACGCCGGAGCCGACGTACCGGAGTTCGTCGTGCTCGGCGAGCGGGAGCTCGGCACCGGCGGTGACCTGCTCGACCAGGCCCACGCCACGGCGGCACGCGGGCTGGCGGCGGTGCAGGACTGGCTGGCCGCGCCACAGTTCGCGGAGAGCCGTCTCGTCGTGGTCGTGCCGGACGGCACCCTGCCCACGGCCCCGCTCGCAGGCCTGATCCGGACCGCGCAGACCGAGCAGCCCGGCCGGCTGGTCCTCGCCCACCTGGACGAGGGTGGCCTGGAGCTGCTGCCTGCCGTGCTGGCTTCGGGCGAGCCCGAGGTGGCGGTGCGAGGTGGCCGGTTGTTCGTGCCGCGCCTGGCACGGGCCGCGGGTGCCGTGGCGGGTGCGGTGGCGGGGCTGGATCCGGCGGGCACGGTCCTGGTGACCGGTGCGCTGGGGACGTTGGGCCGGCTGGTGGCCCGCCGGCTGGTGACGCACCACGGTGCCCGGCACCTGCTGCTGGTGTCACGTCGTGGTGGCGAGACGCCGGGTGCGGCCGAGTTCGTGGCGGAGCTGGCGGAGTCGGGTGCGCAGGCCCGGGTCGCGGCGTGTGACGTGTCGGACTTCGCCGCGCTGGCCAGTCTGCTGGACGACGTCGCGGCCGAGCGCCCGCTGACCGCCGTGGTGCACACGGCGGGTGTCCTGGACGATGCGACGGTCGCGTCGCTGTCGGCCGGTCAGCTGGAGCGGGTGATGCGCCCGAAGGTGGACGCGGCCTGGCACCTCCACCGCCTCACCGAGTCACTCGGCCTCGCCTCGTTCGTCGTGTTCTCCTCCATCGCCGGTCTCATGGGCAACGCCGGCCAGGCCGGTTACGCGGCCGCGAACACCTTCCTCGACGCGCTCGCGCAGCACCGCCGCGCCCGGAACCTGCCCGCCACCTCCCTCGCGTGGAGCCTGTGGGACAGCACCGGTGGCATGGCCGGAACGCTCGCCGACGCCGATGTCGCGCGGTGGAAGCGGAACGGGATCGTCCCGCTGACCCCGGAACTGGGGCTCGAGCTGTTCGACGCGGCGCTCGCCTCGGCGGAGCCGCTGCTGGTGCCCGCCGAACTCGACCTGGGCGCCCTGCGCGCCCGTGCCGGGGAGAACGCGCTCCCCTCGCTGTTCACCGGCCTGGTCCGCGTCCGCCGTCAAGCGGCAGGCGCCGCCCGCGGCCCGGACTCGTCGTGGGCCGAGCGGCTGCTCGCGCTGGCCGCGCAGGAGCGGGCGCAGGCCGTGCTCAAGACCGTGCGGGAGACCGTGGGACTGGTTCTCGGGCACGGAGCCGACGCCGACGTCGACCCGGCCAAGTCCTTCAAGGACACCGGCTTCGACTCCCTCACGGGTGTCGAACTGCGCAACCGGCTCAACTCGGTGACCGGGCTGCGCCTGCCCACCACCCTCGTGTTCGACCACCCGTCGCCCCGGGCGGTGGCGGACTTCCTGCTGGACCGGCTCGACGCGACCGGAACGGCCGTCGTCGCGTCGGTGACCGCCAACGCCACGGGACTGGACGAGCCGATCGCCGTGGTCGGGATGGGGTGCCGTTACCCGGGCGGCGTTTCCTCGCCGGAGGACCTGTGGCGGCTCGTGGCCGAGGGCCGGGACGCGATCGGCGAGTTCCCGGCCGACCGCGGCTGGAACGTCGACGACCTCTTCGACCCGGACCCCGAGAAGATCGGCAAGTCGTCCACGCGCAAGGGCGGATTCCTTTACGAAGCCGCGGAATTCGACGCCGGCTTCTTCGGGCTGAGCCCGCGTGAGGCGATCGCGACCGACCCGCAGCAGCGGGTGCTGCTGGAGGTCGCGTGGGAGGCGCTGGAGCGGGCCGGGATCGACCCCGCCTCGCTGCACGGTTCCCCGACCGGGGTCTACGCGGGGGTGATGTACAACGACTACGGGTCGCGGCTGGGGAGTGCTCCGGAGGGCTTCGAGGGGCACCTGCTGACCGGCACGATCTCGAGTGTCCTGTCGGGCCGGGTGGCTTACACGTTCGGCCTCGAAGGGCCGGCGGTCACGCTGGACACGGCGTGCTCCTCGTCGCTGGTGGCGGTGCACCTGGCCGCTCAGGCACTGCGCCAGGGCGAGTGCTCGATGGCCCTCGCCGGTGGGGTCACCGTGATGTCCACGCCGACGACCTTCGTCGAGTTCTCGCGTCAGCGTGGCCTGTCGCCGGACGGGACCTGCAAGTCGTTCGCGGCTTCGGCGGACGGGACGGGCTGGGCCGAGGGTGCGGGCGTGCTGGTGCTGGAGCGCCTGTCGGACGCCCGGCGGCTCGGGCACGACGTCCTCGGCGTGATCCGCGGTTCCGCGGTCAACCAGGACGGAGCGAGCAACGGCCTCACCGCCCCCAACGGGCCCTCGCAGGAACGCGTCATCCGCCAGGCCCTCGCCAACGCCCGTCTCGCTCCGCACGAGGTGGACGCGGTCGAGGCGCACGGCACCGGTACCCGGCTCGGTGACCCGATCGAGGCCAACGCGCTGCTGGCCACCTACGGCCAGGACCGCGAAGAGCCGCTGCGGCTGGGCTCGATCAAGTCGAACATCGGGCACACGCAGGCGGCCGCGGGGGTCGCGGGGATCATCAAGATGCTGATGGCGATGCGTCACGGGGAGCTCCCGGCGACGCTGCACGTGGACGAGCCGACCCCGCACGTCGACTGGTCGGCGGGTGCGGTGGAGCTGGTCACCGAGCGCCGGGCGTGGCCGGAGGTGCCGCGTCCGCGGCGCGCGGCCGTGTCCTCGTTCGGCATCAGTGGCACGAACGCGCACGTGGTCCTGGAGCAGGGCCCGGAGCCGGTCGTGGCCGGTGCCCCGGTGGCGGGGCTTCCGCTGGTGGTCTCGGCGAAGAGCGAGGCGGCCTTGGCGGCGCGGGCCGTCCAGGTGCGTGCGCTGCTGGCCGCGGGCAACGCCGATCCGGCGCGGGTGGCTTCGGCGCTCGCGACCCGGGTCCCGCACCTCCCGTTCCGGGCGGCGGTTTCCGGCGACGGCCGGGATGAGCTGCTGGCGGGCCTCGACGCGCTGGCCTCGGGCGGGTCCGCGCCGAACCTGGTGCAGGGTGCGGTCACGGGCCCGGGCAAGACGGTCTTCGTGTTCCCGGGGCAGGGTTCGCAGTGGCCGGGCATGGCTTTGGAGCTCTTCGACTCGTCCCCGGTGTTCGCTGCCCGGCTGGCGGAGTGCGAGCGGGCGCTGGCGCCGTTCACGGACTGGTCGTTGCTGGACGTCCTGCGCGGGGTGCCGGGTGCGCCCGGGTTCGACCTGGTCGAGGTGGTGCAGCCGGCGCTGTGGGCGGTGATGGTGTCCCTGGCCGCGTTGTGGCGTTCGGTGGGCATCGAGCCGGACGCGGTGATCGGGCATTCGCAGGGTGAGATCGCGGCGGCCGTGGTGTCGGGTGCGCTGTCGCTGGACGACGCGGCGAAGGTCGTGGCGTTGCGCAGCCGGGCGATCGTGAAGCTGGCGGGTACCGGCGGGATGGTCTCGGTGGCCCTGCCGGCCGGCGAGGTCCGCGAGCTCATCACCCGCTGGGACGGCGCCATCGACGTCGCCGCGCACAACGGCCCGCGTTCCGTGGTGGTCGCCGGGGAGGTGACCGCGCTCGAGGAGCTGGTCGCCCACTGCAAGGAGACCAAGGTGCGGGCCAAGCGCATCCCGGTCGACTACGCCTCCCACTCCGCGCACGTCGAAAGCCTGCGGGACGAGCTTCTCGACGCCCTGTCTTCGATCACCCCGCGGGCGGTCGAGGTGCCCTTCCTCTCCACCGTCACCGGGCAGCCGCTGGACGGCACGGAGCTCGACGGCGCGTACTGGTTCCGCAACCTCCGCCAGACCGTCCGGCTGGAGGCGGCCACCCGGGCCCTGCTCGAGCAGGGTCACCGCGTCTTCATCGAAGCCAGCGCCCACCCGGTGCTGACCATCGCGCTCCAGGAGACGATCGACGACACGGCGTACGACAGTGCCGTCACCGTGCCCTCGCTCCACCGCGGCGAAGGTGGGCTCGACGACTTCCTCGCCTCCGCGGCGCGGGCCCACGTTTCGGGCGCCCCGCTCGACTGGGCGGCCGTGGCCGTCGGCCGCGGTGCGGGCGTCGACCTGCCGACCTACCCCTTCCAGCGCCGTCGCCACTGGCTGGAGGGCCCGGCGCGGGCCGGGGACGCGGGCGGGCTCGGCATGGCCGCCGAGCGGCACCCGCTCATCGGTGCCGCGCTCTGGCTGGCCGACGAGGAGAAGCTGGTCCTGAGCGGCAGGATCGCCCTGGACGCGCAGCCCTGGCTGGCGGACCACGCCGTGGCCGGCACCGTGCTGCTCCCCGGTACCGCGTTCGTGGACCTCGCCATCCGGGCGGGCGACCACACGGACCTCGACCAGCTCGACGAGCTGACCCTCCAGGCGCCGCTGGTGCTGGCCGGCCGCGGCGGGGTGCAGCTCCAGGTCGTGGTCGAGGCGCCGGACGAGGAGGGCCGGCGCGCGCTGTCGGTCCACTCCCGCCCGGAGCCCGGGTCCGGCGACGCCGCGGTCCACCCGTGGACCCTGCACGCCACCGGCGTACTGGGGCACGCGGACGGAACTGCGGGCGTACCGGCCGGCACCGCCTGGCCCCCGGCCGGCGCCGAGCCGGTCGACCTGACGTCGGCGTACGACACGCTCGCCGAGCGGGGTTTCCAGTACGGCCCCGCGTTCCGGGGCCTGCGGGCGCTGTGGCGCGCCGGAACGGAAATGTTCGCCGAGGTCGCGCTCCCGGACGACGTCCCGCCGGGCGAGTTCGGGATCCACCCGGCCCTGCTCGACGCCGCCCTGCACCCGCTGGCGCTCGCGGAGGACGGCCGCCTGGTGCTGCCGTTCGCCTGGACCGGCGTCCGGCTGCACGCGGTCGACGCCGGCGTGCTGCGGGTCCGGATCACCCCGGACGGCTCGGGGGCCGCCCTGGCCATCGCCGACGCGGGCGGTGCGCCGATCGCGTCGGTGGAGACGCTCAGCCTGCGAGCCGTGGACCCCGCGCAGCTGGCCGGCTCGGGCACCCCGCGTCAGCCGCTGCTCCAGGTGGAGTGGACGCCCGCCCCGGCGGCCGCCCCGGCCGCCGGGTGGGCCGTCCTCGACGAGCTGGGCCACGGCCTGCCCGCCCCGCTGGGCCGCTACCCGGACCTCGACGGCATCGCCGGAACCCCGCCGCTCGTCGTGGTCCCCTTCCCCGGCGAGGACGGCCCCGGCCCGGTGGCCCACCGGGCCCTGCGGCTGGCCCAGGAGTGGCTCGCCGACGAGCGGTTCGCCGATTCTCGCCTGGTCTTCGCGACCCGGGACGCGACCACCGCGCGCACGGAGGCCAGTCTCGGCTCGGCTCCCGTCTGGGGGCTGGTGCGGACCGCCATGGCCGAGAACCCCGGCCGGTTCGGCCTGCTGGACCTGACCGACTGGGACGTCTCCGAGGCCGAGCTCGGCCGTGCACTGGCCGTACCGGACGCCCAGGTGAGCCTGCGGGACGGCGCACTGCTCGTCCCGCGGCTGGTCAAGTCGCCCCCGGCGGACGGCACCGGGCCCGCGCTGAACCCCGGGGGCACCGTGCTCGTCACGGGCGCCACCGGCACCCTGGGCCGGCTGTTCGCCCGCCACCTCGTCGCCGAGCACGGTGTCCGGCACCTGCTGCTGGCGAGCCGCCGCGGCCGGGACGCGGCGGGCATGCTGGAGCTGGAGGCCGAACTCACGGCCCACGGCGCCGACGTGTCCGTGGTCGCCTGCGACACGGCCGACCGCGCGGCGGTCGCCGCGATGCTGGCCGCGATCCCCGCGGAGCACCCGCTCACCGCGGTCCTGCACACCGCCGGCGTCCTCGACGACGGCACGCTGCCCGCCCTCACGGCCGAGCAGCTCGACACCGTGCTGCGGCCCAAGGTCGACGCCGCCGGGCACCTGCACGAGCTGACGGCCGATCTGGAGCTGGCCGCGTTCGTCCTGTTCTCCTCGCTGGCCGGCACGGTCGGCACCGCGGGGCAGGCCAACTACGCGGCGGCCAACACCTACCTGGACGCGCTCGCC
Organism: Amycolatopsis sp. lyj-346; assembly: GCF_046548975.1. Classification (NCBI taxonomy): domain Bacteria; kingdom Bacillati; phylum Actinomycetota; class Actinomycetes; order Pseudonocardiales; family Pseudonocardiaceae; genus Amycolatopsis; species Amycolatopsis sp. lyj-346. Next base: position 106,966 of record NZ_JAJPWT010000007.1, read on the forward strand.
CGGCACCGCCAGGCGCTGGGCCTGCCCGGGACGTCGCTGGCCTGGGGCCTGTGGGCCGAGGGCAGCGGGATGACCGGGCACCTGACCGGCGCCGACCTCGCCCGCCTGTCCCGGGGCGGCATCGCCCCGATCGGCACCGAGCAGGGACTGGCGCTGTTCGACGCGGCCCTCGCGACCCGCCGTCCGGTGCTCGTCCCGGCCCTGCTGGACCACACGGGACTGCGGGCGCAGCGCGACGACGGCACGCTGCCCGCGCTCTTCCACGGCCTGGTGCGCCCGGCCCGGCGTGCCGCCGCCGTCGAGCAGGCGGGCGGGAACTCCCTCCGGGAACGCCTGGCGCCCCTGGCCCGCCCGGACCAGGAACGTGCGCTGCTGGAACTGGTCCGCGGCGTGGTGGCTTCCGTGCTGGGGCACACCGACGCCGGCCAGGTCGCGCCCGAGCGGGCCTTCACCGAGCTGGGCTTCGACTCGCTCAAGGCCGTCGAACTGCGCAACCGGCTGAACGCGGCCGCGGGTCTGAAGCTGCCCGCGACGCTGGTGTTCGACCACCCGAGCACGGTCGAGCTGGCCGGTTTCCTGCGGACCGAACTGCTCGGCTCGGCCGCCGCGCCGGCCGTGGCCGAACCGGTCGCCGTCGCCGCCGACGAGCCGATCGCGATCGTCGCGATGGCCTGCCGCTACCCGGGCGAGGTCGGCTCCCCGGAGCAGCTGTGGGCGCTGCTGTCCGACGAGCGGGACGCCATCGGCCCGTTCCCGGACGACCGCGGCTGGGACCTCGACGGCCTGTACGACGCCGACCCCGGCCACGCGGGCACCTCGTACACCCGGCACGGCGGTTTCCTCTACGAGGCACCGCAGTTCGACCCCGAGCTCTTCGGGGTGAGTGCCCGGGAGGCCACCGCCATCGACCCGCAGCAGCGTCTGCTGCTGGAAATCTGCTGGGAGGCCTTCGAACGCGCGGGCATCGACCCGACGTCGCTCAAGGGCAGCCAGACCGGGGTGTTCGCCGGTGTGATGGCCAACGACTACGCGGCCCGCCTCAAGGACGCCCCCGAGGCGCTGGAGGGCTACCTGTCGGTCGGCAGCACGGTCAGCGTCGCTTCCGGCCGCGTCGCCTACACCTTCGGCCTGCAGGGACCGGCGATCACCGTCGACACCGCCTGCTCCTCCTCGCTCGTCTCGATCCACCTCGCCGCGCAGGCCCTCCGGAACGGCGAGTGCGGGCTGGCACTGGCCGGTGGCGTGACCGTGCTGGCCGCGCCGACCCTGTTCGTCGAGTTCAGCCGGCAACGCGGCCTGGCCCCGGACGGCCGGTGCAAGTCCTTCTCCGCACGGGCGGACGGGGCGGCCTGGGCCGAAGGCGCCGGGATCCTGCTGCTGGAACGGCTTTCCGACGCCCGGCGCAACGGCCGCCGGATCCTCGGCGTCATCCGCGGAACCGCCGTCAACCAGGACGGGGCGAGCAACGGCCTCACCGCCCCCAACGGCCCCTCCCAGGAGCGGGTGATCCGCCAGGCACTGACCAACGCGGGCCTGCGCACCGCGGACGTCGACGCGCTGGAGGCCCACGGCACCGGCACCACGCTGGGCGACCCGATCGAGGCCCAGGCCGTGCTCGCCACCTACGGGCAGGAGCGCCCGTCACCCCTCCTGATGGGCTCCCTGAAGTCCAACATCGGCCACGCACAGGCCGCCGCCGGGGTGGCCGGCGTCATCAAGATGGTCATGGCGATGCAGCACGGGGTGCTGCCCAAGAGCCTGCACATCGACGAGCCCAGCCCGCACGTGGACTGGTCCGCCGGCGACGTGGAACTGCTCACCGAGGCGCTGCCGTGGCCCGAGTCCGGGCGGCCGCGCCGGGCGGGCGTGTCCTCCTTCGGCATCAGCGGCACCAACGCCCACGTCATCGTGGAGCAGCCGCCGGCCGAGCGGGCGGTCCCGCCGGCCTCGCCGATGCCGGTCGTGCCGCTGCTGCTGTCCGCGCACACCGACGCGGCCCTGCTGGCGCAGGCCGGCCAGGTGGGTGCGGCCGTCGACGGCATCGGGCCGCAGGACCTGGCCTCGACGGGCCGGACACTGGCCGTCGGCCGGGCCGGGCTGCCGCACCGCGCCGTGGTGGTGGCCGCCACCGCCGGCGAAGCGGTCGGCGGACTCGCGGCACCGACCGTGCGGGGTACCCCCGTGGACGGCCGGACGGCCTTCCTCTTCACCGGGCAGGGCAGCCAGCGGCTCGGCATGGGCCGGGAGCTGTACACCGCTTACCTCGCCTACGCCGAGGCTCTGGACGCCGTGTGCGAAGAGCTCGACCAGTGGCTGGAAACGCCGCTGCTCGACGTCCTCTTCGGTGCGGACCCGGCGCCGCTGGACCAGACCGGCTTCACCCAGGCCGCCCTGTTCGCCACCGAGGTCGCGCTCTTCCGGCTCCTCGAAAGCTGGGGTGTCCGGCCGGACTTCCTCGCGGGCCACTCCATCGGCGAGCTGGCCGCCGCGCACGTTGCCGGCGTCCTTTCGCTGCCGGACGCGGCGCAGCTCGTCGCGGCCCGCGGCCGGCTGATGCAGGCCCTGCCCGGCGGCGGCGCGATGCTCGCCGTGCAGGCCGCGGAGCAGGAGGTGCTGCCGCTGCTCGCCGGCCGGGAGGACCTGCTCGGCATCGCCGCCGTCAACGGTCCCACCGCCGTGGTCCTCTCGGGCGACGCGGAAGCCGTCGAAGCCGTCGGAGCCGAACTCGCGGCACAAGGGCGCAAGACCAAGCGGCTGCGTGTCAGCCACGCCTTCCACTCCCCGCACATGGACGGGATGCTGGACGAGTTCCAAACGGTCGCGAAGGGACTCACCTTCGCCGCGCCGGCCATCCCGATCGTCTCCACCCTGACCGGGCAGCCGGTCGGCGCCGAAGAACTGAGCACGCCCGAGTACTGGGTCCGGCACGTCCGCCGTCCCGTGCGCTTCCTGGACGCGGTCCGCGCTCTGGCGGCCGAAGGCGTGCGGACCTTCCTGGAGCTCGGCCCGGACGGCGTGCTCAGCGCGCTGGGGCAGGACTGCCTCGACGCGGGCTCGCTCCTGGTCCCGGTGCTGCGCGGCGGGCGCCCCGAGCCGCACACCGCCGTCACCGCCGTGGCCCACGCCCACGTGCGGGGCGTGCCGGTGGACTGGCGCGCCCTGTTCGGCGAGCACGCCGGACCGGCCGCGGACCTGCCGACCTACCCCTTCCAGCGCCGGCGCTACTGGCTCACGGAAGGGCCCGGCGGCGGCGATGTCACCTCGGCCGGGCTCGACTCCGCGCGGCACCCGCTGCTCGGGGCCGCGGTTCCGCTCGCCGACTCCGACGGTGTCCTGTTCACCGGCCGGATCTCGGCCCGCAGCCACCCCTGGTTCGCCGACCACGCCGTCGCCGGCACCGTGCTGGTCCCGGGCACGGCCCTGGTGGAGCTCGCGCTCCACGCGGGCACCGCGCTCGGCTGCGCGCGGCTGGAGGAGCTGGTCCTCCAGGAACCCCTGGTGCTGCCCGGCGAGGGTGCGCTCCAGCTCCAGATCACGGTCGGCGGCCCCGGCGGAGACGGCCGCAGGCCCGTCGCCGTCCACTCGCGCGGGGACGACGACGGCTGGCGCCGGCACGCCACCGGAACCGTGGTGGCCGCCGTCCCCGACGGCCCTGAACCCGGCCTCGCGTCCTGGCCGCCGGCCGGCGCCGAAGCCCTGCCGGTCGAGGACCTGTACGACCGCCTCGCCGACCGGGGCTACGGCTACGGCCCCGCTTTCCAGGGCCTTCAGGCGGCCTGGCGGGTGGGCGACGACCTCTACGCCGAAGTCCGGCCGTCCGTCGACCCCGGCGGATTCGCCCTGCACCCGGCCCTGTTCGACGCCGCGCTGCACGCCCTGCTCGTGGAGGAGGCGGCCGAATTGCGGCTGCCCTTCTCCTTCGGCGGCGTCCAGCTGACCGGGTCCCCGGCCGGCACCCTGCGCGTCAAGCTGTCGGCAGGCCCGGACGGAACGGTCGCGGTCGGCATCGCCGACGAGACGGGTGCGCCGGTCGCCACCGTCGCCTCGCTGGCACTGCGGGCCCTGCCGGCGGGGACCGAGCTGACCCGAACCGCCGACCAGCACGTGTACGCGGTGGAGCGAGCCGTTGTGGACCTGTCCGCCGGTACCGACCCGGCCATCGCGGTCCTCGGCGAGGCCGACCTGGGACTCGTCGCCGAGCACCACGCCGACCTCGACGGCCTGGTGGCCTCGGGCGTGCCCGACGTGGTCGTCCTTCCGGTTCGCCCGGCCACTCCGCAGGAGACCGGCCGGATCACGGCGGAGGTGCTGGCGGTCCTGCGGCAGTGGCTCGCCACCGACGCGACGGCCGGCGCGCGGCTCGCCGTGGTCAGCACCGGGGAACTGGCGCACAGCGCACTGTCCGGGCTGCTCCGGACCGCCGAGTCGGAACACCCGGGCCGGTTCCAGCACGTGGTCACCGACGGCCTGCCGGCCGGCGGCGAGCTGCTGGCCGCGGCACTGGCCGACCCCCGGCCGCAGCTCGAACTGCGCGAGGGACGGGCCTGCGTGACCCGGCTCGCCAAGGTCCCGGCCCCGGACGCCGCCGAAGCGTTCGACCCGGAACGCACGGTGCTGATCGCCGGTGGCACGGGCGCACTCGGCGCCCGGGTCGCCCGGCACCTGGTGACCGGCCGCGGCGCCCGCCGTCTGCTGCTCACCAGCCGGCGCGGCGGGGCGGCGGACCTGGTCGCCGAACTGGCGGCGCTCGGCGCGGACGTCCGGGTCGCGGCGTGCGACGTGGCCGACCGCGACGCGCTGGCCGGGCTGCTCGCCTCGATCCCGGAGGAGCACCCGCTCACCGCGGTCGTGCACGCGGCCGGAGTCGTCGAGGACGCCACGCTGGCGGCCACGAGCCCGGAGAGCCTCGCCCGGGTGCTGCGGCCGAAGGTGGCCGCCGCCTGGAACCTGCACGAGCTGACCGCCGGGCTGGAGCTGACGGACTTCGTCCTCTTCTCGTCCGTCGCCGGCCTGGTCGGCAACGCGGGACAGGCGAACTACGCCGCCGGCAACACCTTCCTGGACGCGCTCGCCGAACACCGGCGCGCCGCGGGCCTGCCCGCCGTGTCGCTGGCCTGGGGCATGTGGCAGGACGGCATGGCGAGCGACCTCGACCGCGCCGACCGGGCCAGGCTCGCCCGCAACGGGATCCTGCCGATGCCGGCCGACCGGGCCCTCGCGGCACTCGACCTGGCCCTGGCCGGAGCGAAGGCGGGCGAGGCGGGGACCCCGCCGGTGCTCGCGCCGGTGGCCCTCGACCTCGCGGCCCTGCGGGGCCTCGGGGACGCCCTGCCCGAGCTGTACCGGGGCCTGGTGCGCACCGAGCGCCGAGCCGCCCGGCGTCCCTCCGCTCCGGCGGAGGTCCCGCTGGCGCAGCGGCTCACGGGCCTGGACGTCGCGGAACAGCGGCAGCTGCTGCTCGACTTCGTCACCGAACAGGTCGGCGTCGTCCTGGCCCACCCGGCACCACGGACGATCGACGTCCAGCGTGGCCTGCTGGACCTCGGCCTCGACTCGCTCACCGCGGTCGAGCTCCGCAACCGGCTCGGCAACGCCACCGGGCTGCGGTTGCCCAGCACGCTCGTCTTCGACCACCCGACCACCCAGGCCGTCGCGGAATACCTGCGGGGCGAGCTGGCCGGCGAAGTGGCGGACCCGGTCCAGGCCGCCCTGGACGTCCTCGAGGCCGCGCTCACGGCCGCCGGCCCGCCGGACGGCGACGGACCGGCAGCGACGTACGCCGCGCGGCTGCGCGGCCTGCTCCGGACCGTGGACGGAGCGCCCGCCGTCGCGACCCTCGATCTGGAAACCGACGACGACCTCTTCGCGGCCCTTGACAACGAACTCGGCAGGTAGGCATGGACAACGAGCAGAAACTTCGCGACTACCTCAAGCGGGCCACGGTCGACCTGCGGGAGAGCCGTCAGCGGGTGCAGGAGCTGGAAGAACGTGCCCACGAGCCGATCGCGATCGTGGGCATGGCCTGCCGGCTCCCGGGCGGTATCGCCTCCCCGGAAGACCTCTGGGAGCTGCTGAGCGCCGGACGTGACGCGGTCGGCCCCTTCCCGGAGGGCCGCGGCTGGGACCTGGAAAAGCTCTACCACCCCGACCCCGCCCAGCTCGGGACCTCGTACGCCCGCGAAGGCGGCTTCCTGTACGAGGCGGACCGGTTCGACGCCGAGTTCTTCGGGATCAGCCCGCGCGAGGCGGCGGCGATGGATCCCCAGCAGCGGTTGCTGCTGGAGACGGCGTGGGAGGCGTTCGAGCACGCGGGCATCGACCCGACGGCGCTGCGGGGCACCCGCACCGGGGTGTACGCGGGCGTCATGTACGACGACTACGGTACCCGGACCCCCCAAGCACCCGAGGACTTCGAGGGCTACCTGCTGACCGGGAGCGCGGGCAGCATCGCGTCGGGCCGGGTGGCCTACACGTTCGGGCTGGAAGGGCCGGCGGTGACGGTCGACACCGCGTGTTCGTCCTCTTTGGTCGCGCTGCACCTCGCCGCGCAGTCGCTGCGTCAGGGTGAGTGCTCGATGGCGCTCGCCGGTGGCGTGACGGTGATGGCGACCCCGGGCACGTTCGTGGAGTTCTCCCGGCAGCGCGGGCTGGCGCCGGACGGGCGGTGCAAGGCGTTCTCCTCGTCGGCGGACGGCACGGGCTGGGCCGAGGGCGTGGGTGTGCTGGTGCTGGAGCGGCTGTCGGACGCCGAGCGCGGCGGGCACCGGGTGCTGGCCGTGGTTCGTGGCTCCGCGGTGAACCAGGACGGGGCGAGCAGCCAGCTGACCGCGCCGAACGGGCCCGCGCAGGAGCGGGTCATCCGGGCCGCGCTGGCCAGTGCGCGGCTGTCGGCGTCCGAAGTGGACGCCGTGGAGGCGCACGGTACGGGTACGCGGCTGGGTGACCCGATCGAGGCGCACGCGCTGCTGGCCACCTACGGCAAGGATCGCGAAGAGCCGCTTCGGCTCGGGTCGCTGAAGTCGAACATCGGGCACACGCAGGCCGCGGCGGGGGTCGCGGGCGTGATCAAGATGGTCATGGCGATGCGCAACGGCGTCCTGCCCTCGACGTTGCACGTGGCCGAGCCGACCCCCGAGGTCGACTGGTCGGCGGGCACGGTGGAACTGCTGACGCAGGCCCGGCCGTGGCCGGCGCTCGACCGTCCACGAAGGACAGGTGTGTCGTCCTTCGGGATCAGCGGGACCAACGCGCACGTGATCCTCGAAGAGGCCCCGCCCGGCCCCGCGGCCGACCCGGAGGTGGTTGCCCGGCAGCCGGAGTTGCGGGCGCCGTGGTTGCTGTCGGCCAAGTCGGAGCCCGCGCTCCGGGCCCAGGCGGGCCGGCTGCTGGCGTGGCTCGCCGACCACCCCGAGGCCGCGGACGCCGATGTCGCCGCCTTCCTCACGACTGGACGCGCTCAGCTGAACCGGCGCGGCGCGGTGCTCGGCGCCGACCGGGCCGGTCTGCTGGCCGGCCTCACCGCGCTGGCCGCGGGCTCGGCGTCCCCGCACGTGGTGTCCGGGGTCGCCACCCCCGGCGAGACGGCCTTCCTGTTCACCGGCCAGGGCGCGCAACGGGCCGGGATGGGCGCCGGGCTGGCGGCCGCGTTCCCGGTGTTCGCCGCGGCCCTCGACGAGCTGTGCCGGGAATTCGATGCCCTGCTCGGGGTTTCGCTGCGCGAGGTGATGTCCGGCGAGGCCGGTGACCGGCTCGACCGGACGGAATTCACGCAGCCCGCGCTGTTCGCGTTCGAAGTGGCGCTGTACCGCCTCTTGGCGTCGTTCGGCGTGACGCCGGACGTGGTGGCCGGGCATTCGATCGGCGAGCTGGCCGCGGCTTATGTGGCCGGAGTGTGGTCGACGGCCGACGCGTGCCGGCTCGTGGCGGCCCGTGGCCGGTTGATGGGCGCGCTGCCGAGCGGGGGAGCGATGCTCGCCGCCGCGGTGCCGGAGGAGCGGGCGCTGGAACTGGCCGCGGCCGGGACGGTCTCGCTGGCGGCCGTGAACGCACCCGCGGCCACGGTCTTTTCCGGTGAGACGGCGGCGATCACCGCACTGGAGGACCGGCTGAAGTCGGAGGGGGTGAAGACGACCCGGCTGTCGGTCAGCCACGCCTTCCACTCGGCGTTGATGGAGCCGATGCTGGCCGAGTTCGCGGAGGTCGCCGCGGGCTTGACGTACCACAAACCACGAATCGCTTTGTGCTCCACGGTTTCCGGCGCCTTCGACGCGGTGGACACGCCCGGGTATTGGGTGCGGCAGGTGCGCGAGGCCGTGCGGTTCGGCCCGGCGGTGCAGTCGCTCGCCGACGCGGGCGTGCGCCGGTTCGTCGAGGTCGGTCCGGACGCGGTGCTGGCCGCGCTGACCCGCCACACGCTGACCGACGAGGTGGCGTCCCGCTCGCTGGTCGCGGCCGCGTCACGGCGTAACGTCGACGAAGCTGGCCAGTTCCTGCAGTTGCTCGCAGCCGCCCACTGCTCGGGCGTCGCCGTCGACTGGACGCCGCTGTCACCGGGACGACCGGTCACCCACCTCGACCTGCCCGGCTACGCCTTCCAGCACCGCCGCTACTGGGTGCAGCCCGACGACGGCGCGCTCGGTGACCTGGGTCGCGCCGGGCTCGCCACGCTCGAGCACCCGATGCTGCGGGTCGCCGCGCCGCTCGCCGGTCGCGACGAATGGCTGTTCAGCGGCCGGCTTTCCACCGGCGACCAGCCGTGGATCGCCGACCACACGGCCTTCGGAGCGGTGCTGCTGCCCGGCACCGGGTTCGTGGACCTCGCGGTGGCCGCGGGCCGCCGCCTGGACCTGCCCGTCGTGGACGAACTCGTGCTGTCGACGCCGCTGCTGTTCGACGGTGCCGCCGCCGTGGACGTCCAGGTCTCGGTGACCGAGCCCGACCACACCGGCCGTCGGCGCCTGTCGATCCACTCGCGGGCCGCCACCGACGAGCCCGAGTGGACGCTGCACGCCACCGGCGTCCTCGCCCCCGCCGACGACGTGACTCCGGTCTGGACCGACCCCGACTGGCCGCCGTCCGACGGCACGCCGATCGACGGCACGCGGCTGTACGACCGGCTCGCCGACCTCGGCTTCGGCTACGGCCCGGGTTTCCAGGGCGTGCGCGCCGCCTGGACCAGTGGTGACGACGTGTTCACCGAGGTGACCCTGGACGAGACGACCGCGGGCCGGGCCGCGGGTTTCGGCGTGCACCCGGCGCTGCTGGACGCGATCTTCCACGCCGCCATCGACGGCCTTGCCGCCGACCTGCCTGACGGCCAGCTGCCGCTTCCGTTCTCCTTCACCGGTGTCCGGGTGTTCCGGTACGGCGCCACGGCGGTCCGCGCCCGCATCAGCCGGCTGGGTTCCGGGAAGGTACGGATCGACGCCTGCGACGCCACCGGCGCTGCGGTGCTGTCGATCGACGCCGTGCTCGCCCGGCCCGCGGACGCGCGCGCTCTCGCCGGTGCCCGCAGCCCGCTCTACGTCCTCGACTGGACGCCGGTGACGGCACCCGCGGTGCCGGATCGGCACCTGGTCGCCTTGGGCCGGCCCGTCGCGGGGTGCAACGAGACGTTCGAGGATGTCGCGGCGCTCGCGGCGGGGGACCACGCAGGCGCGATTGTCTTCTGGGCGCCCGAAACGACGCCGTCGGACGCCGTCCCCGCGGCCATCCGCACCGCCGTGCACAACGCCCTCGCGGTGCTGCGCGACTGGCTCGCCGGACCGGGCTGCGCCGGCTCGACGTTGATCGTGCTGACCCGCAACGGCGCGGGCCTGCCCGGCGAGACGCCGGACCCCGCGGCCGCGGCCGTCCGCGGCCTGGTCCGCAGTGCGCAGTCGGAACACCCGGGGCGCATCGTGAACGTCGACGTCCTCGACGATGCAGACCTGCCCCGGCGGATCGCCGCCGCGGCCGCCACGGACGAACCCCAGCTCGCGATCCGCGGCGATGCCACGTTGGTACCACGGCTGATCCGGACGACCACCGGCGAATCGACCGGCGAGCCATTCGGCGACGGCACGGTCCTGATCACCGGCGGTGCGGGCGGCCTGGCCGCCGTCACCGCACGCCACCTGGTCACCCGGCACGGGGTGCGCCGGCTGCTGCTCGTCTCGCGCCGCGGGCCCGCCGCGCCGGGCGTCGAGGAGCTGGTCACCGAGTTGACCGCGCTGGGCGCCGACGTCCGCGTCGCCGCGTGCGACGTCAGCGATCGCGCCGCGGTCGCCGCGCTGCTGGAATCCGTACCGGCGGACGCACCGCTGACCGCCGTCGTGCACACCGCGGGCGTGGTCGACGACGGCACCGTCGAAACCCTGACCGCCGAGCAGGTGGACCGGGTGCTCGCCCCGAAGGTCGATGCCGCCTGGCACCTGCACGAGCTGACCCGTGACCTGGACCTGTCGGCGTTCGTGCTGTTCTCCTCCGCCGGGCCGCTGCTCGGCGGGCCGGGCCAGGGCAACTACGCGGCCGCGAACGCGGGCCTGGACGCGCTCGCCCAGGCCCGCCGCAGTGCCGGTCTGCCCGCGCATTCGCTGGCCTGGGGGCTGTGGAAGCTCGGCATGGCCGAGGCACTGAACGACCCGGGTGGCGAACAGCTGGTGCGGCAGATCCGCACGCGGCTCGGGCTGGCCCCGATCGAGCCGGACACCGGCATGCAGCTGTTCGACCACGCGCTGGCCACCGGCGAACCGATGCTGCTGACCGCGCTGCTCGACACCCCCGCCCTCACCGCGCTGGGCCGGCTCGGCACGCTGCCCGCGGTGCTGCGCGGCCTGATCCACGTGCCGGCACGCGGCCGGATCGCCGACAGCCCGTTGCGGCAGCGGCTGCTCGACGCCCCCGCCGAGCAGCGGGAAGCGCTGATCCGCACCGAGGTCCGCGCGATCGCCGCCGCGGTCCTCGGCCACGAGTCGGCCGACGCCATCGACCCCGGAACACCGTTCACCGAACTGGGTTTCGACTCGCTCGGCGGCGTCGAGTTCCGCAACAAGGTGACCGCCGCGACCGGTGTCCGGCTGCCGTCCACGCTGGTGTTCGACTACCCGACCACCGCCGCGGTCGCGGGCTTCCTCCGCACCCGCGTCGACGGTTCCGCGCCGGCCCGGCCGGGCCCCGCTTCGACGAGGACCAAGGCCGGGGCCGGCGAGCCGATCGCGATCGTCGGCATGAGCTGCCGGTACCCCGGCGGCGTCGAGAACCCGGACCAGCTCTGGGAACTGATCGCCGGCCGCGTCGACGCGATCACCCCGATCCCGGGCGACCGCGGCTGGGATGTCGAGCACCTCTACGACGCCGACCCCGGCAAACCCGGCAAGATCTACACCCGCGAAGGCGGGTTCCTGCGTGCCGCCGGCGATTTCGACGCCGCGTTCTTCGGGATCGGCCCCCGTGAGGCGGCGGCGATGGACCCGCAGCAGCGGTTGCTGCTCGAGACGTCCTGGGAAGCGCTCGAAGACGCCGGTATCGACCCGGGCTCGCTGCGGGGCAGCGATACCGGCGTGTACGCGGGCGTCATGTACCAGGACTACGGCTACTCGGCGCGCGCGGCTGCCGACGGTGCCGCGGACGGCTACCTGGCGACCGGCTCGGCGGGCAGCGTCGTCTCCGGCCGGGTGTCCTACGCCCTCGGCCTGGAGGGACCCGCGGTGACGGTGGACACGGCGTGTTCGTCGTCGCTGGTGGCGCTGCATCTGGCGGTGCAGGCCCTGCGGGCCGGGGAGGCGTCGCTGGTACTGGCCGGCGGGGTGACGGTGATGGCGACTCCGCTGCTGTTCCAGGAGTTCTCCCGGCAGCGGGCGCTGTCACCGGACGGGCGCTGCAAGCCGTTCTCGAGTGCCGCGGACGGTGTTTCGTGGGCCGAGGGCGTCGGCGTGCTCGCCCTCGAGCGGTTGTCCGACGCGCAGCGCAACGGGCGTCCGGTGCTGGCCGTGATCCGCGGCAGCGCGATCAACCAGGACGGTGCGAGCAACGGCTTGACCGCACCGAACGGCCCGTCCCAGGAGCGGGTGATCGCGCACGCACTGGCCAACGCACGAGTGACCGCGGCCGAGGTGGACGCGGTGGAGGCGCACGGCACCGGCACCACGCTGGGCGACCCGATCGAGGCGCAGGCGCTGATCAACGCCTACGGACAGGATCGGCCCGAGCCGCTGCGGATCGGGTCGCTGAAGTCGAACATCGGGCACGCGCAGGCGGCGGCCGGGGTCGGCGGGGTGATCAAGATGGTGCAGGCGCTGCGGCACGAGGTGCTGCCGCCCACCCTGCACGTCGACGCGCCGTCGCCGCACGTGGAGTGGTCCGCGGGCGCGGTCCGGATCCTGACCGAGGCCGAGCCGTGGCCGGCCGGGGAGCGTCCGCGCCGGGCGGGGGTGTCGTCGTTCGGGATCAGCGGGACCAACGCGCACGTGATCCTCGAAGAGGCGCCCGCGGTCCCGCCGCGGCCGGTCGAGCCACCGCGCCCGGCGGTCACGCCGTTGCTGCTGTCCGCGCGGACGGCGGCCGCGCTGCGGACCCAAGCACGCCGGCTGCACGACGTGCTGCACGAACGTCCGGAGCTCGACCTGACCGATGTCGCGGTGACGCTGGCACTGCACCGCGCGCGGTTCGAGCAGCGCGCCGCCGTCGTGGGTTCGGACCGGGAGACGCTGCTGGCCGGCTTGGCGCGCTTGGCCGCCGATGAGCCGGTCGTGCCCGGCCGGCCGGGCACGACCGCGTTCCTGTTCACCGGTCAGGGCACCCAGCGGATCGGCATGGGCGCCGGGCTGTACCGGGCGTTCCCGGCTTTCGCGGCCGCGCTCGACGAGGTGTGCGCGGAATTCGACACCCACCTGGGGCGTTCGCTGCGGGAGCTGATGTTCGGCGCGACGGACGAGACGCTGCTGGACCGCACCGAGTACGCCCAGCCAGCGTTGTTCGCGTTCGAGGTGGCGATGTACCGCCTGGTCGAGTCGCTGGGCGTGACGCCGGACGTGGTGGCCGGGCACTCGATCGGCGAGCTGGCCGCGGCGTACGTGGCCGGCGTGTGGTCGTTGCCTGATGCGTGCCGGCTCGTCGCGGCCCGCGGCCGGTTGATGGGCGCGCTGCCGGCCGGCGGGAGCATGCTGGCCGCCGCGGTGCCGGAGGCGCGGGCCGTGGAGCTGCTGGCCGATCCGGCGGTTTCGCTCGCCGCGGTGAACGCGCCCGACGCGGTGGTCTTCTCCGGAAGCACCGAGGCGGTGGCGGCGCTGGAGTCGAAGCTGGCGGCCGAGGGCGTCAAGACCAGCAGGCTGCGGGTGAGCCACGCCTTCCACTCCGCCTTGATGGATCCGATGCTGGCCGGGTTCGCGGAGATCGCCGACGGCCTGACCTACCGCGAGCCACGGATACCGTTGTGCTCCACGGTTTCCGGCGCCTTCGACGCGGTGGACACGCCCGGGTACTGGGTCCGGCAGGTGCGTGAGGCCGTGCGCTTCGCCCCGGCGGTGCGGTCACTGCTCGATTCGGGGGTGGGCCTGTTCGTCGAGCTGGGCCCGGACGCGGTGCTGACGGCCATGACCCGCGCCACGCTGGCGGCCGGCCCGGCAGCGCGCGCAACGGTCGTCGCGGGAGCCCGTCGCACCGTCGCCGAACCCGAGCAGCTGGTCACCGCGCTCGCCACCGCGCACTGCGCGGGCGTGCCGGTGCGGTGGGCGGCCTACTTCGGATCCCGGCCGCAGCCCCGGATCCCGCTGCCGGCCTATCCGTTCCAGCACGAACGGTTCTGGCTGCTGCCCGCGGAGCCCGCCGCGCCGCTCGCCGGTGCCGACTCCGCCGACCACCCGCTGCTGCACGCCCGGGTGCAGCTCGCCGGCACGGACGAGTGGCTGTTCACCGGCAGGCTCTCCCTGCGCACGCACCCCTGGCTCGCCGACCACACCGTCCTCGGCACGGTCGTGGTGCCGGGTACCGGATTCGTGGAACTGGCACTGGCCGCCGGGGCCCGGCTCGGCGTGCCGCGCCTGGCGGAACTGGAGCTCGCGGCACCGCTGGCCCTCACGGCCGATGGCACCGCGGACATCCAGCTCGCCGTGGGCGAACCCGACGCCGACGGGCACCGGACCGTGACCGTCCACGCCCGCGAGGCCGATGCCTGGGTGCTGCACGCCCGTGGCCTGCTCACGCCCGCCGCACCGGTCGCGGCGCCGGACTGGGCCCGGGAGTGGCCCCCGGCCGCGGGTGTTCCGGTCGACGGGCCGCAGGTGTACCGCGCGCTCGGTGACCTCGGCTTCGGGTACGGCCCGGTGTTCCAGGGGGTCCGCGCCGTGTGGTCGCGTGGCGAGGAAGTGTTCGCCGACCTGGCGCTCGACCCCGGCGCCGCCGCGCGCGCCACCGCCTTCGGACTGCATCCGGCCCTGCTGGACGCGGTGTTCCACGCGGCGGCCGGCCGGCTCACCGAGGACGGGGTGTCGCTGCCGTTCGCCTTCGACGGTGTCCAGCTGGCCCAGTCCGGCATGGGGGCCTTGCGCGTCCGCATTGCCCGCATCGCCCCGGACACCCTGCGCGTGGACGCGGTCGACGCGACCGGTTCCCTGGTGCTGAGCGTGGATTCGGTGCGGGTCCGGCCGATCGACCGGCAGGCGCTGGCCCGGCTGCGCGGCGCGGCACCGTTGTACGACCTCGAGTGGGTCGACGTGCCTTCAGTATCCAAAGTGGACACAGAGCGCATCGTGGTGCTCGGCGACCCGGCGGAACTCGCCGCGCTGCGGGATGTTCCCGGCACAGTGGTGTGGTCGGCGCCCCGCGGCACCGGCGCGGCGGAAATCCACGCCGGTGTGCTGACGACGCTCACCCTGCTGCAGGGCTGGCTCGCCGCCGAACACCCCGGACGGCTCGCGATCGTGACGCGCCTGGCCGCCGGACTGCCCGGCGAGGAACCCGATCTCGTCGGAGCCGCCGTGGCGGGCCTGGTGCGCAGCGCCCAGTCCGAGCACCCGGGCCGGTTCCTGCTCGTCGACCACGACGGCGACGCCCTGCCGGTCAAGTGGCTCACTGACGCCGTGGCCCAGGACGAGCCGCACACGGCCGTTCGCGAGGGCCGGCTGCTGGCCCCGCGGTTGCAGCCGCTGCCCGCCACCGAACCGGACGTGCCACCGTCGTTCGACAGGGGCACGGTGCTCGTCACCGGCGGGACCGGCGGCATCGGCGCGATCGTCGCCCGGCACCTGGTCACCGCGCACGGCGCACGACGGCTGCTGCTGGCCTCGCGGCGCGGTGAAGCCGCGGACGGCGCCGCCGAACTGGCCGCCGAGCTGACCGGGCTCGGCGCCCACGTCCGGGTCGCGGCGTGCGACGTCACCGAACGCACCGCGGTCGAGGCCCTGCTGGCCGGCATCGACCCCGACGCTCCGCTGACCGCCGTCGTCCACGCGGCGGGCGTCCTGGCCGACGGCACGCTCGACACCCTCACCCCCGAGCAGACGACCCGGGTGCTGGCACCGAAGGTCGATGCGGCCCTGCACCTGCACGAGCTGACCCGCGACCTGGAGCTGTCGGCGTTCGTGCTGTTCTCGTCCGCGGCGCCGTTGCTCGGCGGGCAGGGCCAGGGCAACTACGCCGCCGCGAACAGCGTGCTGGACGCGCTGGCCCGCGGGCGGCGCACTGCGGGCCTGCCCGCGCACTCGCTGGCCTGGGGACTGTGGACCGTCGGCATGGCCGGGCTGCTCGGCGGGGACGGCGGCGAGCAGTACGCCCGCCAGATCCGGGCCCGGCTGGGCCTGCTGCCGATCGACCCGGAGTCCGGGATGGCGTTGTTCGACAACGCGGTCGCGACCGATCGGGCGACGCTGACGACGGCACTGCTGGACACGGCGGCGCTCACCGCGCTGGCCCGCGGCGGCACCCTGCCCGCGGTGCTGCGCGGCATGATCCGGGTGCCCGCGACCGCCGCGAGCACCGAGGTCAGCCTGGTGCGGCGGCTGGCCGCCCTGCCCGACGCCGACCGCGACGGCGTGATCGTGCGGGAGGTGCGCAACGTCGCTTCGGCGGTCCTCGGCCACCTGTCCGGCGACGCGATCGACCCGGGAGCGCCGTTCACCGAGCTCGGGTTCGACTCCCTCGGTGCCGTCGAATTCCGGAACCGGCTCGCGCAGCTGACCGGGCTGACCTTGCCGTCGACGTTGATCTTCGACCACCCGACCGCCGCCGATGTGGCGAAACTGGTGCGCTCGCGGCTCGAGGAAGCCGGGACCGGCGTGGCCGAGCAGGCACCGCCCGGCGTGCGCGGCACGATCACCGACCTCGTGTCGGCGGCGCACCGCCGCGGTGAGCTGGCCGGGGCAATGCCCCTGCTGATCGCGAGTTCGGCGCTGATGACCACGTACTCCGCCGGTGAGGCCGCCGCGCAGCGCCCGGCCGCGCAGCTCCTGGCGCGCGGTGCCACGGCACCGGCCCTGGTCTGCATCCCCTCGTTCCTGGCGGGCTCGGGACCGCACCAGTTCGCCCGCCTGGCCCGCGAACTGGGCGGCGAGCGGCAGGTCAGCGCGGTGCGGCTGCCCGGCATGCGGGCCGGCGACGACCTGCCCCAGACCTGGGCGGCGGCGATCGAGAGCCTCGCCGCGGCCGTCGCGGCGGAACTCGGGCACAGCCCGGTGGCCCTCGTCGGCTATTCGGCCGGTGGTGCGCTCGCCCACGCGGTCGCCCGGCGGCTCGAAGCCGACGGCGCCGAGCTCACCGGGGTCGCGATGATCGACACCTACGCCCCGGAAGACCTCGAACTCAACCGCGTCGTGCTCACCGACGCGCTGGGGCAGATCCTGGCCCGGGACAACGCCCTGATCCCCGTCGACGACCACGGCCTGGTCGCGATGGGCGGCTACGTGCGGATCTTCCCCGAGCGGGAGGCCGAGCCGATCGCCGCGCCGACGCTGAACCTGCGGGCCGCCGTCACGCTGAGCAGCTTCGGCGACGTCGACCCGGTCCCCGCCTGGCAGCACGGTGGACCGGCCGAGCGCATCGAGGCCGATCACTTCTCGATCATCGAGGAACAGGCGGCGGAGACCGCCGCGCACCTCCGGCGCTGGCTCGATTCGCTCGGGGGGCATGCCTCTTGAGGAGAGCTACTGGTCGGTAACTTATCCTCGGTGTATCGGAAAACCCATACGTGCCGGCAACGCCGCGCGCCCTTGACTGGGTGGCATGAGCGAACCGGCACCCGGAATGACCATCTACGGGTGTGAACCCGACGAGGCCGCGCTGTTCCGGGAGCTGGCGCCGCGCTTCGGCGTGACACCGACCATCACGGACGCGCCGGCGTCCGAGGCCAACGCCGGACTGGCGGCCGGCAACCGGTGCGTCAGCGTCGGTCACAAAACGCCGCTCGCGAACGCGGCTCTTCTCGCGCTCAGCCGGGCCGGCGTCGCCTACGTCTCCACGAGGAGCGTCGGCTACGACCACATCGACGTCGAATACGCCGCGAGTGTCGGCATCACCGTCGGGAACGTCGGCTATTCGCCGGACAGCGTGGCCGACTACACGGTCATGCTGATGTTGATGCTCGTGCGGGACGCCAAGTCCGTCATCCGCCGGGCGGACGAACACGACTACCGGCTGAACGACGTGCGCGGGAAAGAACTGCGTGACCTCACCGTCGGGGTGGTCGGAACCGGCCGGATCGGCACCGCGGTCGTCGGCCGGCTGCGCGGTTTCGGCTCTCGCGTGGTGGCGTTCGACAGCTGCCCCCGGGCCGGCGTCGACCACGTCTCCCTTGACGAGTTGCTGCGGCTGAGCGACATCGTCACGTTGCACACGCCGCTCGACGCCGGGACGCACCACCTCCTGGACCGGCGGCGGCTCGAGCTGATGAAGCCCGGTGCGTTCGTCGTCAACACCGGGCGCGGGCCCCTTCTCGATACCGAGGCACTCGTTTCGGCGCTGGAAAACGGCAGGCTGGGCGGCGCCGCGCTGGACGTTCTCGAAGGGGAAGAGGGCATCTTCTACGCGGACTGCCGGGGGCGGCCCGTCGAAAGCGACCTGCTGGTGCGGCTGCAGAAGCTGCCGAACGTGCTCGTCAGCCCGCACACCGCCTACTACACGGACCACGCGCTCGGCGACACCGTCGAAAACTCCATCATCAACTGCCTGAAGTTCGAAAGCGGGGAACGGCATGGATAGGCTCAAGGTCGGGATCGTCTTCGGGGGCTGTTCGGAAGAACACCCCGTCTCCGTGAAGTCCGCGCGGGAGGTCGCGCGGCACCTCGACGCCGGGAAGTACGAGCCGTTCTGGATCGGGATCACGAAGAGCGGCGCCTGGAAACTCTGCGACGGCCCGGAAGAGAACTGGGAAACCGGGCGGACGGTCGTGCTGTCCCCGGACCGGAGCGTCCCCGGGTTGCTGGTCCTCGAAGACGGGAAGTACGAGACGATCGGCCTGGACGTCGTGCTGCCCGTGCTGCACGGCAAGCTCGGCGAAGACGGCGCGATGCAGGGCCTCCTGGAGCTCTCCGGAATCCCGTACGCCGGCTGTGACGTCCCGAGTTCGGCTCTGTGCATGGACAAGTCGCTCGCCTACGTCGTCGCCGGGAGTGCGGGCATCGCCACGCCGAACTTCCGGACCGCGTCGGCGGGCGAGGACGTCGGCGGGCTCACTTACCCCGTCTTCGTGAAGCCGGCCCGGTCCGGTTCGTCCTTCGGCGTCGGCAAAGTGTCCACTGAGGACGAACTGGCGGCGGCGATCGGGGCCGCGGCGCAGTACGACTCGAAGGTGCTGATCGAAGAGGCCGTCGCCGGCAGCGAGGTCGGGTGCGCCGTACTGGGGAACGGTGCGGAGCTGTTCGCCGGTGAGGTCGACCGGATCGCCCTCTCCCACGGCTTTTTCCGGATCCACCAGGAAGACGCCCCCGAGAGCGGTTCCGAGAACTCGACGCCCATCGTGCCCGCCGACGTCCCGGCGGAAACCCGTGCGCGCGTCCAGGAGACGGCGAAGGCCATCTACCGCGCTCTCGGGTGCCGGGGGCTGGCCCGCGTCGACATGTTCCTGAAGGAGGACGGCACGGTGGTCCTCAACGAGGTCAACACCCTGCCCGGCCTGACGTCGTACAGCCGCTACCCCCGGATGATGGCGGCCGCCGGGGTACCGCTGCCGGAGTTGCTCGACCGGCTGGTTTCGCTGGCCCTGACCGGAAAATCCCGATGAACGACGACTTCGCCTTCGTGGACGAGCTGGTGCCGGGCATCCGCTGGGACGCCAAGTACGCCACCTGGGACAACTTCACCGGCAAACCGGTGGACGGGTACCTGGTCAACCGGATCGCCGGCACGAAGACCTTGTGCGCGGCACTGGGAGAGGCGCAGGAGAAGGCCGCGTCCCTCGGCTTCGGCCTGCTGCTCTGGGACGGCTACCGCCCGCAACGCGCCGTCGACTGCTTCCTGCGCTGGATCGACCAGCCGGAGGACGGCCGGACGAAGCTGTGGCACTACCCGAACATCGACCGGGCCGCGATGTTCGCCAAGGGCTACGTGGCGGCGAGGTCGGGCCACACCCGCGGCAGCACCGTCGACCTGACCCTCTACCACCTGGACACCGGCGAACTGGCCGCCATGGGCGGCGGCCACGACCTGATGGACCCGAGCTCCCACCACGACGCCCGCGGCATCCCGCAAGCCGCCGCCGTCAACCGCAGCTGCCTCCGGTCCGTCATGGAGGGGTGCGGATTCGCCGCGTACGAACGCGAATGGTGGCACTACGGCCTGAAGGACGAGCCCTACCCGGACACGTACTTCGACTTCCCCATCGCGTAGCGACGGGAGGTTCCGGCTCAGTGCGATCGCCGCGCGGCGCGGTGGGCCGGTGCGGCGGGCAGCCGGACGGTGACGCGGAGGCCGCCGGCCGGTCGTGGGGTGAGGGTGAGTGTTCCGTCGTGGGCGTGGGTGATGCTCTTGACGATGGCCAGGCCGAGGCCGACGCCCGCCTGGTCGGTGCGGATGCGCTCGGTGCCGCGCTGGAACGGCTCGGCGAGGGTGGCGACCAGGGGCGGCGGGAGGTGCTCGCCGGTGTTCTCGACGGTGAGCGCCACGGTCCCGGCCCGGCCGCCGGTCGTGACCCAGACCGCGCCCTGCGCAGGCAGGTTGTGGACGATCGCGTTGTGCACCAGGTTCGTCGTCAGCTGCAGCAGGAGTGCCGGTGAGCCGAGTGCGGAGGCGGCGTCGCCGGACGTCTCGATGGTGACATCCCGCTTCTCGGCCAGTGGCAGCAGCGTTTCGGCGGCTTCCTCCGCGAGCAGGGACAGGTCGACGTGGTCGCGGTGGAAGGCCCGTTGTTCGGCGCGGCTGAGCAGCAGCAGGGCTTCGGTCAGTTCGATCGCCCGGGTGTTGACCACCCGGAGCCGTTCGTCGAGTTCGCCGGTGGGGCGCTCGGGGTCGTTGAGGGCGACGTCGAGCAGGCTCTGCGTGATCGCCAGCGGGGTGCGCAGTTCGTGGGACGCGTTGGCGGCGAACCGGCGTTGTTCGGCGACGTGCGCCTCGAGCCGCGCGAGCATGGTGTCGAAGGCGTCGGCGAGCTCGCGGAACTCGTCGGTGCGGCCGGGCAGCCGGATGCGGTGGGAGAGCGAGCCGGTCGCGGCGACGCGCGTGGCGTCGGTGATGCGCGTCAGCGGGTCGAGCATCCGGCCCGCGAGGAGCCAGCCGCCCAGGAGCCCGAACACCAGCAGGGCGACCAGCACCCCGGCCATGAACGGCGCGAAGCCGCGGACGAGGAGCGACCGGTTGATCCAGAAGTTGCCCTCGGTGATGATCCAGCCCTTGGGCAGGAAGTACAGGTAGAACACGAGCACGGCCGCGAGCAGCAGGCTGCCGGCGAGCATGACGAACCCGGCGTAGCTGAGGGTGAGCTTGAGGCGGGCGCTCAAGCCGGGTTCCCTATCCACGGTGCTCGTCCCCGGTGTCGATGCGGTAGCCGACGCCGGGCACGGTGGCGATGATCCCGGGTTCGCCGAGCCGCTTGCGCAGCACGGAAACCGTGATGCGCACGGCGTTGGTGAACGGGTCCGCGTTCTCGTCCCAGGCCCGCTCCAGCAGTTCTTCGGCGCTGATCACGCCGCCGCCGGCCGCGACGAGGACTTCGAGCACGGCGAACTGCTTGCGCGTCAGCGCCACGTACCGGCCGTCGCGGTAGACCTCGCGGCGGAACGGATCGAGGCGCAGCCCGGCGATTTCGTGCACCGGTGGCCGGTTGTGCGCGCGCCGGCGGTCGAGGGCGCGGAGCCGGAGCACGAGTTCCCGCAGCTCGAACGGCTTCGTGAGGTAGTCGTCGGCGCCGAGGCCGAAGCCGGTGGCCTTGTCGTCGAGCCGGTCGGCCGCGGTCAGCATGAGGATCGGCAGGCCGCTGCCGGAGGCGACGATGTGCCGGGCGATCTCGTCGCCGGACGGGCCGGGGATGTCGCGGTCCAGCACGGCGATGTCGTAGGTGTTGACGCTCAGCAGTTCCAGCGCGGTGTCGCCGTCGCCGGCGGTGTCCGCCGCGATGGCTTCCAGCCGGAGGCCGTCGCGGATGGCGTCGGCCAGGTAGGGCTCGTCCTCGACGATCAAGACACGCACCCCGCCGATGCTACGAGCGGGGGCATATCGGGCGCATATCGGAAAGCGCGTACGTGCCGGCAACACCGCGCGGCCTTGACTGGCGGCCATGACCTCCAGCCAACGCACGTCACGGCGCACCCTCGGCACGGGACACGGCGCCGTCCCGGACGGCCTGCCGGTCTTCGACGACGAGTCCCCGGCCGTGGCCAACCTCGATCCCGACCTGCTCGACGCCCTGCGCCGGGCCGCGGCGGACGCCGCGGCCGACGGGGTGGCGTTCGTCGTCAACGGCGGCTGGCGCTCCTGGGCGTACCAGGAGCAGCTACGGCGTCAGGGCATCGCGAAGCACGGCTCGGAAGCGGCAGCGGCCCGCTGGGTGACCACCGCGGACAAGTCCGCGCACGTGCGCGGGCAGGCGGTCGACATCGGCCCGCCCGCGGCCCGGGAATGGCTGGCCGAACACGGCGCCCGGTACGGGCTGTGCCAGATCTACCGCAACGAACCGTGGCACTACGAACTGCGGCCCGAAGCCGTCGAACACGGGTGCCCGCCGATGTACGCCGACCCGTCGCAGGACCCGAGGATGCGGTAGTCAGGCCGGGCCGCGGTAGCGGTGCAGCAGCATGGTGAAGTTCCGCAGCTTCTCGACCGCGTCTTCGGACACCGGGTCCGGGTGGAAGTGCATCACGCTGTTGCGGATCTGCCGGATCCGGTCCAGGCGGAAGATGAACCGCTGCCGGTCCAGCGGCCAGCCGAGCCGGTCCCAGACGTCCTTGTTCTCCAGGATCCGCTGGTAGTCGCCGAAGGCCAGCTGGTCGAAGTTCTCGATCGTCCGGCCGCACAGCGGCTGGACGGTCGGGATGTCCAGCGCGCACCGCAGGATCCAGCGGAGCGTCTGGTCCAGCTCGCCCAGCTGGAAGAACGGGGTGGCCATCTCGCCGTAGCGCCGGGCCACGTCGGCGGTCGTGACGATGCCCATCACGGCCCGGCCTTCGTTCGTGACGAGCACGAACTCGCGCTGCTGCAGGGTGGGCAGGACGTCGAACAGGTCGCGGTCGTAGGCGACGACCTCGGCGCGGACGATCGCGTCGGCGACGGTAGCGTCGGGTTTCCGGTGCATGGCCTGCGCGATGGAGCGCCACGTCACGGCGCCGCGGGGGTTGCGCGGGCCGCTCAGCACGGCGAGCTGCGAGAAGTCGTTGAGGAGCATTTCGGTGATCGCTTCCTCGAGCGAGCTGTTGGGCCCGACGGACGCCACGCCGTCGAGCGGGGTCAGGTTGCCCACCGTCAGGCGGACGTCCAGGTCGCCGCCGCCTTCGTCGTCTTCGGTGGCCGGCAGGACGTCGGCGGTCGCCGTCTCCTCGGGCTCGTCCGGCGGCGTCGTCAGGGAGACGAGGGTGTCGAGGGTGACCGCGCGGAAGCCGGGGGACGTCACCAGCCCGTGGTTGGCGAGGTCCGCTTCGATCTGGTTGACCTGGTCCCCGCGGTCGGTCGCGCCCCACAGCTTGAGGAGCTCGCGGACGGTGATGCGCTCGGGATCCTCCTGGTCGGCGCGGGTGCGGGCCTGCCGCAAGCGCTCGTGGACGCGCTGCGGCGCGCGGTCTTCGGGCTGCCGGCCGGCGGTCGTGATCGCCCGGTCGAGGAACTCCTGGCGCACCGCATCCAGCAGGCGTCGCTCGTCCACCACCACCCAGGCCCGCCACCCGTCGACCGCGCGCATCCCGGCGGCCACCATCGCCGCGCGGGAGGGCGACCGGAACTCCTCTCCGTCGGGTTCCAGCCGGATCCGGCCCGCGGCGGTGACCGTCGCGTCGAAGGTGTCGCCGATGCGCTTGCGCTCGAACCGGAGCTTCGCGCCGGCCTTGAGCAGGCCGGCTTCCAGCAGGTCCGGCACCGTGACGCGGCGGCCGCCGATCAGGTGCATCGAACGGCCCTCGCCGGTCACCACTTCCGCAGCCCGGCGAACTTGCGCCGGGCACCGATGGCCTGTTTGAGCACCCGCCTCTTCAGTTCCTTCTGGCTCAGCCGCTCCACCCGCGT
This sequence comes from Amycolatopsis sp. lyj-346, assembly GCF_046548975.1. Lineage (NCBI taxonomy): Bacteria > Bacillati > Actinomycetota > Actinomycetes > Pseudonocardiales > Pseudonocardiaceae > Amycolatopsis > Amycolatopsis sp. lyj-346. Next base: position 130,576 of record NZ_JAJPWT010000007.1, read on the forward strand.
GAGCTGCAGCGCGGCGGCGACGGCGAGCAGGCTGTCCCGATCGAGCCGCTGGGCCTCCAGGTAGGCGGCGCCTTCGGCCTCGGTTTCGGTTTCCCGCAGGTGCGTGGCGATGGCGGCGGCGTCGACGTCCGGCCTCGCGGTGACCGGGGGCGGCGGACCGGCGACCGGCCGCGGAGCAGCGGGTGCCGGTGGCGGTGGCGGCTCGGCCGGAGGTGCGGCGGAGCCGTGGCCGGTGAGCAGTTCGATGAGCTGGGGCTTGGTGAGCTTGCTGTACGGGCCCAAGCGGCGTTGCCTGGCCAGCCCTTTCAGTTTGTCCACCGTCAGCGCCCGAAGATCCGGTGGCGCCGGGGGAGCCTCGGCCGCGCCGGCCACGGTCAGCTGCGCCGTGCCGTCGAGGATCGCTTCCAGCGTGGCCTCGTCCTGGTGCCCCAGGAACTCGTACACCCGGGCCTGCAGGGCGGCGAGCCGCTTCAGGTCGTTCACGGACGGCCACCGGCCGGCGAAAGGGCGCCGAGGACTTCGTCGGCGAGCTCGTCGAACTCCCGCACGACCTCGTCCCGCCCGGTGGCGCGCAGCATGGCGGGGACGCCGGTCTCGCCGGCGTCCCCGAAGTGGCGGGGGCTGTTGCGGATGTGGCTCTTCAGCACCGGAACCTGGGAGTTCACCAGCACTTCCTGGATGTAGCCCTGCTGGGCGGCCGTCACCTGCTGGGAGTAGATCTGCACCATGGTGAACACCACGCCGAGGAACTCGGGTTCGATCGGCTCGTGCTCCCGGTCGCCGCCCTTGTGGTGGACGAAGTCGTTGAACTGCTGCACCAGGCCGGTGCAGTTGCCGACCAGGTAGTCCAGCCCCAGGGTGGACAGGTAGTCCGCCTTGGCCGGGACGAGGATCCGCTCGCTCGCCACGATCGCCGTCTTGGTGACGAGGCCGAAGTTCGGGGCGCAGTCGATGAGGACCAGGTCGTACTCGGCGAAGAAGCTGTCGGCAAGGGCCTGCCGCAGGCACCCGTGCAGGTCCAGGAACCGCCGCTTCGACCCGTCGAGGGTGGTGGTCCCGCCGAGCAGCGCGGCGAGCTCGAGGTCGATGTCGATGAGGCCGAGGTGGGAGGAGATCAGGTCGAGCCGCCCGCCGGTCCCGGCGAGGACGTCGTTCACCCGTTCCGGCGACACGACGAGGCGGGGCAGCGGGATGTCCCGGCCGGGCAGCTCGGCGCCGTACCACTGCTTGATCGTCCGGTGGTCCGCCAGGCGTTCGTGCCAGTCGTCGATCGAGAAGAACGAGAAGGTGAGGTTGGTCTGCGGGTCGAGGTCGAGCAGGAGGACCCGCAGACCGCGGCTCGCCGCCACCGCCCCGAGGTTCGCGGTCAGCGTCGTCTTCCCCACGCCACCCTTGTAGTTCATGACCGCCACGACCCGCATGCGCACTCCCCGGTGGTCTCGTACCTGGGGCCCGTTTGTATTACGCGGGCGGCCGGCCCGGCACGAATCACCGGCAACTGTCCGGGAACTGTCCAGGAACTGGCCGGTGCCGGCGGGGGACCACCGTCATCGGCAGGCTTTCGGGGTACGCGGCGGAGGTGAACTTCACCCGGACCGGCTTGCCCGGCACCGGGACCAGCCGCCACTGCGCTGCCACGGTGGCCACCGTGATGACGATTTCGTTCTGCGCGAAGCGGTTCCCGATGCACTGCCGGGTGCCCGCGCCGAACGGGACGAACGCGCCCTTCGGGATCGCGGCCGCCCGGTCCGGGGCCCAGCGGTCCGGGTCGAACCGGTCCGGGTCGGGGAACGATGCGGGGTCGTGGTGGAGTGCGTGCGGGCTGACGATCACCTCGGCGCCCTCCGGCAGGCGGACTCCGCCGAGGTCGACTTCGGTGAGCGTGCGCCGCATCAGCATCCAGAGCGGGTACTGCCGCAGAACCTCGTCGACCACCTGCCGGACGTACGTCAGCCGGGGGAGGTCGTCGATGGTGACCGGGCGGCCGCCGAGCACCTCGTCGAGCTCGGCGTGCACCCGGGCCTCGATGCCCGGGTGCCGTCCGAGCTCGTGGAACGTCCAGGCCAGCGCCAGTGCCGTCGTCTCGATGCCGGCGGTGAGCAGGGTCAGTGCCTCGTCCCGCGCCTGCTCGTCGGTCATGCCCGCCAGCAGCAACGTCGAAAGCAGGTCGCCGTGGTCGGTGCCGGCGCGCCGCCAGTCGCGGATCACCTCCACGACGATCGCCTGCATCCGGGCGATCGCCTCGTCGAACCGCCGGTTCCCGGGCACCGGGAGCTTCTCGACGAACTTGGGCGACAACGCGCGAATCATTCCCTGCTGGATGATCACGTAAATCGACCGGCGGGCTTCGTCGACCGCCGCTTTTCCCAGCTCGGTGGAAAACAGGGCCTCGCCGACGATCGTCACCGCGAGGCTCTGCATGTCGTCGTCGATCTTGCGCACTTCGCCCGCTCGCCACGAGCCGCTCAGGTCCGCCGCCGCGCGCCGCATGATCGCCGCGTACTCGGCCAAGCGGTCGCGGTGGAACGCCGGTTGCATCAGCCGGCGTTGCTGCAAGTGGAAGTCCCCGTTCGAAAGCACCAAGCCATTTCCGATGAACGGCCGGAACTTGTCGAACATGGCCCCCTTGCGGAACTTCGATCCCTCGTTGACCAGCACTTCGTGCGTCAATCGCGGACTCGTGACGAAGTAGACGGGCGCCGGGCCGAGAGAGAGCTTCACGATCTCGCCGTGCGCGGGCAATGCGTCGGTGAATGCGAAACGCTGCCGGAGGAGTGCCGGCGTGTGCCCGAGAAAAGGCCACCGGCCCGGTGCGACCGGCACGCTCATGCGTAGTCCTCGTTGCGCCATTGTGTGGATTTCCCGGGGAGACGGCCCACGGTAGGCGCGTCCGGTCGAACCGGACAGTGCCCGATCGGGTGGTGTGGGCTCACGCGGATGGCCCAGTAGCCGAGCCGCGGGGAATCGCTAAGCTCTTTCCGGTCCGACTGACTGAGGCTTGTTCCGGCTCGGCCTGCCGACGACTCGACAAGTCTTACCGAGAAGGTGTTCTCCGTGACACGATCACCGGAATGGTTGCCACCGGGTTCCGGTATCGCCATGCCCGGCTGCGCCTGGTCTCGCGGCTTCGTGCGCGGTGGCGCCGCCGAAGAAGCGGTGATCAAGGAAATCCGCAGTCCCGATCCGGTGCGGGCCGGGGTTTCCGCGCTTTCCGCCGGATTCGATATCGTCGAACCCGGATTGGCGGGCCGCGCCGAACCTGCCCGCCGGAATCGCCCGCGAGATCTGATGCGGATATCCCCATGCCGATGATCGAACCCCAGCCGGACCAGCCCGCCGCCCCCGATGCGGACCGCGGCCGGACCGTGCTCGCCCGGAAATGGGCGTACCGGCTCAGCGGCGTGACGGTCGTGTCGCTGAGCCGGGAGGAGCTCGACGTGGAGCTGCACGACCTGCTCGGCACGCTCTGCGACTCCCTGCACCGCGCGTCCCCGGACCTGATCCCGGCCGAGCGGATCGGCGCGCGGCTGGTCTCGCTCGGCTACCTCGGCGAGCCCGGGCTGCGGTGCACGCTCGAGGTCCTCGGGAAGGGCCTGCCCGCGCTGCCCGAGCTCCGCGACGTCGACGGCGCCGCCGACCGGGTGGTGGCGGCGCTGAGCGCGCTGTCCTGCGGCTTCCTGCTCGCGCACGAGCGCAGCGTCCTCGACCAGCAGGAGATCATGCACCTGTCGCTGCTCAAGGCGGTGCGGGATGCCCAGTGGAACCTCAGGCAGAGCGAAGCCCGGTTCGACGAGGTGGTGACGTCGTCGGCGAGCGGCATCGCCGTCGTCGCGCTCGACGGCCGGATCGTGCGGGCCAACGCGGCGCTGGCCGAGATGCTCGGGCACCCGGCGGGCGAGCTGGCCGGCTCGGTGCTGTACGACGTCGTCCACCCCGACTCCGTCGAAGTGCTCCGCGACGCGATGATCGCGCTCCTGGGCGGCGGCAAGGAGCGGATCCGGCAGTCGGAGCGGCTGCTGCGCAAGGACGGCGACGTCGTCCGCATCTCGCTCACCGCGTCGCTGCTGCGCGACGCCGAAGACCGGCCGTCCCACTTCGTCGTCGTGATCGAGGACGGCACCGAGCTGATGCTGCTGCAGGGCGAGCTGAGCCGCCAGGCACTGCACGACGTCCTCACCGGGCTGCCGAACCGCCAGTACTTCGGCACCCACCTGGAGACAGTGCTGCGGCGCGCCGACCCGGCTTACGGCGTCACGCTGTTCCACGTCGACCTCGACGCGTTCGGCATGGTCTGCAACAGCCTCGGCCGCCGGGTCGGCGAGCAGCTGCTGGTGCACTTCGCGCAGCGGCTGAAGGCGGTGATGGCCCGCGAAAACGCCATGATCGCGCGGTTCCACAGCGACGAGTTCGGCATCCTGGTGGAGAACACGGCGTCGACGCCCGCCATCGACACCATCGTGCGCGCGATCAACGACGAACTCGCCGAGCCGTTCTTCGTCGACGGCCACGGGCTCGCGCTGTCGGCCAGCGCCGGGGTGGTGCACCGGCCGGCGAAGGGCATCGATCCGGTGGAGCTGCTGCGCCAGGCGGACCAGACGCTGCGGCGCGCCAAGGAGCGGCGGCGCGGCCAGTGGCGGATGTTCGACCGGGAGGCCGACGCCCACGACCGGCGGACGCAGGCGGTGGCCGTCGGCATGGCCGGGGCCTGGGAACACGGCGAGATCGACGTGCGGTACCGGCCGATGGCGCGGCTGGCGGACGGCACAGTCGCCGGCCTCGAAGCCCGCCTGCACTGGAGCCGCCCGGACGACACGGCGCTTTCGCACGAGTGCTGCGTCGAGCTCGCCGAGCCGACCGGGCTCACGCTCCCGCTCGGCGACTGGCTGCTGCGCGCGGCCGGCCGTCAGGGCGCGTGGTGGCGGCAGCGTGCGGCGTTCGACCTCCCGATGGTCGCCGCGCTGACCGGGAACCAGGCGTCGGACGACGCGCTCGGCACGCGCGTGACGCGACTGCTGCGGGACTGCGGCCTGCCGCCCGAGCAGCTGCTGCTCGGCGTCCCGGCCGGGGCGCTCCCGGTGGCCGGCGTCATCGACAACGTCATCGCGCTGACCGACCTCGGGGTGCACGTCATGCTCGACGAGTTCGGGCTGGGGCCCGACGACCTCCGGGCGATCGAGGACCTGCCGGTCGACATCGTGCGGGTCGACCGGCGGCTCGCGGAGTGGCAGGCGTGGACGGACTCGACGTTCCTCGGCGCACTGGTGCCGCTGGTCCGGCAGGTCGGCGCGACGCTCGTCGTCGACGGGATCCACACCGAAGACCAGGCGAACTGGTGGCACCAGGCCGGTGCGGACCTGGCGACGGGCGACTACTTCGGGGTGGCCAGGCCGCCTGCCGAGCTGGCCGGGCAGTTCGCCGGTACCTGAGGCTGCCACCGGGTCAGGCCGACGGCGACCAGCACGATCGCCATGCCGCCGAGGATCCGGGGCGTCAGCGGTTCGCCGAGGAAGAGCGCACCGAGCCCGACCGACACCACGGGCAGCAGGTAGCCGACCGTCGCGGCGGCGGTCGGGCCTTCCTCGGAGAGGATCCGGTAGTTGAGGTAGAAGGTGATCCCGGTGCCGAAGATGCCGAGGATCGTCACCGCGACGACGGCGGTGAGCGTCAGGTGCGGTGCCGTGGTAGAGATCGGCAGCGCGAGGGCGGTCAGCCCGGTGGCGGTCAGCAGCTGCGCGGCCGACAGCGCGAGCGGAGCGCCGTCCGGCGGCAGTTTCCGTGCCATGTAAGCGAACGCGATGGCGTAGCTGAGACCGGCGGCGAGCAGGGCCAGCCCGCCCGTGCTCAACAGCCCCGATTGCCGCCAGGGCGCGAAGATCACGACGATGCCGCCGAAGCCGAGGGCCAGCCCGAGCAGCCGCGCGGGGTTGAGCCGCCGTTCCGTCCCGAGCGCGACGCCGATCAGCAGCGACCACAGCGGGGTGGTGGCGTTCATCACGCCGGCGATCCCGGAGTCGACGGTGCGTTCCCCGATGCCGAACAGCGCGAACGGCAGCGCGTTGCAGAAGAACGCGGCGACGACCAGCCGCGCCCAGGTCCCCCGGTCCCGCGGCAGCCGCTGCCGGGCCGCGAACGCCAGGCCCAGCAGCGTCAGGGCGCCGAGTGCGCACCGGACGAGGGTGAGGTGGATGGGGCTCAGCCCGGTCAGGGCCAGCTTGATCCAGAGGAAGCCCGAGCCCCACAGCAGGGCCAAGACCACCATGCGCGCCAAGGCGCCCCGTCCACCGTTCATGTCACCCACGGTGCCGAAGAAGATCTATCAGGACAAGTGAAGAGTTCTGGATGGATCCTTAAGGGTTTCTACAGTGTGGGCGCGCCAAAGGCGGTCGCCGAACACCGCCAGCGCCGCGGGCAGCAGGACACCCCGGACGATCGTCGCGTCGAGCAGGATCGCGAACGCCATGCCGAGGCCGAGCATCTTGTACTCGATCGCGGCGAGGCTGAGGAAGACGCTGAACACCCCGGTCATGATCAGCGCGGCGCTGGTCACCACGCCGGAACTGCGCGCGGTGCCCTCGACGATCGCCTGCCGGGCCGGCACGCCGGACAACCGCCGTTCGCGGATCCGGCTGAGGATGAACACGTGGTAGTCGGTGCTCAGGCCGAACAGCAGCACGAAGAGGAACATCGGCAGCCAGCCGAGCACCCCGCCGTAGGGCGTGAAACCCAGCAGTGGCGCGAGAAAGCCGCCCTGGAACACGAGGGTGAGCACGCCGTAGGCCGCGCCGGCCGAGAGCAGGTTGAGCACGATCGACACCACCGGCACCGCGACCGACCGGAACACCACGAGCAGCAGCACGAACGCGAGCAGCAGGATGAACCCGAAGGTGTACGGCGCCCGGGCGAGGACCTGCGTAGTGAAGTCGTGCGCTTCGGCGGTCCGGCCCGTCACCGCGTAGCCGGCTCCGTCGACCCGCCCGATCGTTTGCGGCAACAGGGTTTCGCGCAACGTCGTGAGCGCGCGGCTCGCCGCTTCGTCGTTGCCGGTCCCGCCGAGCGGGACCCGGACGACGAGCGCCTGGTCCACCGGGACGACCACGGCCGGGCGCGGTAGTTCCGCGGTGAGCTCCGCGATCGCCCGGCGCAGCGCCGGCGAGTCGACCGGGCCGCCACGGGTGTTCCAGAGGACGACGTGCGCCGGCATCGTGACGCCGGGAAACGCTTCCTCCACGCGCACGGCCGCGTCGATCACCGGGATGCTGCGCGGCAGGCTCTCGGTCGGCACCGGGTCCTGCAGCCGCATGCCCAGCGCGGGCAGCGTGAGCAGCACGAGCAGCGCGGCGGCGAGCCCGCTCCACAACGCGGGCCGCCGCGTGACGGCGGTCGCCACGGCGGCCCAGAACCGGGAACGGGTCCGGCGCCGTCCCAGCCACGGGACGCGGCCGCGGTCGACGCGCGTGCCGAGCAGGGAGAGCGTCGCGGGCAGCACCGTCACCGCGGCGAGCACGGCCAAGCCGACGACGAGGATCGTGCCCGCGGTCAGGCCGCGGAGGTTGTCGAGGCCGGTGAACAGCAGGCCGGTCACGCACAGCACGACGGTCAGCCCCGACACGACGATCACGTGCCCCGACGTCCGCGCCGCGATCCGGAGGGACTCGTCGACGCCGTGGGCGCGTTCTTCACGGGCCCGGCGCAGGAAGAACAGCGAATAGTCGACGCCGACGGCCATGCCGATCAGCAGCGTGATCGCGGAAGTCGCGCTGTTGACCGGGATCCAGTTGTCCACAACGGACAGGAAGCCGAAGGTCGCGAACACCGCGGTGCCCGCCAGCAGGACCGGGACGGCGGCCGCGACCAGCGAACCGAACACGACCAGCAGGATCAGCACGGTGATCGGCAGCGACCGGGCTTCCGACCGCCCGATGTCCTCCTTGATGCTCTTGTCGACCGCACCGGACACGCTGAGGTCGCCGGCCTGGGCCAGCCGGACGTCCGCGTGCCGGGCGGCGACCGCCTCGACCGCCGCCGTCGCCGTCGCCAGGCGCGGCCGGAGTTCGGCGCCGGTACCGGTGAGCCGGAAGGTGACCAGTTCCGATCGGCCGTCGGCGGAGACCTGGGAGCGGATGTCCGCCGCCGCGCCCGACGTCGTCAACGTGGTCACGAGGTCCGCCGTGGCGGCTGGGGACAAAGGTTGGACCAGGACGTTCTCCCAGAAGGGTTCGCGGGTGTGCTGGCGGTCGAGGACGGCCGAGCCGGTGCCGGCGTCGCCGGCGGGGCTGGATCGCGCGTCGGTGCCGGGGACGAACGTGCCGAGGGCCCAGGCCAGCGCGACGAGCGCCAGCCAGCCGAGGATCGCGGCGGCGCGGTGCCGCAGCGACCAGTTCGTGACGCGTTCGACCACCGGCCCCCGCCGGTGAGCCGGGGTGCCTGCAGGCAGCATGAACTAAGGTCCTTCCCTGAAGGAGTGATCCGATGAGAGCTCGCCCTCGGGCGAGGTGGTTGCTTCTTCTCCTGGGCCGCCGAGTTGCCGCTCGGCGGTCCAGGGTCTCAGCTGCGTTTCGGGGGTTCCGGGTGGCGGAGCCCCCGGCCCGGGGCGGAGCCCCGGTTGTCACAGCTCAGTCGACCTCCTTGAGCACGCGTTCGATGGACCGCAGCCGGTCCTGGACGTCCTGCAGCCGCCGTTCGGTTTCTTCCTGCGTCCGGACGGCTTTCTCGGCCAGCGAGCGGTATTCGTGCTCCCGCGCCAGCTTCGCCTTGGCGCGCCAGGTCGAGGCCAGCTGCACGATCGCGATCGAGAGCACGACGGTGATCAGGACGAAGATCCCGACGACGCCGATGATCTCCTGCCACTGGTGCCAGTTCATGTCCGTCCCTCCTCGCCGTCCCCCTGGACGGACTCCGGTGTGGTCAGCGTGGGCGCGGCGGCCGCGATCGCCTCCGGCGTCAGCACGACGGCGAACGCGGTGAGCTCGTAGAACCGCAGCGTCTTGCCGTCCTCGCCGACCTCGAAGCTGGCGGTGACCAGGCCGGCGGTTTCGAGCTTGCGCAGGTGGACCTGCAGCAGCGCGCGGCTGATCCGCAGCTCGCGGGCCAGCTTGCTGACGTAGGTGCGTTCGGCGTGCAGGGCCGCGACGATCCGCAGCCGGTGCGGGTTGCCGAGGGCGCCCAGCTGCCGCAGGAGCTCGTCACCCGTCGTCCACATGCCAACAAAAGTTAGCAGGTGGATGGCGGCGTGGCCATCGGGGTGATCCCCGAGCTCACATCGGGTGTTCCAGCCACACGTTCGGTTCGACGTACGTCGCCGTGTCGTAGGTGGTCGAGGCGTGGACGGGGGCGATGCCGCCCGGGATGAAGTTCTCGCCGTCCTGGAGCTTCACGCCCGTCCAGTCGTGCCAGTCGGCCAGGGAACCCGACAGCGTCACCGCGAACGGGCAGACCTTCACCACGCGGGCGCCCAGGCGCTCGTGGGTGCGCAGCCAGCGGTCGGCCAGGAGGCCGTCGGGACGGCGGCGGGCCGCGTACTCCGGCATCGGGACCGACGGTTCGGCCTCCTTGCCGATCGGGCGGACCGAGACGATCAGCTTGCGCAGGCCCGTTTCCGCCGCCCGTGCCTTCAACGCCTTCAGCATCGGGGCCGACAGGCCGGTGCCCCGCAGGTGCGGGGCGATCACGACTTCCAGTGCGCACAACGCGTTCGGCGCGCGGCCGTCCATGACGTCGTGGGCCGCCCACTCGATCGCCTGGTCCCAGCCGTGGTCCGGCAGTTCCGGGCGGTCCGGTGCCGGGTACGCCAGCGGGACCGACAGGGCGCGGGCCATCGGCGTGCCGTCGTCGTCCAGTGCGATCAGGAAGTACCGCGCCCAGAGGCGCCGGAACCGCTCGCCGGTGATCATCCGGCCGCTGGTGCCCTGGTAGATGAACTGGCCGCCGACGTCGCCGAGGCTCAGTGCGGCGTCGAGGAGGTCGGGGCGGCCGGCAAGATCGACAACGCGCATGCGCTCATCGAAGCGGAACCGATCACCGCTTCGACAGCGGCAACCGGGCGACTCAGCGCAGGGCTTTCCGGCGGCGGGTCAGCGTGGCCGGGTCGAGGTTCGCCCGGGCGCCGGCGTCGTGGCCGTCGAGGTAGCCGCTGCCGGACAGCCGCCGGGGCGAGGCGGCGCGCAGGTCGCCGTACTCGGTGTCGAACGCGTGCTGGACCAGCTGGGCGCGGTCGCGGACCACCAGTTCCGCCGAGCGCGCGCCGGCCATCGCCGTGCGGACGGCTTCCTGTTCGGCGTGGGATAACCGTTCGTGGACCGCGCGGGCGAAGCCGTGCAGCCACGTGCGCCGGTACGCGGCCAGGGATTCGCCGGGGAAGAAACCACCCGGCCGGACGCGGGTCAGCTGCGTGCTCGCCTGCAGCAGCAGGCTGGTGAACAGCAGTTCCACCCGGCCGAGGTCGGAGCGGAACCCGAAGACCGTGACGCTCTCGACCTTCTGGCCGAGGCGGTGCAGCAGCGTCCGGCAGCGCAGCGGGTACGCGACCGAGGTGAGCAGGCTCGCCTTGTCCCGGCTGTACGGGTCGTCCATCGGGATCTTCAGCGTGCCGATCTCGTCGGAGCGCGCTCCCGAGTCGGCGAGCATCGCCTGGTCGATGCCGTACCGCGCGACGAGCTCGGCGGCCTTCTCGTTGTACGCCTCGGCTTCCGCCTCGGTGACCGCCGGGTCTTCGGCCTTGGCCAGCAGCTTGCGGATGCGCTCGAGCTGCGGGTCTGACTCGGTCATGCGGAGAGGGTATTCGACCAGGTGTTCGGACGCGGGGACCGGGTCGGCGTGTCGCCCCAGCGCCCCAAGGTGGCCTTCGGTGCGTTGGACGCACCCAATGTGGCCTTCGGTGCGTTGGACGCACCCAATGTGGCCTTGGGGCGCTGGGGCCGGGGCGAAGCGTTAGCGAAGCGGGGCGGAGCGTTAGCGGAGGTAGGCGTCGAGCGTGACGGCCAGCGCTGCTTCGGGGGACGGTGCGAAGCTGGCTCCGGCCAGGCCGCCCCACAGCCACAGCTGGGCGAGGCCGTGCAGGGCCGCCCACAGTGACGCGGCGACCAGCCGCGGGTCGGCGCGGTGGTCGCCGGCCGCCGTGACCAGTGCCGCGAACTCGTCGAACACCGCGCTGGACGCCGCCGCGAGCGCCGGTTCGTCCGGGTCGATCAGGTCGCGGCGGAACATCAGCTCGAACATCGCCGGGTTCTGCAGCGCGAAGTCGACGTAGCTGTGGCACGCCGCCGTGAGACGCTCGCGCGGGCCGCCCTCCGGCAGGCGCGCGCGGCGGTCCAGGAGCTCGGCGAACCCCTGGGTGGCCACGGCCGAGAGGAGCTCGGCGCGGCCCGAGAAGTGCCGCAGCGGCGCGCCGTGCGAAACGCCGGCCGCCTTGGCGATCCCGCGCAGGGTGACGGCGCCGACGCCGTCGAGGGCGAGGAGTTCCGACGCCGTCGTGATCAGGCGTTGCCGGGTGCCCACGCCTCGTCCAGTGCCATCGGGAGCAGGTCGGGGCGCTTGGGGAAGAAGCCGTCGCCGGGCTGGCGGCCGATCAGCCGGTTGCGCGTGCGGGTCACCGCGACCGGCAGGACCTCGCGCAGCAGCCACTGCAGGTCGGCACGCCGGCTGCCGGGCGCGGCGGGGCCGGGCAGCGGCGCGAGCCAGGCGGGGTCGTGGTCGAGGCCGAGCCGGGCGAGGACGTAGGCGGCGAGCCGGCGGTGGCCGTGCGCGGACAGGTGGAGCCGGTCGGCGCCGAAGTAGCGTGAATCGGCGGCGGCCTGGTCCGGCCACAGGTCGATGAGCTGCGCCCCGTAGCTGACGGACGCTTCGCGGATGGCTTCGTTGAGCGCGACGATCCGCGGCCGCATCCGGCTGCCCAGCGGCATCCGCCGTGAGACGTCGCTGAGCGTGAAGGTGACGACGACGGGCGAAATTTCGGTGCAGGCGCGGATGGCGGCGTCGACCCGCCGGGCGACCGTGCGCGCGTCCCAGCCCCGGCTCATGACGTCGTTGCCGCCGCCGAAGAGGGCGACCAGGTCGGGTGCCAGCCGGGTGGCCGCCGGAAGCTGCTCGGGCACGATCTGGTCGAGCCGCCGCCCGCGGACGGCGAGGTTGGCGTACCGGAAACCAGGCGTGTCCTCCGCCAGCCGGGCGGCGACGAAGTCGGCCCAGCCGCGGTAGTGGCGCTGATCCGGGTACGGGTCGTCGAGGCCTTCGGCGCAGCTGTCGCCGAGGACGACGAAACGGTGGTAGCTCATCCCGATCTCCGTAACCCGTGGTTCACCTTGCAGACACTGTCTATCAAACTTGTGTAGACGGTGTCTACTTCGGGGTTCACCCGAGCCAGGGGCGGAGCTTGTCCGGGTTCCGGACGGCCCAGATGTGCGTGATCCGGTCGTCCGCGACGGCGAACGCGTACACGGCAGCGAGCTCGTCCCCGCGACGCAGCACCAGACCGGGGAGACCGTTGACCAGGCGCTCCTCGAACGTCAGCGCGCCGAAGGCGGCGAGCTCGGCCACGTACCGGGCGACGAGCTCGCCGCCTTCGATCGGCGCGATCGTGGCGCGGACCCGGCCGCCGCCGTCCGCGGTCAACGTCGCGTCCGGGTCGAGGAGCCCGATCAAGGCGCCGATGTCGCCGGCGGCCCAGGCTTCCTTGAAGTCCCGCACCAGCCCGGCCTGCCGGGCGGCCGGGGCCGCGGGCCGGGCGGCGCGGATCCGGCGGCGGGCCGCGGAGGCCAGTTCCCGGCACGCCGCCGGGGTCCGGCCGGTGATCTCGGCGACTTCGGCGAAGGCGTACCCGAAGACGTCGTGCAGGACGAGGGCGACCCGCTGCGCCGGGGTCATCGCTTCGAGCGTGACGAGGAAGGCCATGCTCACCGACTCGTCCAGGGTGATCCGGTCGGCCGGGTCGGGCTGGTCCGGCAGCGGCTCGGGCAGCCATTCGCCCACGTACCGCTCGCGGCGCACCCGCGCCGAGCCCAGGACGTCCAGGCAGATGCGGCCGGCCACCGTGGTCAGCCAGGCGCCGGGCGAGGAGATCGCCTCCTGCTGCGCCGGCGACAGGGCGTACCACCGGGCGTAGGTCTCCTGGACGGCGTCCTCGGCTTCGGTCAGCGAGCCGAGCAGCCGGTAGGCGAGGTTGACCAGGTGACGTCGTTCGGCGACGACCGGTTCCGCTGGCGTTGTCATGTCTCCTCCGACGGCACAGCCTGCCGGAACGTCAGGGCCTGACATTCCCGCGGGCTGCTTCGTCGTACTGCTCGAAGGCAACCGAACAGGGGAGAACGACGATGAAGATCGGAATCGTGCTCGGCAGCACCCGCCCGGGCCGCGTCGGAGACCAGGTGGCCCGCTGGGTCCACGAGCGGGCCGCGCGCCGGGGTGACGCCGGGTTCCGGCTGATCGACCTGCGCGACCACCCGCTGCCCCACCTCGAGGAGCCGCCGGGCTTCTCAGGGCAGTACCAGGACGAGCGCACCCGCGCCTTCGCCGCCGTCATCGCGTCGTGCGACGGGTTCGTCTTCGTCACGCCGGAGTACAACCACTCCGTTCCCGGCGTGCTCAAGAACGCCATGGACCACGTCCACGTCGAATGGAACACCAAGGCGGCCGGCTTCGTCTCGTACGGCGGCGTGGGCGGCGCCCGCTCGGTCGAGCAGCTGCGGCTCGTCTGCGGGGCGCTGCAGCTCGCCGACGTGTCCCCGCAGGTCACGCTCCCGCTGGCGACGGAGTTCGAGAACCGCACGGTCTTCGCGCCGGGCGAGCACCAGCTCGCCGCCCTGGACACGCTGCTCGACCACGTCGTCGCCTGGAGCGCCGCCATGGCGCCGCTGCGGGGCGGGGCGGCGGAAGCCGCGATCCGGGGCCGGCTCGACGAGGTCATCGACGCGTTGCGGGCCAAGGACCTCGACGCGCTGCGGCGGGTCTACGCGCCGGACGTCGTGTCCTTCGACGTCGAACCGCCGCTGCAGCACGTCGGGGTCGACGCGAAGCTGGAGAACTGGACGAGGGTGTTCACCATCTTCGAGAAGGTGGACTACGAGCTGCGCGACCTGACCGTCGCCGTCAGCGCGGGCCTGGCCGTCGGCCACGGCTTCGGCCGGGTCAGCGGCACGCTGCCGACCGGGGAGGCCGTGACCGGCATGTGGGTCCGGGCCACCTTCGTCTTCCGGTACGTGGGCGACGAGTGGGTGATCGCCCACGACCAGGCGTCCGTGCCGTTCGACATGGCGACCGGCCGGGGCGTGGCGGACCTCGAGCCGTGACGTCTCAGCCGCCCGGGTGCTCCCGGTGAACCGGCGGCGCCGACCCGAGTGCGTCGAACAGCGCCGTGGCGAGCACCAGGCCCTCCCGGGCGACGGGGGCGAGCAGGTGCTCGTCCGGCGCGTGTTGACGGCAGCCCGGATACGAGTGCGGCAGCCACAGCGTCGCCAGCCCGAGGACGTCGGTGAAGACGTGGTTCGGCAGGCCGCCGCCGAAGTTCGGCAGCAGCGCGACCGGGCGGTCCGCGACGGCGTTCAGCGTGGCCAGTGCCCAGCTCACCCACGGGTCGCCGACCGGGGTGCGGCTGGCCCGGAAACTGGCTTCGGTGCGCACCGACACCATCGGAAATCCTTGTGCGGCAAGGTGTTTCCGGATGGCGGGCGCGATGCCGTCGACGTCCGTTCCCGCCACGTACCGCAGCTGCAGCACCGCTCGCGCGCGGCCGGGGATGGCGTTGACCGGGCGGTCGACGTCCGCCGCGCCGAGCGAGAGCACTTCCAGGGTGTTCCAGCCGTAGAGGCGCTCGGCGGGCGTCAGCCGCGGGTCGCCCCACGTCTCGTCGAGGTCCGGGTCGCCGGGCGCCGTCCCGACGACGACGTCCGCCAAGGCCGCGCGCACGGACTCCGGCAGCTCGGGCGGCAGCAGTTCCGGGGCCTGGACGCGGCCGTGGCCGTCGACCAGGCCGGCGATCGCGCCGGCCAGCGTCGTGGCCGGGTTGCGCAGGATGCCGCCCCAGTTGCCGGAGTGGTGGCCGCCCGGTCGCAGGTCGACGTCCAGGTCGATCCGGACGCCGCCGCGCGCGCCGAGGAACAACGTCGGTGTCGCCGCGTCGAGGCGCGGGCCGTCGGAGGCGATCAGGACGTCCGCCGCCAGCAGTTCCCGCTCCTGCGCGGCGAACTCCCCGAGCCCCGGGGAACCGATCTCCTCGCCGGTCTCGAACAGGAACTTGAGGTTGAAGCCCAGCCGCCCGCGCTCGGCCAGCACCAGCCGCAACGCGGTCAGGTTGATCAGGTGCTGGCCCTTGTTGTCCGCGGTGCCGCGGCCGTACCAGCGATCGCCGTCCGCGGTCAGCGTCCACGGATCCCGGCCTTTGCCCCACGGCCCGGCTTCCCCGACGACGTCGGCGTGGCCGTAGCAGAGCAACGTCGGCAGCTCGGCCGACTCGGTGCGGACGCCGACGAGGAACGGGCCGCCCGCCGGATCGGGGTTGGCGTGCTGGGTGACTTCGCAGCCGAGCACGGTCAGCGCCGGTGTCAGGACCTCGTCGAGGTACGCCTGGATCGCGGCGCGGCCTTCGGGGGCGTCGCTGACCGTGGGGTAGGCGACCAGCCCGGCCAGTTCGGCGAAGAGGGCGCCGGAGTCGACGTGGGCGCGGGCCTTGCCGGGCAGTTCCATGCCCGCCAGCCTAAAGGCGGCGAAGTATACGAACGGTCGTGCTATCTTCGGTCCATGAACGTCGACGGCGTGTTTGTGGGGGAACCGAGCGTCCTGGGGTACCGGCGGGACCGGCCGGTGCTGAGCGCGATCACGAAGGCGCGGGTCACCGCACCGGAGCTGACCCTGACCGAGCTGAACCTCGACGGTGACCGGCAGGCCGACCTCACCGTGCACGGCGGGGTCGACAAAGCGGTCTACGTCTACCCGGCCGAGCACTACCCGGCCTGGGCGGCCGACGGCCTCGACGCCGGGCCGGGCGGCTTCGGCGAGAACGTCTCGCTGACCGGCGCCACCGAGGACGACGTCCGGATCGGGGACGTCTGGGCCTGGGGTGACGCGCTGGTCCAGGTCTCGCAGCCGCGGCAGCCGTGCTTCAAGCTGGCGATGAAGACCGGCCGCAAGGACGTCACGCCGCTGATGATCGACAGCGGGCGCAGCGGCTGGTACCTGCGCGTGCTGCGGCCCGGCACGGTCCCGGCTGCCGGCCCGATCGAGCTGGCCGAGCGCGCGAACGGCCCGACGATCACCGAGGTGCACCTGGTCTCCTTCGCCAACTACGGGCAGCTGCCGGAAGACCAGGTCGAAGCGGCGCTGGACCTCGCCGACCGCGTGCTGGCCACGCCGGCGCTCTCGGCGTCCTGCCGCGACGGCGTCCAGTCCACTGTGGACCGCTGGCGGGCGCGGCGTGCCGGGTGACGGCCGGATCGCCCGCGGCGACGCGACCCGGCGCCTGGTGCTGCGCCGGGCCGTGGACGTCGCTTCGGTCGACGGACTGGCGGGTCTGTCCCTCGGCCGGCTGGCCAGCGAGCTGGAGCTGAGCAAGAGCGGGGTGTTCGCGCTGTTCGGCTCCAAGGAGGAACTGCAGCTCGCGACGATCGACGCCGCGTTGGAGATCTTCCGTTCGCACGTCGTGACGCCGGCGCGGGCGGTGGCGCCCGGCCTGCCGCGGCTGCGTGCGGTGTGCGAGAAGTGGCTGGACTACTCGGAACGGCGGGTGTTCCCGGGCGGGTGCTTCTTCTTCAACGTGGGCGCGGAGTTCGACGCGCGCCCGGGCCGGGTGCACGACGCGGTGGCGGCGGCGAGCGGCTCGTTCGCCGCCTTCCTGCGGGAAACCGCGGCGGAGGCGGTCGCGCTCGGGCACCTCGGCGCGGACGCCGAGGTGCTGGCGTTCGAGCTCCACGCGCTGGGCCGCGCGGCCAACGCCGACGCCGTCCTCGACGGCGGGACCCGGCCCTACGCACTCGCCCGGCGGGCGATCCGGGCACGGCTCGGCGCAGCGTGACCCTGGGCTGAGGTCGTGAGTGATAAGGCGGGTTAGAACCCGCCTTATCACTCACGACCGGGCGCTCACTTCCAGTCGACCTGCGGGGAGCGGTAGAAGCCGATGCCCTGCGCCACCCAGCGCGGAGCCTGCTTCGCCAGCCGTGCGCGGTAGGCGTCCCAGTTGTGCGTCGACCGCGGGGACCAGCCGATCTCCGCGATGCCCGGCAGCCGCGGGAACGCCATGTACTCGATGTCGTCGCTGGTCCGGATCGTCTCGGTCCACAACGGCGCTTCGACACCCGCAATCCGGTCTTCGCCGACGCCGTCGACCAGCGTCGCGGGGTCCCAGTCGTAGCCGTCCTTGACCTCGATGAGCGCGGCCCAGTCCTGGCCGAGCGGCGTCTGCGGGTTGTACTTCATGTCCAGGTAGGCGTGGTTCGCCGGCGACATGAGGATCTTGTTGCCGCGCGCCGCGGCCGCCGCGACGTCCGGGTCGGCCCCGCCGAAGCCCCAGTACTGCGGGACCGCCGACACCGGCGGGACCGACTTGGCGATCTCGTGCCAGCCGGTGACCTTCTTGCCGTACTTGGCGACGATCGGCTGCACCTTCCGCTCGAAGGCGAGGTAGTCCGCGGGCGGCGTCGAGTGCGCTTCGTCGCCGCCGATGTGCAGGTACTCCCCGGGGGTGAGGGCCGCCAGTTCGCGCACGACGTCCTCGACGAACCGGTAGGTGATCGGCGAGGAGATGCACAGCGAGCTGTAGCCGACCTCGATGTCCGTGCGCGGCGGGACGGCCTTCCCGTCACAGTTCAGTTCCGCGTACGTCGACTGCGCCGCGTTCGTGTGGCCCGGCATGTCGATCTCCGGGATCACCGTGATGTGCCGGGAAGCCGCGTACGCGACGAGGTCCCGGTACTGCGCCTGCGTGTAGTAGCCGCCCGGGTCGCCGCCGACCGCGGTCCGCCCGCCGACCGTCGCCAGCTTCGGCCAGCTCTTGATCTCGATCCGCCAGCCCTGGTCGTCGGCCAGGTGCAGGTGCAGCGTGTTGACCTTGTACTGGACGATCTGGTCGATGTACCGCTTCACCTGGTCGGGCGTGAAGAAGTGCCGGGCGACGTCGAGCATCGCGCTGCGTTCGGCGAAGCGCGGGTAGTCGAGGATCGTGCCGCCGGCGACGGTCCACGTCCGGTGCTGGACGCGCTTCGCCTCGATCGCCGACGGCAGCAGCTGCCGCAGCGACTGCACGCCTTCGAAGAGCCCGTCCGGGGTGTTGGCGTTCAACGTGACGCCGTCGCGGGCGACCTTCAGCTCGTAACCCTCGGTGCCGATCCGCGGGTCGTGGCCCAGCTTCAGCGAGATCGACGGCAGGCCGGCGGCGTGCGGCACGACCGGCAGCGGGTAGCCGGTGGCCGGGCGGAGCAGGCCGCGCAGGTAGCCCGCGACCTGGCCGGCCCCGCGGCCGGCGGCGATCACGGTGCGCGGCGTGAGCCGGAAGCCGTCGCGAGGCTCGGCCTTCGCGGAGACGGGCGCCGGGACGACGTCGGTCACGCTCCGTTCGGGGGTGGCCGGGGCGGCCGCGGCGGAAGCGGGCAGGCCGGCGGCCGTGAGACTCACGACGGCTGCGGTCAGGACGGCTCTGGACAAGCGCATCGAAGCACCTCCGGTGGGGACTCCCTGGCAAAGGTACAGACCAGCCGGAGTATTTGGAACAGCTCTTAACGAAGAGCGGACCGGATGGCCTCCAGGACACTCGGGTCCTCGATGGTGGAGGGCACCGCCTCGTCGCGGCCGTCGGCGATCGCGCGCATCGTCTTGCGGAGGATCTTCCCCGACCGCGTCTTCGGCAGTGCGTCCACAATGGACACGTCGCGGAACGCGGCGACCGGGCCGATGTCCCGCCGGACCATCGCCACGAGTTCGTCCCGCAGCCGGGTGGCGTCGATGTCCGCGCCCGCCTTCAGCACCACGAACCCCCGCGGCAGCTGGCCCTTGAGCTGGTCGGCCACGCCGATCACGGCGCACTCGGCGACCGCCGGGTGCGCGGCCAGTACCGCCTCCATCGACCCGGTGGACAGCCGGTGCCCGGCGACGTTGATGACGTCGTCGGTCCGGCCCATGACGAACAGGTAGCCGTCTTCGTCGAAGTAACCGGAGTCGCCGGTCAGGTAGTGGCCTTCGTAGCGCGAGAGGTAGGCCTCGCGGTACCGCTCGTCGGCATCCCAGAGCGTCGGCAGCGCGCCCGGCGGCAGCGGCAGCTTCACCGTGATGGCGCCTTCGTGCCCGGCGGGCAGCTCCTCGCCCGCCTGGTCGAGGATCCGGACGTCCCAGCCGGGGACGGGCTTGGTCGCGGACCCCGGCTTGACGTCCATCGGCTCCAGGCCACGCGGGTTCGCGGCGATCGGCCAGCCGGTCTCGGTCTGCCACCAGTGGTCGACGACCGGCACCCCGAGCTTCCCGTGCGCCCAGTGGTAGGTCTCCGGGTCGAGCCGCTCGCCGGCCATGAACAACGTCCGGAACTGCTTCAGCTCGTACTTCGCCAGCTCGCGGGCCTCCGGGTCGGCCTTCTTGACGGCCCGCAGCGCGGTCGGCGCGGTGAACAGCGCCTGGACGCCGTGCTCGGCGATGACCCGCCAGAACGCGCCCGCGTCGGGCGTGCCGACGGGCTTGCCTTCGTACATGACTGTCGTCGCTCCGACGAGCAGCGGCGCGTACACGATGTAGGAGTGCCCGACGACCCAGCCGACGTCGGACGCCGTCCACCAGACGTCACCGGCGTGGACGTCGTAGACGGCCTCCATCGAATAGGCGAGCGCGACGGCGTGGCCGCCGGTGTCGCGCACGACGCCCTTCGGTTTCCCGGTCGTCCCGGACGTGTAGAGGATGTACAGCGGATCGGTCGCCGCGACCGGCACCGGATCGGCCGGGGCGGCGCCCACCGCCAGCTCCCGCCAGTCGAGGTCGCGTCCGGTCAGCACGGCCGGCGCCTGCTCGCGCTGCAGCACGACGACGTGGTCGGGCTGGTGCTCGGTCATCGCGAGCGCGGCTTCGATGATCGGCTGGTACTCGACCACCCGCGTCGGCTCGATGCCGCAGGACGCGGCCAGGATGAGCTTGGGTTTCGCGTCCTCGATCCGCGCGGCCAGCTCCTTCGGCGCGAACCCGCCGAAGACCACCGAGTGCACGGCCCCGATCCGCGCGCAGGCCAGCATGGCGATCGCGGCCTCCGGGACCATCGGCAGGTAGACGATCACCCGGTCACCCTTGGTGACGCCGAGCGAGCTCAAGGCGCCGGCGAAGCGCGCGACCGTGTCCCGCAGCTCCTCGTACGTGTAACTGCGTTGCCGTCCGGTCACGGGAGAGTCCCAGATCAGCGCGGCCTGGCCGCCGCGGCCGGCCTCGACGTGGCGGTCGAGCGCGTTGTACGAGGTGTTCAGCTCGGCGTCCGGGAACCACCGGTAGAAGGGCGGGTTCGCGTCGTCCAGCGCCCGCTCCGGCGCTCTGGTCCAGCTGATCGACTGGGCCGCGGCCAGCCAGAACGCGTCCCGCTCGGCCAGGCTGAGCCGGTAGGCTTCGGAGTACGCGCCCATGCTCCGCTCCTTCGCGTCGGACATTCCGCCGATCCCCATCATGGCGCGGGAGCGGCGGGCGCGCCGGATTCCCCGCGGAAAGACCCGGCAACCTCACGGAGCCCGGGAGCGTCCTAAGCTGGACCGCGGGAAAACGCCGCGTGACGGCCACGAAGTGAACACGGACAGTGAGGGGAGCCCGGCGGTGAACGGACTCGCGAGCGCGTTGCTCTCGCTAGCCCATTCCTTGTTCGGCCCGGGTTTCTGCCCCGGCGAATGGGTTTGGGCCACGAGTGCGGCCGGCGCGCTCGTCGCGCTGTTTCCGCCGATCGGCGCGGTTGCCGTGTCGATCATCCGGAAGGGCACGGGCAACCGGTACGACGCCACGACGCTGTCGGTGTTCGGCGCGATCGGCCTGTTCAGCGCCCTGGTGATGCCGTGGCTGCTGTCGAACGGCGTGTCGGGGGTCTACCGGGCGGCGTTCGCGGGCGAGAAGACCGGCCTGAGCGGGCAGGAACTGAGCTCGCTCGGCAGCGAGGGCGGCTGCTGGGTGGGCAGCCAGAAGGACTACCTGGGCGGCGGCCAGACCGTCTACGACGTGCTGTTCGCCAAGAACGGCAGTGACCTCCCGTTCTTCGTCTACCTGCTGGCCTTCGCCGTGCTGGGCGCGGGCTCGCTGTTCTTCGTGATCCTGCAGGGCCGCACGGCCTTCCGCCGCGGCCCGAAGTGGCCGTCGCGGTTCTTCTGGATCCCGTTCGCCGCGATGCTCGTGTTCAGCGTCGGCATGGAGGCGAACACCGCGCTGCACTTCTTGCTGGGCTTCCTGCCGTTCAGCGTGCTGGGCCTGATCCCGGTCGCGATGGTCGGCCCGCCGCCGTGGTCGGTGATCAACCGGCCCGACCGGCCGGACGAGCCGCCGCGCCGCCAGCAGGAGCCGCCGTCGCAGGTCCAGCCGCGCCCGACCCCGCCGCCTCCGCCGCCGCCCCCGGCGAACCGGCCGTACCCGAAGACGGCGCTGGCCGCCGCGCCCGAGCCGCCGTCCCCGCCGGGCGGCGCACTGGCCGCGGCGCCGGGCCCGGTCCCGCCGCCGCCCGGTTCCCGCAACGCCGGCGGCAGCCGCTACCGCCGCGTCAAGCAGCTCGGCGCGGGTGGCTTCGGCACGGTCTGGCAGGCCGTCGACACCCAGCTGAACCGCACGGTCGCGCTGAAGATCGCGCACGCGCCGGACCGCGACACGGCCGAGCGCATGCAGCGCGAGGCCCGTGCGCTGGCCGTGGTCAGCCACCCGAACTGCGTCAAGGTGTACGACCTGGCCGAGGAGCCGGACGGCCTGGCGCTGGTGATGGAGTACCTCGAGGGCCGTCCGCTGGCCGAGCTGGTCGACGGCCAGGGTCCCCTCGACGACGTCGCGGCGGGCCGCCTGTGGGCGACGATGGCGGGCGCGCTGGCGGCGGCCCACGAGAAGGGCGTCCTGCACCGCGACATCAAGCCGTCGAACATCGTCCTCGACCGGAGCGGCCTGGCCCACCTGATCGACTTCGGCATCGCCCGCAGCCAGGGCGACTCGAAGATGACGGCAACGGGGATGATGATCGGCACGCCCGACTTCGTGGCCCCGGAGCAGGCGATGGGCGCGGCCGCCTCCCCGGCGTCGGACGCCTGGCAGCTGGCGGCGACGATCAGTTACGCGCTGTCCGGCCAGCCGCCACGCGGAACCCGCGAGACACCGATGGCGGCGTTGATGGCGGCGGCCCGGGCCGAGCCGGTCTCGCGGTTGCCGCAGCGCAGCGCCCACGCCCGCCTGCTGGCGGCTTCCCTTGACCCGGAACCACGGCGGCGTCCGACGTTGAACGCGGTCCGGCGCGAGGTGGAGGGCTGGTTGTCCCGGGCGGGCAAGTCCGCGGACGGCCCGGTGACGCGCGTGGTGCCGCGGCAGCCGGGGACCGGGCTGCCCCGCCGCTAGCCGGGCTTGATCGCCGAGAAGGTCACGATCTCCTTGGGCCGTGCCTTCACCTCGACCTGCTCGAAGCCGGCTTTCGTCAGCCGGCCCGGCAGTGTCGACGCGTCGACGACGTTCATCGTGTCGCCGATGTGCAGCAGCCGGAACCGGAAGCTGAGCTGGCTGTCCGTGCCGCAGAACCGGCCGCCCGGGCGGAGCACCCTGGCGGCCTCGGCGAAGATCGCGTCCTGCAACGCCGCCGTCGGGACGTGGTGCAGCATCGTGAAGCAGACCACCGCCGAGAAGCGCCCGGCCTCGAACGGCATCTCCGCGCCGCTGCCCTGCACGACGTCGGCGCGGTCGCCGAACTTCGCGCGCAGCAGCTCGGTCGAGGCCGGGTCGATCTCCAGGACCGTCAGCTTCGGCACCACGTCGAGCAGCACCTTCGTCGTCGCGCCGAAGCCGGGGCCGACCTCGAGGACGTCGTCGCCGAGGTCGTGGCGGGCCAGCCACGGCGTCAGGCGCTCTTCGACCGTGTCCGCCCACTTGGCGGAGCTGCAGATCTTGCGGTGGATGAGGTTCATCGGCATGCGTCCGACGCTATGGCGACGCGGGGGTGACCGGTAGCCGATACGCTGCCAACCAATGTCGCAAAACGGACAGGCCATGCTGCTCGGCGCCTTCGACCTGCCCGCGGGCACCTGGTTCCCGTGGCACGAGCACCCGGCGCACCAGCTGGTCTGGTCGGCCCGCGGCGTCGTCGCGGTCAAGGCGGGCGACGCCGGCTGGGTGCTGCCGCCGACGCGGGCCCTGTGGATGCCCGCCGGCGTCCGGCACCGCACCGGCGCGCTCGGGCGGGCGGCACTGCGGGGCATCTACGCCGACCCGGCGCGGTCGCCGGTTTCGTGGCCGGAGCCGCGGCTGGTCGCCGTCCGGCCGCTGCTGCGGGAGCTCCTGGAGTACCTGACCGGCGACGGGGTGGCGCCCGCGGCCCGGCTGCGTGCCGAAGCCGTGGCCTTCGACCTGCTGGAACCCCTGGACGTGGTGCCGATCGTGGTGCCGTCACCCTCCGACCCCCGCGCCCTCGACGTCGCGACGGCGGTGCTCGCGAACCCGGCGGACCCCCGCACCCTCGCCGAGTTCGGGAGGGACGTCGGGGCCGCGGAACGCACCCTCGCGCGGATCTTCGTCCGCGAGTGCCGCATGCCGTTCGGGACCTGGCGCACCCAGGTCCGGCTGCGGGCGGCCCTGCCCCTGCTGGCCCAGGCAACACCGCTGGAGACGGTGGCCTACCGCATCGGCTACAGCTCGGCGAGCGCGTTCGTGGCGGCCTTCCGCCGGGCGGTCGGCATCACGCCGCGCGCCTACTTCTCGAGCTGACCCCCGCCCGGCCGCCCCCACCCCAACCGCCCCAATGTGGCCTTGGTTGCGTTCAACGCACCGAAGGCCACATTGGGTGCGTTGGGCGCACCGAAGGCCACATTGGGTGCGTTGGGCGCACCGAAGGCCACATTGGGTGCGTTGGGCGCACCGAAGGCCACATTGGGTGCGTTGGGCGCACCGAAGGCCACATTGGGTGCGTTGAGCGCATCGAAGGCCACATTGGGTGCGTTGGACGCACCGAAGGCCACCTTGGGGCGCTTTCGCGGGCTGACTATCGCCAGGACGGCAGCCAGCGCTCGGCCTCCCACTGGCCGTTGGTGATCGCGATGCCGTTCAGGATCGGCCACAGCCAGGCGAAGTTCGCCACCACCAGCCCGACGTACAGCGACACGACCAGCAGGCCCGTGCCGCGTCTCTCGAAGCCACGCCGGGCGCTGCCCAGGATCTGACCCAGGCACAACGTCAGCCCCAGCACCAGGAACGCCGCCAGCGGGGTGGCGTAGAAGAAGTACATCTGGCGGTCGAGGTTGGTGAACCAGAAGGCGTACCCGCCGAGGTAGCCCACCAGCACGGCCGCGTAGCGCCAGTCCGCGCGGAAGATCGAGCGCCACGCCGCCCAGCCGAGCATCGGGATCGCCAGCCACCACATGGCCGGGGTGCCGATCAGCATCGTCGCGCTGATGCAGCGGGCCTCGCCGCAGCCGGTGACTTCGCCGTTGTAGCTGTACAGCATCGGGCGCAGCCCCATCGGCCACGTCCACGGCTTCGACTCCCACGGGTGCGGGCTGTCCTTGGGCGTCACCAGGGTTTCGTGGAAGTGCAGGACGTTCGCCGTGTAGTCGCCGAGCGAACGCAGCGCCGGCGGCATCCACGCCCAGGAGCCCGGGTCGATGTCCTTGATCTCGGTGTAGTGCCGGTCGGTGGCGGTTTCGCTGGCGAACCAGGCCCAGTACGCGGCGAAGTACATCAGGAACGGGATGATCAGGATGGCCCACAGCGCGGGCAGCACGTCCCGGCGGATGGTGCCCAGCCAGGGCCGTTCGACGCCGGCCGCGCGCCGCGCCGCGACGTCGAAGAACACGGTCAGCAGCCCGAACGCGACGATGTAGTACAGCGCCGACCACTTGACGCCGAAGGTGAGCCCGATCATCAGCCCGGCCGCGAACCGCCACCAGCGGAAGCCGAGCTTGGGGCCCCAGACGGACTCGTTGACCCAGCCTTCGCGGACCGCCGTCGCGAGCCGCTCGCGCACCTGGTCGCGGTCGGCGAGCACGCAGGCGAACGCGGCGAGCACGAACAGCGCGATGAAGATGTCGAGCATGCCCATGCGCGACTGCAGGTGCAGGACGCCGTCGCTGATCACCAGGATGCCCGCGATGGCGCCGAGCAGCGTCGAGCGGGTCAGGCGGCGGGCGATGCGGATGGTCAGCAGCACCATCAGCGTGCCGGCCAGCGCGGGCATGATGCGCCAGCCCCAGCCGTTGTAGCCCAGCAGCCATTCGCCGATCGCGATCAGCTGCTTCGCCAGCGGCGGGTGGACGACCAGCTCGTAGCCGTAGTTGTCCTCGTAACCGCCGTTGCGCAGCACCTGCCACGCCTGCGGCACGTAGTGCTTCTCGTCGAAGACGGGGCTGCCCTTGTCGGTCGGCACGCCGAGGTTCTGCAGGCGGACGATGCCGCCGATCACGGTCAGCACCAGGGTGACGACCCAGCCGCGGAGCCGGTCCGCCGGCATGCCACGGCCGAGCAGGGTCAGCTCGCGGTCGGTGGGCGGCCGGAGCGCCTCGACCGGGTCCGGCCGGACGCTTTCGTCGTCGGGACGGGTCAGCACGGCGGTCACGGGGCGATCCTACGGGCGGGACGGGGCGTGCGTCGTCCGGATCCGCTGATCAGCCTAGGCTGGCGGGGTGACTCAGGGTCGTCTCATCCTCGCCGCCACCCCGCTCGGCGACGTCCGCGACGCTTCCCCGCGCCTGGCGGCGGCGCTGGCCGAAGCGGACGTGGTCGCGGCCGAGGACACGCGCCGGTTCCGGTCGCTGGCGACGGCGCTGGGCGTGACCCCGCGCGGCCGGGTGGTGAGCTTCTACGAAGACGTCGAGGCGGCGCGCCTGCCGAAGCTGCTCGAAGCGCTGCACGCGGGCGAGACGGTGGTCCTGGTGACCGACGCCGGCATGCCGAGCGTGTCCGACCCGGGCTTCCGCCTGGTGGCGGCGTGCGTGGCGGAGGACCTGCCGGTGACGTGCCTGCCGGGCCCGTCCGCGGTGACGACGGCCCTCGCGTTGTCCGGTCTGCCGTGTGACCGGTTCTGCTTCGAGGGCTTCGCCCCGCGCAAGCCGGGCGAGCGCACGCGCTGGCTGACGGCGTTGCGCGACGAGCCCCGGACGGCGGTGTTCTTCGAGTCCCCGCACCGCCTCGGCGCACTGCTGGCCGACGCGGTGTCCGTGCTGGGCGGTTCCCGGCAGGCGGCGGTGTGCCGGGAGCTGACGAAGACGTACGAAGAGGTGAAGCGGGGTCCGCTTTCGGAGCTGGCTTCGTGGGCTGCGGAGGGCGTGCGCGGGGAGATCACGGTGGTGCTGTCCGGGGCGTCGCCGAGGCAGGTTTCGGTGGCGGACCTGGTGGCCGAAGTGGCGGACCGCGTGGCCGCCGGCGAGCGGCTGAAGTCCGCGGCGGCGGAGGTCGCCGAGGCGACCGGCGTGTCCAAAAAGGAGCTTTACGACGCCGTGCTGGCGGCGCGGGTCAAGTGAGCAACGCGGTCACCGCGGCGTGCGCCTTCGCCGCGTCCGGCGCATCCCCGGTGATCACGTCCGTGTACACGAACGACTCGCCGATCCGCACCAGCAGGTAGGCCAGGTCCGGCACCGGCAACGGCGGCACCAGCCGCCCGGCGGAAACCTCGCCCGCCAGCAGTGACTCCAGCTTCGCCGTCGTCCGCTGCTGGCAAACGCTTGCGCGCGTGGTCAGCAGGCGCAAGGCCCGCTCCGGCTCGCGTCTCAAGAAGTCCCGGAACGGCGGCGACTCGTTCGCGAACCGGACGTACCCGCTCACGAAGTCCGCGATCCCGGCGGCCCCGCGTCCGGCGCAGGACGGCCACAGCCGGGCGATCGAAGCCGAGGACAGCGACCACAGGATCTCGCCCAGCAGCAGGTCGCGGGACCCGACCCGGCGGTGCAGCGTCGCCCGGCTGATCGACAGCGCCTCCGCCAGTTCACCCATGTCCACCCGGCGGCCGGCCAGGAACCACTCGCGGGCCACGTCGAACGCAGCGGTGTGAGACATATGCCAGAATGTCTCACATCGAGTGGCCGACAGCGAGAGGGACAGCGACATGCGCGCAGTGCAGGTGACCGAGTTCGGCGGGCCCGAGGTGCTCACCCCCGTCGAGCTGCCCGATCCGGTGGCCGGGCCCGGCGAGGTCCTCATCGACGTCGACCGCGTGGGCGTGAACTACGCCGATACCCACCAGGCGGAGAACTCCTACCTGGCGCCGAGCAAACTGCCGCTCGTCCCCGGCGGTGAAGTCGTGGGCACCCACGACGGCAAGCGCGTCGTCGCCTTGCTCAACGGCGGCGGCGGGTACGCCGAGAAAGCCGTCGCCCCGGCGGCCACGACCTTCCCCGTTCCCGACGGCATCGACGACCTCACCGCGCTGTCCATGCTGGTCCAGGGCGCGACCGCCTGGGTGCTGCTCCGCCGGAACGCCCACCTCGAGCCGGGCGAGTCGGTCGTCGTGCACGCCGCGGCCGGCGGGGTCGGGACCATTGCCGTGCAGCTCGCCAAGGCGTGGGGCGCGGGCCGCGTCATCGCCACCGCGAGCAGCGACGAGAAGCGCGCGCTCGCCCTCGAGCTCGGTGCCGACGTCGCCATCGACTCCCGCGCCGAGGACATGACCGCCGCGCTCGTCGAGGCGAACAACGGCCGGCGCGTCGACGTCGTGCTCGACATGGTCGGCGGGACCACCACCGACCAGAGCATCGCCGCGCTCGCGCCGTTCGGGCGGCTGGCGTTCTACGGCATGGCCGGGCGGGAGAGCCCGAAGCCGGTCGAGCTGCGCAACGTCCTCGGCCACAGCACCACCATCAGCGGCATGTGGCTGCCGCACGTCTTCCGGCTGCCGGGCAACGTCTTCGGGACCGCCCTCACCGAGCTGTTCGACCTGGTACTGGCGGGCGAGCTCAAGGCGGTCCCGGGCGGCGAGTACGGGCTGTCGGACGCCCGCAGCGCGCACGAAGCCCTGCGCTCCCGCAAGACCGTCGGCAAGCTGCTGCTCAACCCCGGCAAGTAGCGCTCCTGAGTGGCCAGGAGGGAAGACCCGCCTGGCCGCTCACGACGGGGTGGCCAGGAGGTGTTCGAGGGGTGCCGCCTTGTGGAGGCACTCCTGCCACTCCGCCTCCGGGTCCGAATCCGCCGTGATGCCGCCGCCGACGCCCAGTGCGATCGTGCCGCCGTCGATCTCGAACGTCCGGATCGCGACGTTCAGCTCCAGCCCCGCCACCGGCGACAGCAGCCCGATCGCGCCGGTGTACACCCCGCGGCCGCGGCTCTCCAGCGCGGCGATCAGGTCCAGCGCGCGGATCTTCGGCGCGCCCGTCACCGACCCCGGCGGGAACGTCGCGGCCAGCAGGTCCGCGTCCGACACCCGAGGCCGCAACACCCCGGTCACCGTCGAGTCCAGGTGCCACACCCCCGGCGCCGGGCGGACCTCCAGCAGCGACGGCACCGTCACCGAGCCCACTTCGCACACCCGGCCGAGGTCGTTGCGCACCAGGTCGGTGATCATCACGTTCTCCGCGACGTCCTTCGTGGACTGACGCAGCAGCGCGGCGTTCCCGTCGTCCTCCGGCCCGCGGCGGGGGAGCGTCCCCTTGATCGGCGTCGACCGCACCGAACGCCCGTGGCGGGCGAGGAACAGCTCCGGCGAGAACGACACCACCGACCCCCACGGGCCGGACAGGAAGGCCGCGCGCCGTGGCGCCAGGCGGGACACACCCGCCGCGAACAGGGCCTCGGGCGAGCCGGTGAACGACCCGGTGAAGCGGCCGCAGATGTTGGCCTGGAACAGCTCGCCCGCTTCGATCGCGTGCACGCACGCCTTCACCGCGTCCCGGTGCTCCGACGGCAGCGGACGCCGCAGCGGCCCCGCCGTCCACGAAAGCGGCGAAGGCGGACCGGCCAGCAGCGATTCCATTGTGGACATCGAGGGACCGGCACCGTCGAGGGACTCCAGGTAGCAGGTGCCCGAGGCGGACCAGCGCAGCACGTGGTCCGCCCAGCCCCACGCGGACGCGGGCAGCGCACCCCGCCGGTGCGAGGGGTCGGCCAGGTCGTAGGCCAGGTACCCGAACCAGCCGCCGCCGATCACGCCCGGTTCGGCGTCGGCCTGCGCGGTGAGCGCCGGAAAGGCGCCCGGCGACACGTGCAGCGATGGCGCGATCACGGCCTGGGCGGAAAACCACTCACCGGACAGCATCGCGGGCGGCGGCAGCCCCCGCGAAGCGGCGTGGTGCGCCAGCACCGAAAGCGCGCGGGCCGGCGTCACGTCCGTCCGGAGTGGCCTGCTCGTCACGCGCATGGCGACATACCACCACACGTCAGAGCAGCAGGTCGCCCAATGTGAACGGGTACACGACGGCGTTCTGCTCCACCGGCGCCGCGATGCCGGGGACGTCCGGGGCGTACGCGTGCTGGTGCACCCCGAGCCGCGAGTGGAACCAGCCCGCCCGCCCGGGGATGCCGTTGTGCCGGACCAGCCACAGCACGACTTCGCTGTCGGCCCAGCGGTCCGGGTGCAGGCGGTGCTGCCAGCAGTCGTGGTCGGCGTAGACCAGCACCCGCTCGATGCGCGCCGCGTGCCGGACGTGCTTGATCCACGCCTTGACGAACCGGTCGTCGACGCTCGGTGCCGCCACCTCCAGCGCCGGCGCCAGCGACCCCGGGGCGAACGCGCCGAGCCGGCTCGCCGTCCGCACGAAGAAGTCCGCCTGGTCGTGCACCGCGCCGGGCCGGGCGTAGTGCCGCCCGCCGGCGTGCAGCCCGGCTTCCTGCGCGCCGGCCAGGTTGCGCTCCGCGGCGGGGTTGCTCCAGTTGACGTTCTCGCTGATCGTCACCGACACGAACCGCGTCTGCGCGGCGCGCACGGCCTGCCAGTCGGCCACGTGCTCGCGGTGCGACAGCGAGATGCCGAGCTCACTCTCCGGCTCTGTCACGGTCCCGCCCCCGGCGCGTCGGTGGAGAGCACACCATACGTCGCCGGAGGCGGACCCGCAGTGACAAACGCGCCGTTGATCAGGCCTTTTGTGATCAGGCACTTTCCTTCTGGAAGGTGCGCGTACCCCACCAGATGGACAGCACCGCCATCACCAGCACCACGACACCGCCCGTGAACAGGGCGTCCATCGTGAAGTCGCCGCGGAAGGTGTTCCGCTCGACGTCCACCACGTGCCGGAACGGGTTGATCTGCGAAATCGTGTACAGCCACTCCGGCGCGGTCCCGGACGTGATCGGCAGCAGGATCCCGGAGAGCAGCAGCAGCGGGATGAGCACCGCGTTGAGCAGGGCCGGGAACGTCTCCTCGCTCTTGAGCGTCAGCGCCAGCGCGTAGGAGCACGACGCCAGCGACACCGCCAGCAGGAACACGATCAGCAGGCTCAGCAGCACGCCGCCGACCGGGGCGTCCAGGTCGAACGCCAGGTACGCCAGCGCGATGATCAGCAGTGCCTGCACCACCGCCTGCAGTGCGCTGGCCAGGACCTTGCCCAGCAGCAGCGCGACCCGGCTGACCGGCGTCACCCGGAACCGCTCGACGACGCCGGAGCGGTACTCGGCCAGCAGCCCGAAGCCGACGAACGAGCTGCCGAACAACGCCAGCTGGGCGATCAGGGCCGGGGTCAGCAGCATCCAGCCGTCCACTTCGGACAGGCCCTGCGCCTGCATGGCCTTGACCATCAGCGGCCCGAACAGGAACAGGTACAGCAGCGGCTGCATGATCCCGATCAGCACCCAGGTCGGGTTGCGCAGTGCCGCCGTCATTTCGCGGCGGAAGATCAGCCAGGTGTCACGCAGCACGGCCGGCCTCCTCCGCTTCCCGCAGCGAACGCCCGGTCAGGGTCAGGAAAACGTCGTCGAGCGTCGGCCGGTGGACCTGGACCGACAGCATCGCGATGCCCTTGGCGTCCAGGGCGCGCAGCAGCTCCGGCAGCGCGACGTCGCCGCGCGGCACCCGGAACCGGACCTCCCCGCCGTCGATGGACAGCTCCTGTGCGCCCTCGAGCCGTCCCGCGATCTCCGCGGCGTCCGTGGCCTGCCCGGGATCGACCCCGACCTCGACGCGGTCGCCGTTGACCCGCGCCTTGAGCGCGTCCGGCGTCCCTTCGGCGACGATCCGGCCGTCGTCGATCACGATCAGCCGGTCCGACAGCGCGTCCGCCTCGTCGAGGTAGTGGGTCGTCAGGAACACCGTGACGCCCTGTTCGGCGCGCAGCCGGCGGATGTGCTCCCACAGGTTGGCGCGGCTCTGCGGGTCGAGCCCGGTCGACGGCTCGTCGAGGAACACCAGGCTCGGCGAGTGGATCAGCCCGAGCGCGATGTCGAGCCGCCGCCGCTGCCCGCCCGACAGCGTCTTGGTCAGCCGCTGGCCGAGCCCGGTCAGGTCGAGCTGTTCGGCGAGCTCGGCGCCGCGCGCGATCGCGTCGGCCTTGCTCATCCGGTAGAGCCTGCCCTGCAGCTCCAGTTCGTCGGCGACCTTGGTCTCCGGCGCGCTTCCGCCGCCCTGTGCGACGTAGCCGATGCGCTTGCGCACGCCGAGCGGGTCGGAAAGCAGGTCGCAGCCGCCGACGGTCGCGGTGCCCGCGGTCGGCTTCAGCAGTGTGGTCAGCATGCGCAGCGTGGTCGTCTTCCCGGCGCCGTTGGGCCCGAGGAAGCCGACCAGCTCGCCCGCTTCGACGTCGAGGTCGACGCCCTTCACCGCGTGTACTTCGCCCCCAGTGCGGCCCTTGCGGCGGAACCGCCGCTCGAGACCGCGTGCCGTGATCATGAGCACCCCTTTCCCTGTAGTCAAACTTGACTAGTTGAGATCGACACCTTGCCCGATGCATCGTTCACTAGTCAAATTTGATTACGCGGGCGGATCGCCGAAGGCCCGGCCGGCGTCGTCGGCCATTTCGTACTCGCCCGCCTCCAGTCGCGAGATCAGCGACCGCGTCCACTCCAGACCGGTGTGCGCCTGGGCCGACCACAGCCGGAACAGCTCGGCGACGTGCCCGGCCTGGCCCCAGTGCGCGGTGTCCTTCATCATCAGGCTCGCGCTGCGCTCCTCGGACTCGAGGATGACGAGCCGGTGTTCGAGCAGGCTGATCGCGCGCCGCCGGGGCAGGGCGGTCAGGAACGAGACGCCGGCGGCCACCTCGGCCGCCGCGGCGGTGGGTTCGGACAGCGCCTTCGCCAGCAGCAGGTGGAACTCCTGGTCGCCTTCTCGCGTGATGCGGTAGGCGACCCGGTCCGGGCCGCCTTCGCCCCGCTCGACGTCGACCTGTTCCAGCAGGTCCTCGGCGGTCATCTTCTTCAGCGCGTGGTAGATCGACCCGGGCTGGACGCTGGCCCACTTGTCCGCCGACCAGGTCAGCAGCTCGCGCCGCACCTGGTAGCCGTGCGCGCGGCCGTACATCCGCACCACCCCGAGCACGAGCAGCCGTGTCGCCGACAACCGGGCCTCCCTCTCGACAAAGCGCGTGACGCCCTCCGTAGGCTAATAAGGTATGAGCACCCCTGTGTTGACCGCGGTGGCCTGGCCCTACGCCAACGGCCCCCGCCACATCGGCCACGTGTCCGGATTCGGCGTCCCCTCCGACGTCTTCTCCCGCTACCAGCGAATGGCCGGCAACCGGGTGCTCATGGTCTCCGGGACCGACGAACACGGCACCCCGATCACCGTCCAGGCGGACAAGGAAGACTCGACCCCGCAGCAGACGGCGGACAAGTACACCCGCCAGATCGGCAACGACCTGCAGGGCCTCGGCCTGTCCTACGACCTGTTCACCCGGACCACCACCGGCAACCACGCCGAGGTGACGCAGCAGATCTTCCTCGCGCTGCACCGCAACGGCTACGTCGTGCCGAAGACCACGCGCGGGGCGATCAGCCCGTCCACCGGCCGCACGCTGCCCGACCGCTACGTCGAGGGCACCTGCCCGATCTGCGGGTACGACGGCGCGCGCGGCGACCAGTGCGACAACTGCGGCAACCAGCTCGACGCCGCGGAGCTGATCAACCCGAAGTCGCGGATCAACGGCGAGACGCCGAAGTTCGTCGAGACCGAGCACTACTTCCTCGACCTGCCGGCGTTCACCAAGACCCTCGGCGACTGGCTGGGCACCAAGACCGACTGGCGCCCGAACGTCCTCAACTTCACCAAGAACCTGATCGACGACATGCGGCCCCGGCCGATCACCCGCGACCTCGACTGGGGCGTCAAGATCCCCCTCGACGGCTGGCGCGACCAGCCGCTGAAGCGGTTCTACGTCTGGTTCGACGCCGTGATCGGGTACTTCTCGGCCAGCGTCGAGTGGGCCCGCCGCTCCGGGAACCCGGACGCGTGGCAGGAGTGGTGGAACAACGCCGACGCGCGGTCCTACTACTTCATGGGCAAGGACAACATCACCTTCCACGCCCAGATCTGGCCCGCGCTGCTGTTCGGCCACAACGGCGAGGGCGACAAGGGTGGCGAGCCCGGCAAGTACGGCAAGCTGCACCTGCCGGACGAGATCGTCTCCAGCGAGTTCCTCACCATGAGCGGCTCGAAGTTCTCGACCTCGCGCGGGCGCGTGATCTACGTCGAGGACTTCCTGCGCGACTTCGGCCCGGACACGCTGCGGTACTTCATCTCGGTCGCCGGTCCGGAGACCCAGGACACCGACTTCACCTGGGACGAGTTCGTCCGCCGGACCAACTTCGAGCTGGCCAACGAGTGGGGCAACCTGGTCAACCGGTCCATCTCGATGGCGCACAAGAACGTCGGCGCCATCCCGCGCCCGGAGGCCCCGACGGCGGCCGACGAAGACCTGAAGGCGTTGTCGCGCAAGGCGTTCGACACCGCGGGCGCGCACCTGGCCCGGTCCCGGTTCAAGCTGGCCGCAGCCGAGGCGATGAAGGTCGTCACCGCGGCGAACAAGTACATCTCCGACCAGGAGCCGTGGAAGCTCAAGGACGACCCCACGCGGCGCGACACCGTGCTGCACACCGCGCTGCAGGTCGTCTCCGACGCCAACACGCTGCTGACGCCGTTCCTGCCGCACTCGGCCCAGAAGGTGCACGAGGCCCTCGGCGGCACCGGCGTCTGGGCGGCCCAGCCGGAGCTCAAGGAGGTCGACGACCTCGACATCGCCGGCCGGGTCAACCCGATCCTCACCGGCGACTACGCGGGCGAGCGGGCGAAGTGGGAGTCGAAGCCGATCGAGGTCGGCAAGCCCCTGCAGAAGCCGTCGCCGCTGTTCACCAAGCTCGACCCGGCGCTCGGCGAGACCGGCCCGGAGTGGGCGCCGATCGTCAAGGAGTAAGAGGTGTGCATGGGTGACGAGAAGCGCGAACTGCCGCCGGTCCCGGACCGGCTCCCGGTGTCGGTGGTGGACGCGCACACCCATCTCGACGCGTGCGGCGCGGTCACCGCGGCCGATGTCACGGCCATGGTCGACCGCGCCGAGCGCGCCGGCGTCGCCCGCGTCGTCACGGTCGCCGACGACCTCGCCTCGGCCCGCTGGGTCGTCGAGGCGGCGGGCTGGGACCGGCGCGTGTTCGCCGCGGTCGCGATCCACCCGACCCGGACCAAGGAGTTCGGCGAGGCCGAGCGGGCCGAGGTCGAGCGGCTGGCGGCGGACGACCGCGTGGTCGCCGTGGGGGAGACCGGTCTCGACTACTACTGGGACTACTCGCCGCACGACGCCCAGCAGGAGGCGTTCCGCTGGCACATCGACCTCGCGAAGCGGCTCGGCAAGCCGCTGATGATCCACGACCGCGAGGCCCACGACGACGTGTTGCGCATCCTGGCCGAAGAGGGTGCGCCGAATGCCGTAATTTTCCATTGTTTTTCCGGGGACGCGGAAATGGCCCGCAAGTGCGTCGACGCGGGGTATGTCCTTTCCTTCGCGGGCACCGTCACGTTCAAAAACGCGAAAGGCCTCCACGCGGCGGCCCGGCTGTGCCCGGCGGGGCAGTACCTCGTCGAGACGGACGCGCCGTTTCTGACCCCCCACCCGTTCCGTGGGCGGCCGAACGAGCCGTTCGGCGCCGCCTACACCGTCCGTCACCTGGCGACGCTCAGAGGCGAAGGTGTCCACGAAGTCGCCGAAGCGGTCCGGACCACCGCCGAGCGGGTGTACCGACTCCCCAGCGTCACAACGGGTTGAACGCATTGCGACAACAGGGTTCCCGGCTCGTCCACCTGATGGGTGACGGGGATCACGACACTCCGGGGGGTGTTTGCGCAACCCGCCGCGACCCGTTACTGTCCCGTGATCGTGCCGGTCGGTACTGCACCATGCAGTTGCCGGCTGTTACGCCCACAGTCACGTCAGTGCACGTCGGGGAAGCGGAACCGGAGCAGGTACGAGCCGGAACCGTGACGATGGCGCCGGCTGAGGGCCCAGACGTAAAGGTGCTGCCCCGAACGGCGCCTTGGGAAAGGGAACGACCCGGTGACACGTAGCAGACAGGCTGGAGCGCGCTCCGCGGCCGTCCTCGACCGCGAATTCGAGGACACTGCGTACGGCCAGCTCGACTTCTCCGACGACCCGAACATCACGCAGCAGGACATCCTCGCCGCTCTCGGCCCCGATGCCGAAGCGATGATGGCCGAGATCGACGTCGACGTCGACGAACTGATCCGCCTCATCAACGCGGAGACGACCTACCTGCCGCCGATCGTCATCCCGGACGGCCTCGACGAGGACCGCACCGCTTCCCCCGAAGCGCGTCGCGCGGCCCTGGACGAGGGCCTCCGGCAGACCACCAAGGTCTGGAAGCGCCGGTTCCTCAAGGGCGCCGTCCTCAGCGTCATGATCAGCGTCGCCGGCGGCGGCGCGGCCGCGCTGGCGATGAACAAGAGCATCACCGTCGACGTCGACGGCCACCAGCAGACCGTGCACTCCTTCGGCGACACCGTCGGCGAGGTGCTCGAAGACGCGGGCCTGTCCGTCGGCGAGCACGACTCGCTCTCGCCCTCCCCGCAGGCGGAGGTCGGCGACGGCGGCGTCATCAAGCTCGAGCGCGGTCGCCAGCTGAAGCTGATCGTCGACGGCACCGAGCGCACCTCCTGGGTCCGCGCGACCCACCTCGGCGACGCGCTGAACCAGCTCGGCATGACCGAAGCCGAGAAGGACGGCACGTGGATGTCGATGCCGAAGAGCGGCGAGCTGCCGCTCGAGGGCGCGACCGTCGAGATCAAGACGCTCAAGAACATCACCCTGTACGACGGCGGGAACGCGCCGAAGCAGGTCAAGACCACCGCCGTGACGACGCAGGAGTTCCTGGGCGAGTACAAGCTCACCCTGGGCCCGGAGGACAAGGCCGAGGGCGGTCTGGACGTCAAGCTGACCGACGGCGCCGAGGTGCACATCAGCCGCACCGGCGTCTCGACGGTCGTCCAGAAGGAGAGCATCGACCCGCCCGAGCAGCGCGTCGACGACCCGAACCTGGCCAAGGGCAAGACGCAGGTCGAGGACCCCGGCACGCCCGGCGAGAAGGAAGTGACCTACAAGGTCACGCAGAAGAACGGCAAAGAGGTCGGCCGGGAGAGCATCTCCGAGAAGGTCCTGACCCAGCCGAAGCCGAAGATCATCCACGTCGGCACCAAGGAAGCCCCGGCGCCGGCCATCGGCGACGCCTCCTCGTGGGACCGCATCGCGCAGTGCGAGTCGGGCGGCAACTGGGCCATCAACACCGGCAACGGCTACTACGGCGGCCTCCAGTTCGACAAGCGCACGTGGGACGCCTACGGCGGCGACGAGTACGCGAGCCTGCCGCACCAGGCCTCCCGCGAGCAGCAGATCGCGGTCGCCGAGAAGGTCCGCGACGCCCGCGGCGGCTACGGCGCCTGGCCGGTCTGCGGCAAGAAGGCCTGACAGCTCCCTCGAGCGGCCCCCGTCCACCCCGGACGGGGGCCGTTTTCGTGAGGCCGAACCGACCCTCCAGGTACGTGAACCGACCGTCCGGGTACGCGAACCGACCCCCTGGGTAGGCTCGTCCGGTGGTTGAACTGCTGGGACCGGCCGAAATCCGCGGGCTGGCGGCCGAACTCGACGTGCGGCCGACCAAGAAGCTCGGGCAGAACTTCGTGCACGATCCCAACACCGTCCGCCGGATCGTCGAACTCGCCGGGATCAGCCCGGACGACGTCGTCCTCGAGGTCGGGCCCGGGCTCGGGTCGCTGACCCTTGGCCTGCTCGCCACCGGGGCGCGGGTCGTCGCCGTCGAGATCGACCCCAAGCTGGCCGAGCGGCTGCCCGCGACCGTCGCCGAGCGGGGCCCCGAGGCCGCGGAGCGGCTGACCGTCGTCGGAGCCGACGCCCTGCGCGTCACCCGCGGCGAACTGGGCGAGCCCACCGCCCTCGTCGCCAACCTGCCCTACAACGTCGCCGTGCCCGTCGTGCTGCACCTGCTGGCCGAGGTGCCCTCGCTCCAAAAGGGCCTCGTCATGGTGCAGACCGAGGTCGCCGACCGGATGGCCGCCGGCCCCGGCAGCCGGACCTACGGCGTGCCCAGCGTCAAGCTGGCCTGGTACGGCTCCGCACGCAAGGTCGCCGCCGTGCCACGCTCGGTGTTCTGGCCGGTGCCGAACGTCGATTCCGCGCTGGTCGCCTTCGAACGCGGCGAGACGACGGCGTCCGCCGACCGCGAGCAGCTCTTCCGCCTGGTGGACGCCGCCTTCTCACAACGCAGGAAGACGCTCCGGGCCGCGCTCGCGGGCTGGGCGGGCTCGGCCGACCGGGCCGGCGAGCTGCTGACGGCCGCCGGGATCGACCCCCGGACCCGGGGCGAGCAGCTGGACGTCCACGCCTTCGCCCGGATCGCCGCCGCCCGGTAGTACTCCACAGTGGAAGCGGTGAAAAATACGCCCCGCGACCCGTGATCCCGCGATTCGGACACCTCCACTCGTGTGATCTGGGCCAATGGGCTTGCTTTCGCTCCTCGGGATCGGTTTTACTCAGTACGTCCATCCCGAGCGACTGAGAGACCTGGCTCGCCGAAGTCGCAGCAACCACCCTCCGCAGGGCAGGTGCTACCGCCAGGACCGATGGAGGCCGTTTTCGATGAAGAGGGTAGCTCGCCCCCTGCTCCTGACCAAGCGTCGCGTTGTCGACGAAGGCCGCCGCTCCGTGACCGCATGTCGACGCTCCAACTGAGCTAGTCCGACCCGGTCCACCCTTCTTCACGCACCGTCCACAACGGACGGACTTCGCTTGCGGCCGGGCGCGCCCTCCTGTGGCGGCGCCCCGTTTTCTGGAGCCTTCGTGATCACCGTCGAAAATCTGTCCAAAACCTTTGCCACCAACGGAAACTCCGTCATCGCGCTGCGGGACGTGAGCGTGGACGTCCAGGCGGGCTCGCTGTTCGGCGTGGTCGGTCCCGCCGGGTCCGGCAAGTCCGTTCTCGCCCGTTGCATCGCGCTGCAGGAGCGTCCCGACCGCGGCGTCGTCCGCCTCGACGGCCTCAACACCGGCACCCTCGACGGCCGCCGCCTGCGCGAGATCCGCCGTCAGCTCGGCGTCGTCTCCACGAAGCCGGAGCTGATCGCCGAGCGCACCATCGCCGGCAACATCGCCTCGCCGCTCGAGCAGCTCGGCGTCGACGGCCCGCAGCGCCGCAGCCGGGTCGGCTCGCTGCTCGACCTCGTCGGCCTGACCCCGCGCGCCACGCAGCGTCCCGGCGAGCTGACCGCCGGTCAGCTCCGCCGCGTCGCGGTCGCGAAGGCGCTGGCGGCGGCTCCCGCCGTGCTGCTCGCCGACGACCCGACCGCCGGCGTCGACGCGGCGGAGGCCGGCGCGGTGCTCGCCGTCCTCGACCGGGCGCGCTCCGAGCTGGGCGTCACCGTCGTCGTCACGACGCCGGACGCGGGCGTGGTCCGCCGGGTCTGCGACGACGTCGCGGTGCTGGAGGACGGCACGATCGTCGAGCGCGGCACGGTGCTCGACCTGATCGCCGACCCGTCGAGCCGCACCGCGCAGGCGCTGCTGCCGTCCATCGAGACCACCCGCGCGCAGACGGCCCGCTACGACCGCTCGGCCGACGTCGTGCTGGTCGGCTTCGCCTCGGTGGGTGCGCTGCTGCCCGAGGCCGCCGGCCGCTTCGACGTCGAGTTCGCCACCATCGGCGGCGGCCTGACCCGCATCGGCGACACCCCGGTCGGCCGCTTCCGCCTCGGCGTCCGCGGCGAGCGGGCCGACGCGGCGCTGGCCTGGGTCGCCGAGCGCGGCGGCCACGTCACGCACACCGCCCGCGGCCCCCAGGGTGTCGCGGCCGCCTGACCCGCCCCCGCCCCAAGCGCCCCAATGTGGCCTTGGTTGCGTTGAACGCACCCAAGGCGGCCTTCGGTGCGTTGAATCAGCACTGCGGCGCGCAGCGTCTCCGTTGAGGGTGGTGGCGGGGGCATGGATGGAGCACCGAAGGCCACATTGGGGCGCTGGGGCGGGCACGTAGGCTGGTCGGGTGCTCGCCGTAGTTCCGCCCCCAGTCACCGTCCGGGTCCCGGCCAAGGTCAACCTGCACCTTTCGGTCGACGACCTGCGCGAAGACGGTTACCACGAGCTGGTGACCGTGTTCCAGGCGCTGTCGCTGACCGACGAAGTGACCGTCGCGGTCACCGAAGAACCCGGCATCGAGGTCTACGGCGAGGGGGAGGGCTCGGTCCCGACCGGCCCCGAGAACCTGGCCTGGCGGGCCGTCGAAGCGCTGGCCGCGCACGTCGGGCGCACCGAAGAGCCGAAGGTCCGGCTGGTGCTGCGCAAGGGCATCCCGGTCGCCGGCGGCATGGCGGGCGGCAGCGCCGACGCGGCGGCGACGCTGGTCGGGCTGGCGAGCCTGTGGAACCTCGACGTCACCCGCGACGAGCTGGCCGAGATCGCCGCCGGCCTGGGCAGCGACGTCCCGTTCGCGCTCTACGGCGGCACCGCGCTGGGCACCGGCCGCGGCGAGCAGCTGGTCCCGGTGCTGTCGCGGCACACGTTCCACTGGGTGCTGGCCTTCGACACCGAAGGGCTGTCGACGCCGAAGGTGTTCGGCGAACTCGACCGCCTGCGCGCGGCGGGCAACCCGCCCCGGATCGGCTCGCACACGCCGGTCGTCGAGGCGCTGGCCTCCGGCGACCCGCGCCAGCTGGCCCTGCTGCTGGGCAACGACCTGCAGGCGGCGGCGGTCTCGCTGCGCCCGGACCTGCGCCGCACGCTCCGGGCGGGCGTGAACGCGGGCGCGCTCGCGGGCACGGTGTCCGGTTCCGGCCCGACGTGCGCGTTCCTCTGCGAAGACGCGCATTCGGCGGTGGAAGTCGCGGCCGAGCTGTCGGGCGCCGGCGTGTGCCGGACGGTCCGCGTGGCCCACGGCCCGGTCCCCGGCGCCCGCGTCGTCGGCGGCGACGACGCGCCCCGCCCGGCACCGCCGCGGGTGCACGCATGAAGCACGCGGAGTTCGCGTTCCCCGGCCCCCTGCGCGACAAGCTGATCGCGGCGATCCTGCGCGGCGAGAAGACATCGACCACCGGCCTGGTCGCCGAGTACGAGAAGTACGGCGAAGAGCTGCCGTCCGTCGGCGAGCGCGAGCTGATGATCGACTCGGCGGGCAACGGGGTCGCGGTGCTCGAAACCACCGAGGTCCGCGTCCTGCCATTGTCCGAAGTGGACCTTCAGCACGCCCTGGACGAGGGCGAGGGCTTCACGAGCGTCGCCGAGTGGCGCGCCGATCACACGGACTACTGGCAGAGCGCCGAAATGCGCGCGGCCATGGAAGATCCCGAATTCACCGTGGACGACACGACTCAGGTCGTGGCGACGCGGTTCATGATCGTGGCAGTGTCTCCCACAGAGAGGATCGGCTGAACGGATGGCCAACCTGGTCAATCTCGAGTCGGTGAGCAAGTCCTACGGGGTGAAGCCGCTGCTGGACGGCGTCTCCCTCGGCGTCGCGGCCGGGCAGCGCATCGGCGTCGTCGGCCTCAACGGTGGCGGCAAGACCACCCTGCTGGAAGTCCTTTCCGGACTCGCCGAGCCGGATTCCGGGCGGGTGAGCCACGTCGGCGGTCTGCGGATGGCCGTGGTCACCCAGCGGACCGAGCTCCCGGACGGCAGCACGGTCGGCGAAGTGGTGCTCGAACGCTACGGCGCCGAGCACGAATGGGCCGCCGACGCGCGCGTTCGATCCATTGTGGACGGATTGGGCATCACCGCGATCGGGCTCGAAACGCCCACCGC
Source organism: Amycolatopsis sp. lyj-346 (assembly GCF_046548975.1). NCBI lineage: Bacteria > Bacillati > Actinomycetota > Actinomycetes > Pseudonocardiales > Pseudonocardiaceae > Amycolatopsis > Amycolatopsis sp. lyj-346. The sequence continues at coordinate 171,885 of NZ_JAJPWT010000007.1, forward strand.
GAACCTCTCCGGCGGTGAGCGGCGCCGGGTGTCCCTGGCCGCCGCGCTGACCGGTGAACTCGACCTCGTCGTCCTCGACGAGCCGACCAACCACCTGGACGTCGAAGGTGTCCAGTGGCTCGCCGACCACCTGCTGACCCGGCGGATCGCGGTCGTGGTCGTCACGCACGACCGGTGGTTCCTCGACACCGTCGCCACCCTGACGTGGGAGGTCGCGAACGGCCGCGTCGAGCAGTACGAAGGTGGCTACGCCGACTGGATCTTCGCGCGCGCCGAGCGCGCGCGGCTGGCGGCCACGGCCGAGGAGAAGCGGCAGAACCTGGCCCGCAAGGAACTGGCGTGGCTGCGCCGCGGCCCGCAGGCCCGCTCGTCGAAGCCGCGTTACCGCATCGAGGCGGCCGAAGCGCTGATCGCCGACGTCCCGCCGCCGCGGGATTCGGTCGAGCTGCAGGCGTTCGCGAAGCGGCGGCTCGGGAAGACCGTGCTGGAGCTGGAAGACACGACGTACGCGGTGGGCGAGCGGACGCTGCTCGACCACGTCACCTGGCGGATCGGCCCGGGTGACCGGATCGGACTGGTCGGCGTGAACGGCTCGGGCAAGACGTCGCTGCTGAAGCTGCTCGGCGGCGACATCGAGGCCTCGACCGGCCGCCGGATCGAGGGCAAGACGGTCGCGCTCGCGCACCTGCGCCAGGAGCTCGACGACCTGCCCGGCGACCTGCGCGTGCTGCAGGCGATCGAGCAGGTGGCCGGGCGCGTGGTGTTCGGCAAGCAGGAGATGACGGCGTCGCAGCTGGGCGAGAAGCTCGGCTTCCCGGCAGCCCGCCAGTGGACCCCGGTCGGGGACCTGTCGGGCGGCGAGCGCCGTCGGCTGCAGCTGTGCCGGCTGCTGATGGCCGAGCCGAACGTCCTGCTCCTCGACGAGCCGACGAACGACCTGGACATCGACACGCTGCAGCAGCTGGAGGACCTCCTCGACGGCTGGCCGGGCACGATGGTCGTGGTGTCGCACGACCGCTACCTGGTGGAGCGGGTGTGCGACACGATCGTCGCCCTGTTCGGCGACGGCCGCATCACCCACCTCCCGGGCGGCATCGAGGAGTACCTGAACCGCCGCGCACTCGACAAGGAGCCGGCCGCCGCGACGGCCACGACGGCGGCCAAGACCGAGGCGAAGAAGTCGGCGGCGGACCTGCGGGCAGCGCAGAAGGAGCTGGGCCGGCTGGAGCGCAAGCTCGACCAGCTGCACGCGAAGGAGGAGAAGCTCCACGCGTCGCTGCTGGCGGCGGCGACGGACCCGGCGAAGCTGATGGAGCTGAACGCGGAGCTGAAGGGCGTCCGGGGCGAGATCGAGGACGTCGAGGGCCGCTGGCTGGAGACGTCCGAGCTGCTGGAGTGAGCTGTTTCTGCTTTGCCCGGCGGGCGTTGACGCCGAGACAGTAATGTTTGCGCCATGAGCAGGTTCGTGGACACGCTGGTCGCCACCGCGACGAAGCGGGGTCAGCAGCGGGGCATGGTCACCGGGGAGCCGAAGGAGCCGGTCCGCCGGACCTGGGCCGAGGTGCACGAGGAGGCCCGGCGGATCGCCGGCGGGCTCGTCGCGGGCGGGTTCGAGCGCGGGGGCGCCGTCGCGGTGCTCGCCGCCGCGCCGGTGCTGATCGCGCCGACCGTGCAGGCCGTGTGGCTGGCCGGCGGCAGCGTCACCATGCTGCACCAGCCGACCCAGCGCACCGACCTCGCCGAATGGGCCGAGGACACCGTGCGGGTGCTGGGCATGATCGGCTCGGACCTGGTGCTGCTGGGCGAGCCGTTCGACCAGCTGGCGCCCGTCCTGGAGCAGAAGGGCATCGGGTTCAAGCTCATCACCGAGCTGGCCGAAGCCGAACCGCTCGCGGACGTCGTCGTCACGGACGAGGGCGACACCGCGCTGCTGCAGCTGACCAGCGGCTCGACCGCCGACCCCAAGGCCGTGCGGATCACCTACGGGAACCTGTACTCCAACGTCAAGGCCATGGTCGAGCGCGCCGAGTTCGACTTCGACGTCGACGTGATGGTCTCCTGGCTGCCGACGTTCCACGACATGGGGATGGTCGGCTTCCTGACCGTGCCGATGACCTTCGGCGTCGAGCTGGTCAAGATCACGCCGGTCGAGTTTCTCTCGGGCCCGCTGATCTGGCCGGAGCTGATCACCAAGTACCACGGCACCACGACGGCGGCGCCGAACTTCGCGTACGCCATCGTCGGGCGCCGGATGGCCCGCGTCGACGACGACGGGGCGTATGACCTCTCGAAGCTGCGGATCGCGCTGAACGGCGCCGAGCCCGTCGACGAGACCGCCGTCCAGACCTTTGTGGACGCCGGCGCCCGGTTCAAGATGCCCGCCGAGTGCGTCTTCCCGGCCTACGGCATGGCCGAAGCGACGCTCGCGGTGTCGTTCGCGCCGCTGTTCACCGGCCTCACCCTCGACGTCGTCGAAGCCGACGCGCTGGAGGCGGAGAACCGCGCCGTGCCGGTCCCCGAGGGCGACCCGCGGCGCGGCACCGACAGCGTCCGGTCGTTCGCGCTGCTCGGCCGTCCCCTCGACGGGCTCGAGGCGGAGATCGTCGACGAGTCGGGTTCGCGGCTGGGCGAGCGTCAGGTCGGCGAGATCCGGCTGCGCGGTGAGGCCGTGACGCCCGGCTACCTGACCATGGACGGCGCGCTCGCGACGCAGGACGAATCCGGGTGGCTGAACACCGGCGACCTCGGGTACCTGGTCGGCGGCCAGATCGTCATCTGCGGCCGCCGCAAGGACGTCATCATCATGGGCGGCCGCAACCTGTACCCGACGGACATCGAGCGCGCGGCGACCTCGGTCGAGGGCGTCCGCGCGGGCAACGCGGTGGCGGTGCGGCTGGACGCGGGCAGCCGCCGCGAGCGCTTCGCGGTGGTCGTCGAATCGAAGCTGGCGGGCGACGCCGAGGCCGAGAAGAACCTGATGAAGCAGGTGTCGGCCCGGGTCCGCGACGCCGTCGACATGCGGCCGTACGCGGTCGTGGTGCTCCCGGCGGGCAGCCTCCCGAAGACACCCTCGGGCAAGGTCAAGCGCGCGGCAACAGCCCAGCAGTTCGCGGACCGGATCAAGAAGAACGCCGACGCCTGACCCGAGCGCCCCAATGTGGCCTTGGTTGCGTTGAACGCACCGAAGGCCACATTGGGTGCGTTCAACGCACCGAAGGCCACATTGGGGCGCTTGAGGCGGGTCAGCGTTGCTGGACGCGGACTGCGCGGAGGGTGGGCGGGGTGGCGCGCTCGGCGGTGGCTTCCGGGGCGGTGCGGGCGCCGGGGAGGTCCGGGGCCTGGCCGGTGCGGGCGGCGAGCTGGTCCTCCACCGCGTCGAGGAACTCGTCGACTTCGCGCTCGTCGTAGCCGCGCTTGCCGATCAGCGGCTTCGCGAACATCACGTGGTGCACTTCGGCGGCGGTGAGGTCGTCCTCATCGGCGAGTGTCTTGGCGATCCGCCGGACGAACGCGTCGACCTCGTGCTTCGCGTAACCACGGCGGCCGATCGGGGCGTTACCGAAGGTGACCTCGGCGAGGTCTTCGGCGGTGAACGACATGGAACTCTCCGATTCCGGGGTTGGGCGGGGCGAAACTCCCGTACACCGTCCTAACCCGTGAACAGGCTGCCCGAAAGAGGCTGGTCCCAACCTCACTCCGACGAGCGGCCTCGGGCCCGCCTTCGGGTGAGTTCGCGCTACCGAGCGCTGTGTGGCCGGGTTCACACCCGGAACCCCTTGGAGGAAGGGTCGTCAGCTGCGCCCGAACCACTTCCGCGGCCCCTGCGGCCGCTCCGGCTCCTCGGCCACCACCGGCCGCGGGTTGCGCAGCTCCACCAGCGCCGCCTCGGCCTCGTCGAGGAACAGGTCGACCTGGGCCTGGTCGTAGCTGCGCATGCCGACCGGCATGATCGTGAACTCGACGTAGTGGATGTCGTCCGGCGTCAGGATGTTCCGCCCGGCCAGCGCCTCGGCGATGAGGTCGAGGAAGGCGTCCACCTCGTCCTCGTTGTAGCCGCGACGGCCGAACCGGGGTTTGCCGAAAGCGATCGCCCGGACTTCGTCGGGGGTCATGGCTTCACCTTGCCACCCATGTCAGCCCGCGTGGAAGGAGTTCTGCGCGGCCGCGAGGCCGGTGCCGATCAGCGCTTCGGTCGCGTCCGCGCACCGATCCACCTCCAGCGGGAGTTCCTTGCGCTCGGCCGTCGAAAAGTCCTTCAGCACGAAGTCCGCCGGGTCCTGGCGGCCGGGCGGACGGCCGATGCCGAACCGCACCCGGTAGTAGTCGCGGGTGCCGAGCGACTTCGTGATCGAGCGGAGTCCGTTGTGGCCGTTGTCGCCGCCGCCGAACTTGAGCTTGAGCGCGCCGAAGTCGACGTCCAGCTCGTCGTGCACCACGACCAGGCCGGACGGCGGCACCTTGTAGAACCGCGCCGCACCGGCCACCGGCCCGCCGGAGAGGTTCATGAACGAGCGCGGCTTCACCAGCACCACGCGGCGCCCGGCGAGCCGGCCCTCGAGCACTTCGCCGCCGGTCTTGTGCGTCTTGAACTTGCCGCCGATGCGGGCGGCGAGCTCGTCCAGCACCATGAACCCGACATTGTGCCGGTTGCCGGCGTACTGGGGTCCGGGATTGCCGAGGCCGGCGAGCAGAATCAGCTCGCCGGCCCCTGGCAGGTCTTCGGTCATGCGGTGATGTTATTCGGTGGTTTCGGCCGACTCGTCGCCCGCTTCGGCGTCGTCGCCGGACTCTTCACGCTGCGGCTCGTTGACGGCCACGACCAGCGACTCCGGGTCGGTGACCAGGGTGGCGCCCTGGGGCAGCTCGACCTGGCCGGCCAGCACCTGGGAACCGATCTCGAGGCCCTCGATCGAGACCTCGAACTGCTCCGGGATGTGCAGCGCCTCGACCTCGACCTGCAGGGTGTCGACGTCCTGGTTGACCAGGCCGCCGGGGCCGGGGTTGCCGGTGACGACGACCGGGACGTCGACGACGATCTTCTCGCCGCGCTTCACGACCAGCAGGTCGACGTGCTCGATGTAGTTCTTGAGCGGGTGCACGACGATGGTCTTCGTCAGCGCCAGCTCGTCGGAGCCCTCGAGGTCGAGGGTGATGACGGCGTTCGAGCCGTTCTCGCGGACGACGCGGGCGAACTCGATCGCCGGCAGCGCGAAGTGCCGCGGGTCCGACCCGTGGCCGTAGAGGACGGCGGGGATCTTGCCGGCGCGACGCGTGCGGCGCGCGGCGCCCTTGCCGAACTCGGTGCGCGGCTCGACGGACAGACGTACCTCGGACACGGTGTGGCACTCCTTCAAAATCGAAGACAGCATGCTGCGGCGGGGGGAGCCGTTTGCTTTGTTCAAGGAAGTTTCGGCGGCGAGTTTCCGGGCGTGCACGACGACGGGGGCTACTCGAGCCGCCGCGTCGATCACGCCGGGCACCCCAGAAGGGCCCCACCTCGCCGAGACAACCTCAAGAGTGTAAACCAACCTCATCACGGTGGGTTGCGGCGGGTGCCCGGCCCAGGCTAGAACCCTCCTGGAACCCCGGTACGTGACGACACAAATCCGGTGGCGGGCCGACGCCGGCCGAGGTGTGCTCGGTAGCGGGAGAGCAGGGGGCGGGAAATGCGTGCTCGGTGGAGCAGGGTGGCAGCGGTGCTGCTGCTGGGTGGGGTGCTGGCCGGCTGCCAGGTGGCGGTGGCCGGCACCGCCGGCGTCTCTGCGGCCGACCAGGCGACGGCCGACCGGCGCGCGGAACAACGCGCCGCCGTGGACGCGGCCCTCACCGAGCTGGGCAAGGCGCCCGCGATCGCGCTGAAGTCCACGGTGAAGGGCGCCGAGCAGCAGTTCCGGATCACCCGCGGCGGCTACGCCGTCGGAGGGCTGCCGCTGGAAGGCCGCTTCGTCCAGGTGACGGCCGCGGCCGCCCAGTTCTACCTGCAGGCCGACGCCGACTACTGGAAGGCGCACGCCATCGACGAGAGCACCCAGTTCGGCACGAGCTGGGTGCGCTCGCTCGGCTCGGAACTGCCCTTCGACCCGGCGGCCCGGTTCGCGCCGCCGGCGCTCGCCGAAGGGCTGCGCAAGGCGCTGTCCGGGCTCGACCGGCTGACCGAGCCGGTCAAGGCGAAGCTGCCCGACGGCACCGAGGTCTACCAGCTCGGTGCCGCGCCGAGCGTCCTGCGCGTCACGACGGCCAAGCCGAACCGCGTCGTCAGCTTCGCCCCGGCGCTGCTCGACCCGCAGGCCGGCCCGAAGTACGGCGCCGAGTTCCAGGTCGCCGCGCTCACCGGGGACGCGGTCAAGACGTTCCGCGCCGACCTCGACGCGGCCGTCGGCGGGCTGGGGCAGCCGTTCGAAGGGCTGGTGCAGGCCAGCGCCGTCGTCACCAACGACCGCCTCGACTGCAAGGACTTCGTCGGCTCCTGCACGACGACGGTCGACGTCTCCAACAGCGTCGTCGGCACGCCGGCGTCGGGTGAGAAGAGCGTCGTGCACATCACCCTGTCGGTCGAGGTCAGCGCCGAGTCGCTCGGGGCGCAGACGTGCACGGCGGCCGGGGACGCGGAGCCGTACAAGACGATCCAGCTGTCCTGCGCGGTGAAGTTCAAGCTGCCCAACCGCACGGCCAGCTACCAGGTGCTCTCCAAGCCGAACGCGACGGCGGAGGTCCGGGCCGCTCTGGACGTCAACGCCGTCAAGCAGAAGGTGGCGGCGGAGTTCGCCGGTCTGGGTGGCTGACCTGGACACCTACCCCCAGGTGTGTTGCTCCCGTTGAAGTAGGTGATCTCCCGTTCCTAGCATCGGCCGGGCAGACCGACGGTGAACGAGGAGGAGATCCATGGCCAAGCTGGTGGTTTTCGGTGCGACGGGGTACGCCGGGGGCAGGATCGGCGCCGAGGCGCTGCGGCGCGGGCACGAAGTGGTCGGCGTCGCCCGCAACCCCGGCTCGGTGCCCGAAGGGGCCGACGAGCGGCAGGGTTCGCTGCACGACGAGGAGTTCGTGGCGGGCTTGGCGAAGGACGCCGACGTCTTCGTGGTCGCCACCCCGGCCCGCGAGATCGACGGCAAGAAGCTCATCGACGCGGTGCCGGCCCTGGCCCGGATCGCCGGCGAGAACGGCGTCCGGCTGTCGTTCGTCGGCGGCGCGGCGAGCCTGCACGTGGCCGAGGGCGGCCCGCGGCTGTTCGACACCCCGGAGTTCCCGGCCGAGTACAAGGACGAGGCCGGCAGCCACGCCGAGGTCCTCGGCCTGCTGCGCGAGCAGCCCGAGAGCCTCGACTGGTTCTACGTCAGCCCGGCCGCCGAGTTCGGTGCCTGGACCCCGGGCGAGCGCAAGGGCGGGTTCCGCATCGGCGGCGACGTCCTGCTGACCGACGAGAACGGCAAGTCCCACATCGGCGGCGACGACTTCGCGATCGCCTACGTCGACGAGATCGAGCAGCCGAAGCACCGCCGCGCGCGCTTCACCGTCGCCTACTGACGTCACTTTCTCTAGGAAAGTGATGTGGAGGGCCCGCCTCCGCAACACTTTCACGGGGAAAGCCCGCCCTCCGGAGCACTGGAGAGCGGGCTTTCCCGGGAAACCTCAGGCGTTGCCGTCGAAGAGGGACGTCACCGAGCCGTCCTCGAAGACCTGCTGGATGGCCTCCGCCAGCATCGGGGCGATCGACAGCACCGTCAGGCCCGGGAACCGCTTCTCCTCCGGGATCGGCAGCGAGTTCGTCACGATGACCTCGCGGGCCTTGCACGACGAGAGCCGCTGGGTGGCCGGGTCGGACAGGATGCCGTGGGTCGTCGCGATGACGACGTCGGCCGCGCCCTCTTCGATCAGGGCCTCGGTGGCCTTCACGATCGTGCCGCCCGTGTCGATCATGTCGTCGATCAGCACGCAGAGCTTGCCCTCGACCTTGCCGACCACGCGGTTGGCCACCGCCTGGTTGGGCTTGTCCGGGTCGCGCGTCTTGTGGATGAACGCGATCGGGCGGTCGCCCAGCTGGGCGGCCCACTTCTCGGCCAGCCGCACGCGGCCCGAGTCCGGCGAGACGACGGTGATGTCGGCGTTGCCGTAGGTGGCCTTGATGTGGTCGGCCAGCACGGTCTGCGCCATCAGGTGGTCGACCGGGCCGTCGAAGAAGCCCTGGATCTGGGCGGTGTGCAGGTCGACCGTCATGATCCGGTCGGCACCCGCGGTCTTGAACAGGTCCGCGATCAGCCGCGCCGAAATCGGCTCGCGGCCCTTGTGCTTCTTGTCCTGGCGCGCGTACGGGTAGAACGGCATCACCACGGTGATCCGCTTCGCGCTCGCCCGCTTGAGAGCGTCCACCATGATCAGCTGCTCCATCACGAACTCGTTGATGGGCGTGGTGTGCGCCTGGATGACGAAGGCGTCGGTGCCGCGGACGGACTCTTCGAACCGGACGAACAGCTCGCCGTTGGCGAACGTGTGCGCCGTCTGCGGGGTGATCGTCACGTTGAGGTGCTGGGCCACCTCTTCGGCGAGCTCCTTGTGCGCGCGTCCGGAGAAGAGCATCAGGTTCTTCTTCGGCGTCCCTTGCTTCGGACTCATGCTGGTGACTCCCCGTCGGTTCCTGCTGCTGAATCGGCGTCGAGGGCGGCCTGGGCCGCCTCCGCCGCGGGCGTACCCGGCCGGCGCCGGATCGCCCAGCCTTCGATGTTGCGCTGCGGCGGCGCCGACACCGCGAGTGTGCCCGGCGGGACGTCTTCGCGGATCACGGCACCCGCACCACTGTAAGCGCCGTCACCGATGTGCACCGGGGCGACGAAGGTGTTGTCCGCGCCCAACCGGACATACGAACCGATTACGGTCCGGTGCTTGTTGACGCCGTCGTAGTTCACGAACACGCTGGAGCAGCCGATGTTGCTGTGCTCGCCGATCGTGGCGTCACCCACGTAGGTCAGGTGCGGCACCTTCGTGCCGGCGCCGATGTCGGCGGCCTTCGTCTCGACGAACGCGCCCAGCTTCGCCTTCACGCCCAGCTTCGTGCCCGGCCGCAGGTAGGTGAACGGGCCGACGTTGACGCCGTCGCCGAGTTCCGAGTCCGAGCCGTGCACGCGGACCACCGAGGCGCCCGCGCCGATGGTGACGTTCGTCAGCGTGCTGTCCGGCCCGACCGTGCTGCCCTCGCCGACCGACGTCGTGCCCTTGAGCTGCACGCCGGGCTCGATGACGACGTCGCGGGAGAGGGTCACGCCGGCGTCGATCCAGGTGGTGGCCGGGTCGACGACCGTGACGCCCTCGCGCTGCCAGCGCTGCACGATCCGGCGGTTGAGCTCGGCGCCGAGCACCGACAGCTGCACGCGGTCGTTGACGCCCTCGGTCAGCCACGGGTCGTCGACGACCAGCGCGCCGACGTGCAGCCCGTCGCCGTTCGCGATGCCCAGCACGTCGGTGAGGTAGAGCTCGCCCTGCGCGTTGTCGGTCGACAGCCGCGAAAGGCCGTCGCGCAGCACTGCGGCGTCGAAGGCGTAGACGCCCGAGTTGATCTCGGTGATCTGGGCCTGTTCCGGGGTGGCGTCCTTGTGCTCGACGATCCCGGTGACCTTGCCCGCCGGGTCGCGCACGATCCGGCCGTAGCCGGTCGGGTCGGCGACCACCGACGTGAGCACGGTGACCGCGTTCTTCGCCTCGGTGTGCTCGTCGAGCAGCGCACCCAGGGTCGCGGTGTCGAGCAGCGGGACGTCGCCGTAGCTGACGATCACCGTGCCGGTGACGTCGGCGGGCAGGGTGGCGAGCGCGCAGGACACGGCGTGGCCGGTGCCCTTCTGCTCGGCCTGCACCGCGGTGCCGACGGTGCGCCCGAGCGCGTCCCCGACCGCGGCCAGCCGTTCGCCGACCGCTTCGCGGCCGTGCCCGATGACCACCACGAGGTGTTCGGGGTTCAGGCCGGCAGCGGCCCGGACGGCGTGCTCGACCAGGGGCCGCCCGGCGATCGGGTGCAGCACCTTCGGCGTCGAGGAACGCATGCGGGTGCCTTCACCCGCGGCCAGGATCAACGTGCTCAGCGGGCCGGTCAACGACGCTCCCAACGATGGCTCCGGTCGTCACTTTCACCATGAAAGTGTTCCGGAGGGCTCGCCTCCGGAACACTTTCATGGTGAAAGTGACGCTTTGGTCGGGCTCAGATCCTAACCGTGGTCTTCGGCGTCCCACGCGGGGTCGGTGGGAGGGGCCTCGCTCGCCCACGCGGCGGCCGGGTCCGCGGCCATCGAGTTCGCCGACGCGACCTGGTTGCCGCCGCCGCGTTTCGCCTGGTACATGGCCGCGTCCGCGCGCGCGAGGACCTGCTCGCCGCGCTCCTGCGGCCGCAGCGAGACCAGCCCGATCGACAGCGTGACGCCGTGCGAGAGGTGGTGCGGCAGGTTCGAGACGGACTTCACCGCGCGCCCGAGCGCCATCTTCGCCGCGGACGCCGGCGTGCCCGGCAGCAGCACGATGAACTCGTCGCCGCCGTAGCGCGCCACGAGGTCGTCGCCGCGCAGGGCGTCACGAAGCGTGCTCGCGACGACACGCAGCACGTTGTCGCCTTCGGCGTGGGACTGCTTGTCGTTGACGCCCTTGAACCCGTCGAGGTCGACCAGCGCGACGGCGAGCGGCTGTGCGTCGGCCGACGACGCGAGCTGACGCAGCTTCTCGTCGAGCGCACGCCGGTTCGGCAGGCCCGTGAGCGGGTCCTGCAGGGCCTGCTGGGTGATCGCGCCGTGCTCGGCGGAGAGCCGTTCGTGCTCGCGGCGGGCGTTCAGCGTGGCGATCTGCGACTCGCGCAGGCTCCACATCTCCGACTCCAGGCGCCTGGCGTAGTCGATCAGCGACTCGCCGGCGCCGGAGTCCGGGCTCGTGTCGAGCCGGGCCAGCTCGCGGGCGATGTTCAGCCGCATCGACGGCTGCGAGGTGTCGTCCGAGATGGACTGGCGGGTCTCGCGCAGGACCGACAGGGCTTCCTCGCGGCGGCCCTCCTTGTCCAGGCAGCGCGCCAGCGCGATCGCGACGATCTCCCGGTCGTGCCCGAACGCGCGCTCGGTGTAGAGGGTCTGCAGCCGCTCGATGTGCTCGGCGCCCGGCTGGTTCAGCGCCGGCGCCGCGGCCAGCACGCCCACCTGGTCGATCGCCGCGACGTTCGCCCTGCGCGGGAACAGCGACTCGGCGAACGGGCCTTCCGCGGCCGCTCCCATCGACGCCGCGGTGCGGAACTTCTCGGCGCTCTCGTCGTACTCGTCGATGCGCTCCAGCCGCAGGCCCCAGCCGAGCAGCATCTTGATGCGGTTGATCAGCTGCAGGGCGATGTCGTGCGGGCTCGCGCTCTCGCGGATCGCCGCCGCGGCCCGGCCGATCACCTCCTCGGCCGCTTCGTAGACGCCGAGCTGGTTGAGCACCAGCCAGCAGTCGATCAGCGTCGAGGAGAGCAGCCGGTTCCAGTTGCGCAGCCCGACCTGCCGGTCCGGGATGGTCGAGTCGTCGAGGATGGCCAGCGCCCTGGCGATCTCGGTGAGCGCGGCGTCCTCCTGCGCGGCGATCACGAGCCGGCGCCCGCGCAGGGCGTGCGCGTCGGCCCGGAGCAGGGCGATGCCGTGGCGCCGGGTGTGCGCGAGCATCTCGTCGAGCCGGGGTTCGGCCTCCGCGGCCAGGCCCTTGGTGGCCAGCCGGGCGAGGGCGGACGAGCGCAGCAGCTGGGCCACGAGGAGGGGCTCGCCGCGCCGCTGGGTCTCGTCGAGCAGCTCGTCCATCATCGCGACGATCTCGAGCTGCTGGGTGTACTCGTGCCGCTGGACGGCGGCGCCCAGCTCCCGCGCGCGCCCGACCAGCCACGCGTCGGACATTTCGGCCAGCGCGGGCCGCCTGGCCGTCACCGGGTCGGTCGCCTCGTCGGTCAGCGCCAACCTCCCGGTGTCGTGGGTTTCCGGTTCCTGCTGTGCTCCGCCGCCAGGATTCGAACCTGAACTGTCAGAACCAAAATCTGAAGTGCTGCCGATTACACTACGGCGGATCGATCCTGGTCAGGATAGCGACGATCGGGTGTCGTTCGCGCGGGGGATGGGTTTTTGCGCCGGTCCGCCGGGTACCCGGGTTCCGGACAGGGGTGTGAGTTCGGGCTCTCCCCAGGCGCCCGAACCTCCTGTACCGTAACTTACGGCATCGTAGGTAAGGGCGCCCTTGGTAGGCGTGCCTGTGTAGGAAGAAGTGAAGCGTATGACGGCCACGCTCGACCGTTCTCAGCCCACGGGAGAACCTTCGGCGCCCAAGGGGCCCAAACCTGTCATCGACGGCAAGCGCGGCATCGGCGTGCAGCTGTCGGTCTACTTCGGCGTGATCGCACCGCTGGTCGCCCTGCTGGTCGCGGTGCCGTTCGCGTGGGGCTGGGGACTGAGCTGGGTCGACGTCGGCATCTTCGTGGTGTTCTACGCGATCAGCGGGCTCGGCATCACCGTGTCGTACCACCGCTACTTCACGCATGGTTCGTTCAAAGCCAAGCAGTGGCTGCGCGTGGTCATGGCCATCGCGGGCAGCATCGCCCTGCAGGGCCCGGTGATCACCTGGGTCGCCGACCACCGCCGCCACCACGCGTTCTCCGACCGCGACGGCGACCCGCACTCGCCGTGGGCGTTCGGCACCTCGCCGTGGGCCATCGCCAAGGGCTTCTGGCACGCGCACATGGGCTGGCTGTTCGAGCGCGACCAGACCAACGCCGAGCGCTTCGCGCCGGACCTGGTGAAGGACCCGGCGATCAAGAAGGTCGACGAGCTGTTCTGGCTGTGGGCACTGGTCAGCCTGACGCTGCCGGCACTGCTGGGCGGGCTCATCTCGTGGTCGCTGTGGGGCGCCGTGACGGCGTTCTTCTGGGCCGGGCTGGTCCGCATCTGCGTGCTGCACCACGTGACGTGGTCGGTCAACTCGATCTGCCACATGATCGGCGAGCGCCCGTTCGCCGCCCGCGACAAGTCCGCGAACTTCTGGCCGCTGGCGATCTTCTCCTTCGGCGAGTCGTGGCACAACCTGCACCACGCCGACCCGACGTCCGCCCGCCACGGCGTCAAGCGCGGCCAGATCGACATCTCCGCGCGGCTGATCTGGATCTTCGAGAAGTTCGGCTGGGTGCACGACGTGCGTTGGCCGACGCCGCAGCGATTGGCCCGAATCGCCGCGGAAAAGGGCTAGTCAACTAGGCTGCCCCGATGGCGGGGAGACGACGTTCGAAGCGTGAGCAGCAGGTCACCGGGGCCCGTCCGGCCGCCCCGGTGACCCGCGTGCGGATGACCGGGACCGAGCGGCGGCAGCAGCTGCTGAACGTGGCGCGGGCCCTGTTCGCCGAGAAGGGCTTCGACGGCACGTCGGTCGAAGAGATCGCCCACCGCGCCAACGTGTCGAAACCGGTGGTGTACGAGCACTTCGGCGGCAAAGAGGGGATTTACGCGGTGGTCGTCGACCGCGAAACGCAGCTGCTGCTCGACCGGATGGTTTCGACGCTGCACGGCGGTCACCCGCGGGCGATGCTGGAGCAGGCGGCGACGACGCTGCTGTCCTACGTCGAGGATTCCCACGACGGCTTCCGCATCCTGGTCCGCGATTCCCCGGTGGCGAGTTCGACGGGGACGTTTTCCACGGTGCTGAACGACATCGCGAGCCAGGTGGAGCACATCCTGGCCCAGCAGTTCGGCGCCCTCGGCTACGACGAGAAGCTGGCCGCGCTGTACGCGCAGGCCCTGGTTGGCATGGTGGCGCTGACCGGCCAGTGGTGGCTGGACGCGCGCAAGCCGAAGCGCGACGAGGTGGCGGCGCACCTGGTCAACCTGGCGTGGAACGGGTTGTCGCACCTGGAGCACAAGCCGAAGCTGCGGCTGGCGCGATGACGTTGACCGTCGGGGATTTGCGGCTCATGCAGGGCTTGGCGCAGCGCGTCACCGCGGCCCGCCCGGATCTGGTGAACAGCGACGCGTCGTTCGGCGAGCTGGCCTGGAACTGGGGCAAGGGCCACACCGCCGAGGGCGCGAGCTGGCGGCACCGGCTGTGGTTCTCCGGCGCGGAACTCGTGGCCTGGGGCTGGGCCCAGCTGCCGCGCCGGCTGCACCGGACCGACGGATCGGTCAAGGACGTCACCGGCGCCTACCTGGCCTACCAGGTGCACCCGGACCACGCCGCGCTGACCGACGAGGTGATCGCCTGGTACGACACGACGGCGGACGGCCTCGAGCGCACGGTGTTGCCGGGCGCCGCCGACTCGCCCGGGTTGCGAAGCTGGGCGGCGCACGGTTACGAGGCCGACCCGGCCGAGTCGTGGTCCCAGCTCAACGAGCGCGACCTCGCCGACGTCGACCGCCCGGAACTGCCGGCCGGGTTCCGCTTCCGCGCGGCTTCCGAGGCCGGGCCGTCGGCGGCGGTCCAGGCCCACGTGGACGCGTGGGCGCCGACGTCGTACACGGACTCGTCGTACGAGGGGTTGCGGCGCGCGCCGGGCTACCGCGGCGACCTGCACGTCCTGGTGGAAGCACCAGACGGGACGATGGCGTGTTCGGCGATCATGTGGCTCGACGAGCCGAACGCGACGGTCGAGTTCGAGCCGGTCGGCACGCACCCGGGCTACCGGCGCCGCGGCCTGGCGAGGGCGCTGCTGCTGCACGGGATGCACCTGGCGCGCGCGGCGGGCGCCAGGCATGCGACGGTCGCCTGCATGGGATCGCCGACGCAGGCGCGGGATCTGTACTACGGCGTCGGGTTCCGGGAGCTGTCGCGGGACGTGCCGCTCGTGAAGGTCAGCTGAGCTGCCCGGTTTCGTGCAGGTGGTCGAAGATGAGCCGATCCACCGCGGAAACCCGGTCGCGGTCGGCGTAGCCGAGCCAGGTGACCTCTTCGATCTCGCTGCTTGCCTTGAGGACGCCGCGGTATTCCGCGGTGTAGCAGGTCATCCGCACCAGCGTGCCGGCGGCGTGGCCGTCCGCCTGTGCTTCGAACGTCCCCGCCGCGGCGATCGATTCCGGCGTGATCGCCACGTCGAGTTCCTCGCGGATTTCGCGGACCAGCGTGTCGCGGTCGGTTTCGCCGGGCTCGCGCTTGCCGCCGGGGAGGTAGTAGACCTGCTTGCCGCGCGAGCGCGTGCTGAGGATCCGGCCGTCCGCCAGGTGGATCCAGGCGATCTTGTCGATCACGCCAGCGCTGCCAGTGCCTCGCCGGTCGTCACGACCGTGCCCAGGCGCGGGAAGATCTTCGTGATGGCGTTTTCGTGCGAGATGTCGGAAAGCGCTGTCATCGCGTCCGACACCGCGACCGTGTCGTAGCCGTGGTCGGAGGCGGCGCGCAGGGTCGATTCGACGCCGAACTCCGTGGCGATGCCGCCGAAGAAGACCGTGCGGACGCCCGCCCCGCGCAGGAACTCGTCGAGGTCCGTGCCCGCGAAGCCGCCGATCGTGTACTTCGTGACGATCTTGTCGTCGCCGGGCTCGAAGACCAGCTCGCTGCCCGGCGGGTTGTCCGGCCGGGACACCTTCACGAGCACCACCGGCGCGCCCACGCGGTGGAACGCGTCCCGCAGCCGCAGTGCGTTGGCGACGACTTCTTCGCCGCGGTACGGCGTGGTGGGCAACGCCACGATCCGCTCCTGCAGGTCGATCAGCACGAGCGCGGAGGTGGCCGGGTCGATCTTGCTCATGCCCCGATCCTAAGCACTATGGTCGGGTTCATGGCGAACAACAGGGAAATCGTGGTGACGGGCGGCGGCACGGGCATCGGCTACGCCGTGGCGGCGGCCTTCGCCGAGGCCGGCGAGCGCGTCACGATCACCGGGCGCCGGGAGCAGGTGCTCACCGAAGCCGCGACGCTCGCGGGCGCGCGGCCCGTCGTGTTCGACGCCGCCGATCCCGCGGCCGTCGAAGCCGCACTGGACGAGTTGCCGGACCGCGTCGACGTCCTCGTCAACAACGCCGGCGGCAACACGGATTTCCTCGACGGCGGAAGCGAAGCGGGTCTGGCCGGCTTCGCGGCCGCGTTCGAGCGGAACCTGCGGTCCAATGTGGTCAGTGCCGCGCTGGTGACGCACGCGCTGCGTGACCGCCTCGCCGAGGGCGCGCGGATCGTCACCGTCGGCTCGATCGCCGCGCACACCGGCGCCGGGTCCTACGGGGCCGCGAAGGCGGCCGTCGAAGCCTGGAACGCGAGTGTGGCCAGGGAGCTCGGGCCGCGCGGGATCACCGCGAACGTCGTCGCGCCGGGCCTGATCGGGGACACCGAGTTCTTCCACGGGCAGCTGAGCGACGAGCGTCGCGACTGGCTGATCGGCAACACGATGAACAAGCGCCCGGGAACGCCGGACGACGTCGCCGCCGTGGTGACGTTCTTGGCGAGCCCCGCCGCCGGGCACGTCACCGGGCAGGTCGTGCACGTCAACGGCGGGGCCTACCTGGGCAAATAGGGCCGGCGCATCGGCCGTTCGGCCGGTGTGTGCGCTTCCCGGGACTTGGTTGCCCGCCGAATGGCCAAAACAGACCGGCTCTTCGGGCGATACCCGCGGTCCGCCTTCGCCATAGCTTCGGATTCCTGACGGAGCCGGCGGAGGTGGGCGTTGCGGATACGACTCGACGACGTGAAGGTGCGTGCGGGAATCGCCGCGGTTCTCGTGACGGGTGGCTTGCTCACCGCAATCGCCGTCAACAGCGGCTCCGGAAGCGACAGCTGGCGCGCCGGGTGCGCCGCGCCGCCCGCCGATCCCACGGGCAAGCAGGCGAGCATCGTCGCCGAAGCCAGAAAAGCCCTGCTGAGCACGGGAAACGACCCGCGTCTCGGGATCGAGATCGTCGACCTGGACGCCTGCGCCGTCGAAACGCGGTGGAAAGCCGACCAGCCGCAGCCCACCGCGTCCGTGGTGAAGCTGCTCATCGCCCTCGACCTGATCGACCGCTCCGGAGTGCCTTCGGACAGCGAAGCGACGGCCGTCCACACCATGCTCTCGGCCAGCGACGATCGCGTCGCCAGCCGCCTGTGGCAGCAGAACGGCGGTCCGGACATCGTCCGGCGGCAGGCCGGGAAGCTGGGGCTGACGCACACCGCGCCCCCGGCCGACCCGGGGAAGTGGGGCTCCACCCGGATGTCGCCCACCGACGTCGTCACGGTGTACCGGCACATCACCGCAAAGCTGTCCGAAGAAGGCCGCGAGTTCCTCACCGCCGCGCTGGAAGAGCCGCCCCGCGCCGCGGCGGACGGCTTCGACCAGCACTTCGGGATCCCGCGGGCGTTCCCGGGCGCGGCCTGGGCGGTGAAGCAGGGCTGGGGCAGCTCCGAGGGCCGGCGGGTGCTCAACACCACGGGGCTGGTCCGGACCGCGTCGCGCACCTACGCCGTCGCGGTGCTGGCTTCCTGGAACGAGACCGTCGACTGGCCCACCGCGACCGCGGCACTGACCACGGCGGTCAGCGCGGTGAAGGGCTCGCTCAGGGCCGCGAAGGCCTGACCGGAGTTGGATGCCGGTCCCCGGTCGCCAGGTCGGCGATGGCGCCCGGGGACCGGCGCGGTGCTGCCGCGGGAACGCTTGCTTCGGACCGCGTCCAACACGCGTCGGGGGCGGGCGAAAACTTCTGGTACACACCATGTTCCGCGATCCGCGGCCCCGGCGGAAGTGTCCACGGCATCCGGTGGCCGTGCTTTTCTCATGGTCAGGCGGGCGTGACCTTCAGCAGCTTGTCGTCGCTTCCGCCCGACGTGGTCACGTACAGGGCGCCGTCCGGGCCGCTGCGGGCCGCGCGCAGGCGGCCGAACTTGTCGTCGAACTCCGGGGGCAGCGTGACTTCGAGGACCTTGCCCGCCGCGTCCAGGCGGTACAGCAGCAGTTTCTGGCCCTTGAGCGCCGTCACGACCAGCGCGCCGTCGTTCGCGCCCCACTGCGCGCCGGTCAGGAAGGCGTTGCCGCAGATCGCCTCGGTGGTCCGGCCGGAGGTCCACATCGGACTCACGGCGTCCGGGAAGCGCTGGAGGTCGGTCATCGGCACGCTCTCGTCGTAGCTCGATTCCGTGCCACCCTGCGACGGGTCCCAGCCGTAGTTGCCGCCCGGCTTCAGCAGGTTGACCTCGTCGTCGAACGACGGCCCGTGCTCGGTAGTGATCACCTGGCCGCTGCCCGGGCGGATCGCCACGCCCTGGACGTTGCGGTGACCGTAGGTGTAGACCAGCCGTTCGCGCGGGTCGCTCGAAGAGATGAACGGGTTGTCCGGCAACGGGTTCCCGGTCTTCGCGTCCAGCCGCAGCACCTTGCCGCCGAGGGAGCGGCGGTCCTGCGCGATCGACGCGCGCGCGGTGTCGCCGGTGCCGACGAGCAGCGCGCCGTCCGGCGCGAACGTCGGACGGCAGCCGGAGTGCCGCCCGCTCGGGTTCACCGGCAGCCCGGTGAGCAGGTCCTTCACCTTCGTCGCGCTCGCGCCGTCGGCGGCCAGTGTCCAGGTGACCAGCCGGACGTCGACGGCCCGGCCGCCTTCCTGGTGGTTCTGGCAGGTGATGAACTCGCGGCTGGTGGCGAAGTCCGGGCTGACGGCCATGCCGAGCAGCCCGCCTTCGCCCTTGACCAGGACGTCGGAGAAGTCGGCGCGCACCTCGGTGGCCTGTCCGCCCCGGACGAGCGCGAGCTTGCCGGGCCGCTGGGGCACGAGGATGCCGCCGTCGGGCAGGAAGCCGATGTCCCAGCCGTGCTCCAGCCCGGCGGTCACCGTCTCGACCTTGAACGCCCCGCTCGCGGCGGCCGGCGTGGCCGCGGGCGGGACGCTCTGCACGGGCTCGCTCGCCGCGCCCGAACAGCCCAGGACCAGCAGGGACACCGCACCGATGAGACCCAGCGAACGCCGCATGAGGCCCATCCTCCCATCAACCGGTGAAATCGCCGTTCGCCGCGCGGCGCGTGAGGAACTCCAGGTCCGCCTCGCCGGGGAGGTAGTGCCCGGCGCCGGGAACCAGGTCCACGACGGCGCCCGCCGCTTCGAGCCGCCGTTTCGTCGTCGCGGAATCGACCATGGCGTCGTCTGCCCCGGCGACGGCGTACACCGGCATGCTCAGCCGTTCCAGGGCCGCGTCGCCGAAGACGGGGAACGGCCCGGTGCGGTACCGGTAGTTCGCGGACACCAGCAGCTGCTGCGCCACGATCGGCGACGACTCCGGCTCGCCCACCGCGCCGGCGACGGACTTCCGCCGCCCCTTCTCGCCGAGCAGCGCCAGCAGGACGGCTTTGACGACGAACCCCTTCTTCATCGGGCCGAGGCCGACCGGGCACCGCAACGCCAGTGCGGCGACGCGCCCGGGCCGCCGGATCGCGAAGTCGAGCGCGAGCCAGCCACCGAACGACGACGTCAGGAAGGCGGCCTGCTCGACGCCGAAGTGGTCCAGCACCGCGTCCAGCCACCGCGCGTAGCGGTCGCTGTCGAGCGGCGGGCGCGCCTCGGCGCTCAGCCCGGGTTCGCCGATGACGTCGACGGCGTACACCCGGAACCGCCCGGCCAGCGCCGGCATCCGGGCGGCCCACTCCGCGGAGTTGCTGCCGGACCCGTGCAGCAGCACCAGGGCCGGCGCGCCGGCCGGCCCCGAGACCAGCACGAACGTCTCGCCTTCGGGTGTCGGGACGCGCACGTCCTCACGGGGAACAGGCCAGGCCTGCAGGGCGTCGAGGTACCGCCGACGGAGGAGGGCAGCCCCTGCTTCGGACTTGTATATCGTCATGCAAAGTACTCTAAACCTCCGTATCAAGAGGTTAAATAGGGAGTGATCAGGAACCCGGTCGGACCAGCCCGGACTCGTAGGCGAAGACCACGGCGTGCACCCGGTCGCGCAGCCGCAGCTTGCCGAGGACCCGCCCGACGTGCGTTTTCACCGTCGTCTCGCCGATGTACAGCTTCGCGGCGATCTCACTGTTGGAGAGCCCGCGCGCGATAAGGCCCAGCACGTCCTTCTCCCGTTCGGTCAGCGCTTCGAGCTTCGCGACGTCCACGGGATCGCGCTCGTCGGCGAGGTACCGGTCGAGCAGCCGCCGCGTGACCGACGGCGACACCATCGAGTCACCCCGCAGCACACCCCGGATCGCGACGAGCATCTCGTCCGCGGGCGCGTCCTTGACCAGGAACCCGCTGGCCCCGCCCCGCAACGCGGCGTAGGCGTACTCGTCGAGGTCGAAGGTCGTGATGACGAGGACGCGCACGTCCGGCAGCTCGCCGCAGATCCGCGCGGTCGCCGCGACACCGTCGAGCACCGGCATCCGCACGTCCATCAGCACCAGGTCGGGCCGGAGTTCCTGCGCGAGGGCGACGGCTTCTTCGCCGTTGCCCGCTTCGCCCACGACGGAGAGATCGTCTTGGCTTTCGACGATCATGCGCAGGCCGACGCGGACGAGCTGCTGGTCGTCGCAGAGGAGGATGCGGGTGGTCACGAGCCCACCACCAGGCTCGCGGACACGCGGTACCCGCCGTCGGGGAGGGGGCCGGTGGTCAGCTTGCCGTGGTACATCTCGACGCGCTGGTGCATTCCCGCCAGGCCGCGCCCGGAGGATGGCAGGGCCCGCGCCGGTGGGGCGTGGCCGCCCGTGTTCGTCACCTCGATGCGGACCTCGGGGGGCTCGAAGGCGACGCTGACCCGGCCGGTAGCGTCGGCTGGGGCGTGCTTGATCATGTTGGTCAGTGCCTCCTGGACGATCCGGTACGCCTGCAGCGCGGCGCTCGCGGGCAGAGCGCCCGGGTCGCCGGTGACGTCGAGCGTGACGTCCCG
Organism: Amycolatopsis sp. lyj-346; assembly: GCF_046548975.1. NCBI lineage: Bacteria > Bacillati > Actinomycetota > Actinomycetes > Pseudonocardiales > Pseudonocardiaceae > Amycolatopsis > Amycolatopsis sp. lyj-346. Next base: position 192,663 of record NZ_JAJPWT010000007.1, read on the forward strand.
CCCGGACTGCCCGACGAGCTCGCGCAGTTCGGCGAGCGTCGGCTGGGGGCTGCGCGCCGCCTGGCCGGCGTGCAGGACTTCGAGGAGCCGGCGCAGCTCGGCCAGTGCGTCCCGGCCCGTGTGGACGATCGTGTCGAGCGTGCGGTCGACGACGGCCGGGTCGCGGTGGCGGGCGAGCTTCGCGCCTTCGGCGTTCAGCACGATCACGCTCATGCTGTGCGCCACGACGTCGTGGAGCTCGCGCGCGATCCGGGTGCGCTCTTCCGCGACCGCCGCGCGGGTCTGGGCGTCGTCGCGCTTCTCCTCTTCCGCGGTGAGCTGTTCCTTGGTGCGGAAGAACTCCCCGAGCGCCCAGGCCGCGATGTGCAGCGGCAGGATGCTGATCATCGTGAAGGTCGGGTTCGCGGTTTCCGGCGCGTAGAGCGAAACCCACTGGACGCCGAGCACGACGATCGCCGCGGCGATCACCGCGGCGAACCACCGGTGCCGCAGCTTCACCAGGTTGAACAGCACGACCGCCATGGCCAGTTCGGTGCGGCCGCGGTCGTACGCCCAGACGTCGTTGAAGTACACGGCCGCCGCCCCGGCGATGATCAGCACCGCGACCGTGCGCGGGAACCTGCGGCGCACCAGCAGCGGGAGCAGGAACAGCATCGGGATCGCCCGCACGCCCCACGAACCCTCGCCCACCCAGTTCGGCGAGAGGAGGGCGAACACCGCGTACAGCGGCAGGTCCACGGTCCACCGGTGCCTGCGCATCCACACGACGAGTTGTTCCATGCCGCCGAACGTAGCGCCAGGGAAGGGGCCGGGGCGTCATCCCTCCGGCCCGATCGGGTCCTCCCCGGGGAGGACTGAACGGGCCGGTCCGGCCGATTCGTGGCCACCCCGGCCGTTCCTAGCGTCGGGAACATGTCGATCACCAGGGAATTCCTCCGCCACCCCGTCCTGACGGGCGCGATCGCGCCGAGTTCGCCGCGGCTGGCCGAAGAGATGACGGCGGGCCTCGGCCTGGAACGCGCGTCGTGCGTCGCGGAACTCGGGCCGGGCACCGGCGTGTTCACCGAAGCGGTCCTCGCGCTGCTTCGCCCCGAAGCGCGCTTGGCCGGCGTCGACGTCGTCGTCTCCGGTCTGCCGTGGACGGCCATGACCGCGGCCCGGCAGCAGCGCATCCTCGACGCGGTCACCGCGGCACTGGCTCCGAGCGGCAGGTTCACGACGTTCGCGTACGCCACACGGCCTGGACGCCACCTGCCCGCCGCTTCGCCGCGTCGCTGCGAAGCCGGTTCGCGGTGGTGGAGCGCACGCAGGTCGTCTGGGGCAACCTGCCGCCCGCGTTCGTCTACCGCGCGGCGCTGCCGGTGGCGGTGGGGAGGGCCCGGCGTGGACAGCCTGCCGCGGCCATCGGTCACCCGACGGCGCTGGTGGTGTGAAGGCGTTCCGCGGTCTCGGCGTCCGCGGGCAGGAACGTCTCCAGCTTCAGCTCCGACACGGTCACGTCCGCCGCCGTCGCGAACGTCGTGATCGCGGTGATCAGCCGCAGCTCGCCGATCGAGGTGGCCAGGCGGACCGGGACCGCGAACCCCAGGTGCTCCGGGCCGGGCGGGGACGGCGGCGGCAGGTACCCCGCCAGCTCGTCGAGCTGCGCGGCCAGCCGTTCGTCCGGGGCGCGGGCCAGGTCGCTGCGGAGGCGTTCGAGGATGTGCCGGGCCCAGTCGTCGAGGTTGGCCACGCGCGGTGCCATCCCCTTCGGGTGCAGCGCCAGCCGCAGCGTGTCCACCGGTTCGCGCAGCAGTTCCGGGTCCACCCCCTCGGTGAGCAGCCCGAACCCGTCGTTCGCCGCGACCAGCACGCCGTAGCGGTCGACGACGATCGCGGGGTAGGGCCGGTGGCCGTCGAGCAGCCGCCGCAGGCCGTCGAGCACCGGCCGGATCGCCGGGTCGTCGAGCCGCGTTTCGGGGTACGTCGGCGCGTAGCCCGCGGCGAGCAGGAGGCCGTTGCGCTCGCGCAGGGGGAGTTCGAGGGATTCGGCGACGCGCACGACCATGCTGCGGCCGGGCAGCGAGCGCCCGCTCTCCATGAAGCTGACGTGCCGCTGCGTCGTGCCCGCGCGCAGGGCCAGGTCGAGCTGGCTGATCCGCCGCCGGGTGCGCCAGTCCTTGAGCGCCGTTCCGAAGTTCACGGGTCCATCCTGGTCGGTGCGTCCATTCCCTGCGGGGAATTGAGGGCATACCCCGGCTTCGGCGACGCTTCGGCCATGACGAACTTCGGCCTGGTCATCCCGACCTACCAGCCCATCCTCGACGCCGGGCGGACCGCACCCGAGCTGGTCGACGTCGCCGTGGCCGCCGAGCGGCTCGGCCTCGACTCGGTCTGGGTCGGCGACACTCTCGCGCGGGCTCCGCTGGACGCGCTCACCGTCCTGGCCGCCTTCGCCGCCCGCACTTCGCGGGTGACACTGGGGACCTCCGCGCTGCTCCCGGCCCTGCGGAACCCGGTTCTGACGGCGAACCAGCTGCTTTCGCTCGACCTGCTGAGCTCCGGCCGGCTCACGGTGGCCGTCGGCGCCGGGTTCGCCGGGCGCAGCGAGCCGGAGTTCGCGTTCGCGGGCGTGCCGTGGGAGCGCCGCCGGGCCCGGCTGGACGACATCGTGGCGCTCTGGCGCGCGGCGTGGAGCGGCGCTCGCTCCTTCCACGGCGCTCTGCTGCACTACGACTCGCTGCCGGAGTTCCCCGCCCCGGCCCGCCCGGGTGGCCCGCCGGTGTGGCTGGCGGCGTACACGCCGGGCGCGCTGGAGCGGGCCGGCCGGCTGTACGACGGCTGGCTGCCCTACCCGCCGGACCCGGCGGACTACGGCTCCGGCCTGGCCCGGATCCGCGCGACGGCGGCACGCCCGGTGACCGCGGCGCTGTTCGCGACGGTCCTGGTGGAGGACGACACCGACCGCGGGCTCACGTTGCTGGAGGACTACTGCCAGCGCAACTACGGCCGGCCGGCGGCGTTCGTCCAGGGGATCCAGATGCAGGTGAGCGGCAGTGCCGCGGAGGTGGCGGCGCAGCTGCGGAAGTACGAAGGCGTGGAGCACTTCCTGCTGCGCATCGCGAGCACGGACCCGAAGGTGTTTGACGAGCAGCTGCCCCGCGTCGCCGAGGTGGCGAACCTGCTGCGCTCTTGACACCTTGCCAGCGCCCCAATGTGGCCTTCGGTGCGTCCAACGCACCCAATGTGGCCTTCGGTGCGTTGAGCGCACCCAATGTGGCCTTCGGTGCGTTGGACGCACCCAATGTGGCCTTCGGTGCGTTCAACGCAACCAAGGCCACCTTGGGGCGCTCTGGGCCGCGACCAGCCGTGATCGGAACTGTCGGGGGTGGCACGTAGTCTGGGACCGTGACCGACGCTCCACTGTCCGGACTCCTCACCGCCGTCCTTCCCGACCCGGCTCTGCGCGGCGTGGTCGAGCGCGCCGGCGCGCCGCTGCTCGAGCTGCAGGGCCCGATCGCCGCCCGGCAGCTCGTCGCCGCCGTGCTCGCCGCCGATGCGGGTGCCGGCAAGCCCGTGCTCGCCGTCACCGCCACCGGCCGCGAGGCCGACGAGCTGACCGCGTCCCTCGGCGCGCTACTGGGCAAGCACAGAATCGCCGACTTCCCGAGCTGGGAAACCCTGCCGCACGAGCGCCTGTCCCCGCGTGCGGACACCGTCGGCCGGCGGCTGGAAGTGCTGCACCGGCTGAAGACCGGGGACGACGACCTGCGCGTGGTCGTCGCCACCGTCCGCAGCCTGATCCAGCCCATGGCGCCCGGTCTCGGGTCCCTCGCCCCGGTCGACCTCGTCGTCGGCGAAGAACAGAGCTTCGAAGGCCTTCTCGAGCGGCTGGTCGAGCTGGCGTACACCCGCGTCGACATGGTCGAGAAGCGCGGCGAGTTCGCCGTCCGCGGCGGCATCCTCGACCTGTTCGGGCCCACCGCGCAGCACCCCGTCCGGGTGGAGTTCTGGGGCGACGAGGTCAGCGAGATCCGCGCGTTCGCCGTCTCCGACCAGCGGTCGCTGCCCGGCGAGATCCAGCGGGTCACCGCGCCGCCGTGCCGCGAACTGCTGCTGACCCAGCCGGTCCGGGAGAAGGCCGCGGAGCTGGCGAAGACGTACGAAGCCGACGCGCACCTGGCCGAGATGCTCACCAAGCTCGCCGACGGCATCCCGGTCGAGGGCATGGAAGCGCTCATCCCGGTCCTCTGCGAAGGCGAGCTCGAGCTGCTCACCGACGCGATGCCGGCAGGCACCCACGTGCTGCTCACCGACCCAGAGAAGATCCGCGCCCGCGCCGCCGACCTGGTCCGCACCGGCCAGGAGTTCCTCGAAGCGTCCTGGACGACGGCCGCGGCGGGCGGCCAGGCCCCGATCGACCTCGGCGCGTCGGCTTACCGCGGGCTCGACGAGATCGCGTCCCACGCGCAGGACACCAAGCGCGCCTGGTGGACGATCACCCAGCTGACCAGCGAAGACCCGGACGTCTACCGCGTCTCGGTCGAGGCCGCGCCCGCCTACCGCGGCGAGCTCGAGCGTGCGACGGCGGACCTGCGCGCGCACACCGCGGCGGGTGGCACGGCGGTGCTCGTCGTCGCCGGCCAGGGCACCGCGGCGCGCGCGGTGGAGCAGCTCACGGCCGCCGACGTCCCGGCGACCCAGGCCGGTGACGGCCTCACCGGCGCACCGGCACCCGGCATGGTCACGGTCACCTGCGGCGGCCTCACCGACGGGTTCGTCTCGCCGGAGCGCGCCCTGGTCGTGCTCAGCGAAGCGGACCTCACCGGCCGCGGCGCGGGCGCCGGAACGTCCACAAAGGACCTGAACACCAAGATGCCGTCCCGGCGGCGCAACGCGGTCGACCCGCTCGCGCTCAAGGCCGGCGACTACGTCGTGCACGAGCAGCACGGCATCGGCCGGTTCGTCGAGATGGTCCAGCGGACGGTCGCCGGCGCCACCCGCGAGTACCTCCTGCTGGAGTACGCGTCGTCCAAGCGCGGCCACCCGGGTGACAGGCTGTTCGTGCCCACCGACCAGCTCGACGAGGTCTCCCGGTACGTCGGCGGCGAGCTGCCCACGCTCAACAAGCTCGGCGGCTCCGACTGGAAGAACACCAAGGCCAGGGCCAAGAAGGCGGTCAAGGAGATCGCCGCGGAGCTCGTCCAGCTGTACGCGGCGCGCCAGTCCGCGCCCGGGCACGCGTTCGGCCCGGACACGCCGTGGCAGCACGAGCTGGAAGACGCCTTCCCGTTCACGGAGACGAACGACCAGCTCGCCGCGATCGACGAGGTCAAGGGCGACATGGAACGCGGCGTCCCGATGGACCGCGTGATCTGCGGCGACGTCGGCTACGGCAAGACCGAGATCGCGGTCCGCGCCGCGTTCAAGGCGGTCCAGGACGGCAAGCAGGTCGCGGTCCTCGTCCCGACCACGCTGCTCGCCCAGCAGCACCTGAACACGTTCACCGAGCGGATGCGCTCGTTCCCGGTGAAGATCCGCGGCCTGTCGCGGTTCTCCGCCAAGAGCGAGACCGACGCGACCCTGGAGCAGCTGGCCAGCGGTGAGATCGACATCGTCATCGGCACGCACCGCCTGCTGCAGACCGGCGTCCGCTGGAAGGACCTGGGCCTGATCATCGTCGACGAGGAGCAGCGGTTCGGCGTCGAGCACAAGGAGCACATCAAGGCGCTGCGCACGCACGTCGACGTGCTCACCATGTCGGCGACACCGATCCCGCGCACCCTGGAGATGTCGCTGGCCGGCATCCGCGAGATGTCGACGATCCTGACCCCGCCGGAAGACCGCCACCCGATCCTGACCTACGTCGGCGCGTACGACGACAAGCAGGTCGGCGCGGCCATCCGGCGCGAGCTGCTGCGCGACGGCCAGGTCTTCTACGTCCACAACCGCGTCTCCTCGATCGAGAAGGCGGCGCGGCGGATCCGGGAGCTGGTGCCGGAGGCGCGGGTCGTCACCGCGCACGGCCAGATGAACGAGGACAAGCTCGAAAAGATCATCCAGGGCTTCTGGGAGAACGAGTACGACGTCCTGGTCTGCACGACGATCGTCGAGACCGGGCTGGACATCTCGAACGCCAACACGCTCCTGGTCGAGCGCGGCGACCTGCTGGGGCTGGCCCAGCTGCACCAGCTGCGCGGCCGGGTCGGGCGTGGGCGCGAGCGCGGGTACGCGTACTTCCTGTACCCGCCGGAGGCGCCGCTGACGGAGACCGCCCACGACCGCCTGGCGACGATCGCCCAGAACACCGAGCTCGGCGCGGGCATGGCGGTCGCGATGAAGGACCTCGAGATCCGCGGCGCGGGCAACATCCTCGGTGCGGAGCAGTCGGGGCACATCGCGGGCGTCGGGTTCGACCTGTACGTGCGGCTGGTCGGCGAAGCGGTCGACGCGTTCAGGCGGCACGCGGGCGCGGAGCCGGCGGAGGACGAGGAGATGGCCGACGTCCGCGTCGACCTCCCGATCGACGCCCACATCCCGCACGACTACGTCCCTGGCGAGCGGCTGCGCCTGGAGGCGTACCGCAAGATCGCGGCGGCGCCGGACACCGAGGGCCTCGACGCGGTCCGCGAAGAGCTCATCGACCGCTACGGCCAGCCGCCGGCGCCGGTCAACCGGTTGCTGGCGGTGGCGAAGTTCCGGCACACGTGCCGCGAGGCGGGCGTGACGGAGGTGGCGGTCCAGGGCAACACGATCAGGTTCGCGCCGCTGCCGTTGCTGGACTCGCAGATGGTGCGCCTGAAGCGGCTGTACCCGAAGGCGGCGTACAAGGCGGTGACGAACACGGTGTCGGTGCCGAAGCCCACGGAGGGCCCGGCGGGCGGCCGGATCGGCGCGCCGACGCTGCGGGACGAAGAGCTGCTGGAGTGGTGCACGAAACTGCTGCTCCAGCTGACGAAGAAACCGGCTGCTGTGTAAGGGGGAGTGGACACCGGCGCCACATCGGGGGACTTTCCGTTGTGGCGCCTGGGTTTCTCTTGGGTCTGCCCTTACGTTCGGTCCATGGCGGAATATCGCGAGCCGAACATCCGGGCCCGGCAGCTCGGCGACCGGCTGCTCCAGCGGATGGCGGAGAAGGGCTGGGGCGTCCGGGAAATGTCCCGACGCCTGGAGATGAGCGCGCAGTGGGTATCGGCGGTGACCCGCGGCCGCGCCCGCCCGTCGCCGGTCCACCTGGCCCGCTTCCTCACGACGCTCGGGTTCCGGGGCGAGGAATACCGCGAGCTGATGGCCATGGGCGACGAAATGCGCACTCCCGGCCTCCTTGAGAAGCCGCTGCAGCTGCGCACGTTGATCTGGCACGAGAAGCGGGCCACCGCCATGTCGCAGTTTCACGGCTGCTCGGTGCCGGGACTGCTGCAGACCGCCGACTACGCCCGGAGCTTGATCGCGGAGATCGGCAACGCGACCGATCCGGACCACATCGATGAGCTGGTGTTCGCCCGAATGGCCCGCCAGGTGATCCTCGACAAGAAGCCCTCCGTCACCTTCGACTTCTACCTGCACGAATTCGTGCTCCGGCTGCCCATCGGGCGCGGAGCGCCCGATGTCATGCGCGACCAGCTTCGGCAGCTCGGCCGGCTCGCCGATCGCAGCAACATCTCGATCCGGATCGTTCCCGCCCGGTGCGGTGGTCATCCGGCAATGGCGGGGCATTTCAAATTGATCGAGTCGGCAGAGTTCAAACCCGTCATCTTCATCGACAGTGAGGTGTCTTCGCTGTTCCTCGAGGAGCCCGCGGAGGTGGTGGCCTACCGCCAAGTGCTCAAAGGGCTCGATCGGGTCGCTCTCGATCAGGCACAATCGAGGGAATTCATCGCCGACCTGGCGAAGAACCTCTACTCATCGGGAGCGCGGCGGGATGATGGTCACCTGGCGTAAGAGCAGCTACAGCACCAACGGTGATGAGTGCGTCGAGGTCGCCACCGGCCCCAAGGTCCTGATCCGGGATACCAAGGACCGCGAAGGCGGCATCCTCACCGCCTCCACCCCCACCTGGCGTGAGTTGCTCAGCCAACTTCGCTGAACACTGCCGTCGGCAGGGCGTGGGTGTTGCGGTTCGGGGGCGGTGGTGTGAGAGGGTATGGCCTGTGATGCGGATCATGGGGCGCCCTCGCGCGCTGGTCGCGGTCGTTGCCGGTGCTTTTCTGCTCGCCGGGTGTGGCTCGGGCCCCAGCCAGGTCGGTGCCGCCGCGGTCGTCGGTGACCACACCGTCTCCATCGACCAGGTGCAGGAGCTGATCGACAAGGCCGTCCGCGAGCAGCCTTATGCACAGAAGCTCGCCGGCGAGCACAAGCTCGAAACGCTCGGCCGGGCCGCCGTCACCCAGCTCGTCCTGCACGAGCTGCTCCTCCAGGCCGCCGCGAAGCAGGGCATTACGCCCAACCACGGGCAGATCGACGCCCAGCTGGCGAAGGATCCCCTCAACGGTCCGGTCCCCGCCGACGCGAGCAACGAGGCTCAGGCCGTCAGCCAGGTCGTTGCCCGCTCGCGTGACCACCGCGAGTCGCTGACCGACACCTACCTCGCCCAGGCGCTGGCCGAGAAGGCCGTCCCGAACCTGTCGGTCACCTTCGACTTCACGACGATCGGCTCGATGCCGGATCCCAACACCGGCTCCGCGCTCCAAGGAGCCGAAGCGAAGAAGGCAGCCCTCGACCTCGCCCGGCAGTTCGCCGCCGACCCGGCGGCCGCGCAGCAGCGCATCGGCGCCGACGTCCAGTACGAGGCCCAGCTGCGGCAGCAGGCGAAGCAGCAGGGCAACAACGTCGATGCCATCCCGCCGCTCACCGGCCTCGGGGACGCGGTGCCCGCCGCGCAGGCCGGTGCCCTCGCTTCCACGCCGATCTTCGGTTCGCCGGCCGGGACCGTCACGGCCGTCCCCTACCCGAGCCAGGATCTGGCCGGCACCTGGCTCGTCGCTGTGATCCGGCAGCGCACGGACGACCGGACCGTCGCCACGGAGCAGGCGCCGGCGCTCGACGCCGGCACCAAGACCGCGGTCGGCATGCGGCAGCTGCAGCCGCTGTTCGACGAACTCGGCGCGCGGGTCAACAAGCGGTACGGCGTGTGGGACGCCGTGGGCCTGACCGTCGTGCCGAACCAGGACGCCACGCAGGGCCTCGTGCTGCCCCCGGGCGGGTCCGGTCGTACCCAGCAGTGAGCACGGGTGTCGTCGTGGTCGTCCGCGGGACGACGCTGCCCGGTGCGGCGCTCAAGATCCTGCGTGAATCACCTGCCGTCTACGCGGCCACGGACGTCGACCCGGCTGCGTTCGGGGTCCCGGCCGTCACCGAGGCGCCTTCGCTGAAGGACGTCGTGCTGCTCGCGGGGTCCCGGGACGAGCCGGCGGCGTCGCTGCTCATCGCGACCGGCGCGGACGTCATCGAGACGCCGGTGCCGCCGCTGGTCGAGGCCGCCGACGTGATGGACCGGCTCCGCTCGCCGGGCGGCTGCCCGTGGGACGCGGTGCAGACGCACGATTCGCTGCGGCAGTACCTGGTCGAGGAGACCTACGAGCTGCTCGACGCCATCGAGGAAGGCGACCGCGAGGCGCTGCGCGAAGAGCTCGGCGACGTCCTGCTGCAGGTGCTCTTCCACGCGCGGGTGGCGGCCGAGGACCCGGAAGACCCGTTCGGCATCGACGACGTCGCCGCGGCGCTCGTCGCGAAGCTGGTCGGACGGCACCCGCACGTCTTCGCCGGCGCCGACGCGGTGCACACCGTCGAGCACCAGAACGTCAAGTGGGAAGAGCTGAAGCAGCGCGAGAAGCAACGTCGATCCATTGTGGACGGCGTGGCGCTCGGCCAGCCCGCCGTCGCGCTGGCGGGCAAGCTCGGGCAGCGCTCCGGGCGCGCGGGCATCCCGCTCGACCTCTTTCCCGAAGGCACCGGTGCGGCCGCCCAGCTGTTCCGCATCGCCGCCACCGCCCGCCGGGCGGGCGTCGACGCCGAGGGCGAGCTGAGGGCGTTGGCGAAGCAGTTCGCGAAGGACATCCAGGCCGCCGAGCAGGCCGCCCGCGACGCCGGGCTGGAGCCGACGACCCTGGAGGCCGACGGCTGGCGGAAGTTCTGGCCCTCGCGCTCGGTGTGACGCAGCACACATTCGGATGAGAACCGTATCGGCTCATCCGGCGTCTTGCCCGGTGTGAGACACAAGCCAGTGGAGAACGCCGACGAGGAGCACCTCGTCCGGCGCACGGCCAAGGGCGACCGCGCGGCGTTCGAGGAGCTCTACCGCCGCACGGCGCCATGGCTCGCCGTGCGCCTGCGCCGCCGGTGCGCGGACGAGCAGATCGTCGCGGAGGTCATGCAGGAGACGTTCCTGGCCGTCTGGCGGGCGGCGGGTTCGTTCGCGGGCGCGGCCACCGGCGGGAGCGCGGTCGGCTGGCTCTGGACGATCGCCGCCCGCCGGCTGGTCGACGCGTTCCGGCGCCGGGCGCACCACGCCCAGCCGCCACCGGCGATGGCCCTCGACGCCGCCCCGGTGGCGGGCGCCGAGGACGAGCTCCTGGCGGCGACGATGGGCGACGAGGTCGGCTCCGCGCTGCGCGACCTCGCGCCGGAGCTGCGGGCGGTGCTGCAGGCCATGGTGCTGGACGGGCTGACCGTCCGGGAGACCGCCGTCCTGCTGGGGTTGCCGGAGGGGACGGTCAAGACCCGGGCGCGCCGGGCGCGGATCGCATTGCGGGAGGCACTGTCATGAACCATGCGCCGGAGCGGCTCATCGCCGCGTACGTGGCGGGCGAGGACCTCCCGGGTGACCAGCTGTGGGGCCTCGAAGCCCACCTCGAGGCGTGCCCGGTCTGCCGGGCGCGGCTCGCCGAGGCCGCGCCGGTCCAGCCGGTGGTGGACCTGGTCTGGGCCCGGCTGGCGGCGGGCACCGGGGTGCCGGGCGTGCCCGCGCACCCGGCGCGACGCCGCTTCGGCCGGTGGCTCACCACCTGGGCCACCCCGGTGATGGTGCCGTGGCTGGCGATGATCGTGCTGGTCGTCCTGCTGGCGGTGGTGCTGGACCGCGTCGGGCACTCGGTGCTGGACGTCACGGCGGTGCAGCTCTTCGCGCCGGTGCTGCCGGTGCTCGGGGTCGCCGTGTCGTGGGCGCGGGGGCTGGATCCGGCGTACGAAGTCGTCGTCGCGACGCCGCGCGCCGGGCTGTACCTGGTCGCGCGGCGGACGCTGGCCGTGCTGCTCGTCGTCCTGCCGGTGCTGGGCGTCGCCGGGTGGCTGACCGGCACGGCGCCGGCGCTCTGGCTGCTGCCGAGCCTGGCCTTCACGACGGGCACGCTCGCGCTGGGCGGGCTGATCGGCGTCACGCGGGCGGCGTACGTGCTGGTCGCGGTGTGGATGGCGGCACTGGTGCTGCCCACCGTCGCGGCCCAGCGGCAAACGTTTGCGCTCAGCACCGGCGCGTGGCCGGTGTGGGTGGGGATCTTCGCGCTGACGACGGTGGTGGCCGCCCTGCACAAGGGCGCGTTCACCCGGCTCGGCGCGCGCAACTAGGGAGGACGGAACATGCGTGCAGTGGGAGCGGCGGAGGTCGCACCGACGGCCTACGCCTGGGAAATCCAGGCCGAGGGGCTGAAGGTGCGGGTGGGCCGCCGGAAACTGGCCGTGAACGGGCTGGACCTGTCGCTCGGCAAGGGGGTGCACGGCTTGCTCGGGCCCAACGGCGCGGGCAAGACGACGCTGATCCGGGCACTGGCGACGGTGCTCCGGCCGGCGGAGGGGAGGCTGTCGCTGCTCGGTGTGCCTGCCGGGGGGCACACCGGGCAGCGCGGCCTGCGACGGCGGATCGGGTACCTGCCGCAGAACTTCGGGTTCTACAAGCGGTTCACCGTCCGGGAGTTCGTCGAGTACATCGCCTGGCTCAAGGAGATGTCCAAAGAGGACATCCCGGGTGCGGTGCAGCGCGCGATCGAGCGGGTGGGGCTCGCCGACCGCGCGGACGACCGGATGAAAACCCTGTCGGGCGGGATGGTGCGCCGGGTCGGCATCGCACAGGCGATCGTCAACGACCCGGACATCCTGCTGCTCGACGAGCCGACCGCCGGGCTCGACCCGGCGCAGCGCGTGCGGTTCCGCGAGCTGGTGCAGCAACTCGGCCAGGACTCGTGCGTGCTGATCTCGACGCACCTGGTCGAGGACGTGGGCACGGCGTGCTCCGACGTCATCCTGTTCGCCGACGGCAAGCTGGTGTTCCAGGGCACCCCGGACGAGCTGGCGGCCGCGGGCACCCCCGAGCACACCGGGGACAGCCCGATCGAGCGCGGCTATTCGGCGCTGCTGAACCACGAGCACGGCAAGGGGGCGTGGTGATGATCCTGCGCACCGAACTGCGGCGCTCGATCGCGCCCTGGGCCGGGCTGGCGTTGCTCGTCGTCGCGCTCGGCTTCCTGTTCCTGCTGTCCGGGCCGTGGTGGAAGGTGCCCGCGCCGTGGACGGGGAACACGACGACCACCGCCCTGTGGCTGCGGTTCCTGCTGGTGTTCCTGTGGCCGATCGCGGTCGGTGCCGGGGCGATCCAGGGCATGCGGGACAGCCGCTCCGGCATGGTCGAACTGCTGTCCACGACGTCCCGCCCGGGCTGGCACCGGGCGATCCGGCTGGCCGGCGCGGTGGGCGCGTTGAGCGCGCTCGGTTTCCTGCTGGTGTTCGGCGTCGGGGTGGCCGAGGTGCTCGGGCACGGCGGGTTCGTGTCCGCGAGCTTCCTGCCGGTCGTGCTCGTCGGCCTGCTCGCCGTCGTGGCGGGCAGCTGGATCGGCCTCGCGGCCGGGCGGCTGCTGCCGCACCCGCTGACCGCGCCCGCGCTGGCCGTGCTGACCCTGGTGGCGTCCGTGCTGGCTTGGACGTCGGTCGAAGCGAACGTGCTGTCGGTGCCCTACCACCGGTTCGCGTTGCTGGCGCCGGCCCTCGGGCAGCCGCGGGGCGTGCTCGTGACGACGTCGGCTCCGACGGACCTCGGGCAGGCGGCGTGGTTCGCCGGTCTCGCCGCGACCGGCCTCCTGCTGCTGGCGGCGAAGTCCGCGCGGGCCAAGGTCCTCGGCCTGCTGCCGGTGGTGGCCGGGGCGGCGATCGCCCTGCCGGTCTTCCCGGCTTCCGCCGACGGGCTGCTGGTCCCGGACAGCGTCGCCGCCCGGAAGCTCTGCGACGGCCCGATCTGCGTCAGCCGGGTGCACGAGGACAGGCTGGCCGCACTGGCCGGGCCGGGCCGGGAAGCGCTGGCGATGCTGGCGAAGCTGCCCGGCGCGCCCACCCGGATCGAGGAGCAGATCGCGCCGAACCCCGTCACCGGCCCGGTTCCCCGCGATCCCGGCGTCGTCTACCTGGACTTCCAGCGCAACGACGCCTTGCTCACGGCGAACGCGGACGACCTGCGGCTCGCGGTGCTGTCCGGTGCCGGGGTGCCCTCGTGCGACCCGCCGTACGTCGGCAGCTTGGCCGACCTGGGCGCCCGGATGATCGCGGCGGCGCACTTCACCGGCGAGCTGAAGCCGTTGCCCGAGTACGCCGGGAAATGGTTCCTCGTGCAGTCCGGCGTGCTGGAGCAGGCCTGGGCGAAGTTCCGTGCGTTGCCCGAGGAGGTCCGGTTCGGCCGGATCGTCGCCATGCGCCAGGTGCTCCTGACCTGCCAGGGCGACCCGCTCGACACGCTGGTGCCGGGAGCCCTGCGATGAGGTGGGCGACGCTCTACGCCCGGTCGCGGCAGCTTCCGGCGGCGGCCGCCGCACTGCTGTCGGCGACGCTCGGGATCTGGTTCCTCGGCCGCGGCTCGTGGGACGTGATCCTGGCCGTGCTGACGCTGACCTCGGCGATCGCGGTGGCGGCGATCGGGCTGAGCGGCCAGGACGCCGACCTCGACCGGTCCGCGGCCCTGCCGTGGCCGGTGCGGCGGTTCGCGCACCTGGCGCTGACCGGCCTCGTGGCCGCCGCCGCGGTGCTGGCGGTGCAGGAACTGGGAACGTCCGCGGTCGACACGTCGATCATCGTGCGCGACGCGGCCGGTCTGGCGGGCCTGGCCGGCCTGTCGGCCACGATCGCCGGCGGCCAGTTCGGCTGGACGCTGCCGCTGGCCTGGTGCGCGATCGGCCCGTTCGTCCCGCGCGACTCCTCGACCGCCGGCCAGATCGCGGCGTGGCTGCTCCAGCCCCCGGAAACCCCGGCGGCCACCTGGACGGCGGCGATCCTGGCCCTCACCGGAGCGGTGACGTACACGGCTTGGGGCGGCCGCCGCTAGCGCCCCAATGTGGCCTTCGGTGCGTTGGGCGCACCGAAGGCCACCTTGGGTGCGTTGGGCGCACCGAAGGCCACCTTGGGTGCGTTGGGCGCACCGAAGGCCACATTGGGTGCGTTGGGCGCACCGAAGGCCACATTGGGTGCGTTGAGCGCACCGAAGGCCACATTGGGGCGCTGGGCCGGGTGGGCTTCAGACGCTGCGGATGTTCATCTCCAGTTCCAGGGGCTCCCGGTCCCAGTCCTCGACGCCGAAGGCCACGATGCGTTCCGGGTGGATCCGGATCACGGCGTCGTCCAGGTGGCCGTCCGGCACGTTCACCCCGACCAGCGCCTCGGCCCGGCCCCGGACCTCCAGGCACCGCACCCGCCACGGGTTCGTCGACGGGAGGTCGTCGACGACGAACGCCACGCGATCGTGCGTCGCGATGTTGCGGAACTTCTTGCTGGCGCGCAGGTTGTGCCCCGTGACGTCGATGGTCTTCTCGTCCGGGTTGTAGCGGAAGCCGACCGGGCTGTTCTGGAGGGTTCCGTCCGGCTGCTGGGTCGCCAGCCGGCCCAGCGGCTGGGCGGCGAGGTAAGCGAGCTCTGCTTCGGTGAACATGCCCGAAGCCTCCAACTTCAAGCTCCCTTGAAGTCAAGCACCCGCGAGGCGAACCGCGCCCCGATCCGGCGGTGGGCGGCCGGACAAGGGTGGAGGTCGTCCGGTAGCGGGAGGTCCGCGAAGTCGGCTTCACCGTACAGCGAACGGCCGTCGAGGTAGCTCAGGTTCGGGTCCTCGGCTTGCCGCTGCGTCACGATCCGGGCCAGCTCGGCCCGGATCACCTCCAGCGTCAGCTTGCCCGCCGCCCGCTCGGCCGGGTCGCCGGTCGCGCGGAACCGGAGCTCGCCCGCCGCCAGTGCCGCGTGGTCGAAGTCGCCAGGGCCGGGCGTCTGCTCGTGGATCGGGCAGTACAGCGGCGAGACGACCACGAGCGGGGTGTCCGGGTGGCCGTCGCGGATCGTGTCGAGGAAGCCGTGCACGGCGGGCCCGAACGCCCGCAGGCGCATCAGGTCCGCGTTGACCACGTTGATGCCCAGCTTGACGCTGATCAGGTCGGCGGGCGTGTCGCGCAACGCCCGCGCGGTGAACGGGTCGAGCAGCGCGTTGCCGCTGAAGCCGAGGTTCACCAGGTCGACGCCGGCCGCGGTGGCGGCGAGCGCGGGCCACGTCGTCGCGGGGCTCGCCGCGTTCGAACCGTGGCTGATCGAGCTGCCGTGGTGCAGCCACACCCGGCGTCCGGGAACCGCCTCGACCGGCGCGTCGGTGCGCAGGGCGACGAGCTCGGTGAGCTCGTTGTGCGGCAACCAGAGTTCGACGTCCTTGGGCTGCCCGCCCAGCCCGGCGAACCGGACCACCCCGGAGGAGCCCGTGGTGAGCGAGGACGCCCCGGTCGCCATGTCGACGTTCAGGGTGTGGCCGCCGGCCACGCTCGCCTGCGCGGTGAGTTCGCCGTCGACGAGCAGGTCGTACACGCCGTCCGGCCGCGGCGGGGCGCCGGCGTACACCTGCTTGGTCGGCAGCGTCTCCAGCTCGACGACGTCGGCCGTGGTCCGGAACCGCAGCCGGACGCCCGCGGGCTGCGCCTCGGCCATGGCGAGCCGCGGATCGCTGTTCTGCGCCCGCGCGCGAGCCGGGAGCCGGTGGGGCACCAGGCCGCGCCCGGTGCGTTCGAGTTCGAGGGCACCGCGGACGAGGTCCGCGGTCAGGGGAATGTCGATCAAGACCGTGGCCAATCGCGCAGGAGGGAATCGAGGACGGCGAGGACGCGGACCCAGCTCTCGGCCGCGGCGGGCGAGCTGTGGTCGAACCCGCCCTGGGTTTCGAGGCTGACGAACCCGTGGAAGACGCTGCCCAGCAGCCGCACGGCGTGCGTCTCGTCCGGTTCCGCCAGGGCGTAGCCGCGGAGGATCGCGCGCATCAGCTCGGCGTGCCGGGGACCGGCGCTCGCGGCGGCGGTCTCCGGGTCGAGCCGCAGCTGCGCCGCGGCGTACCGGCCGGGGTGCTCGTGGGCGTAGTCGCGGTAGACGTCGGCGAAGGCGGTGAGGGCGTCTCGCCCGGATCGGCCCGCGAGCGCGGCGGCGGCCCGGCCGGCGAGCTCGTCCAGCGCCAGCAAGGCGATCTTCGTCCGCAGGTCGTGCGCGTTCTTGACGTGCGAATACAGGCTGGCGACCTGGACGCCGAGCCGCCGCGCCAGCTCCGACGGCGTCACCCGGTCGAAGCCGGCCTCGTCGGCCAGCTCCGCTCCGGCGCGCACCACGCGTTCCGTGGTCAGTCCTGCTCGAACCATCAGCCTTCTCCCAGTTGCCTAAAGTCAGAGTAGATCAACCTAAAGACTTTAGGCAACCGGGTTCAGGAGAACAGAGCGTCGGCCCAGCTCGACTCGCGGGTCAAGCCCGGCGGGACCGCGAAGTGCGCGGAGCCGTTGTGCTGGACGTACTCCATCATCGCGTCCTTCGACGACAGCGCCTGCTGCATCGGCACGTACTGCTTCCGGGTGTCGCGGTTGAACGCCAGGAAGAACAGCCCCGCTTCGAGGTGCCCGACGCCGTCGGAACCGTCGACGAAGTTGTAGCCCCGCCGCAGGAGCCGGACGCCGTTGAGGGCCTGGTGCGAGGCCAGCCGGACGTGCGCGTCCTCCGGGATCACCTTCTCGCCGTCCGCGCCGCCGACGTCCAGGTCCAGCTCGTCGAACTCCGCGGTCTGGCCCAGCGGGGCGCCGACGCCCTTCGTGCGGCCGACGATCTTCTCCTGGCCGTCGAGGGTTTCGCGGTCCCACGTCTCGATGTGCATCCGGATCCGGCGGGCCACCAGGTACGTGCCGCCCGCCATCCACGCCTGCCCGTCGCCGGGCTCGGCCCAGACCTGGTCGCGGAGGAAGTCGGTGTCCTGGGCCTTGATGTTGTTCGTGCCGTCCTTGAACCCGAACAGGTTCCGCGGGGTCGGCTGCTCCCGCGAAGTCGACGAGCTGCGGCCGAAACCGAGCTGCGACCAGCGGACCTCGGTGACGCCGAAGCCGAGCCGCACCAGGTTGCGGACGGCGTGCACCGCCACCTGCGGGTCGTCCGCGCAGGCCTGGATGCACAGGTCGCCGCCGCTGCGGGCCGGGTCGAGCTTGTCCTTCGGGAACAGCGGCAGGTCGATCAGCTGCGGCGGGCGCTTGCCCGCCAGGCCGAACCGGCCGTCGAACAGCGACGGCCCGAACCCGATGGTCAGCGTCAGGTTCGACGGCGGCAGGTCGAGCGCCTCGCCGGTGTCGCCGGGCGGGGCGTACGCGCCGCTGCCCACCGCGCCGTTCGCGACGACCTCCTGGCCCGCCGTCATCCGGCGGGCCGCCTCGGTCCACGTCTTGAGCAGCTGCCGCAGTTTCTCGCGGTCCTTCGTGGTGACGTCGAGGGCCGCGAAGTGCAGGTTGGCCTGCGCCGGCGTGACGATCCCGGCCTGGTGCGCACCGTGGAAGTCGACGATGTTCGTCGATGCCTCGGCGTTGCCGCTCGTCGCCTTGTCGATCCCGATGCCGGCGGCGGCCCCGGCCCCGGCGAGCGCGACACCCGCGCCCGCCAGGCCGAAGAGCTTCCGCCGCGAGACGGGCGTGCCCTCTGTCGACGTCACTTGGAGACGACCTCCGCAACCTTGCTCAGCGGTTCGCTCAGCGCGTCGACGGCCGAGGCGAACTCCTTGACCTGGTCCTGGGACAGCTCGGTGTAGAGCTTGAAGCCGTCACCGGCGCGCTGCTTGTCGAGCAGGCTCTGCACGTTCGCGAACTCCTTGTCCAGAGTGGACACGAGCGCGGGGTCCTTGGCCTGCAGGATCGGCCGCAGCGAGGTGATCGCGCCCTTGGAACCGTCCACATTGGCCTGGAAGTCCCAGAGGTCGGTGTGCGAGAAGGCCTCTTCCTCGCCGGTGATCTTGCCGGTCGCGACCTCGTCGAGCAGGCCCTTCGCGCCGTTCGCGAGGTCCAAAGCGGACAGTTCGAGCGTCTTCGTCTTGGCGACCAGGTCCTTGACGTCGGCCACCAGCTTGTCGGCGATCTGGCCGCTGTCGGGCTGCAGGCCCGTCTTGAACAGGTCCTTCTCCAGCCGGTGGAAGCCGGTGAACTGCTGGTTCGGCTCGAGGTCGGCCTCGCGGACGTCGATGGCCGGGTCGAGGTCGCCGAACTTCTCGGCCACCGGCTCGATCCGCTCGTAGTAGACGCGGGTGCGCGCGTACGTGGCCTTCGCCTCGTCGGCCTTGCCCGCCTTCACGAGGTCGGCGAACTTCACCGTCTCGTCCTGCAGGGCGGCGGTGTTGTTCGCGACGTACTCGGCGTAGCTCTTGGTGGCCTGCGCCTTCTGCGCGTTGGTGTCGTTCTGCTTCGCGACGCCGCCGGTGACGGTGAAGTCGCCGCGGATGCCGTTGCCCGCCATGCCCGGCTTGCACGCGGTCTGGTACTTGCCGGCGTCGGCGACCTCGACGATCAGCCGCCGGTTGAGCCCGGGCGCGATGTTCTCGACCTCGCCCATGATCCGGTCGCCCTCGGCGTAGAGGTAGAACTCGGTGACCTTCGTGCCCTTGTTGGTGATCTCGAAGGTCACGTTGCCCGCCTTGGCCGTGGTCGCGGAGACCTCGCACGCGGTGTCGGACGCCGAGACCTTGATCGGGCCGTCCGCCACGGCACCGGCGGTGTCGCTCTTGCTGTCGCAGGCGGACAGCGCCACCAGGGCGGCGGCGCCGGCCACTACGGCCAGCGAGGGGGTCTTGCGCACGGTCACTCCTTCGAGGCGGCCGCGGCGGCGGGTGCCGGCGCGGTCTTCTTGCTGGGCTTGAGGAAAAGGGGCAGCACGACGGCGACGTAGGCGACCCAGGCGACGGCCTGCAGCACGGTGGTCTGCTGCGAGTAGTTGAAGATGCCCTTGAGCAGCGCGCCGTACCAGGACGTCTCGGGCAGCGTCGCCGAAGCGTCGAACGCCAGGTTGCCGATCCCGGGCAGGAAGGCGGCCTCCTGCAGGTCGTGCAGGCCGTAGCCGAGCACGCCCGCGGCGACGAACACCAGCAGGACGCCGGTGATCGTGAAGAACTTGCTCAGGTTGAACCGCACCGCGCCCTTGTAGAGCAGCCAGGCGAGCACCACCGCGGCCGCGATGCCGACGGCGAAGCCGATCAGCGGCTGCGCGGTGTCCGACTGCGCGGTCTGGACGGCGGAGTAGAAGAACACCGCGGTCTCCAGCCCCTCGCGCCCGACGGCGAGGAACGACAGCAGCAGCACGGCCGCGGGGCCGACGTTCAGCGCGTCGTCCATCTTCCCGCGCAGTTCGGCGGCGATGCTCTTGGAAGCCTTGCGCATCCAGAAGATCATCGCGGTGACGAACACGACGGCGACGATCGAGAGGCTGCCGCCGAGCAGTTCCTGGTGTTCGAAGGAGAGCTGGGCGGTCGTGTAGGTCAGGATCGCGCCGACCGCGACCGACAGCAGCACCGCGGCGCCGACACCCGGCCACACCCAGCGCAGCGCGTGCCGCCGCTCGGTCTTGACGAGGAAGGCCACCAGGATGCTGACGACCAGCGCGGCTTCCAGGCCTTCGCGCAGCCCGATCAGCGCGCTCGAAAACAACACCGGTCCGCCTCCCTGCGTTCTTCGGGGTCCGTGAAGGTTTTAGGTAAGGCTCACCTGTAAGTCCAGCGAGCGTACGCCCGCGGGGGACGGCAGAATCCGGCAAAAAGGACTATGGTTCGAAGTTAGGTTAGGGTAACCGCAGGTCAGGCGCTTGCGCGTCGACTCGATAACGAAATCTGTGACATCGCTGGCCGGGGGAGGGTTTTTACCCTCCGCTTGCCTGGTCAGCTGTTTGGCGGTCCCTCTTGAGTGCGTCCGTAACCTGTTCGGGTGGCCGATACCGCTCAGCCGACCGTCACGCCTCCGTCGTCGCCTCCGGGCGGCCCGCCCAGGCGGTACGTCGGGCGGGCGGCGCTCGCGGTGGGCCTCGTGCTCACCGGCGTGATCCTCGTCGTCACCATCGGTGTCCGGAACCCGGACGCGCCCGCGGCGTCACCACCGGTTCAGCCGGCGCTCGCCATCCCCGAACAGCGGCCACAGCCCGGTGCCGAAGCGCCGCGGGCCGGGCTCGCCGCGCCGGTCGACCGGCCGCAGGTGTCCGACCGCGTCGAACTGGACGCGTGGGCGGCCCGCGTCGCGGACAAGACGCACGTCCCGCCGCGGGTGCTGGCGGCGTACGGCCGGGCGGAGATGTGGATGCAGCGCCAGAAGCCGACGTGCCACCTCTCGTGGGCGACGCTCGCGGGGATCGGCCGGGTCGAGAACGAGCGCGGCGAGTTCGACCTCGCGGCGATCGGCGCGGACGGCCGGGTGGCGAAGCCGGTGGTCGGCCCGCCGCTGGACGGCTCGCCGGGCGTCCCGGCGGTGCACGACAGCGACGGCGGCAAGCTCGACGGCGACAAGTCGTGGGACCACCTGATCGGCCCGATGCAGTTCCTGCCGTCGACGTGGAAGAAGTACCAGGAGCGCGCGAACGGCGACGGCGGCGTGCCGGACCCGCAGAACATCGACGACGCGGCCTTCACGGCGGCCCGGTTCCTCTGCTCGGGCGGCGACGACCTCGGCACCCCGGCCGGCTGGTGGCGGGCGGTCCTGTTCTACAACCAGGCCCTGGCGTACGGCCAGGACGTCTTCAGCGCGGCGGACGCCTACGCGGAGGCGAGCGTCGCGCCCTGACGCCGGTTGTCCACAAGTCGATGGGACGGTGGACAACTCCCTCTCACGGCCGGTTTCGTCGGTGGGCGCCGATAGACTGGACTCGGGGACGCCCCCCCAGGGACGGGCGGGGGAGTTTCCGCGGGAGGTTCCTGGCGGAGAACGGGACTGCAGCAGGTGCGGCGGCGTCGCGTTCGGCTCCTGCGAGGGCGTTCGGCCCTGGCCTGCTCAGTGGTCGCGCAGCGCGATGCGGGCCTTGACCTCGTTGATCGCCTCGAGGTATTCCGGCACCGGGTTCATCGCCGACGCCATCCGCATCTGGGCCAGCGCCTCGACGAAGCGGCCGAGGCGCTGCAGGGTGCGGCCCAGGATGAACCGCGCGTAGTGGTCCGTCGGGTCCAGCTCCAGCACCCGGGTGAACGCCTCTTCGGCGCGCCGCAACTGAGCGGAGTGGAAGTACGCGCGCCCGGCCAGCAGGTGCACCGACGGTTTGTCCGTTTCGGATTCCAGCAGGGGCTCGAGGGCCTTCAGCGCGTCGAGCGGACGACGGCGGCCGACCAGGTCTTCGGCCTGGCGGAAGGCATGAAACCGCGACTCTTCGGGAGGCTGCGAAGCAGCTGCGGCGTCCGTCATGGTCACTCCCACGTTACCGCGAGAGAGGGGGTTGCACACGCCTCCGATCGGGACGTGATGGACTGTGCCGCCATGAGCAGCGGGTACCGGGGCCTGGCGCCCTACCTCTACTACTCCGACGCCACGGCGGCGCTCGCCTGGCTGACCAGGGTCTTCGGCTTCACCGAGGAGGTCCGGTTCTGCGACGCGGCGGGCGAGGTCTTCCAGGCGACGCTGCGGGCGGGCGGCGCGCGGATCCAGATCGCCGGTGTCGGGCCGGACTACTGGCAGGCCAAGGGGGTCGACGGGCCGGTCGGCCAGCTCAACATCCTCTACGTCGACGACGTCGACGAGGCCTACGAGCGGATCGAAGCCGCGCTGGGCGACGAGTGCGAGCTGGAGCCGCCGCAGGACCAGCCCTACGGCGCCCGGGTGTTCACCGTCGCCGATCTCGGGGGCAACAGCTGGACGTTCTGGCAGCAGACGTCGGAGACCGTCGAGCTGCCGCCGGGATGGCAGGCCGTGCGCTCGGGCGGTGAGTCCTCCAACGGGTGAACTGCGGTGACGGCTAGGCTGGGCGCGAAACCGCAGGCACGACGCACCGAGGAGCATGGCGTGGCTCTCATCGAGCAGGTAGGCGCGCGCGAGATTCTGGACTCGCGCGGCAACCCGACGGTCGAGGTGGAGGTGGCTCTCGACGACGGCACCCTGGCGCGGGCCGCGGTCCCGTCGGGGGCGTCGACCGGCGAACACGAGGCGGTCGAGCTGCGTGACGGCGACACCGGCCGGTACAACGGCAAGGGCGTCGAGCGCGCGGTCGCCGCGGTGCTCGACGAGATCGGCCCGGAGATGGTCGGCATCGAAGCCGTCGACCAGCGGATCGTCGACCAGAAGCTGGTCGACCTCGACGGCACCCCGGCGAAGTCCCGGCTCGGCGCGAACGCCATCCTCGGCGTCTCGCTGGCCGTCGCGAAGGCCGCCGCCGAGTCGGCCGAGCTGGAGCTGTTCCGCTACCTGGGCGGGCCGAACGCGCACGTGCTGCCCGTGCCGATGCTGAACATCCTCAACGGTGGTTCGCACGCGGACAGCAACGTCGACGTCCAGGAGTTCATGATCGCGCCGATCGGCGCGGAGACCTTCCGCGAGGCCCTGCGCTGGGGCGCGGAGGTCTACCACTCGCTGAAGTCGGTGCTGAAGGGCCGCGGCCTGTCGACCGGTCTCGGCGACGAAGGCGGCTTCGCGCCGAACCTGGCGAACAACCGCGAGGCGCTCGACCTGATCCTGCAGGCCATCGAGAAGGCCGGCTACACCCCGGGCCGTGACGTCGCGCTCGCGCTCGACGTCGCCGCGACGGAGTTCTTCGCCGACGGCGCGTACACGTTCGAGGGCAGCAAGAAGAGCGCGGAGCAGATGTCGGCCTACTACGCCGAACTGCTGCGC
Organism: Amycolatopsis sp. lyj-346; assembly: GCF_046548975.1. Taxonomy (NCBI): domain Bacteria; kingdom Bacillati; phylum Actinomycetota; class Actinomycetes; order Pseudonocardiales; family Pseudonocardiaceae; genus Amycolatopsis; species Amycolatopsis sp. lyj-346. The sequence goes on from NZ_JAJPWT010000007.1 coordinate 215,714, forward strand.
GACTACCCGCTGGTCTCCATCGAGGACCCGCTGAGCGAGGACGACTGGGACGGCTGGGTCACCCTGACCGCCGAGGTCGGCGAGAAGGTCCAGATCGTCGGCGACGACCTGTTCGTCACCAACCCGGACCGCCTGGAGGAGGGCATCACCCGCCGCGCCGCCAACGCGCTGCTGGTGAAGGTCAACCAGATCGGCACCCTGTCCGAGACGCTCGACGCGATCTCGCTGGCCACGTCGTTCGGCTACAAGTCGATGATGAGCCACCGGTCCGGCGAGACCGAGGACACGTTCATCGCGGACCTGGCGGTCGCCACCGGCGTCGGCCAGATCAAGACCGGCGCCCCGGCCCGCGGCGAGCGGATCGCCAAGTACAACCAGCTGCTGCGCATCGAGGAGACCCTCGGTGACGCCGCCCGGTACGCCGGCGAGCTGGCCTTCCCGCGGTTCAGCGCCGAGGCCTGACGCCGATGGCGGATCGGGGGAGGACACGCGGCCGCCGCGGCGGTGGCGGCTCTTCGAGGACGGGTCGGCCCGCGCCGGCCCGCCGCCCCGAAGCGGCGCGCCGCCGCACCGGCGACGCGGAGACCACCAGGGCCCGGCTGCGCCGGGGCTTGGCGGCGAAGCGGGCGTCGGGTGCGGCGAAGGTGCTCGGCATGTCCACCACCCGCCGCGCGGCGGTGGTGGCGATCGTGGTGTGCGCGCTGGCGTTCACCATCGCCGTGCCCCTGCGCACGTACCTCTCCCAGCGGACCGAGGTCCGCGAACAGCAGGCCCAGCAGGCTCAGCTGCAGCAGGAGGTCGCTCAGCTCCAAGGCCGCAAGGCGGAGCTGAGCGACCCCGCGCAGATCGAGGCCGAAGCCCGGCGCCGGCTGCGGTACGTCAAGCCGGGCGAGACGCCGTACATCGTCCAGCTGCCGGAGGACAAGGCCCCCGACGCGGCCCCGCCGGCCGGACAGCAGCAGCTCCCGGGCAGTTCCTGGTACGACAACCTCTGGAACCAGGTCTCGGGCGGCTGAGCCCGAGCGCCCCAAGGTGGCCTTCGGTGCGTTCAACGCACCCAAGGTGGCCTTCGGTGCGTTGAGCGCACCCAATGCCACATTGGGGCGCTTGGGGCGCGGGCCGGGTGGTGGGGGGCACGCTCTAACCTGGTCCGCGTGGACAGCACGCAGCAGCACCGGTTCGAGCCCGTCACCGACGCCGACCGCGAGATCATCGCGGAGCAGCTCGGGCGGCCGCCGCGGGCGTTGCGGGCGATCGCCGCGCGGTGCCCGGGTGGGCACCCCTCCGTGGTGCAGACCAGCCCGCGGCTGGAGAACGGCACGCCGTTCCCGACGCTCTACTACCTCACCTGCCCGAAGCTGAACTCCATGATCGGCACCATCGAGGCGTCCGGGATCATGAAGGAGATGACGGAGCGGCTGACCACCGATCCCGAGCTCGCCGCGCAGTACCAGCGCACCCACGAGGCCTACCTCGCCGAGCGGGACGCCATCGAGCCGCTCGGCCACCAGGTCACCGCCGGGGGCATGCCCGGCCGGGTCAAGTGCCTGCACGTGCACGTCGCGCACGCACTGGCCGTCGGCCCGGGCGTGAATCCGTTCGGTGACGAGACGTTGGCCCTGCTTACGGCCAATGGGTGGCCTTCGGGCGACTGCGCCGCGTAACGCTCGCGCCGCGTGAACAGATAACTGGTCTGGGTGAGCGAAAACCTCGATCGCGTCTCTCGATGGGCTGAAAGTTTGCCGCGGGTGCGGCAGGCTGTCCCCCTGGAGTGGTGACGATCCGGCCGGGAGGGCTCTGAGCATGCGTGTGCGGCGGCTGCCAGACGCAGTCGGAAGCTACGCCCGAAGATTCGGAATCCGCCACCGCACCGCGTACCCGCTGATCACCGGCATCCTGGCCGTGGTCCCGGCGCTGGTCGCCGGCGGCGGCACCCTCGGCTGGCTCGGCGGCAGCGGCGACCACACCCGCGACGCCGCGCTCGCCCAGGGCTACGACCCCGGGAACGCCGCCCTTCAGCAGATCGCCGTCGACGGCACCCTCCCCGGCGCGCCCACCCCGCTGCCCCTGCCGGCGTACGAGCTCCCCGACGGCCCGCTCGGCATCCCGGCCACCGCGCTCAAGGCGTACCAGGACGCCGCCGGCATCCTCGGCCGCGAGCTGCCCGCGTGCCACATCGACTGGGCGCTGATCGCCAGCATCGGCCGGATCGAGTCCAACCACGCCCGCGGTGGCTACGTCGACGCGGCCGGGAACACCCGCGAGCCGATCCTCGGCCCGCAGCTCAACGGCCAGGGCAATTTCGCCGCGATCCCGGACACCGACCAGGGCCTGCTCGACACCGACCCGGTGTGGGACCGCGCGGTCGGCCCGACCCAGTTCATCCCGGGCACCTGGAAGGGCTACGCCTCCGACGGCAACGGCGACGGCAAGTCCGACCCCAACAACATCTTCGACGCGGCCCTGGCCACCGGCCGGTACCTGTGCTCCGGCGGGTTCGACCTGGCGAAGCCGGACCAGCTGCGCGGAGCGATCTACCGGTACAACAACTCCGACACGTACGTGAACACGGTGATCCTGTGGGCGGACGCCTACCGCAACGGGATCATGCAGGTGCCGGACAGCACGGTGCCGATCGGCGCCCCGAACGCGGCGCTGGCCCCGGCCCCGCCGTCCGTGCCGCCACCCCCGGTGCCGCCGGCCACGGTCTCCTCGGCGCCGCCGACCACGCCGGGCACCTCGAAGCCGCCGACCACGACCACCACGCCGGACTCGTGCACGAAGCCGCCGACCACCACCGTCATCCCGACGACGGAGGTCAGCACTTCGACCACGCCGCCGCCGGAGACCACCCCGCCGACCACGAGCACCACCAGCTCCTCACCGACCCCGACCCCATCACCCACGTGCGGGCAAACGGTCACCTCGATCTCGACGACCACCACGACCACGACCGTCGGGACGACGACACCCGCCAGCTAGGGTGATCGCATGCCTCGTGTTGCCGCGATCGACTGTGGGACCAACTCCATCCGCCTGCTCGTCGCCGAGCTGACGCCGCGCCACGACGGCACGGTCGACCTGCGCGACCTGCACCGCGAGATGCGGATCGTCCGGCTCGGCCAAGGCGTCGACGCCACCGGCGAGCTGGCCCCCGAGGCGCTCGAACGCACCCGCGCCGCGCTCGCCGACTACACGGTCGCCGCCCGGCGCAAGGGCGTGGAAAAGGTGCGCATGGTCGCCACGTCCGCGACCCGCGACGCGAAGAACCGCGACGAGTTCTTCCGCATGACCCGCGAAACCCTCGGCGTCGAGGCCGAAGTGATCAGCGGCGACGAAGAGGCGCGGCTCAGCTTCACCGGCGCGGTGGGTGAGCAGGACCCGGACGACGGCCCCTTCGTGGTGGTCGACGTCGGCGGCGGCTCGACCGAGCTGGTCCTCGGCACCTGGGACGGCAAGCGGGCCGAGGTGCTCGCCGCGAAGTCCGTCGACATCGGCTGCGTCCGGATCACCGAGCGCGCGCTGAAGAGCGACCCGCCGACGGCGAGTGAGATCGCGACCGCCCGCGACCTGGCGGGCAAGGTCCTCACCGACGCGTTCGACGTCGTCGACGTCTCCCGCGCCCGCACGTGGATGGGGGTCGCGGGCACGGTGACGACGCTGTCGGCGATCGCGCTGGGACTGCCGGAGTACGACAGCGAGCGGGTGCACCTGTCCACATTGAGCGCGGCGGACATCGACCGCCTCGCGGCGGAACTGCTGCAGAGCGACCACGCCACCCGCGCCGCCAACCCGGTGATCCACCCGGGCCGCGTCGACGTGATCGGTGGCGGCGCGGTAGTGGTCCAGACCCTCGCCGAGCAGCTCGCGGCCCGCGGCGGCCCGACCGAGCTGGTCGTCAGCGAACACGACATCCTCGACGGCATCGCCCTCTCCCTCGCCTGACCCGCCGCCGGGCGCGCCTTGGCTGACCGACCGTTCGGCCGCCCGAAAGGGCTTGCGGCGCAACGCAGACCGTGGGTGAGCGGGTGATGACCTGCTGTCCGCGCTAGCCCGTCCGGAGTACCCGGATTCCTACGTTTGTTGTGCTCCAACCAGGTGGTCCGGACGGTCGTCACACATTTGCAACACCGCAGTCCTGTGATCGGCTTCACCGGCCCCGATAGCGTGCGTCTCACCTTTCGGACACACCGGATATGGAGGGGATCATGCGTCTTTCGCGCAGGCTCTGGGGACCCACGGTGGTGATGACCTCGCTGGCGCTCGCGCTCACCGCGTGCGGCGGCGGCTCGGGCAGCTCCACGGGCGCCGGCGAGACGGACCCCGACGGCACGGTCAGCGTCTACGGCACCGAACCGCAGAACGCGCTGGTCCCGACCAACATCAACGACCTCGGCGGCACCAAGGCGGTCCAGCCGATGTTCGCCACCCTGGTCGGGTTCAAGGGCGCGGACGCGAAGCCCTTCAACCTGATGGCGGACTCGATCACCACGGCCGATTCCAAGGTCTTCGACATCAAGATCAAGCAGGGCTGGAAGTTCCACGACGGCACCGAGGTGAAGGCGCACAACTTCATCGACGCCTGGAACTACGGCGCCTACGCGCCGAACGGCCAGCTCAACACCGACTTCTTCTCGAACATCCAGGGCTACCAGGACGTCCACCCCGCGGACGAGAACGCCAAGCCGGCCACCGACAAGATGTCCGGGCTGGTCGCGAAGGGCGACTACGCGTTCCAGGTGACGCTCAACGCGCCGTTCTCCGTCTTCGACATCAAGATCGGCTACCAGGCCTTCGCGCCGCTGCCCGACGCGTTCTTCAAGGACCGCCCGGCCTTCGAGCAGCACCCGATCGGCAACGGCCCGCTCAAGTTCGTCTCGCGGACGCCCAACCAGGACATCAAGCTCACCCGGTTCGACGACTACAAGGGTGACGACAAGGTCAAGTTCAAGAACCTCGACATCAAGATCTACGCCAGCCAGGAGACCGCCTACCAGGACCTGCTGAGCGGGCGGCTCGACTTCATGGAGGCGCTGCCGCCGTCGGCGGTCGCGGGTGGCAAGTACAAGAACGACCTCGGCGACCGGCTGGTGACCGGCCACCTGCTCGGGATCAGCACCATCAACATCCCGTACTACGTGCCCGGCTACAACAACCTCGAGCTGCGCAAGGCCATCTCGATGGCGATCGATCGCGCGCAGATCACCAAGACCGTCATGAACGACACCTACGTGCCGGCCGACGGCTACATCTCGCAGGGCATCCCCGGCGCGCGTCCGGGTGTCTGCAAGTTCTGCAAGTTCGATCCGGCGGCGGCCAAGGAAGCCTTCGCGAAGTCCGGCTTCCAGGGCAAGCTGACCATCGCGTCCAATGCGGACGGTGGCCGCAAGGAACCGCTGGTCGCGGCGTGCAACAGCATCAAGAACACCCTCGGCGTCGAGTGCGACTTCGTGCCGGCCACCGACTTCGGCCAGTGGCGCAGCATCGTGACCGGCCACAAGCTCACCGGCATGGGCCGGTCGGACTGGTCGGCGGACTACCCGTCCATCGAGAACTTCCTGAACCCCCTTTACAAGACCGGCGGGTCCTCGAACGACTCGACGTACTCCAACCCGCAGGTGGACGCCCTCCTCGCCCAAGCGGACTCGACCGTCGACAAGGACACCGCGGTCAAGCTGTACCAGCAGGCCGAGGACCTGGTCGCGCAGGACCTGCCGACGATCCCGGTGTGGGACGAGAAGGGCACCGCGGCGAAGTCGAAGAACCTCAAGTCCGCGGGCCTGGACTTCCGGCGCATGCCGGACTACCCCTCCATCGAGGTCCTGAAGAAGTAGTGACGCGCTGAGAAGCCGCACCCACCACCACGGCGTCGTGGGCGGGAACGCACTCCCGCCCACGACGCCCGGCGCGCACTAGGAACTCGTCATGATCCGCTATGTCCTGCGACGGCTGCTGCAGCTGATCCCGGTGTTCTTCGGCACCACGTTCCTCATCTACGTCCTGGTCTGGGCCGTGCCCGGCGACCCCTTCTCCGGCAAGTGCGGCCAGGTCGCCTGCCCGCCGGCCTACATCGCCGCGATGACCGAGAAGTTCCACCTGGACGACAACCTCTTCGTCCAGTACTTCAAGTACCTCGGAAGCCTGTTCACCGGCGACTGGGGCGAAACCTTCAACGGCACGTCCGTCGGCGAGCTGATCGCCACGTCGTACCCGATCACGCTGCGCCTGGCCGTGATCGCGGTGATCATCGAGGCGGTCATCGGGCTCACCGCCGGCGTGCTGACGGGCTTGCGCGGCAAGGGTTTCCTCGACAACCTCGTGCTGGTTTCGACCACGTTCCTGATCTCGCTGCCGGTGTTCGTCACCGCGATCGTGCTGCAGCTCGCCCTGGGCGCCAACGGCCTCGGCTGGATCGAAGCGAGTGTGTCGGACGACCCGGGCGTCGGCGAGCTGATCGTGCCGGGCATCGCGCTCGGCAGCCTGTCCATGGCCTACGTGGCCCGGCTGGCGCGGACGAGCATCGCCGAAAACCGCCGCGCCGACTACGTCCGGACGGCGATCGCGAAGGGCCAGCCGGAGCACCGGGTCGTCCTCGTCCACCTGCTGCGCAACTCGGTGATCCCGGTGCTGACCTTCCTCGGCACCGACCTCGGGGCCCTGATGGGCGGCGCGATCGTCACCGAAGGCGTGTTCAACATCAACGGGCTGGGCGGGCTGATCTTCCGCGGCATCCAGAACCGGGAGAGCGCGACGGTCGTCGGCGTGGTCGTCCTGCTGGTGCTGGTGTACCTGCTGATGAGCCTGATCGTCGACCTGCTCTACGCCGTTCTCGACCCGAGGATCCGCTATGACTGACCCGAACCTGGTGGGCGGCGGCGGGGCCGACGCCGCGGAGCTGTCCCGGGTGGACGACTCCGCCACCGGCCCGCAGAAACCCCGCAGCCTGTGGAGTGACGCGTGGCGCCAGCTGAGGCGCAAGCCGGCGGTCATCGTCTCGGCGGTGATCATCCTGGTCATCGTGCTGATCGCGATCGCGCCCGGGCTGTTCAGCTCGCGCGAGGCGGGTTTCAGCGACCTCACGCACGCGAACGAGGGCCCGTCCGCGGACGCCTGGTTCGGCTACGACAACCAGGGCCAGGACGTTTACGCCCGCACCATCTACGGCACCCGGGCGTCGGTGCTGGTCGGGCTGTTCTCCACGCTGGTGACCGTGCTGCTGGGCTCGGTCATCGGCATCGTCGCCGGCTACTACGGCCGGCTCGTGGACAGCCTGCTGTCGCGCTTCGGCGACATCTTCGCCGGCCTGCCGTTCGTGCTCGGCGCGATCGTCATCCTGACGACGTTCAACGCACCCGGCGCCAACCCCGGCGCGGTCACGATCATCGTCCAGGTGGTCTGCTCCATCGCGGTGCTGAGCTGGCCGGTCGGCATGCGCATCATGCGCTCGGCGACCCTGGTGGCCAAGCAGCTCGACTACGTCAAGGCCGCACGCGGGCTCGGCGCGAGCACCCCGCGGATCATCTTCCGGCACCTGCTGCCGAACACGATCGCGCCCGTGCTGGTGTACGCCACCATCGCGCTCGGCGCGTTCATCGGCGCCGAGGCGACCCTGGCCTACCTCGGCATCGGCGTGCGCGCGCCGGTGATCTCGTGGGGCGTGCTGATCGCCGACTCGCGGGACTACTTCCGGAACGACCCGCACATGCTGCTGTTCCCCGGTGCCTTCGTCACCCTGACCGTGCTGGCCTTCGTGATGCTGGGTGACGGCATCCGCGACGCGCTCGATCCGAAGTCGAGGTAGCTGCCTTGTCCGACAACGAACTGCTGCTCGAGGTCGAGAACCTGCACGTCGAGTTCCGGACGTCCGACGGCGTGGCGAACGTGCTCAACGGCGTCGGCTACGCGGTGCACGCGGGCGAAACGCTGGCCGTGCTCGGAGAATCCGGCTCCGGCAAGAGCGTCACGGCGCAGACGGTGATGGGTATTCTGGACTCGCCGCCCGGCGCGATCACCGCCGGTGCCGTGCGCTGGCGCGGCGAGGACCTGCTGACGGCGTCCGAGGACCGCCGCCGCGAGGTGCGCGGCAGCGAGATCGCGATGATCTTCCAGGACGCGCTGTCCGCGCTGAACCCGGTGTTCACCGTGGGCTTCCAGATCGAGGAGCAGCTGCGCGTCCGGCTCGGCATGTCCAAAAAGGACGCGCGGAAGCGGGCGATCGAACTGCTCGACACCGTCCGCATCCCGGCCGCCGAGCGCCGGATCAAGGACTACCCGCACCAGTTCTCCGGCGGCATGCGCCAGCGCGCGATGATCGCGATGTCGCTGGCCCTCGACCCGGACCTGCTCATCGCCGACGAGCCGACCACCGCCCTCGACGTCACCGTGCAGGCCCAGATCATGGACCTGCTCGGCGAGATCCAGGCCGAGCGCAAGATGGGGCTCGTCCTCATCACCCACGACCTGGGCGTGGTCGCCGAGGTCGCCGACCGGATCGCGGTGATGTACGCGGGCCGGATCGTCGAGCAGGCCGGCGCCGTCGAGCTGTTCCGCGCGCCGGCCCACCCGTACACCGCCGCACTGATGGATTCCCTGCCCCGGCTCGACCTCAAAGGACAGACGCTGGAAACCATCAAGGGCCTGCCGCCCAGCCTGCTGGACATCCCGCCGGGCTGTCCGTTCCACCCGCGGTGCAAGCGAGCCGAGGATCGGTGCAGCGCCGACGTCCCGCCCCAGCACGCGATCGGCTTCGGCCGCACGAGCGCGTGCCACTTCGCCGAAGAGGTGGTGAGCTCCCGTGCCTGATCCAATCCTGTCCGTCCAGGACCTGCGGAAGTACTTCCCGGTCCGCACCGGCATCCTGTTCAAGCGCACGATCGGCCAGGTCAAGGCGGTCGACGGTGTCTCGTTCGACCTGATGCCGGGTGAGACGCTCGGCGTCGTCGGCGAGTCCGGTTGCGGGAAGTCGACGCTCGCCCAGGTCCTGATGCGCCTGGAGGAACCGACCGGCGGCACCGCCAGGTTCGAGGGCCGCGACATCTTCGCCATGCGCGGAGCCGAGCTGCGGAAGCTGCGGCGCGAGATCCAGATCGTGCTGCAGGACCCGTACACCTCGCTCAACCCGCGCATGACGGTCGGCGACATCGTCGGCGAGCCGTTCGAGATCCACGCCGAGGTCGCCCCCAAGGGCTCGCGGGCGGGCAAGGTGCGGGAACTCCTCGACGTGGTCGGGCTCAACCCCGAGCACCTCAACCGCTACCCCCACCAGTTCTCCGGCGGGCAGCGCCAGCGCATCGGCATCGCGCGGGCGCTCGCGCTGCGGCCGAAGGTGATCATCTGCGACGAGCCGGTGTCCGCTTTGGACGTCTCGATCCAGGCGCAGGTGATGAACCTGCTCGGCGACCTGCAGGGCGAGTTCGGCCTGTCCTACGTCTTCATCGCGCACGACCTTTCGGTGGTGCGGCACCTGTCGAACCGCGTCGCGGTGATGTACCTCGGCAAGATCGTCGAACTCGGCACCGAGGAGGAGATCTACGAACGGCCGTCCCACCCGTACACCCAGGCGCTGCTGTCCGCGGTTCCGGTGGCGGATCCGGCCGTGCGCGGGCGCCGCCAGGTGATCCGGCTGACCGGCGACGTGCCGAGTCCCCTGGATCCCCCGTCCGGGTGCCGGTTCCGCACGCGGTGCTGGAAGGCCGAGGACCGGTGCGCGACGGAGGTGCCGGAGCTGGTGCCCAGGACGGACGGGCACTTGTCAGCTTGTCACTTCGCGGAGCAGAAGTCGGTTGTTCCATAACGTACGTTTGGCCGTTGTTTACGCATTGTCCGGTCTATACGGTGCAGGAACCGCTTTCGAGGAGGAGAATCGTGAAGAGACCCAGGCTTTTGGCCGCGGCCATGGCCGTCCCGCTGTTCGGGGCGCTCTCGGCGGTCGCGGTCCCGGCCGCGTCCGCGCAGCCCGCGCTGGCCGGCCCGGCGACCGAGTTCACCGTGCTCGCCAAGGACGCCCAGAGCGTCGCGAGCGCGCAGAAGGCGATCCGCGACGCGGGTGGCACGGTCCTGGCGACCAACAGCGCGGTCGGCCTGATCAAGGCCAGCGCACCCGCCACCGGGTTCACCGAGCGCGTGACCACGAACCGCGCCGTGTTCGGCGCGGCCAAGGCCCAGGCCATCGGCTCGGTGCCGAAGTCGGGCAAGAAGGTCAAGAGCGACAACGTCGAGAAGGAAGGCCGCGGCGCCGCCGCTAAGAAGCAGGCCGCCGCGAACAAGGCGGTCGGGATGGACCCGCTGGACGACCAGCTCTGGGGCCTCAAGTCCGTCCGCTCCGACCTGTCGCGCACCAAGCAGGCGGGCAGCAAGCAGGTCAAGGTCGGCGTCATCGACACCGGCATCGACGGCACGCACCCGGACATCGCGCCGAACTTCGACCTGGCAGCCTCGCGCAACTTCACCCGCGACATCCCGACCGACGTCAACGGCGTCGAGGTCGACGGCCCGTGCGAGTTCCGCAGCTGCATCGACCCGGCCAACCACGACGACGGCGGCCACGGCACGCACGTCGCCGGCACCATCGCCGCCGCCGCGAACGGCTTCGGCGTCTCCGGTGTCGCACCCAACGTGACGCTGGTGAACATCCGGGCCGGCCAGGACTCGGGGTACTTCTTCCTGCAGCCGACCGTCGACGCGATCACCTACGCCGGCGACGCGGGCATCGACGTGGTCAACATGTCGTTCTACACCGACCCCTGGCTGTACAACTGCACGGCGAACCCGGCGGATTCGGCCGCCGAGCAGGCCGAGCAGCGCACGATCATCGAGGCGACGCAGCGTGCGCTGAACTACGCGCACCGCAAGGGCGTCACGATGCTGGTCGCGCTGGGCAACCAGCACACCGACCTGGGCGCGCCGCTGCCGGACACCACGAGCCCCGACTACCCGGCGAACAGCACGCACCCGCGCACAGTGGACAACTCGACCTGCCTCAACCTGCCGGTCGAGGGCAACCACACGATCGGTGTGAGCTCGTTCGGGCCGTCCCAGAAGAAGGCGGACTACTCGAACTACGGCGTCGAGCAGATCTCGGTCTCGGCCCCTGGCGGCTACTTCCGCGACTACTTCGGCACCCCGTGGCACCGCACGCTGGAGAACCAGATCCTCTCGACGTACCCGAAGAACGTCGGGATCGCCGAGGGCAACATCGACGAGGCGGGCAACATCACGCCGGACGGCGTCACCGCGGGCATCAAGAAGGCGACCGCGGCCGACGGCCGGGTCGGCTACTACCAGTGGCTGCAGGGGACGTCGATGGCCACCCCGCACGCCAGCGGTGTCGCGGCGCTGATCGTGTCCCAGTACGGCAAGAAGTCGCACGGCGAGTTCGGCCTGGACCCGGCCAAGGTCCAGCGCGTCCTCGAGGGCACGGCGGCGGACATCGCCTGCCCGGTGCCGCGCACGGTGGACTACCTGAAGGAAGGCCGCACGGCCGAATTCACGGCCACGTGTGAGGGTGACCCGTCGTTCAACGGCTTCTACGGCCACGGCGCGGTCGACGCCTACGCGGCGGTGACGCGCGGGTCGCAGTACCTGAAGTAAAAAGATTCGAACGGAATGCCCCGGACAGGGCAACCTGTCCGGGGCATTCCGCGTGTATGGCAGGACCTGGGGGGAGATTTCGTTGATCGTGCATGAGCCGGCGCTGCCGGTGGACCCGAGGTTGCCCGGCGAGCCGACGGTGCTCGAAGTCGGCCGCACACAGCTGTGGCTGGGCCGCCGAGGGGTGCGGGTGAGGCTGCCGACGCGGTTGCTGGCGCTGCGCATCGGCGGGCGCGCCATCGGCTGGCGGGGGATAGCCGGCTACGCGATCGTCATCGCGGTCCTGTGGTTTTCCGCCGGCGCCTTGTTCAAGGCGGTGGACCTGCCGGGGCAGACCGCGGTCTACCCCGTGCTCTTCGCCGTGTTCCAGGTGTTGCGCTGGCGGGTCGCGCAACGCCGGGAACAGCTCGCCGAGCGCTTGACCGGCGCCGACGCACCGCCTCCGCTCCGGAGCGCGGTGCGGCAGGTCGGCTGGTGGTACCTGGTTTCGACGGCCGTCACGTTCGTCGGCGGGGCGGTGCTGTGCGCAGCGGCCTTGCTGACCGAGCCCCGGTCAACCGGGAACCACTGGTACTCGCCGTCGGTGGCGATCGGGGTGCACACGTGCGCGCTGGCGGTCGGTGCGGGCGCGACCGCGCTGGTGCTGGGCCGGGTGCTCCGCGCGCCGGTCATCGCCGAGGACGAGACGTCGCGGCTGGTCGACGAGGTGCTGCGGGCCGAGGACCCGTACCGGTTCGCCTCGAGCGTCGTGTACGCCGTGCTGGCCCTGCCGATCTTCGTCGTCGACTGGGAGGTGCCCGGCCCGCTGGAGTGGATCGGCCTGGCGTACCTGGTGGTCGTGACGACGACGCAGCTCATCGGCTGGCTGCTGGCCCGCCGCCGGTACCGAAGGCTGCCGCCCGGGTTCTACGGCCGGTAAACCCTTCCACCTCGTCGGGCGTGTAGGGCAGGACAGGGGAGGGCCATGAGCGAACAGGTACCGGGCCGCGGCGAGTGCAGGCCGTCGCCGGAGGACGCCCGATGATCGTGTTGACGAAGGCCGAGCAGACGGCGGTCAAGTGGCTCGAAAAGCGCGGTGTCCGGGTCGCCGAGCCCGCCACGCTGCTGACCTACCGGTTGAGCGTCCGCGCCGGGCGGCGGTCGCCGGACGCCTTCGGCGCGGTCTTCGCCCTGAACGCGGTGCTCTTCGCCGGCCTACTCGGCTTCGGGCTCCTGCGGCTCCTGCCCGGCGTGGACGGTGACGACCTGCCGGACGGCGGCTACATCTTCTTCGTCGTCGCCGCGACTCTCCTCACGACGTGGCTGCACGTCCGCGCGGGCGACCGGCGGGCGGCGGCCTGGCTCGGAGACCGGCGGCCGCACCGGCCGCCTCCGTCCGGGCGCGACGTGCTGAACGGCTGGTACCTGACGTCCCTGCTGGTCACGTTCGGCGGGGGCGCCGCGCTCGCCGTCACGATGGCGGCCGGCGGCTCGCTCTGGGCGGTGTTCTGGCTGGGCCTGCTCGCCCTCGGCGCGGTGGTGGACGCCGTGATCCTGACCGGCATCCTCCGCCGTCCGGTCCTGGCCGAAGACGAGGACGAGGGCTCACTGGCGGTCGACGTCGTGACGCGGCTCCACGACGTCCACCTCCTGATGCCGTCGGCTTTCGCGGTCCCGGTGCTCGCCGACCTCGTGTTCGGCGACCTGCCGGGCGCGCCGTGGCTCATCGGCTACGTCGTGCTCGCGGTGGCCACGCACGTCGCCGGGTGGTTCGCCCAGGCGCGCCGGCTTCCCGCCCTCCCCGCGGACGGCCACTACGGGGAGGGCTGACCACCACCGCGGAACTCAGCGGTTCGACGCCTTCTTGACGAACTTCGCCAGGTCCTTCGACTGCTGCACCCGCGTCGGCTCGTGGATGTACATCATGTGGCCCGCCGGGTAGTACGCCGTGTCGATGTTTTCGTGCAGTTCCTCCGGGATCTGCAGGTGGGCCAGCACGTGCTCGGCCGCGTAGTACGCCGTCGCGCCGTCGTAGTGGCCGAAGGCCACGTGGACCTTCAGGTGCGGGTTCGCGCGCATCGCCCCGCTCAGCGAGTTCACCACCGAGACCGACCGGCCCTCGAAGTCCGAGTACGACCACGCCTTGAACGTGTCTTCGTTGATCAGCTCGTACGGCAGATCGCTGGAATACCCGAGCTCGGCCCGCACGTAGTGGTTGAACGCCGCCGAGTACGCGCCGATCACGCGGGAGATCGACGGGTCGTCGCTCATGTGCTCGCGGCCGCCGTCGGGCTCCCAGGTGGTGAACCGGCCGTCCATGCGGCCGACCGTCAGGCCGCGGTCGCGCAGCAGCTCCGTGAAGAACCGGACGTGCTCGATCCGCAGGTTCACCCGGTCCACATAGGACTCGCTGAGACCGGTCAGCGACGCCAGCGTGGCCACCGCCTCCGTCCGGTCCTGAGTGGACAGCCGGGCGCCGCGGGACAGCGCCCACGGCAGGTCCTTCGCCGCGAAGTCCTCGGCGTCGGCGAGGACGTCGTCGAGCGGGCGGTCGCCGTGCAGGCCGTGGTAGTGCGCGATCGCCGCGTACGTCGGCACGTACAGCGAGTACGGGAGGTCGTTGCCCTCCGTGAACTGCAGCGTGCCCAGGTCGAGGACCGACGAGATGAGCAGCAGGCCGTTCAGGTAGAGCCCGTGCCGGTCCTGCAGGTGCGCGGCCAGCCCGGCGGCGCGCAGCGTGCCGTAGGACTCGCCGGCCAGGAACTTCGGCGACAGCCAGCGCTGGTGGCGCGACACCCACAGCCGGATGATCTCGCCGACCGATTCGATGTCGCCCTTGAACCCGTGGAAGTCCTTCGTCTCGCCGCCTTCGGACGCGCGCGAGTAGCCGGTCGAGACCGGGTCGATGAACACGAGATCGCTGTGCACCAGCAGCGTCTCGGGGTTGTCGGCCAGCCCGTACGGCGGCGGCACCAGGTCGTCGACGTCGCCCGAGAGCACCCGGCGCGGCCCCAGCAGGCCCATGTGCAGCCAGATGCTCGACGAGCCGGGGCCGCCGTTGAAGGCGAACGTCACCGGCCGCGACCCCGGATCGGCGTCGTCGAGGGTGTAGGAGGTGATGAACACCTCGGCCTTCGCCTTGAAGCCCTCGGACTTGCCGTCCTTGACGATCTCCTTGCGGAGGACGACCCGGCCCGCTTTCGCCGTGTATGCGAGTTTCTTCCGCTTCACGGTCAGCGTGTGCTGGGTCGTGACGATGTCGTCGGTCGGGTCGGCCGGGATCTCGGTCGGCTCCGCGGCCTTCGGCTCGGGGGCCTCTTCGGGGGTGCTGTCCGCCATGGACCCAACTTAGTTGTGGAAGGGTGAGCTCGTGCACACCGGGGACTGGCCCACCACGGTCGAGGCGGCGCTCGCCGAGCAGGACCGGCTTCGCGGCCGGGTCCGGCTCGCCGACGACTGTCCCGAGCTGCCGCCGACCGTCACCGGCCTCGACGTCGCCTACGACGACGCCGGCGGCATCGCCGCGGCGGTCGTCACCCTCGAAACCGCCGGGCTCACCGTGGTCGAGGAACGGACCCACCGCGCGAAGGCCGTCTTCCCGTACGAGCCGGGCCTGTTCGCCTTCCGTGAGCTGCCGCCGCTGCTGGCCGCGCTCGACCTCCTGGACCGCGTCCCCGACGTCCTGGTCTGCGACGGCCACGGTCTCGCCCACCCGCGGCGCTTCGGCCTGGCCTGCCACCTCGGCGTGCTGACCGGGCTGCCCGCGTTCGGCGTCGGCAAGACGCGCTTCGTCGGCACGCACGCCGCCCCGGCGTTCACGCGCGGGTCGGCGGAGCCGCTGATCGACGCGGGGGAAGAAGTCGGTGCCGTGCTGCGGACGCAGGACGGCGTCAAACCGGTGTACGTCTCGGCCGGTCACCGGATCGACCTGGCCCACGCCTGCCGGCTGACGCTGGCACTGACCCCGCGCTACCGGCTGCCCGAGACCACGCGGCACGCCGACCGGCTGTCCCGGGTGGCGCTGCGATGAGGTCGCTGCCCGAGCTGGACGCGGCAGTGGCGGGCTGCCGCGCCTGTCCGCGGCTGGTGGCCTGGCGCGAGGGCGTCGCGGGCACCAAGGCCGCGTTCCGCGGCGAGGAGTACTGGGCGCGCCCGGTGCCGGGCTTCGGGCCGCCGGACGCGTCGCTCGCCGTCGTCGGCCTGGCGCCCTCGGCGCACGGCGCGAACCGCACCGGCCGGATGTTCACCGGCGACCCATCGGGTGATTTCCTGTTCCGGGTCCTGCACGAGGTCGGGCTCGCCTCGCAGCCGACGGCGACGGCCATCGGCGACGGCCTCGAGCTGTACGGCACGCGCCTCGTTTCGCCCGTGCGGTGCGCGCCGCCGGAGAACAAGCCGACGCCGGCCGAGCGCGACACCTGCCGCCCGTGGCTGGCGGAGGAGCTGGCGCTGTTACGTCCGACACTGCGGGCGGTCGTGGTGCTCGGCGCGTTCGGCTGGCAGGCGTCACTGCCCGTGCTGTCCGCGGCCGGCTGGCCGGTCCCGCAGCCGCGTCCGGCGTTCGCGCACGGGGCCGTCGTGGAGCTGGGCGACCTGCGGCTTTTCGGCTGTTATCACGTCTCACCACGCAATGTCCAGACGCGCCGGGTGACCCACGCCATGGTGGCGGACGTCTTCCGCGCCGCGACCTCGGTGACAGCGCACGACTGAATCGTTACGGAAACCGCAGCGACCCTGGTCACAGCGGGATGGGGCCCCCGAGCGAGGTCGTGGCGAAGGTGTCACCATGAGGACATGGCTGCTGCGAAGTCGAAGTCGGAACCGACTCGGATCCTCGTCCTCGGTGGTGGGTACGTCGGGCTCTACACGGCGTACGGCCTCCAGAAGATGCTCCGGGCCAACGAGGCCTCCGTGACCGTCGTTGACCCGCAGCCCCACATGACCTACGCGCCGTTCCTCCCGGAGGCCGCGGCCGGCGCGATCGAGCCCCGGCACGTGGTCGTGCCGCTGCGGCGGGTGCTCAAGCGCTGCCACGTGCTGACCGCGCGCGTCACCAAGATCGAGAACGAGAAGAAGTCCGTCACGGTCGAGGCGGCCGACGGCCACATCGAGCAGCTGGGCTACGACATCCTGGTCGTCGCCCTCGGCGCCGTCGCGCGCATCCTGCCGATCCCGGGCCTGGTCGAGGAGGGCATCGCCTTCAAGACCATCGGCGAGGCGATCTACCTGCGCAACCACATCATGACCAAGCTCGACGAGGCGGCCAGCACGCTCGACCCCGAGCTGCGCAAGCGCCTGCTGACGTTCACGGTGGTCGGCGGCGGCTTCGCCGGCATCGAGGCGCTGGCCGAGCTCGAGGACATGACCCGGTTCGCGGTGGAGAACTACTACCCGAACATCCAGGTCTCCGACATCCGCTGGGTGCTCGTCGAGGCGGCCGGCCGGATCCTGCCCGAGGTCCGCGAGACGCTGGGCGTCTACACGGTCGAGCAGCTGGAGAAGCGCGGCATCGAGGTCTACCTGTCGACGGCGGCGAAGTCGTTCGAGAACGGCCACGTCGTGCTTTCGGACGGCACCGAGTTCGACACCGACACGATCATCTGGACCGCGGGCGTGAAGGCCAACCCGGTGGTGGGCCAGTCGGACCTGCCGGTCGACAAGCGCGGCCGCCTCGAAGCGACCGCCGCGATGCAGGTCGTCGGGCACCCGGACGTGTGGACCGCGGGCGACAACGCGGCCATCCCGGACCTCTCGCGCACCGAAGAGGACCCGACGGCGACCTGCCCGCCGAACGCGCAGCACGCGGTCCGCCAGGCCCGGCTGCTGGCGAAGAACATCATCAAGGTCCTGCGCGGCGGCAAGCCGAAGGACTACTACCACAAGAACCTCGGCGCGGTGGCCAGCCTCGGCCTCCACAAGGGCGTCGCCGACGCGCTGAACCTGAAGATCAAGGGCTTCCCGGCGTGGCTGTTCCACCGCGCCTACCACCTCAAGGCGATGCCGACCTGGAACCGCCGCATCCGCATCCTGTTCGACTGGATCCTGGGTGGCCTGTTCCGGCGCGAGGTGATCTCGCTCGGGCAGATCAACAACCCGAAGGACGAGTTCGCGCGCGTCTCGAAGTCCTGAGCGCCCGCTTTCGAGAGCCCCTGGTCCCGTGACCGGGGGCTCTCGGCGTCTCAGCCGTCGTGCGGTTCGGTGGCCGATCCCGCGGCGGGCGGGGCGACGGCGCTGTGCGGCGCGGGCTCGCTCGGCCCGGACGATGCGGCGTATCCGGTCACGCTCGCGCCCAGCACCGCGCCCGCGGTGAAGGCCAGTGCCACCGTCCGGACCGCGAACCGCGCCTTGCAGTGGATCTCCATGCCGGCACTTCCCGTCAGAGTGACGATTAAGGTCGGTACGACGGTAGCCCGCCCGGCTGGTTAACGTCAAGGTGACGATTACGGGCGGGACCGGAGCATGGCCGGGTGGAGCGCGGTGGCGGGACCGCGGCGGTAGAGCGCGGCCGGCCGGCCGGGCTGTCGCGAAACCCGCTTCCCGGTCGGGATCAGGAATCCCTCGACGCCGATGATCTTGCGGTGGAAGTTCCGCGGGTCGAGCTGTTCGCCCCAGACGATTTCGTAGACCTCGCGCAGATCGGTCATCGTGAACTCCGGTGCGCAGAAGGCCGCCGCGAGCGTGGTGTACTCGAGCTTGCTGCGGGCTCGTTCGACCGCGTCGGCGATGATCCTCTTGTGGTCGAACGCGATCCGGGTGCGTGGTTTCAGCACCTTCGCCACGGGCATGAGGACCGCTTCGCGGGCATCACCGCCGGCCACGGGAACCGGGAGCTGGGGCGAGAAGGCGACGTAGCAGATCGTGATCACGCGCCGCCGCGGGTCCCGGCCCGGTGTCCCGTACGTGCGCAGCTGCTCCAGGTGTAACGCCTGCGCGTCGAGGCCCGTCTCTTCGTGTAGTTCGCGGGCCGCGGCGTGGTCGAGGTCTTCCGACGTCGACGCGAGGAAGCCGCCGGGCAGGGCCGGCATGCCCTCGAACGGCGGAATTCCCCGCTTCACCAGCATGATCTGCAGCGAGCCGTCGTGCACGGTGAGGATGGCCAGGTCGACGGCGACCGCGACCTCGGGAATCGTCCACTCGGCGGGCTCAGGCACGTCCGGTCACCCGGCCGCTCGTGGTCGGTGAAGTGTCCATATTGCACAGTGTACGCAGCGGCCCAATATTCGTCTTGTTGACGAAAACAGTCCAGTGCGGCTACCGGCGAACAGAGGGAGATCGTCATGGCAGAGCGGAAAGAAGGGACGGCCGTCCCGTGCTGGTGATCCTGACCGCGATGGAAGTGGAGCGCGCCGCGGTGCGCGCCCGGATGACCGGGGTGCGGCGGCACGTGCACCGGGCGGGCACGGTGTTCGACGTCGGCGAGCTGGCCGGTCGCCCGGCCGCGCTCGGCATGGTGGGTATGGGCAACGCCCGCGCCGCCGCGATCGCGGAACGCGCGGTCGCGGAGTTCTCGCCGTCCGCGGTCCTGTTCACCGGCGTCGCCGGCGGGCTGCGCGACTGGCTCCGGCTCGGCGACGTCGTCGTCGCCCGGAAGGTCTACGCCTACCACGGTGGCCGCAGCGACGACGAAGGCTTCCGCAGCCGGCCGGAGGCCTGGGAACCTTCGTACCGGTTGCTGGAACTTGCGCGGGCGTTGGCCAGGGCCGGGAACCGGGGCGGCGCGGAGAGCGTGCCGGAAGTCCACTTCGAGCCGGTCGCGGCGGGCGAGGTGGTGGTCGACGGGCGGAACTCCGCGGTCGCGCGGTACCTGTGGGACAACTACAACGACGCGGTGGCGGTCGAAATGGAGAGCGCCGGGTTCGCGCTGACCGGGCACCTCAACGACGACGTCCCGGCGCTGACCGTCCGCGGGATCAGCGACCGCGCGGACGGCGCCAAGGACCTGGCGGACGAGTCGGACTGGCAGGCGGTCGCCGCCGGCAACGCGGCGGACTTCGTCCGTGCGCTCGCCGCCGGGATCGGGGACGCCGGCGGTGCCCGTCAGGACGAGCCCGCCGACGTGCCGGCGGCGAGCTTCACCAACGTGGCCAAGGACAACGCGTACGTCGGGCAGCAGGTGGGCGCCGTCTACGGGGACTTCCACGTGACCCAGCGATCTCCCCGGAGGCAGGCATGAGCGTCCCGCACCCCGGCTTCCAGAACCAGGCGTCCGGCGAATCCCACGTCGAGCAGCAGATCGGCGCGATCTACGGCGGCACGTTCCACCGCCACGAGACGACCTACCACATCAATCCCTCGGATCCGCCGGAGCGGCGGTTCCAGGTCGCGCTGAACCACCTGCGCGGTGGCACCCCGCGCATGGCCGAGACGCTCCTCCAGGAGCTGCTGCAGCACGGACACGCGTCCACCGAGCTCGCCTACTACTACGCCTTGTCCGTCCTCAGTGACCGGTCGCTCAACGAGATCAGCGACGACGTGTACGCGCGGTTCCGGATGGCGGACCTGACGGCCCGGCGATTCGGCCACGACGAGTGGCGTGGCGCGCTGGGCGTGGTGTGGGAGCTGATGTCCTTCGTGTGGCGGCAGGAGATGGGCAGCGCACTGGACGCCGCCGACCTGGCGAAGGCCATGGCGAACCTGCAGGACCTGCCCCGGGAGAGGCAGAACGAGATCACGCGGCACCTCGCGCTCGCCCTCGGCGGTGCGCTCCAGGACAGCGTGGACGCGGTGGACGCCGAGCGCGTCCGGACGGAGCGGCTGGCGCACGACCGGGCCGGCCGGGCGTGGAAGTTCTTCGAGCCGGATCCCGCGGTGCCGCGGTACTTCGTGCCCGCGCGCGCGGCCGTCCCGTCGGCGGAGTGGGTGAAGGCGGGCCTCGGCGGAGCGGGTGTGCTCTTCGGGACCATCGCGTTCCTGAGCGGGTTCGGCGACGGCCGTCCCGCGGTCGGCATCGCCGCCCTGCTCGTCATGGCGGCCGGGTTCGCCGGCGCGATCTGGGCGGGCCGCGAGCAGGAACTGGGCACGATGCGGCTGGTCGCCCGCGACCGCGAGCACGGCGTCCCGCTGCAGTTCCAGCCCGCCGTCTCGCCCGGCCACTGGGTGTCGTCCCGGTTCGTCGAGCAGATCCACAAACTGGTGGAGGCGCGCTTCTGGGACGCGCGGCCGCACACACCGGGCAGCTGGGTGAACGACACCCGTGGCATCTGCGAGTACTACAAGTGGCGGTTCGTGACCCTGTTCGGCAACGCGCAGGTCGAAGCGGACGCGGTCAACTGGCTGATCCGGTGGCACGCCCGC
Organism: Amycolatopsis sp. lyj-346; assembly: GCF_046548975.1. NCBI lineage: Bacteria > Bacillati > Actinomycetota > Actinomycetes > Pseudonocardiales > Pseudonocardiaceae > Amycolatopsis > Amycolatopsis sp. lyj-346. Next base: position 236,576 of record NZ_JAJPWT010000007.1, read on the forward strand.
CGGGTGGCCGCGCAGTGGCGCAACGGCACCCTGTACGCCTACCGCGACGAGGTCCGCCCGTCCGCGATCAGTCTCTTCGTCCACCGCGCCGGGATCGCCGTCGCGATCGTCGGCGCGCTGATCATGCTCAGTGGCTCGGGCAGCTTCACCGGAGCGGCGTTCTTCCTCGGCATAGGCGGCTTTTTCGCGATGAAGCACGGCCTCCGGATCATGGTGGCCCACCAGTTCCAGGCCGAGGAGAACGAACGCGGCAGCCGGCTGCTGAAAGAGGAGGAGCAGGCGTTCGCGGAGTGGTCCCAGGTGCTCGCGGACCGCCCCGACGACGCCGAGATGGCTTGGTGGCTCGACCTGGACAAGTCACACCTCAAAACCGAAGCCCTGCGCCGGTGCGCGCTGACCAACCGCGACCTGGTGGCGCACGTGGTGCTGACGGAGGGAGCGGCCAACGCAAGGCGCGCCCGCGTTCTCGGCGGTCCGATGCGCTACTCGCGCTACGTGATCCTCGTGTTCCTCCTGACGCACAGCGGCGTCCGCGAAATCGAGGTGGACTTGGACTTCCTCAAGGCCGACGTCCACGACGAGCGCCGGACATCGTTCCGCTACGACGCCCTCTCCGCGGCCCGCGTCGCCGAAGTCGGCGTCCGTTACGCGGACGGGTGGCACTACCAGATCCTCAACGGCGACAACGCGGTGCTCCAGCAGACCCAGTCGGTCCGAAAGCGCGCATTCCGGCTGACATTGGTCAGCGGCGAGCAGATTTCGGTCGTCGCCGAGGGTTTCGAAGGCCTGACGGACGAGAGCCTGGAGAACGAGGCCATGCTGCAGCGCCTGGCCCTGGAGTCATCGGGCATCGCGGGCGCACTGCACGTGCTGGAAGCGGTCTCGGCGGAGGGCCGCGATTGGATAGCGAGGGAGCAGGAACGCCGCCGCCGCAGATCGGAGGACTGGCGCCGAGGAGAGCCCGGCCCCGGCCTCTTGGACGGCGAAGAGCCCCAGCTCCCGGCGGAATAGCACGGCGCACTGGACAACCGTCCGGCCTGATCACCTAGAGTGTGCGGTGCCCCCGTAGCCCAACCGGCAGAGGCAGTCGACTTAAAATCGATTCAGTGCGGGTTCGAGTCCCGTCGGGGGCACGTACAGCATCCTCACCAGACGGCATCCCTCGTGAGCTGCGCCGGCAAGAGGTAGCCGTGGTCGTTGATGCGGTCGAAGACGTCGTCGGCGATGAACACCAGCTGACTGGCGTGCCGGCACGCCTCGACCGCGTCCCAGTGAGTCAGCCGATCGTCGAGCAAGCCGCTCGGCGACCCGGCAGCAGTGCACGATCGAGGTGCCGGGCCCGGTTCTCCGGCCCCCGCTGAGCCGAACGGCGTCCGGGGAATCGAACGGCGTGCGTCGGATGGCGTAACCCCGGAGCGGCTATTGCCGCCTTGTGTCCTTTGTGGCTAGTGTTCCCGATCAGTCTTGATCAGACGCGGTGTCTGGTTCGTCCTGGGGGGTTCGTGGTGCCAAGAGCTGGCCTGTTTCGTGCGCGCAAAAAGAGAAGCGGGGTGTCCCGCTCGCTGGCCGCTCTTGCCGTGACGTTGACGGCCCTGTGCGTGGCCTCGGAGTCGAACGCGGCGTCGGTGGCGAACAGCCCCGCGCCGGCCGCGCAGCAGGACGACACCCCCGGCCTGCGCTCCCCGCTGGGCACGCAGGCGAGGACCGACCGGTGCCGGGTCGGGCTGGTGATGCACGCCGGCGGCCCGCAGTTCAAGGCCACCGCCGGCGCGGCGCTGGCCGGTTCGGACGCCGACCTCCGCGCGGCGGCCTACGGCCTGGAGTTCGAGCTCGGCACGATCGGTGACGCGTACCGCCGGGACGGCGAGGCCATCGTCGCGGAGAACGAGGTGTCGGCCCACCAGCACGCGGCGTGGGAAGCGGTGCTGAAACCCTATTCGGGCGCCCTCATCCCCTGGTTCGAAGCGGACCTCCTCGACTACAAGAACAAGCGTCAGGACATGGCCGACGCCGCCGTCCACGCCGACCTCGTGGCGAGGGCGGCCCAGCCGGCGGTCGACGCGGCCACGGTGGTCCTCGACCGGAAGAAGGAAGCCGGCGACCCGGCCGTCTTCTACTTCGGCGACATGGTGGTCAACGGCCGTTCCGCCGACGACATCCGGCAGTTCCTCCAGTACGGCGGCTTCGCCACGACCGCCCCGGTACCCGCGTCCGCTGAGTTCCGGATGGAGGTCGAGGCGCTCAAGATCCGGTACGCCGGCTGTGACAGCGAGAACCCGGCGGACCCGAACCAGGTGCTCGGCGCCGTCGTCACCGCCGCCGACACCGAGTGGAATGCCGAGCTTGCCGCGCAGGCGCCGCAGCGGGCCGCCCTGGTCGCCGCCGAGCTGCAGGCGTCCAAGGACCTCGAGTCGGCCACGAACGCGATGATCGAGGCGGTCGGCCAGGCCGCGATCGTGAGCAAGCTGCTGGACTGGCAGCGGAGCTGGCCGGCGCCCACCGACCCGCGCTACCCCTCGCAGGCCCTGCGCACCCGGGCGGCCAACGACCTGGCGACCGCCAAGCGGCGGGTCGCCGCGCAGGTCCCGGTGGCGCAGCGGGCGGCGGACTCGGCGAAGGCGCAGTCGGACAACGCCCTCACCGCACAGTCCCAGGCGGCGGCCATCGCGGCCGCCAACGGCACGCCGTACGGCCGGGGCCTGACCTACGCGCAGCAGTCCGCCCAGGTGGCCGCGGCGTCCGCGGCCGCCGCGCAGGCGTCGGCGTCGGCGGTGCAGACCGCGCTCCACGCCAGCAACGCCGCGGCCAGTGACGCCGGTGCGTTGTGGTCCAGCGCCTCCGCGCAGGCGCACGCCACCCAGGCGGCCTTCCGGCAGGCCGCGGCGAAGCAGGCCGCCGACCAGGCTCACGCCGCGGCCGAGGCCGCCGCCACCCAGGCCGCGGAGGCCGCCGCCGCGGCGGCACGGGCGCACCAGGACCGGGAGACCGCCGAGCGCGCGCAGCAGACGGCCCAGGTCGCCGCGGGCGACGCGCACACCCAGCGCGGGATCGCGGAAGCCGAGCGGGCCAAGGCCGGCGCGGCCAAGACCGAGGCCGAGAACCAGCGCGCCAAGGCACGGCAGGCCGATGCCGACGCCCAGGCCCAGGCCCAGACGGCGGCCGCCAGGCGGGCCGATGCCGAAGCGGCCGCCGGGACCGCGGCGCAGAAGCGGCAGGCGGCGGAAAACGCCGAGTCCCGGGCCACGCTGGCGCGCAACAACGCGGTGGCCGCGGCCGCCGCGAGGGACACCGCGAACGCCCGCGCCGACGCGTGCGAGGCGTGGGCCGCGGCGGCCGAAGGCACCGACGCGGCACAAGGTGCGCGGACCGCGGCCGACCAGGCCAGGTCGGCGGCCGGCCAGGCGGCCGGTGCGGCGACGAGCGCACAGGCGGCCGCGGACCAGGCCGGTGCCGCGGCGGTGGCGGCACGGGCCGCGGCCACGGAGGCCGACGCGGCAGCGTCACGGTCCCAGGCGGCCGCGGATTCCGCCGCGTCGTCGGCCGGGACCAGCCGGGCCGCCATGATGGCCGCGCACGCCGCGGCGGCCGACGCGATCGTGGCCGCGGATCAGGCTGCTCGCAATGTGGAGGCGGCCAAGGCGGAGGCGGCCAAGGCCGACGCCGCGTCGGCGCAGGCCAAGGCCGACGCCGCCACCGCGCGCGCCGAAGCCGACCAGGCCAAGGCGGACGCGGCCACGACGGCCGGGCACGCCTTCGCCGCGGCCGAGGCGGCCGCCGCCGCCCGGGACTCCGCCGCCGCGACCGCGACGGCGTCCAACGCCTCGATCCGCCTGGGCAGGCCGTTCCAGCTGACCGACTCCTCCGCCGGCATGGCGGTGCTGGTCGGCCAGACCGCGGAAACCCTTGCGCAGCAACAAGCGAACGCGGCCAAGGCGCGTTCGGACGAAGCCGCCCGCGCGGCGCGTGCCGCCGCCGAAGCCGCTCTGCACGCCGACGTGTCGGCCAAGGCGGCGGCGCAGTCCGCAGCCACGGCCGCCGCCGACTCCGAATCGGCACAGCGGTCGGTCGCGGCCGCGCAGGCGTCCGCCGCCGCCGCGGCCGCGGACGCCCAGGCGACGCAACGGGCCGCCGACGCCACCACGGCGATCGACCAGCAGGCCCAGGACGACGCCTTCATGGCGGGCGTGGCCGCGCGCGACGCCCGTGCCGACGCGGACGCGGCGGCCCAGGCCGCGACGGAGGCCGAGAAGGACGCGGTGTCGGCCCGCAAGGCCGCCGATGCCGCCGCGGCCGACGCCGATGCCGCGAAGAACGCTGCGGACCGGGCCGAGCGGGACGCGGCCGCCGCCGAGGCGGCCGCCGCCAACGCCCGGAACCTCGCGCAGGAGGCCGAAGACGCGGCCAAGCGCGCCGAGCAGGAGCAGCGGGATCGGGACGAGGCCGCCGCGCTCGGCGAGGCCGGTCCGGGTGGGATCGACGGCGCCAACGTCCGGGTCGACCTCAGCGGGCTGTCCCGGACGTCCTACGAGCAGCTCAACGAGTGCGCGATGGACCTGAGCGATCCGAACGCGTCGTGTGACGTGCGGATGCGGGTGCACTTCTCCGGTGTCGTCTTCTACTGGGCGGTCACCTGCAAGCTGCCCGGTGTCGCGGTGCGGGACTGCGCGGGGAACGTCGACGAGGACCAGCTCGACCGCCGGGAGATCGCCGACTTCCCGGTCGAGCGCACGATCCACATCACCCGTGCGGACGTCGCCAGGTACCTGTTCACCAGCGCCAGGGAGTTCATCGAGAACTTCATCCCCAACCTGGTGTTCCAGATCCTGTCCGACATGCGGGACTGCGGCAACCTCCAGCTGTCCGGCTGCTTGTGGACGGCATCGCTGTTCGTCGGGGCCGAGGAACTCCGGGCTGCCGCACTGACCATCCGCGACCTCAGGCTGTCGATCGCCGCCGGCCGGGATCTCACGCCGGCTCTGGCCGCCCTCCAGTCGGCCCACCTTGCCCCCGAGGTGAAGGCGGCACTGACGGCAGAAGCGAAAATCCTGGCGGAGGCGGCCGCCGGCTGCATCCGCGGCAACCTCTCCGTCGACGGTGCTCACACGTACTATGTCCCCGCGGGCGCCACTTCGGTCCCTGCCCACAACTGTGGGAAATGGACAGGGATGGGCGAGCATCCTCTTGAAGACGTCGTAGCGAATGCTATTGAGGCTGCTCACCCGGATCTGGTAAAAGGCATGGGGCGAAAGGTGTCTCGTGCGGACGGGACGACTTGGTCGGATCATGATGTCTATGGAGACAATTTTGTCATCGAGGTGACCGCTGGGAACGGAAGTGGCAAGACTTCGCAGATTCGGGACCGTGTCCTGCCCACGTCCGGTGGGGCTCGCGTTGCGGTTTATGGTCCCAATATGGGTCCCCACGTTACCCGAGGGATTGAACAGCTGGGCGTGCCAGTATTCAAGAATATGGATGAGCTCATAGCCTGGGCGGCCGGCGGATAGCCCATCGTGTGTCGGTCGCAATGGGAGGAAGTGTCGGCCGGCGTACGATTAAGGAGAGTTGTAGCCAATGGAGACGCTGGTAATTGTTGTTTCTGCGGAGGGCTGGAACCTCGATGTGGTCGCGGACTCCCTGAAGTCCTCTCACCGGGTTTCCTTGACGGATAGGTGCCTCGAGGTTTCGCAGGCGACCTCGAGCGCTTACGTTTGTGTTGTTGACCCGGATGAGGAGTTAATTTTTGAGGAGTGGCCCGAAGAGTTGATACCCAGGACTTCGTTCACGGCATTCTCGGTGGATTATCGAGACCCTGCCCTTGCGGAGTCAATTGTCAGACTCATTTCTGCCAATGCGCCCGCTGTGGTGGACACTAATTTTGGTGAAGTAGTTTCTGGCAGTGAATTTGTGGCACGCGTTGATCTCGGCGATCCGGTTTGGGAATGGTGGCATTGGCGGGGTGATCCCGATGGCTCGTCGAGGTAGAACCTAACTGTCGACGTGCTCCCGATCAGAACCTGAAGTTGAACCGGACTTGGCCGACACGATGGCCTTGCGGATCAACGGCAACACCAGCAGGGCGAGGACGACCACGTAGATGGCGACCGACAGCCAGGTGTTCACCAACCCGGAGAGTGCGCCGTCGCTGAGCTGCAGCGCTCGCCGCATCTGCTGTTCGGCGGCCGGCCCGAGGATGACGCCGATGATCGCCGGGAGCACCGGCAAACCATAACGGCGCATGACGAACCCGATGGCGCCGATGGCGAACATGACCAGCAGGTCGAACACGTCGGCGTTCACCGCGTAGGCGCCGACGCTGGCGAAGAACAGGATGCCGGCGTACAGGTACGGCCGGGGAATCCGCAGCAGTTTGGCCCACAGCGGCGCCAGCGGCAGGTTGAGGACGAGCAACAACGTCAGGCCGATGAACAGCGACGCGATCAGCCCCCACACCAGCGACGACTCCCGCTCGAACAGCAGCGGCCCCGGCTGGATCCCGTACTGCTGGAAGGCGGCGAGCATCACCGCGGCCACCGCGGTGGTCGGCAGCCCCAGGGTCAGCATCGACACGAGCGTGCCCGCCGCGGACGCCGATGCCGTGGCTTCCGGGCCGGCGACGCCCTCGATCGCGCCCTTGCCGAACTCGTCGCGATGCTTCGACAGCCTCTTCTCCGTCACGTAGGACAGGAACGTGGGGATCTCGGCACCACCGGCGGGAATCGCCCCGAAGGGAAAGCCGATGAGCGGGCCACGCAGCCAGGGCTTCCAGGTCCGCCGCAGGTCGGCCTTGCTCAGCCACGGCCGCCCGACCGGGATGGGCTCGCTCGTGGTGCGCCGAAGGTGGGCAGCCACCCAGAGGGACTCGCCGACCGCGAAGAGGGCGACGGCGACGATCACCACGTCGATGCCGTCGGAAAGGTCCAACGACCCGAAGGTCAGCCGCTGCTGGCCGGTCATCTCGTCCAGTCCGACCAGGCCGAGGGTGAGCCCGATCAGCAACGACGCGAAGCCGCGGATGCGCGACGCACCCAGCACCGACGTGACGGCGACGAAGGCGAGCACCATGATCGCGAAGAAGTCCGGCGCCCCGATGTTGACGGCGTACTTCGCCACCGTGGGGGCGAGCAGCACGAGGAGCATTGTGCCGATGATGCCGCCGACGAAGTGACCGATGGCGGCGGCCGCCAGTGCCTGTGAACCGCGCCCTCGGCGTGCCATGGGATTGCCGTCGATGGCGGCGACCACGGCCGCGCTTTCCCCCGGCGTGTTGAGCAGGATCGAGGTGGTGGAGCCGCCGAACATCCCGCCGTAGTAGATGCCCGCGAACATGATGAACGCGCCGGTCGGCTCGAGCCCGTAGGTGACGGGCAGCAGCAGCGCGACCGCCATCGCCGGTCCGATGCCCGGCAGGACGCCGATGGCGGTGCCGAGCAGGACCCCGATCGCGGCGAACGCCAGGTGGGTCGGAGTCAGCGCCGTGCCGAAGCCGGTCAGGAGCTGGTCGAAGGAGTCCACGTCAGAGCACCTCCATCAAGGGGCCACCGGGCAGCGGCACGCCGAGCAGGTTGTTGAAGATCAGGAACGTCGCCACCGACAGACCCGCGGCGATGAGGGGGTCGCGGACGAAGTGCCTGCTGCCCAGGGCGTAGGCCGCGCCCCAGAACAGGACGGCACCGGAGATCGGGAACCCGGCCACGCCGATCAACGCGGCGTTGGCCAGGAACGCCGCACACAGCAGCAGCACCGTCCGCCAGTCGGCGGGCGCGCTGAGGTCCACGTCCTCACCGCCCTCGGCCTCCCCTCGCCCACCGCGCAGCACATCCCTGGCCAGGAGCAGCGCCACCACGATGAGCAGCGAACCAACCAGGACGGGTACGGCCTTGGGGCCGACCGGACCGCGCTGGGCGAAGTCGGTGTGGATGGTCAGCGCATCCACCAGGACCAGCACGCCGAGCCCGACGAGCACGGCGGAGACACCGAGCTCGGACCGCTCCTTCAGCCAGGTCTTGTTCATGCCAGCCCCAAGTCGTGCAACACCGTCGCCACTCGCGTGTTCTCCTCTTTCAGGAATGCGCCGAACTCGTCTCCCGGGGCGAACGCGTCGGTCCAGCCGTTGCGCTGCAGGGCTTCGCGCCACTGTGGGGTCTGGTGCAGCTGGGAGAAGAGCTCGACCAGCCGCGTGCGGTCGACATCGGGAATTCCCGGCGGGGCGACGATCCCGCGCCAGTTGCTGAACTTGACGTCGACGCCCGCTTCGACCAGCGTGGGCGCGTCGACGCCCGGGATGCGCTTCGCGCTGGTCACGGCCAGAACCCGGAGGGTTCCGGCCTGGATCTGGTCGCGGTACTCGCCGATGCCGGAGACGCCGAACGCCACCTTGCCGCCGAGCACCGACGCGAGCAGCTCGCCGCCGCCGTCGAAGGGGATGTAGTTGACCTGCTTGGGCGGCAGGCCCACGGCCTTGGCCATCAGCATCGGCGCCAGGTGGTCCGGGCCGCCCGGCGACGACCCACCGCCGACCGGCACCGCGCCGGGGTTCGCCTTCCAGGCCGCCACCAGCTGCTCGAGGGTCCGGAACGGCGAGTCCTTGCCGACCACGACGATGTCCGGTTCCTCGATGAGTTTCGCGATCGCGGTGGTGTCCAGCAGCGACGATGGTGCTTTGTTCGTGAACACGCTGCCGACCACGCCCAGGCCCATCGACATGACGAGCTTGCCGTTGCCGCGTTCGGCGACCGTCCGGCCGAGCCCGACCGTGCCGCCGGCTCCCGGGAGGTTGAAGACTTCGGCGTTGCGGAGCAGGTCCGCGTCCTTCATCGCCTTCGCCGCGGTGCGCGCGGTGATGTCATAGCCCCCACCAGGGGCATTGGGAACCAGGACCCGGAGCGCACGCAGCTGCCCGGAGGCGCTGCTTTCCGAGCCTGAGGTGAGCAGTGGCGGCAGCAGGACGACAGCGGCCAACGCCGCTGCGACCGCCAGCCAGTTCTTCGACGACACTGTCTTCCCCGTCCTCTTTGCCAGGTGGTTGGACATGGTGCACTCGTGTAGACAGAGATGTCCCGCTTACGGGCGTAGCGGTTCTTTTGGTCTTTGTGGTCACGGGAGGTGTCATGGGCGGACGAGCATCACTGGCCCGCCAGCTCCTCGCATGGCAACTCGTCGTAGTGGTTGCACTGCTTTGCGCAGTGGGAACTCTGTCGGTCATCCAAGCGAGCGCGAACTTTCGCACGACCGAGGGGCGGCGGATGCTCTCGGTAGCCGAAGACGTCGCCGCAACCGCGGGTGTCCGAGCCGCGCTCGCAGACCCGTTGCGGCACTACACGCTCGCCCCGTTCGCCGAGAACGCCCGCAGCCTGTCCGGTGCGACCTACGTGATCATTGCCGATACGACGCGGAAGGTGCTGACCTCACCGGACCCCAGCCAGGTCGGCGAGCCGCTCGAGGTCGGGGCCAGCACCGCGCTGAGCGGACGGTCGTGGGTGGGCGAGATCGCCGGAGCGATCGTGGCCCACGTGCCGGTCATCGGTGATCACGGTCGCGTGATCGGCGTGATCGCCGCCGGCCAGGAGCAGCCCGGCGTCTTCGCCGGAGTGCTCGACGCGCCGGACAACGCGCTGCGACTGCTCGGCGTCGCCCTGATCATCGGGGTGGTCGGCTCGCTCCTGCTGGCCCGCCGGGTGAAAACCCAGACGCTCGGGCTCGAACCAAGAGAAATCACCGCGCTCGTGGAGTACCGCGAGGCCTTGCTGCACGGGATCAAGGAGGGTGTCATCGGTCTCGATCCGGCCAACCGGATCACCCTGGCCAACGACCACGCACGAGAACTGCTCGCCCTCCCGCCCGGCTGCGTCGGCCGGTCCGTGTCGGAGCTGGACCTCGACGACCGCCTGCGCGACGTGCTGAGCGGCGCCACCATCGGTGTCGATCAACTTGTGCTGGGTGAAGGCCGGGTGCTGACGCTGAACCGGATGCCGATCGAGGTGCACGGCGCGGTCGTCACCGTGCGCGATCGCACCGAGCTGATGACTCTCCACGACGAACTGGCGGCCAGCCGGCACGCCACGGACACGCTCCGAGCGCAGGCACACGAGTTCAGCAACCGGCTTCACACGATCGCCGGTTTGATCGAACTCGGCGAGTACGACGAAGTTCGCGGCTTCGTTCACCGGATCAGCTCGACCCAAGCCCACTGGCGACGCGAGGTGAGCGAGCGGATCGGCGACCCCGCCGTGGCGGCGCTGCTGATCGCCAAAGCCAGCCTCGCCGCCGAGCGCAACATCGGTCTCAAGATGGCCGCTGACAGCACCTTGGCCGATATCGACGAGGTCCTGTCGACGGACCTCGTGACAGTGCTGGGCAACTTGATCGACAACGCGCTGGACGCGTTGGGAGCCCAGGACGGCTGGGTTGAAGTCCAGGTGCGGCAGCAGCAGAGCGAGGTGATCGTCGTGGTGCGCGACTCCGGGCCGGGGGTGGCTCCGGAAATCGCCGAGGAAGTGTTCCAGCACGGCTTCACCACCAAGGCTGCCGAACACGGATCACGAGGTCTCGGGCTCGCGCTGACGCGGCAGACGTGTCTGCGTCGCGGAGGATCGGTGCGGGTGCACAACGAGAACGGCGCCGTGTTCACGGCGTCACTGCCGATCGGGGTGCCGGTGTGATCAAGGTGCTGGTCGTCGACGACGACTTCATGGTTGCCCGGGTGCACAGTGGGTATGTCGCGCGCACCCCCGGTTTCGAAGTGGTCGGCGTCGCCCACACCGGCATGGACGCACTGCGGGCCGTGCGCGACTTGCGGCCCGATCTCGTGCTCCTGGACATCTACCTCCCGGATCTGGACGGGATCGGCGTCCTCAGAGAACTGCGGGCCCGCGGCGACGAGGCGGTCGACATCATCGTCATCACCGCCGCGACCGACGTGGACACCGTCCGCAGCGCCATGCGCGGGGGCGTCCTGCACTACCTGATCAAGCCGTTCACCTATGACGCGCTGCGTGACCAGTTGGCGCACTTCGCCGCGCTGCAGAAGAAACTCGGCCAGCTCGCCAACGCCGGCCAAGCGGATGTCGACCAGGTTTTCGGGGCTCGGCCATCCAGGACACCCACCCTTCCCAAAGGGCTGACCACCCAAACCGCCAAACTCGTGGAGCGCATCCTCCGAGAGCGCCCGGACGGTGTGTCCGCAGGCGAATGCGCTGAGCTGACACAGCTCGCGAGGGTGAGCGCGAGGCGCTACCTCGAACACTTCGTCACTGCGGGGAAAGCCGACGTCCACCTGGAATACGGCGGCGCCGGCCGACCGAAACGACGGTATGTCTGGCTCGGCAGCTAGACCACTGTCACCTCGTCGGATGAACCTCAGAGGTCGCAGAAGGCGGCGTACTCGTAGGTGTCGAGGATGAAGTGTGCCGGTCGATGTCGACGAGCTCGCCCGGGGCGAGCGGGACGCCGAGGTTGAAGCTGCAGGCGACGAGGAAGGCCAACGCCTGGTCCAGGATGCGCTCGGCGAGGTCGCGCCCGGTCCGGTGCGAGCTGGTGGTGATCGGCATCGATCTCTCCTTCGGTTTGAAGCGCTGGACGAACTCAGCGTCGGCGGCTCTGACATCGAGAGGGAGGCCAAGCCGCGGGGCGTCGCGGGGACGCACGGGGCAGCTCGGGGCAGATCAGCTCACGCGGTGACTCAATGCGCAGGCCTGGCTACAATCGGCGTGACCCGGGGAGGGTGCATGCCAGAGCCGAATCGCCGTTTGCGGGCAGCGCGGGAACGACTGCCCTCACCGCGCGTGCCTGGTGAACGCGCATCCCGAGCCGATGTCGCCGACGGGGTGACCCGCTGGTTGTGGGAGACGACCCGTATCCGGTATCCCTTCGACGCGCACTACGTGGCAAAGCTCGAACGTGGCGTCGTCCGATGGCCGAGCGCGGCCTACCGAGCCGCCCTCCGGCACGTCTTGGGCGCGGCGGACGACGCCGCGCTCGGCTTCGCCGCGCCTGCGAGTTCCGCCGGCCCGGCCGTACCGTCGTCGTTCACCGCGTGGCAGGCCGACGCCGTCGTCGACAGGGCGGTCACCGCGACCGAGCAGGACCTCATGCCGACCTCCCGCCGGAGCCTGCTCGCGACTGCCGCTGTCCTGGCCGGTTCGGCGCTGGCCGCCGAGCTGACTCCGTTCCTCTGGCCGGCCGCTGCGGCTGGGCCGCGGTGGACGTCGACCGCGTTTACCGTGGCCGAGCTGACCTCGGCAGAAGAATTCGTCCAGTTCGTTCGTCGCTGGCGTTCGGCCAGCGGCTCCGTCGCACGCTCGGCCGCCGTGGCGCAGCTCGACTCCCACCTTCGCCGCCTGAAGGAGGCTCCGTCCGGTACGGCGGAGACGCGTCGCGCCTTCCGCGTCGGCGCCGAGCTCGCCGACATCGTCGCAACGATGGCCTGGGACGAAGCTGCGCACGGCGCGGCGCAGCGTTACTTCAAGCTGGCGGCTCAGCTGGCCCACGTCGCCGGTGATGACGCGCTTGCCGCGGTCGCCCTCGCGTCGCTGGCCAGGCAGTGCTTCGACCTCGACCGGCCGGCCGACGGCCTGGAGGTCGTGCAGCTGGCGCAGTACGCCACCCGCCGGACGGCCAGCCCGCGGCTGCGCGCTGTCCTGGCCACCCGCGAGGCCTGGGCGCACGCCCAGCTCGGTGACGCGCCCGCGTTCCGACGATCCGTCCGGCTCGCCGAGGACTACTTCGGCGAGGGGCTTCGGGACGGCGACGCGGCAACCCCTTCGGTCCGGAGCTTGGACGAAGCCGAACTGGTGGGTGTCATCGGCGCCCGCTACCGCGACCTGTCGCGGCACGACGCCCGGCACGCGGCCCAAGCTCAGGACTACATCGGCCGCGCGATCGCCCTGCGCGATCCCGATCGGGTCCGCAATCGCGTCTTCGACCTCGTCGGGCTGGCCCGCTGCCACCTGATCACCGGCGAGCCGGAACGCGCCGCCGAGCTGATCGGCATGGCCCTGCCTGACGCTGCGCCGTGGACGTCCGGCCGGGTCGGGGTCAAGCTGCGGGACTTCCATCGGGAAGCGGGGGCGTTCGCTACGGTTCCTGCCGTACGCGACATCCGTGATGTCGTCGCTGCGAAGCTGGCAGTCTAGGAAAAGGACGTTCCGTGGTGCGCATCGGAATCACCGGCCACACCAACCTGACCGACGCCACCGCCGGACTCGTGGCCGGCGAGCTCCGCGAGCTCCTGGAAGGACAGCGCGATGACCTCGTCGGCGTTACCTGCCTGGCCCGAGGCGCCGACCAGGTTTTCGCCAGGGTCATTCTGGAGCTGGGGGGGTCACTCGAAGTCGTGCTGCCCGCGGAAGACTATCGCGAGCGCAAGGTCAAGCCCGGCAACGCGACCGAATTCGACAGCTTGATCGCGGAGGCGAGCGTCCGCACGATGCCGTTCACCGAGTCGAACCGCGACGCCTACATGGCCGCCAGCGAACACGTTCTGTCCATTGTGGACAAGATGATCGCGGTCTGGGACGGCGGTCCATCCGGCGGACACGGCGGTACCGCGGATGTCGTTGAGGCGGCAAGGAATCGAGGGCTGGACGTCACGGTCGTCTGGCCGGAGCACGCTGCCCGGCTCTGAAAGCCATCGGCCGCTGAATGGTCAAATCAATGACAACGACAGATTGAACTCCATGGTCTGAATGGCGCAATTTCCTGCTAGTTTCCCTGAATTTCGAAACGGATGGGCCTGCTTCGGCGACCTTCGACCCTGGATGCCCATCGTGGGGGTGGATCGTCGTAACCGGGAAGGATCGTCATGCGCAAACTGCGGTTCGGGTTGTCGCTCGTCACCGCCGGGCTCCTGAGCCTGGTGGCTTCGGGGGTGGTCGTCTCGCCCGCGCAGGCGGATCCGGGTGCCGAGGTGGGCGTTGAGCGCTACCTCGACTCCGTCCGGCACGACCCGGCCCGGTTGCGGGCCTTCCTGCTGGGCCTGCCCAAGGGTGGCGACCTGCACAGTCACCTGTCCGGGGCGGCGTCGACCGAGCTGCTGATCTCCCTGGCCGCCCAGGACGGGCTGTGCATCCACACCACCACGTTCGTCGCGGCGGCCGGGCCGTGTGGTGCGGGTCAGCGTCCCGCCGCCGACACCTCGTCGGACCCGGCTTTCCACCGGGCCGTGCTGATGGCGTGGTCGATGGAGGGTTTCCAGGCGGGACAGGGTGAATCGGGGCACGACCACTTCTTCGCCACCTTCGGCAAGTTCGGCGCGGTCACCGGCGCGCACCGGGTCGAGATGCTGGCCGACGTGCTGGACCGGGCCGGCCGGCAGAACGAGCAGTACCTGGAGACGATGCTGACCCGGCAGGGCGGGCCGCTGTACGAGCTGTCGCAGCGCGTCACCTTCACCGGCGACTTCGCCGCGATGCGGGCGCAGGTCCTGGCCGGCGGCACCATGGCGGGCGTCACGGCCGCCGCGACCACGGAGGTGGACGCCGACACCACGCGGCTGCGGTCACTGCTGCGCTGCGCCACGCCGGCGGCGTCGCCGGGGTGCGGGGTGACCCCGCGGTACATCCAGCAGGTCAACCGGAACAACCCGCCCAACGTGGTGTTCACGTACATGGTGTCGGCCTTCGAGCTGGCGGCGGCCGACCACCGCACGGTGGCGGTGAACCTGGTTTCGCCGGAGGAAGGCGAGGTCTCCGTCCGCGACTACCGGCTGCACATGCGGATGCTGGACTACCTGCGTGGCGTCTACCGCACCGGGCACATCACCCTGCACGCCGGCGAACTCGTGCCCGGCCTGGTCAAGCCGGAGGAGCTGACCTACCACATCCGGGAAGCCGTGCTCACCGGCCGGGCGGAGCGGATCGGGCACGGCGCGGACGTGCTCGGCGAGGACGACTGGCCGCAGCTGATGCGCACGATGGCCGACCGGCACGTGATGGTGGAGATCAACCTCAGCAGCAACGAGCAGATCCTCGGGCTCTCCGGCCGGGACCACCCCTTCCCGGCCTACCGCGCGTTCCGGGTGCCGGTCACCCTCTCCACCGACGACGAGGGCGTCTCCCGGATCGACCTCACCCACGAGTACCAGCGCGCGGCCACCGACTACCGCCTGCGCTACCGCGACCTGAAAACCCTGGCCCGCACCAGCCTGGAGCACGCCTTCCTCGACGGCGCGTCACTGTGGCGCAGCCCGGACACCTTCGTGCCGGCCGCACCGTGCGCCCGCGACCGGCTGGGCGCACCCCACCCCGGCCCGGCCTGCCGGACGTTCCTCGACGGCAGCCCGAAAGCGAGCCTGCAGTGGCAGCAGGAAGCCAAGTTCACCGCGTTCGAACGCCGCTACCGCTGAGCCCGGCGCGATGCGGGGAAAGGAAGTCCGGATGTCTTCGTGGCAGCGCCGCATTTCGGTTCTGTTCCTGATCTTGGGTACCGTCGGCTTCGCACCGCCCGTCCAGGCGGTGGAGGCCGCCCACCGCGTGGTGTCCATCGCGCAGGCGCGCACCCTGCCGCCGGGCGCGGTGGTCACCGTCGACGGGGTGGCGACCACCCCCTCGGGGGCGTTCGAGTCCAGCTTCTTCGACCGGGGTTTCGGGCTGCAGGACCGCACCGCGGGCATCTACGTCAGCGTCGCGGCCGACCTGGGTATCGCGCCGCGCACGCGGGTCCGGGTGACCGGCACGCTGCGCGACAGCTCCGGGTTGCTCGTCCTCGTTCCCGTCGGCCCGGCCGCCGTCGTCGTGCACGGCAACGGCCCCGCCGTCCGTCCGCTGCTGCTCGCCACCGGTGCCGTCGGCGAAAGCTCCGAGGGCCGGCTGGTGCGCGTGGTCGCCACGATCACCCGGGCGCCGGCGCCGGATCTGCCCTACGGGTTCAAGTTCTTCGTCGACGACGGCTCGGGCGAGCTCACCGTCTTCGTCAACACCCAGACCGGCATCGACCTCACCGGGCTCGCCGTCGGCGAGACCGTCCGCGTGACCGGGTTCAGCAGCCAATACGACACCCACTACGAAATCGACCCGCGTTTCCCGGCCGACATCACCAGGCGCCATCGATGAACACGAAGAAAGGGACGTCATGAAAGCCGGCTACTCCGATCGCACCGACCAGGAATTCCTGACCGGCATGGTGGACAGCATCAACCAGCACCGGGCGAAGCACGGAGTCCCACCCGTGGTCCTCGACCAGCAGCTCGTCGACTACGCCAAGTCCCGCGCCGAGCACGTCGCGGACAAGGGCGCTCTCGTCCACGACGGGACCGGGGGGTACGGGGAGAACCTCTACTCGTCGAGCTCGTCCGAACCGGTCCAGGGACCGGCCACGGCGGCGAGCGACGCCTGGTACGCCGAAATCCAGTACTACAACTACGAGACGTTCGCCAGCACCGACCCGAAGAAGGCGATCGGGCACTTCACCCAGCTCGTCTGGAAGGACAGCACCAGAATCGGCGCGGGCCGCGTGTGCGGCAGCGCCGACAACACCTGGCACGACACCTACATCGCCGTGAGCTTCTCCCCGGCCGGGAACATGACGGGCGCGTACAAGGAGAACGTCCTCCCCACGGCCAAGTGACCGGAGCGGCCCGCCGCCGGAACCGACGGCGGGCCGCCCGACGTGCCCGTCACCGGCCGTTGAAGGCGCGTTCCCGGGTCCGGCCGTCGGGGCTGTCGCCGAAGAGGCGGGCGTCGTGGTCGGGCACGTGCTCCGCGGACTTCGGAGCGGGAGTCGCTTGCAGCTGTTCCGTGCGCACGTGGGGCAACGCGTACGGATGGGTCCGCCGGACCCACTGCACGAGCTGTTCGCGGACCAGGCAGCGCAGGTCGAACAACGTCGGCGCGTCGGCCGCGCTCACCAGGGCACGCACCCGGACCAGGGTGTTCACCGCGTCGGTCACCTGCAGCACGCTCACCCGGCCGTCCCAGAGGTCGGTGTCACCCAGGATCCGGCGCAGTTCCTCGCGCATCTCCTCCACCGGCACCGACCAGTCCAGATCCAGCTCCACCGTGCCCAGCAGCGCCGCTTCCCGGCGGGTCCAGTTCTCGAACGGCTGGGACATGAAGTAGGAGGTGGGCATCACCAGCCGTCGGTCGTCCCACAGGTGGATCACCAGGTAGGTCAACGTGATGTCCTCGATGCGGCCCCACTCGTTCTCCACGATCACCACGTCGTCGAGCCGGATCGCATCGCTGAACGCGATCTGCATCCCGGCGAACACGTTGCCGAGCAGGGACTGCGCGGCCAGCGCCGCCACCGCGCCGACGACCCCGGCCGAGGCGAGCAGGCTGGTGCCCGCGGCCCGCGCCATCGGGAAGGTCATCAACATCGCGCCGAACGCGATCAGCGCGACACCGGCCACGGTGATCCGGCGGACCAGGGTGACCTGCGTCTGCAGCCGCCGGGCGTGCCGGTTGTCCGGTACGTCGACCCGCAGCCGCGACAAGGCGGCCCGCTCGACCGACGTCAGGATCCCGGCGACCAGCCACGCCCCGACCCCGATCAACGCCAGCCCCAGCCCGTGGTTCACCGGCCCCCGCCACGGCCCCTCCGGAAGCCCGAAGGTGCAAGCGCTGCGCAACGCGACCACCGCGGCGAACCACAGGAACGGCCGGTGCGCGTGCACCGTCAACTCGGCCAAGACCGCGGACCGCCGCCCCAGCCGCCGCACCACACGTCGGAAGAGGTGTTCGGCGATGAGGAAAAGCCCGAACGCCGCCGCCGCGACAACCACCGCGGACACCAACCGGCCCCATCCGTCGGACACTCGCCATCCTCCTTTCGGGCATTTTGTGAGGCGTACCCACCGCGGCCACGTGTTGACACGGTGGTTGTTCTCACAGTGCGTCGCGGAGCGTCCGGACGGGCACGGCACGTTCTATCCATTGTGGACAAGATGGTCGCGGTGTGGGACGGCGGCCACGGCGGCACCCACCTGGCGTACGTCCCGCGCGACCCTGAGGAGTACGAGAGCGCCGTGAAGCGGCAACTTACCGATGCGCAGTGGCACGATGCCGAGCTCGTATGGGACTTCCACCAAGTCCACCACGGGATTTCTGCCTGCGAAGTTGCCATCGCCCCTGGGGGGTCAGCTGTCCACTTCCGCGAGCGCGCCCTGGAGCTGGGCGTGCCGGACGCCGCGATCCTGGTCGAGCCTGAGGCCGCGAACACCGGCGCCAACATCACGCTCTCTCGCGACGTGCTCACCGCGGCCGGGCTTGCACCCGGCTCGGTGCTTCTCATCTCGATGCCGTACATGGAGCGGCGGGCGTTCGCGACCTGCCGGCGCCTGTGGCCTGAAGTCGAGGTGACGTGCACGTCGGCGCCGCTGACGCTGGAGGAGTACGTCAAGACGATCGGTGCTGCGGGAACTCGGCCGCCGCCTCCCCGGCCTGTGGCTCGCCGGTGAGCCGGAGTGGGCGGCCACGGTGACGTTGCGCGGGCTCCGTTCGCTGCCGGTCGCCGTGACCTGACCCGGACGGCCCGTTCAGCGACCGGTCGCGTCGCTCAAGGTCGGGTGGACCGTCAGGACCTCGTCCAATGCCGTGAGGGTGATCGAGCGCAGGGCCGCTCCCGTTGCCACCACCCGCAGCCGCGTTTGGCCGGCGGCGTTTTGCTGGGCGTCGAGCAGTACGTGCAGGCCCGCCGAGGCCAGGAAACCCACCTCGGTCAGGTCGATGACCAGCGTGGCCGGGTGGCCAGCTGGGCCGCGGTGTGCAGGTCCAGCGTTCCCGACGCGGCCACCACCTGCGTTCCGTCGAGGCTGTGCACGGATACCGACAGGTCTCCGGGATCGGGATCACGAAGGGTCACGTGGCCATTTTGCCCGAGCGCCCGGCCGCGTTTTCAGCTGCCGTGGGGACTCGGAAGAGTGGCCCAGACGACCTTGCCGCCGGCCCAGGACCGGTTGCAGCCCCACAGCCCGACGGTCTTGGTGATCATCCGGAGCCCGAGGCCGCGTCCGTGCAGCACCGGTTGCTCCAGCAGCACGGCGGCCGGGGGTCGTCGTCGGCCACTGCGATGGTGAAGACGCTGCGGCGCAGTTCGAGCAGCAGCCGCGGGTGGGACGTCGTGTGCCGGATCGCGTTCTCGACCAGTTCGGTGGCGATCAGGAGAGCGTTTTCGACGTGCGCCGTCACGTCCCACTGCAGGCAGGTTCGCTCGACGAACGCCCGGGCGAGCGCCGAGGAGCGCGGGGACGCGGCCAGCAGCTGGACCGCGCGGCGGCGGGACGGGCGATCGCGTGCCTGCTCGGCGGCGGGGACGTCGGCGTGGACCGCGACCGGCCGGCCTGCGGTCTGAGCCGCCAGCCCGGCGAGGTGGTCCACGCGGTCGGTAACCACCGCGAACGGGATCGACGGCCACTCCGAGATCCGCGAGGCGATGGCCGGGAACACGGACAGCAAGGCGTCGTCGCCGATTTCGAGACCCTGGATGTCGGCGATGACGCTTTCCGGTGCGTCCGTGGCCATCTTGAGCACGCTGTCGCGCAGCTTCGGGTAGGTGGCCGGGGTCAACGTGCCGGTCAAGGTCGCGACGGTCGACTCCGCGCGGTACCGCGGTGCCACCTGCAAGCTGCGCTGGAGGGCCACAACGGGTCACCTCCTCACCCGCTCCACGGTAGACCTCGTGATTCCTTCGGATACCTCCGGGCGGTGATTCCTTCGGATACCTCCGGGCGCGGAATCGAAACGTGCGGGCCGAGCCGCCGACGGTGAGGCGGCGGATCGGTGCGTGCGCGATGATGGGCCCGGCGGGGTGACTTCGCCCCATCTTGGCCGTGGCGATCACGTCCCGGGATTCCAGCGCGGTGAGCAGCTGCCGGGCTTCGGCCTGCGCGTCGGCCCACCGCGCCGCGGTCAGGATCACGCCGGCCATCGCCGTGGTGAACAACGCGACCAGGGCGGTGTCCACCGGGGCGAAGGCGTCCGGGCGGCGGCTCCAGACGTTGAGTGCCCCGGACAACCCGTGAGTCTCCTGGCCGCAGGGGTTGCCGGACCGGACGAACAGCGGGCAGGACAGCACCGTCTCGATGCCGGCGCCGCCGAACCGGGGCCAGGCGCGCCGCGCGGCCGCCACATCGGTGCGCACGGCGGTCTCGGTGCGGGCCGCTTGGATGCAGGGGCCGTCGCCGGAGGAATACTGGACCTTGTCGAGGGAGCGCACGCTTTCTTCGGTGGCCGCGACGGTCGCCGGAACGCCTTCGTCGAACAGGGTCACGCTCGCGGCGTCGGCGCCGGGCAGCAGCGTCACCACGCGGTGGCTCGCGCACGGCGTCGGCCAACCGGGGTGGACCGGCAGGCCGGCCACGGGAAACAGCCGGAGCATGCGCGTCACCGGCCGGGTCCATCCGCCAGCTCATCGAATCGGTCTACGGCACCCTCAAAGGCCAACTCAACCTGGAACAGCCACAGCCATCTGGCACAACCGCGCCACCAGCCAACCCACCGCCCGATCACTGACCGCCTACGACCACTGACCGAGTTACGCATTACTCGGCTGGGTCCCAACCTCACGAGGTCTCCACGGGCTTGCGCCGACCGGGTGAACCGGACCGGGCAGCCGCGGGTGCGCCGTTCGGTGCATCCATATGCCCCGAACGGGTGTGAGGCCTGCGATGTGGGGTACCCCTGTCGTCAGGGCCGGTTTTCGGCGCGCAGGAAACCGGAGCCGAGGTCCCGCCGGTCCAGTCAACGGCCGGCGGGGCCGCCCCGGTTCCCGGTCACGGGACGTACTGGGCTTGGTCGGCTCGCTGTGCGCCCTCACCCGTGCCGTCGCGGCGACGCGTCAGTACTGCCGTCGATCTTGCTCGTCGGCGGGCAGGTTGATCTCCGCGTGGCGGGCGGCCAGGGCCCGGGCCAGGTCGGCCAGCTTGACGTTGAGGTCCTGGGAGGCGCGCCGGAGCAGGTCGAACGCCTCGTCCGCGGAAACGCCCCGGCGGGCCATGACGATCCCCTTCGCCTGGCCGATCACGTCCCGGCTGTCGAGGGCCCTGCGCAGGTGCGTGGCCCGCAGCTCGCCACGCGTCACGGCGTCGGTGACCGCGAGGGCCAGCGAAGCGTGGGTGGCCAGCAGGAGCAGGACGTCGCGGTCGGCGTCGTCCAGGCCGTTCGGTGACCGTGCGTAGACGTTGAGCGCGCCGGCCGACCGGCCGGACGGCGCGCCGGGGAGCAGCGAGGTGGAGACCACCGCACCGACGCCGAGTTCCACGGCGCCCGGCGCCCACTGCGGCCAGCGCGGCTCACGGGCCAGGTCGGGTGCCGCCGCGACGCCCGGACCCGCCGGGTCGGCGGCTTCGACGCAGGGGCCCTCCCGCAGCCGGTACTGGAGCCGGTCCAGTTCGATCGCCACTTCGCCGGTCTCGACCGGGGTGTGCAGGCCGCCGTCGGCGTCGATGAGGGTGAAACTGGCCAGGTCGGCGGCGGGCACCATGACGGTGGTGGCCTCCAGCACCCGCCGGAGCACGTCCTCGACGGTGGGCGCGGCCAGCAGGGCGGGGGTCAGCTCGGCGAACTGCCGGGCGAGCGGGCCGGTCCGCGGGCCGTCCCGGGTGCTTCCGGCGATGAACTCCGCGGCGATGAACTCCGCCTTGTCCTGCTGCCATTCCTGCTCGCTGGCCATGGCCGGCCTCCCTGCCGTCGTGATCGGGGAAGACGGCTGTGTGCTCAACCATCGCGCCGCCCGACTGTACCGCCGGCCACTTCGGTGAGCCGTC
Source organism: Amycolatopsis sp. lyj-346 (assembly GCF_046548975.1). Lineage (NCBI taxonomy): Bacteria > Bacillati > Actinomycetota > Actinomycetes > Pseudonocardiales > Pseudonocardiaceae > Amycolatopsis > Amycolatopsis sp. lyj-346. Next base: position 258,273 of record NZ_JAJPWT010000007.1, read on the forward strand.
CTGGCCGCGCGGGTGAACGGCCGCACCGATCGGTCCCTGTTCCTGCGGCCTGATCGGCTGCTTCGCGCACCGCAACACGCTTCGGCGGACCGGCTGCAGCGCAGGACCGACGGCTGGGGATTCGGCCCGGTTGCCCGGCGGGCCTACCGTTCGTCTTCCCGGGCGGGGGGCTCGCCGGACGGTTCGTGGGCCTGCGCCTGCCGCCGCTTCCCCTCGGCGACCCAGCGCTCGTTCCCGGCCACCTGCCCGGCCACCTCTTCGATCTTGCCCTCGAGCTCGTCGGTCTTGTCCCCGATCCGGTCGGCCATGGTCGCGGATTCCCCCTGCCGATCCGGGGAAACCCGGTGCCGGGGAACACCGAGTTTTCTCCGCGGCACCGCGGGTACCGACCGGGTGAGGAGAAGGAGGGCCGGATGCCGGACTCCCGCACACGGCCGTGCTGACCGGACCGGTCCCGTGGCCGGCGCTGGCTGCGGCCGTGTGCGCGGCGCTCGCGTTCGGCACGAGCGGGGCACTGCAGCACCACGTGGCCCGCCGGACGGACGGTGGCGGCCGGTTCGGGGTGGTGCGGTCGCTGACGCGGGAGCCGGTCTGGCTGGCGTCCCTGTTCGTGAACGCGGGCCGGGGTCGTCCTGCAGGTGGTCGCGCTGAGCCACGCGCCGGTCGCGCTGGTCCAGCCCGTTCTCGTGCTCGACCTGCTCTTCGCCGTTCTGGGGGCGAGCGTGCTCCGGCGGAGCCGGCCCGACCGGGTCGTCGTGCTGGGCGCGCTGTTGTGCGCCGGCGGTTTGGCGGTGTTCCTGCTGCTCGCCGCCCCGACGCCCGGGACCGCCGTGCCCCGGCCGGGTGAGGCACTCCTGCTGGGCGGTGGGGTGGTGGCCATCGTGGGTGGCTGCGTGGCGGCGGCGATGCGGGGCCACGGGACCCGCCGCGCACTGAGCCTGGCCGCGGCGACCGGTGTGCTGTTCGGCGTCACGGCGGGACTGGCCAAGGTCGCGGTGAACGACTTGCCCCGCGGGATCGGCGAGATACTGCGGGACTGGCCGGGTTATGCGGCGCTCGCGTGCGCGGCCGCCGGGTTCGTGCTGAGCCAGCACGCTTTCCGCGCGGGCGTCGCGGTGGCGCCCGCGCTGGCGGTGATGGTGGTGCTGACCCGTTGGCCGGCATCGGGTTCGGGGTGCTTTGGCTGGGCGAGCGCGTGTCCGCCGACGTGGGCGGCGCGCTGGCGCTCTGCCTCACCGTGGCCGGGATCGCCGTGCTCGCCAAGCGCGCCCCCGCGGCGGCTCGTGACCGGAAGGGCGCGTGAAGGTCAGCGGCCGACCAGGTGTTCGCGCAGCTGCCGGCAGGCGTCTTCGCAGCTGCGGCAGGCTTCCGCGCAGAGTGCGCAGTGCCGGTGGTGGGTGGCGTGCCGTTCGCATTCGCCGGCACAGGCGCGGCACGCCTCTTCGCACGCTTGCAGCAGTTTGTCGAGCACGCCGGTCGTCCCGGTCCGCCGGGACAGGATCTGTGCGGTGGCGGTGCAGATGGCCGCGCAGTCGAGGTCGGTGCGGATGCAGTGCGCCAGCTCGCCGGGGTCCGGTTCGGACAGGCAGGCGTCGGCGCAGACCGTGCAGGCGCGGATGCAGGCGAGGCATTCGTCGATGCAGTTCGCGATGGCGGCCGGATCCAGGCCGCCGAGGGCGTCGGGGTGGCTTTCGATGAGGGGCAGCGTCATGGGGTCCTCTCCGTCCGGGCGGCGGGCAGGTGAACGACCGGCAACGGCGGGCATACCCGGCTTTCGCGGCACTAATCGCCCGGCGGGCCGGCTCCGGCCCGCCACCGAACTTGATACACCTACCCCCTAGGGGTATGGTGAGGATGTCGGCGACCACGGGACTGCCGCCGAATCCTGACCGCACAAGGGGAAAGTCATGGGCCAGCGCACCTACACCGTCTCCGGCATGACCTGCTCGCACTGCGTCACCTCCGTCAGCGAGGAGGTCGGCGCCATCCAGGGCGTCAGCGACGTCGTCGTCGACCTGCCCCGCGGAGCCGTCACCGTCACCAGTGCCGAGCCGCTCGACGACGCGCGTGTCCGCGCCGCCGTCGAGGAGGCCGGTTACCAGCTCGCCGGCTGATCGCCGGCCATCGACCGAGGAAGCCGACCATGAAGAACACCGCACGCCTCGCCCTGTTCGGCGGTGCGCTCGCGCTGCTGGCGGCCGGCGGCTTCGCCGTCGGCAAGACGGCGGGCCCGGTTGCCGCCGCGACCAGTGAGAGCAGCGGCGAAGGGACCATGCCCGGCCACGCCGAGACGGCCGCCGCGGACCTGCTGCCGGATGGGCTCGCCGCCGGCAAGGACGGGTACACCTTCGCCGACCCGACCGCGGAACCCGGACGGTTTTCGTTCCGCATCACCGGGCCGGACGGCAAGCCCGTCACCGCGTTCGACGTCGAGCACGAAAAGAAGCTGCACCTCATCGTGGTCCGCCGCGACACCGCCGGGTTCCAGCACGTCCACCCCGAAATGGCGCCGGACGGCACGTGGCGCGTCCCGCTGACCGTGCCCGCCGCGGGCTCGTACCGCGCGTTCGCCGATTTCGCGCCCACCGGCGGGAAACCGATGACCCTCGGCGTCGACTTCTCCGTCGCCGGGAACTACCAGCCCGCGACCTACCCGCCCAGCCGCACGGCGCAGGTCGACGGCTACACCGTCGAACTCGCCGGGGACCTGACGGCGGGGAAGACGTCGCCGGTGACGCTGAAGGTCAGCCGCGGCGGCGTTCCGGTCACCGACCTGCAGCCCTACCTCGGCGCGTACGGGCACCTGGTCGCGCTGCGCGGAGGCGACCTCGCCTACCTGCACGTCCACCCCGATGGCGAACCCGGTGACGGGAAGACGGCCGCCGGGCCCGAGGTGAAGTTCGCCGCCGAGGTGCCCAGCGCGGGAACCTACCGGCTGTTCCTCGACTTCCGGCACGGCGGCGTCGTGCGGACGGCCGAGTTCACCGTCACGACCGCCGGAACGCCCGCGGCACCCGTGCCCGTCCCGGCTCCGGCTCCGGCCGACGGCCACGGCCACTGAACCGCGAAAGGAGACGATCATGACCAGCACCACGGCCGAGGCCGGCCCGGTGACCGAGATCGAACTCGCGATCGGTGGCATGACCTGCGCGTCCTGCGCCAACCGCATCGAGCGCAAGCTCAACAAGCTCGACGGCGTCACCGCTTCGGTCAACTACGCGACGGAAAAGGCGCGCGTGCAGGCCCCCGGAGGCGTCGACCCGGCCACGCTGGTGGCCACGGTCGAAGCCGCCGGGTACCACGCGACGCTGCCCCGGCCGGAGAAGCCCGGGCGTGAGGAAGCCGAAGACGACCACACCAGGCCGTTGCGGCAGCGGCTGATCACCAGCGTGGTGCTCGCGGTCCCGGTGATCCTCCTGGCCATGGTGCCCGCGCTGCAGTTCACGTACTGGCAGTGGATTTCGCTGACGCTGGCGGCTCCGGTGGTCACCTGGGGCGCGTGGCCGTTCCACCGGGCGGCGTGGACGAACCTCCGCCACGGCGCCGCCACCATGGACACGCTCGTGTCGATGGGCGTACTGGCCGCGTTCGCCTGGTCGGTGTGGGCACTGCTGTTCGGCACGGCCGGGACGCCGGGGATGGTGCACCCCTTCGAGCTGACGATCGCGCCGTCGGACGGCGCGGGCAACATCTACCTCGAGGTCGCCGCGGGCGTCACGACGTTCATCCTGGCCGGCCGCTACTTCGAGGCGCGGTCGAAGCGCCGTGCCGGTGCCGCGCTGCGGGCCCTGCTGGAGCTGGGTGCGAAGGAAGTCGCCGTGCTGCGGGGCGGTCTCGAAGTCCGGATCCCGACGGCCGCGCTGGCGGTGGGGGACCGGTTCGTCGTGCGGCCCGGCGAGAAGATCGCCACCGACGGCGTGGTCGAGGAAGGCAAGTCCGCGGTCGACGCGTCCATGCTCACCGGTGAGTCGGTGCCCGTGGAGGTCGGCGAAGGCGACGCCGTCACGGGCGCGACGGTCAACGCGGGCGGGCGGCTGGTCGTGCGGGCCACCCGCGTCGGCGCGGACACCCGGCTGGCGCAGATGGCCAAGCTGGTCGAGGCCGCCCAGAGCGGCAAGGCCGACGTCCAGCGGCTGGCCGACCGCGTGTCCGGGGTGTTCGTGCCGATCGTGATCGGGCTGGCCGTGGCGACGCTGGGCTTCTGGCTCGGCAGTGGCGTCGGCGCGGCGGCCGCGTTCACCGCCGCGGTCGCGGTGCTGATCATCGCCTGCCCGTGCGCGCTCGGGCTGGCGACGCCGACGGCGTTGCTCGTCGGCACCGGCCGCGGCGCCCAGCTCGGGGTGCTGATCAAGGGCCCGGAGGTGCTGGAATCCACCCGCCGCGTCGACACCGTGGTGCTGGACAAGACCGGCACGGTCACCGCCGGGCGGATGACGCTGGTGGCGGTGCACCCGGCCGAGGGCGTCGACGAGACCGAGCTGCTGCGGCTGGCCGGCGCGCTCGAGGACGCGTCCGAGCACCCGATCGCGGCGGCCATCGCCCGCGGCGCCCGGGAGCGCGTCGAGCTGCCGGCCGTCGAAGGCTTCGCGAACGTGGAAGGCCTTGGCGTGCAAGGGATCGTCGACGGGCACGCGGTCCTGGCCGGCCGCGCCGCGCTGCTGGCGGACTGGAGCCAGCCGCTGCCGGACGACCTCGCGGCGGCGAAGGCGGCGGCCGAGGAGCGCGGGCACACCGCGGTCGGGGTGGCCTGGGACGGCGCGGCCCGTGGCGTCCTGGTGGTCGCCGACACGATCAAGCCCACGTCGGCCGAGGCGATCGCGCAGCTGCGGGCGCTCGGGTTGACGCCGGTGCTGCTGACGGGTGACAACACGGCGGTCGCGCGGACGGTGGCGGCGGAGGTCGGGATCGATGACGTGATCGCCGAGGTGCTGCCCGCGGACAAGCTGGACGTGGTCAAGCGGCTGCAGGACGAGGGCAAGGTCGTCGCGATGGTCGGCGACGGCGTCAACGACGCACCGGCACTGGCCCAGGCCGACCTCGGACTGGCGATGGGCACGGGAACGGACGTCGCGATCGAGGCGAGCGACATCACCCTGGTCCGCGGCGACCTGCGCGCGGTGGCCGACGCGATCCGCCTGTCCCGGCGGACGTTGCGGACGATCAAGGGCAACTTGTTCTGGGCGTTCGCCTACAACCTGGCGGCACTGCCCCTGGCCGCGGCGGGCCTGCTGAACCCGATGATCGCGGGCGCGGCGATGGCGTTCAGTTCGGTGTTCGTGGTCGGCAACAGCTTGCGGTTGCGCAGCTTCGGCCGGGCACGTGGTGGTGGGGCGGCGGGGGTTACGGGCAGGCGATGAGGCCGCTGCCGACGACGAGGGCGACCGCCACCGCCGGCGGGGCGAGCAAAGCCGCGATCCCGCCGGCGACTGCCTTGACGCCGGCGGTGAAGCGCGGCTCGGCCGTGGCGTCGAGGTGGTGCAGGCGGATCGCGGTGTCGCCGCCGGCCATGGCGAGTGCTCGTCGGGGGCCGTCGGCCGCGCGGACGCGCAGCAGTGCCGATCGCAGAGGTGCGGTTCCGCAGCGTGCAGCGGCCGTGCGGTCGGCGGCCAGCTCGACCAGCAGCCGCATCGCCGCCGGTAGTTCGCGCATGAGCGGGACGAACCGCAGCGTGCGGCCGAGCACCTCGGCGCAGCCGGTCAGCAGGTGGTGGTGGCCGCGCACGTGCGCGCGTTCGTGCTCCAGCACCGCACGCAGCTCCTGCTCGGTGAGCCGGTCCGCGAGCCCGGTGCTGGCGACCACGAGCGGGCGGCGCCCGCCAAGGCTGTAGGCGATCGGCTCGTCGTCGGGCAGCCACAGCGTGGGTAGCGGGCGCTGGTCGCCGGACAGCCGCAGGGCCGTCAGGTGCCGCCGGTGCAGGACGTTCCGGCGCCGTCGGCGGGCCAGGGAATGGCGGGCCAGCCGCACGGCGGCCGCGCCCAGCACCGCCGCCGAGCCGAGACCGGCGATCGGGTCGAGTGCCGGGAAGCCGTCGTGGCCGGCCGTCGACCAGCAGTCGTGGAGGACGCGCAGCACCGCGCCTGCCGGGCCGTGGCCGGGCAGCACCAGCAGGAGGACGCTGCCGAAAGCCCCGGCGACGACGCCGGCCGCGGCGAGCAGCCACCACGCGATGACCGTGCCCGGGCCGGTGCCGGTCGCGGCGAGCCGGCTCAGCGCCCGCGGTGACCACCAGCCGATCACCACGGCACCGACGAGCAGCGCCGCGGCCGGGATCATCGTTTGCGCGCCTTCCGGCGCAGCGCCCGGCGCAGGATGTCCGACTCCTCGTCCGAAGCCGAGCTGACGAAGTGCAGGAGGACGGACTCCCGGTCGCCGGCCGAATCGAGGAGCTCACGCAGCGTCTGCGCGGTGGCCTCCTCGCGGGTGGTCACCGTCCGGTAGCGGTACGCGCGCTCTTCCAGCTCGCGGGCCACCCAGCCCTTCCGGTGCAGGTTGGTCAGGACGGTCATCACCGTGGTGTAGGCCAGGTCGCGGTCACGGTTCAGCTCGTCGAGGACGTCACGGACCCGCATGGGCTCCGCCGCGGTCCAGAGCACGTCCATGATCGCCGCTTCGAGTTCGCCGAACTGCCGCATGGGACCTCCGCGGCCGAGCGTACCGGGCACGGGCCATACCCGTGCCCGGTACCGCCGTCCGGATCAGCGCTGCCGCAGCAGGCCCTGCATCTCGGTGATCTCCGCCCGCTGCGCGTCGATGATCTTGCGGGCGAGCGCCTTCGCGTCGGAGCTGCCGCCCTTGCTCAGCTCGGTTCCGGCCATGTCGACCGCGCCCTGGTGGTGCCGGATCATCATGTCCAGCCACATCTCGTCGAACTCGGTGCCCTTGGCGGCCTCGAGCTTCGTCATGTCCTCGGCGGGCATCAGCCCGGGCATCGAACCGTGGTTCATCCCCGGCATCTCCGACGTCGAGCTCGCGCCCCAGGTGGACAGCCAGCCCTGCAGCTGCCGGATTTCGGGGTCCTGCGCCTTCTCGATCCGCCCGGCGAGGTCGACGACCTTCGGGTCGGTGCTGCGCGAAGGCACCAGCTTCGCCATGTCGAGCGCTTGGCTGTGGTGCGGGATCATCTGCTGCGCGAACATGACGTCGTCGGCGTTGTGGTCGCCGCCCTGCTGCCCGGAAGCCGGCGCCGGAGCCGGAGCCGGCGCCGTCGGATGCGCGGACATGCCGGACGGCGAATCGCTGCTGCTGCACGCGCCGAGGACGACGGCGGAGGCGACGGCGAGCGTGCCGAAGAACAGTGTTTTCCGCATGACAAAACCTTTCTCTGGGTGTTGGGGTGGTGGGCCGGTGTGTTCCGGCCGGTCACACCCGCAGCACGCAGAGAGAGTTCAAGACGGTCCGCCCGGATCGGTCGGGTGGTCGCTCCGGGGCCGGTGAGCCGCGCGGGCACTTCCTCCGGGCCGGGATCGCGGGTTCCGGGCGCCACCCGAGCCGGGCGCAGGCCAGCAGGAGTGCACCGATCGCGGTCAAGACGGCGAGGCACAGGTGGAGCAGGTCGTGTGCGCCATCGGGGCCGTGGTGTTCACCCGAGCCCAGGTCGGTGTCCATCACGGGCATGCTCGCGGAAACAGCGGCCATCGGGCCGGCCCCGGCGTCGCCCGAGGCCGAGACGTGGTGCATCGCCGTCACGCCCAGCGCGAGCAGGCACAGCAGGATGACCTGCTGCACTCGGCCGATGCGCTTCGCCACGGCCCCACCGTACTACTCAGGTTAGTAGCACGGCGCACGGGATACGGGGCGGCACCGTGGAGAACGGTGCCGCCCCGATCGCTTCGGCGGGGGTGGTCAGGCGGTGGGCCTGGTCGCCCCGGCGTACTGGCTCTGCAGCGGCGAGATCTTCACGACGTCACCGCTGGTCGGCGCGTGCACCATCTTGCCGTCGCCGATGTACATCCCGATGTGGGACACCGGGGAGTAGTAGGCGACGAGATCGCCGGGCTGCAGCTGATCGCGCGGCACCGGCGTGCCGAACTGGGCCTGGGCCGCGCTGTTGCGGGGCAGGCTGATGCCGGCTTTGTTGTAGGCCCACAGCATCAAGCCGGAGCAGTCGAACGTCTCGGGTCCGGTCGCGCCCCAGACGTACGACCTGCCGAGCTTGCTCAGCGCAGCGTTCAGCGCGGTCTGCGCGGCCGCGGTCGGGGCCTTGATGTTGGGCGCCTTGCCGCCGGTGTCGCGCTGGGCGGCCTTGTCCGCGGCGGTCAGGTTCCGGTCGGCGGCCTCGATCTGGTCGATCTGGTCGTCGAGCGTCTTCTGCTTGGCCTTGATGTCCTCGGTCAGCTTGGCCGCGGCGTCTCGCGCGTCCTGCGCGCGTTTGGCGGCGTCCGTGGCCTTGGCGGCCGCGTCGGTGGCCTGCCGGACGGCGCCGGTGAGGTTGCCCAGTGCGGCGGTCTTGTCCGTGGCGAGGACTTCCAGCGCCGAGGAGCGGTCCAGGAAGTCCTGGGTGGACGTGCCGGACAGCAGCGCGGACAGCTTGTTGAGCTGCACGCCGCTGGTGAACGAGGCACCGGCGAACTTGTTGACCTCGGTCTGGTACTTCTGCTGGTTCTCGGCGGCCTTGACGCCCTGGTCCTTCGCCGCCTTGACGTCGTTGGTGGCCTTGTCGAGCTCACCTTGCCTGGCGTCCAGGTCGGCTTGGGCCTTGAGGAGGTCTTCGTTGAGCTTTTCCGCCTGCGCGGCCAGTTCGCGGTACTTCGCGAGGGCTTCGGAGCCGGTGGGCGGGGCTTGGAGAACGGGGACGGGGGCGGCGGTGGCCGGGGACTGGGCCACGGTGACGAGGGTGATCACCGAGGCCGCGGCGAGGATGCCTGCTGCCACGCGCCTGATCGGTTGCGACTGCACGGTCGCGGAATTCTCCTTTGCCGTCGGGCCGCCGGGGGTGGGGAGGGGAGCCCTTGAACCGGAATCGGGCCGCGCTGCACCGCAACTGGTGAAGCGCGCATTTCGGTGGGTCCGGTATCCCGGCGGGATCTCGCGTTGCCGCCGGGTGGACGGCATCGGCCGCGAGATCTCGGTCAGATTACGAACGGATCGCGTCGGCGTCCACCTTCCGGGGCAAGAAAAACCGGCCGCCGTCGCGTGACCTGGTCAAACGCCGCAAAGAAAATTGCGTTCCTCACGATACGTCGTGACCGAACAACTAAGAGCAATAGTACTTGTGTCCCGGGTGGGCCCGTGGTCCGCGGGCCCACCCGGCAACGGTCACTGCGAGCAGCGTTTGCCGCTGTTGATGCACTTGACGACCTGGTTCATCAGTCGCTGGCCCATGACGTTGGCGAAGTCGTCGTGGTCCGAGCGGGGGTTGTGCTCTTCCTGTTCGAAGGCGTCCACTTTGTATTGGCCGTTGACCTGCACGTCGCGGGGGATGTTGTAAGTCAGCGTGATCCGCAGCTGCGGGACGTTCTTGAAGCCTTGCGGGCACTTGCCCTGCTGGTCGGAGAACACGATGTGCGTCCGGTGGTTGGCGCTGTCGATGTTCTTGCCGTCCCAGCAGTTGGGGAACGCGTGGACGCGCTTGACCTTGCTGCCTTCGGGGCAGATCGGGTACTTGTCGATGAGCCGGTCCTCGAACCCGCTGCAGGTCCAGCTCGGCCGGGCGTTGGCCGGCCCGTTGGTGCTCTGCTTGGCGTCGCCGTAGAGGATCCGCAGGAACTGCGGCATCGCCACGACCCGGCGGGCGCCGCCGCTGGTGAAGGTCAGGTCGGCTCGTTCGACGCGCTGGATCTCGCCTTCGTTGCTGCCGATCTCGTTGTCTTCGTTGACGCCCGGCAGCTCGGCGGGCTTGCCGGCGCTGTTGCCGCCGCCGTTGTCGACCCCGCCCTGGCCGTTCTTCTTCAGGGCGCAGGCCGCCAGGCCGCCGAGGTCCGCCGGCTTCGTCCCGGTCCGGCCGATGGCGATGGCGATCCGGTCGAGGGTGGCTTTCCGCTTGTCGCCGAGCGGGTTCAGCACGGCGTTGCGGATGTCCTGCTCCGACTTGAGGTCCCCGCCCGCGATCCGGGTGTTGGCTTCCTTGACCTGGTTGTCGAGCAGGTCGAGGTTGCGCTCGACCTCGGCGGTCGCCGGGTCGGGGACGTCGGCGAGCTTGCTGGCGACGTCGGGGCAGTCGACCTGCGTCGCCGCCTTCTCCTGTTTTGCCTGCTCGCGGTCTTGGGCGACGTCCTTGGCCGGCGGGTTCTCTTCGTCTTCCTCGGTGTCGATGCGGACGACCGGCCAGAAGTACGTCGATTTGTCGCCGTTCTTGCAGGTGGTGCCGGCCTTGGCGAGGCTCTCGTTGGTGGAGTCGGCGTTGGTGGAGAGGTTGCCGACGTAGTCGTGCAGGTGTTCGGCGCCGTTGCGGACGCCGGGCTGGGCGATGAAGTTGTCGGGGTTGAAGTGGCCGTTCTCGTTGCGGCCGCAGTCCACGGTGAAGGTTCCGCGGGCGCCCTGGCGTTGCAGCGCCTGGTTGACGTTCGTGCCCTTGGGGACCTTCGTGATGTCGATGAAGAACGACTTGTCCACTTCGGACGCACCGGCGGTGCCGGTGCCACCGGTGGTGGTGGCGACGACCAGGGCACCGGCGGCCAGTGCCAGACCCAGTCCGAGGGTGGCGATCTTGGTGCGCCGGGTGATGCGGTGTCGGCCCGTGGCGGGGTTTCGGGGCATGGAGTTGTTCACCTCGTTCGGTTTTCCCGGGCGCGGCAAGACAAAGCGCGGCCCAGGCAGCAACCAGCGACACGTCCGGTCCGGACGTGCGGGACCCGGGGGAGCGGCCGGAGTCCGGACATCCGGCCGCTGGTCCCGACGTAGGCTGAAACGGGCAATCCCGACCGGCGGTTCAAGTCGACACTGCGGCGTTATCGTTTCGTTACCTTGCGGCCGTGGGTCGCTGGGTGCCGTCGCGCAGGGAGTGGACCATGCCCCGCAGGATCCGGAACGCGTCCGACTGCTCGGCCTCGGTCAGGCCGGCCAGCATTCTGACCTCGACGGACCGGACTGCCGCGGTCGCCTTCTCCAGGCTCCGGCGTCCGCGGGGCGTGAGCCGCGTGGGAAGGGCCTTCCCGACGGGTGCCTCCGCGGGCCTGGTCACGTATCCGTCCCGCTCCAGGGCTTGGAGCAGCACGTTCATCGTCTGCCGGGTCACGAACGCGCCCCGTGCCAGCTCGGAGTTCGACAAGCCCGGTCGCTGGGCCAGCAGCTCCAGACAGGAGTAGTGCGTCACGCTCATCCCGAGCGGTCGCAGCACCTCCTCCATGGCCGCGCGGAGCGCGCTCGACGCCTCCTTCAGCAGGTAGCCCAATGACGTCGTCAGGTCGACACCGGCTTGACTCATGTCAGCATACTGACATAGGTTCGGCCGTGTCAGAAAACTGACACGCAGGAAAGGAACCGCACCATGCCCGCCACCGGCCCCGACTTCATCTCGCTCCAAGCGCGCGACCTCGACGCGTCGCAGGCGTTCTACGAGCACTACCTCGGTCTCGTCCGCTCGCCGGCCGGACCGCCGCACGCGGTCGTCTTCGAGACGAAGCCGATCGCGTTCGCCCTCCGCGACGTCCTTCCCGGCACCGATCTCGCCGCCGTGGCCCAGCCGGGGATCGGGGCCGCGATCTGGCTCCACGCCACCGACGTCCAGGCCATTCACGACGCACTGGCCGCCGACGGCCACCCCATCGTCTCCGCCCCGATCGACGGCCCCTTCGGCCGGACCTTCACCTTCGCCGACCCCGACGGCTACCACGTCACGCTCCACGACCGCACCTGATGAACCGGACGTCCGGCCCGGTCACCGGTTTCCCGGACGGAACCAGCGGCGCGAGGCCTGCTCGAACGAGCTGCGGTCCGGAACGTGGCTGCCCGCCCAGGCGATGATCCCGTCCGGCCGGACGAGCACCGCGCCGAAGCCCAGGTCGTCGCGGGCCGGGCCGGCCGCGTAGCGGATCCGGTCGCCGTACCGCCGGGCCACCTCGTGCAGGTGTGCGTCCGCGCTGAAGTCGAGCGCGACGCCGCGGCCGTCGCGCAGCAGGTCGCCGAGGCGGGTTCCGCCGGCCAGCCGGAAATCCGGGGCGTTGTGCCCGGACGGCGGCTCGCCACCCAGCTCGTAGCGGAGCGAGGCGTTCGACGCGGTGCTGGACTTCGACGCCGTCTGGCGCGACCCGGCCCACCCGAGCCGGATCAGGGAGGACTTCCACTCCGGCGACTGGTTGCACGGCAGCGACGCGGGTTACCGGGCGCTGGCGGACTCCGTCGATTTGTCACTATTCGGCTGAGCCCGAAGCGGCGGCCTTCTCCGGAAAACCGGGACGCCGATCGCGGCATCGCGGCCACCATGGCGGGATGGCGTTCACCGAACCACCCGGCCCCGGGCACGCACGACAGCCTGCTCGCCGTCGACGGCGGCTACGCGCGCCTGTTCCGCGTGCAGGCCGACGGCTAGCAGGCGTGTCGTGAAAGGGCCGGTTGTCCTCGGGTTGCTGGCCGCCGGCGGCGTCTTCGTCGCCCGCCGCAGGCTGATTTTGACCACAGTGGACGGTCCGGGCATGGCCCCGGCGCTGCTGCCGGGCGACCGGGTCCTGGTGCGCAGGACCCGCCGCCCGCGACGCGGCCAGGTGGCTTTGCTGCGGTTCCCGCAGCTGCCCAGCGGCGCGCCGACGGGCGACCAGCTCCTGCTCAAACGCGTGGTGGCGGTGGCGGGCGACCGCATCCCGGCCGGCTGGGCCGAACCGGACGTGCACGGCCTCGGCGGCGAGGTGGTGCCGCGCGGCTGCGCCGTCGTGCTGGGCGACAACCGGCCGGCCAGCTGGGATTCCCGGCACTACGGGTTCGTGCCCCGGGAGCGCATCATCGGCGTGATGGTGCGGCTCGTCTCCCGCGGCTCGCCGGGGTCCTAGCCGTGGCGGCGAAAGCACCAGATCGCCGGACCTGATCCGCCGGCAGCTCCTCCCGCCGGCCGGATCGTCAGGCTCCCTGGGTGCCGTTCTCGTCGACGGGGTAACGGCCGAGCTTGCCGTCGGGGTCGGCGGGGTTGACGCCCTGGACGTCACCGACGTACAGCGTGATGCGTGCCTTGTAGCGGTCGAGGGCGGTGCGGTCGCTCATGAAGGTGCCGAGACCGAGCGGGTTCATGTTCGGGTAGCCGAAGATGTTCTTGGCGCCGGCGGGCGGGGCGACGTCGGTGCGGGCGCTCCAGGTGCCGATGTCGTTCTGCTGCGTGTCGCGGGACAGCAGCCAGCTCAGGTACAGCTTCGCCGCGGCCTTGTGCGGTGCCTGCTTGAGGATCCCCGCTGTCTGCGGCCAGGCCACCCACGGGCTCTGCGCCGGGTAGGTCTGCTGCGCCAGGCCCGGGCGTCCGCCTGACGTGCCGAAGCTCGCGACGTACGGGGCGGTGCCCACGAGGTCCGCGGAGTCCTGGGTGCCGCGGACGAACTTCGGGTGCTGCGCGAGCAGCTTCTGCAGGTAGCCGAAGCCGTACTTGTCGGTGAGCTGCTTGAAGTAGTAGAGGACGGCGTCGTCGTCGTTCGGGTAGGTGAAGACGAGCTTGTCCTTGAACTCCGGCTTGAGGAAGTCCGCGGCCTCCACCGGGGCGTTGCTGCCGAGCGACGTCGCCGTGACGTTCGAGAAGGCGAAGAAGAAGACGCCGGTGTAGTAGCCGTCGCGGTCCTTGACCTGGTTGTAGACCTTGTCCCAGCCGGCCGGCTTGTACGGCTCGAGAACGCCTTCGCGCTTCCAGCGCGGGAAGTCGTCGATGGTCTGCAGGTGCACGACGTCGGCGACGACCTTGCCCTCGGCGACCTGGTCGTCGACGCGGGCGTCGTGGTTCTTGCTGAAGTCCACGATGACGTTCGCCTTGATCTTCGGGAACTTCTCGACGAAGGCGTCCCGCAGGTAGTCGGCCTGGCCGGGCTTGTCACCACCGGCGTAGACGACCAGGTCACCGCCTTCGGCGACAGCCTGCTGGTAGAGCTTCTGCAGCTGCGTTTCTTCGCGGTTGCCGGTGTCGTTCGCGGCGGGGGCGGCGGCCGCGGTGGCGCCACTGGCCGCCAGCACGCTCGCGGTGAGGACCGCGAGGACCGCCTTGCGGGGAGATCGCACGACAAGCTCCTTCGAGGAGTATTAGTTGATTTTTCAACTACCTTAGCCGAACACGCCTGACGCGTCAGATGTTCCGGGGGAGAGCTGGATCACGGCCGTCGATGCGGGCGGCGAGCCCCTACCGGCGGGTGGGGAGCCGGACCGTGACGAGGAGGCCGCCGGCCGGGCGGGGCTGAAGTTCGAGCATCCCGTCGTGGGCGCGGACGATGCTGTGCACGATCGCCAGTCCGAGGCCGACGCCGTCGTGCTCGTCGGTGCGGGTGCGGCCGGTCCCGCGCTGGAAGGGCTCGGTCAGGGTCGGGACCAGCTCCGGCGGCAGCGGCCGGCCGGTGTTCTCGACCCGCAACGCGCTCGTGTAGCGCCGTCGTTCGGTGTGGACGGTGACCGTGCCGCCCGGGACGTTGTGGACGATCGCGTTCTGGACGAGGTTCGTCACCATGCGCAGGAGCAGGGCCGCGGAGCCGGTCGCGTGGACCGGCTCCCCGGTGACGTCGAGGGTGATCCGGCGCCGCTCGGCGAGCGGCAGCAGCGTTTCGGCGGCTTCCTCGGCGATGAGGGAGAGGTCGACGGGCTCGCGGGTGAAGTGCCGCCGGTCGCTGCGGCTGAGCAGCAGGAGGGCTTCGGTGAGGTCGATCGCCCGCGTGTTGACCGTGCGGAGCCGCTCGACGAGCTCGTCCCTGGGGTAGGTCGGGTCCTTGCCCGCGACGTCGAGGATGGCCTGCGAAATGGCCAGCGGGGTGCGCAGCTCGTGAGAGGCGTTCGCGGCGAACCGCTGCTGCTCGCCGACCTGCGATTCGAGTCGTTCGAGCATCGTGTCGAAGACGTCGGCGAGCTCGCGGAATTCGTCGGAGGGGCCGGTCAGGCGGATGCGGTGGGTCAGCGACCCGTGCGCGGCCAGCCGGGCGGCGTCCGCGATCTTGGTGAGCGGGGCGAGCATCCGGCCGGCCAGGAGCCAGCCGCCGAGGACGCCGAACACCAGCAGGAAGCCGAGTGCGGTGGCCGCGGAGGGCGCGAACACGCGCACGAGGAGGTACCGGTTCGGGGCGATCCCGAGCAGGCCCTGGTCGTTGTCGGGAACGTAACGCAGCAGCGACACCCGCACGACGGCGAGCATGACCGCGCCGGCGAGCATGAGGAACGCGGCGTAGCTGATGGTCAGTTTCAGCCGGGCGCTGAGCCCGGGGCGCCTGGTCACCAGCCGAAGCGTAGGCAGGGTGGGATATCGCGGGCATATGCTCGTTTCCCCTGATCAAGTGGAGGAAGCCGCCTTGGACGACGTCCCGGACCTCGGTCCCGTGCCCCGGCGACGCACCGTCGGCGTGGCACTGGTGCGCCGGCTGATCGGCGAGCAGTTCCCGCGGTGGGCCGGCCTCCCGGTCCGGCCCGTGTCCCACGGCGGGTGGGACAACTTCACCTTCCACGTCGGCGACGGAATGGTGGCGCGGCTGCCCAGCGCGGCCGAATACGCCTTGGCGGTCGAGAAGGAACAGCGGTGGCTTCCGGTGCTCGCCTCCCGGTTGCCGTTGCCCGTCCCGGTCCCGCTGGCGCAGGGGAAACCCGGCGCGGGCTATCCCTTCCCGTGGTCGATCCACTCCTGGCTCGACGGCGAAACCGCGAGCCCGGACCGGATCGCCGACCCCGTTCGCTTCGCCGTCGACCTGGCCGGGTTCCTGGCCGCCCTGCAGGACGTCGAGGCGGCCGGCGGGCCGCGGCCGGGCAAGCACAACTGGTTCCGGGGTGCCACCCTGCGCACCTACGAGCCGTCGGCCGAGCGTGCGCTCGCGGCGCTGGACGGCCGGATCGACGCCGGCCTGGCCCGCGAGATCTGGACGACCGCGCTGGCCGCACGCTGGGACGGCCGGGACGTCTGGTTCCACGGTGACGTCGCGGCCGGCAACCTCCTGCTCGACGGCGGGGCACTGACCGCCGTCATCGACTTCGGGACCTGCGGGGTCGGCGACCCGGCCTGTGACACGGCCATCGCCTGGACGCTGCTGACCGCCGAGGGGCGGCGGGCGTTCCGCGAGCGCCTGTCCGTCGACGACGAAACCTGGGCGCGCGGCCGCGGCTGGGCCCTTTGGAAGACGCTCGTTTCCGCGGCCCGGACGGGCGAGGAGGCCGAGGAAGCCCATCGCGTTCTCGGCGAAATCCTTGCCGAATACCCGACCGGCCGTTGATCCGTTGTTCCGCCGCCGAACGTGGCTCGCTGCTTGAGTCGTGGCGGGGCCGGACTCCGGCCGGGGGAGGCGGCTGCGTTCGTTGGTGGAATCCGGCGGACGCTGTTCGCCTGAATCAGCCGCTTTACGGGCGTTGGTGA
The DNA here is from genome assembly GCF_046548975.1 of Amycolatopsis sp. lyj-346. Taxonomy (NCBI): domain Bacteria; kingdom Bacillati; phylum Actinomycetota; class Actinomycetes; order Pseudonocardiales; family Pseudonocardiaceae; genus Amycolatopsis; species Amycolatopsis sp. lyj-346. Next base: position 274,711 of record NZ_JAJPWT010000007.1, read on the forward strand.
TTGACAACCGCGGGTCCGGGAAGCGACGGTGTGAAAGCTTCTGGGAACGCTCCCAGACGCTTCCGCCGCCAGTGTGCACAAGGGAGTGCCGATGTGGGGAAGAGCCGGAAAACGTCCTGCCGTGCTTGCGGTCGCGGGGCTCGCGGTCGCCGCCGGGGTCGTCACCTCGACGACGGCGGTGTCGTCCGCGCGTGAGACGAGCGCCGCGTTCGCCTGCCGCGTCACCTACTCGGCCAACGACTGGGGAAGCGGTTTCAGCCTCAACGTCGGGATCGCCAACCTCGGCTCCGCGGCGGTCGACGGCTGGACGCTGACCTACTCCTACGCCGGGAACCAGACCCTCCAGCAGGGCTGGATGGGCACGTGGACGCAGTCCGGCAAGCAGGTCACCGTGACCAACGCGAGCTGGAACGGCACCATCCCGGTCGGCGGTTCCGTCAGCACCGGCGCGAACTTCTCCTACAGCGGCACCAACACCACGCCCACCGACTTCGCGGTCAACGGCGCCACCTGCACCGGAACGCCGCCGACCACGGCGACCACCCCCATCACCAAGCCGACGACCACGACCCCGACGACCACCACGACGACGCCACCGCCGCCCGGTGCGGCGCCCGCGTTGCACGTCTCGGGCAACAAGCTGCTCACCGCCGAGGGGAAGCCCTACCGGCTGCTCGGCGTCAACCGGGCCAGCGGCGAGTTCGCGTGCGTGCAGGGCAAGGGCATGTGGGACAGCGGCCCGGTCGACCAGGCGTCGGTCGACGCGATGAAGGCCTGGAACATCCACGCGGTGCGGATCCCGCTGAACGAGGACTGCTGGCTCGGCCTGTCCGGCTCGCCCAGCGGCGCTCCCTACCAGCAGGCCGTCAAGGACTACGCGAAGCTCCTGAAAGCCAACGGGATCAACCCGATCCTGGACCTGCACTGGACCCACGGCCTGTACACCGGAACCTCTTCCGCCTGCACCGACGTCAACGCCACCTGCCAGAAGCCGATGCCCAGCCGTCAGTACACGCCGACGTTCTGGAGCCAGGTCGCCGCCGCGTTCAAGGGCGACAACGCCGTGGTGTTCGACCTGTTCAACGAGCCCTACCCGGACGCGGCCGCCAACTGGTCCGACGCGGCCGCGGCGTGGCGGTGCCTGCGTGACGGCGGCACCTGCACGGGGATCGATTACCCCGTCGCCGGGATGCAGGAACTCCTCGACGCCGTCCGCGCGACCGGCGCCGAGAACGTCGTGATGACCGCCGGCCTGACGTGGACGAACGACCTCACGCAGTGGCTGGCCCACCGGCCGACGGACCCGGCGGGCAACCTGGTCGCGTCGTGGCACAGCTACAACTTCAACGCCTGCGTCACGGTGTCCTGCTGGGACAGTCAGATCGGGGCGGTCGCGGCCCAGGTCCCGGTGCACGCCGGGGAAATCGGCCAGAACAGCTGCGCCCACGACTACATCGACCAGGTGATGGCCTGGCTGGACGCGCACAATCTCGGGTACACGGCCTGGACGTGGAACCCGTGGGGCTGCAGCGGCGGCAACGTGCTGATCGAGGACTACAACGGCACGCCGACCAAGACCTACGGCGAGGGCTTCCGGGCCCACCTCCTGACGGTCAACCCGTGATGCCGAAGCGGGTGTACGCGCTGATCGCGGTCGTCGTCGCCGTGCTGGGCCTCGCACTGGCCCAGCCGGCGGTCTCGGCGGCCGCGCCGGTGCGGATCATGCCGCTGGGCGACTCGATCACCGCCGGCCCGGGCTGCTGGCGGGCACTGCTGTGGGACCGCCTGCAGCGGACCGGGTACCCGAACATCGACTTCGTGGGCTCCCAGCCCGGCGGTGGGTGCTCGGTGCCGTTCGACGGGGACCACGAGGGCCACGGCGGCTACGCGGCGACCGGGATCGCGGACCAGAACCAGCTGCCGGCGTGGCTGGCCGCGTCCCGCCCCGACGTCGTGCTGATGCACCTGGGCACCAACGACCTCTGGGGCGGCACGATCGGCACCGACGCGATCCTCGCCGCGTACTCGAAGCTGGTCGACCAGATGCGGGCGAGCAACCCGGACATGAAGATCCTCGTCGCGCAGCTCATCCCGATGGAGCCCGGCGGGTGTGCGGCCTGCGCCCAGCGGGTGGTCGCGCTGAACACCGCGATCCCGGGCTGGGCGGCGGCGAAGACGACCACGCGGTCCCCGATCACCGTGGTGGACCAGTGGACGGGCTTCTCGGCGGCGGCGGATACCTCGGACGGGGTGCACCCGATCGATCCGGGCTTCCGCAAGATGGCCGACCGCTGGTACCCGGCCCTCGCGGCGGCCCTCGGCACCCCGGTCCCGCCGTCATCGACGACGACCACGACCACGTCGCCGCCGACGGGCACGTGCACGGCAACCTACCGGGTGACGGGCCAGTGGACCGGCGGCTTCCAGGCCGAGGTCAGCATCCGCAACGACGCGTCGGCGACGGCCTCGGCGTGGACGGCAACGTTCGGTCTCGCGGCGGACCAGCGCATCAGCCAGGCCTGGAACGCCACGGTGACCCAGGACGGAGCGGCGGTGACCGCCCGTAACGCGGACTGGAACGGAACGCTCGGCACGGGTGCGTCGGCGACGTTCGGGTTCCTGGCGAGCGGAAGCGGCACGGGAGCGATCCCGGCGGTGAGTTGCGCGGTGCGGTAAGCGCCGGGTGCGGTGAGCACCGGCGGTTCCCGGCTCCGGACCAAGCGCCCCAATGTGGCCTTGGTTGCGTTGAACGCACCCAATGTGGCCTTGGTTGCGTTGAACGCACCCAATGTGGCCTTGGGTGCGTTCAACGCACCGAAGGCCACATTGGGGCGCTTGTGGTGCTCCCCGCGAGGCGCCGCCCAGGCGAGATGCGGTGAGCGGCGGGGTGCGGTGAGCGACGGTGGTCGCCGCACCCCCGCCGGCCGTGCGAGTCTGCAGGGTGCAAGCACCCGCTCGCCGTCACCCGGGGGACCTCCATGGGCAAGCTCCTGCTCGTCGCGCTGCTGGCCGCCTTCGCCTTGGCGCCGGGTGCCGGCGGCCGGGGCGAGCCGCGAGGCGGTGATCCGCGAGGCGGTGAGCTGCGAGGTGGCGATCCCTTCGGCCCGGACCTGCGGGCGCGGATCACCCGGGCGCAGGCCTACGCCGGCAGCCGGCCCGGGGTCACCGGGATCGTGCTCCGGGACCGCCGGACCGGCGCCGTCCACCGCAGCCCGGCCGCCGGCACCCTGATCTGGGCGTGCTCCACCCCGAAGCTCGCCATGGCCGTCGACCTGCTGCTGCGGGAGGACTCCGGCGCCGTCAAGCTGACCGCCGAGGACCGCGACCTCCTGCACCGGATGCTCCACTCCAGCGACAACGATGCCGCCCACGCGCTGTGGAACCGCTACGGCGGCGAGGCCGAATTCGCCCGGCGCTTCCCCGCGTACGGGCTGACCGACATGCGGTTCAGCGACCGGCACCCGCACCACTGGGGCTGGATCCGCACCACCGCGAACGACCTGGACCGGCTGATCGGGTACGTCCTGACCCGCCTGCCCGCGCGGCACCGCGATCACCTCGTCCGCGAGCTGCGTGCCGTCGACGTCAACCAGCAGTGGGGCGTGTGGGGTGCCGGGCCCGCCGCGCGGCCCGGTAACAAGAACGGCTGGTCCGACGACAACGACGACGGTTCCTGGATCATGAACTCCGTCGGCTTCGCCGGCCCGGACGAGCGGTACACCCTGGCCCTGATGAACGACACCCGGGTGATCTCCGGCGGTGAAGCGACCGGCAAAGAGACCACCACGAAGATCGCCGAAATCCTGTTCGGCGGGTATTTCGGCGACTGATATCTGCGGCCCATTCAGGGGCTTTTCGAGCGGAATCGTGGTTATGGGGGCACCGTGCGTAGCGCTTGTGAGGTCTGTGTATGCTCCGATATCGCTTGACCGGGTGATCACTCACCCGAATCAGTGGCCGCCGTGGTCGGGGATTGTGATCTCACGCGGCCCTAACGGCGTGGTTCGGGCTCGGATAGGAGATTTATGCAGGTCAGGTCAGCTTTCGTGCGTGGCGGGATCGCGGTGCTCGCCGCGGCCGCCGCGGTCATGGCCGGCGCCCCCGCGGCCCTCGCGGACGACGGCGCCGCGCGCGGCCGGGTCATCGAGGACGCGTCCACGGTCGGCTACCGGATCAACCTCGAAGGCGGCGGTGACCCCATCGCCAAGCTGTTCGGGTTCAAGCTCTCGGACGGCAAGTCGCTCAAGCTCTACTGCGTGCAGATCACCGTCGACATGCGCACCGACGTCGACATGATCGAGCGGCCGTGGAACAAGTACCCGGTCGCCGACTCGCCGTTCACGAAGAACAGCGACAAGCTCAACTGGGTGCTGCACCACGGCTACCCGGGCATCAAGCTCGACGCGCTGGAAGCCGCCCTCGGCAAGCAGGGTGTCAAGGTCCACGACGGCGTCTCCGAGCAGGAGGCGATCGCCGCGACGCAGGCCGCGGTGTGGCACTTCAGCGACGGCGTGAACCTCGACCTCAAGAAGCCGCTGGCCGAGGCCAACCCGGCCGAAGTCAACGCCGACGTCGCCGCGCTGTACAGCTACCTGATCGGCGACCAGAACAAGGGCATCGGCGCGCAGCCGAAGCCGACCCTGAACATCGCGGGGCCGAAGACCGAGGGCAAGGCCGGCGACAAGATCGGCCCGTTCGAGGTCGCCACCTCCGGTGACGTCACGTCGCTGACCACCGAGCTGCCCGAGGGGGTCAAGGTCACCGACGCCGACGGCAAGGAGCTGAAGACCGCCGACGTCAAGGACGGCAGCAAGCTGTTCGTCGACGTCCCGGCCGGCACCAAGCCGGGCAAGGGCTCGTTCGCGCTGAAGGTCACCGGCGAGCTGGAAACCGGTCGCCTGTTCGTCGCGGAGAACTACGCGCGGCAGCCGGCGCAGTCGCTGATCGTCGCCGACTCGGAGAAGACCCAGGTGACGGCGAACGCGGCCGCGAGCTGGACCGAGGCGGGTGCCCCGGCCACCAGCCCGGCGCCGACCACCACCCCGGGTGGTGCGCCCTCCGGTGGCGGCGACCTGGCCAACACCGGTGTCGACGCCGCGGTTCCGTTCGCCATCGGCGGCCTGCTGCTCGGCGGCGGCGCGCTGATGCTGCTGCTGAACCGGCGCCGCAGCCGCGCGTGACGCGGTAACGCAGTACCACCGAACGGGGCCGGTCCACAGTGGACCGGCCCCGTTCGTCGTCCGGTACCCGACGATCGGATTGCGATCATCGGGGCAAAACCGGCGAATCGCCGCCGGGTTGGTCTAGGCTTTTCGGCCATGCGTGGTACGACCGTTCCGCCGGGGACGCCCTGCCCGCCGCCCCGCCCCGGCGAGCTGCCGATGCACCGCTTGGAGGTGCCCGCGCCGCACGCGCTCCCGTTCGCCGTCGGCACCTTCGACGCGATCGGGCCGCTGTCCCGCGCGGATTTCCCGCACCGGCACACCTTCCACGAGCTGGTCCACGTCACCGGCGGTACCGGCGCGCACGTCGTCGACACCGCGCGCTGGCCGCTGCGGCCGCCGCACTTCGGCGTGATCGCGCCCGGGCAGGTGCACCAGTGGGCGGGCGTCCGGGGCCTCGCCGGGCACGTCGTGCTGTTCACCGACGACTTCCTCCTCGACCACCCGGCCGATGGCGAGCTGCTGCGGCGGCTGAGCGAACGGCCGTGGCTGCACCTGGACGAGCACGCCGACGCGGGCGTCACCCGGCTGATCGCCGACCTGGAGGAGGAGCACCGCCGCGGCGGTGCGGGCACGGAGTCGGTGCTGCGGGCGCTGGTCCACGTCCTGGTCGTGCGGGCGGGGCGGCTGCTGGGCACGCCGTCGCCCGCGCCCGCCGGTGCGGTGGCGGCGGAGTTCGTCCGGCTCGCCGGCCGCCCCGGACCGGGGCCGTGGTCGGTGCGCGCGCACGCCGAACGCCTCGGCGTCACCCCCGGCCACCTCACCGAGGCGGTGAAGGCCGCGACCGGCCGCACCGCCGCGCAGCTGCTGCGCGAGGCCAGGACCCGGGAGGCACAACGGTTCCTGCTCCGGACGGACCTCACCGTGCGGCAGGTCGCCGGCCGCGTCGGGTTCGCCGACCCGGCCTACTTCTGCCGGTTCTTCCGCCGTGAAACCGGGCTGAGCCCCGGTGACTTCCGGCGTTCCGGGGAGAAGCACCACGACTGACCGGTCCAGTCCATCGCCGCCCGCCCGGTGCGTGCCTACGTTCGAGGGGATCCCCGAACCGCCCCCACGAGGAGCCAGGCATGGACGAAGAGAACAAGCTCAGCCGCAAGACCGTGCTCAAGGCCGCGCTCGCCGCGGGTGTCGCCGCGCCGGTCGCGCTGATCGGCGGCCCGGCGCTCGCCCGCGCGAACGCCGTCGGCGGCCCGGCACCGGAGCTGACCCCGGCCTGCCACGACGACGACGATCCGACGCCGCAGCAGACCGAAGGGCCCTACTTCAAGCCGAACTCACCGGAACGGACCAACCTCGTCACGCCCGGTCAGCCGGGTACCCGGCTGACCGTGACCGGGTACGTCTTCGGCCGCGCCTGCCTGCCGGTGAACCGCGCGCTGCTGGACTTCTGGCAGGCGGACGTCAACGGCGCCTACGACAACACCGGCTACACCTTCCGCGGGCACCAGTACACCAACGCCCAGGGCGCGTTCACGCTGTCCACGATCGTGCCGGGCCTCTACCCGGGCCGGACCCGGCACATCCACGTGAAGGTGCAGGCGCCCGGCAGGCCGGTCCTGACCACGCAGCTCTACTTCCCGGGCGAGCCGCGCAACAACACCGACACGATCTTCGACGCGCGGCTGCTGATGACCGTGCGGGACAACGGCTCCGCGAAGGAAGGTGCCTTCGACTTCGTGCTCGACGTCCCGCAGACGCCGCCGTCGACGCGGCCGACGCCGACCTCGTCCACACCGCCGGGTGGCACGTCCTGGGCGGTGGGCACCGCGTACCCGGCGGGTGCCCGGGTCACCTACGACGGCCGTGGTTACGGCTGCCTGCAGGCCCACACCGCCCAGCCCGGCTGGGAACCCCCGGCCGTCCCGGCGCTGTGGCGGGCGGGGTGATCCCGGGGTCGCTTCCAGCCCAAGTCTGCGCACGTTAGGGGTCGACGGCGGCCCGGCGGCCTGCCAGATTGGGGGCCATGACGATTTCGCTCGGCGCCGCGGAGTGGGTCCGGCGCTTCCACCCGGCGCCGTCCGCCGCGGCGCGGCTCGTGTGCTTCCCGCACGCCGGGGGATCGGCGAGCTACTTCCACCCGGTCTCGGCCGCGCTGGCGCCCGCGGTGGAGGTGCTCGCCGTGCAGTACCCGGGCCGGCAGGACCGGCACGCCGAAGCCCCGGTCGACGACCTGTTCGTGCTCGCCGACCGGCTGGCGGACGTGCTGGCCCCGGAGATCACCGGGCCGGTGGCGTTCTTCGGCCACAGCATGGGCGCCAGCCTGGCCTTCGAGGTCGCGCGGCGGCTCGAAGCGCGGGGCACGCGGCTGCTCACCCTGTTCGTCTCGGGCCGCCGCGCGCCGTCGGCGCGCCGCGACGAGCGGATCCACGAACGGGACGACGAAGGACTGCTGGCCGAGGTCAAGGGGCTCGGCGGCACCGGCACGGCGGTGCTGGACGACGAGGACATCCGCAGCCTGGTGCTGCCCGCGCTGCGCAGCGACTACAAGGCCGCGGAGCTCTACCACTACCGGCCCGGCCCCGACGTCGGCTGCCCGATCGTGGCGTTGATCGGCGACCAGGACCCGAAGGTCACCGACGCCGAAGCCCGGCAGTGGGCCGAGCGGACGTCGGCGGGCTTCGAGCTGAAGACGTACCCGGGCGGCCACTTCTACCTGAACGACCACGCCGCGGCGGTCATCCGGCTGCTCGCGGACCGGCTGGCCGGCTGAGGGAGCGGGCGGGGCGTACCCCGCCCGCCCGGCTCAGCAGTACAGGTTCGCGCCGGGGTCGACGCCGAGGATCGACGTGATCTGGCGGTATTTCGAGACCCGGCTCTCGACCTGGGCGGGGTTGCCGCCGTTGCATTCGATCGAGCCGTTGATGCTGCGGATGGTCTCCCCGAAACCGCGGCCGTTGACCATCGCGTTGTGCGGGGTCGTGGTGCCGGGGCCGCTCTGGGTGTTCCAGTACCAGAGCCCGGTCTTCCAGGCGACGGCCGAGTTCAGTTCGACCTGCCAGGGGTTGCCGAGCAGGTCGATGCCGAGCGCGTCACCGGCGGCCTTGTAGTTGAAGTTCCAGCTCAGCTGGATCGGCCCGCGGCCGTAGTACGCGGACTGGCCGGCCGGGCAGCCGTAGGGCCGGCTCCAGTCGCAGTAGTGCGGGTAGTTGGCGGTGTTCTGCTCGACGATGTGGACGAGCCCGCCGGTTTCGTGGTTGACGTTCGCGAGGAACGCGGCGGCTTCCTGCTTCTTCACGGTGTCGCTGCCGGTGTTCGCGAAGCCGGGGTAGGCCGACAGCGCCGCGGTGAGGCCGCTGTAGGTGTAGAAGGGGTTCCGCCCCGGGAAGATCTGGTTGAACTGGGCTTCGCTCACCACGAACGCACCCGGGTTGCCGGGATCGGTGCCGCCACCGCAGCCGTAGGGCTCCCAGTACCAGGTGCTGATGACGGGGTCGTAGCCCGGGTTGGCGTTCTTGGCCCGGTAGTAGCCGCCGTTGGTGTAGCGCACGATGGCGCCGACGTCGTACCACTGGCCCGCCACCCAGTTCGGCGCACTGCACGCGGCGGCGGCGGCCTGCGAGGCGTTCCCGGTGACGGCGGGGACGCCGAACACGAGCCCGGCAACGGCGGCGACAGCGGGCAGGACCGCGACAAGGCGTCTTCTCAAGACTCGCTCACTCCTTCGGCCACGACAGAACCCGGGCGCGCAGGCGCCCGGCGTCGAAGGTGGGTGTGCTCATCCGGCCGAGACGAACGTGACACCGGTCACTAGACCAGATTGGTCTAGTCCAGTCAAGATTGCCGGGGGTGACGGGCAAGGGTTGTGCGCGAACGTCCCTGCCATCCCGCCGCGGGGCGGGCGACGCGGTGCCGAAGCCGCGTGGCCCGCCGGGCACGTCACCGCGCTTGCGGGATCCTCACCTGCGCCGCCGGGGCCAGGTGCAGGATGCGCTGCAGCCGGGCCCGGCCCAGCCGGTGGAGCATCTCCCCGAGCTCCTCCGGCGCGATGCTCTCTTCGAGGTCGATCCGCGTCGTCCGGACGACGCGATCGATCTCCGAGGCGGGGAGCCGCCCCGCGAACTCCCCGGCCAGCCACACCCCGACCTCGTCCACGACGTCGTCCGCCCGGTGGCTCCGTACGGTCATCGCTCTCCTCGTTTCGGATTGCCTTCTCGCCAAGGCCGGACCCGGGAAATCCCGGTCCGACGCCAGTCCGACGAGTGAGCCGGGTAGCCATGACGCCGAATCGCCGAAGTTCGTGCCACAAAAGCTTTCCGTGTTCGGACGGGTGAACTGTGTAACCACCGCTTTCACTCACATGGGCTGTTCGCCCTCCGAAGTTGTCGGCCGTTCGGGTAGAAATTCGCGGAACTTCGCCAGTGACGCGTCCATCTCAGGACTCTGGAGGCATCGGATAGTGCGGGCGTTCCTCGGGGACGCGGAACGGAGATGCGATCCATGGGCCGGTACGACCGGACCGACCTCGGGGCGTACAGCCTGGGGTTGCTCGACGCCGCCGAGGCGGCACGGGTGGAGCGGCACCTCTCGGCGTGCCCGGACTGCCGCCAGGAGGTCCGTGAGTTCGAAGCCGTCCGCGGCATGCTCGACCACCTGGTCGAGGTGAAGTCCAATTAGGACGATTCCGGAACCGGCCGGACGGGGCTCGGTCCCGGCCTGACGTGCGCGGGAGCCGCCGGCGGCCTGTCAGCGCGAGGCAGCCGCCTTGACGGTCCGCAGCACGGGCGCCGTCTCCAGGGTGCGGATGGCGTCCAGTGCGCCCAGCCGGTGCGTCAGGTAGTGGTGCAGCGCGGCCGCGTCCGGGCACAGCGCCTGGGCCACCAGGTTCGCCGGGCCCGTCGTCGCCGCGACCAGCGCCAGCTCCGGGTGGGTCGCCAGCGTCCGGGCCACCCGGTCCAGCCGGGCCGGCGCCACCGCCATCCACAGCAGCGCCTGCGTGGTCGCGCCGAGCGGGGCCGGGTCGATCTCCAGGTCGAAGAACACCGTTCCGCCCGCCTGGAGGTCGGCCAAGCGCCGGGCGACGGTCGCCGCGGACCAGCCGGTGGCCGCGGCCAGCTCGGCAAGGCCCGCGCGGCCGTCGCGCTGGAGAGCGGTCATCAGGGCGTCGTCTTCGCTGGTCAGAGGCTTGCCTGGCCGGTGTGCTCCGGGGTCAGCGCCGCGATCTGCGCCGCGTCGAGGGCGTTGGCCCGGCCGAGCCACGCCGTCGGGCCGCCGAAGTAGCGGTGCAGGAGCTGGTGCGCCGAGACCGCCGTGATGCTCGCCGTGCGCGGGATGTCCCGCAGCAGCAACGCGTGGTCGCTCGCGGCCGGCGTGTGCACGTTCACGCAGATCTCCGTGCCGCCCGACATCAGCTTGATCCACGCCGTGTCCGCGCGGCGCGCCAGCGCCTGGGCGAGGTCCTGTGCCGTGTGCGGGGTCGCCGTCAGGCGGACCATCCACTCGGCCTGCCCGGCCCGCTGGGGGTCCGGCAGGCCGACGACGCGAAGCGACGCTTCGGCGCGGAGACGGCGGTAGCGCCGCGCCACCGTCTGCGTCGAGACGCCGAGGACGTCCCCGATCTTCGTGAACGGCGCCCGCGCGTCGATGTGCAGCGCATGGATCAACGCGCGGTCGACGGCGTCCAGAGTGGTCATATCCCTCATTCAAACCGAAGAAACGGAAAAAATCCGCCAAGAAACGAGGGTGGCTGGAACAACGAGAGCGCAGAAGCGAGGGTGGGCGCCGGACGAAAGGACACCCCGTTGCCCACCCTGACGCGTTACCGGCGGCGCTGGGCCGCACTGGCCGTACTGCTCGTCGCCGAGGCGATGAACCTGCTCGACGCCACGATCGTGCAGGTCGCCGGCCCCGCCATCCACGCCGAACTCCCCGGTCCGGCCGCCGCCATCCCGTGGTTCAGCGCGGCCTACACGCTGCCGTTCGCCGCCTTCCTCGTCACCGGCGGACGGCTCGGCGACATCCTCGGCCGGGCCAAGGTGTTCAAGCTCGGCGTGGCGGGCTTCGTGCTCGCGTCGCTGGCCTGCGCGGCCGCCCCGGACGCCGGGCTGCTGATCGGGGCCCGCGCGGTTCAGGGCGCGGCGGCCGCGCTGATCATCCCGCAGACCATCGGCCTGATCCGCGCTCTCTTCGACGACGGCGAACTCGCGAAGGCACTGGGCAGCATCGGCCCGGTGATGGGGCTGTCCGCGGTCACCGGGCCGCTGCTCGGCGGGCTGCTGACGCAGGCGATCTCGTGGCGGGCGGCGTTCCTCGTGAACGTCCCGCTCGGGCTCGCGGTGCTCTTCGCCGCGCGGCTGCTGCGGGAAGACCGGGCCACCACCCGGCCCCGGCTCGACCTCGCCGGCACCGCGCTCGTCGTCGCGGGCGCCGGGCTGCTCGTCTACCCGCTGATCGATCCCGCCGGGACGAACTGGTGGCTGCTCGCGGCCGGGGCCGCGCTGCTGGTCGTGTTCGGCATGCAGCAGCGCCGCGCGGCCGCACCGCTGGTCGAGCCGAGCCTGTTCGCCCACCGCGGGTTCCCGGCGGCCCTCGGCGGGTCGCTGCTGTTCTTCGCGGTGATGACGGGCCTGATGCAGGTGGTCCCGATGCAGCTGCAGCTCGGGCTGGGTGCCGACGTCCGCACCGCGGGCCTGACGTTGCTGCCCCTCTCGGCGGGACTCGCGGTGTCGTCGTACTGCGCCGGCGCCTGGCTGGTCCCGAGGTTCGGCCCTCGCGTGATGTTCGCCGGGCCGGCCCTCCTCCTGACGGGGGTCCTCGCCATGACGGCGGGCGGGGTGGGCGCGTACCCGTGGGCGCTGGCGCTGTGCGGGCTCGGGATGGGGACGTTCACGGTGCCGTTCTTCACCGCCGCCCTGCACCGGGTCCGGCCGCACGAGACGGGCTCGGCCGCCGGGCTGCTCAACGCCGTGCAGCCGCTCGGCGGCACCCTCGGCGTCGCCCTCCTCGGCGGGGCCTACCTCGGCACCGGCACGGCGGCCGCGGCGCTCGGCCTGGGAGCCGCGCTGACCGTGGCCGCCGCGGTGGCCGTGGTTCCGCTCAGTCATCACTTTCATAGGGAAAGTGATCCGGAGGAGGGACCTCCAGTTCGCATCACGTGAAGGCGCCGCTTTCGGTCCTTGGGGGAGCCGGGTGGTGGAGCTCCGGCTGCTCAGTAGTCGTCGCGGCCGGTGAACTGCTGCTCGAGCAGTTCCGCCGCGCCGGCGACCAGTTCGAGGGGGTCGGTGAACTCGTTGATGTCGAGGTTGACCAGCGGCAGCGAGTGGCGGAGCACGACGTGTTCGCCCATCACCGCGAGGCCGCCCACCACGATCGCGTCGCCGATCTCGGTCAGCACCGCGAGGAGGTCGACCTCGTCGTGCCGGGCGAACGGCGTGGCGATCTGCACCCAGTCCTCGCGCTGGTCGAGGATCTCGCGGGCGATCACGACGATCTGGGCGCGGTGTTCGGTGTCGGGGTCGTCGCCGAACACGAGGCGGATGCGGATCTCGTCGGGCTCGTCGCGCACCACCCGGTACGAGTGCCTGATGTAAGCGACCAGATCGGCCCACTCCGCCACGTGCTTCTCCGTCCTCGTGCCTGTCGAGCGCTCAGCGTAGCGATCAGCGGGCGCCGATCCGGTCCAGATCGGCGAGAACGTCGCCGGGCAGTTCGAGGTCGGCGGCGGCGAGGTTCTCCCGCAGGTGCGCGGGCGACGACGTCCCGGGGATCAGCAGCATCGACGGCGACCGCTGCAGCAGCCAGGCGAGCGCGACCTGCATCGGCGTGGCGCCGACCCGCGCGGCGCAGTCGTCGAGCAGCCCCGACTGCAGCGGGCTGAACCCGCCGAGCGGGAAGTAGGGCACGAAGGCGACCCCCTCGGCGGCGCACTTGTCGACGAGGGCGTCGTTTTCGCGGTGGGCCAGGTTGTACTGGTTCTGCACGCAGACGACGGGCGCGATCGCCTTCGCTTCGTCGAGCTGCTCGGCGCTGACGTGACTGACGCCGAGGTGCCGGATCAGCCCCTGCTCCCGCAGCTCGGCGAGCACCCCGAAGGGTTCGGCGAGCGACATCGGCACCGGGTAGTCACCGGCGGCGTTGCTGAGCCGCAGGTTGACGACGTCGAGCGCGTCGACCCCGAGGTTCCGCAGGTTGTCGTGCACGGCCTCGGTGAGGTCCGCGGCCGACAGCGCGGGCGGCCAGCCCTTGTCCGCGCTCCGCCGCGCCCCCACCTTCGTCACGATGACGAGTGATTCCGGGTAGGGGTGCAGGGCTTCCTTGATCAGGGCGTTCACGGTGTGGGGGCCGTAGTAGTCACTGGTGTCGAGGTGGGTGACCCCCCGCTCGACGGCCTCCCGCAGAACGGCGACGGCGGTGCCGCGATCCTTCGGCGGCCCCCAGACCCCGGGCCCGGCCAGCTGCATGGCGCCGTAACCCATGCGCGTCACGGAAAGTTCGCCGCCGAGGGTGAAGGTGCCGCCTAAGTCCGCCATGCCGCTCCTTGGTTCCGGGTGCCGTCGCCGGGAAGTCTAGCCACGTTCGGTTTCCCGTTTTTGTCGGTGGCAACCGGTAGCGTGGAAATCGGGGGCTTCTCATGTAGCCTCGCTGCTGCTTCCCTTGTCCTGCAAGGAAAACCAGCCACGAATTACTCGCCGATGTTCACCCGATTCAGTGGTGCCATTCGAACTCGTGTTCGGTACCGTCGTTGGTGTGACTACGACGATTCCTTCCATGCCACCGAAAACGTCCGAAGCTTCACCGCTCTTCCATCAGCCGGGCAAGACGATCCCAGGCCGGCGAAGACCCGCAGGGCAAGGACTGTGCGGCCAGCCGCGCGATGGCCGGGTTGCCGACCGCACCGGATTCCGGCCGCTCGGCGAACCAGTCCCTGGTCCGCTCCGCGAGCCCGGGAAGGCGCGGATCATCCGGCGGCCAGTCGTAAGCGGCGTCATGCTCGAGGACGAGGGTGCGAAATTCGGTCTCCGCCAACAGATCCCGCTTCTCGGTGATCCACCGGGCGGCGTCCTCGGGCGAGGCCGTCTGCATGAGGACCCAGCCGTCGCGTTCCAGGCGCAGGTGGCGTTCGCTGACGTCGAGCTCGCGCAGATCGTCCAGGTAGGCGGCGACTTCCGGCGAAACGAAGAGCCGGTCGCCGCCGCGCAGCTGGGCGAGCTGGTCGCGGGCCCGCCGCAGCTGCGCGATGCGTGCCTCGATGCCGTCGTCGATTTCGGCGATGGCGGCCGCCAGCGTGTCCTCATCGGCTTCGAGCAGGTCCTTGATGCGGGCCAGCGGCACTCCCGCGGCGGCCAGCGTCCGGATCTTGACCAGGTCGATCGCGTGCTGGGCGGTGTAGCGCCGGTAGCCGGACGAGTCGCGACCGGGCTCGGCGAGCAGGCCGCGCTCGTGGTAGTGCCGCACGGTTTTGACGGTCACTCCGGCGTAGTCCGCGAGCCGGCCGATCGTGATCACGGTGGCACCCTTCCGAGGAACCGGTCAGGCCCGCCGGGTCAGGCGGCCGCCGCCGTTGCGGAAGCGGGCCCGGCCGTCGCGGACGTCGTGGTAGGAGACGAGCAGGAGGCGGAGGTAGCCGTCGAACGTCTCCGGCGGATATCCCTCGGGCGCGAAGAGGCCAGGCCGGATCGGCACGTAGCGCTGCGGCGGAGCCGACGTCGCACCGCCGGCGAACGCCGTGAAAATCCGTTCCTGAGACTCGTCCGCCGGCTCGTAGGTCGTGCGCTCTTCAAGCCGGCCGTCGACGACGCTGACGTCGATGCGGAGCTGGTCGGAGCGGTAGGTGCCGACGTAGGGGGCGAGGTCGACGTCCGGCTCCGGTTCGGTGAGCACGGCCGGCACCGGAACCCCGAGGTGTTCGCGCAGGAGCAGGATCCGGTCCTGCAGCACGATCGCCCCGGGACTGTTGCCGTAGGCGGTGAAGACCAGATCGTGCTCAGGCAGGACGCACAGGATGGCCACCCCGCCGGGCGACGCGCCCGACATGGCCAGCACGGTTGTGTCGCCGAAGGGGTACCGGACCCAGCCCAGGCCCATCGGCGGAACGTTCGGTGTGGCCATGTCGTGCGAGACCCGCTGCATCAGCGCGACCGACTCGGCCGAGAGAACACGGGTGCCGTCGGGCGACACCCCGCCCGCGAGGTGGGTGCGCCCGAACGCGAGCAGGTCGGCGACGGTGCCGATCGGCGTGCCGCCGGCCGGTCCCCAGGTATCG
This sequence comes from Amycolatopsis sp. lyj-346, assembly GCF_046548975.1. Lineage (NCBI taxonomy): Bacteria > Bacillati > Actinomycetota > Actinomycetes > Pseudonocardiales > Pseudonocardiaceae > Amycolatopsis > Amycolatopsis sp. lyj-346. The sequence continues at coordinate 290,131 of NZ_JAJPWT010000007.1, forward strand.
GGCAGCATGAACATGTCCGTCGGCCGGGCCGTCGCCGTGGCGGGATCCGGGAAGTGGCCGATCGCGGTACTGCGCAGGATGGCCTGGGCCGCCGACGTACCGGAGTCGTGCATGCCGGCGGGCGAGTAGACGTCACGGGCCAGCAGCTCCGGGAAGCTCACGCCGGTCACCACTTCCAGCAACCGGCCCGCGACGATCATGCCGCCGTTGGAGTAGCTGAGCTGCTCGCCGGGCTCGAACAGGGTGCCGCATCCGTCGGCCAGGCCCTCGACGTACACCTTGAGGGCGTCGCGGCCCGAGGCGTCGGGGAAGCAGAGGTCCGCGTCGATGCCGTTGGTGTGCGAGATGAGGTGCCGGACGAGGATCCGGTCCGCCGCGCCGGGTGTGCGCAGGGCGAATCCCGGGAGGTACTTCGCGACCGGTGCGTCCAGGTCCAGGCACTCCCGTTCGACCTGCTGGAGGACCAGCGTGGTGGTCAGCACCTTGGTCACCGAGCCGAAGAGGAACCCGGTGTCATTGCGCATCGGGGCCGCGGTGGTGACGTTCGCGGTGCCGTGGGCGAAGACGACCTGTTCACCCGCGTGGTGGACGCCGGCGACGAACCCGGGAATGTGGTCGGCTTCGCAGTGAGTGGCGATCTCGTCGCGGATCCGGGCTTCGATGGTGTGCAGTGCGTTCTCGGTCATGCGAACCATCGTCGAACCCTCCCCCAGGGGCGGGGTCAAGCCGGACGCCGAGGGAATTCAGCAAAGCCCCTTGCCCCGCAGCACCCGCGTGACCGACTCCTGCACCCGCGGCATCGGCAGCTCGCCGCTCTGCACGGCCTTCACCAGCCGGTCCAGCACCTGGTCCACCCGGCCCCCGGACGACCACAACGCCTGGTCCGCGCCGGCCTGCAGGGCCTTCAGCACCGCTTCCGGCAGCGGGTACTGCGCGGTGATCGCCTTCATCGCCCCGAGGTCGTCGGTCACCACCGGTCCGGTGAACGCGAACTCGCCGCGCAGCAGCTGGTACGCAGCCGGCGACAAGGAGGCCGGGACGCCGCCGGTCAGGTCCGGCACGTCGAGGTGGCCGATCATCACCGCGACCGGGCCGTAGTCGGCCAAGCCCTGGTACGGCACCAGGTCGAGCGCGCGCAGCCGGGAAAGCGGCGGCGTGACGACCGTGCCCTTGTGGGAGTCGCCCGAGCCGTGGCCGTGGCCGGGGAAGTGCTTCAGCACCGGCTGCACACCCGCGTCGCGCAGGCCCGCCGCAAACGCTTTCGCGTACGTCTTCACCCGGGCCGGGTCCGGGCTGAACGACCGGTCGCCGATGACGTCGTCGTCCGGGGCGTCCGTGACGTCGGTGTCCGGGGCGAAGTCCACCGTCACCCCGCGGGCGTGCAGCTGGCGGCCACGCTCGGCGGCCAGCGCGCGGACCTCGTCCGGGGATTTCGTCTTGGCCATCGTCCGGGCCGAGGGCAGGTCGCCGTCGAGGTCGTCGATGCGCTGGACGCGGCCGCCTTCCTCGTCGACCGACACCGCCACCGGCACCCGTGCCACCGCCTGGACCGCGGCCAGCGAGCGGTTTTTCAACAACGCTGTTGCGTTACCCCCGATGAAGATGCCGCCGACCTGGTGATCACGCACCAGGGCCACCGTGGCCGCCGGGTTGTCGCCGGAGACGCCCACGACCACCAGCTGCGCGATCTGGGCGCGGACGTCGAGTCCGGCCACCAGCGACGCGCAGTCGCCCGGCCGCGTGAGACTCGACGTGGGCACGGAGGGGGCGGGCGGCGGAACCGACGGCGGGGCAACCGGCCGATCGGACGTCCGGGGCACCGCCAATCCGGACACGGTCCTCGGTTGCAGGCCCGCGACCAGCAGGCACCCGGTCACGATGGAGAACGCCACCCCGAGGGCGGCAAGACGACGGCGGTTCATCGGTCCCTTCACTCGTTAGTGTGTGCCCCTTGACCGTAGTCGACGGCCAAACTTCACGCCGTGAAGAATGGCCCGCCATCGTTAGAGAATTCGTGAAGGCGTCCTCAGCAGACTGGGGTGAGTCAGGGATCGTCGTGGGCGGAGGAGGGTTCGATGGACCAGGTGCGAGTGGCGGCGTGGGCGTCCGACCCGATTGCGTTGACCGGGCTGATCAACCACCTGAAGTCCCGCCCGGAGCTGCTGGTCCTGCCGCGTGCCCGCCGGGGCGAGGCGGCGGTGCTGGTGTTCGCCGTCGGGGAGGTCGACCGCGAGGCCGTCGCCGCGCTGCGGGCCGCGTCCGCCGAGTCGCCGGCCGCGATCGTGCTGGTGGCCGGGCACGTCGACCCCGCGCACGTCGGCCTGCTCGCCGACTGCCACGTTTCCGCCGTGCTGCCGCGGACCGCACTCGACCGGCTCACCGCGAACGTGCTCGCCGCGGCGCGGGGCCGCTCGTCGTCCCTGCGTGCGCAGGTGGCGGCGCTGGCCGACGAGCGCGGCGGGGCGGCACTCACGCCGCGCGAGGTGGATGTGCTTCGCCTGATGGCCGAAGGCTGGGACACTGCCGAGATCGCGGGCAAGCTCTGCTACTCGGAGCGGACCGTGAAAAACGTCATCTACGCCATGACCAACCGGCTCAACCTGCGCAACCGGCCGCACGCGGTCGCCTACGCCGTGCGGGCCGGTGTGATCTGAGGAAGCCTGTTGCGAACGATCGTCCGCCGCACCGCCATCGTGGTCGCCGCGCTGATCCCGCTCGCCGCCTGCAGTCCGGGTGACGCCGGGGACAAGACCAAGCTCACCATCGCGACCTTCGGTGAGTTCGGCTACGCGCCCCTGATCGCGGAGTACGAGAAGCTGCACCCGGACATCACGGTGCAGAACCGCGTCACCGACTTCGACACCCACCACAAGGGGCTCGCGACGCAGCTGGCCACCGGCCACGGCGCCGCCGACGTCGTCGCGATCGAAGAGCAGTACATACCGCAGTACCGGAAGGCGAAGGACAAGTTCGCCGACCTCGCCGGCTACGGGGCCCGTGAGCTCGAGAAGCAGTGGGTGCCGTGGAAGTGGGCGCAGGGCACCGACGGTGCCTTCGTGCTGGGCCTCGGCACGGACATGGGCAGCCTCGCCCTCTGCTACCGGCGTGACCTGTTCCAGGCCGCGGGCCTGCCTGCCGACCGCGACGAGGTCGCGAAGCTGATGCCCGACTGGGAGGCCTACGCCGCCACCGCCGAACGGTTCACGAGCAAGACGCCGAACGTCAAGTTCGCCGACTCCGCGGGCACCGTCTACACGGCGATGCTCAACCAGTCGCCGGAGAACTACTTCTCCCAGCGCGACGACTCCTTCATCGCCGACCGCAACCCGAGCGTGCGCGCAGCTTTCTTCCTCTCCGGCGGCCTCGCCGCGAAGGGACAGACCGCGGCGGCGACCACGTTCACCCAGGCGTGGAACGTGGCGATCAAGCAGGGCTCCTTCGCCACCGTCGCCTGTCCCGCGTGGATGCTCAGCCAGATCAAGGAAGCCGGCGGCGACGCCAACCGCGGCAAGTGGGACGTCACGACCGTGCCCGGCAAGAGCGGCAACCAGGGCGGGTCGTTCCTGACCGTGCCGAAGCAGGGTGAACACCAGAAGGAGGCGTACGAGCTCGCCCGCTGGCTGACCGCCCCGGAACAGCAGAAGAAGCTCTTCCTCTCCGACGGAATCCTGCCCAGCGAGCCGGCGGTGTACGAGGATCCGCAGGTCGTCGCGCACACGGACGCGTATTTCGGGGACGCGCCGATCGGCCGGATCTTCGCCGCTTCGGCCGATCAGCTGCACCCGAACTACCGCGGCCTGCGCGACGCCGACGTCCGGCCGGAGTTCGGCCGCGCTCTCGGCCGGATCGAAGAACGCACCGACACCGTCGAGCAGGCCTGGACGAAAGCCGTCCAGCAGGCTCAAGCCGCCCTGAAGTAGCGCGCGTGCAGCACCGGCTCGCCCGTTGGGACCGCACGGTCACGCCGCTGCTGTTCGTCGCGCCCTTCTTCGCCCTGTTCGTGGTTTTCGGCGCCTTCCCGCTGCTGTACACGGCGTGGGTTTCACTGCACGACTGGAACCTGCTCGAAGGCGACCAGGGCGGCTTCGGCCTCGCCAACTACGGCGACCTGCTCTCGGATCCGCACTTCTACAACGCGCTCGCCAACACGGTCTCGATCTTCCTGCTCGCCGCGGTCCCGGAATTCCTGCTGGCCCTGGGCATCGCGGCGCTGCTCGACCGGCCGCTGCGCGCCGCGACCTGGTGGCGCACCGGGGTCCTGCTGCCGAACGTCGTGTCGGTCGTCGCCGTCGGGCTGGTGTTCGGGCAGCTGTTCAGCCGCGACTACGGCGTGGTCAACGAAGTCCTCGGCTGGTTCGGCGCAGGGCCGGTCAACTGGCGGGCGACAACCTGGTCTTCGCACTTCGCCGTGGCGAGCATGGTGCTCTGGCGCTGGACCGGCTACAACGCCCTGATCTACCTGGCCGCGATGCAGGCCGTCCCCGGCGACCTGTACGAGGCCGCGGAACTCGACGGCGCTTCGCGGTGGCGGACGTTCTGGTCGATCACCGTGCCGGGCATCCGGCCCGCGCTGGCCTTCACCGCCATCGCGGGCACGGTCAACGGCCTGCAGCTGTTCGCCGAGCCGCAGCTGTTCGACGCCGGCGGCTCGGCCGGGACCGGCGGCAACGACCGCCAGTTCCAGACGCTGGTCATGTACCTGTACGAAAAGGGGTTCACGCGCCTGGACGCGGGCTACGCGGCCGCGTTGACCTGGGTGATGTTCGTGATCTGCGCGCTGTTCGCGCTGGTGAACTACCGGCTGGTGCGCCGGTTCGTGAGGTCGGCGTGACGGCGCGGCGCCGTCCCGGCGGCTGGGTGTACGCGGTGCTGACCGGGGTGCTCGGCGCGTCGGTGTTCCCGCTGTACTGGTCGTTCGTCGTGGCCACGCGCGACAACGCCGCGATCGGGGAGACGTCGCCGTTGCTGCTGCCGGGCGGGAACCTGGCCGGGAACGTGCGGCGCGTCTTCGACACCGTCGACTTCTGGCTGGCCATCGGGAACTCGCTGATCGTCGCGGGCACGGTGATGGCGGCCAACGTCGTGCTGGCGAGCCTCGCCGGATTCGCCTTCGCGCGGCTGCGGTTCCCCGGCCGCAACACGTTGTTCCTGCTGGTCGTCGGCTCGGCGATGGTGCCGGCGCAGCTCGGCGTCATCCCGCTCTACCTCGTCATCGGCGACCTCGGCTGGTACGGGCGGCTCGAAGCGGTGATCGTGCCGGCGCTGGTCAGCGCCTTCAGCGTGTTCTGGATGCGCCAGGCCTGCGAAAACGCGATCAGCCCGGACCTCGTCGACGCCGCGACCGTCGACGGCTGTTCGATCCTGCGCACCTACTGGCACGTGGCCGTGCCCGCCTTGCGCGCGCCGGCCGCGGTGCTCGCGATGCTGACGTTCATGGCCACGTGGAACGACTACTTCTGGCCGCTGGTCGTCCTCGACCCCAACGAGACGCCGACCGTGCAGGTCGCCCTGTCGCAGCTGGCCAGCGGCTACTACACCGACTACGCGCTGATGCTCACCGGCGCGACCGTCGCCGTCGTGCCGGTCATCGCGTTGTTCCTGCTGCTGGGCCGCCACATCGTGCGGGGCATTCTGAAAGGGGCACCGGTATGACCTTCCCGACCGGCTTCCTGTGGGGCGCGGCGACCGCGTCCTACCAGGTCGAAGGCGGTGTCACCGAAGGCGGCCGCGGGCCGTCCGTCTGGGACACCTTCGCGGCCACCGACGGCAAGGTGCTCGGCGGTGCGACCGGCGCCGTCGCCTGCGACCACTACCACCGCTACCCCGAGGACATCGGCCTGCTGGCCGGGCTCGGCCTGAACGCCTACCGGTTCTCGGTCGCGTGGCCGCGCGTGATGCCGGACGGCCGGACGACGTCCGCGGCCGGCCTCGCCTTCTACGACCGGCTGGTCGACGAACTGCTGAGCCGTGCCGTCGTGCCGGTGCTGACGCTCTACCACTGGGACCTGCCGCAGGCGCTCGAAGACGCCGGAGGCTGGCCGGAGCGCGACACGGCTTCGCGGTTCGCCGACTACGCCGCGGTCGTGCACGCCGCGCTCGGCGACCGCGTGCGCCAGTGGACGACGGTCAACGAGCCGTTCTGCGCGGCGTTCCTCGGCTACGGCAGCGGGGTGCACGCTCCCGGTGTCCAGGACCACGACACGGCACTGGTCGCGGCCCACCACCTCCTGCTGGCGCACGGCCTGGCGACGCGGGCGCTGACGGCGCAGGCCCGGCCGGGTCACGAGTTCTCGCTGGCCCTGAACTTCGCCCCGGCGATCCCGGACGGCTCGTCGCCGGCGCACGCCGAGGCAGCGCGGAAGTTCGACGGCATCCACAACCGGTTCTTCCTGGACCCGGTGCTGGGCCGCGGCTACCCGGCGGACGTGGTGGCGGCCGCGGGCCGGTTCGTCGAGTGTGTCCGCGATGGCGACACGGACGTCATCGCGGCCCCGATCGACTGGCTGGGCGTGAACTACTACGCCCCGGCCCGCGTGACGCCGCTCGAGGACCCGCAGGCGCCGAGCAACTGCCCGCTGCCGACATTGCGAGGGATGGATGTGCTGCCGGCCCGTCCGCCGTTGACGGCGTTCGGCTGGGAGCAGTCGCCTTCGACGCTCACCTCGCTGCTGGAGTGGGTTTCCGCCCGGTCCGGTGGCCTCCCCCTGGTGGTGGCGGAGAACGGAGCGTCCTTTGTGGACACGGTCGTGGACGGCCGTGTGTACGACGCGGCCCGGGTGAACTACTTCATGGAGCACCTGCGCGCGGTCCACGACGCTCTTCGTCTCGGCGTCGACGTCCGCGGGTATTTCGCCTGGTCGTTGCTGGACAACTTCGAGTGGGCCATGGGGTACACGCAGCGGTTCGGCTTGATCCACGTCGACTTCGAGACGCAACGCCGGACGGTCAAGGATTCGGGTCGCTTCCTCGGCCGGGTCGCCAAGGCCAACGCACTGTGAATTCGTGGTTTCGATCGACCCTCGCCGGGTTGCTCCAGGAACTTGATCTTCGCCCGGAATGCCGGTACGGTCCGGCTCAAACGGACCTAGGGGGAAATAGTGAGGATTCGACAGCGCCGGATCGTGGCGGTCATCGGCATCGTGGTGGGCTTCATGACCGCCGGTGTCCTGCCTGCGCAGGCAGCGCCCGCCGGCACCGCCGAATCGGCGTCGGTCGCGGCCGCCGAGCCGTCGACGTCGCCGGCTCCGGCCCGGCGCGTCTGGGTCTCGGTCGGCGAGGTGCACGACTGCCCGACCGGCTACGCCTGTGCCACTCCGAGCTGGGGGCCCAACGGTGGCTGGGAGTTCCAGTTCTACAACTACGGCACGTATTCGCTGAGCAACTTCTACGGCGACTCGGGCTCCATCAGCAACAGCCAAACCGGAAACGCGGGCATGCGGATCCTCGACCAGAACGGCAGGGTGATCCGTTGCCAGTGGGCGGGGACAGCCGACTACGTCAACTGGGATCCGGTCTATTACATCACCTTGTCGTCCACGCCCTGCTGACACGGGGCCCACGGCTCCTCGCAGCAGTTCGGTGAGCACCGACCCGGCCGGGTCGGTGCTCACCGTCTTTTCCGGCAGCGCAACCCACGATCAGCCCGGCGCGCGCCGGCGGACGGCGTCGGCGACGCCCGAACGGGACTGCGTCTCCAGCTTGCCCAGCAGGCGCGCGACGTGCGCCTGGACCGTCCGCCGCGGCAGGGCCAGCTCGGCGGCGATGTCCGGGTTCGACCGGCCCTCCGCGACCAGGCCGGCGATGCGGATCTCGATCGGCGTCAGCGACTCCCAGCCGTGGCCCGGGCGGATCGGGGAGAACAACGCGCCGCGGCGGACACCGAGGCGGCGCAGCCGCGTTTCCGCGCGCCGCAGGTCCCAGCGCGCGGCCAGTGCCGTGTACAGCTCGGCGGCCTCCTCGAACGCCGCCTGCGCCGCGTCCAGGTGGCCCGCGCGGGCCAGCAGCACCGCCGCGTCCTCCAGCGCCGAGGCCAGCTCGGGGCGGCGGCCGACCGCGCGGAAGTGTTCGGCCGTGGCCAGCACGGGCGCCGGGTCCTCCTCGATCAGCCCGCGGCACCACGACGCCGCCGCGTGGGCCCGGGCCGGGCGCCGTTCCTTCGCCGCCTCTTCCTCGCACACCGCCAGCGCCCGGCGCGCGCGGCCGACGTCGTCCTGCTCCATCGCCAGCCGCACGAACGCCGGCAGCCACTGGTGCCGCAGCATCATCTGCGCGTACGTCGGGTTCAGGACCGGTTCGAGGACGGCCAGCGCGCGGACCCGGTCGCCGTTCTGCTCGGCCGCCAGTGCGTCGGCGACCAGCAGGAAGTCGAAGCTCTCGCGTTCGGCGCCGGTCGCCGGGGCGTACTCCTCGGCCGCGTCGAGGTGGGCCGCGGCCTGCGCCCGGTCGTCGCGGCGGCCCGCGATCAGCGCCGCGACGCCGTGCAGCAGCAGCGCCGCCGGGCCGGGCTCGCGCAGGCCGTAGAACGTGATCGCCGGGCCGTCCTCGATGACCGTGTCCAGCTCGACCAGCGCCTCATCCCAGCGGCCTTCCCAGTACCGGTGCACCGCGACGGACACCTGCAGCCCGACCGGCAGCGCGTGCCGGGCGGCGACTTCGCCCGCCGCGCGCAGGGCTTCGTCCGCTTCGGCCAGCCGGTCGAGGTTCTGCAGCGTGAACACGCGGTTGTCGAGCAGGTCGAGGTGCAGGTCGGCCAGCTCGTGCTCGTCGCCGACGGCTTCGATCGCCGCGTCGACGTGGGCGAGCGCGCGGTCGTGCTCGCGGCGCACCGAGTCGACCAGCCACAACGACTGCAGTGCGTGCGCGGTCAGGTAGCGGTCGCCGCCGGCGAGCGATTTCGTCTCGCGCGCCGTCTTCTCCGCAGCGTCCAAATCGGACAGACTGCCGCGCCGGAAGTTCGCCAGCAGCTGCCGGTGCTTGACCCGCCAGAGCTCCGGCACGGCCGGGTCGTCGACCCACGCGGCGAGCGTCGCGACGGCGCCTTCGGTGTCCCCACGGCGGTGCCGCAGCGCCGCGAGCACGTGCCGCATCTCCTCGACGGCGTCCGGGTCGGTGGCGACCTCGAGCGCCTGCCGCGTCAGGGCTTCCGGGCTGCGTTCCAGCCGGAACAGCACCTTGACCAGCGCCACGAGCAGCGTCTCGCGGCGCTGGTCGGTGCCGGAGCACGCGGCCAGCGCGCGTTCCAGCAGCTCCACCGCGATCAGCGGGGCCCGGGTCGAGACGACCGGGTGGTGGGCGGCGAGCCAGTCCAGCACCCATTCGTCCACTGTGGCCGGTGCCGCCACCAGCTGCTCGGCGACGCGCTTCACCGGCGCGCCGATGCGGGCGAGCGCTTCGGCGGCCTGCCGGTGCAGCGCCGCCCGCGTCCCGGCCAGCAGCCGGTCGTACAGCGCCTGGCGCAGCAGGGGGTGGCGGAACGCCAGCTGCGTCCCGGTGTCGATGAGGACGTTCGCCGCGACGGCTTCTTCGAGCGGCGCCAGCAGGTCGGACGGCCGGCTGCCGAGCACCGCGGCGATGTCGCCGACGGCGAACTCCATGCCCAGCAGGGCGCCCCAGCGCAGCACTTCCTGCGTCCGCGCGGTCAGGAAGTCCAGCCGCCGGTCGACCGCGGCGACCAGCGACCGCGGTGCCTCGAACTCCGCCGGGTCGTCGACGTCGGCCTGGCCGCCGCTCACCGCCACCGCGCCGGCCCGCCGCAGGACGTCGACCATTTCCTTGACGTACAACGGGTTTCCGGCACCACGGGCGGCCAGCTCGCGCAGCCCCGGCCCGGGTGGCGCCCCGAGCTGGTCCTCGATCAGCCTGCCGACGTCTTCGCCGGTCAGCGGCGCGAGGTCGAGGACGACCCCGTCCCGTGCCTGGACGCCGCGGCGCAGCTGGGCGAGCTCGGCGCGGTCCGGCGCCGGGCGGGTCGCGGCCACCAGCAGCAGCGGCAGCTGCCGGGTCGCCGCGCAGAGCCGGTGCCAGACCAGCACGGAAGCTTCGTCGGCCCACTGCAGGTCGTCGATCACCAGCACCTGCGGCGACTGCGCGCACAGCTCGTCGACCAGCGCCAGCAGCCGGTCGACGGCGCCGAGCACCGGGTCGGCCGGGCCCCAGCTGCGCCGCGCCGGGCCTTCGCCCGCGAGCTCCTTCGCCACCCGCGCGCGCCGCGGGTCGGGTGAATGCGCGTCGATCGCCAGGCACTCCAGCACGACCTGCAGCGGGAACCGGGTGCTCAGCTCGTCGGCGGCCGCCCAGAGCCGCTGGAAACCGGCGCCGTCCGGCAGCGAGCCGGCGAGCAGCGAGGACTTGCCGATGCCCGCGTCCCCTTCGATCCAGACGGCGCGTCCCCGGCCGGCCCGGACGCCGGCGACGAGCTCGGCGAGTTTCGTCATTTCGGCTTCCCGGCCGAACAGCCGGGGCCCGGTGACGACGACGGGCGCGGCGGGCGCGTCGAGGGCCGGGTCCTGGGCGAGGATCTGCCGCTGCAGCTGCTGCAGCGCGGGACCGGGTTCGACGCCGAGTTCCGCGACGAGCGTGGCGCGGGCGTCGCGGAAGACGTCGAGGGCGTCGGCGGGCCGTCCGCTGCGGTAGAGGGCGAGCATGAGCGATTCCCGCAGCGATTCCCGCAGCGGGTGGTCGCCGGCCAGCACCGCCAGCTCGGGCGCGAGATCGAGGTGCCCGCCCAGGGCGAGCACGGCCTCGGCACGTCGTTCGAGGGTGTTCAGCCGCAGCTCGGCGAGGTATTCGCGGTGCCGCTCGGCGAACCCGCCGGGCACGCCGGAGAGGGCCTCGCCCTGCCAGAGCGCGAGAGCGTCGTCGAGCTCGGCGACCGCCGCCCGCGGGTCGCCCCGCTCGAGGTGCCGCTGCGCGCGTTCGCGGTGCCGTTCGAACAGGGCGGCGTCGAGTGCGTCTTCGCCGAGGACGAGGGAGTAGCCCGCCGGATCCGACACGAGGACGCTGGCCGCCGACCAGCGCGACCGGTCCGGTTCGAGGGCCCGCCGCAGCCCGGAGACGTAGGTGTGGACGCTGCCTTCGACACTCGCGGGCGCGGAGTCACCCCAGACCCCGGCAATCAGCTCGGCACGGGGCACCGGACGGCCGGCGTTGACCGCGAGCACCGCGAAGATGGCACGCTGACGCGCGGGGCCGAGGCCGATTTCGGCCGCCCCGAGCCAGGCCCGCAGCGGGCCGAGCACGCCCACCCGCAGGCCGGTGTCCGCATCCCCTGGCATGTCGTTGCCGTCCCCTCTGGGACTCGCGCCCCAGACCCCTTCCCCCAGGGACATCTCGGTACCGACTACTCCGGTGACCTTACCGACGTGGCAACCCCCGACAAGGTTGCGCGCACCCTCCCCAGCGCCCCAATGTGGCCTTGGTTGCGTCCAACGCACCGAAGGCCACATTGGGTGCGTTGAGCGCACCGAAGGCCACATTGGGTGCGTTGAGCGCACCGAAGGCCACATTGGGGCGCTGAGCGCGTGGTCACTCGCCCACGGTGGCTTGCGGGCGGGCCGAAGGCGCCCGCCGGATGCCGAACGGCCCCATCCGGGTCTCCGCGCGTCGCACGTCCCACACCGCGCCCATCGTCGTGTACGCCGTCAACGCGCCGCGGAACGCCGTGCGTGCTTCCGCCAGCTCACCGGACTCCGCCAGCAGGATCGCCGCGTCCTCGGTGGCCTTGGCGTGCTTGAGCAGCCGGCCGGCCGTCCGGTAGTGCCCGGCCGCCGTCAGGACCGGCTGGGGGTCGCCGGTGGCCAAGCCGCGGCAGTGTGCGGCCGCCGCCGCGTGGGCGGGTGGGACCTCTCCCTCGGGTTCGAGCAGGCGCAACGCCTCCTGCACGCGCGGCCGGTCGCCGAGCGACAAGGCGAGCCGGACCAGGTCGGGGAGCCACTGGTGGCGGGCCGCCGGCGGGTGGTTTTCCGCCAGCAGTGGCGACAACGCCGCCAGCGCCGCCTCCGGACGGCCCTCCTGCTCGGCCAGCAGTGCCCGCGCCGCGAGCAGGAAGTCGCCGCCGTCGGGCTCCAGGCCCGGTGGCCACTGCCGCCGGTCGGCCGCGTCGAGGTGGGTTCTCGCCTGGCCCGGTTCGCCGCGGTGGCCGGCGATCAGCGCGCCGACGCCGTGCACCAGCAGGGCCGAACCCGGGCTGCGCAGGACGTACGACGCCGTTTCCGCACCGTCGCGGATCACCGCGTCCAGCTCGGCCAGTGCCTCCGGCCAGCGGCCCAGCCAGTAGTAGTGCACCGCGCCGGCCAGGTGCATCTCGCCCGGCACCGCGCGGGTCGCGGCGATCCGCCGGGCGGCGTCCAGCGGCTCGGCGGCGTCGTCGAGGCTGTCGAGCTTCGGCACGGTCAGCGCCGCGTCGTCCAGCGGGTGCAGCCCGGCCGGTGCCAGCGCCGTCTCCTCGCCCAGTTTCTCCAGCGTGGCCAGCAGTGCCTCGTGCCGCCCGCGCCACATCTCCGGGACGTCGGCGTCGTCGAGGGTCCGCTTGAGCTCGGCGGTCGCCTCCGAAAAGTCGCCACGGCGGTAGTAGACGTACGCCAGGATCCAGCGCATCTCGGCCGCGCGCCTGCTGTCGGACGTCCGGGCGACGACCGAGCGCGCCTCGGCTTCGGGTTCCCGGCCGAGCCAGAACAGCAGCCGGGCCAGGGTCGCGGTCAGCGTCTCCCGCGCGTCCGGCGGCAACGTGCCCTGGGTGACGGCGTGGCGCAGCAGGTCCACCGCGACCCGCGGGGTCCCGGTGGCGACCGCCCCGATGTGCTCCAGCAGCCACCCGGTCACCCACGGGTCCACCGGCGCGGGCGCGGCGGCGAGCTGCTCGGCGACGCGTTCGGCCGGTGCGCCCGCGGCGGCGAAGGCCTCGGCCAGCTGCCGGTGCAACGCGACCCGCATCGCGGCGGGCGTCTTTTCGTAGAGCACGCGGCGCACGAGCGGGTGCCGGAACGCCAGCCGGTCGCCCGATTCGACGAGCACCCCGGACGTGATCGCCTCGTCGACCGCGCCGACCAGCGCCGTCGGCGGCCGCTCGGTGGCGACGGCGATGTCCGCCAGCGAGAACTCGCGGCCCAGCAGCGCGGCCCAGCGCAGCGTGTCGCGAGTCCCGCTGGAGAGGAAGTTCAGGTACAGCGTGATCCGCGAGGCCAGCGGCGACGGGATCGGCAGCGACGAATGGCCGTCCAGGTGCGCGTGGACGCCGTCGAGCACGATCACCGACTGCGCGAGCAGCGTCTCGACGATTTCCCTGACGTAGCGCGGGTTTCCGGCCGCGTAGGAGACGAGCAGCTGCAGCCCGGGCCCGGGTGGCGCGCCGGCCAGCTCGGTGGCCAGCTCGCGCGTGGCGTCCTCGGCCAGCGGCGGCAGGGTCAGGACGGTGATGTCATCGTTGTCAAGCAGGTCTTCGAGCGCGGCCGGCCGCGGTACCGGGCGGCAGGCGCCGACGAGCAGCAACGGCAGCTGCCGCGTCTCCCGGCTCAGGTAGCGCCAGACGTGCAGCGTGGCGTCGTCGGCCCACTGCAGGTCGTCGACCACGAGCACGAGCGGCGCTTCCGCGCACAGCTCGCGGACCAGCGCGAGCACGTCGTCGACGGCGTCCTCGCCGGGCTGTTCGGCCAGCCGCGTGGCCAGCGCGGCCCGGCGTGCGTCGGTGGCGCGCGGGTGCACGCCCAGCGCGTCGAGCAACGGCCGCAGGGCGAACCGCTGGTCCAGCGCGTCCGCGGCGGCGAAGGCCGGCCCGAAATCCCGGGCCGCGGCGAGGACTTCGGCGAGCAGCGCGGTCCGGCCGCTGCCCGGTTCGCCTTCCAGCCACACCGACCGCCCCACGCCGGCCCCCAGATCGGCGACGGCTTCGTGCAGCCGGTCGAGCTCGGCCTCCCGGCCGACGAAGATCTCCGTCCGCTCCGGCAGCGCCGCGGCCGGCACCCGCGGCACGACCGCAACGGGCGGCGGCTTGGGCTCCGCGGCCGGTGCCGCCAGCAGTTCGTCGTGCAGCCGCCGCAGGGCCGGGCCGGGTTCGGTGCCCGCGGACTCGACGAGCCGGTCGCGGACGTCGGCGTAGACCGCGATCGCCTCGGTCCGCCGCCCGGCCCGGACCAGTGCCCGCATGAGCAACCCGCGCAACGTCTCGCGGAACGGGTGTTCCCGGGTCAGCGCGGTCAGTTCGGCGACGAGTTCGGTGTGCCCGCCCGAATCCAGCACGACCTCGGCGCGCCGCTCGATGGTCGCGAGCCGCACTTCGGTGAGCCGGGCGCGTTGCGCGGCGGCGAACGGCCCGGGCAGGCCGGACAGCGGAACGCCGTGCCACAGCGCCAGCGCGTCGTCGAAGGCCTCGCGGGCCCCGCGCAGATCACCGGCGGCGTGCCGGCGTTGCGCCTGCTCGCGCCGGGCTTCGAACCGGTGGACGTCGATCGCTTCGGCGGGCAGGCGCAGGGAGTAGCCGGAACCGATCGACGCGAGCAGCTGCGGGCCCTCGCCCTTGGCCCGGCCGGGTTCGAGTGCGCGTCGCAGCCCGGAAACGTAGGTGTAGATGGAGCCCTGCGCGCTCTGCGGCGGCGCGTCGCCCCAGACGGCGTCGATCAGCTCTTCGCGTGAAACCGTGCGGTTCGGGTGCATCGCCAGCGCGGCGAGGACCGTCCGGCGGTGTGCGGAGCCGAGGTCGAGCTCCGTTTCGCCCTGCCAGGCCTTCAGGGGGCCCAGCAGCTGGAGTCTCGGTGCGGAGCCGTCCGCGGCCGACATCGGTCTCCCTTCGTGCGCGACGAATCGTCACGCGCCGGATGCCTGCCGTGAGCATACGCGGACGTCGTGAACCGGCAGGCAAGGATGGCGGACATTCGGGCAACGGCAGCCGGGCGGGGTTCCGCGCCGCCACGGCGTGCGCCACGCTCGGGGTGCCCGAGAGGAGCCGCGGATGCCGACCGAAGACATGCAGCGGGCCGCCGCTTGCTTCGCGCACGCGCTGGACGGCGCACGGTCACGCCTGCGCGACGTCAACAGCGAGATGGCGATGGTCCAGGCGTCGTGGCGCGGTGAGGCGTCGGTGCGGTTCGGCCAGGCGATGAGCGACTGGGAGCAGGAGTTCGACGTGATCCTGTCGCGGCTGGCGCAGCTGCTGGAGGCGACCGGCGGCCCGATGCCGCGGCCGCGCCTGCCGTGACGCGGCTCGACTTCAGCTTCGCCGATCTGGTGCTGGACCGGATGGGCGCGATCACCGGGGAGCTCGGCGAGCTGCTGGCCGACCTGGAGGCCCGGGTGGAACCGGGGCTGGCGGGCTGGACTCCCGAGGCACGCGAGGAATACCTGCACGCCAAGCGCGAGTGGGCCGGCGCGGCCGGGCGGATGCCCGGGTGCCTGGAGCGGGCGCGGGCGGCGTTCGGGGAGCTGTCTTCACGGGCGTGAAGACGGAATAGGGAAGGCGTGAAGACACGCCGTCCACACTGCCCCCATGAAGCCCGTCGAAGTGAGCGTCCTCGCCTCGGACCCGATCACGCACGCCGGCGCGGTGAGCCTCCTGGACAACCACCCCGACGTCCGGCTGACCGACCTCGTGCCGGACGTGCTGCTGGTGATGGAGGACCACGTCACCGAGACCGTCCTCGGCGAGATCCGGGCGGCCAAGGCGTCCCACGTCGTGCTGGTCGTCGAGCACTTCCGCGAAAGCGACCTGATGGCGGCGCTGGAGTGCGGCGTGGTGGCGATCCTGCCGCGCCGCGAGACCGGCGGCGCCGAGCTGGTGACGGCGGTGCTCGCCGCGGGCGACGGCACGGCCAACCTGCCGCCGCGGCTGCAGGGCGCGCTGCTCGCGCAGGTGCAGCGGATGCGCAAGGACGTCCTGGAGCCGAACGGGCTGACGCTGTCGGGGCTCGCGGCCCGCGAGTGCGACGTGCTGCGCCTGGTCGCCGAGGGCTTCGGGACCGAGGAGATCGCGGCGAAGCTGTGCTACTCCGAGCGGACCGTGAAGAACGTCCTCTACGGCCTGATGACGCGCTGCGGCCTGAACAACCGCGCCCACGCCGTCGCCTACGCGCTGCGGGCCGGGGCGATCTGAGACATTTTCTTTGCCGCTGTCACCTTTTCGTGGGCTAGGGTCGCGATCATGGTGCGCACGGCAGTGGAGATCGCGGACTCCGTCCGGGCCGGGAAGCTCGACCCAGTGCAGGTCACCGAGGAGGCCCTCGACCGGATCGCCGCGGCGGACGGCGTCGTCGGTGCCTTCCGGCGGGTGCGTGCCGAGGAGGCGCTGAAGGAAGCCGCGGAGGTCGCCGCGCGGCCGGATCTCGCGTCGCTGCCGCTGGCCGGGGTGCCCGTCGCGGTCAAGGACGTCACCGAGATGACCGGCGAGTACGCGTCACACGGTTCGCTGGCGGGCTCGTCCGCGCGGGTCGACGCGGACGGCGTGATCGTGACGCGGCTGCGCGCGGCGGGCGCGGTGATCGTCGGGCTGACGCGGGTGCCGGAGCTGTGCATCTGGCCCATGAGCGACACCCCGGACGGCATCGCCCGCAACCCCTGGGACCCGACGTACGCCGCGGGCGGCTCGTCGGGCGGCAGCGCGGCGGCGGTGGCGGCCGGGATGGTCCCGCTGGCCCACGGGTCGGACGGCATGGGCTCGGTCCGCCTCCCGGCGGCGATGTGCGGCCTGGTGGGGTTGAAGCCGGGCGCGGACCTGCTGGCCGAGGGCGGCTGGTTCGGCATGTCGGTCCACGGCCCCCTGGCCACGACGGTCGCCGACACGGCGTTGCTGCTGTCGGTGCTGGCCGACTCGCCTTCGCTGGCTTCGGTGGTTTCGCCGTCTCCGGTCCGCATCGGCATGTCGACGACGGTGCCGCTGCTGCACTCACCGGTCCCGAAGGAGCTGGTGGCGGCGGTCTCGACGGCGGCGGGGCTGCTGGCCGCGGCCGGTCACACGATCGCGCCGGAGGCCCCGCGCTACCCGGCGTCGATGGTCCTGGGCATGACGGCCCGCTGGCTGGCGGGCCCGGCGGAGCAGGCCCGCGGCTTCGACGTTTCACGGTTGCAGCCCCGGACACGAGCCCACGTCCGTGCGGGACGGCTGGTCGAGCGGGCGGGCCTGGTCCGCGCCCGCACGCGTGACCGGTGGGTGGCCCGTGCGGAGGAGTTCTTCGCGTCGCACGAGGTGCTGCTGACGCCGACGCTGTCGCACTGGCCGGTCAAGGCGGGCCGCTGGCACGAGAAGCGGTGGCTGGCGAACGTCCTCCCGTCGACGCGCCTGGCGGGTTTCACGGGCCAGTGGAACTTCGCGGGCTACCCGGCGATCACGGTCCCGACCGGCCGGTCGGCGGTCTCCGGGCTGCCGACGTCGGTGCAGCTGGTGGCCCGCCCGGGCGGGGAGCCGCTGCTGCTGGGCTTGGCGGCCCAGCTGGAGGCGGCCAACCCCTGGCCCCGCACGGCCCGCAACTGAAGCGCCCCAAGGTGGCCTTGGTTGCGTTGAACGCACCCAAGGTGGCCTTCGGTGCGTTCAACGCACCGAAGGCCACATTGGGGCGCTTGAGTGCCGCTGTCAGCGGGTGCGGAACTGTCGGTGCTCGCCGGTAGCGTGGAAAACGGGGGCTGCTCAGGCCCGGGACACGCCGAAGGCCGCCTCGAAGCACTCGAGGCGGCCTTCGGCGCAAAGGCTCAGTTGCCCGGCTTGCTGCCCGTCGGCGACAGCGGCTTCGCGCCATTGCCGTTCGCCGGCTTGGTTGCCGGGCCGTTCGAGTTCGCCGGCTTCGCCGCCTGCGGCGCCGGCTTCGGGGCCGCGGCCGGCTTCGGCGCCGGCTTCGGGGCCGCCGACTTCGGGATCGACGGCTGCACCACCGGAACGACCGGCGCGGACGGCGTGGTCGCCGACTCCGAATCACCGCCGACCAGCTTCGACGCCTGCGGGATCACCGCTTCCTCCGGCAACGTCGCCAGCTGCGTCTCGCTCCGGTTGAGGATGTCCTCCGCCATCGCCAGGCTCTTGCGCGCCTGCTCGCGGATCTCCGCCAGCCGCTCGACCTTGCGGTTGGCCGCCGTCGTGCGCTGGGCCGCCTGGGTGGTCGCCTCGTCGAGCCGCCGCTTGGCTTCCGCCGTCGCCTCGTCCAGGCGCCGCTTCGCCTCCGCCGTCGCCTCCGCGAGCCGGCGTTCCGCCTGGTTCTTGCTCGCCGTGCGCTGGTCGGCGACGTGCTTCTCCAGCGCCGCCTTCTGGGCCGCCTGGGACGCCTCGAACTCGCGCTCCAGCTTCCGGCGCTTCCGCTCCGCCTCGTTGTCCAGCAGTTCCCGCCGCTGGGCGGCCTCGACCGTCAGCCGCTGCACCTCGGCGCGCGTCTCCGCCAGCGCGGCCTCGTGCTCGGAGTGCAGCAGGTCGGCCTGCTTGTCCAGCTCCGCCACCAGTTTCGTGTACCGCTCACGCAGCTTCGTCGACGCCTCCGTCGAGGACGCCCACGTCTTCTCCGCGGCCACCTCGGCGCGCTTGATGATCTCGTCCGCGCGGGCCTGCGCGAGCGTCACCGTGCGCTGCATCCGCTCGTCGAGGTCCTCGAGCCGCTCCGGCGGCTTCTTCAGCTCCTCGACGCGTGCTTCCAGCGCCGCGACCTGCTGCCGGACGGACTCGACCTCGCGGGTCGCGGCGGCGGCCTGCGCGGCGGCGGCGTCGCGTTCGCTGAGCACCCGGCGCAGCTGGGCCTCGACGTGGTCGAGGTACTGCCGGACTTCGTTGCGGTCGAAGCCGTGCCAAGCCTGGGTGTATTCACGACGGAGGGGGAGGAGGCCGTTGAGGGCGGTTGCGGCGGGGTCGCGCTCAGGAACCATGCGCCCGACCGTACCCGGGCACCCGCCGCCTCCGCCGTCCGGCTTAACGAATCACCAACACGTGTCGCCGTGTCGCCGGAATGGCCTCACCCGGGAAACCCTGCGTCACCAGTGAAAGTCACCAGTGGAAGCCGCGCGAAAGCCGGGCCAGCGCCATCGCCGCGCGCGAGAGGTGTTTCTCGCCACGTCCGATCTTCAGTTCGCCCGAACCGCCCGCCGCGGTCGAATCCGGGAAGATCCGGAAACCCTGGTACGCGATCGCGTCGGTGAGCCCCGGTGTGAGCGTGTACGCGAGCCCGATCGCTTGCCCGGCCGGGGTCCCGATGTGCTTCGGCCGCTCGACGAGTGCCTTCATCACCATGTCCGCGGCCTGCTCCGGCGACTTCGTCGGGAACGCGTCGTAGATCTTCGTCGGCCGGATCATCGGGGTGCGCACGAGCGGCATGTGGATGGTGGTGAACGTGATCCCGTCGCCGTGCGTCTCGGTCGCCGCGATCCGCGAGAAGTAGTCCAGCGCCGCCTTCGACGCCGCGTACGCCGAGAAGCGCGGCGCGATGCCCTGGACGCCGATCGACGACACGTTCACGATGTGCCCGAACTTCCGCTCCGACATGTGCGGCAGCACCGCGAGGATCAGCCGCACGGCGCCGAAGTAGTTGATCGCCATCGCGCGCTCGTAGTCGTGCATCCGGTCGTACGACAGCCTGATCGACCGGCGGATCGACCGGCCGGCGTTGTTCACCAGCATGTCGATCCGGCCGTGCTCGGCCAGCATCGCGTCGACGGCCTTGCGCACCGAGTCCTCGTCGGTCAGGTCCGCCGGGTACACCGACGCCGTGCCGCCGGCGGCGACGATCTCGTCGCGCACCTCTTCCAGCTCGTGCTGGCGGCGCGCGACGAGCAGCGGGACCCCGCCCGCGGCGGCGACCTTCAACGCGGTCGCGCGGCCGATGCCCGAGGACGCGCCGGTGATCACCACGCGGCGGCCGTCCAGCTCGCCGCGCGGGCCGTGCTTCCGCGCGCGGAACGGGTCGAGGTGCTCGCGCCAGTAGCGCCACAACGTCGGCGCGTACTCCTCCAGCCGCGGGACCTCGACGGTGCCGGCCAGCGCCTTGCGCGTCTCGGCCGAGGAGAACACCGACGGGAACGCCATCGTGTCCAGCAGCACCGGCGGGATGCCGAACCGCTCGAGCACGGCGTCACGCGCGATGGTGACGCCGGGGATGTGCTCGGTCAGCTTGACCAGCCCGACGATCCGCTTCGAGAGGCCTTCACCCAGCTGCACCGTGATCGTCGGCGCGCCCGCGGCCCGCGCGAAGGCGTTGTACACCGAGACGACCGGCTGCGGCTCGGGGTTGACCAGGTGGAAGGCGTGGCCGTCGAGACCCGGCTTGACCACCAGTTCCAGCAGCGCCTTGGCGACGTAGTCGACCGGCACGATGTTGGTGTCGCCGAGGTCGGGGCCGACGACCGGCAGCACGTCGGGCAGCCCGGAGAGCCGGTTGATCGCGGGGAAGAGGTAGTACGGGCCGTCGATCTTGTCCATTTCGCCGGTTTCGGAGTGCCCGACGACGACGGCCGGCCGGTACACCCGCCACGGCACCCGGTCCTGTTCGCGGACGATCTTCTCGGCTTCGAACTTGGTCCGGTGGTACGGCGTGACGAGCCGCTGCCCGGCGTCGAACATCTCCTCGGTGAACACGCCTTCGTGGTCGCCCGCGACGGCCACCGACGACACGTGGTGCAGGCAGCCCGCGCGCAGGTCCGCCGCGAGGTCGACGACGGCCTGGGTGCCGTCCACGTTGGCCTTGATGCTGGCTTCGTCGTCGGCGGTGAGGTCGTAGAGCGCGGCGAGGTGGACGATGTGGTCGACGCTCCCGCGCAGCTGTTCCCGGTCGGCTTCGGACACGCCGAGCAGCGGCTCGCCGAGGTCGCCGGTGACGAGCGTGACGCGGTCGGAGTGCGGCCACTGGTCGACCAGCGCGGCCAGCTTGGCCCGCGAGGACGCGCGCACCACGAGGGCGACGCGGTCGTCGTCGGGGCGGGAGAGCAGCAGCCGGGTGAAGTGACGCCCGATCAATCCGGTCGCCCCGGTCACCAAGAACGTCGCCATGGTCTTTCACCTCTCGCCGCACCGCCCTGACCCTGGGCATTCTGCTGCATGCCGACGTCGACGACCACCGTGTCGAAACGTGATGTTACCCACGAGTAACTTAGCTGGGGTCCGCGATGACGACGCGGTTCTCCTCGTAGCCGTCCGATCCGCCGACCCAGCGGCCGCCGCACGTCACCAGCACCAGGCGGTGCGGGCCGGACGGGCCGAACAGGGCGTCGGCGCGGGCCGGCAGGTCGTTCTTGTGCACCGTGACCAGCTGCGAGATCCGGTACCGCCACGTCTTGCCCGCACTGTCCACAATGGTCACTTCGGTGCCGATCCGGGCGCTCCACAGCTCGGCGAACGGCCCGGTCGCGCCCCGCCAGTTCACGTGGCCGGCGAACACGGTCGCCCCGCCCGCCGCCTCGAGTGACGCTCCCCACCACGTCGCCTGCCCGAGGTCCGCGGGCACCGGCAGCTCGCCGCCGGGGCCGAGGTCCTGGCGCACGAGCGTCGCCGTCCCGCCGGCAGGCAGCCGGACGGTGCCCGGCCGCTGCGGCGGCGGAGGCGGCGGGGACGGCGATGGCGTAGTCGACGACGGCGTCTGCGCGGCCGGCGCGGCCGGAGCCGCGGGAACGGTGGCCGTCGGGGACGGGGACGGCACCGAGGCCGCGGCTCCCGCCGCGCCCGCGGCGGGCAGTGCCGTGCCGGTCACGACGGCCACCGGCGGCGCGCTGAGCACGGTGGCGCCGAACTGCACCGCGAGCACCGTCGCCGCGCCGAGTGCGAAGCCGGTGAGCAGCCGTCCCCGGCCGGGCTTCGGCGCGGGCGGATCCCGGTGGCCGTCGCCCTGCTCGTCGTCGACGGCCGCCCAGCCGGTGCTCCGGTGCCATTCGTCGACGAACCAGTCCTCGCCGCTGTGGTCCGCCACGCCGTTACCGCCGGGACGCCCGCCGCGCGGCGAAGCCGGCCAGCCCGGCCGCCAGCAGCACGAGCAGGCCGAGCCCGGCCAGGCCCGGCACGGAGTAGCTCGTCTCGACGACACCGCGCGCCTGCGCGACCGGCTGGTCGCCGGCCGGGATCGCGCGGGGGACCTCGTTCGGCTTGTTCGTCACGGTCAGGGCGAGCGTGTCGCCCGGCTTCACCGTGCCGCACGCCGACGGCGGGTTCCGCGGGTCGTAGGCGTTCGTGTAGCCCGGGGGCGGGCTCGCCTCGACGACGCAGATCTCCTGCGGGGCGCGGAGGTTCTCGACCGTCACGCCGCCGGTCTTGCCGTCCGTGGTGACCACCGCGGGTTTGCCGTCGGCGCCGAGGAGCGGCTTGCCGTCCTGCCCGAGCGCGGCCGACGTCCGGTCCTTGCCGGTGATCCGCAGCACGGCGCCGCCGACGCCCTGGCCCGTGTTCGCGTCCGTCTTGGTCACCTGGACCTTGCCGGGCTTGGCGACCTCGACCACGCCCTGCGCCGTCAGCTCCTGCTCGCCGCCGGTGGAGACCACGCGCTGCGTCTTGGTGTCGACCGGCACCCGCACGTACGGCCGGTCGGCCGGGGCGGACAGCGCGGCCACCAGCTTCGGCCGGTCCCCGGCCGGGGTCAGCTTCACGCGCACGGTGCCGTCGGCGCCCGTCTTGAGCGTGACGTCCTTCGCGGCGGCCTGCGGGCTCGAGTTGCCTCGTGTCTCAGTGTCGGCCTTCCCGTCAAGGGTGGCGTCGGTCGCGGTCAGCTTCACCGGGACGTCCGGGACGCCCTTGTCCTTGGCGTTCTTCACGGTGACCGTCCACTCGGCGGCCTCGCCGGGGTGCTGGTCGCCCTTCGGCGTGGTCACCGACGCCGTCCACGGGCCGCGATCGGTCTCGGCCTCGGTGCGCAACCGCTCGACGGCCGCCTTGGCGTCCGCGGGCAGCCGGTCGAGGTGGTACTGCGCGTCGTAACCGATCTTGTCGTAGGTGAGCGACGCGGCCAGGTCGGCCGGCGTGCGCGGGGCGGCGGTCCACGAGTGCAGCAGGTGGGCGAGCGCCGCGGCTTCGTCCGGCTTCTTCGTGTCGCCGTAGCGCAGCAGCAGGTAGGAGATGTTCGCCGCCTGGTCGGCGGGCAGCTTCGTGCCCCACTTCGTGAGCAGCTCGTCGCCCGGCCGGTACTGCTCGTCGGTGTCCGGGGCCTTGAGCTGGAAGCTCACGCAGAAGACCTGCTCCCCGCCGACGACGTACGAGCCGAGCCAGTTGCGGCTCGGCCGCGGGTCCATGTCCTGGCCCGGCTTGACCTCGTAGCCGATGCCTTCCTGGCTGGCGGCCGAGGCGGGTGCGGCGCCGACCGTCACGGACAGGGTGCCGAGCAGGGCCGCGGCGACGAGACCGGTGAGCGCGCGAACACCCGCGCGCGGGCGTGTTGACCACCCCATGGTGTCAATGCTCCTTCGTTCGACGCGCGGCAGCGCCCGGCGTCTCTGCAGGTCACACGACTGATCAAGTCCCCGACGCGCATTCGGTGAAGATCCGAGCACGCGAAGTGAGCGTTGCGCCAAGGGCGGAAACTGTGTACCGCTCTTCGGGTGGCTGTCGGCGAACGGTCGTGATGTCCGTCGCCGACCGTGTCGTCCGAGGCAGGCGCGCCGCCGTCGAGTAAAGTTGTCTTTACTCGAGGGAACCCCGCGCCCGCCGCGGTCGTTGAACCCGATGCAGCGATGATCCACGAAGCAGCAGATCCAGGAGGATCAGGTGCGTTCCAGTAGCAACCCGGCGTTCCGCAACCTGCCCGGTGGCGGAACCCAGACTTATGGGCAGTACGGGCCCCCGGCGGGCTTCAACCAACCCCAGGGCGGTGTGCCCGGGTACGGCCCCGGCCGGACGACTTCCGGCGAGGGCGATCGCCCGATGACCGTCGACGACGTCGTCGTCAAGACGGGGATGTCCCTCGGCGTCGCGCTGCTCGTCGGGGTGGTCACGGCGATCTGGGCGCAGGCCCAGCTGGCCGAGACCGGCCGGCTGTCCGGCGCGCTCATCGGCGCGATGGTCGGCGGCCTGATCGTCGGGCTGATCATCTCGCTGGTGATCATCTTCCGCCAGAAGCCCAGCGGCGCGCTGACGCTGACTTACTCGGCGGCCGAAGGGCTGTTCCTCGGTGCGCTGAGCGGCGTGTTCGAGGCGATCTACCCCGGCATCGCGCTGCAGGCGATCATCGGCACCGCGGGTGTCTTCATCGGCATGCTGGTCGTCTACAAGACCGGCGCCGTCAAGGTCACGCCCAAGCTGACCAAGTGGATCGTCGGCGCCGTCGTCGGTGTCGCGATCCTGATGCTGTTCAACCTGATCAGCTCGCTGGTCTTCGGCTTCAACCCGCTGCGCGACGGCGGGCCGCTGGCCATCATCTTCAGCCTGGTCTGCATCGGTATCGCGGCCTTCAGCTTCCTGCTCGACTTCGACCAGGCCGACCGGATGATCCGCGAGGGCATGCCGTCGAAGTGGGCCTGGTACACCGCGTTCGGCCTGATGACGACGCTCGTCTGGCTGTACCTCGAGATCCTGCGGTTGCTTTCGTACTTCCGTGAGTAATCTGGCTCACAGTTCCGCAGTGAAGGCGCTCCGTAATCGACGGGGCGCCTTTTCTGTGGGCGATTAGTGCTTTTGTGGACCCCGCTGCGGCCGCCCCTCACCCTGCGTGTTTGATGAGCCGGTCAGTTCTCAATTTCACATGTGTGAGGTTCACAGTGAGCGTTCCCCCTCCGGCCCCCGGGGGCCAGCAGCCGGTGGGTCAGCCCGATCCTTATGGACCGCCTCCCGGCGGCCAGCCGCAGCAGCCGTACGGCCAGCCCGGCCAGTACGGTCAGGCGCCGCAGGGCCAGCCCGGCCAGTACGGTCCGCCGCCCGGCCAGTTCCCGCCCGGCCAGCAGGGGTTCCCGCCTCCGCTGCCGACCCCGCCGAAGCGCTCGAAGGCGCCCCGGCTGATCCTGGGCGGCATCGGCGCCATCGTGGTGGTCGCGATCGTCATCATCGGCATCGTCTCCTTCGCGAAGTCGCCGGCCACCTCGAACGCCGGTGACTGCCTCACGATCACCGAGTTCACCCAGGGCGGCGACGACCCGGCGAAGGCCGACTGCAACGACCCGAAGGCGAACGTCAAGATCGCCAAGAAGCTGGAGACCTCCACCGAGGACTGCCCCGGCGGCTCGAACGCGGGCTACGACACCTACTCGGTCAGCGGTCGCAGCTCGTACAAGCTGTGCCTGATGATCAACGCGAAGCAGGGCGACTGCCTGGCGAACTTCACGTCCCAGACCAAGGGCTACCTGAAGGTCCCGTGCACCGACCCGACCAAGGACGGCGAGCTCGTCAAGGTCGCGACGGGCCAGGCGGACAAGAACGTCTGCGAGGGCACCGACGCCACGCGCGTCGCGGTCTACCCGGAGCCGGCGACGACGATGTGCGTCAAGACGAACGAATAGCTGTGGCTTCACGAAGGCCCCCTCGCGCCGAGGGGGCCTTCTCCGCGTTCAGGTGAATTGGAATTGCTCCGTTCGTCCCACCCGTGTTCATCCCACACAGTGCGACGGGCTGCGACGGGCCGGTCACCCGACCTAACTTTGATCGTCCTGCCCGCCCGAGCCTGGAGTACCGGTGGCGACGATCGAATCCGGTGACAAGAAGTTCCTCGAATTCCCCACTTCCTGCGCCGCGCCCGTGCCGCGGCCGGAGGACCCCGTCCGCGTGGTCCCGCTGGCCGTCGCCGGCGTGCTCGCGGCCGGCCTGACCTGGTACGTCTGGGCGAGTCAAGGCGCGAAGTTCGGCGTCCTGCTGCTGCTCGGCCTCGGCCTCGGGCTCGCGCTGTTCCACTCGCGGTTCGGCTTCACCTCGGCGTGGCGGCAACTGATCGCGGTTGGCAACGGACAGGGCCTGCGCGCCCACACCGTCCTGCTCGGCACGGCCGCGACGCTCATCGCGCTCATCGCGGGCACCGGCAGCGGCCTCTTCGGCAGCCAGCCGGCCCCGGCCGCGGGCGCCCTCGGCCTCGCCCTCTTCGTCGGGGCGACGCTCTTCGCGGTCGGCATGCAGCTCGGCGGCGCGTGCGCGTCCGGGACGCTGTTCGCGGTCGGCTCCGGCCAGTCGACGATCGTGCTGACCCTGGGCGGGTTCATCGCCGGCTCGGTGCTCTACACCTGGGCGTACCCGGTGTTGTCCGGCTGGCCGGAGCTGACCGGCGTGCTGCTGGCCGACCACGTCGGCTGGTTCGGCTCGTGGGCGATCACGATCGCCGTCCTCGCCGGGATCGTGCTCGCGACCCGCGCGGTGCAGCGCCGCCGCACGCCGCCACCGGCGGACGTCGTCCCGACCGCCCGCGGCATCGCCCGCATCTTCCGCGGCTCCTGGCCGATGCTCGCCGGCGCCGTCGTGCTCGGCGTCCTGGCCGCCGCGGTGTTCCTCGTCTCCGGCGGGATCTGGGGCATCACCAGCGCGTTCGCGCTGTGGGGCGCGAAGGTCCTGCAGGTGTTCGGCCTGCACCCGGAGACGTGGGAGTTCTGGCGCCAGAAGGCCAACGCGGCTTCGCTGGCCGCCCCGATCTGGCGGGACAAGACCAGCCTCACCGACATCGGCATCATGCTCGGCGCCGCGGTGGCCGCCGCGGCCGCGGGCGCGTGGAAGATCCACAGCTCGATCCCGTGGCGCACGGCCGTCGCCGCGCTCCTCGGCGGCGTCCTGATGGGCATCGGCGCCCGCATGGCAGGCGGCTGCAACATCGGCGCGTACCTGGGTGGCATTTCGGTCGGCAGCCTGCACGGCTGGCTGTGGGGCATCTTCGCCCTCGGCGGCACGTGGATCGGCCTGAAGCTGCGGCCGCTGTTCGGCCTGCCGAACCCCGAACCGGCCGACAGCGTCTGCTGACCCCGGCCCCAAGCGCCCCAATGTGGCCTTCGGTGCGTTGAACGCACCCAAGGTGGCCTTCGGTGCGTTCAACGCAACCAAGGCCACCTTGGGGCGCTTGGAGCGGAAGGGTCAGGAAAGGCGCTCGATGATCAGTGCCATGCCCTGGCCGCCGCCGACGCACATCGTCTCGAGGCCGAACTGCTTGTCGTGGTGCTGCAGGGAGTTGATCAGCGTCGAGGTGATCCGGGCGCCGGTCATGCCGAACGGGTGGCCGACCGCGATCGCGCCGCCGTTGACGTTCAGGCGGTCCAGGTCGATGCCCAGGTCGCGGTACGACGGGATGACCTGCGCCGCGAACGCCTCGTTGATCTCGACCAGGTCGATGTCGCCGATCGACAGCCCCGCGCGCGAAAGCGCCTGCTTGGACGCCTCGACCGGGCCGTAGCCCATGATCTCGGGCGAAAGCCCGGTGACGCCGGTGGACACGATCCGCGCCAGCGGCGTCAGGCCCAGCTCACGCGCCTTCGTGTCGGACATGATCACCAGCGCCGCCGCGCCGTCGTTGAGCGCGCAGCAGTTGCCCGCCGTGACGCGGCCGTCCGGGCGGAACACCGGCTTCAAGCCGGAGACGCCTTCGACGGTGACGCCGGCGCGCGGGCCGTCGTCCTTCGAGACGACGGTGCCGTCCGGCAGCGTCACCGGGGTGATGTCCTTGGCCCAGAAGCCGTCCGCGATGGCCTTCTCGGCCAGGTTCTGCGAGCGGACGCCGAATTCGTCCATCTCTTCGCGGGTGACGCCCTTCAGCCGGGCCAGGTTCTCCGCGGTCTGGCCCATCGCGATGTAGACGTCGGGGACGTTCCCCTCGGTGCGCGGGTCGGTCCAGCTGTCCGCACCGGACTCGGCGGTCGCCTTGGTGCGGGCCTCGGCGTCGGCGAACAGCGGGTTGTGCGTGTCGGGCCAGGAGTCGGAGCTGCCCTTGCCGAACCGTGACACGGTCTCGACGCCGGCCGAGATGAAGACGTCGCCCTCGCCGGCCTTGATCGCGTGGAACGCCATCCGGGTGGTCTGCAGGCTGGAGGAGCAGTACCGCGTGACCGTGCAGCCGGGCAGGTGGTCGTAGCCCAGTTCGACGGCGACCGCGCGGCCCATGTTGAACCCGGACTCGCCGCCCGGCAGGCCGCAGCCCAGCATCAGGTCGTCGATGTCGGCGGGGTCGAGCTGCGGCACCTTGGCCAGCGCCGCCCGGACCATCTGCACGGTCAGGTCGTCGGGCCGCATGCTGACCAGCGAGCCCTTGTTGGCGCGCCCGATCGGGGAGCGCGCGGTGGAGACGATGACGGCTTCAGGCATGACGGGACACATCCTCGTATCGCGAACTAAGCGGTTGCTCACATACTGCCGTCTGCCGCACGTGGGGGAAAGCCGAAGTGGCTGTGAGGTTCTCCGGGTGCGGGCGGGTGGCAAATAACGAACCAACCGTTGACAGCGTTCGTGGCCGGTTCCTACTGTGTCTCCATCCTGAGTTGTCGTCTACATATGAAGACAACGGTCCCTTCGCCGGACGGAGACAACGATGTCAACCGTGGCTTCCGAAACTCCCGCCTACCGCAGCGCGGTCGGCAAGTTCTTCCGGCGGATGCTGCCGCTGGTCGTGTTCATGCTGGTGATCAACCAGATGGACCGCACGAACATCGGGTTCGTGCAGTCGCACCTCAAGACCGACCTCGGGATCGGGGCGGCCGCCTACGGCCTCGGCGCGGGCCTGTTCTTCGTCGGCTACGCCATCTTCGAGGTGCCCAGCAACATGCTGCTGGAGCGCGTCGGGGCCCGGGTTTGGCTCACCCGGATCATGATCAGCTGGGGCGTGGTGGTCGCCGCGACCGCCTTCACGACGAACACCACGACGTTCTACCTCTTCCGGTTCCTGCTCGGCGTGGCCGAAGCCGGCTTCTTCCCCGGTGTCCTCTACTACTTCACGAAGTGGCTCCCGAACTCCGAGCGTGGCCGGGCGACGGCGATCTTCCTCGGCGGGTCGGCGTCGGCCTACATCGTCACCGGCCCGATCAGCGGCGCGCTGCTGGAGATGCACGGCCTGGCCGGGATCGCGGGCTGGAAGTGGATGTTCCTGCTGGAGGGCGGCTTCTCGGTGCTCGTCGGGATCCTCGCCGGGTTCTTCCTGGTGTCGCGGATCGGCGACGCGAAGTGGTTGTCCGAGGAGGAAAAGGCGGCGCTGAGCGCGGCCGTCGAACGGGACGAACTCGCCCGCAAGGAAGCCGCCAAGCAGCAGGTCTCGCGCTGGAAGCTGCTGGCCAACCCGCAGGTCCTGCTCCTGTGCTGGCTGTTCTTCGCGATGTCGATGACCGGCTACGCCATCACCTTCTGGCTGCCCAGCACGGTCAAGAAGATCGGCGGGCTCTCCGAGTTCGAGGTCGGCCTGCTGTCGGCGATCCCGTGGGTCTGCGCGATCGCCGCGATGTACACGCTCGCCTGGCACACCGACCGGACGCAGGTGCGGCGGCCGTGGGTGGCGGCCGGCCTGGTCGTCGGCGCGCTCGGCACGTTCCTGGCCACGCTCGGCACGCCGTGGTTCGGCCTGGTCGCGATGTGCATCGGGGCGACCGGGTTCAAGTGCGCGGCCTCCGCGTTCTGGCCGATGGCCCAGCACACGCTGGACCTCAAGATCGCCGCGGCCGGGATCGCGCTGGTCAACTCGCTGGGCAACCTCGGCGGGTTCGTCGGCCCTACGGTGCTGGGCTACTTCCAGGACGCCACCGGCAGCACGACCGGCGGGCTCTACGGCCTTTCCGCCGCCTCGCTCCTCGGCGCGGTCACCGTCCTGCTGGTCCGCGCCCGGCACGCGACAGCCGGGTCGCCGATCACCGATCCCGCGGTCCGGTGAGCCACAATGGCGGCATGGGCGTGCGGGATGTGAAGTCGGCGGCGCGCACGGTCGACGTGCTGGAGGTGCTCGGCGCCCTCGAGGGGCAGGCGATCAGCCTGCGCGAGCTCGCCGAGCGGACGGACGTGCCGCGCAGCAGTCTCTACGCCCTGCTGCAGACGCTGGTCAACCGCGGCTGGGTGCGCACGGACGCGACCGGCTCCCGCTACGCGATCGGAGTGCGCGCGCTGCTCGTCGGGACCGCCTACATCGACGGTGATCCCCGGCTGGGCCTCGCCAAGCCCCACCTGGACGCGCTGGCGGCCGAACTCGGCGAGACGGTCCACTTCGCCCGGCTCGACGGCGCGGACGTGGTGTACCTGGCCACCTGCGAGTCCCAGCACTACCTGCGCCCGTTCAGCCGGGTCGGCCGTCGGCTGCCGGCGTACGCGACCTCGCTCGGCAAAGCGATCCTGGCCGAGCGGCCGGACGCCGAAGTGGAAAAGCTGGTCCCCGCCGACGTTCCGCGGCTGACCGAGCACACCCTCGACCGGCCGGGCCTGCTCGCCGACCTCGCGCTCGTGCGGGCGCGCGGCTACGCCGTCGACGACGAAGAAGGCACGCTCGGCGTGCGGTGTTTCGGCGTGGCGCTGCGCTACGGCTCGCCGGTGACCGACGCGATCAGCTGCTCGGTCCCCGTCGCGCGGCTGACGCCGGAGGCCGAACGCCGGATCGTCGGCGCGCTGGCGGGGGCCCGCGAGGCCGTCGAGCGCGCCGCGTTCGGCAGCACCCCGGCGGTTTTCTGATCCGTTCGATCGTCGGCTACGAAGCGAAGTTTCTCGAACCGGCCTCCTTCCGCGACACCGAATTCCGCACCAAGCCCACTTCGCGGATCGCGCCGATTTTCGCGGAACCGCCTTCGGTGGCGAACGCGAAGTTCAACGGCGCCGTTTTCGCAGGCCCGGCCGATTTCGGCACGAAGTCCTCCGCCGGGCGGAATTGACACGAAAGGACGAGCCGGGGGCCACCGGTGGCTCGGTAGGATCGCCCCACTCGCCGCCCAGCACCCCCGGCGCGCACCCGGGCTGGGCGCGCTGAGTGGACAACGCCATGGGGCGGCCGTTTAGGCTGGCGGTCGTGGAGTACGCAGAGCACATCGCAGACCTCGTGGGCAACACCCCGCTGGTCAAGCTGAACTCGTTGACCAAGGGGCTCAAGCCGCTCGTGCTGGCCAAGGTCGAGTACCTGAACCCGGGTGGCTCGGTCAAGGACCGGATCGCGCTGCGCATGGTCGAAGCCGCCGAAGCATCCGGCGAGCTGCGCCCGGGCGGCACGATCGTGGAGCCGACGTCCGGCAACACCGGCGTCGGGCTGGCCATGGTCGCCCAGCGCAAGGGCTACCAGTGCGTGTTCGTCTGCCCTGACAAGGTCAGCGAAGACAAGCGCAACGTGCTCAAGGCGTACGGCGCCCGCGTCGTGGTCTGCCCGACGGCGGTCGCGCCCGAGCACCCGGACTCCTACTACAACGTCTCCGACCGCCTGGTCCGCGAGATCGACGGCGCCTGGAAGCCCAACCAGTACGCCAACCCGCAGAACCCGGAGAGCCACTACCTCTCCACCGGCCCGGAGCTGTGGAAGCAGACCGACGGGAAGATCACCCACTTCGTCGCGGGTGTCGGCACCGGCGGCACGATCTCCGGCACCGGCAGGTACCTCAAGGAGGTCAGCGACGGCCACGTGCAGGTGGTCGGCGCCGACCCGGAGGGCTCGGTCTACTCCGGCGGCAGCGGGCGCCCGTACCTGGTGGAGGGCGTCGGCGAGGACTTCTGGCCGGACACCTACGACCGGAACATCGCCGACGAGATCATCCCGGTCTCCGACGCCGACTCCTTCCAGGTCACCCGGCGCCTCGCGCTGGAGGAGGGCCTGCTGGTCGGCGGCTCCTGCGGGATGGCCGTCGCCGCCGCGCTGAAGCTCGCCGAGCGGCTCACCGAGGACGACGTCGTGGTCGTGCTGCTGCCCGACGGCGGCCGCGGCTACCTGACGAAGGTGTTCAACGACACCTGGATGTCCTCCTACGGCTTCCTGCCGCCGGACTCCTCGGGCGCGACGGTCGCCGACGTGCTCACGAAGAAGAGCGGCTCGCTGCCCGACCTGGTGCACTCGCACCCGAACGAGACCGTCGCCGAGGCCATCGCGATCCTGTCCGAATTCGGCGTCAGCCAGATGCCCGTGGTCAGCGCGGAGCCGCCGGTGATGGCCGCCGAGGTCGTCGGCGCGGTCAACGAGCGTGACCTGCTCGACGCGCTGTTCACCGGCAAGGCGCAGCTGGCCGACCGGCTCGAGCAGCACATGTCCCCGCCGCTGCCGACGATCGGCGGCGGCGAGCAGGTGGGTGCGGCGATGACCGCGCTCGAAGGTGCCGACGGCGCGCTCGTGCTGGTCGACGGCAAGCCGGCCGGGGTCGTTACCCGGCACGACCTCCTCGGCTTCCTGGCCGGTCGCTGACCGGAGGCCGAAGAGTATTGATCGGCGGACCCGGCAGGGGCGTTACGAGCGCCCTGCCGGGCGATCCGATAGCGTGGGCGTGAATAGAACACTTTCGCGTCCTCGTCAAGGGGGTTCAAGACCCACATGAGTGCACCGCAGCCACCGAACCAGCCGTGGGGTGGCGGCCAGCCACCTCAGGGCCCGCCGAGTGGCCCCCAGCCGCAGCAGGACCCGTTCGGCAGCCCGGAACCGACCCAGGTCGTCCAGCCCGCCCAGCACCAGGGCGGTTCCCCGTTCGGGGAGACGCCGGAGCCGACCCAGGTCGTCCAGCCGGTCCAGCCGGGTGACGGCGGGGCGGGCGCGACCCAGGCGATGTCGCCGGTCGACGCGAACGCGACCCAGATGGTGAACCCGGTCGGCGGCGGCGACGCCCCGGTCGCGGACTCGACGCAGCTGGTGCCCCCGGGCTCCCAGCCGCCGGCGATCCCGTACACCCCGCCGCCGAGCGCGGCCGACAACCCGGCCGCGGCCTTCGGTCAGCAGCCCGGCGGTTACGGCCAGCAGCCGGGTGGGTTCGGGCAGCAGCAAGGTGGGTACGGGCAGCAGCCGGGCTTCGGCCAGCCGGGGCAGCCCGGCCAGCACGGTCAGCCTGGTCAGCCGCCGCAGGGCTTCGGTGCTCCCGGTTTCGGTCAGCAGCCCGGCTTCGGTGGTCAGCCGCCGCAGTTCGGCGGGCCGTCCGCGGGCGGCAACGGCCTGTTCGGCTACATCGCCGGCGGCCTGGTCGCCCTGTTCGCGCTGGTCGCGCTGGTCATCTCGTTCGCCTACATGGGCGACGCGAGCGACTATTCGGCGATTTTCGACCGCGCGCCCGACCAGGCGGCGATCGAAAAGGTGCTGGACGCGGCCGGGCTCATCGGGCCGGGCCTGGTCTGGTTCTACGTGATCATGATCCTGCTGGGCTCGCTGATCTCGCTGGCCGGCGGTGTCGGGCTGGCGCTGGTGGGCAAGCTGGGCGGGCTCCGGAAGTTCGTCCCGATCGCGATCGTCGCGGGTGGCGCGGTGCTCACGCTCTTCGCCCTGCTGCTCAAGATCGGGATGACGCCGAACGCCGAGACGCTCGCGCAGGCGTCGGCGTCCGAGCGGGACACGTTCGGCCTCGGGCTGCCGCCGCTGATCTTCGGCGTCCTCATCCTCATCGTCGGCGTTCTCGGGCTCATCCCGGCAACGCGGCAGTTCGTCGGCCTCGGCGACGGCGGTGCCGCGCCGGGCGGGCCGCAGGGCTTCGGCGGGCCGCCGCCGGGCTTCGGTGGCCCCCAGCAGCAGGGCGGGTTCGGCCAGCCCGGCCAGCCGGGTGGGTTCGGTCAGCCGGGCCAACACGGTCAGCCGGGCGGGTTCGGTGGGCAGCAGCCGGGTGGCTACGGCCAGCCGGGTCAGCCGCCGCAGGGTTACGGCCAGCCGGGTGGTTACGGCCAGCCGGGCGGGCCCAACCCGGCCAGCGGCGGGTTCCCGCAGCCGTCGAGCGGCGGTTTCCCGCAGCCGGGCCAGCCGGGCGGGTACGGCCAGCCCGGTGGGTACGGCCAGCAGGGGCAGCCTGGTCAGCACGGACACCCTGGTCAGCCGGGTCAGCCTGGTCAGCCGCCGCAGGGCTGGGGCCAGCAGCCGGGGCAGCAGGGCCCGCCGAGCGGCGGGTTCGGCCAGCCGGGTCAGCCCCCGCAGCAGCAGCAATGGTGAGCTAGCGCACCTCTTCGTGCCCCGGAGCCGATTCGGCTCCGGGGCACGCTGCATTTACCGGCACAATTGTCCGAAGAGGACAATTGTGCCGGGCAGTGCCACTGCCAGTGATCGCGTGACACATTTCTGCCACTACCGCACAGAAATGATCTTGGGTTCCGCCGTCCGGCCGAATTCCGTTCTCATTCCGGACTGATTCCCCCGTTTCCGACTAGGGTGAGCGCCGTCGTCTCGCGTTCGGCTGATGGGGGAGTTGTGACCGGTCCGCACGGATACCCGGTGTCGCATTCGCATTCGTATTCATCGACTCGGCCATCCGGAGTAACGGCGGTTCTTGCCGGCGTCCTCGGTTTTCCGGCCGCGGTGGCCGCGGGATTCGTGCCGGTGAAGACCTTCCTCGACATGCCTGCCGAATTCAGCCTCGGCGCGCTGCCGGGCTGGGTGCTGGTGGACCTCGCCGCCTACCTCGTGGCGGGACTGGTGCTGCTCCTCGGTTCCCTGTCGACGCTGTTCCGCGCGACGGCGGGCGCGGTCCTCCTCGGCCTCGGCGCGTTGCTGGCCATCGGCGCGCTGCTGATGGAGCCGATGTCGGTGGGCGTCCCCCCGGCCCGCTTCGCCGACGCGATGTTCACCCACGGCGGGTTTGCCATGGTCGACCGGGTCGGTCTCGCCGTGCTGGCGGTGCTCGTGCTGGTGCTGGCGTTCCTGCCGCCGACGTTCCGCTACCTGCGCTACCGCGCATCGGTGGTCCCGGTGCTGTCCGGCCAGGGCGCCTATTCGTCCCGGAGCTGGTGAGTGGAGGTCGCGGAGCCTCCGGTGCACTTTCATGGGGAAAGTGGCGGCGCGGAGAACTCACCGGGATGAGATCCATCCCACCTGGCGGGAATGTCAGCGGTGGCCCGTACGCTGAACCAATGGTGGACGACTACTCCGTACTGGGCTTCGAGACACGCGCGATCCACGCCGGTCAGAAGCCCGACCCCCGCACCGGCGCGGTGATCGTGCCGATCTACCAGACCTCGACCTACGCGCAGGACGGCGTGGGCGGGACCCGCGAGGGCGACTACGAGTACTCGCGCACCGCGAACCCGACCCGTTCGGCGCTGGAGGAGGCGCTGGCCTCGCTGGAAGACGGCCGGCACGCGCTGGCCTTCGCGTCCGGCATGGCCGCCTCCGACGTGGTGCTGCGCAGTACCCTCCGCCCCGGTGACCACCTCGTGCTCGGCAACGACGCCTACGGCGGCACGTTCCGCCTGATCGACAAGGTGCTCAGCCTGTGGGGCGTCGAGCACACCGTCGCCGACCTGGGGAACCTCGACGAGGTGCGCGCGGCCATCCGGCCCGAGACCAAGCTGATCTGGTGCGAGTCGCCGACCAACCCGATGCTCGGCATCGCCGACATCGCCGCGCTGGCCGGGGTCGCGCACGATGCCGGCGCCCGCCTGGTGGTCGACAACACCTTCGCGACGCCGTACCTGCAGAACCCGCTGTCGCTGGGCGCGGACATCGTCCTGCACTCGACGACGAAGTACCTCGGCGGGCACTCCGACGTCGTCGGCGGCGCGATCATCACGAACGAGGACGAGCTGCGCGAGCAGTTCTTCTACCTGCGCAACGCCGCGGGCGCGGTGCCGGGCCCGTTCGACGCGTGGCTGACCCTGCGCGGCATCAAGACCCTCGCCCTGCGCATGGAGCGGCACAGCGACAACGCCGAGAAGATCGTCCAGGCGCTGGTCAGGCACCCGAAGGTGGCGAAGGTCTACTACCCGGGCCTGCCGGAGCACCCTGGCCACGAGACGGCGGCGAAGCAGATGCGCCGCTTCGGCGGCATGGTGTCCTTCAGTCACGTGGACGGCGAACAGGCCGCGCTCGAGGTGGCTTCGCGCACGAAGCTGTTCATCCTCGCCGAGTCGCTCGGCGGCATCGAGTCGCTGATCGAGCACCCGGGCAAGATGACCCACGCGAGCACCGCGGGCTCGACCCTCCAGGTCCCGGCCGACCTGCTCCGCCTGTCGGTCGGCATCGAGGACGGCCGCGACCTGGTCGCCGACCTGCTGACCGCCCTCGGCTGAGTCTCCAGCGCCCCAATGTGGCCTTCGGTGCGTTGAACGCACCCAATGTGGCCTTCGGTGCGTTGAGCGCACCCAAGGCCACATTGGGGCGCTCGGGGTCAGCCCACGTCGAGGCCGCCGCCGTAGAGGCGGTCCACCCGCAGCCGGATGACCACGCGGCGGTCCTCGACCATGTTCCGCAGGAACGCGGCCTCGTCCTCGGGGTCGCCGAACGGCGCCTGCATCGCGAGCAGCTCCCGGCCGGTCTCGTCCCCCGGCACCGCGCTCACCGGCGACACCTCGGCCACGCCCTCCGCGACGGCGAAGGCCAGGTGGTCGTCGCTGCTGACGTAGAGCGACGCGTGCGGGTCACGGGTGAGCTGGCGGACCTTCGCGCGGCCCGCCGTGGACCCGATCCGCACCACGCGCTCGTCCGGATCCCAGGCGTAGGCGACCGTGGACAGGTGCGGGAAGCCGCCGCGGTTGACCGTGGCCAGCGCGCCCAGGCTGTGGGCCCCCAGCAGCCGGCTCGAAGCTTCTTCGGTGGGCTTGGCGGGTCCGGGACCGCGGCCCGGCTCGTAAACAGTGGTGGTCACCCGATGATCATCGGGGACGGGTGCACCTCGCGGAAGAAGGCACTTTCGTGTTCCCCGGGCACATCGGGGTAACCCGGCAGGTCAGGGGTTGTAGTTGCCGTGCGCGACGCCGCCGGTGGCCGGCGTGCCGGTGGACGGCAGCTTGGCGCCGTCGACGCAGCCGCCGACCAGCTCGACGTGGCTGTCGTGGCGGATGTACTGGGCCGGGGAGCCGCACGAGGCGTGGTCCACCGTGATGTACGCGGCGCCGGTGAGCGCGGCGGCCGAAGCCAGCCCGATCACGAGCGGCAGCAGGCCGGCGGAGCGGGTGGCGCGTGCCCGTCGGGCCGTGTCCGCGTCGTTCCCCGCTGCCATGCTTGCTCCTTGTTTACCGCGTGTTGACGGGTCCCAGGGTACCCGGCTCACGGTCCGGTCAACCTGTGGAGTTCCTGAGTGGCATAGTCCGGCCCATGGAACTCGTCACCCTCGAGCGGATCCAGGCCGCCCGGGAACTCCTCAAAGGAGTGACCCGGGTGACGCCGATGGAGCACGCGCGCGACCTGCGCCGGCTCCACGGCGGTCCGGTGTACCTGAAGTGCGAAAACCTGCAGCGGACGGGGTCGTTCAAGATCCGCGGCGCCTACACCCGGATCCACGGCCTGACCGGGGCCGAACGCGAACGGGGCGTCGTCGCGGCCAGTGCCGGCAACCACGCGCAGGGCGTCGCGCTGGCGTCGTCGCTGCTCGGCGCCACGTCCACCGTCTTCATGCCGCTGCGGGCCCCGCTGCCGAAGCTCGCCGCCACCCGCGGCTACGGCGCCGACGTCCACCTGCACGGCGCGCTCCTGGAAGAGACGCTCAGGGCTGCGATCGAGTTCGGCGAGCGGACCGGGGCGGTGTTCATCCACCCCTTCGACCACCCGGACGTCATCGCCGGCCAGGGCACCGTCGGCCTGGAGATCCTCGAGCAGGTGCCGGGCGTGAAGACCATCCTGGTCGCCACCGGCGGCGGCGGGCTGGCCGGCGGGGTGGCGTCGGCGGTGAAGGCGCTGCGCCCGGACGTCCGCGTCGTCGGCGTCCAGGCCGAGGAAGCCGCGGCTTACCCGCCGTCACTGGCCGCGGGCGCGCCGGTGCGGCTGAGCACGACTTCGACCATGGCCGACGGGATCGCCGTCGGCGAACCCGGCCTGGTCAGCTTCGCCCACGTCCAGTCGCTGGTCGACGACGTCGTGACGGTGTCCGAGCAGTTCCTGTCCCGCGCCGTGCTGCTGTGCCTGGAGCGCCGGAAGCTGGTGGTCGAGCCGGCCGGCGCGGCGACGGTCGCCGCGCTGCTGCAGCACCCCGGCGTGTTCGAGCCCCCGGTCGTGGCCATCCTCTCCGGCGGCAACGTCGATCCGGTGCTCCTGCTGCAGATCATCCAGCACGGCATGACCGGCGGCGGCCGCTACCTGCGGCTGCGGCTGCGCGTCCCGGACCGCCCCGGCTCGCTGGTCGGCGTGCTGTCGTGCGTCAGCGAACTGGGCGCGAACGTGCTCGACGTCGAGCATTCACGCATCTCCGGCAGCCTCGACCTCGGCGAGGCCGACGTCGTGCTCGCACTGGAAACCCGCGGCCCGGAGCACTGCAAGGAGGTCGAGGTCGCGCTGACGAACGCGGGCTACACCGTCGTCTGAACCTGTTCGGGGGTTTCCCCGGTGATGGCCGCCAGGGCCAGGTTCTTGGCGGGCTCGGGGACTTCCGACGGCGCGGTGAAGCCGCGGGCCCGGATGTGGGCGACCAGGTCCGGGTCCGGCGGTACCCCGTGCTCGCGCAGGTAGTACGCGACCGCGCCGGGCCAGGCCCAGGCTCCGTCGGTGCGGAAGTTCATCGGCACCGCGTCCGTGCGGTCCGGCGCGAAGACGTCCGGGCCGTTGCTGCGCGAAGCCAGGATGACCGGCGCCGCGTCGAGGTACGCGAGCACCCGCTCGGCCTCCGCCGGGACGAGCGGACGGCGCCGCACCAGCGGCTTGCCCGACGCGTCGACGCCGTCGTGGATCCGGGGCGTGCGCACCTCGCCGCCGGCGGCGGGCGGGGTCAGCCCGGCGCGCTCCCGCAGCCACGCCGGGACGTGCTCGTCCGCGCGCGGGAAGAACCGCAGCTCGTCCTGGAACCCGATCGGCGGCGGCTGCTGCCGGAACGGCGGTTCGAGGTCGGGCCGCACGAAGTCGACGTCGGGCGGCTGCGCCGGCTCGAACACGAAGATCGCGCCCAGCCAGGTGCCGAAGCCGGGCCGGTACATGCCCGATCGCAGCACCCCGAGCAGCCGCACGGCTTCCGGGTGCGGCTGTCCGGGCCGGGGCACGCCGTCCGGCCCGGTCACCAGCAGGTCGGTTTCGACGTGCCGCCCGGCGGCGCGGTACTCCACGCGCAGCTGCCGCCACCCGGGCGGCGCCTGCGCGGTCAGCACCGCCCCGATCTGGCGGACGAGCTCCTGCTGCTGCTGCTCGGGGCGCAGCGGCCCCGGTGGGCGGCTCATGGCGCGGAACTCCGCTTCGTCGCCGCTTCACCGGGGTTCAATGTACTGCGCCCAATCCGGGATTCGACGGCGACCGATTTCCTGCATCACTTCCAGCCGTTCGCGGTAACGCGCGACATCGGGCGTTATGGCGCGGAACCACAAAGAAACGGTTTCCCATTGTTCTTCGGCTCCTTCGCCTTCGGTGACGAGCCAGACCGGCGGGTCGGGGAGGTCGATTTTCGCGCCGTCGACGACGTGGAAGGTGTACGACTGGTGCTCCACCAGCACCAGCGCGCCCTCG
Source organism: Amycolatopsis sp. lyj-346 (assembly GCF_046548975.1). Lineage (NCBI taxonomy): Bacteria > Bacillati > Actinomycetota > Actinomycetes > Pseudonocardiales > Pseudonocardiaceae > Amycolatopsis > Amycolatopsis sp. lyj-346. The sequence goes on from NZ_JAJPWT010000007.1 coordinate 329,424, forward strand.
GCGTCTTCCAGCGGAACGTTCATCGTCGTCAGGGTGGCCAGGAGGTGGTTCTTGGCCTCCCGCTTTACCGCGCCGACCCCGAGTGAGCTCCCGGCCAGCCACAACCCGTGATCCTGACCGATCAGCCTGAGGACCTCGCGAACGGCGGCCGGGACGGCGCGTGCACCCTGCCCGGCGGCCCAGCCGTCGATTTCCGCGTCGGACGCTCCTCGCACGGAATCCGCGCGCAGGCCGTCCGACACGGCCCCGGCGAAGATTTCCCGGACCCGCTCGGCGGGGCCGGTATTCGGCGCGGTCACCAGATCAGCTCCTCACCCTTGAGGTTGACGACCTCGACGCGGACATTCGGGAACAGTTTCTCGAACTGCATGATGACATCCTGGCACGAGTCGCAGATCTGGTAGTCCACCGGGATGTTGTCGCGTTTCGTGGAAGGCAGGTCGACGACCATCCGCAGGTCGCCGTCCATGCCTTCCCGCGTGATCGGCGTGTGGGTTTCGCCGCGCGCGGCCGCCCGTTCGGCGGCCCGCCGGTTGATCTCGTCGAGCGCGCCGTCCATCCGGTCCTGTGCGCGTGCGATGTCGCCCTTGAGCCCGTTGTCGTAGGTCCGGGCACCGGCCGCTTCTTCACGCCGCATGCGTTCGATCTGCTTCTTGACGATGTCGTCGACCTCTTCGCGGGGAAGCCCGGACCGCTCGGCGAAGTCGCGGCGGACCAGTTCCTCCATGAGCTTGGGCTCGGAGTCGTGCGTCCGCCCGAACTTGTTGTTCGGGTCCGGCTCCCCGAGTTCGGGCCGGTAGGTGCCGGCTTCCTTGGTCTCGAACAGGCGCTCGTGCTTCGGGTAGCTCGGACCCTCGCTCGCGGGTGCCCAGTCGTGGGTCTTCCCGCTGAAGCTGTGGATGTCCTCCACCCCGCCTTCGAGGCTGCGGTACCTCGAGGTGGTCAGGGCGCGGTCCTGCGGCCGCCGCAGGTCGTCCGTCGTCGGGTTGACGTTCCGGCCGTCGTGGTGCCGGACCGACTCGAGCCCTTCTTCGCGCAGGTCCCGGTTCTCCCGGCGGAGATCACGCATGTCCTGGTCGCGTTCCGCCGGGTCGTACGGCCGCTGTCCGCGGTCGATCGCGCTGTCGGCGTCGACGTCGTGCTGGTCGCCGCGGTGGGTGTCGGGCGCGAAGCCGTCGTCGCCCGCCCGGTGCGTCGAACCGTCCGGGTGGTGGGTGTTCCACTCGCCGTCCGGCGGGATGCGGGGGCGCATCCGGCCGTCCGGGCCGATTTCGTAGTCGGACGAGAAGACCCGCCCCTGCGAGTCGGTCCACGCCGGCCTCGTCGGGGCCATGACCTCGGTGTCGAGTTCGCGCGACAGCCGGTGCGCGAAGTCGTTCGAACCGGCGTCGCAGCCGATCAGCCGGATCGGACGTCCGTCGTAGTCGCCGTTGCGGCGCAGGACGTCCGCGAACTCCTCCGGCGTGTAGAGCCGGTCGCCGATGCGGGCGTGGCCATCCGGCGTGACGTGCACGTCGACGGTGTAGCGGCCGTCCGGATCGGGCCGCACGCGGTGCGGCAGATCGCCCATGTCCGGGTCGCCGGCGTGGTACGAGGTGCCCGACGGCGTGCTTTCCGCGTGCCGCGCGTTGACCTCGTCCGGGGTGAGCGGATCGTTGTGGTGCGGGGTGCCGCCGTCCGGGTCGTGGTGCCCGTTCTCGTGGGGTGCGTTTTCGTGTGGGCCGTTTTCGTGCGGGCCGTTCTGGTGCGGGCCGTTTTCGTGTGGGCCGTTCTGATGGGGCCCCTTTTGGTGTGGGCCGTTCTGGTGGGGGCTGCTTTGGTGCGGGCCGTTTTGGTGGGCGCCAGGCCCGGTTTCGTGTGGCCGGGTGCCCGGCGCGTGCCCGCCGGGCCGGGTGTCGGGGGCGTGCGTGCCGGGGCCGGAGCCGCGGGCGGCGGGCGCGTCCGGAGTGCGCGGACGGCCGCTGCCGGGCAGATCCCCGCCGGCGCGGGGCCTGCCGGGGGCGTCGACGTGCGGGCTGTGCGAGCCCGGGGTGCCGGTCCAGCCACCACCACCGGTCCGCGGGGAGCCCCCGCCGAGGCCGGGAGAGCCGGGCCCGCCACCGGGCGGCATGCCACCGCCGCCCATCATCGGCGCGCCACCTTGCGGCGGGACAGCGGAGCCGTCTCCACCCCGAGGCGCCGGGACGGCACCGGGTTCACCGGTCCGCGGAGCGGCGGGAGCGGTCCCGCTGGCGGAAGTGTTCCCCTCAACCCGCGGCGGCGCGGCACTACTCGGCGAATCGCCCCCGGAATGCGAACCGGACGGGCTGCTGTCCCCACCCCGACCCGCCGAGCCCCCACCCTGCGACGGCGTGCTGTCGCCTCCCCGGCCCGGGGACGGGTTGCTGTCGCTCGTCCGCGACGGTGTGTTGTCCGCGGTGTGCGGGGGCGTGCTGTCGCTGCCTCGGGTGGGCGAGGGGCTGGTGTCGCCGGTGTGCGACGGCGTGCTGTCGGCTCCCCGGGTAGATGAGGGGTTGTTGTCGCTTGTGCGCGACGGTGTGTTGTCTCCGGTGTGCGGGGGCGTGCTGTCGCTGCCTCGGGTGGGCGAGGGGCTGGTGTCGCCGGTGTGCGACGGCGTGCCGTCGGCTCCCCGGGTGGGCGACGGGCTGCTGTCGCCGGTGTGCGACGGCGTGCTGTCACTGCCCCGCGTCGGCGAGGGGCTGCTGTCGCTTGCCCGCGACGGTGTGTTGTCCCCGGCGTGCGAGGGCGTGCCGTCGCTGCCTCGCGTCGGCGATGGGCTGCTGTCGCCCGAAGGCGAGCGAGTCGGCGAAGCGCTCGAGTCGCCCGCGCGCGATGGCGAGCCGTCGCCGGTGCGTGCGGGAGAACCGTCCCCGGTGTGGGAAGCCGAGCGCGGGGTACCGTCCCCGTCCGGCGAACCGTCGCCGGTGCGTGGTGGCGGACTCTCCCCGTCGGGCGATCCGGATCCGTCCCGGCTCGAACTCCGGCGGGAGCCCGGGTCCGTGTTCACCGGATCGGAACTCGGCGAATCCCCATCCGCGCGGCTGGAATCCCCGTGGGGACCGTCGCCGTCGGCCGAACCGCCGCCGTGAGCCCGGGGGCCGGCCCCGCCCTCCTTCGGGATCTTCCGGACGAAGCCGCCTTCCTTGACCTTCAGCCCGTCCAGCCCGCTGACCTTGCCCAGTACCTTCCCGAAGACCTTCGCGATCTTCTCGAACAGGTCCACCAGCTTCGACAGCAGCGGCGACACTTTCCGGATCGTGTCGGTCAGCTTCTTGAGCAGCTCACCGATCTTCTTGCCCCACTTGGCAATGGCCACCGAAGCCTGCGCCACCACCACCGGGGTGCCGAAGCCGAGGCTGAAGACCGTCTCCATCACCCACGCGATCAGCTTGCCGACCAGGTCGGCGATCAGCTGCCGCACCATCTCCCGCACGAACGAGACGACCTGGCCCATGATCATCGTCACCGTGCCGATCGCGCCCGCCACCGTCGCCGCGCCCGACAGTGCGTCGCTGTGTTCGGCCGCGAACTTCCGGTACGCGTCCGCACCCGCGCCGGTCCAGCCCGTCGTCCCGTTCTTGACCGCGTTGTCGAAGTCGGTCTTGCGCTCGCCGAGCGCCTTCGAGACGTTGCCCCAGGTGTCCGCATAGGACTGGATCACCGGCGGGTTGCCCGCGACGGAGTCCAGCATGTCCTTCAACGGCTGCACGTGCTCCATCAGGAACGACGCCACCGACGACATCAGGTACCCGAACGGGTCGATGGCCGCCCCGGCGACCTCCCCGGCCAGCGAGAGCATGCCCAGCCCGCCGGAAACCCAGTCGCCGTCCTTGATCCCGTTGAACGCGTCCATCGACGACTCGGCGATGCCGATGCCGCCGGCCCAGCCGTAGTCGCCGTTGCCCGCCGTGAACGCGCCCGGCCCGTCCGGGTCCTGCTTGGCGTCCGCGACGAGCGGGTTGCCTTCCGGCATCACGCACCGCCCGCGGATTTGCCCAGATCGTCGGCGACGCCGGTTTCGTACCGGCGGTAGGCCGCCGCGGCCTCGCGCACCTTGCCGGAGACGGCGGTCGTCGCCTGCACGGCGTCCTTGAGCGCCTCGATCCCGTACCGCTCGACCGGGTCGAGCAGCATCCGGAACGGCTGGCAGAGGATGCCGTACGCGTCGGTCGGCATGCTCACCTGGTTCGCCGCGTCGACGGCCTGCTGCAGCCCGTCACCGATGGCGTCGAGCTGCTTCGCGTGCGCCGTGAGATCGGTGCTGAGTTCCACATCCGCCATCGGATCCCCCTCAGGAAAGAATCGGTCCGCCGAAGTCGTCTTCATCGTCGTTGCCGGCCGCTCGGCGTCGACGCGGCGGCTGCGGCGGTGGCGAAGCCGGTGGCGGCGGGGTCCGCGGCGCCGCGGGTGGCGGCTCCTCGGTGTCCTCCGGCAGGAACCGGCGGACGCGGTCGGGTTCCGGGAACGCCGGCTCGGCCTCGGGTGGCGGCGCCGGGAAGGTGCTCTGCGCCTCGCGGACGATCTCGGCCGCGGCCTGGTCGCCGGTGCCGGTGGTCTCGGACATGGCCTGCTGCAGCAGTTCCGGGATCCGCGCCTGCGCCCGCTGCACCAGCTGCATCACCTGCGCCGACACCTCGGCCATCCGCTTGCCGGCCGCGGTTTCCGCGATGACCAGGTTCTTCAGCAACCCGCGTGAATCGATCGTCACCTGGACGGTGCCGTCCTTCGACCGCTCGGTGACCGTCTGGCCCTGCATGCGATCGGCCAGCGCCTGGTACCGGGCGGCGTTCTCCTCGAGCCGCTTGGTCCAGTTGTCGATCATCGCGTCGCTGGCGTCGATGCTGTCCGGCATCACGGCCCCTTCTCTCTGCGTCTCCACACTGACGGATCCCGGGTCCGGCCGGTTCCCGAAACACGCAGAAAGCCACCATAGGGGACCCGGGAGTCCCTTACGGTGGCCTTCTGAGGGTTATCTGTCAGAGGTTGCCTCGGCTGCGCCTGATGGCGCCTCGGCGTCAAAGATTGCCTCGGCGCTCCTGTTCACGCTCGATCGCCTCGAACAGCGCCTTGAAGTTGCCCTTGCCGAAGCCCAGCGAGCCGTGGCGCTCGATCAACTCGTAGAACACGGTCGGGCGGTCCCCGATCGGCTTGGTGAAGATCTGCAGCAGGTAGCCGTCCTCGTCGCGGTCGACCAGGATGCGGTGTTCCTTGAGCACCTCGATCGGCACGCGGACGTTGCCGATCCGGACGCGCAGCTCGGGGTCGTCGTAGTAGGAGTCCGGTGTGTCGAGGAACTCGACGCCGGCGGCGCGCATCGCCGTCACCGTGGCGATGATGTCGTTGGTGGCCAGCGCGATGTGCTGGCAGCCGGCGCCGCCGTAGAACTCGAGGTACTCGTCGATCTGCGACTTCTTCTTCGCCACCGCGGGCTCGTTCAGCGGGAACTTGACCCGGTGGTTGCCGTTCGAGACGACCTTGCTCATCAGCGCCGAGTACTCGGTCGCGATGTCGTCGCCGACGAACTCCGCCATGTTCACGAAGCCCATGACGCGGTGGTACCAGTCGACCCAGTAGTCCATCTTGCCGAGCTCGACGTTGCCGACGCAGTGGTCGACGGCCTGGAAAAGCCGCTTCGGCGCGCCCGCGGGTCGCTTGATCGTGCTCTCGCGCGGCTCGTAGCCGGGCAGGTAGACGCCGTTGTAGCGCGACCGGTCGACCAGCGAATGGCGGGTCTCGCCGTAGGTCGCGATCGCGGCGACGCGCACGGTGCCGTGTTCGTCGGAAACGTCGTGCGGCTCTTCGAGGACGGTCGCGCCCTGCGCGCGGGCGTGCTCGATGCACTTGTCGACGTCGGTGGTCTCCAGCGCCAGGTCGATGACGCCGTCGCCGTGCTTGCGGTGGTGGTCGAGCAGCGGCGAGTCCGGCTTCACCCCGCCGGTGATGACGAACCGGGCCGAGCCGGACTTCAGCACGTAGGACTTGCGCTCGTAGTTCCCGGTCTCCGGACCGGAGTACGCGACGAGCTGCATCCCGAACGCGATCTGGTAGTACCAGGCGGTCTGGGTGGCGTTGCCGGCGATGAACACCACCGCGTCCATGGCCTTGACCGGGAACGGGTCGGTCGAGGCGTCGTGGTCGACGAGCCCGACCAGCTGACGCAGCTGGTCGTAGCTGACGTCGTCGAGGGCACCCTGGGGGTCGGCAGTCTGGGTCATACCCCGAAGGATCAGCCCTGCGAGGCAAAATGAGCAATGGTCTCAGTTTTCAGTGGGCAATCTGCCTGGTGATCGCCCGAGTCTGATCGTCATCATGGACAATCTGTGCATGCCGGAGAACCTGGATGCGCTGGATGCGCGACTGCTGCTGTTGCTCACCGACTCGCCGCGCCTGGGCGTGCTGGAGTGCGCCCGCCGCCTCGGGGTGGCGCGCGGAACGGTCCAGGCCCGCCTCGACCGCCTCACCGAGCGCGGCATCCTCGGGGGCTTCCCCCCGGAGCTCGACCTGGCGGCGATGGGCTACGGCCTGACGGCGTTCGCTGTGCTGGAGATCGCGCAGGGCCGCCGGGCGGAGGTCGCGAAGGCCCTGGCGGCCATCGACGAGGTCTGCGAGGTCCACGCGACGACCGGCCAGGGCGACCTGTTCGTCCGCATGGTGGCCCGGGGCAACGACGACCTGCAGCGGGTGATCGACGAGGTGGTCGGCGTCCCGGACGTGCTGCGGACCTCGACGTCGATCGCGCTGTCGACTCCGGTGCGCCCGCGGGTCCGCCCCTTGCTGGAGCGGACCGCGCGGACCTGACCAAGCGGAGCTCGTGTTAGGCCTCGTCGGCCACCTGGGCCAGGTAGCGCTTCGCGGAGCGCTGGACGACCTCGAAGCCGTCGGTGCGGACGATCGCGTCCCACCAGGCGCCGTAGATCGCCTCGAAGCGGTAACCCGCCAGCAGTTCCGCGGCCCGGCGGACGACCTGCGGGCGCTCCGGGATCAGGTTCGGGTAGCTGTACATGAAGCCGACGTGGGTGCGGTCGCCGATCACCTGCACGATGTCGCCGGACAGCAGCGCGCCGCGGCCGTCCTCGCCGCCCGGCCAGTGCAGCACCGTGCCGCCGTCGAAGTGCACGCCCAGATTGATCAGCCGCAGGTCCGGAGCGACGTCGAGGGTGGTGCCGGACCACAGCTTCACCGCCGGGTCGGGGCGGCCGATCCACCGCTGGTCCGCTTCGTGGACGTAAACCGGCACGTCGAAGGCCCGCGCCCACTCCACCATCGTCGTGTAGTAGTGCGGGTGGCTGATCGCGATGCCGGTGATCCCGCCCAGCTCGCGGATCCGCGCCACCAGCGCGTCGTCCAGGTACGCCGCGCAGTCCCAGAGGAAGTTCCCCGAGCCGGCCCGCACCAGCAGCGCGCGCTGGCCGATCGCGAACCCGGGGTTCGAGCCGACGCCGATGATGCCGGGGCCCTGTTCCTCGATCCTCGCGGTGTACGTGCCACTCGAGCGCAGCGTGGCCAGGTTCGTCCACTGCTGCCCGGACTGCGGGACGTACTGGCGTTCGTCCTCGCAGATCGGGCAGTCGTCGCGGGCCGTGGCGTACTGCATGCCACACGCCTGGCACATCGGTTCGGTGCTCACAGCCGTGTCCTCCCAGAATGTGGATCCTGGGAGGACACGCTAGCGGTGCCTATTTGGCGTCGGTGTACGGAACCGCCTTGACGAGCGTCACCTTCTGCACCTTGCCGTTGGGCAGCTCGTACTCGCGGGACTCGCCCTCCTTGGCGCCGAGCAGGGCCTTGCCCAGCGGCGACTCCGGGGAGTACACGTCGAGTTCGCCCTCGGCGCCCTCCTCGCGGGTGGCGAGCAGGAACTTCTCGTCCTCGTCGTCGCCCTCGTACCGGACGGTGAGCACCTTGCCGGGGCCGGCGGTGCCGTCGTTCGCGGGCGCTTCACCGACCTTGGCCGAGCGCAGCAGCTCCTGCAGGTGCCGGATGCGCGCTTCGGCCTGGCCCTGCTCCTCGCGAGCCGCGTGGTAACCGCCGTTTTCCTTGAGGTCACCTTCTTCACGGCTGTCGTTGATGCGCGCGGCGATGACCGGCCGATTCTCGATCATTTCGTCGAGCTCGTGCTTGAGCCGGTCGTAGGCATCCTGGGTGAGCCAGGTCACCTTGGTGTCGCTCACGGTCACCATCTCCTCGTCGGGCCTGCCAGGCTTGCGTGTTCAAGCCGGCCCACGCGGGCGCAGTTGCCCGCGTGGCTGAGATAAAGGAAAAACACGGCCCGTCGCGGACCGTGCTGAGGGGTCAGAGTATCACGGCGCGAGAGGTCGACGCCCGTTATTTCCCCGCACCCTGGGCGTTGAGCGCGCGGTTCACCCCGTTGGCCGCTATGGGGTTGACAGGTAGCGTGGTATGTCGTACGAGCAGCCGAACACGTCGGCGGTCACCGGTTCCCCGATGCTCTTGATCGTCGTGGTCATCCTGCTGTACTTCACGCCGGCGGGGATCAGGAGCTCTTTGCGGCCGCTCTCGGCGCCGGTCTTGTCGCGGACGCGGACGACGCACACGCCCGGCCGGTTGTTGTCGTCCCGGGTGACGTTGATGGTGATTTCCATCGCGTTGCCCGGTTTCGCGCTGAACGCGATGCGCTCGGCGTCGATCGGCGCCGAGCCGAGGTTGACGTACGCGACCCAGGCGATCAGGCCGCTGACCAGCAGGGCGATGGCCAGGAAGAGCCAGCGGCGCCAGCGCCGGGACGTCTTCGCGCGCCCGGTGCCGTACCGGCCCTCGGGCAGCGCGGCCGCGCTGCTGCCGACGGCCGTTTCCGCCGGTCCGCCTGCCAACCCGGGCCTCCTGCTCGTTCTTGTCGTACCCGTGGGGACAATGGTGACGCGGGTACGAGTTCGAGTATCCGCCCGCTGGGTGGGCGGCCCGCACGTGGGTCGCGGAATAAGGGTAGAAGGGGAGTCGTTCGGAGCATGGTGGACGCCGACGAGCTGAGGAACACCGCCAACCCGCGCCTGCGCATGATGGCCGTGCACGCGCACCCGGACGACGAGTCGAGCAAGGGTGCGGCCACGATGGCGCGCTACGCCGCCGAGGGGCACGAGGTGCTGGTCGTCACGTGCACCGGGGGCGAGGCCGGCAGCATCCTGAACCCGGCCATGGACCGGCCCGAGGTGCTGGCCAACATGACCGAGATCCGCCGGGAGGAGATGGCCCGCGCGGCCAAGATCCTCGGCGTGAGCCAGCGCTGGCTGGGCTTCGTCGACTCCGGCCTGCCGGAGGGCGACCCGCTGCCGCCGGTGCCGGAGGGCTCGTTCGCCGTCGTGCCGCTGGAGGAGGCCACCGAGGCGCTGGTGCGCGTGATCCGGGAGTTCCGCCCGCACGTGATCACGACCTACGACGAAAACGGCGGCTACCCGCACCCCGACCACATCCGCACCCACGAGGTGTCGATGGCGGCGTGGGACGCGGCGCCGGACCCGGATCGCTTCCCCGACGCCGGCGAGCCGTGGCAGCCGCTGAAGCTGTACTACATGCACGGCTTCTCTCGCGCCCGGATGGTGCTGTTCGACGAGGCGCTGAAGAAGGCCGGGCTCGAGTCGCCGTACACCGAGTGGCTGGCGAACTGGGACCCGAACCGCGGCGATGTGATGGAGCGGGTGACGACCCGCGTCGAGTGCAGTGAATACTTCGAGGTGCGGGACGAGGCGCTCAAGGCGCACGCCACGCAGATCGACCCGACCAGCCGCTGGTTCGCCGTGCCGCGGGAGATGCAGCGCGAGGTCTGGCCGACCGAGGAGTACGAGCTGGTGAAGTCGCTGGTCGACAGCACGTTGCCGGAGGACGACCTGTTCGCCGGCATCGCCGGCGCCGAGGAGAAGGTGAACACATGAGTCTGACGCTGCCGGCCGGCGTGGCGCTTCCGGTGACCGCGTCGGCCCTGGTGCTGACGCAGCAGCCGGGCAACGGCGACAACGGCGGGCAGGGGGAGGACTTCGGCAAGTCCTCCCCGGTCGGCTTCCTGGTGCTGATCCTCTTCCTCATCGCGGTGGCCTTCCTGGTCCGTTCGATGACCAAGCACCTCAAGCGCGTCCCGGCCAGCTTCGACGACCCCCCGGCCGAGGACCCGGCCTCCTCCGTCGAGCCGCCGTCCGAGGCCCCGGCTTCGGCCGAGCCGGAGAAGAAGCAGCCGAACGGCGCCTCCTCCTCGGCCAAGTCCGACTAGCCGGCCCCAAGCGCCCCAATGTGGCCTTCGGTGCGTTGGACGCACCCAAGGTGGCCTTCGGTGCGTTGGACGCACCCAAGGTGGCCTTCGGTGCGTTGAGCGCACCCAAGGCCACATTGGGGCGCAGTCAGAGCCGCGGGTCCACCGGGTCCGATTCCAGCGCGAGCACCGCGAACACGCACTCGTGCACCCGCCACAGCGGCTCGCCCCGCGCCACGCGCTCCAGCGACTCCAGGCCCAGGGCGTATTCGCGCAGCGCCAGCATGCGCTTGCGGTTCAGCCCCCGCTTGCGCAGCCGCTCCAGGTTCTCCGGCAGCGTGTAATCCGGCCCGTAGATGATCCGCAGGTACTCGCGGCCGCGCACCTTCACCCCGGGCTGGACCAGCCCGCGCGTCCCGCGGGTCAGGTTCGCCGCCGGCTTGACGACCATGCCCTCGCCGCCCGCCGTCGTCAGTTCCTCCCACCACGAGACGCCCCGGGCGACCGATGCGTCGTCCAGCAGGTCGACCTCGAGCGTCCGGGTGCGCTGGAACCGCGGCCCGGTCAGCAGGTCCAGCCGCGAGAGGTGCCAGGCGTGCGGCCGGTCGTGGTAGGCCTTCCCCTCGGACGCCAGCAGCTGGAACGGCGCCAGCCGGACGCCGTCCAGGCCCGACGTCGGCCAGCAGTAGCGCCGGTACGCCGTCCGGTAGGAGTCCACTGTGGAGGATCGTGATGCGGTCCGGGCCATCAGGTCGCCGACGTCGATGCCCCGCGCGGCCGCGGTCGCCATCGCCGAGACCGCCGAAGGCAGCACCGCCTGGGCGGCCGCGCCCACCGACGCATATTGAGAAGCGATCAGCGAACCGGCCTTCGCGCTCCACGGCAGCAGCTCGGCGTCGAGCAGCAGCCAGCCCGAGCCGAGCTCCTCGAACAGCCCGGCCGCCGCCGTGCGCACGTCTGCCAGCAGCTCAGCGTTCTGCGCGGCCGGGAAGAACGGGCGTCCGGTCCGCGTGTACACCGCGCCGCCGCCGCGGATCCCGAAGCGGCGGTACGCCACCTCGTCGTCCCGGCAGACCAGCACGACGGCCCGTGAGCCCATGTGCTTCTCTTCGCACAGCACGGCTTCGACCCCGGCCGCCCGGTACTCGGCGAACGCCTCCTCGGGGTGCTCCAGGTAGTCCGAGCGAGCCGACGTCGAACACGGCGCCATCGTCGGCGGCAGGTACGCCAGCCACCGCGGGTCGACCGCGAACCGGCTCATCACCTCCAGCGCCGCCGCCGACTGCTCCGCCGAGACGCCGACCCGGCCGTGGTGCGCGGTCTGCACGATCCGCTTCCCGGTGACGTCGCCCAGCTCCAGCACCGCCGGCTCGCGCCCGGCGAGCGGCCGGGACGCGTCGAGCGGGCGGGACGGCTCGTACCAGACCTTGTGCGCCTGCACCGAGACGACTTCGCGCTCCGGGTAGCGCAGCGCGGTCAGCTTCCCGCCGAACACGGCGCCGGTGTCGAGGCACATGGTGTTGTTGACCCACTCCGGCTCCAGCGTCGGCGTGTGCCCGTAGAGGACCATCGCGGCTCCGCGGTAGTCGCGCGCCCACGGCAGCCGCACCGGCAGGCCGTACTCGTCGGTCTCGCCGGTCGTGTCGCCGTAGAGCGCCATGCTGCGCACCCGCCCGGACGCGCGTCCGTGGTACCGCTCGGGCAGCCCGGCGTGCGCGACGACGAGCTTCCCGCCGTCGAGGACGTAGTGCGCGATGAGCCCGTCGCAGAACTCGTGGACGCGACGGCGGAACTCCTCGCTCTCCGCGCCGAGCTGCTCCAGCGACTCGGCGAGCCCGTGCGCGACGTTGACCTTCCGCCCGTGCAGCGCGCGCACCAGCTTCTGCTCGTGGTTCCCGCACACGACGAGCGCGTTCCCGGTCGAAGCCATCCCCATCACGCGCCGCAGCACGCCCGGGGTGTCCGGGCCGCGGTCGACGAGGTCGCCGACGAACACCGCGGTCCGCCCGTCCGGGTGCACGCCGTCGGCGTACCCCAGCTCGGCCAGCAGTTCCTCGAGTTCGGCCGCGCAGCCGTGGACGTCGCCGATCACGTCGAACGGCCCGGTCAGGTCACGCTTGTCGTTGCGCAGCGGCTCGACGACGATCTCCGCCTCGGCCACCTCGGCTTCGGACCGCAGCACGTGCACGCGCCGGAAACCCTCGCGCTCCAGCGACTTCAGCGATCGCTGCAGCTCACCGCGCTGCCGCCGGATCACGTGGTCGCCGAAGTCGCGGTCGGGCCGTGCGGCGTTGCGCGCGGCGCAGACGGCGACCGGCAGGTCCAGCACGATCGCCGTCGGCAGCACGTCGTGCTCCTTCGCGAGCTTCACCAGGCTCGCCCGCGAAGCACGTTGGACGTTCGTCGCGTCGATGACGGTCGTCCGCCCGGCCGCCAGCCGCTTCGCCGCGACGTAGTGCAGCGCGTCGAAGGCGTCGGCCGAGGCCGACTGGTCGTTCTCGTCGTCGGCGACGAGCCCGCGGAAGAAGTCGCTGGAGAGCACCTGCGTCGGTGCGAAGTGCGTGCGCGCGAACGTCGACTTGCCGGAGCCGGAAGCGCCGACGAGCACGACGAGCGACATGTCGGGAACGGTCAGCTTCACGCGGCCACCTCCTCGTGGGTGGTGAAGACCGCCATTTGGGTCGGCGGTCCCGATTCCTGGTCCTCCGGTCCGATCGGCAGGTACCGGACGTCGTAGCCGCGCCGGGTCGCGACGCCGTCCGCCCAGGCGCGGAACTCGGCTCGGGTCCATTCGAACCGGTGGTCGGCGTGCCGGAAATGCCCCATCGGCAGGAACTCGAACAGCCGGTTGTACTCCGCGTTGGGTGTCGTGACGAGCACGGTGCGCGGCGCCGCGACGCCGAACACCGCGTGCTCCAGCGCCGGCAGCCGCTCCTCGTCGACGTGCTCGACGACCTCCATCAGCACGGCGGCGTCGAACCCGGCCAGCGCCGGGTCGGCGTAGGTCAGCGCGGACTGCCGCAGCGTGACGCGGGAACCGTCCTTCAGCCGCTTCTCCGCGATGTTCAACGCGCCGCTCGAGACGTCGACGCCGACGATCTCGGTGAACGACCGCTCCTTTTCGAGGACGCGCAGCAGCGCGCCGGAGCCGCAGCCGAGGTCCAGCACGCGCCGGGCGCCCGCGGCCCGCAGCGCGGCGAGCACGCTGCCGTGGCGCTGCGACGCGAGGCTTTCCGGCTTGTCCGGGACCTCCGTGACCAGCGCTTCGGCTTCCGCCGGGACGTCGTCCGCCTCCGCCAGCCGCGAAAGCGCGTACGTGACGACCGGGCGGCGCCGCTCGAGGTAGCGGTTCGTGATGAGCGTCCGCTCGGGGTGCCCGGCGAGCCAGCCGTCGCCGGCGCGCAGCAGCTTGTCGGCCTCGTCCTGGCCGACCCAGTAGTGCTTGTCGCCGTCGAGCGCCGGCAGCAGCACGTAGAGGTGGCGCAGCGCGTCGACGACCCGCTGGGTACCGGTGAGCCGCAAGTCGACATAGTGACTCTCGCCCCACTGCGGGAACTGCGGGTCGAGCGGGATCGGCCGGGCCGAAACACGCCAGCCGAGCGGCTCGAACAGCTTGTGCACGACCTCGGCCCCACCGCGGGCGGACAGCGACGGCAGGTGGATCTCCAGGTCGAAGGCCTCGTCGACCAGTTCCGGACGCGCGGTGCACCGGCCCGCGAGCGCCGTCGTGAACGCGGCCCGCAGCGCGACCGCGAGGTACGAGCCCCCGGCGTACGGCCGGTCGTTGACGTACTGGGTCAGCGACGTCCCGCCCCCGCGGACGAGCCCGACCGGGTCGATCTCGACGAACAACGCGGCGGTGCAGCGTCCGGGCGCCGCCTCCGGGTAGAAGACGTGCGCGGTGCCGGCGGACAGCGCGACCGATTGCGCCTTCTCCGGATGCTTGTGCAGGAGAAAGCCCAGGTCGGTGGCGGGGTTCCGGGTTGTCGTGATGGTCAGCAGCACCGGCACAGTGTGGCCGAGGAGCCGGTGACCGCGCGCCCGGTTTTCCCCGGGTGCCACCCTGGACACATGAACCGCCTCGCCAGCGCGACCAGCCCGTACCTGCTCCAGCACGCGGACAACCCGGTCGGCTGGTGGCCGTGGGGGCCCGACGCGCTCGCCGAAGCGAAACGGCGGAACGTGCCGATCCTGCTTTCGGTCGGGTACGCCGCCTGCCACTGGTGCCACGTCATGGCGCACGAGTCGTTCGAGGACGCCGGCACCGCGGCCCTGATGAACGGCAACTTCGTCAACATCAAGGTCGACCGCGAGGAGCGGCCCGACATCGACGCGGTGTACATGGCTGCCACCCAGGCGATGACCGGCCAGGGCGGCTGGCCGATGACCTGCTTCCTCACCCCGGACGGCGAGCCGTTCCACTGCGGCACCTACTACCCGCCGTCGCCGCGGCCGGGCATGCCGTCGTTCCGGCAGCTGCTCGCCGCCGTCACCGAGGCGTGGCAGGAGCGGCCGGACGAGCTGCTCGACGGCGCCAAGCAGATCGTCGCCCACCTCGCCGAGCAGACCGGGCCGCTCCAGGAGTCCGTCGTGGACGAAGCGGTGCTCGCCGGCGCGGTCGGGAAGCTCCAGCAGGAGGCCGACAGCGTCAACGGCGGGTTCGGCCGCGCTCCGAAGTTCCCGCCGTCGATGGTCCTGGAGTTCCTGCTGCGCCACCACGAGCGCACCGGATCGGCGGTCGCGTTGTCCCTTGTGGACTCGACGGCCGAGGCGATGGCCCGCGGTGGCCTGTACGACCAGCTGGCCGGCGGCTTCGCCCGCTACTCCGTCGACGCCGAGTGGATCGTGCCGCACTTCGAAAAGATGTTGTACGACAACGCGTTGCTCCTTCGGTTCTACGCTCACCTCTGGCGGCGCACCGGCTCCGCCACGGCGTTGCGGGTGGCCACCGGAACGGCGGAATTCCTCTTCGAGAGCTTGCGAACGCCTGAAGGCGGCTTCGCGTCTTCGCTGGACGCGGACACCGAAGGCGTCGAAGGCCTGACGTACGTCTGGACGCCGTCGCAGCTGCGTGACGTCCTCGGCGAGGAAGATGGCGCGTCGGCGGCCGAGCTGTTCGGCGTCACCGACGAGGGGACGTTCGAGGACGGCGCGTCGACGTTGCGCCTGTTCGGCGAGCTGCCGGAGCCGATGCGCGTCAAGCTGCTGGAGGCGCGGGCGAAGCGGCCGCAGCCGGGCCGCGACGACAAGGTGATCGCGTCCTGGAACGGGCTGGCGATCACGGCGCTGGCCGAGGCGGGTGCCGCCCTGGATCGTCCACAGTGGATCGACCGGGCGCGGGAGGCGGCCGAGCTGCTGCTGCGGGTGCACGTCGTCGACGGACGGCTGCGGCGCAGCTCGCGCGACGGCGTCGCCGGCGAATCCGCCGGCGTGCTGGAGGACTACGCCTGTGTCGCCGACGGGTTCCTGGCCCTGCACCAGGCGACGGGCGAGGCGAAGTGGCTCACCGAAGCCACCCGGCTGCTCGACGTGGCGCTGGCCCGCTTCGCGTCCCCGGACGTCCCCGGCGCGTACTTCGACACGGCCGACGACGCCGAGACGCTGGTCCAGCGCCCGGCCGACCCGGGCGACAACGCGAGCCCGTCTGGGGCGTCCGCGCTGGCCGGGGCGCTGCTGACGGCGTCCGCACTCGCGGGCCACGCCGATTCGGCCCGGTACCGCGAGGCGGCCGAGCAGGCGCTGCGCCGGGCCGGAGTGCTGGCCGGGCGGGTGCCGCGGTTCGCCGGGCACTGGCTGTCGGTCGCCGAGGCCCTGCAGGCCGGCCCGGTGCAGGTCGCGGTGGTGGGTGCGGACGCCGCGCTGCGCCTGGCGGCGGCCCGCGGGGTGCACGGCGGCGGCATCGTGCTGGCCGGCGAGCCGGACGCGCCGGGCGTGCCGTTGCTGGCCGACCGCCCCCTGGTCGACGGCGCCCCGGCGGCGTACGTGTGCCGGGGGTACGTCTGCGACCGCCCGGTGACCTCCGTGGAGGAGCTGACCGCCCGGCTCTGAGCATCACTTTCACCGGGAAAGTGGCGCATTGCGCTCTGGGTGAACGCCGTGCCGATCACCGTGTTTTCGACGTACCTTCGGTAGCGATGTAATCATGTAATCGGAGGTACGACATGGGACGCGGATGGCGTGGAGGCCGAGGCTGGCAGCAGGCCGAGGTACCGCCGGCGGACGACGCGGCGGCCTGGTTCGGCGGCCGCCTGCCCGACGGCTGGTTCACGGGCGCACCGGAGGTCACGGTCGACCGCGAAGAGATCATCGTGGTCGGCGAGCTCCCGGCCCTGGCGGAGGAGCACGCGGACGACGCGGCCCGCGCGGCGGCCGAAGAGGGCCGGATCAGCCGGTACCGCGAGGAGACGCGCGACGAGCGCATCGAGATCGCCCGCCAGGCGGAGCACCGTTACCAGCGCAAGGTGTCCTGGGGTGCCCGCCTGGGTGGCACGACGGCGCTGTTCACAACGCACTCGGCGCCGGTGATGACGCGGCTGCGCCAGCCGGAACGCCTGGTGCTGGACACGCTGGTGGACGCGGGCGTGGCCCGGTCGCGTTCGGACGCGCTGGCGTGGGCGGTCCGCCTGGTCGGCCAGCACGCGGACAGCTGGCTGGGCGAGTTGCGGGAAGCGATGACCAAGGTCGACGACCTGCGCTCGAAGGGCCCCGACCTGGGCTGAACGTCATGAACGACCCGTTCATGACGTCCGGCGTACGGAACGGGTCGTTCACGACGGCCGGGCGCCACCCCCCTCGCGTGGCGCCCGGCCTGGCCCTCAGTCCGCGATCAGCACCGGCTTCCGGAACCCGGCCCCCAGCTCCCGCTGCCGCCGGACGAACCACGCCCCGGGTGCGATCCCGGTCTCCCCGTGCTCCGGGTGGATCAACCACGCCGGTGCGGTGTTCTCGAACGCCGCGATCGCGAGCCGCTCGGGATCGCCGAGCCAGGTCGTCAGCCGGCACGTCCCACGGTCGGCGACGAGTGTGTGCGGGTTGTTGCCCGCTTCGCCGCGGACGAGTTCGCGGCCTTCCGCGGGCAGTGGCCACCAGTCGCGGCGCGAGGGCACCGAGCCCAGCAACGCCAGCGGCAGCACGAGCAGGTCGCCCTGGGCCTGGAGCCCGTCGATCACCGGGACGGTGACCTGGCGGTCCAGGTGGCCGAGGACGTCGAGTCCGGTCCGGTCGAGCAGTTCGGCAAGGAACATGTGATCACCTCGGGAAGTCAGGTCCGGCGCTGCAGGCGCGCGTACTGGGCTCCGGTGAGCCCGTACGACCAGCCGGCCGCGTCGAGGGGATGGTCGAATTCGGCGGGCACGCGCAGCCCGTAGCGACGGCGGGTGCCGTCGCGCTCCACGGAGCCGTTCACCGCCAGGAGCAGCCGCGAAGGCGCGTGCCACTTCTGCGGCGGCAGGTCGTAGAGCTGCAGTTCGCAGCCGGGGTTGCCGGGATCGGGCGCCCGGCTCAGGATCCGCAGCCCGGCCTGCTCGATGTAGGCCGTCCAGCCGAGGTGTTCGACGGCGCAGCGGCGCACTTCGACGTTGAACTCGCGGTTGATCCGGTCCGCGGTGGGGTCTTCGATCACCCAGGACGGCACCCGCGTGCCGTGCCAGGCGTGTACGCCCCAGCCGTCGGGGTAGACCACCGCGGGCCCGGTCTCGCTGTGCAGCCGGTGTTCGTCGTCGGTGTGGATCGCCAGGGGTCGTTCCGCGACGACGCAAACGCCGTCGCGCGGCCACCACCAGCCACACGAGCGCACGAGGGCCGCCCACGGTTCCAGCTCCGGGTCGGCCGAACCGGGCGGTACCCAGTAGGCGTCCTGCTGCCCGTACCAGTGCAGGCCCAGCGAATCCGGAATGGCGGCCCGGATCAGGCCGGCCACGGATTCCTTGACGTGCTGCCGCGCCTCGGGTGAGACGTCACCCCGGCGTTTCCGCAGCGCGGCCACCCGCGTCGCCATGCGGGCTTCCACCGGCTCGGGCGTCGCCGACGGTCGCAGCCGCGGCACGGCCGCGTTCGGGGAAAGCACCCAGACGAACTCGGGCGGTGGTTCGCCGAGCAGCGCGTAGAGCCGGGTGATGGCGTCTTCGGCCACGGGCCGATCAGCGGAGTACGTGCAGAAGGCGTGGCTCAGCCATTGCGAGATATCGGAAATTCGGCGGTCCGGCCGCCGCGAGGCGCTCAACGCGCGAGGGCGCGCACGCCCTTTCGAATCGACATGCTGCGATCATGACAGCCTTTTCGTCGATCGCGCAAGCCTGGACCTGACGGCACTCGCGCGCCTGGAGTTTTCTGAACCTGCGGGATCGCCGACGCTGCGGCAGGCTTACTACCAACGAGTAGGAAAGCTGGCCGTTCGTCCTTTCCGGAGGTAGCCGTGGACGTTCCCGAAATGCCCTCGAAGGTGGATCCGGACGCACTGACCGCCGTCCTCGACGGGCGCTGGGCCGAACTGCGCCGCGGGGTGCGGGCGCAGATGGCCGATGCGGAGTTCCGGGACCCGGTTGACCTCGGCATCGAGGCGCACCGCGCCCAGGTGCTCGACCAGCTGCGTGCGCTCGCCGCCACCGACCGGCCCGGCCTGGGCTTCGACCCGGTGTACGGCGGCGGTGGCGACGTCGGCGGCTCGGTGACGTCGTTCGAGATGCTCGGCTACGGCGACCTGTCGCTGATGGTGAAGGCCGGCGTCCAATGGGGCCTGTTCGGCGGCGCCGTCCAGCTGCTCGGCACCGAGCGCCACCACGAGCGGTACCTGCGCGCGATCATGGACCTCGACGTGCTGGGCTGCTTCGCGATGACCGAGCACGGCCACGGCTCCGACGTCCAGCACCTGCGCACCACGGCGACGTTCGCGGACGGCGGCTTCGTCGTCAACACGCCGGATGCCATGGCGCGCAAGGAATACATCGGCAACGCGGCCCGCGACGGCCGGCTCGCGGTGGTCTTCGCCCAGCTGGTGACCGGCGGCGAATCACGGGGTGTGCACGCGTTCCTCGTGCCGATCCGCGACGACGACGGCGCGCCGCTGCCGGGCGTGTCCATTGAGGACTGCGGGCCGAAGGCCGGCCTCAACGGCGTCGACAACGGACGATTGGGCTTCGACAACGTGCGGGTGCCGCGCGAAGCCCTGCTGAACCGCTTCGGTGACGTCGCCGAAGACGGGACGTACTCGAGCCCGATCGAAAGCGACAGCCGCCGGTTCTTCACGATGCTGGGCACGCTGATCCGCGGCCGGGTGAGCGTCGCGGGCAGCGCGGGCAGCGCCACGAAACGCGCCCTGACGCTGGCCATCCGCTACGGCGAGGTCCGCCGCCAGTTCGCGAAGCCGGACGGCGACGAGGTCGTCGTCCTGGACTACCTGGCCCACCAGCGGAAACTGCTGCCGGCGTTGGCGAGGACGTACGCGCTGCACTTCGCGCAGGAAGAGCTGGTCTGGAAGCTGCACGACATCGACGCGTCGGCGCCGGAGGAGGAGCAGCGCGAGCTGGAGTCGCGCGCCGCCGGGCTGAAGGTCCTCGCGACGTGGCACGCGACGTCGGCGATCCAGACCGCACGCGAGGCGTGCGGCGGGGCGGGCTACCTCGCGGAGAACGTGCTGCCCGGGCTGAAGGCCGACACCGACGTCTTCACGACGTTCGAAGGCGACAACACGGTGCTGCTGCAGCTGGTCGCGAAGGGTCTGCTGACCAGCTACAAACAGGATTTCGAGGATCTTTCACCGCTGGCGACGGCCCGGTTCGTCGCCGAGCAGGTGGTCAGCGCGGTGCTGGAGCGGACGTCGGCCCGCAAGGCGGTCGAGTCGCTCACGGTGGGCTCCGACTCGGAGGTCTTCTTCCGCCGCGAGTGGCAGCTGCGGCTGTTCGAGGACCGCGAAGACCACGTCGTCGAAGGCGTGGCGAAGCGCCTGCGCAAAGCGGCGTCCGACCCGTTCAGGGTGTTCAATTCGGCGCAGGACCACGTGCTGCGCGCGGGCCGCGTCCACGTCGAACGGCTGGTCCTGGAAGCGTTCGCGGCGGCGGTGGAGCGCTGCTCGGACCCCGACGCCCGTTCACTGCTGGAGCGCGTCTGCGACCTGTACGCGTTGTCGGCGATCGAAGAGGACCTGGCGTGGTTCCTCGGCCACGGCCGCCTGACGGCGTCGCGCGCGAAGGCCGTCACGTCGGCGGTGAACCGGCTGTGCTCGGAGCTGCGTCCGCACGCGCGCACGCTGGTGGACGCGTTCGCGATCCCGGAGCAGTTCCTCGCGGCGCCGATGCTGACGTCCTGACCGTTCACCCGTAGTGGTGCCCCAGACGGGTGGCCGGTATCGGGGCCCGGCCACCCGCCCGGGAGCCTTTCACGACCGGCGGCGCCCGCGGTCGTCGTCGGTGACCTCGAACTGTTCCTTGCGGACCTTGCCGGACACGGTCTGCTCGTCGCTGACCGTCTCCTTACGCAGCCGCGCCCGCTCGACCGGCACGGTTTCCTTGCGCACCACGGGCTTCTCGGCGTGCAGCACCATGTCCTGCTCGGCCTCGCCGATCTCCGCCGTGCCGTCGCCGCGGGTGACCGGCTCGCGTTCGACACGCACCTCTTCGTGCCGCACCGGTACCGTGACCTGCTGCTCTTCGGTGACGACGTACTTGCGCAACCGCACGTGCCCGGTCTCGACCTGCTCGGTCCCGACGTTCAGCCGCTCCTCGGAGCGCGTCATGGCCCGGTCGTCGCGCTTGTCGCGCCCGCCCATGGCGGCCTTGCCACGGTCCGTGCCGCGGTCCATCCGCCCGTCCGGCGACGTGCGCGGCACCGGCAGGCCGTAGTGCTGGTAGAGCTGCGTGCTTTCTTCGGGCGAAAGGTGCCCGTCGGCGTCGATGCGGGGCGCGTCGGAGACGCGGTCCTTGTCGACCCGGACGTGGACGCCGTCCTTGTCCGTGTGCGCGCCCGAAAGCGGGACGAAGCTTTCCTTGGTGCCG
This sequence comes from Amycolatopsis sp. lyj-346, assembly GCF_046548975.1. Lineage (NCBI taxonomy): Bacteria > Bacillati > Actinomycetota > Actinomycetes > Pseudonocardiales > Pseudonocardiaceae > Amycolatopsis > Amycolatopsis sp. lyj-346. Next base: position 350,610 of record NZ_JAJPWT010000007.1, read on the forward strand.
AACAGGCCGGTCTTGACGGTGATCCACTCGGGCTGGTGCGTCGCGTCGGCGAGGTAGACGTTGCCGACCTTCCCGAGCTTGTTGCCCTCCGGGTCGACCACGGCGCTGTCGATGAGTTCTTCGGGCTGCAGGGTCCTGGCCATCGCGGTCGTGCTCCTTCCGCTCTTCGCTTCCTTGGACGGGCCAACCGTCGGCCGTGCCGGCGAGCACGGCAACCGTCGTGGTGTTCCCGTGGGTGACCCCTGAACGTGAGCGTTTGAAGCGTCTCCGGCGGGCCAGGTGCGGCGGCGTCCGCAGGTGGAGCGCGGTGCCGCCGGCGTGACCGGCCGCCGTCACGGGGCCGCGAAGGTGTGGACCTGAATTCGGCGTGACGGGCGTCACTCACGGGGCTGTCACAACGCCGTCGCCCGGGTCGTCAAGGGGGTGAAGCAGACGATGGAAGGGGAACGACCATGGAAGCCCGGATCAACATGTTCGAGAACGAGGTCACCGCCAAGTTCGCCAAGCGCCTGATCGCCGCGAGCCGCCCGTTCGAGGAGTCGTCCCTGCCGAAGGCGACGCAGGAGCTGGTGAAGATCCGCGCCAGCCAGATCAACGGCTGCGGGATGTGCCTCGACATGCACACGAAGGACGCGGCGGCCGCCGGCGAGACGGCGGTCCGCCTGGCGATGGTGGCGGCGTGGCGCGAAGCGGTGGTGTTCACCGAGGCGGAGCGCGCGGCCCTGGCGCTGGCGGAGGAGGGCACGCGCCTGGCGGACGCGCACACCGGCGTCAGCGACGAGACGTGGGACGCGGTGCGCAAGCACTACGACGACGAGCAGATCGGGGCGCTGATCGCGCTGGTGGCGACGATCAACGCGTGGAACCGGCTGAACGTGATCGTCCGCAACCCCGCGGGGGAGTACCAGCCGGGGATGTTCGGCTGAGGACGTTTCACCCGCCGTGCGGCGTCTGTCCAGCTGGGACGGTGACACCCGCACGGCGGTGGAACCCCCAACCGTGGCACAGTTCCGCGCCCACCGCCCGGCGTAAGGTGGTTGAGTGCCGGGACGGGTGATGTTGTCCAAACCATCGAGTGATGTCGATAAAGGACGGCGGCGGACTGTCCGATGATTTTATCATGATGAAAAAGACGCTCTTCGCAGCCGCACTGATCGGTGGCGCCATGCTCGCTGTTGCCGCGCCGGCTTCCGCCGGCGAGGGTCACCACCCGGGCGGCGGCGGCATCAGCATCGGCGACAACCTGTGCGCGGCTCCGTGGCAGTGGAACGGTCCCATCGAGGCGCTGCACGCGGGCCACGCGCCCTCGTACGCGGCTTGCAACAACAACTCCACCGGTGCCGGTCACGGTGGCATCAGCATCCTCAACAACGCGTGCCTGCTGCCCTGGCAGTGGAACGGCCCGCTGGAGCTGCTGACGGTCAACCACAACCCGTCGTACGTCGCCTGCAACGGCAACTCGGCAGGCTGATCGGTAGTCGTGGGGTGGTTGCTTGAGTGTGCATCAACCACCCACCGGCTCATCCCTTTCAAAGCGCGGCCATTCACTCGATCCTTGAGTGAGTGGTCGCGCTTTTACGCATTGATTCGACGGCGCGATTCATCCGCGCCGCTGGGGCTGGCGCGTGTCGACGAAGGCCAGCAACAGGTACCACGGACACTGACCGGCGCGGGGACTCAGGCGTACATGGCCAGCCGTCAGGCGTACATGGCCAGCCAGATCGCGATGTAGTGCGACACCGCCGCCAGCACCGTGCACGCGTGGAAGAACTCGTGGTACCCGAACGTCTCCGGCCAGTGGTTCGGCCACTTCACGGCGTAAAACACCGCGCCCAGCGTGTAGAACAGCCCGCCGACGCACAGCAGTACCAGTGCGCCCACTCCGGCGTGGGTTGCCAGCTCCGGGAACACGAACACCGCGACCCAGCCCAACGCGATGTAGATCGGCACCCCGAGCCACCGAGGCGCGTTCGGCCACAGCATCTTCAGGGCCACACCGGCGATCGCGCCGCCCCAGACGATCGACAGGATCACGTAGCCCGTCGGCTTTGACATCGCCAACAGCGTGAACGGGGTGTACGTACCCGCGATGAACAGGAAGATCATCGAGTGGTCCGCGCGCTTCATCCACTTGTACGCGCGGGGGCTCCAGAACCGGCGGTGGTACAGCGCGCTCACGCCGAACAGGCCGAGCACCGTCAGGCCGTACACCGACGTTGCCAGGGTGGCGATCGGGGACACTGTGGACGCCGCCAGGCTGATCAGCGTGGCCGCCGCCGCGAGGGCGCCGAAGAACGTCCAGAAGTGGATGTGCCCGCGCAGCCGGGGGCGGAGGTCCACTACGGGTTCGGGTGGTTCCGTCGACAGGCTCACACATCCAGGTTACGACAGCGTCGGTTCTCCAGTAGTGCTCAAGTCACACGCCTCACACCGGGTGCGTACGCTGACTCGACGTGAGTGTTCGCTCCTTCTTGTCCGACGTCGTGTACAGCGCCTACGGCAGGCGCCTCATCCAGCAGGCCGCCGGGCGGCATCCCCGGCACATCGCCATCATGCTCGACGGCAACCGCCGCTGGGCGAGGGAAGCGGGCTTTACGGACGTTTCGGACGGTCATCGCGCCGGGGCGAAGAAGATCGCGGACTTCCTGAGCTGGTGCCAGGAGGCCGACGTCGAGGTCGTCACCATGTGGCTGCTGTCCACCGACAACCTCAACCGCGACCCGGACGAGCTCACGCCGCTGCTGAAGATCATCACCGACGTCACCGACGAACTCGCCGCGCCCGGGACGCCGTGGCGGCTGCGGATCGTCGGTGCGCTCGACCTGCTGCCCGCCGATGTCGCGAAGCGGCTCAGCGAGGCCGCCGTCCGGACCGAGGGGCGGACCGGGATGGAGGTCAACGTCGCGGTCGGCTACGGCGGGCGCCAGGAAATCGCGGACGCCGTGCGCAAGCTGCTGCGCCAGCACGCCGACGAGGGAACGTCCATTCACGAGCTGGCGAAGATCCTCGACGTCGACCACATCTCCGAACACCTCTACACCTCGGGCCAGCCGGACCCGGACCTCATCATCCGCACGTCGGGCGAGCAACGGCTTTCCGGGTTCCTGCTGTGGCAGTCCGCGCACTCGGAGTTCTGGTTCACCGAGGCCTACTGGCCCGCCTTCCGTCGTGTCGACTTCCTGCGCGCCATCCGCGACTACGCCTGGCGGCACCGCCGGTTCGGCTCCTAGCGCCCGGCAAAAACCGCTGGTCACGGACCCTGGAGCGCACCCAGAGTTGATTTCGGACGACCGACGGTGAGATGACGATCTGGCGAATCACCGTGTTGGCTCGCTGCGCGACGCCCCATTCGTGGGTACCTTCCGGAGTGAGGGCGCGCGTTCCGTGCGGGTCCTCGCGGGAGGCCCTGGTCGTGGCGGTGATCGAGGGGGCGGCTCAGCCGCCCACGAGACGCTCGAGGGGGCCGGCACCCGGCCCTCGTGGCCGCGTCACCTGACCCAGGTCAGGAGGAGTGGTCCAGCCAGGGAGGTGCCCGGCCCAGCGAGTGCGGGCGTGAGGTGCACACGCCCTCGAGGGAGATGCCGTCGTGACTGCGCAGCGTTTGCCCCGTAAGGCCTCTGGCCACTCTTCGACCGGTGCCGTTTCCGGCCCGGAGAAAGCGCCCGTACCCCAGCAGCACATGTACGTGCTCGACACGTCGGTCCTCCTTTCGGACCCGTGGGCCGTCACTCGGTTCGCCGAGCACGCCGTCGTGCTTCCGCTGGTCGTCATCAGTGAACTGGAGGCCAAGCGCCACCACCCGGAGCTGGGCTGGTTCGCCCGGGAATCCCTGCGCATGCTCGACGACCTGCGCCGGCAGTACGGCAGGCTCGACGCGCCGCTCCCCATCGGGGACCACGGCGGCACGCTGCAGGTGGAGCTGAACCACTCGGACCCGTCGGTGCTCCCGTCCGGGTTCCGGACCGACTCCAACGACCACCGCATCCTCGCCTGCGCGCTGAACCTGGCGGCGGAGAACGCGGCGGTCACGCTGGTGACGAAGGACATCCCGCTGCGGGTCAAGGCCGGGGCCGTCGGTCTCGAGGCGGACGAATACCGCGCGCAGGAAGTGACGCCGTCGGGCTGGACCGGCATGGCGGACGTCGACGTCCAGCAGGAAGTGCTGGACGCGCTGTTCGGCGGCAGCACCGTCGATCCCGTCGAATGGGGCATGGACGAGCTCGCCGAGCTGCCCTGCCACACCGGGCTGCGGCTGCTCGCGGGCAGCTCCAGCGCGCTGGGGCGGATCACGGCGGACAAGCGCATCCGGCTGGTGCGCGGCGATCGCGAGGCGTTCGGCCTGCACGGCCGCAGCGCCGAGCAGCGCGTCGCGCTCGACCTGCTGCTCGACTCCGACGTCGGCATCGTGTCGCTGGGCGGCCGGGCCGGCACCGGCAAGTCGGCACTCGCGCTGTGCGCGGGCCTGGAGGCGGTCATGGAACGCCGCCAGCACCGCAAGGTCGTGGTGTTCCGGCCGGTCTACGCGGTCGGCGGCCAGGACCTCGGCTACCTGCCCGGGTCCGAGAGCGAGAAGATGCAGCCGTGGGCGCAGGCGGTGTTCGACACCCTCGGCGCGCTGGTCAGCCAGGACGTCCTCGACGAGGTCTTCGACCGCGGCATGCTCGAGGTGCTCCCGCTGACGCACATCCGCGGCCGCTCGCTGCACGACACGTTCGTCATCGTCGACGAGGCGCAGTCGCTGGAGCGCAACGTCCTGCTCACGGTGCTCTCGCGGCTCGGCACGGCGTCACGGGTGGTGCTCACGCACGACGTCGCCCAGCGTGACAACCTGCGCGTCGGACGGCACGACGGCGTCTCGGCGGTGATCGAGAAGCTCAAGGGCCACCCGCTGTTCGCGCACGTCACGCTGACGCGCTCGGAGCGGTCGCCGATCGCCGCCCTGGTCACCGAGATGCTGGAGGACCACGGCTGAGGAGGCGCCGGGGGCGGCGCTCGCGCCGCCCCCGGCAGCTCTTCCCGCCTTTGCCGGAGATCCGGTGAAAAACCCGCTCGGCCGCTGGACGGCCGGGCCCGGGGATGGGCATAGTTGGCCAGATGGCGCCGGAAAGCCTGTCCCGTCGTGAAGTTCTCGTACGTGGTGGCGCCGCCGCCGCCGCGCTGGCCGTGGCCGGGCCGGGGGTCGCCGAGGCCGAACCGGACGGCCGGCCGGCTGCCGGACGGGACGGCGTGGTGCTCCGAGAGGGCACGAACATGTCCGCCGCGCTGTCGCCGGACGGCCGGTGGATCGCGGTCGACCTGGTCACCGGGATCTGGGTGCTGCCCGCCGGCGGCGGTCGCGCCCGGCGGCTCACCGACGACCTGCAGGACGCGACGCTCCCCAGCTGGTCGCCGGACGGCCGCCGGATCGCGTTCCAGTCGTACCGCGACGGCAACTTCCACCTGTACGTCATCGATGTCGCAGGCGGTACGCCGCGCAAGCTCACCAGCGGGCCGTTCGACCACCGGGAGCCCGTGTTCTCGCCGGACGGCACCAAGATCGCCTGCAGCAGCGACCGGGACGGCAGCTACGGCATCCACCTGCTGGACGTCGCCACCGGAGCGATCAGCACGGTGGTGTCCACCACCGACGAAGAGGCGTCGCCGCGCTGGTCGGCCGACGGCACGAAGATCGTCTTCACCGTGAACGACACCGCCATCGACGTCATCACCCCGGCGACCGGCGCCCGCACGCGCCTGGTCACCGCGACCGGCACCGACAGGTTCTACGGCCCCGCGTTCGGTCCCGGCGGGCAGCCCAGCTACCTGCGGCTGCGTGGCGCCGAAGCGGACCTCATGCTCGGCGACCGGCAGCTGACCAAGGGCGAGGACGTCTTCGGCTTCGCCGCGAACTGGTCCGGGTCCGCCGTGCTCTACACCGCCGACGGGCGCATCCGGCGGCGCGAGGAGTCCGGCGCCGTCAAGGACATCCCGTTCGAAGCGAGCGTCTCCACGGCAACGCGCGACTACCGAAGGCGCGTCCGGGACCTGGACTCGGCCGCGCCGAAGCCCGTCCGGGGCATCGCCGGTCCGGTGGTGTCCCGGGACGGCAAGCGGATCGCGTTCCGGGCCCTCAACGCGATCTACGTCGTCTCGGCGGGCGGGGGCAGGCCACAGCGGCTGATCGGCGACGGCTACTTCAACTCCGACCCGGACTTCCACCCGGACGGGACGAAGCTGCTCTACACGAGCGACCGGCTCGGCACCGCCGACCTGTGGCTGCGTGACCTCGGCACCGGCCAGGACACCGTCCTCACCCGGCTGGCGGGCGCCCAGGTCGCGCCGCGGTGGTCGCCGGACGGCGGCCGGGTGGCCTACGCCGACCAGGACGGCGCCACCTGGATCCACGACGTGGCCTTGGGCAGGGCCCAGCAGGTGACGCCGCCGCTGTTCATGCCGGGCAGGCCCACCTGGTCGCCCGACGGGTCGGTCCTCGCGCTGGCCGCGGTCAAGCCGTACTCGCGGCGGTTCCGCGAGGGCACGAGCCAGATCCTCACGGTCGACCTGAAGACCCACGAACTCCGCTACGCCGAGCCGATGCCGTTCCGCTCGCTCGCCACCCGCGGCGACGACGGTCCCTTGTGGTCACCCGACGGCCGGTATCTCGCGTTCACCGTGGAAAGCGTGGCCTGGATCGCCCCGGTCGACGGCACCGGGCGGCTCCTCGGCGCGCCGAGGCAGGTCACCCACGAGGTCACCGACTCACTGGCCTGGCAGGGGAACGACACGCTCGTGTACCTGTCGAAGGGCCGGCTCAAGGCCCAGAAGATCACCGGTGGCGAGCCGCGCACGATCCGGCTCGACTTCACCTGGGCCCGGCCGCGCCCGCCGCGGCCGACCGTCATCCACGTCGGCGCGGCGTGGGACGGCGTCGCCCGGACGCTGCGGCGGGACGTCGACATCGTCGTCGACGGTGGCCGGATCGCCGACGTCCGGCCGCATCGGGACGCACCGGGCACCGTCGACGCGCACGACCTGACCGCGATGCCCGGGCTCGTCGACCTCCACAACCACTGGCACCTGCGCGGCAGGCAGTGGGGTGACCGGCAGGGCAGGCTGTGGCTGTCCTACGGCATCACCACGACCCGCTCGCCCGGTGATCCGGTGTACCAGATGCTGGAGACGCGCGAGGCGCTGGAGTCCGGAAACCGGGTCGGGCCAAGGTACTTCGGCACCGGGGAAGCCATCGACGGTTCCCGGATCTACTACAACTTCATGCGGCCGACCCTTTCGACAGGGCAGCTGGACCTGGAGCTGTCCCGCGCGGTCGAGCTGGAGTACGACCTGATCAAGACCTACGTCCGGCTTCCCGTGGCCGACCAGCAGGCCGTCGTCCGGGCCGCGCACCGGGCGGGCATCCCGCTGTCGTCGCACTACCTGTACCCGGCGGCGAACATCGGCATGGACGCGATGGAGCACACCGGTGCCACCAACCGGCTCGGGTACTCGCACACCGTCAGCCGGCTCGGCCGGTCGTACCAGGACGCGGTCGCCTTGTTCACCCGCTCGGGGATGTCGATCACGCCGACGTTGTTCACCTCCAGGGCGTTGTACGCGGACGACAAGTCGCTGGTGACCGACGAGCGCACCGAGGTCCTGTTCCCGCCGTGGGAATACCAGCAGCTCAAGACCACGGCGGACACCGCGGGCAACCCGGAGAACTCCTACCTTCGCCGGACCCTCGCCGGGAACGTCGACCTGCTGCTGCGGATCCACCGGGCGGGCGGGTTCGTGGTCACCGGCACGGACTCCCCGCTGGACAACGTGGCCATCTCCACCCACCAGAACCTGCGGGCCATGGTCGCGTTCGGGTTCACGCCGTACGAGGCGCTCACCACCGCCACCCGCAATCCGGCGCGGTGGCTGGGGCTCGAGGACCGGATCGGCGTGCTCAAGCGAGGCGCCTACGCCGATCTGTCGCTCGTCAGCGGCAACCCGTTGCAGGACATCAAGGCGGCCGCGAACGTCCGCACCGTGCTGGTCGGCGGGGTGCTGCACGCGGTCGGCGAGTTGCTGGCGCCCTACCGCAGCCAGCCGGAGCCGCGGGCGGCCACCGAGGTGGTGCCCGCGGCCCGATCGGCGGAGAAACAGCACTGGTGGCACGTCCCGGAGTGGTCTGAACACGTGTGCTGCGCGAGCTGAGCTTTTACCAGCCGGCTGGGAGAGGGCGGCCTTCGGCGAAGCCGGCGGCCGACTGGACGCCCAGCAGCGCGCGCTCGTGGAACTCCTCGAGGGTCCGCGCACCCGCGTAGGTGCAGGAAGAGCGCACGCCGGAGCCGATGGAGTCCAGCAGGTCCTCGACACCCGGGCGCTGCGGGTCGAGGGACATCCGCGACGACGAGATGCCCTCCTCGAACAGCGCCTTCCGTGCGCGGTCGAACGAGTTGTCCGTCCGCGTCCGCGCACCGACCGCGCGCTTCGACGCCATCCCGAAGGACTCCTTGTAGGGCCGCCCCTGCTCGTCGAACCGCAGGTCGCCGGGGGATTCGTAGGTGCCGGCGAACCACGAGCCGACCATCGCCGCGGACGCGCCGGCGGCCAGCGCCAGCGCGACGTCACGCGGGTGGCGGACCCCGCCGTCGGCCCAGACGTGCTTGCCCAGCTCGCGCGCGGCGGCCGCGCAGTCGGCGACCGCGGAGAACTGCGGGCGGCCCACGCCGGTCATCATCCGGGTCGTGCACATCGCGCCCGGTCCGACGCCGACCTTGACGACGTCGGCGCCGGCCTGGATCAGGTCGCGCGTGCCCTCGGCGGTGACCACGTTCCCGGCGACCACCGGGACCTCCGGCGACACCGACCGGACGGCCTTCAGCGCGGCGATCATCTTCTCCTGGTGCCCGTGCGCGGTGTCGACGACCAGGACGTCGACGCCCGAGCGGAGCACGGCTTCGGCCTTCGCCGCGACGTCGCCGTTGACGCCGACCGCGGCGGCGACGCGCAGCTTGCCCGCGTCGTCGACGGCCGGGGTGTAGATCTCCGCGCGCAGGGCGCCGACGGCGGTCAGGACGCCCGCGAGCCGTCCCTCGGCGTCGAGGCCGAGGGCGAGGTGGGCGCCGCTGCCGTGGAGCTGCTCGAAGACCTCCCGTGGCGGCGTGGTGAGCGGGACGGTGACGGTCGGCGGCTGGGCGACGTCGGCGAGACGCGCGAAGCGGTCGACGCCCGCGCAGGCCGCTTCGTCGACGATGCCGACCGGGCGGCCTTCGCCGTCCACGACGACGACAGCGCCGTGTGCGCGCTTGTGCACCAGGTTGAGGGCGTCGGCGACCGCGTCGCCGCCGGTGAGCACCAGTGGCGTGTCCCAGACCGTGTGGCGGCTCTTCACCCAGCCGACGATCTCGGCGACGGCGGAGCTGTCCACATCCTGGGGCAGCACCACCAGGCCGCCGCGGCGGGCGACGGTCTCGGCCATCCGGCGGCCGGCGACCGCGGTCATGTTCGCGACCACGATCGGGATGGTCGCGCCGGTGCCGTCCGCGGTGGCGAGGTCGACGTCGAAGCGGGACTCCACGTCCGAACGGTTCGGCAGCAGGAACACGTCGTCGTAGGTCAGGTCGTGGGCGGGCCGGTGGCCGTCGAGGAAACGCACGAGTCACCAGACTACCTGCCGGGCTCGTGGCAGGATCTCAGGGTATGAGCCGCCGCGACCGGGACACCGAGGGACGGGCACGCAACGCACGGCCGCGCGACGGCCTCGGCCGGCCGCTGCCGTACGGCGCGGACGGGGTCGAGCGCCAGCCGGAAGGCGTCGAACGCACTCCGGCGCAAACGCTTGCGGAGGCCCAGCAGCTGCTCGACGACGGCAAGCCGTTCCACGCGCACGAGGTCTTCGAGGACGCCTGGAAGACCACTGACGGGCCGGACCGCGAGCTCTGGCGCGGCCTCGCCCAGCTCGCCGTCGGGCTGACGCACGCGGCGCGCGGGAACAACGTCGGCGCGGTGTCGTTGCTGGAACGCGGGGCGGCGAACATCGAGCCGTTCCGGCGTGAGCCGCCGCACGGGATCGACGTCGCCGGGCTGCAGGAGTGGGCGCGAAGCCTGGCCGAAGAGGCGAAGCAGCGCGTCCGGGTGTCGCCGAGTGCACCGCGGCTGACGTGCTGACGGCGGTCGGTGCCGCGGTCATCGCGGCGGTGGCCTCACTGGCCGGCGTGACGCTGGGCGCGCTGGTCGAGCCGCTGAAGCTCAACGCCGCCCGGCGGGCGAAACTGCGGCAGGACCGCGCCGACCGCTGTGCCGGGCTGATCGAGGCGGCCACCCGGGCGCGGAAGCACATCATCGACCTCAATGTGATCCACCGCCGCCGGACACTCGTGAAAGAGCCGGTCGAGACCGACGCGCAGCGGGAAATCGAGTTCGAAGACGGGTACTACACCGCGCGCACCGACATGCGCGCGTTCTACGGGCTGCTGGTGATGAGCGGTCCGGACGAGCTGATCGAGCAGGCGAAAGTGCTCCGGAAAGCCGAGATGGACCTCCACCACACCCGGTTCGAACTCGATGCCGATCGCCGGTTCGAACGGATGAACCTGCCCGGGCCGGTGCGTGCGGCGAGCGCCGCGTTCGACCGCGCGATCGAGGAGTTCGCCCTCGTCGCCCGGAAGCACACCTCCTGAGGGGGCACTTTCACGTGAAAGTGCCCCCTCCTCCTAAGGCTGGTTCCAGCCGTCCGCCGCTGCCTTCTCGGCGCCGATCGTCGTGCCTTCGCCGTGTCCGGTGTGCACCTTCGTCGCCTCCGGGAGCGCGAAGAGCTTCTCGCGGATGGACCGCACGATCGTCGGGTAGTCCGAGTAGGACCGTCCGGTGGCGCCGGGGCCGCCGTGGAACAGGGTGTCACCGGTGAAGAGCACGCCGAGTTCCGCCGCGTACAGGCAGACCGCGCCGGGTGCGTGTCCCGGCGTGTGGAGGACGCGGAGCTCGGTGCCCGCGATGGTGATCGCCTGGCCGTCGGCCAGTTCGCCGTCCGGGGCGCGGTCCGGGTGCGTGAGGTCCCAGACGACCCGGTCGTCCGGGTGCAGCAGGATCGGCGCGCCGGTCGCGGCGGCGAGCTCCGGGGCGGCGTTGACGTGGTCGTTGTGCGCGTGAGTGCAGACGATCGCGGCCAGCTTCCGCTCGCCCACGACGTTTTCGATCGCCTTCGCGTCGTGCGCCGCGTCGATCACGATCACTTCCGCGTCGTCGCCCACGAGCCACACGTTGTTGTCGACGTCCCAGCTGCCCCCGTCGAGCCGGAAGACACCGGAAGTCACCAGGTTCTGCACAATCGCCGTCATGAGCCCGACCCTAGTGGTGAACGTTCCGCCGCGTCCGTGACTAGGCGGGTTGGAGCCGCGTGAACCGGCGGTCGTAGAGGAACGCGCCCGCGGCGAGCGCGGTGAAGAAGAGCCCGATGAAGACGCAGTTCAGCGCCACCTGGCCGTAGCCGAGGGTGCCCGCGTCGACGAACGGGTACGGGTAGAAGCCGGTGAGCGCGCCACGGGGGAGCGTGAACGCGAGCCAGGTCAGCGGGTAGAGCAGCGACCACCAGACCGGGCGCCACGTGAGGGCACCGCGCGGGCCGGCCAGGAGCCAGCCGAACACGAACAGGATCGGTGTCACCTTGTGCAGCATCGTGTCCGCGAAGAACGCGAGACCGTGCTGGTCGTACAGGCCGGCGAGGGCGACCTGGTAGACGATGCCCGTCACGATGATGCCGGCCAGCGCGTCGAGCCAGAGCACGCGGAACACCGTGCCGCGCGCCGCGCCGAAGGCCACCAGTGCCGAGGTCACGATGACGAGCAGGTTCGAGTCGATCGTGAAGAAGCAGAACAGGTTCGCCACCCGGCCGGCGACCGTGGTGAAGCGGCCGCCGGTGTCGCCCGCGGTGGCGATCACCTGGACGACGAGGCCGGTCAGCGCGACCAGACCGGTGACCGCGAACCAGGCGCGGGTGAGCTTCGAGCCGTGCATCCCCGGAGCGTACCCGCCGGTAACTCCACAGTGGACCCCTCGAACGGTGGACGTCCGCCAACCACCAGCGGCTTTCGGCTGTCCTTGGTCAGCTCCCTTCCGAACGGTCGCCGTGGAGCAGGCCGCGGACCGTGTCGATCGTGTCCGCCTCGGCCGGGTCCTTGTCCGGCCGGTAGCGGACCACCCGGGCGAACCGCAGGGCCAGGCCGCCCGGATAGCGGGTGCTCACCTGGGCGCTGTCCAGTTCGATCTCCACCACGATCTCCGGCCGGACGTACACCGTCCAGTCGTCGCGGTGGGTCTCGATCTCCTGGAACGTCCTCGTCTGCCACGCCAGCAGCTCGTCGGTCATGCCCTTGAACGTCTTGCCCACCATGATCGGCGGGCCGCCGTCCGGGTCACGGGCGCCCAGGTGCAGGTTCGACAGCGTGCCGGTGCGCCGGCCGTGGCCCCACTCCGCCGCGAGGACCACCAGGTCGATCGTGTGCACCGGCTTGACCTTCAGCCACGCCCGCCCGCGCCGCCCGGCCGCGTACGGCGACGCCAGGTCCTTGACCATCACCCCTTCGTGGCCCGCGTCCATCGCCGCCTCCAGCACGGCGGCTGCTCCCGAAGTGCCCACCTCGCCGGGGATCACGTGCGCCCCGGCGACCTTGCGCAGCGCCGCGTTGCGCTCCGACAGCGGTGCGTCCAGCAGGTCGACGCCGTCGAGGTGCAGGCAGTCGAAGAAGTACGGCCGCAGCAGCAGTGCCTTGACCTGTTCCTCGCGGGTGCTGCCGAACCGGCTCATCGTGTCCTGGAACGGCCGTGGCCGCCCGGCGTCGGTCAGGGCCAGCGTCTCGCCGTCGAGCACCACCGACTCGCACGGCATTGCCCGCACGAGTTCCACCAGTTCGTGCACGCTCCCGGTGATCTCGCGCAACGTCCGCGTCCAGACGTGCACTTCGTCGCCCTGGCGGTGCACCTGGATCCGCGCACCGTCCATTTTGTACTCGACGATCGCCTCGGCGTGCTCGGCCACGGCTTCGTCCAGCGACTCCGCCGGTGACGCCAGCATCGGCTTGATCGGCGTGCCGAGCGTGAGCCGGAACTCCGCCAGCGCCGCCTGCCCGCCGGTCAGCGCCGCGACCGCGGTGACGCCGAGCTTCCCGGACAGCATGAAGGCCCGCCGCACGTCCTCGGCGGGCACCTCGGCCGCGGCCGCGATGGCGTCGACCATCACCCCCTCCAGCGCGCCCTGCCGCAGCTCGCCGGTGACCAGCCGGAAGAGGAACTGCTGCTCGTCCTTCGTCAGCCGGGTGAACAGCGCGCGCAGCACCTCCTGCCGCCGCGTGTTCGACCCCGTGCCGGCCGCCACGCCCGCGGCCGCGGTGAGGGCCGCGTCCACCTCGAGCACCGGGACCGCCGGCTCCGGAGCGGGATCGGCGCCCAGCCCGGCCAGGGTGCGCCAGCCCGCGCCCAGCCTGTCCTGCGCCGTCTGCCCGGTCAGGTACGCGACCACCGCGGGCAGCTCGGCGACCTCCGCCGCGCGCAGCACCGCGGCCAGGACGGCGATCTTCGCCTTCCTGGACCTGGTCGCCGCCAGCTCGGCGGACGCGTTGACCAACTCGCTCAGCAACACCCGGACATCATGACCCGGACCACCGACAATTTCAGGTCGGCGGCCCGTTTGTCCTGGTCAGGGCCGCATCACTTCCCGCCGCGCGCCATCCGAAGCACGTCGAGAGCTTCGTCCAGCTGCTCCTCGGTGAGCTTCCCGTCCTTGACGTACCCGCGCTCGATGACGACTTCGCGGATCGTCTTCAGCTCCTTCAACGCCTGCTTCGCGACCGCGGCCGCTTCTTCATAGCCGATGTACTTGTTCAGCGGCGTCACGATCGACGGCGAACCCTCGGCGTAGGTCCTCGTGCGTTCGGTGTTCACGGTGATGCCCGCGAACACCTTGTCCGCCAGCAGCCGGGAAACGGCCGCCAGCAACCGCGCCGACTCGAGGACGTTCCGGGCGATCACCGGCAGGTTGACGTTCAGCTGGAAGTTGCCCGCCGCGCCCGCGAAAGCGACGGCCGCGTCGTTGCCGATCACCTGCGCGACCACCTGCAGCGTGGCCTCCGGGATCACCGGGTTCACCTTGCCCGGCATGATCGACGAGCCCGGCTGCAGGTCCGGCAGCGCCAGCTCGGCCAGGCCGGTGCGCGGGCCGGAACCCAGCCAGCGCAGGTCATTGGCGATCTTGTTGAGCGACACGGCGACCGTGCGCAGGTGCCCGGACGTCTCGACGACGCTGTCCTGCGTCGCCTGCGCCTCGAAGTGGTCGCGGGCCTCGGTCAGCGGCAGCCCGGTCACCGTGGCGAGTTCCGTGGCGACCGACGAGCCGAAGCCGTCCGGCGCGTTCAGGCCCGACCCGACGGCCGTGCCGCCGATCGGCAGCTCGCCCAGCCGCGGCAGGCCCGACTTCAGCCGTTCGACGCCGAAGCGGATCTGCGACGCCCACGCGCCCGCTTCCTGGCCGAGCGTGATCGGCACCGCGTCCATCAGGTGCGTGCGGCCGGACTTCACCACGCCCGCCCACTCCGCGGCGCGGACCTCGATCGCGCCGGCCAGGTACTCCAGCGCCGGGATGACGTCCTTGGTGACGGCTTCGGTGGCGGCGACGTGGATGGTCGTCGGGAAGGTGTCGTTCGACGACTGCGACGCGTTGACGTGGTCGTTCGGGTGGACGTCCCGCCCGAGGGCGCGCGAAGCGAGCGTCGCGATGACCTCGTTGGCGTTCATGTTCGACGACGTCCCCGACCCGGTCTGGAAGACGTCGATCGGGAAGTGCGCGTCGTGGGCACCGGCGGCGACCTCGTCGGCGGCGGCCGCGATGGCCTCGGCGACGTCGGCGTCGAGCACGCCCAGCTTGTGGTTGACGCGCGCGGCGGCGGCCTTGAGCAGGCCGAGCGCGCGGATCTGGGCACGCTCCAGGCCCCGGCCGGAGATGGGGAAGTTCTCCACGGCCCGCTGGGTCTGCGCGCGGTAGAGCGCGTCGGCAGGCACGCGGACCTCGCCCATCGTGTCGTGTTCGATCCGGTATTCCTGATCAGCCATGACACCGATTCTGGCCCTGTTCGCGCCGTCCCGCGTGGTGGCGTCGCCCACCCTCGGCGCCGCGCGACGCTAGGATCGGGTGTGTTCTCGATCACCGCCATCCACCACTGGCTGGAGCGAGCATGACTGACGTTGCTGGGGATTCCTACGACCTCGTGATCATCGGCGCGGGCCCGACGGGCCTGTTCGCCGCCTACTACGCCGGATTCCGCGGCCTCTCGATGGCGGTGGTCGACTCGCTGCCCGAGCCCGGCGGCCAGGTGACCGCGATGTACCCGGAGAAGATGATCTACGACGTCGGCGGGTTCGCCGAGGTCCGGGGCCGCGATCTGGTCGACGGCCTGGTGAAGCAGGCCGCGCCGTGGAAGCCGAAGTACCTGCTGGGACGCAAGGCCGAGAAGCTGGAGCCGGCCGGAGACGGCCTCGAGCTGACCCTCGACGGCGGCGAGACGCTGCGGGCCCGTGCCGTGCTGATCACCGCGGGCATCGGCGAGTTCACCCCGCGCCCGCTGCCGGCCGGCGACGGCTGGCTGGGCCGCGGCATGGTCCACTTCGTCCCGTCGTTCCAGGCGCACGCGGGCCAGCACGTCGTGATCGTCGGTGGCGGCGACTCGGCGTTCGACTGGGTGCTCGCGCTGCACCCGGTGGCGGCGAGCGTGACGCTGGTGCACCGGCGCGCGAAGTTCCGCGCCGCCGAGTCGATCGTCCGGCAGGCGCGCGAGCTCGGCACCCGGATCATCACCGACGCCGAGGTCACGCGGTTCGTCGAAGCACCGGACGGCACGCTGGAAGCCGTCGACGTCTCGATCAAAGGTGCCGGGGAAGAGCGGCTGCCGGCCAACGCCGTCGTCGCGGCGCTGGGGTTCACCGCGGACCTCGGCCCGATCGAGAGCTGGGGCCTGGAGATCCACCACCGCGCCATCGCGGTCGACTCGACGATGGCGACCGCGCGCGAGCGCGTCTACGCCGCGGGCGACGTCGCCGCGTACCCGGGGAAGGTGAAGCTGATCGCGACCGGCTTCGGCGAGGCCGCGACGGCCGTCAACAACATCGCCGTCGCGCTCGACCCGGACGCCCACCTGTTCCCGGGCCACTCCAGCAACGCCGAGTAGTAATCCGGCCAAAAGCAGGCCGCCCCCCACGCGGCACGTAACCGTTGCTACGAAGTCATTCGGCCGTGACTGTGGTCGGATTGCTACCGATCAGCACAGTAGGTCAGGCCTTCGTCTTCTCGGCGATCCACGGCGCGTAGGCGACGACGGACGTGTAGATCGACGGCGCCGTCGCGCATTCCGGGTCGTTGTTGCCCGGACGGCTGGTGACGCCGACGAGCAGCCAATGATCGCCGTCGCGCACGACCTGCGGGCCGCCGGAGTCGCCGAAGCACGCCCCGGACTTGCCGCCCGGGTTGTCGGTGCACAGCTCGGCCGTGCCGTCGAACACCGACGTGCACTTCGTGCCTTCGACGATCTGCGTGTCGAGCTGCTGCAGCGTCGTGGGGATCGTGCCGCAGTTCACCTTCGGGCACGTCTGGCCCCAGCCGAGGATCCGGGTCGCGGTGCCCGGCGACGCGGCCGTCGCGAGCCCGATCGGCGCCGCCGCGGCGGGTGCCGTCAGCCGCAGCAGCGCGATGTCGCCCGCCGGGCTCTGGGTGTTGAACGCCGGGTTCACGACGACCCCGGCGACCTGGGCGACCTCGCCGCCCTGGCCGGCGTCGTTCGTGCCCGCGCGCACCGACACGGTGGCCGGGGTCTTGTCGAACACGCAGTGCGCGGCCGTGACCACCCAGGTGGGCGCGATCAGCGCACCGGCGCAGAACAGCTTCCCCGACGTGGAGTGCAGGGACACCGCGAACGGGTACGGCTGGTCCGCGTTCGCGCCCCCGACGATGGCAGGGGCGGCCGCGGCGGTGCCCGGGACCAGGACGGACAGCAAGGCCAGCAGAACCAGCAGCAGGCGCCTGGTCACGGATCTCCTTACGGCAGCGGGGGCACGACGTCGTCGTCGGGCGCGTCCAGGTGGCCGTCGAAGTTGACCGAGGAGTACGCCCGCAGCTTGTTCAGCCGGTGGTAGCCGTCGATCATTCTGACGGTCCCGGACTTGGACCGCATCACGATGGACTGGGTCGTCGCCCCGCCCTCGCGGTAGTGGACGCCGCGCAGCAGGTCGCCGTCGGTGACGCCGGTGGCGCAGAAGAAGACGTTGTCGCCGCGCACGAGGTCGTCGTTGAGCAGGACGCGGTCGAGGTCGTGCCCGGCGGCGATGGCCTTCTCGCGCTCGGCGTCGTCCTTCGGCCACAGCCGGCCCTGCAGCTCGCCGCCGAGGCACTTCATCGCGCAGGCCGCGATGATGCCCTCGGGGGTGCCGCCGATGCCGATCAGCATGTCGACGCCGGTGGTCGGGCGGGCCGCGGCGATCGCGCCCGCGACGTCGCCGTCGGAGATGAACCGGATCCGCGCGCCCGCCTCGCGGACCTCCTTGATGATCTGCTCGTGGCGCGGGCGGTCGAGGATGCACACGGTGACGTCGCCGACGCTGCTGTGCTTCGCCTTGGCGACCCGGCGGATGTTCTCCGCGATCGGCGCGCCGAGCTCGACCTTGCCCGCCGCCTCCGGCCCGACGGCCAGCTTCTCCATGTAGAACACCGCGGAGGGGTCGAACATCGCGCCGCGCTCGGCGACCGCGAGCACGGCGAGGGCGTTCGGCATGCCCTTGGCCATCAGCGTGGTGCCGTCGACCGGGTCGACCGCGACGTCGCAGTCCGGCCCGTCGCCGTTGCCGACCTCTTCGCCGTTGAACAGCATCGGGGCTTCGTCCTTCTCGCCCTCGCCGATCACCACGACCCCGCGCATCGACACCGTCGAGACGAGCTGGCGCATCGCGTCGACGGCCGCGCCGTCCCCGCCGATCTTGTCGCCGCGGCCGACCCAGCGGCCGGCCGCCATCGCGGCGGCTTCGGTGACCCGGACCAGCTCCATCGCGAGGTTGCGGTCGGGCGCTTCACGACGACTCTCTGCGGTGGACATCATTGCCTCCCGGATTGTGGAACTGGCGGGTAGTCAGTTTGTCAGATACCCGCCGTGTTTCCAGATACCGTCGGCATGGCCTACCTCACTGCTCGGAGTCGTCCTCCACCGAGGCCAGCGCGGCTTCGATCCGCTCGCGGGCGCCTTCGAGATGGCGCTCACAGACCTTCGCGAGCTTCTCGCCCTTCTCCCACAACGCGAGCGACTGCTCGAGGGAGAGTCCGCCGGCTTCGAGCTCGCGGACGACCTCGACGAGGCGGTCGCGAGCCTGCTCGTAGCCGAGTTCCTCGCTGGGTGTTTCACTCACGCTCGGTGTTCTCCGACCTTCCGGGCCTGCACGCTGTTCGCGCACACTACCGCGCTGGCCATCGCGTGGTCGTACCCGACGAACGCCAGCGCGAACTCCTGCCCGTCACCCTCCGCGATCGCCTCTTCGAGGTTCTCCTGCGCGCCGGCCACCCGCCGCCGGTGTCCCGCGCCCTCGGCGAACCACCAGCGCGAGCCGACCTGCATGGACGTCGCCTCGGACAGCCGTCGCAGCTGCGGCCCCAGGTCGCGGCGGGCGGCGGTGCCGCAGCCGGCGAGCAGGGCCGTCCAGCACTCGGCGGCCGCCCGGTCGGTGCGCACCGCCTGGTCCAGCAGCGGACGCGCGCCGAGCCTCCTGGCCGCGTCCATGGTGAGCGGGAGGAACGTCGCCTTCACCCCTGCTCTCCTTCCGCCACCGCGCCGATCGCACCGTCACCCACGCGCACGCGCAGCTGGGCACCGGCCTCGACTTCGGAGACGGAGCGGAGTACCTGGAGGTTGCCTTCGGCGTCGACGAACTGCACGACCGCGTACCCGCGGGCCAGCGTCGCCGCCGGACCGAGCGCGGTGAGCCGCGCCCGCGCGTTCGCGACCTCGGCCTGGTCCTTGGCGAGCAGGCTCAGCATGGCGCGGCGGGCGCGTTCGCGGTGGACGTCGACGTCGTCCTGCCGCCGCTGGACCGGGCCCAGCGGGTCGGCCAGCGACGGGCGGCTGCGGAGCTGGGTGAGCAGCCGCGCCTGGGTGTCGACCCAGCCGTGCAGTGCCCGGCGCCCGCGGTCGCGCATCTGGCGGACCCGCTCGGACTCTTCACGGACGTCCGGGACGATGCGCTTGCCGGCGTCGGTCGGCGTCGAGCAGCGCAGGTCCGCGACGTAGTCGAGCAGCGGGGTGTCCGGCTCGTGCCCGATCGCGCTGACCACCGGCGTGCCGGCGGCCGACACCGCGCGGCAGAGCGCTTCGTCGGAAAACGGCAGCAGGTCCTCGACGCTGCCGCCGCCGCGGGCGACGACGATGACGTCGATCTCGGGATCGGCGTCCAGGATCCGCAGCGCGCGCATCACCTGCGGGACGGCCTGCGAGCCCTGGACGGCCGTGTTGAGCACCTTGATCCGCACGTGCGGCCACCGGCGCTGGGCGTTGGCCAGCACGTCCCGTTCGGCCGCCGACGCGCGGCCGGTGATCAGCCCGACCCCCTTCGGCAGGAACGGGATCGGCCGCTTGCGCTGCGGCGAGAACAGGCCCTCGGCGGCCAGCAGCTTCCGCAGCCGTTCGATCCGGGCCAGCAGCTCACCGATGCCGACGGCGCGGATCTGGTCGGCGCGCAGGCTGATCGTGCCGCGGCCGAAGAAGTACGACGGCTTCGCGTGCACGACGACGCTCGCGCCCTCCCGCAGCGGCGGCTCCATCTCGCGGATCAGCCAGTTCGGGCAGGTGACGGACATCGAGACGTCCGCCGACGGGTCGCGCAGCGTCAGGAACGCGGTCTGTGTGTTCGGGCGCGAGCTGACCTGGGTGACCTGGCCCTCGACCCAGACGGTGCCGAGCCGGTGGATCCAGTCGCCGATCTTGCGTGCGACGGTCCGGACCGGCCACGGCGATTCCGCGGTGCTCGCGGAGGCTTGGGCGGACTCGGTGCTCACCGGCCTTCCGCGCCGTCGCCGTTCTCGCGGTCCCGTTCGGCCTTGCGGGCGTTGGCGATCCGGCGCGACAGCATGCCGGTGAACGACGAGCGGTCGGCGTGGGCGCGCTCGTACTCGAGGATGGTCTCGAGCTGGTCGATCGAGAGCTGGCGCAGCCGGGCCCGCAGCTGCGGGAGGGTGAGCTGGTCGTAGCCGGTCAGCCCGGCCGGACCCTCGTACCCCGCGGCGCTGGTCCGGGGCGTCTCGCTCTTGGTCTTCTTGTCGACCTTGGGCGTGCCGGGCTTGGGCTTGCGCGGCGCTTCGTCCTCGCCGGCTTCGCTGTCGTGCTCGCCGTCGGGGTGGTCCTCGGCGAGCGCGCGCTCCTCGGCGGCCCACGGATCGCCGAGCTCCGCTTCGAGCTCGGCCGCCGACGGGACGCGGCCGTTGATCTCCGAACGCGGTTCGGGCACGTCGGCCACCGGCGCGGGGGCCTGCCGTGCGGACGGGGCGTCGGGCTCGGTGTCTTCGTCGAACGTCGCCCAGCTCGGGGTGTCCTCGATCGGGCGCAGGCTCGACAGGGCGTTGTCGCCCTTGATCGCCAGCTCGGTGACGTGCTGCTGCACCCGCATGGAGGCCTGCAGCACCTGGCTGACCACGGTGACCGGGAGCCCGGCCAGCTGCCGGGGAAGTTCGCGAACCCGCTCGGCGGTGGAGACGGCGAGGCCCGCGGCGACCCGGAGGGGGAGCGGGAATGGCTTCATGGGTCCAGCCTGCCGCATGACCGGCCCTCCTGCCCAACCGAAAGGGTGCGTTGCGTGACGGCGAGCACAGCACGGCAGGGGGACGAAGGTCACCCGAAAGGGACTTCGAGTCCGTCTCGGGGCTGCCCGTACCCTGGGGGCATGAGTTCAGCGAGTCCCGGAATCGAGCCCGCGGGTACCCCCACGATCACCGGAACCGCTTCCGGCAAGCGGGTGCTGCTCGCCAAACCCCGTGGTTACTGCGCCGGCGTCGACCGCGCGGTGATCGCCGTCGAGAAGGCCCTCGAGGTCTACGGCGCCCCGGTGTACGTCCGCAAGGAGATCGTGCACAACCGGCACGTGGTCGACACGCTGCGCGAGCGCGGCGCGATCTTCGTCGACGAGACCTCCGAGGTGCCCGAGGGCGCGCTGGTGGTGTTCTCCGCCCACGGCGTCTCGCCGATGGTGCACGCGGAGGCGGCCGAGCGGAACCTGCGCACGATCGACGCGACCTGCCCCCTGGTGACGAAGGTGCACAAGGAGGTCAACCGCTTCGCGAACGACGACTACGACATCCTGCTGATCGGCCACGAAGGCCACGAAGAGGTCGAGGGCACGGCCGGCGAGGCGCCGGACAAGGTCCAGCTGGTCGACAAGGCCGAGGACGTCGACAAGGTCGAGGTGCGCGACCCGTCGAAGGTGATCTGGCTGTCCCAGACGACGCTGTCGGTCGACGAGACGATGGAGCGCGTCGACCAGCTCCGCGAGCGGTTCCCGAACCTGCTGGACCCGCCGAGCGACGACATCTGTTACGCGACGACGAACCGCCAGGTCGCGGTCAAGGCGATGGCCGCCGAGTGCGACCTGGTGCTGGTGGTCGGGTCGACGAACTCGTCGAACTCGAAGCGCCTGGTCGAGGTGGCCCTGAAGGCGGGGGCTCGCGCTTCGTACTTGGTCGACTTCGCGCACGAGGTCGACGAGGCGTGGCTTTCCGGGGTGACGACCGTCGGGGTGACTTCGGGCGCGTCGGTGCCGGACGAGCTGGTCATGGAGCTGCTGGGCTGGCTGGCCGAGCGCGGCTACGGCGACGTCGACGAGGTCACGACGGCCAACGAGAAGATCACTTTCGCGCCGCCGAAGGAACTGCGGAAGGTGTGACGAACGGCGGTCACCTCCGCGGAGGTGACCGCCGTTCCCCGTTCGTCAGCGTTCTTCGTCGTCCCAGGGCCGGTTCCGGGGCGGCGGGGCGTTCCGCCCACCACCGGACGGCCGGCGGGGAGGCGGGCTGTCGCGGCCGTCCTCGGGCGGCCGCGGACGCCGCCGCGGCGCGTCCCCGCGCCGTCGCGGGTCGGCGTCTTCCGGACGTGGCGTCCGGCGGTTCGGCGGCGGTGGCTTGCGCGTGCCACGAGTGCCCGGGTCGCGTTCGGCGGGAGCGCCGGCACGAGGCGCACGACGTTCGCCATCGGCGGGCGGCCGCGGACGCCGCGGCGGTTCGCCTTCCCGGCCACGCCGGGCGCCCGAAGGGAGGGGCGTCTGCCCGGTCCGGTTCGAACCGGCCGGCCGCGGACGCCCGCCTGCCGCCGGCTTCTCGTCGGGTTCGTCCGCCCGGCGGTCGGCCTTTTTGGCCTTCTTCGGGGCGTCCGGGTCACGCTCGCGCACGATCCGGACGATGCCGATCAGCAACGTGACGCCGGTGGTGATGGCCATCATGGGGAAGCTGTTGATCAGCGGGCTGCCGATGTTGAGGGCCTTCGACAGCGTGTCGTCACCCTGAGACCCGGAGGTCAGCAGGATCACGCTGGGCACGGTCACGGCCAGCACGAGCGGCGGCATCACCATGGGCCCGAACAGGCCGCGCCGCCGCACGGCGCAGACCGCGATCACGGCCCCGCCGATGTAGCAGACGGTGAAGACCAACGGGATGTTCGTCTGGCTCGGCTTGCCGAGGAGGGCACCAACGACCGCCAGGCCGAGGCCGATCAGGACCGCCGCCCACCAGGGCAGTCCCCGCCTCGAACCGACGACAGGACGCTCATCCCACGCAACGGGGACGTCGTCGGCATCTGGATCGCTCTGGCGATCGCGAATCGCGGTCACAGGGCAACACCGTATCTCGTGGTTGTGAAGATCTTGCCAGCACCGCCGCCGACGTGCGCCGACAGCCACCCGCGGGCACGAACCGGTGGCACCGGGTAGCGACCACCACCCCGAGTTTTTGGCCCGCTGAAGCAAGGGTCCTCCGCAGGGGCCGCCGAGGACAACCCGAGGTCGGACAGGCCAGGCACAGGCGGCCGGCGGAGGCTCCTGCGGAAGCGGCCCGACTGCGGGCGGTCACGCGGCTCGGCAGCCAGTCACCGCTGGTCAGACGGCTCAACGCACTCGCCCCGCGCCCGGCCGCCGCCAACCCCCGCTCCCTCCCGCGGCTCGCGGGCACCCGCACGCTCAGCCCGTGTACCTGGATGGTCGGCTTGCGTACCCAGTAGGTCGGCTTGCGTGCCTGGGCGGTCGGCTTGCGTGCCAGGTGAGTTGGCCTCCCGGATACGCCGACCGACTCCTTGGGTACACGGTCCGACCATCCAGGTACGCGACCCGACCTGCTGGGTACGCGTCCAGCTCACCCGGTCGGACCACCTCGGAGCCACCGGCCGGATCCCGCTTCGGGAGCATCTGGCCGGAACCTGCCTCGGACTCCGGCCGAACCTGCCCCTGGCCGGAACCTGCCCGGTGATCCTCCGGCCGGCTCCTGCCGAGCCCTCCGCATGCCCGGCCCTGGCCGGACCGGGAACCCCGGTCTCAGCCGCTCAACTGGCTGCCAGCTCGTCTCCCTTCCGCACCGTTGGCACGGCCGCCGGGCTGCCCGATGCCTCGCTGAGTGGTGCCACCGTCGCGCGGAACGTCTCCAGAGCCTCCAGTTCCCGTCGGCGCGCCGACAGGAACCGCTGCAAGTGGGTGCTCGACAGGTTCAGCGCCTCCACCGCGCTGCCCGCCGCGCGGTGGGCGGCCGCCGCTCCGGTGCGGACCTGCTCCACGTCCGCCTCCAGGGTGCGGTCGCTTGCCGCGAACAACGCCGCCGAGGCCAGCACCCCGAAGCCCGTCGGGCCGCACAGGAACACGCGGCGGTCGATCAGCCAGCGCAGCAGCTCCGGGTCCGTGTCCAGCGCCGCGACCACCGCCGCGTCCGACGGCACGAACATGATCGTGCCGTAGATCGCGTCCGCCCAGCGCTGGTAGCCCTTGCCCGCCAGGTCCGCCGCCCGGGACCGGATCTGCCGCACGTGCGCGCGCAACGCGTCCAGCCGCTCGTCCGGGTCGTCCGTCTCCACCGCCTCCGACCACGTCGCCATGCTGGCCTTCGCGTCCACCGGGACCGTGCGGTCGCCGCCCACGCGCAGCACCATGTCCGGCTTGGCCGAGCCGCCGCCGCCCAGGTCCGTCTGCAGGGTGAAGTGCAGGTCTTCGCGCAGTCCCAGCGCCCGCGCCGTCTCGACCAGCACCTGCTCGCCCAGCTCGCCGCGGCCGCTGATCGAAGCGAACGCGACCTCGTAGCGCCGCAGCGCCAGCTGCTGCTGGTCGGCCTTGGCCCGCTCGGCCGCCACCAGCCGGGCCGCCGCGTCCGCCCGGCGCATCCCGTCCTGGTACAGCCGCCACAGCAGCGCGACGGCGAACAGCAGCAGGACCGCCAGCACGATCGCCGCGGTGGTCAGCACTGTCGCCACTTCGTCTCCTCCGTCCAGGCTCCGGGCTCGCAGACATCATGGCGGACCGCACCGACAAAAACCGCACCCGAACCGTCGCTCTGGGTAGCTGACCTGCGAACACATGAATTCCGCGCAGGGCGTGTCCGATCTTGCACGCTCGTGTTAGTACACACGTTCGAGTGAGGTGGCGGCGTGCCTGCGCGATTTCGTCGGAGGGTGGTCGTACCGTTGGCCCCCGTGAGATTCCTGCACACCTCCGACTGGCACATCGGCCGCACGTTCCACGGCGCCGACCTGCTCGCGGAACAGGAAGCGGTGCTCGGGCACCTCGCCGACCTCGTGGCCGCCGAGGCGATCGACGCCGTCCTGGTGGCAGGCGACATCTACGACCGCGCGGTCCCCTCGGCGGAGGCCGTGCGGGTGGCCACCGCGGCCGTCGCCCGGATCCGCGCGGCCGGCGCGCAACTGGTCGTCACGCCCGGAAACCACGACTCGGCGCCCCGCCTCGGCGCCTTCGCGGAGTTCGCCGCGGCCGGCGGCCTCCACCTGCGCACCACCGTCGCCGGGCTGGCCGAGCCGGTGCTGCTGGGCGACGCCGACGGCCCGGTCGCCGTCTACGGCATCCCTTACCTGGAGCCGGAACCGGCGCGCCACGCGCTGGGCGTGCCGGACGCGCGCGGCCACACCGGCGTGCTCACCGAGGCCATGCGCCGGATCCGCGCGGATTTCGGCACCCGGCCCGGCGTCCGGTCGGTCGTGCTCGCGCACGCGTTCGTCACCGGCGGCGAACCCACCGACTCCGAGCGGACGATCGCGGTCGGCGGCGTCGAGCAGGTGCCCGGCTCGGTCTTCGACGGCGTCGACTACGTGGCGCTCGGCCACCTCCACGGCCCGCAGACGCTCGCCGAGCACCTGCGCTACTCCGGCAGCCCGCTGGCGTACTCGTTTTCCGAAGCGCGCCAACGCAAATCGGTCTGGCTGGTCGACGTCGACCGGAACGGCCTCGCCGAAGTCCGGCGCCACGAACTGCCCGTGCCCAGGGCGCTCGCGACGCTCACCGGCGAGCTCGAAGACCTCCTGCAAGACCCGGCGCACGATGCCTTCCTCGACCACTTCCTGTCGGTCACGGTCACCGACCGGGTGCGCCCGGTCGACGCGATGCGGCGGCTGCGCGAGCGGTTCCCGTACGCGGTGCACCTGGAGTGGGAGCCCGCCGGCGGGCACGCCGGCGGCCCGCTGCGCTACTCCGACGCCGTCCGCGGCCGGTCCGACATCGAGGTCTCGCGCAGCTTCCTCGACGACTGCCGCGGTGCCCCGCCGACCGAGAGCGAAGAACAGCTCCTGTTCCAGGCACTGGAAGCGGCCGACCGGGGGGCCCTCGCGAAATGAGGCTGCACAGGCTGGAAGTGGAAGCCTTCGGGCCGTACTGCGCACGCGAGGTGGTCGACTTCGACGTGCTCGGCGCCGACGGTCTCTTCCTCCTGCACGGCGAAACGGGCGCAGGCAAGACAACGCTGCTCGACGCCATCGCGTTCGCCCTGTTCGGCGTGGTTCCCGGCGCCCGCAACGAGGCCAAGCGGCTGCGCTGCGACCTCGCCGAGCCCGACCAGGTCACCGAGGTCGCGCTGGAGCTCACCGTGCAGGGGCACCGGCTGAAGATCGTGCGCAACCCGGAGTACCAGCGGCCGAAGCGGCGCGGCGCGGGCACGACCACCCAGCAGGCGAGGGTGTCGCTGAGCTGGATCGGCACCGCGCCCGCCGGCCTGGCGCCGGAGGGCCTGATCCGGATCGAAGAGGTCGCGCGCACCGTCGAGCGGCTGCTCGGGATGACCGCGGCCCAGTTCTTCCAGGTGGTCCTGCTGCCCCAGGGCGAGTTCGCCCGCTTCCTGCGTTCGGACACCGCCGAGCGCGAGAAGCTGCTGGAGCGGCTGTTCGGCACCGAGCGCTTCGCCGACGTCGAACGCTGGTTCGCCGACCTGCGTGCCGAGCGCGGCCGGGAACTGGCCGAACGCCAGCAGAACATGCGGGAACTCCTGGCCCGGTACGCGCAGGAAGCACAGCAGGAGCCGCCGGAGGCGGACGTGCCCGAGTGGGTCCGCACCGTGCTCACGGAGTCCGCCGGACGCGTCGCCCGGGCCACCGCCGAGGAGGAACAGGCCCGGTCGGCCGCCCAGCGCGCGGACGCCCACCTGCAGGAAGAACGCGCGGGCGCGGAGAAGATCCGCCGGGTCCGCAACGCGCACCTGCGGCTCCTCGAGATCACCGAGCAGGCGCCGCAGCGCGCCGAGTGGGCGCAGGAGGTCGCGGCCGCGCGGCGGGCGGCCGGTGTCGCCGTGGAGGCCGACCTGCTGGACCGGCGGGCCGCCGAACTGACCGAAGCCGAGCAGGCGGAGAAGGCCCGCGGCGCCCGCCTGCGGGAGTTCGGCACCCGGGCGACCGGCGAGCTGAAGGCGCGGGCGGCCGTCGCGCGCGAAGAGGCGGGTGCGGTCGCGGAGCTGGTCGCCGAGGCGGAGCAGCAGGAGCTCGACGTCATGCGGCGGGACGACCGGAAGCTGGCCGCCGTCACGGCCCGGCAGCAGGTCGAAGAGCTGACCGCCGAACTGGCCGTGCTTCCCGGCCAGTTGGCGAAACTCCGCGCGGACGCCCTGACCGCGGCCGAAGCCGAGGCGAAGCTCGACGGCGCCAAGGCGAAGGTCGACGAGCTGAGGGCCTTCGCCCGCGACGCCGCCGAACTGCCCGAGGCGCAGGCGAAGGTCCAACGGGGCGAGGCGAAGCTGCGCGAAGTCGTCGACACGCACCAGGCGGCCCGGCAGCGCCGGCTCGACCTGCGCGAGCGACGGCTCGACGGGATGGCGGCCGAGCTGGCCGCCGCGCTGCCGGACGGCGCGCCCTGCCCGGTGTGCGGGGCGGCCGAACACCCGGCGAAGGCGAACCGGAACGTCGAGCTGGTCGACCCGGCCGAGGAACGCGCGGCCGAGGAAGCCGAGCAGGTGGCGGACGCGATGCGGCAGCGGGTCGTCGTCGCGCTGGAAGAGGCGAAGGCGCGGCTGGCCGGGCTGATCGAACGGCTGGCCGGGCGCACGGCCGAGTCGATCACCGCCGAGCTGGCCGAAGCGCGCGCCACGGTCACCGCGCTGACCGAGCAGGCCGCGGCCAAGGCCAAGCTGGGGCAGCAGGTCGTCCTGCTGGAGCGCGATCTGGAAGCCCGGGCCGAACGCCTGCGCCGGGCCGACCAGGCGGCGACCGAAGCCACGACCGACGTCCGCGCCCTGGAGGAACGGCTGGCCGAGCGGGAGCGCCGCCTGATCGCCGGGCGGGGCGAGTTCGCGGACGTCGGCGCGCGGCGGCGCCACCTCCTCGGCCTGGCCGAGGCCCTGGAGGCCGTCGCGGAGGCGCGTACGGCCGTCGTCGGCGCCCGGGAACGGGTCACCCAGCAGCGTGCGCTGGTCGAGGCGGCGGTGAAGGCGAAGGGCTTCACGTCGCTGAAGAAGGCGCGGGCCGCGATGCTGCCGGACGAGCAGATCGAGAAGCTGGAACAGGGCATCGCCGAGGCCGAGGCGGCCGCGGCGGGGGCACGGGCGCTGCTGGCCGAGCCGGACTTGTTCGGGATCTCACCGGACGACGTCGCGGACGTCGGCCGCGCGGCCGACGCGGCCCAGCTGGCCCGGGCCCGCGCCGATTCCGCGTACGCGGCGCTGCGGGTGGCCACCGCGCAGCACGAGCAGCTGACCCGGCTGGCCGGGCTCCTGCGTGAGGCACTGGCCGGGCTCGGCCCGGCCGAAGCGGAGTACGCCGAGCTGCGGGCCCTCGCCGAGGTCGTCAACGGGCGCGGGCAGAACAGCCGCAAGATGTCGCTGCGGTCGTACGTGCTGGCGGCGCGGCTCGAAGAAGTCGCCGTCGCCGCCACGCACCGGCTGCGCACCATGAGCCAGGGCCGGTACTCGTTCGTGCACTCGGACGCGGCCGGGGCCCGCGGCACCCGCGGCGGGCTCGGCATCGACGTGCTGGACGACTACTCGGGCACCATCCGCCCGGCGAAGACGCTGTCCGGCGGCGAGTCGTTCCTCGCGTCGCTGGCCCTTGCACTGGGGCTGGCCGACGTCGTTGCGGGGGAGACCGGTGGCGCGCTCCTGGACACGCTGTTCGTCGACGAGGGGTTCGGCACGCTGGACGCCGAAACCCTCGACGTCGTGATGAACATCCTCGACGAGCTGCGGGCCGGCGGCCGGGTGGTCGGGCTCGTGTCGCACGTCGAGGAACTGCGGCAGCGCATCCCGACCCGGCTGCGCGTCCGCAAGTCCCGCACGGGCTCGACATTGGAGGTGCGCGCGGGCTGATCACCCGGCCAAGATGAAGGCATGACCGACCAGCCGCCGAACGGCCTGCCCCGCTACCGCATGCTCACCGGCCCGGATGACGCGAAGTTCTGCCACCGGGTCAGCGAGGCGCTGGAACTCGGCTACCGCCTGTACGGCTCGCCGGCGATGACTTTCGACGGCGCGCAGGTCATCGTCGCCCAAGCGGTGCTGTGGCAGGGCGAACAGGGCTGACGCCGGCTCAGCCGAGCGGGCCCGTCGCCGCACGCCGGAGGTACATCCTGGCGTAGGAACACCACGGCGTCCACGCGCGGGCTCGCTCGCCGAGCGAATCCGGTGAGATCCCCAGCACCTCGGCGCCGCGGCCGACGGCGGGGTCGTCGGCGAGCAGAACGTCCGGGGCGCCGAGGACCCGCATCACCACGTAGTCCGCGGTCGGCGGGTCGACGCACGTCAGCAGCTCCGCCCGCAGCTCCGCCGCGTCCCGGCCGACGTGCACGTCCAGCCGTCCCTCGGCCAGAGCGGCCGCGACGGGGTGGCCAGTGGTGGCCGCGATCCGGGCCGCCGTCGGGAACAACCGCGTCACGCCCCACTCGCCCGGCACCTCCTCACCGAGCGGCACCTCGCTCACCAGGGCGCGGAGCAGCAGTTCCTCGCCGTCGACGGTGCCGGGGACCCGGATCCCCGGCACGGCCGCGACCACCGGCGCCAGCGCCGGGTCCGCGCCGAGGACGCGGGTGACCGCCGCCGGGTCGGCGTCGAGGTCGAGCAGCCGGCGCACCCGGCTGACCGCGCTCCCGAGGTCGCGCAGGTCGGTGAGCACCAGCTCGCAGCGCACGTGGTCGGACGACGGCGTCAGCCGCACGACGCCGGTGCCGTGGGCGAGCCGCAGCGTGCGTGCGTAGGCCTCCGAAGTCAGTTCTTCCACGCCCGGCACGGCGTGGTCGGCGAAGAAGCGAAGCAATCCCGGAGCGTCGAAAGGCGGCCGGAACGGCAACCGCAGGCTGAGCCGGGTCCCGGTCACGTCGCTCTGCCGCCCACGTCGTGAAGCCGCGAAGGCGCGAAGCTGCGAAGGCGTCGTCGCGAACACCTCGCGGATCGTCTCGTTGAACTGCCGCACGCTGGAGAAGCCCGCCGCGAACGCGACGTCCGTCAGCGGCAGCTCGGACAGCTCGATGAGCAGCCGCGCCGAGTGCGCGCGGTGGGCACGGGCCAGCGCGAGCGGGCCGGCCCCCAGTTCGGCGGTGAGCACCCGGCCGAGCTGGCGTTCCGAGTAGCCGAGCCGCCGGGCGAGGCCGGGGACGCCTTCGCGCTCGACGGTCCCGTCGGAGATCAGGCGCATCGCCCGCGCGGCCAGGTCGGCGCGGACGTTCCAGTCCGGTGAGCCGGGCACCGCGTCGGGCAGGCAGCGGCGGCAGGCGCGGAAGCCGTTGGCCTGCGCGGCCGCCGACGTCGGGAAGAAGCGGACGTTCTGCTCCTTCGGCGTCGACGCCGGGCACGACGGGCGGCAGTAGATCCCGGTGGTGCGCACCGCCATGATGAACTGGCCGTCGAAGCGCGAGTCGCGGGCGGTGACCACGCGGTAGCAGCGTTCGGCATCGCGCCAGAGCGCGGGCGATTCGGTGATCGTGGCCATGGATCCGAGCATGCCAGCAGGTCAGCGCCGTCGCTGGCGGAAATCCGCCACGGCGTTGGGTGCGTGGGGCGCGACCGGGGCGGACCCGTAGACTGCGGGGTCGTGAGCCTCACCCTCGGTATCGTCGGCCTGCCCAACGTCGGCAAGTCCACCCTGTTCAACGCGCTGACCCGCAACGACGTGCTCGCCGCGAACTACCCGTTCGCGACGATCGAGCCGAACGTCGGTGTCGTGCCGCTGCCGGACCCCCGGCTGGACAAGCTGGCCGAGCTGTTCAAGTCGGAGAAGACCGTCCCGGCCGTCGTGTCCTTTGTGGACATCGCGGGCATCGTGAAGGGCGCGTCCGAGGGTGCCGGGCTGGGCAATAAGTTCCTGGCGAACATCCGTGAGGCCAACGCGATCTGCCAGGTCATCCGCGTGTTCGACGACCCCGACGTGGTGCACGTCGACGGCCGGATCGACCCGTCGAGCGACATCGAGACGATCAACACCGAGCTGATCCTCGCCGACCTGCAGACCCTCGACAAGGCGCTGCCGCGGCTGGAGAAGGAAGCGCGGACGAAGAAGGAGAACAAGCCCGCGCTGGACAACGCCCAGAAGGCGAAGGAAATCCTCGACGCCGGGCGCACGCTCTTCCAGGCGCAGAAGGAAGTCGACTTCGACGCCCTGCGCGAACTGAGCCTGCTGACGACGAAGCCGTTCCTGTACGTCTTCAACGCCGACGAGTCGGTGCTGACCGACGAAGCCCGCCGCGAGGAGCTGACCAAGCTGGTCGCGCCCGCGGACGCGGTGTTCCTCGACGCGAAGGTCGAGGCGGAGCTGCTGGAGCTGGACGACGAGGAGTCCGTGCGCGAGCTGCTCGAGTCGGTCGGCCAGCCGGAGCCGGGCCTGTACTCCCTGGCCCGCGCGGGCTTCCACACCCTCGGCCTGCAGACGTACCTGACGGCGGGCCCGAAGGAGTCCCGCGCCTGGACGATCCCCCAGGGCGCAACGGCCCCCCAGGCGGCGGGCGTCATCCACACGGACTTCGAGCGCGGCTTCATCAAGGCGGAGATCGTCTCCTACGCCGACCTGATGGAGGCGGGCTCGATGGCGGCCGCGAGGGCGGCGGGCAAGGTTCGCATGGAGGGCAAGGACTACGTCATGACCGACGGCGACGTGGTCGAGTTCCGCTTCAACGTCTGACTCGCTGTTCGCGACCATCAACGACGGCGGACGAGACCCCGGCCGAGTTCCCGCCGCCGGGGCAGATCACCCGGTGGCCTGCCGGACCCGGTGATCCGGCAGGCTCGATCAGCCGAGCAGGCCCAGCAGTGCGATCGCGATCAGCACCACCGCGGGGGCGAGGGCGTTGATCCAGGCGCGCTGGGCGGGGGTGAGGGCGGCGGTGCTGTTCATGGCGTTTCCTAGGGCCGAAAACCGATGCTTCCGCTCCGAACAGCGCGCCGATCATGTCTTGCGTTAACAGCTGTGATCGAACTCTCAGCCGTCGAGGTGACGGCGGTTGCGGGCGGTGAACCAGAGCACCCCACCGGCCGCCGCCACCATCGTCGCGAACGCTGCCGTACCGACCACGATTGCCTGGGTCATCTCGTCTCCCTCCCGAAGGTTGCGGTAACCGAGAGACGCCAAACCGCGGTCAAGGTGCACTCAGCGTTACCGAGATCACAGCCCGGCCAGCACCGAATCGATCTGCGCGGCCAGGTCGAAGTCCTTCGCCGTCAGACCGCCCGCCGAATGCGTCGAGAGCCGGAACGTCAGCGTGCGCCAGCGGATGTCGATGTCCGGGTGGTGGTCGGCGGCCTCGGCGAGGTCCGCCACCCGGTTCACCACCTCGATCGCCTGGGGGAAGCTCGCCAGCTCCACCTCGCGCGAGATCACCGCGCCGGACCGCGTCCAGCCCGTGCCCAACCGTCCGTCGGCCTCGGAGTCGCTCAAGATTTCCGTCATGTCTCCATGGTCGTCCGTCCTGGACTACGCTGCACGCTTGCCACGGGAGTCCGGTGAGCCGGGCTGAGAGGCGGGTCACCCGCGACCGTTCGCACCTGACCGGATCATGCCGGCGACGGGAGGGCTTCCCTCCGCGTCCGGCGAAGTGCAGGAGGGTAGATGAAACGCAGGGCTGTTCGCGCCGCGACCGCCATTGCCGCCGTCAGCGCCGTCGCCGCGGCGTGCTCGCTGTCGGACGGTGACGGTGGTACGCAGCAGACGCCCACCGTCACCCTCGTGACGCACGATTCCTTCCTCGCGCCGCAGGAAGTGCTCGACGCCTTCCAGAAGCAGTCGGGCATCAAGGTCTCCGTGCTCAAGCAGGGTGACGCCGGATCGCTGACCAACAAGCTTGTGCTGACGAAGGCCAACCCGATCGGCGACGTCGCCTTCGGCGTCGACTCCACCTTCGCCTCGCGCGCGCTCAGCGAAGGCGTCTTCGAGCCCTACACCAGCCCCGAGGCCGACCGCGGGCCGCAGCGCTACGCCGTCGACCCCGAGCACCGGCTGTCCGCGGTCGACGTCGGCGACGTGTGCGTCAACGTCGACACCGGCTACTTCACCACCAAGGGGATCCCGGCGCCGTCGACCTACGACGACCTCGCCGACCCGAAGTACAAGGACCTGCTGGTCGCCGAGGACCCGGCGACGGCGTCCCCCGGGCTGGCGTTCCTCCTCGGCACCATCGCCAAGTACGGCGAGGCCGGCTGGAAGGACTACTGGGCGAAGCTGAAGGCCAACGGCCTCAAGGTGGTCAGCGGCTGGGAAGAGGCCTACACCAAGCAGTTCTCCGGCTCGTCCGGCAAGGGACCGCGGCCGATCGTCGTCTCGTACGCGTCGTCGCCGGCCGCCGAGATCGGCGACGACGGCAAGCCGCGCACCAAGGCGCTGCTCGACACCTGCTACCGGCAGGTCGAGTACGCCGGCGTGCTGGCGAACGGCAAGCAGGTCGAGAACGCGCGCAAGGTCGTCGACTTCCTGCTGTCCCAGCAGTTCCAGGCGACGGTCGCGGCCAACATGTACGTCTACCCGGCGCGCCAGGGCGTCGACCTGCCCGCGGGCTGGGCACAGGTCGCGCCGCTGCCGCAGAGGCCGCAGGCCCTGCCCGCGGACCAGGTGCAGGCCGGACGCGAGAAGTGGATCGGCGAATGGCGCGCGCTCGTGCAGTGACCTCCGTGGTCGGCGGCTCGGCCACCCGGAATCCCCGAACAGCCTCGCCGCGGACCGCTCGCGGCCTCGGCCTGGCACTGCTCGGGCTGGCCCCGATCGGGTTCCTGGTGGTGTTCTTCGCCTGGCCGGTGCTGGCGATCGTCGGCCGCGGGTTCGCCGCGGGCGGCCTCGACGTCGTGCTCGGCGACCCGCGGACCTGGCAGCTGGCCGGGTTCACGGTCGCGAGCGCGGCCGCGTCGACGGTGGTCGCGGTGCTGGCCGGGCTGCCGGTGGCGTTCCTGCTGGCCCGGGTGCGGCTGCCCGGCGTCGGCCTGGCGCGGACGCTGGTGCTGGTGCCGTTCGTGCTCCCGACCGTGGTCGTCGGGCTGGCGTTCCGGGCGCTGTGGCCGGACGGCGGCGTGCTGCCGATCGTGCTGGCCAACGCCTTCTTCAACGTCGCCGTCGTCGCGCGGACCGTCGCCGGGCTGTGGGCGCGGCTGGACTCGCGGACCACCGACGCGGCCCGGGCGCTCGGCGCGTCGCCGTGGCGGGCCTTCCGGTCGGTGACGCTGCCCGCACTGGCGCCGGCGATCGCGTCCGCGGCGGCCGTGGTGTTCCTGTTCTGCGCCACCAGCTTCGGCGTGGTGCTGATCCTCGGCGGCGCCCGCTACCGGACCCTGGAAACCGAGATCTACCTGCGGACGGTCGACCTCCTCGACCTCTCGGGCGCCGCGGCGCTTTCGCTGATTCAGTTCACGGCCGTGGTCGCGGCGCTGGTGCTCGGCGGGCTGGCGCGGCGGCGCAAGGAAGGGGCCCGGATCGGGGCCGGCCAAGCGCGGCGCCCCCGCGGCGGCGAATGGTGGGTCGTCGGCGCCGCGGCGGGCGTGCTGGCCTTGCTGGTGACGCCGATCGCCGCGCTCCTCGCCGAATCGGTGTCCACTGAGGACGGCTGGAGCCTCGCCGGGTACCGGGCGCTGACGAGCACCGGTGAGAAGGGCGCGCTCCAGGTGTCCGGCTGGGACGCCGCGCTGAACTCGCTCAAGGTGGCCATCGACGCGACGCTGCTCGCGATGGTCGTCGGCGTGCTCGCGTCCGTGGTGCTGGTGGCGCTGCGGCGGTCACCCGCCAAGGCCGCGCGCGGGCTGGGCGAGACGATGGACGCCGTCCTGATGCTGCCGCTCGGGGTGTCCGCGGTGACCGTCGGGTTCGGCTACCTGGTGACGCTCGACGCGCTGCCCGGCGACCTCCGGACGTCGCCGTACCTGGTGCCGCTGGCCCAGGCGCTGGTGATCATCCCGCTGGTCGTGCGGATGGTGCTGCCGGTGCTGCGCTCGGTCGACGTCCGGCTGCGGCAGGCCGCCTCGACGCTCGGGGCGAGCCCGCTGCGGGTGTGGCGGGAGATCGACCTGCCGCTGACGCTGCGGCCGCTGGTCGCGGCGGCCGGCTTCGGCTTCGTCGTGGCACTCGGCGAATTCGGCGCGACGAGCTTCCTCGCCCGGCCGACCGCGCCGACGCTGCCGGTCGCGGTCGCGACGCTGATGGGGCGCCCGGGGGAGCTGAACAACCAGATGGCGTACGCGGCGTGCGCGTTGCTGATGCTCGTGACGGTGCTGGCGGTCGCGCTGATCGACCGGCTCGGGCGCGGCGGGGTGGGAGAGTTCTGATGGCGTTGTCGGTGCGGGACCTGACTGTCCACTACGGAACGTTCGCGGCGGTGCGCGACGCCCGGCTGGACATCGCCGACGGCGAGGTGCTGGCGCTGCTGGGCCCGTCGGGCTCGGGCAAGTCGACGCTGCTGCGCGCGATCACCGGGCTCGAGCCGTCGGCCCGCGGCTCGGTGAGCTGGGACGGCGAGGACCTCGGCACGGTCCCGGTCCACCGGCGCGGCTTCGGCCTGGTGTTCCAGGACGGCCAGCTGTTCGCCCACCGCGACGTCGCCGCGAACATCGCGTTCGGCCTGCGGATGCACGGGGTGCCGCGGTCGGCCTGGGCGCCGCGGGTCGCCGAGCTGCTGGAGCTGGTGGGGCTCTCCGGCTTCGAGCGGCGGCGGGTGACGGAGCTGTCCGGCGGGCAGGCGCAGCGGGTGGCGCTGGCCAGGGCGCTGGCACCGAAGCCGCGGTTGCTGCTGCTCGACGAGCCACTGTCCGGTTTGGACGCGGGCTTGCGCGAGCAGCTGGCGATCGACCTGGCGGACCTGTTGCGGCGCAGCAAGATCACCGCGCTGCTGGTGACGCACGATCAAGAGGAGGCGTTCACCCTCGCCGACCGGGTGGCGGTGCTCGACGCGGGCGAGGTCCGCCAGGAGGGCGCGGTCCGGCGGGTCTGGCGCAACCCGGCGGACGACGACGTGGCCCGGTTCCTCGGCGTGACGACGTTCGTCGACGGCGTGGCCGCGGCCGGGCACGTCCACACGTCGCTGGGTGAAATCGCGTTGCCGGACGCCGCCGACGGCCCGGTCCGGCTGGGGTTGCGGCCGCACGCGCTGCGCGTGGCAGAGTCCGGAGTGGACGGCGAAGTGGTGGCGGCGGTCCACCGGCGCGAGCACGTGCGGCTGGTGGTGAAGCTGGCAGAGTCCACTGTGGACGCGGTCGCCCCGGCGGCGTCGGACCTGCGTGCGGGGGACGCGGTGCACCTCGTCCTCGACCCGGACGGTGTGGCCCTGGTGGGCTAGCCGCCAGAAAGCAGCCCCCACCCTTCCCGGGGGACGTCCCCAGGCCAAGTCTACCGACCCGGCCCGGGGAACAACGACCACTCGCAGATCTGTGGACAACCCGGCACCTGTGGATGGCTGACTTGACAAACCTCAGCCGTCGCGGGTGGAAAGCCTTGCGTACGCCAGTGAAAGCCCGATCACGATGTAGCACGCCGCTCGCAGGGCGCCCTCGGTCAGCATCTGGGTGCCCATCGGGTCCTGCAGGACCTCGGCCGGGGCCATCGACCAGTTCTGCGTCAGCAGGAACGGGTGCAGCCAGTCCAGCGACGTCAAGAAGCCGAGGATGGTGAACACGATGTCCGCCGCCAGGACCGAGGCCACCACCAGCATCGGGTGCTCCGTCCAGCTGGAGATCGCCAGCGCCACCGCGCCGATCGCCCACAGCTGCAGCACCACCCAGGCCGCCACCAGCAGGAGCCGCGCCATGGCGCCGCCCAGGGACAACGTCGTGCCCGAGAGTGTGAACAGGGAATCCGTGCCGTTGATGATCAGGCCCGTCACCACGCCCGTCACGCACATCGCCAGCACCGAAACCACCGACACCGTCGCGACGCCGAACGCCTTGACCGTCAGCAGGCGACCCCGGCCGACCGGGGCGATCAGCCAGCCGCGCAGCGTGCCGTGGGACGTCTCGCCCGCGATCGCGTCCGCGCCCGCCATCGCCGAGGCCAAGGGCAGCAACAGGGCCAAGGACAGCACGATCGCCGCGATCGGCAGGACGAACGCGTTGTTGACCGCCGACGACAGCAGTGCTTCGCCGCCGTCGTCCGGGCCGCCGCCGCTCGACGGGTTTTCGTCCACCAGGGTCAGGCCGATGCCGATCACCACCGGGATCAGCGCCAGGAGCCCGAGCACGGCCAGCGTCCGCGGCCGGCGGAAGATCCAGCGCAGCTCCGCGGCCAGCAACCGCGGCAACGGCACCGTGTCGTGGCCCGTGCGGGCCGCCGGTGCTTCGAGAACCGCCGTGGTCATTCCGCCCCCTCGGTGAGCCGCGCGAACAAGTCTTCCAGCCCGGTGCGGGCCCGTGTCGCCTCGTGGACCGCGACCCCCGCGCCCACCAGGACCTGCAGCACCCGCGGCGCCTCCGCCGCGGTGAGGTCGGCCCGGATGCCGTCGGGCGTGAGCCGCGCGCCGATCCGGTGCTCCCGCAGCACTTCCACCGCCAGGTCCGCGTCCGGCGTGCGGACCAGCAGGGCCGCGTTCCCGGACTCCAGCAGCTCCGCCAGCTCGCCCTGCGCGACGACGTTCCCGGACTGCAGCACGGCCACGTGCGTGCAGGTCGCTTCGACCTCGGCCAGCAGGTGCGACGACACCAGCACGGTGACGCCCTCGGCGTGCAGCTCGGCGACGATCCTGCGGATCTCCCTGGTACCAGCAGGGTCGAGGCCGTTGGTCGGCTCGTCGAGCACGACCATCTTCCGCGGCACCAGCAACGCCGAAGCGAGCCCGAGCCGCTGCTTCATGCCGAGCGAATACCCCTTGTACCGCCGTCGCGCCGCTCCCGTCAGCCCGACGCGCTCCAGCGCCGAGTCCACCGCGAACGGGATCCCGGCCGACGAAAGCCGCGGTTCCGCCGCGGCGAACCGCAGCAGGTTGTCGCGCCCGGACAGGAACGGGTGGAAGCCCGGCCCCTCGACCAGCGCGCCGACGTCCGGCAGCGCGTGCGCGGCGGCGTCGGGCATCGGACGGCCGAGCAGCTCGACCTCGCCCTCGGTCGGCCGGACCAGGCCGAGCAGCATCCGGATGGTGGTCGTCTTGCCCGAGCCGTTCGGCCCGAGCATCCCGACGACCGCGCCCTGCGGGATGTCGAGGTCGACGTGGTCCACCGCGACGGTGCTGCCGTAGACCTTGCGCAGTCCCCGGGTCCGCGCGGCCAGCGGGACCGCCGGGGCGGAGGTCTCCGAAGAAACCTCCGCCCCGGACTGGACCGAGGTGGTGCTGGTCACTTCTGTCCCAGCGCTTCGTACAGGACCTGCTCCGGCACCGCGCCGGCGGCGAACCGGCCGTCGTCGGTCAGCACCGCGCTGCCGACCTTCGTGGTGACGAGGTAGCCGCTGCCCCAGGCGCCGTCGACCTTCTCGGCGAACCGCTCGAGCAGCGCCTTCGGGTCGGCGTTGCGGCCCTCACGGCCTTCACGCCCGGACTGCTGCTTCGGCGCCGCGTTCAGCGCGTCCGCCGGGACCTTGCCGGTGACGACGGTGTCCCAGCCGTCGCCGACGACCTTGACGTCCTGCTTGGCCTGCTCGGCCAGGTCGTTGTGTTCCTGGCCGATGGACGGCGTCTTCTCCTGCACCTTGGCGCCCTTCGGCGGGGTGAAGGTGAAGAGGTCGGCCGGCTGCTGGGTGAACTCGATCTCGGTGAACGCCACCTCGAGCGCCGGCGTCGCCGTCCCGTTGCTCAGCACCGCGACCCGCAGCGGCAGCCGCGTCTGCGAGTCGACCGCGACGCGGATCTCGCGCAGCAGTGTCCGCTCGGTCGGCTTCGGCGTCAGGACCAGCTCGTAGGCCGGGCGGCCGGCGACGGTCGCGGTGCCGTCGACCGACACCGTGCTGCTCTCGCGGACCTTTGCGAGCAGTTCCGTCGAAGCCGCCAGCGGGTCGGCCGTCTTCTCGCTGCCCGCGCCCTTCTGCTGGGCCACGTCGGCCGGGATGGTGACCTTCGTCGCGGTGTTCGTCTTGGAGCTGTAGTCCCAGACGGTGGTGCCGTCGTGGACCACGGTCTCCTGGCTCGCGCCCTGCGTGACGGCCAGGCGGCTCTTGCCGGCGCCGTCGGTGAAGATGTGCGCGGAGTCCATGTTCAGCGCCGACGCGCCCGGTACCGCGTTCCCGATCGCGGGCAGGCCCAGGTCGTTGCTCACCTTCAGCGTGCCGTCGAACGCACCCGGCTTCGCCTTGACCACCGACTGCACCAGGTCCTCGGCACTCACCTGCGGCAGCGCCGGCTTGTCGTCGGCACTGGCCGGCATCGCGACGAACGCGAGGCCGCCGGCACCGAGCGCGGTGCCGAGGACCGCGGCGGTGATGCCCTTCGTCTTCGGTTTCATGCGTCTCTCCCTGTGGTGTTCCCGGACTCGAGTGTGCCCGGCTCCCTGGCACCGACGCTTCCCTCTCGAGGCTGAGATACCCCTGAAGGTTCTCCCTCCCACGCTGAGATCGCGCTGAGAACCGACGCACGACCTGCGCAAACCGGCCATGATGAGTCTCGTGAAACCTCGGGTGCTGGTGGTCGACGACGAACCGGGCGTGCGCAAGGCCCTGCAGCGCGGGCTGCGCGCGGAGGGCATGGACGTGGTCACCGCCGCGGACGGGCCCACCGGCCTGCAGCTGGCGGGCACGGGCACGTTCGACGTCGTCCTGCTCGACATCATGCTGCCGGGCCTGTCCGGCTACCGCGTGCTGGAACGGCTGCGCAAGGACGGCGTCACCACGCCGGTGCTGCTCGTCTCGGCCAAGGACGGCGAGGTCGACCAGGCCGACGGCCTCGACCTCGGTGCCGACGGCTACCTCGTCAAGCCGTTCTCGTTCGTGGTGCTGGTCGCGCAGGTCCGCGCGGTGCTGCGCCGGGCGGGACCGGAGGCCGGCCGCGGCACGCTGCGGCTCGGCGCGCTGGCCGTCGACCGCGGGCTGCGGCAGGTGCACTGGCACGACGAAGAAGTCGCGCTGAGCCCGCGGGAGTTCGCGCTGCTGGAGGTCCTGGTCGGCCGGGCGGGCACGGTCGTCACGAAGGACGAGCTGCTGCGCGCGGTCTGGGGCGAGGAGCAGGCGGTGACGCGCAACCTCGTCGAGGTCTACGTCGGGTACGTGCGCCGCAAGCTCGACGCGGTCGGCGCCGGCGCACTGCTGCGGACCGTGCGCGGGCACGGCTACCTCGCGTCCGACGCGCAGCTCGACGAGGTCATCACCCCGTGATCTCCTGGTGGCGGGGCCGGTCCCTGCAGGTCCGGATCACCCTGCTGGCCGCGACGATCACCCTGGCCTGCCTGCTCGGGCTGGCCACGCTGGCCGCGTCGAACCTCTCGCCGCTGCTCATCGGTTCGGTCGACCGCGAGCTTTCCGGAGCGCTGGGCCCGGCGGGCGCCGAGGTGAGCGCCGGACGGGCGCTGTCCGGCGCGGCGCCGGTGACGCTGCGGGTGCTGGACATCGCGGGCACCCCGGTGGACGGCGGCACCCCGGCCGGGCTCGCTCCCGCGGACGTCTCGACGCTCAAGGCCGGACAGCCGGTGCAGCGCGACGGCGCGCGGTACCTCGGCACGGTCGTCAGCGCGCCGGACGGGGCACAACGGCTGGTCGTCGCCGGGGCCGGCCTGGTCGGGTTCGCCGCCGCGGTGCACTACGGCGGGGTGTGGCTGGTGGTCGTCGCGGCGATCGGCGCGCTGGTGGCGGGCTTCGCGACGTGGCTGGTGGTGCGCCTGTCGCTGCGGCCGGTCGCCCGCATGCGGGGCTCGGTGCGGTCGCTGCCCCCGGGGGCGCGGCTGGCGCTGCCGGACTCGCACGACGAGCTGCGCGCGCTGGCGGAGGAGTTCAACGCGCTGCTGGAGCGGCAGGAGCAGGCCAGCGACCGGCTCCGGCGCTTCACCGGCGACGCCGCGCACGAACTGCGTTCGCCGGTCGCGTCGATCCGGGTGCAGGCCGAGGTGGCCGTCACCAACCCCGATCCGGAGCTGGCGCAGGAGACGCTGTCGGACATCCTCACCGAGGCCGAGCGGCTGTCGTCGCTGCTGGACGGGCTGTTGTCGCTGGCCCGCTCCGACGCGGGGGAGGTGCCGCCCGCTTCGCCGGTCGAGCTGGTGAGCGAGGTCCGCGCGGCGGTGGCGCGCCTGCCGGCCGGGGCGCCGGAGACGCGGGTGAGCAGCGCGGTGGCCCAGGCGTGGGCGTCGGCGGCGCACGCGGAGGTGGAGCTCGTGCTGGACAACCTGCTGCGCAACGCGTGCCGCTACGCACGCGGCCAGATCGTCGTGTCGGTGCTGGCGTCGCGGTCGTCGGTGCGGGTGGTGGTCGACGACGACGGCCCGGGGATCGCCGCGGAGCACCGCGAAAAGGTGTTCGACCGGTTCTACCGGATCGCCGACGACCGGGCCCGGTCCTCGGGAGGCACGGGCTTGGGGCTGGCCATGGTGGCGGAGACGGTCCGGCGGCGAGGTGGCCGGGTCCAGGTGGGCGAATCCCCGGACGGCGGCGCCCGCTTCGTGGTCGCCTGGCGCGCGGTCCCGGCCGGCTGACGACGGCCCCGGCCCAAGCGCCCCAATGTGGCCTTCGGTGCGTTCAACGCACCCAATGTGGCCTTCGGTGCGTTGAGCGCACCCAATGTGGCCTTCGGTGCGTTGGACGCACCCAATGTGGCCTTCGGTGCGTTGAGCGCACCCAAGGCCACATTGGGGCGCTTGGTGCGCGGCCGGGGGCGGGGCTTCCGGGTAAGTTCCGGGACTGTGAACGCTGTGATCGTGGGAGCCGCCCTGGTGCGGGACGGGAAGCTGCTCGCCCAGCAGCGGGCCTGGCCACCGAAGCACGCGGGGCAGTGGGAACTGCCCGGTGGCCGGGTCGAGGAAGGGGAGTCCGAGGCGTTCGCGCTGGCTCGTGAGTGCAGCGAGGAACTCGACGTCGTCGTCGAGGTCGGCGGGCGGGTCGGGGACGACATCCCGCTGCCCGGCCGGCGGGTGCTGCGCATCTACGCCGCGAAGCTGGTCTCGCCCGGTGAAGAGCCGCGGGCCGTCGAGCACCGAGCCGTGCGGTGGCTCGGGCCCGACGACCTCGACGACGTCGACTGGCTGCCCGCCGACCGGATCCTGCTGCCGGCCTTCCGCGCGCTGCTCAGTTACCAGTCCGGCCAAAAGTAGGCCGCCCCGCGCCTCGGCACGTGACCGTTGCTACGAAGTCATGCGGCCGTGACTGTGGCCGGACTGGTAACCGATCGGCGCAGCAGCGCCGATCATCCGCAGCGCCGCGTCGAGCCGGTGCGAGCCGCGTTCGCGGGCGCGCTCGGCGCCCGCCTTCCGCACCCGGTCCAGCTCGGCGACGTCGTCGAGCAGGGCCATCGCCCGCGAGCGCAGTGGCCGCAGCTCCTCGATCACCGCGTCGGCGACGGCGTCCTTCACCGCTCCGTACGAGGAGAACTCCGAAGCCAGGTCCGACGGCGATCCACCCCGGCAGGCGGCCAGGATTTCCAGCAGGTTCGCCATCCCCGGCCGGGTCTCCGGGGCGTGGACGGGCACCGAACCGCCGTCGGTGACCGCGCGGCGGATCTTGCGGCGGATCTGGTCCGGCTCGTCCAGCACGAACACCACACCCGCTTCGTCCCGCGCCGACTTCGACATCTTGCGCGTCGGGTCGGTGAGGTCCTTGACCCGCGCACCGGACGGCGGCAGCACCGCGCGCGGGATGGTGAAGACCTCGCCGTACGCGCTGTTGAACCGCTTGGCCAAGGTCCGCGTCAGCTCGACGTGCTGCCGCTGGTCCTCGCCGACCGGTACCTCCTCCGCGCCCTGGAGCAGGATGTCCGCGGCCATCAGCGCCGGGTAGGTCAGCAGCGACAGCCGCACCCCCGCCTGGCCCTTCGACTTCTCCTTGAACTGGATCATCCGCGCGGCCTCGCCGTAGTTGCAGGTGCACTCCAGGACCCAGGTCAGCGCGCCCAGCTCGCGGGCCAGGTCGGACTGGACGAACACCCGCTCGGGATCGATGCCGGCGGCGATCAGCACGGCGAGCTGCTCGCGCGCCAGAGATCGGAGTTTCGCCGGGTTGTGCGGGGTCGTCATGCCGTGCAGGTCGGCGACGAAGTACAGGTCGTCCGCGCCGCCCTCGACGGCCCAGCGGCGGACCGCCCCCAGGTGGTTGCCGAGGTGGACGTGACCGGAGGGCGTGATGCCGGACAGCTTGCTCATCGTGGGTTCCTTCCGAGGTGGGGCCACCCCGGAGAAGGCACGAAAAAAAGGCCGCCCGTCCGGGGCGGCCGCTGGTGATCAGCGCAGGACTAGACGGCCGCCGAGGGCGGCCACCAGCTGGTCTGCGCGTGCATGGCACCGACTATAGCCCGATCCGTCACCACTTCGCATCGACCGGCGCGGAAGCGCACCGGCGGAGTTACGGTCTTGTCCATGTATGTCGTCCTGCTGAACTACACGGCCCCGATCGAGGAAATCGACTACGCGCTCCCGGACCACGCCGAGTGGCTGAACAAGCAGTACGAACACGGCCACTTCCTGGCGTCCGGGCGGCGGAACCCGCGCACCGGCGGCGTGATCATCACGCGGCCGATGAACCGGGGGAAGCTCGACGCCATCCTGGCGTCCGACCCGTTCTGCGTGAAGCACCTCGCCCAGTACGAGGTGATCGAGTTCTCGCCGACCAAGACCGCACCCGAGCTGCGGCTGCTCAACGAGGCCGTACCTCACTGAGGCCTACGCGGCCAGATCCAGCTTCGCCTTCTTCAGCGCCAATACCGGGCACTTCTTGCAGCGCGGCTTCGACCGGCAGCACTTCTTCTTGACCTTGCCGGCCTTCATCAGCTTGCGCACGACCTTTCGCGGGTCTTTCGCCTTCTTGCCCACGCGCACGCACCTTCCGGATCGGCGACCTTCACCGGGTTTCCACGTTAGGTCAGCCTAACCGACAGGGGGGCGTGGGGCCGCTCACAATGGGGTGGCAGGTATCCTGGGTGAGGTCCGCGTGTGACCAGAGCCGGTCACGGATGCCTGAACGGCTTGCGCGGCCATCCAACCCTTGAAGTTCAGGAGTTCTCGCGTGCCCGCAGCCAGCGCTACCGTCGAAACCGGCCGGCCGACCGGTAAGACCCGGCCCGACCTGCGCAACGTCGCGATCGTCGCCCACGTCGACCACGGCAAGACCACGCTCGTGGACGCGATGCTGCGCCAGTCCGGCGCCTTCGCCGAGCGCGCCGAGCTCGTCGACCGCGTGATGGACTCGGGGGAGCTGGAGCGCGAAAAGGGCATCACGATCCTCGCGAAGAACACCTCGATCCACCGCCAGACGCCCGAGGGCCAGGTGACGATCAACGTCATCGACACCCCCGGCCACGCCGACTTCGGCGGCGAGGTCGAGCGCGGCCTGGCCATGGTCGACGGCGTCGTCCTGCTGGTCGACGCCAGCGAGGGCCCGCTCCCGCAGACCCGCTTCGTGCTGCGCAAGACCCTCGAGGCCGGCCTGCCGGTGATCCTGCTGGTCAACAAGACCGACCGCCCGGACGCCCGGATCGCCGAGGTCGTCGAGGAGACCCACGACCTGCTGCTCGAGCTGGCCAGCGACATCGAGGACGCCGACCACGACGCGATCCTCGACCTCCCGGTCGTCTACGCCTCCGCGCGTGCCGGCAAGGCGAGCCTGGAGCAGCCCGCCGACGGTGAGATCCCCGAGAGCGAGAACCTCGACCCGCTGTTCGACACGCTGCTCCGGCACGTGCCGCCGCCGGCCGCCGACCTCGACGCGCCGCTGCAGGCGCTGGTCACCAACCTCGACGCGTCGAACTTCCTCGGCCGCATCGCGCT
Organism: Amycolatopsis sp. lyj-346; assembly: GCF_046548975.1. Taxonomy (NCBI): domain Bacteria; kingdom Bacillati; phylum Actinomycetota; class Actinomycetes; order Pseudonocardiales; family Pseudonocardiaceae; genus Amycolatopsis; species Amycolatopsis sp. lyj-346. Next base: position 395,365 of record NZ_JAJPWT010000007.1, read on the forward strand.
GATCCGCATCCACGCCGGCAAGCTCCGCAAGGGCCAGACCGTGGCGTGGATGCGCGAAGACGGCACGGTGCAGAACGTGCGCATCTCCGAGCTGCTGGTCACCGAGGCGCTGACCCGCGTCCCGGCGACCGAGGCCAGCGCGGGCGAGCTCGTCGCCATCGCCGGCATCCCGGACATCACGATCGGCGACACCCTCGCCGACTCGGACAACCCGGTGGCGCTGCCCCGGATCACCGTCGACGAGCCCGCGATCTCGATGACCATCGGCGTCAACACCTCGCCGCTGGCCGGGCGCAACGGCGGCGACAAGGTCACCGCGCGGCTGGTCAAGGCCCGCCTCGACCAGGAGCTGATCGGTAACGTCAGCATCCGCGTCCTGCCGACCGAGCGCCCCGACACCTGGGAGGTCCAGGGCCGTGGCGAGCTGGCGCTGGCCATCCTCGTCGAGCAGATGCGGCGCGAGGGCTTCGAGCTGACCGTCGGCAAGCCGCAGGTGGTCCTGCGCACGATCGACGGCAAGCTCCACGAGCCGTTCGAGCGCCTCTACATCGACTCGCCGGAGGAGCACCTCGGCGCGATCACCCAGCTCCTGGCGGCGCGCAAGGGCCGCATGGAGGACATGAGCGGCAACGGCACCGGCCGGATCAAGCTGGAGTACGTGCTCCCGTCGCGCGGCCTGATCAGCTTCCGCACCGACTTCCTCACCGAGACCCGCGGCACCGGCATCGCGAACCACGTGTTCGAGGGCTACTTCCCGTGGGCGGGCGAGATCCGCACCCGGCACAGCGGCTCCCTGGTCGCCGACCGCACCGGCCCGGTCACCGCGTACGCGATGATCCAGCTGGCCGACCGCGGCACGTTCTTCGTCGAGCCGGGCGCCGAGGTGTACGAGGGCATGGTCGTGGGCGAGAACCCGCGCTTCGAGGACCTCGACATCAACATCACCAAGGAGAAGAAGCTGACCAACATGCGTCAGTCCTCCGCCGACGTGATGGAGACGCTGGCCCGCCCGCGCAAGATGGGCCTGGAAGAGGCGCTGGAGTTCTGCTCCGTCGACGAGTGCGTCGAGGTCGCGCCCGCCGTGGTCCGCGTCCGCAAGGTCACCCTGGACGTGAACACCCGCGCGAAGGAGCGTTCGCGCGCCAAGAGCCGCGACAACGGCTGATCTCCCTGATTCGGAAAACCTCCCGGTGCGTGTCACCGGGAGGTTTTTTCGTGCCCCTTCCCCTACGCTGGGTCCGTAGGTGGCAGACCCAGTGTCACGGATCAGGCCGTTCTTCTCCTTATATCTTTATAGGGGTCACGACGGCTTCATCCCCTGGCGCCGACCACCGAGGTGAACCGGTTTCGTGTCCGGCCCGTGTTCGTTCCGCCGTTCCGGAACGGTCCGGGAACCCGGACGGTGTTCCGCGCGTCCTTTCCCGTAGCGGCACGAAGGGGCGGCGGCGCCGCCCGATCCGGGTATGGGAATCTCGGTTCCGGCGGCGAAGACGGTCGTGGGAGCATGGCTGACCCGATCGGGGCGAAACTGGGAGGAACGGGGCGTGCGGGTGAATCGCAAGGCGGTGCCGGTACTGGCACTCGCGGCCGTGCTGCTCACCGCCTGCTCCAACACCCCGCCACCACCGATCGTGTCGTCGTCGGTCGCGCCCGTGTCCAGCACCGGCAAGACGCCGTCGCAGATCGTCGTCGGCGTCGACGACGTGCTCGGCGGGTACAACCCGCACAACCTCGCGGACTCGTCGCAGGTGACCTCCGCGCTCTCGCAGCTGCTGCTGCCGTCGGTGTTCCGCCAGAAGGACGACGGCACCACCCAGCTCGACAAGAGCCTGATGAAGGCCGCGCAGGTGATCTCGCAGCAGCCCTTCGTGGTCGCCTACGACATCCGGCCGGACGCCTCCTGGTCCGACGGCGCACCCATCGCCGCCGAGGACTTCGACTACCTGCGCACCCAGCTGCGCGACCAGCCCGGCGTGATCGGGCCCGCCGGCTACCGGCAGATCACCGACCTGCAGTCCCGTGAGGGCGGCAAGCGCGTCGAGGTCACCTTCGCCAAGCCGTACCCGGGCTGGCAGACGCTGTTCTCCGACCTGCTGCCCGCCCACCTGCTCAAGGACGCGCCCGACGGCTGGCGCGGGGCGCTCGCGTCGAACTTCCCGGCCGTCGCCGGCCCGTTCTCGATCAAGAGCCTGGACACCGCCCGCGGCGAGGTGATCCTCGAGCGCAACGAGCGCTACTGGGAGAAGCCCGCCGCGATCGACCGGATCGTGCTCCGCCGCTCGGACCAGAACACGCTGCTGGCCGCGCTGCGCAGCGGCAACGACCAGTTCGCGCTGGCGCGGACGACCGGCGACGAGCTCAAGCTGCTCGGCGAACTCGGTTCCGCCGTCCGGCTGCACACCGTGGCCCGCCCGCTCGTGGCCGACGTGCTGCTGCGCCCGGTCAGCGCGACCCTGCAGGACGCCCAGGTCCGCGCCGGCATCGCCGCGCTGATCGACCGCACCAAGCTGATCACCGAGGGCGTCAACGGCGGCCCGTCGTCGGCCCTGCACGCCGATGCCCAGGTGACGGCGCCGTCGGTGAAGGGCTACGCGGCGACCATCCCGCCCGGCCCGCCCACCGCTCCCGACGTCGCCAAGGCCGAGCAGTCGCTGAAGGCGGCCGGCTACACCAAGACCGCGGGCACCTGGCGCAAGAACGGCCGGGCGCTCTCGCTGGTCATCGCCTCCCCGGGCACCCAGGAGCCGTACGCGACGATCGCCAAGGAGCTCACCAGCGAGCTCGCCGCGCAGGGCATCGAGGTCAACGCGATCACGCCGCAGCCGCGCGACCTGTTCAGCGGCCTGCTCGCGATGCCGGTGGCCGGCGGGGTCCAGCAGCCGACCGGCGACTCGGCGGGCAACGTCGGGGTCGACATCGCCGTCGTCCCGCAGGCGGTCGGCGGCGACACCGCGTCGGTGCTCGCGTCGACCTTCGGCTGCCGCCCGGAGCAGACGGCCGCCGGCGTGGACAAGACCAAGCCCGTCGTCCCGGGCAACTCGGCCGGCTTCTGCGACCCGGCACTGCAGCCGTCGATCGACGCGGCGCTGTCCGGAGCGACCCCGGCGAGTGAAGCCCTGACCACCCTTGAGCCTGAACTTTGGCGCCAGAACGTGGTGATTCCGTTGTTCCAATTGGCTGACACCCTGGCGATCGGATCGGGCATCTCGGGCGTCACGCCCGGTCCCCCCATGGTGGGCCCGTTCGGGTCCGCGGTGAACTGGACCCGCGGCCCGAAGTAATCGGTTGGCTACGCATTCAGTACCACCGGGTGATCTTTACCAACGCCTTCGAGTGGGGCGTTGTGAATCCATGAGGTAACCGTCGTATTTCTGGATGTCGACTGGAAGTCACCCTTTGGTCACGATCGACCCTGAACTGGTGACTGTCGGTGCTTTTCCTTTCTAGCGTGCACCCGCAGTGCGCCAGTTGAGTGTCGCTTGGCGTGTCGTAGGCTCCGGCCCATCCAAACCGGAGCGGTGTGGGCCCTTGTCCCGATATTCAAGGGCTCAGTGCTAGGAGGGCACACTTCATGAGGAGATCCAAAGCAGTCTCCGCTTTGTCGCTCGTCGCCGGCGCTTCGCTGTTGCTGAGCGCCTGCAGCGGCGGTGATTCGGACTCGGGGAACACCGATCAGAACGGATCGTCCACCGACGTCAAGGCGATGGCTGTCGGCAAGGCCCAGACCGGTGACCTGTTCAAGCTCGCGGACACCCCCGGGTACGACGGCACGGTCACGATCGGTATTGACGACGGGTACTCGGGGTACAACAACCAGACCCCGGACACCAACAGCTCGTACAACAACTACGTCCTGACCGCGGTGCTCTCCGGTACGTTGAAGCTCGACGGCAACAACAAGGTGCTGCTGAACACCGACGTCTTCGAGTCGTGGGACGTCACGCAGAAGGAACCGCAGCAGGTCACGTACAAGATCAAGCCGAACATCAAGTGGTCGGACGGTCAGGCCTACGACTGCAAGGACCTGTACCTGGCGTGGCTGTCGCAGAGCGGCCTGGCCAAGGGCCCGGACGGCAAGAACCCGTTCAACTCGGCTTCGACCACCGGTTACTCGCTGATCAAGCAGGCCACCTGCAAGGACGCGCTGACCTTCGTCACCGACTACAGCGAGCCCTACCTCGACTACAAGGGTCTGTTCAACGCGCCGGCGATCATGCCCGCGCACATCCTCGAGCAGAAGACCGGCATCGCGGACATCACCAAGCTGGCCCCGACCGGCGACCCGGCCCAGATCAAGGCCGCCGGTGACTTCTGGACGGACAAGTGGAAGGGCTTCGACGCGTCGATCATGCCGTCGTCGGGTCCCTACAAGATCACCGCGTTCGACGCCAACCAGAAGGCCGTCACGCTCGAGAAGAACCCGAACTGGCCGGGCGGCAAGGGCGGCCCGTCGAAGATCGTCGTCCGCGCCATGGAAGACACCAAGGCCATGGCGACCGCGCTGCAGAACGGTGAGATCGACGTTGCCGCGTCGACCCAGCCGGACGCCACCGCGGCCCAGACCATGAAGGGCCTCGCGGCGCAGGGCGTGACCTACGGTTCGGCCCCGCAGCTGACCTACGAGCACCTCGACCTGAACTTCAAGCGCATGTTCGCCGACAAGGACCTGCGCAAGGCGTTCTTCGAGTCGGTGAACCGCAAGGAGATCACCGACAAGCTGCTCAAGGAGGTCCAGGCGGACGCGGAGCCCCTGAACAGCATCCTGTTCTTCCAGGGTGAAGAAGGTTTCGTCGACCAGTACAGCAGCAAGGCGGGCCTGGGCGCCGAGGCGGCGGCCAAGACGCTGACCGACGCCGGCTGGGTCAAGGGTGCCGACGGCATCTTCGCCAAGAACGGTGTGCGTGCGTCCTTCAAGATCACGCACAACCAGAACGCGCGTCGCAGCCAGACCGTCGAGATCATCATCTCGCAGGCCAAGGCGGCCGGCATCGAGGTCAAGGACGAGACGGACGCCAACTTCCTCAAGGGTGGCCGCGTCTCGACCGGTGACTACGACGTCGCGCTGTTCGGCTGGTCCTCGCAGCCGTTCAAGGCGGAGTCCCGCTCGATCTACGTCTGCCCGGACAACGGTGGTGAGCAGAACTACCAGGCTCTGTGCGACACGAAGATCGACGAGCCGTTCACCGCTGCGGTGAAGGCGACCGACGCGCAGGTGCAGCTGCAGAAGTACCAGGAGGCCGACAAGGCCATCGCCGACGCCTACGCGACCCTGCCGCTGTTCCAGACGCCGAGCATGTGGGCGTTCAAGGGCATCGACCGCGTCTACATGCAGTCGTACGACGGTGTCCTGTGGAACGTCGGCGAGTGGGAGCAGAAGAAGTAGGGCTCGCCCCGCCTCTTCTTTCCCCTCGTTCCAGATGACCTGGGAGGTACCGGGGTCCGGCCACGAGCCGGGCCCCGGTACCCACCGGAAGTAGCTGTTGACCGTAGGGTTACCGCCACTACGGTAGACAACCGGGTAGCGGTCCAGCGCACTTCTACGACCAGGCCCGGATGAGGAGCAGTTCGTTGAACCTGGTGATCTACATCCTTCGCCGTCTGGCGATCTCGATTCCCGTCCTGCTGGTCGGGACTTTCTTGTGTTTCGTCATGGTCGCCGGCACCGGGGACCCGCTGGGCGAGCTGCGGCAGAACCCGCAGATCAGCAAGGAAGCACTGGCCGCCACGGCCACCAAGCTCGGTCTCGACCAGGGCATCGTGCCCCGCTACTTCACGTGGCTGGGTGACTTCCTGACCGGGAACTGGGGCATCTCCATCGCGCAGGGCAACGCCCTCGCGCCGGTCGCCCCGAAGGTGATGGCCGCCTTCGGCGTCACCCTCAAACTGGTCATCGGGGCCGAAATCCTCGCGCTGATCATCGGCATCATCGTCGGCGTGCTCGCCGCGGTGAAGCAGTACTCGATCATCGACTACCTCGCGACCACCCTCGCGTTCCTGCTCTTCTCGATGCCGATCTTCTGCGTCGCGATCGTGCTGAAGCGCTACGCGATCGAGATCAACGGCTGGGTGCGCGACCTCGGCCTGTCCGACGTCCTCGGCAACCCGTGGCTGCGGACCACCAGCCCGGAGCAGCTGAACACCGACGGCGTCGGGGACTTCATAACCAGCACCATCGGTGCGTACCTGCTGCCGACGCTGTCGATCATGGCGATCAGCTTCGCCGCGTACAGCCGGTTCCAGCGTGCCTCGATGCTCGAGGTGATGAACTCGGACTACGTGCGGACCGCGCGCGCCAAGGGTCTCGGCAACGGCCGGGTCATCTTCCGGCACGCCTTCCGCAACGCCCTGATCCCCGTGTCGACGTTGTTCTCGGTCAACTTCGGCTCGGTGCTCGCCGGCGCGATCATCACCGAGACGGTGTTCAACTGGCACGGCATGGGCACGTTGCTGGTGGAAGCCGTCACGAAGAACGACACTCAGGTGATGATGGGCTGGCTCGTGGTGATCGCCAGCAGTGTCATCGTCGCCAACCTGATCGCCGACCTGATGTACGGCATCCTGGACCCGAGGATTCGCGTTGGCTGACTTGAACTCTCTTCTCGCGAGCGAAACCGCTTCCGCGGAGGGCACGCTCCCGCCGGAAGCGCTGCCCGAGCCGCGGAGCCAGGGCAAGCTGGTCCTGCGGAAGTTCCTGCACCACAAGCTGGCGATGGTGTCGTCGGCCGTGCTGCTGCTGATCGTGCTGATCAGCATCCTGCTGCCGATCTTCTGGAAGCACGGCTACCAGGACAGCTCGTTCCCGTCGTTCGCCAAGCCGAGCGGCGACTTCCCGCTCGGGACGACGCAGGTCGGCAAGGACATGGTGTCGCAGGTGCTGCGCGGCACGCAGTACTCGCTCCTCATCGCGCTCACGGTGTCGATCCTCGCCACCGTGATCGGCGTCGTGTTCGGCGCGGTCGCCGGCTACCTGCGCGGGTTCTCCGACTCGGCCATCTCCCGGGTGACGGACCTGTTCCTGATCATCCCGCAGATCGCCGCGGCGGCCATCCTCGCCAAGGTGTTCGGTGGCGGTTCCTGGTACATCGTCGCGCTGGTGCTGGCGGCGTTCGGCTGGATGCAGATCGCCCGGATCACCCGCGCCGAGGCGATGTCGCTGTCCCAGCGCGAGTTCGTCGACGCGGCCCGCGCGTCGGGCGCCGGGACGTTCCGGATCATCTTCAAGCACCTGGTGCCGAACATGGTCGGCAGCATCACGGTCAACGCGACCCTCGCGGTCGCGCAGGCCGTGCTGGCGGAAGCCGCGCTGTCGTTCATCGGCCTGGGTGTCCAGCTGCCGGACACCTCGCTCGGCCGCGTCATCCTGGAGAACTACGCCCAGCTGCAGACGCGGCCGGCGCTGTTCTTCGGACCGTTCGTCGTGCTCGTGCTGATTTCACTGACGATCAACTTCATCGGTGACGGTCTTCGCGACGCCTTCGACCCGCGGCAGCGGAGGATGAAGGCCTGAACGCGCACGCGATGCGGGGGTGACCGGTTCCGGTCACCCCCGCATCCGTTTTCGCGTGCGGATCGCCGGACCTGACCCCGCCCCCGAACGCCCCAATGTGGCCTTGGGTGCGTTGGACGCACCGAAGGCCACCTTGGGTGCGTTGAACGCACCGAAGGCCACATTGGGGCGCTCTGGCCCGGAAACGCCGAAGGGCCCTACCTGACAGCCAGGTAGGGCCCTTCGGCGTGGGAACGTCAGTCGGCCACCGGGGCCAGCTTGCCGGCCTCCCAGGCCGCGCGGCGCTCGGCCTGCAGCACCGGGTCCGCGACCGGGGCCGCCGACAGCAGACGGCGCGTGTAGTCCTGCTGCGGCGAGTGCAGCACCTGGTCGCGGGTGCCGACCTCGACCAGCTTGCCGTGCTGCATCACCGCGACGCGGTCGGCGAGCAGGTCGACCACCGCCAGGTCGTGGCTGATGAACAGGCAGGCGAACTGCAGCGACTGCTGCAGGTCCAGGAACAGGTCCAGCACGCGGGCCTGCACCGACACGTCCAGCGCCGACGTCGGCTCGTCCGCGATGAGCAGGGCCGGGTCGAGCGACAGCGCACGGGCGATCGCCACGCGCTGGCGCTGGCCGCCCGAGAGCTCGTGCGGGTAGCGGTTCATGTAGTGCCCGCCCAGCTCGACCTTGTCGAGCAGCGAGCGCACGCGCGCCGACAGCGCCTTGCCGGACAGCACCTTGTGCAGCACCATCGGCTCGGCGATCGACTCGCCGATCGTCATCTTCGGGTCCAGCGTGGACGCCGGGTCCTGGAACACGATCGAGAAGAACCGGCGAAGCGGCCGGATCTCCTTCGCCGACATCGTCGTGATGTCCTTGCCCGCGATGGCGATCGTGCCCTGGGTCGCGCGCAGCAGGCCGACGGCGCAGCGGCCGACGGTCGACTTGCCGGAGCCGGACTCGCCGACCAGGCCGACGATCTCGCCCTTGGCGATGGTCAGCGAGACGTCGTCGACCGCGCGGTTCTTGGCCTGGCCACGGCGGCCCGGGTACTCGAGCACGAGGTTCTTGATCTCCAGGGCCGGCGCGGCCTCTTCGATCACGGCCTCGAGCTCGGCGTCGGCCAGCCGGATCTCCTCGGCGATCTTGGCCGCCTCGGTGCTGTCCGCGCCGATCCCGGCGTCGTCGAGCAGCCGGCGGCCCTCGGGGCGCTGGCCGAGCACCGGCACCGCGGCGAGCAGCCGCCGGGTGTAGTCCTCCTTCGGCGACGCGAACAGCTCGCGCACCGGCGCCTCTTCGACGATCTCGCCCTGGTACATCACGATCACGCGGTCGGCCATGTCGGCGACGACGCCCATGTCGTGGGTGATCAGCACGATCGCCGTGTCGAGGGTGTCCCGCAGCTTGCGCAGCAGGCCCAGGATCTCGGCCTGCACGGTGACGTCGAGCGCGGTGGTCGGCTCGTCGGCGATGATGACCTTCGGGTCGCACGCGATCGCCATGGCGATGACGACGCGCTGGCGCAGCCCGCCCGACAGCTGGTGCGGGTACTGCTTGAACCGCTGTTCGGGGTTCGGGATGCCGACCATGTCGAGCAGCTCGACGGCCCGCTTGTCGGCGGCGTCCTTGGCGATGTCGAGGTGCGAACGCAGGGCCTCGCGCAGCTGCCAGCCGACCGTGTAGACCGGGTTCAGCGCCGTCATCGGCTCCTGGAAGATCATCGCGACCTGGTTGCCGCGGATCTTCTGCATGTCCTTCTCTTTGAGATCCGCCAGGTTGCGCTCGCCGAGGCGCAGCTCACCGGCGATCCGGCTGGTCTTGGGCAGCAGGCCCAGCACCGACATCGACGTGACGGACTTGCCGGACCCGGACTCCCCGACCACGGCGACGATCTCGCCGGGCTGCACGTCGAACCCGATGCCCTTGACGGCGTCGACGACGCCGTCCTCGGTCTGGAACGACACGCTGAGGTCGGAAATGGACAGGACCGATCCGGACACGCCGGCGACGTCCGCCGAAGTTGCTTCAGTGCTCACCAAGATGCCCTTCGTGGGGGTACAGACGGTCACGACGCGGCGGTCGCGACTCGCGCGAGGATAACCGAGGGTGTCCCCGACGAAGGTGGGAGCACGGGAATTACGCTCAACCCGTGATCTCCCCGGTATCGCGAAGGCTGCTGTTCGTCCACGCCCATCCCGACGACGAAAGCATCACCACCGGCGCCTCGATCGCACGATACGCCGCCGAAGGCGCCGAGGTGACCGTGGTGACCTGCACGCTGGGTGAAGAGGGTGAGGTCATGGCCGACCTCGGGGAACTGGACGGGCTGCGGGCCCACGCCGCCGACCAGCTGGGCGGCTACCGCGTCACCGAGCTGATGGCCGCGTGCGCCGCGCTGGGGGTGTCGCGGCACCGTTACCTGGGCGGGCTCGGCCGGTGGCGCGACTCCGGCATGGCGGGCACGCCGTCGGCGTCGCACCCGAGGGCGTTCACCGGTGGTTCCGCCGACGAGCAGGCCGCACAGCTGGCGGAGCTCATCGACGAGGTCCGGCCCCAGGTCGTCGTCACCTACGACGCCTTCGGCGGCTACGGCCACCCCGACCACATCCGGGCCCACGAGATCACGATGGCGGCGGCACCCGGCGCGCGCTCGGTGGAGCGGGTGTTCCACACGGTGGCGTCGCGGAACGCGGTGCGCGCCGGACTGGCCGCGCTGCGTGAGCACGACCCGGTGTTCGACGTGCCGGAAGACGACGAGCTCCCCACGACGCCGGACGAAGAGATCACGACGGTGCTCGACGTCGCCGCGTACCTGCCCGCGAAGGTGGCGGCCCTGCGCGCGCACGCGACGCAGCTCGCGGTCGTCGACGACGAAGTGCCGTACTTCGCGCTGACCAACGAGATCGCCCAGCCGATCCTCGCGAAGGACTTCTTCGTGCTCGCCCACGGCCCGGGCGACGGTGCCGGGCACGACCTGTTCGGCGGGCTGTGACCGTGGAGGAGCGGCTGACGCTCGACCAGGGGCTGCTGCTCGCGCTCCTCGCCGTCGACACGGTGCTGCTCGCCCTGCTGGAGCTGTTCTTCCTGCCGCTGCGGATCGGCGTGGTGCCGGTGCCGGTGACGGTCCTCGTGGGCGCCGTCACCACGCCGTGGCTGGTGTGGACCACGGCGAAGCTGGTGCGGCCCGGGCTTTCCTGGGTACCCCTGGCGGTGTGGGTGCTCGTCGTGTTCGGGGTCGGCCTGCTCGGCCCCGGTGGTGACCTGGTCCTGATCCAGGACTGGCGGGCGTTGCTGTTGCTCGGCGCGAGTGCGCTGCCGGGTGCGATGGTGCTCGGCGGCACGCCGCGCCGGGCGGTGGGAAGGGGACCGGGACGTGGGTGAGGCGATCTCCGACCGGCAGGTCGTGGCGGTGCTGCGGCCGTTCGTGCGGGCGTGCGGGCCGATGCTGGACGCCCTGCGCGAATCCGACCCGTTCGGCCTGCAGGCGCGGGCGTCGGAGGATCTGGCCGAGGTCGAGACCGGGCTGAAGGCGAAGCTGATCCACGGGGTCACGTCGGTGAAGGTGCCCGGCACGGCGGCGTGGGCGCGGATGACGGGCTACGACCGGTCGAGCTGGTGGATGAACCGCGTCGGCCGGTTCACGGCGCTGCTGACGTCGGTCCCCGGGCTGGGTGGCGCGCTGGCCGACCGCCTGCCGGTGCAGGACACGCTGGGCGCGGCGTCGCAGGGCCTGCTGCTGTGCGCGATCGCGGGCGAGTACGGGGTGACCGACGTCGGAACCCGGGTGCGGCTCATCGCGTGGGTGCTCTTCGAGCGCGACATCGACCCGGACCTCGCGGCGGGCAAGCACGCGGAGCACGACGAAGCCGCGGAGGCGGACGAAGCGGCGAAGCTGACCGAGGAACTGAGGGCGTCGGAGAAGAAGCACGGCAAGGCCACGGTGAAGGCGGCGGGCCGCACGCTGTGGCGGCTCGGCCGCGGCCTGCTCGGCATCACGGGCGAACTGGAGAAGCGCCCGCGCGGCAACCTGTTCCACCGGGCGGTCGGCATGCTCCCGGTCGTCGGCGCGGCGGGCGACTACTTCGGGGAGCGGTCGGGCCTGCGGGTGGTCTGGAAGCGCGCGCACGTCTGGCTGACCGAACACCGCGGCTGAGGGGTCCCGCGAGTCCGGCGCAACAAGGCCGGGCACGCGCCTGCCTCGCGGTGATCATGCCCACGCGGCAGGCGCGGCAAACCTCAGTTCCAGAACTGGAACACGCTGAAGCCGATCTTCGCGCCGTCCACGTAGCCGCCGAAGGCGTTGAAGATGGCGTAGGAGCCTTCCCACAGCGCGGTGTTCGCCGGCCGGAAGAACCACAGGATCGCGAACAGGATGATCGGCGCCCACGGGCGGACGCGCGCGCCGAGCTCGCGCGCCCGCGGGGGCAGGTACGGCTCGATCGCGCCCCAGCCGTCGAGGCCCGGGATCGGGAGGATGTTGAGGAGGAACGTCACCACCTGCAGCAGCGCCAGGTAGGAAATCGCGATCACGAGCCCGCCCGCCATCGGGACCAGCGCGACCACCAGGCACAGCGCCGCGCCGACCGCGAGGTTGCTCAGCGGCCCGGCCAGCGACACCCACGACGACGTCCCGCGCGAGCGCAGGGCCCCGCGGTCGATCCAGACCGCGCCGCCCGGCAGCGGGATGCCGCCGATGATGAGGAAGATCAGCGGCAGGATGATCGACAGGACGGGATCGGTGTACTTCCGCACGTCCAGCGTCAGGTAACCCTTGTGGGCGACGCTGTAGTCACCGCCGCGGTAGGCGACCATCGCGTGCCCGAACTCGTGCAGCGACAACGACGCCACCCAGCCGGCGGCGACGAAGATCACCACGCCCGCGATGAGCAGCGGATCGCGGTCGCGGACGAAAACGGTGTTGATGTCACCGAACGCGGCCATGGCGCCACCGGCGACGGTGAGCGCGAGGATGCCGAGGAAGACCGGGCTGGGGCGCACTGCTGACTTCTGCACGTGCTCCAGTCTTCCGTATGCCCGGTGTGAAGTTACCGGCGTGTCCCCTTGCGCGATCGGGCCGGAACGTCCCCCGAACTCGCTACTCCGCTTGACCTGACCGCACTACACGGGTGTAATCACAGTGATGTCATTCGCTGCCGAGAGGGGACAGCGGGTGTCGTTTCACCACCGCCAGCCTGGGGAGTGCTAGGGAGCGAGGAGGCGGACGTGCGGTTGGAAGCCGATGGGAAGGAATGGGGGCACGTCATGAGTTGGGGCGAGATCCCGGAGCAGGCTCTGGGAGATCTCACCGAGCTCATCGATGCCACTGAAGAAGAGCAGGACTGGCAGGAACGCGCCCTGTGCGCGCAGACGGACCCGGAGGCGTTCTTCCCCGAGAAGGGCGGCTCCACCCGCGAAGCCAAGCGGATCTGCCTGGGCTGCGAGGTCAAGGACGAGTGCCTTGAGTACGCACTGGCCCACGACGAGCGCTTCGGCATCTGGGGCGGTCTGTCCGAGCGGGAGCGCCGCAAGCTGAAGAAGCGAGCTGTCTAGTGCGAATCACCGGTGATGCATTGCGTCACCGGTGATTCCACGTGGTGAACACGCGTGGGTTCACCATCGGGTGACGGGCCGGGGCCGTAGGGTGGCCGCACCGACTGCCGCCTGATCTGGAGCGTTCGTTGCCCCGCACCGCCGCGCCCGTCCCGCGCACCGCGCCCGTTCTGGCCATTGTGGTCTGTCACGACGGCGAAAACTGGCTGCCGCTGGCGCTTTCCGCGTTGCGCCGCAGCACCGTCCGGCCCCGGCACGTCCTCGCCGTGGACACCGGCTCCACCGACGCGACCCCGCGGCTGCTCGCCGAAGCCACCGAAGATCCCGGGCCGGACGCGGTGCCCGTGCTCTCCGGGGTCATCACACTGCCGGGTGAAACCGGCTTCGCGGCCGCGGTCGCCGAAGCCGTCGCGCACGCCACCGAGCGCTGGGGCGATCCCGGTTCGTGGCTGTGGCTGCTGCACGACGACTGCGCGCCCGAACCCGGCTGCCTCGAGCAACTGCTGCAGGCGGCGACGAAGGAACCGTCGGCCACCGTGCTCGGCTCGCTCGGTCTCGACTGGACCGATCCCCGGTTGATCGTCGAAGCCGGGCTGTCCACCGACGCCTCCGGTCACCGCCAGCCGGTCGCCGCGACCGGCGAGGACCCGGTGGAGGTGCTCGCCGTGCCCAGCGCGGGCTCGCTCGTGCGCCGCGACGCCTGGGACTCCCTCGGCGGCTTCGACCCCGATTTCCCGTTGCTGCGCGAGGATCTCGACTTCGGCTGGCGCGCGAACGCGGCCGGCGGCGTGGTCCTGTCCGTGCCGCTCGCGCGGGTCCGCCACGCCCGCGCCGTCACCACCGGGCGCCGGGCGGCGGACGCGCTCCCCGGCTCGCTGCCCGCCGCGAACCGGGCCCACGGGCTGCGCGTGTTCCTGGTGAACTGCTCGCCGTTTTCCTTCTGGCTCGGCATGATCCGGCTCCCGCTGCTGGCGGTGCTGCGCGCGCCGGCCTTCGTCCTGCTGCGCCGCACCGGGGAAGCGCGGGCCGAGCTCGCCGCCGCCGGGTACCTCCTCAGTGGACGCGGCGGATTGCGTGCCGCGCGAATCCGCCGACGGCGGAATCCGCGGCCGGGCACGGTTCGCGGGCTCTTCACCGGACGCGGGACCCGGCTGCGCAACGCCGTCCGCGCCGGTGTCGTCGGCTTGGTGCGCCGCGGCGTCGAGAACGACGTCGCGCTCGGCCGGGTGCCCGAGACCGTCGAGACCGAGTCGGCGTGGGTGACGCCGGAAGCGCTCGACGCCCGCGAGAACCGCCCGGTCGGCCCGGACGCGCTGCCCGCCGGCGCGCTGCGGGGAGTCAGCTCACGCGGGTCCGGACTGCGCCGGCCGGGCACGCTCGTCGCCGTCACGCTTCCGGAAACCCCGGCGCCGGCCGCCGAAGACACCTCCGAAGCCGGCGAGCCGGAACCCGCGTTCGTCTTCGTCGAGGTGAACCGCCGCCGGGTGCTGGGGGCCACGATCTTCGCGCCGCCCGTGGTCCTGCTCGTCGCGCTGACCGCGCTCGGCCTGCTCGTCAACCGCGCCCGGCTCGGCCTCGACCTCTTCGGCGGCAAGCTGCTCCCGGTCGGCGGGCTGGGGGAGCTGTGGACGTCGTACCTGACGCCGTGGCACGCGATCGCGGGCGGTACCGGCGCGCCGGCGTCGGCCACCCTGCCGGTGCTCGGCACGCTCGGTGCGGTGTTCTCGCCGATCGGCGGTCCGGCCGCGCTGGTCGCGATCCTCCTCCTCGGCGACATCCCGCTGTCGGCGCTGAGCGCGTACGCGGCGACGAGACGGCTTCGCGTGCGCCGTTGGGTCCGCGCCGTCGTCTCCGCGACGTACGCGCTGCTTCCGGCCGCGACCGCCGGCGTGGCGCAGGGCCGGCTCGACGTCGTCGTGGTGCACCTCGTGCTGCCGCTGGTGGCCGCGGGCATCGCCGGGCTGCTGGTCCGGGCGGACACGCGCTGGCTGCACGTGTCCGCGCTGTCGGCGTTCGGGGTGGCGCTGCTCGGCGCGTTTTCCCCGCTGGCGCACGGGCTCGCGCTCGCCGGGCTGCTGATCGGGTTCGTCGTGCTGCCCGCGCCGACCGGGCTGGCGCGCCGGATCGCGTCCGTGGGGATCGTGGTGCTGCTGCCGCTGGCGCTGCTGCTGCCGTGGCCGACCGTGCTGCTGAAACACCCGGAACTGCTCGTGCAGGGGCTCGGTGGGGCGGCTTCGGCGGTGTCCGGCACCGATCTGGCCGGCCTCGACCCCGGCGGGCCGGGTGCCTGGCCGATCGGCGTCGCGGTGATCGCCGCGGCACTGGTGGCGGTGGTCGTCCGGCCGACGAAGCTCGCCGCCGGCGGGCTCGCGCTCGCGGCGCTGGGCGCGGGCGGGCTGGTGCTGGTGCGGCTCGTCACCGCAGTCCCGATGCAGGGCGGCGCTCCGGCACACGGCTACGCGGGCGTGCCGCTGCTGATCGTCGGCGCCGGGCTGCTGTGGGTCGTGCTCGGCTCGTGGCAGGGCGGCGGCACGGCCGGGGTCCCGGCGACGTGGCTGCCGAAGGTGCTGGCGGTGGCCGGGGTGGCGGTGTTCCTGGCGCTGGCGGCCGGTGCGGTGGTCGTCGGCTCGCAGGGGCCGCTGCGCGCGGGCGAGCGGCCGTCGCTCGCTCCTGAGGTCGAGGCCGAGCTGACGGCGTCCGGCCGGTCGGTGCTCGACCTGGCCCCGGACGCGACCCGCCAGATCGGCGGCCGCCTCCCGCACCACGGCGACGACGAGCTGGCCCCGACGGCCGGCACGCCCGCCCGTCTGGCGGCTTGGCGCCGCGACCTGGGCCAGGGCGACGCCCCGGCCGTCCAGCGCGTGGTGGCGGCCGCCGCGGCCGCGGGCGTGCAGTACGTGGTGCTCCCGCCCGGCGTGGACCCGCAGGCGTACCCACCGCTGGCGAAGGACCTGCTCTCGGTGGCCGCCCCGACGTCCGACGGCCGCGGGGTCCTCCGCCTGCTCCCGCCGGCGGGCCAGGTGATATTGATCTCGCCGGAGCAGGCGAAAGCGGCGGTCACGGGCGGCGGCGCCCCGGGCAACGCGCCGGGGGTGGCGCCGGTCCGGGCGGACCTGCCGGACGTGCGGGTCCGCGTGTCCGACGGCCCGACGGGGCGCCTGCTGGTCCTGGCGGCGGAGCAGGAAGCGGGCTGGAAGGCCGCGGTGGGCGGCAAGGCGGTGCCGATCGTGCCGGCGTGGGGACACCAGGTGGCGGTCTCGGTACCGCCGACGTCGTCCGAGGTCACGGTGGAGTACCCGGGCACCGAACGGAACCTGCTGCTCCTGGCCCAGCTGGCAGCGGTGCTGTTCACGCTCCTGACGGCGGTCCCGGCCCGGCGGCGCCCGGAAACTGTCGGTGCTGCCCGGTAACGTAAAAACCGGGGGGCCCCTTACGCGCGCGGGTTGTGTGCTTCTGCGCGCTTCGCAGGGGCCTCAGCCGGGCCGGGAGCTACTCGCCTTCGATGACGTCCGGCTCGACGCCGAGGTAGCCGGCCACCTGCTCCACCAGGACGTCGTGGACCAGCTCCGCCAGCTCCGACGGGTCCTTCGCCCGTGCCTCCAGCGGCCGCCGGTAGAGCACGATCCGGGCCCGCGTCGGCAGTCCCGTCCGGTCGACTCCCGCCGGGACCAGCCGCGACAGCGGGACCGCGCCGTCGTGCAGGACGCCGTCCGCCGGCGAGTGGCCGTTTTCGCGGATCTCGGGCACGTCGTCGACCGCCACGTCGAGCTTCGTCAGCTCGTGGCGCCAGCGGGCTTCGATCGGCTCCAGTGCGTCGAGCACCAGTGCGTCGAACCGTTCCGCGCGGCTCGCGGCGGCGGGCAGGGTCGCCGGATACAGCGTCCCGCGCAGGCCCCGGCCGTGCCGGTCCCGCCGCGAGCGCCGCCGCTGTCGGTAATCACGAGCCGTCGCCACGTCCGGAAGTCTATGCGACTGCGGTTCAGCGCGTGTCGCGCTGGAGACCTTGCGGCGACGCGCTATCGTTTCGTTTCGTGCGGAGCGTACGGAAGTGTTCGCGTACTGGCTGTCTCGAGCCAGCTGTGGCCACGCTGACGTATGCGTACAGCGACTCCACCGCCGTCGTCGGCCCGCTGGCCACCGCCTCCGAGCCGCACTCCTACGACCTCTGCGAAGCCCACGCGCTGCGGCTGACCGTCCCCAAGGGCTGGGAAGTCGTCCGGCACGAAGGCGCCTTCGCCGCCCCGGACCCGTCGGCCGACGAACTGACCGCGCTGGCCGAGGCCGTGCGCGAGGCTGGCCGTCCCGGCAAGCCGGCGCCGCCCGCCCCGGAGCCGGAGGGCCCGTCCGGGCGCCGCGGCCACCTGCGGGTCCTGCCCGGTCGCGCCTGAACGCGTAACCCACTCACCTCGCCGGTAGGCTTTCCGCGCGGCGCAGCGGGCGCCAGTGACGACTAATCGCGGGGAGACGGCGTGCCAGACCTTTCGGGCATCGTGAAGGCCTACGACATTCGCGGCGTGGTCGGCGAGCAGCTCGACGCGGACCTCGTCCGCGACCTCGGCGCCGCGTTCGCCCTGCTCATCAAGCCGGAGGCGCCGTCGGTGGTGATCGGCCACGACATGCGCGACTCCTCGCCGGGCCTGGCGGCCGCGTTCGCCGAGGGTGTCACCTCGCAGGGGCTCGACGTGGTCAGCATCGGGCTGGCCAGCACCGACCAGCTGTACTTCGCGTCGGGTTCGCTGAACATGCCGGGCGCGATGTTCACCGCCAGCCACAACCCGGCCAAGTACAACGGCATCAAGCTGTGCCGCGCGGGCGCTTCCCCGGTCGGCCAGGACACCGGGCTGGCCGAGATCCGCGACACCGTCGAGCAGGGCGTGCCCGGCTTCGAGGGCCAGCGCGGCTCGGTCACCGAGCGGGACGTCCTCGCCGACTACGCCGCCTACCTGCGCAACCTCGTCGACCTGTCCGGCAGCCGGCCGCTGAAGATCGTGGTCGACGCCGGGAACGGCATGGGCGGGCACACCGTCCCGACGGTCTTCGACGGGCTCCCGATCGACGTCATCCCGATGTACTTCGAGCTCGACGGCAGCTTCCCGAACCACGAAGCCAACCCGCTGGACCCGGCGAACATCGTCGACCTGCAGGCCAAGGTGCGCGAGGTCGGCGCGGACGCCGGCATCGCCTTCGACGGCGACGCCGACCGCTGCTTCATCGTCGACGAGCGCGGCGAGCCGGTTTCGCCGAGCGCGATCACCGCGCTGGTCGCCGTCCGCGAGCTGGCCAAGGACCCGGGCGGCACGATCATCCACAACCTGATCACGTCCAAGGGCGTGCCGGAGATCGTCGCCGAGCACGGCGGCAAGCCGGTCCGCACCCGGGTCGGCCACTCGTTCATCAAGGCCGAGATGGCCCGCACCGGCGCGATCTTCGGTGGCGAGCACTCCGCGCACTACTACTTCCGCGACTTCTGGCGCGCCGACACCGGCATGCTGGCGGCGCTGCACGTCCTCGCCGCGCTCGGCGAGCAGACCGGCCCGCTGTCCGAGCTGACCAGCGCGTACTCGCGTTACGCGGCCTCGGGGGAGATCAACTCCACGGTCGACGACCAGGTCGCGAAGATGATGGCGGTCAAGGACTCCTTCGGCACCCGCTCCGGCGTCGAGCTCGACGAGCTGGACGGCCTGACCGTGCAGCTGCCGGGCGGTGCCTGGTTCAACCTGCGCCCGTCGAACACCGAGCCGCTGCTCCGGCTGAACGTCGAGGCGGCGAACGCCGAGGCCGTGCGGGGGCTGGTGGACGAAGTGCTCGCGATCATCCGCAACTGACCCGTCCCGATGAAGGCGCGCCGGGGCCGAACTGTGTCCTGAAGTGCTCTTCACCACAGTCCCCCGCGTGGTATGGAGGAACCATGGCCATCACGCTCGACGCCCAGCTCCTCGAGATCTTGGCGTGCCCGTCGCCCGATCACGCCCCGCTCCGGCCGGGCGCGCCGGACGACCCCGAGGCCGACGCGCTGACGTGCACGGAATGCGGCCGCGTGTACCCGGTCCGTGACGGCATCCCGGTGCTGCTCCTGGACGAGGCGGCCCTGCCCGGGGAACACGGGAAACCCGATGCCGACAGTGCTTGACGACACGCTGCTCGACGACCCCGCGCGGCTGGCCGAGGCCGACAGCTCGGGGTTGCTCCGTGCTGCCGCGATGGCCGGCGCCCAGGTGCGGGCGGCCGCCGAGCTGGCCGCGGAGCTGGAGCTGTCCGAGCGGCTCGACATGGGCCGCCCGCGCGCCGTCGTGCTGATCGACCGGCCCGGGGTGAGCCGCACGCTCACGCGGCTGCTGGCCGCCCTCCTGGCGCCGTCGTGCCCGGTTCCGGTGGTCGTCGCCGAGGTGGTGCCGAGCTGGATCGGCGCGCTCGACGTCGTGTTCGCGCACACCGACGACCCCGGTGACCGCGAGCTCGCCGCGTCGCTGGAGCGCGCCGCCCGGTACGGCGCCTCGGTGGTGCTTTCGGCGCCGTCGGAAGGTCCGGTGGCGGCCGCCGTGGCCGGCAAGGGCATCCTCTTGGCGCCGCGGATCCCGGTGCCGGCGGAGCTGGCGTTCCCCCGCGGCCTGGCCGCGGGGCTGCTCACCGCGAACGCGCTGGGCCTGCTGATGTCCGACGTCCAGGCGCTCGCCGACCAGCTGGACCTCGAAGCCGGGAAGGACTACCTGGCCCGGGATTCGTTCGAGAACCCGGCCAAGGCGCTCGCCCTGCGGGTGGCCGACCGCGTGCCGCTGCTGTGGGGGCTGGACCCGGTCGCGGTCGCCGTCGGCGAACACGCTGCGCACGCGTTCGCCGCCCACGCGGCCACGGTGTGCGACGTCGAGGACTATCGTCAGGCCCTGGCGCGCCCCGCATTGCGGCGGGCGGCGCAATCGGGTGGCGCGGAGCGTGACATCTTCGCCGATCCGGACGATTCCTCTGGTGACATCCCCACCCGGCTGCTGCTGCTCTCGGTGCGCACCGGTCCGGCCACGGACGCGGCGCGCTTCCAGGCCGAGGATCTGCTGCCCGGTGCGGACGTCATCGCGCCGGCCGAGGAGATCGAGGCCGACGAAATCGTGCGGGCCGCGGTGCTGGCACTGCGGTTCGAACTGGCGGCGGTCTATCTCGGGCTGGCGGCGGGCAGCATCGGCGGCGCTGGCCGCTTCGCGCCCGCGACGGCGTGAGACCCGCCTAGCACCGGCCCCGGCCGGTGCCGAAGGAGTGGAGTTGAGGTGACAGTGGAGCTGCTGCGCAACGCGGTGCGGCCCTACGCCTGGGGATCGCGGACGGCGATCCCCGAGCTGCTGGGCCGTCCGGTACCCGCGCCGCACCCCGAGGCCGAACTGTGGATGGGTGCCCACCCGGGCGACCCGTCACACGTGATCGGCCCCGACGGGACCGAGCGAAGCCTGCTCGAGCTGGTGGACGCCGACCCGGTGACCCAGCTCGGCGAGCGCTGCGCGAAGCGGTGGGGCGGGCGGCTCCCGTTCCTGTTGAAGATCCTCGCGGCGGAGGAGCCGCTGTCGATGCAGGCGCACCCGTCGGCGGCCCAGGCCGCGGAGGGGCACGCCCGCGAGGAGCGGCTGGGCATCCCGCGTGACGCGGCGAACCGCAACTACCCGGACCCGACGGCGAAGCCGGAGCTGGTCTGCGCGCTGACGGAGTTCCACGCGCTGGCCGGGTTCCGCACCCCGGACCGCACGGTGAAGCTGCTGAAGGCGATCGAGACGCCGGGGCTGGCGAAGTACACCGGGCTGCTGGAGGCCCAGCCGGACCCGGACGGGCTGCGGGCGCTGTTCACGACGTGGATCACGCTGCCGCAGCCGTCGCTCGACTCGCTGTTGCCGGAGGTGCTCGACGCGTGCGTCCGGCACGTCCAGGAGCACGGCGAGTTCGCGGTCGAGTGCCGGACGATCCTGGAGCTGGGTGAGACGCACCCGCGTGACGCGGGCGTGCTGGCGGCGTTGCTGCTGAACCGCCTGACGCTGCGCGCGGGCGAGGCGATCTACCTGCCGGCCGGCAACCTGCACCTGTACCTCCACGGGACGGCCGTGGAGATCCTGGCGAACTCGGACAACATCCTGCGCTGCGGCCTGACGCCCAAGCACGTGGACGTCCCGGAGCTGCTGCGGGTGGTCGACTTCGCGTACGGCGAGATGCCGGTCCAGTGCGGTGACGACGGCGGCCGCATGGCGGTGTACCGCACGGACGCGCCGGAGTTCGAGCTGTCGCGCGTGGAGTGGGCGGCCGGCCAGGACGACGAGATTTCGGTCGACAGCGTGGGACCCCAGATCCTGCTGTGCACGGCAGGCGAGCTGCTGGTGACGGCGGACGACGGCGAGAAGGTCGAGCTGCGAAGGGGCCAGTCGGTGTGGCTCCCGGCGGTGGACCCGCCGGTCCGCGTACGCGCGCTGGGCAGCGACCGGGCCCAGCTCTTCCGCGCGACGGCAGGCACCTGCGAGGACTGACCCGGCTGGGTTGCCTCACGCACCCAGGCACGGCTCACATCCCCAGCCGCTCGGCCGCCGTGCCTGGCGAGGTTCGCTGGCGTACCCCAGTCGGTCGGCTCGCGTACCCGAAGGGTCGGCTTGCGTGCCTGCAGGGTCGGTTGGCGTACCTGACCGGTCGGCTGGCGTGTCAGACGGGCGGCTCGCGCGCCTGCGTCCGGCTCCTCGAGCCGACGGTCCAGGTACGCGAGCCGACTGTGCAGGTACGTGAGCCGACGGTCCGGGGACGGGCGGGTTGTGGTTTCTGTGTGCGTTCCGTGTGGCGGCGTCCGCCACGATCTACACCAAGGGGGGACCCTGGTGCGCTGATGCGCGCCGCCGGGGTCCGCTGGGGGTGACGCCGGTCGGATCCGCCCGGCGTCCGTGGGCTTGGGTGGTGCCGCGAGGGGGCGGCACCACCTCGGCGGCCATCCCGGCCGGCGGGGCGAGGCGAGTGGTGCAGTGAGGGGGCCGCACCCCGCCTCGCCCGGCAGGCCGGTTCGGCGAGGGCTATCCGCCGGGCGGGCTCGGTGTGGGGAACCGGCGGGCCAGGTTGGTGAGGGTCCGTGGGGCCGGGCCGGTGGAGTGGGCGGCATGCCGGTTCGGTGCGGGCTCCCCGCGGGCCAGGTCGGTGAGGGCATCCCGAGCAGGCCGGTTCGGCGAGGGCGGCACCGCCGGCAGGGCGGCTCGGGCGGGCCGATCGGTACGCCAGGTCGGTGAGATACCCCGGAGGGTCGGGCTCGGGCGGGGCGCCCGGCGCAGGTCGGTGAAAGGCAGGTCGGCTCGGTTCGGCCGGCGGGCCGTCAAGCCGAGTCGGTCAAGGCGAGCAATGCCCGGCGCAGGGCGGCCGCGCTGGCGTCGCGGGGGTCGAGCAGCTCTGCCCCCTCGGCCGCCGCCTCTGCCGCCGCCTTCGGGTCTCCCGTGGCGGTGTGCGCCCGGTTCAACACCAGCCACGTCAAGCCCGTGGCCGCTCTGCTGCCCATCTCGCGGAACTCGTCCAGGCACGCCCGGAGCACCGGTATCGCCTGTGCCGCGCGGCCTTCGCCGATCCAGCCCGCCGCCAGTGCCCGGGTGCACGACAGCTCGCGTGGCCGCTCGTCCAGCTCCCGGGCCAGCTCGCGGGCCTCGCCGAACGCCGCCGTCGCGTTGTCGCGTGCGCCCGTTGTCGCCGAGATTGCGCCGCTGGTGCGCAGCGACTTCGCCAGTGCCGAACGCGCCATCGTGCCGCGCAGCAAATCCACCGACTCCGCGATCGCCGCCACCGCGCCCGGGTCGTCGCCCGTCAGGAGCGACGACCACGCGTACCCGTGCAGGGCCTCGCCGATCATCCGGGCGTCGCCGGTCGAGCGGGCCGCCGACAGCGCCGTCTTGTCGACCTCCCGGGCTTCCGCGATCCGGCCCAGCCGCAACAACGCGGCCGACTCCGCCGCGCGCACCCACCCCAGCTCGGCCGCCGATCCGTCCACAGTGAACAGTTCGCGGGCGTCGGCCGCCGTCTGGAGGGCCTCTTCCGCCCGGCCGAGGCCGATCAGGCAGTGCGCCAGGTTCGCCGAAACCCACGCGTGCGTACGCCGGTCGCCGAGGGCCTCCAGCTCCTTCGCGCACGCGCGGTAGCGGACCGCGGCCTCCTCGTACTCGCCACGGGCGTGCCGCAACAGCGTCAGGGTGGCCTCGGCGACCGCCGCCAGCGGTGGGTCCGCGGTCAGGACCGTCTCGTACGCCGTGCGCATGTCGGCGTACTGCCCGTGCAGGTACAGGTAGACGCCGAGGCGGTCGAGCAGCAGGAGGGCGTCCCGCGCGCCGAGCGTGCCGAGGAGCAGCACGACGTTGGCGCGCTCGGCGGCGAACCAGTCGTCCGGGCGTGCCAGCAGGCGCTCCACCAGCTCGTCCGGCAACGGCTGCGCGGGCGGCTCGTGGACCGGGGACGGCATCGGGACCGTGCGCGGCAGCCGGGCCGCCGCCGCGTCGGCGAGCGCCAGCGTGGCGGCCAGCACCGTCCGGAGGCCTTCGCCGTCCGCCGGGTCGCCGAGCTCGGCGGCGTACAGCCGGACGAGGTCGTGCATCCGGTAGCGGCCTTCGCCGGTCCCGTCCGCGCCGCGGGCCTCCAGCAGGCTCGCTTCGACGAGCTCTTCGACCGCCTCGTCGGCGTCCGGGTCGTCGACCAGTGTGGTGACCGCCCAGGCCGGCAGGTCGGCCAGGCGGCACCGCCCGAGCAGCCGGAACGCGCGCCGCGCGGGCGGCCGCAGGCCTTCGTAGCTCAGCGCGATGCTGCTCCGGACGGCCAGATCGCTCACGGTCAGTTCGTCGAGACGGCGGACCTCGTCTTCGAGCCGGCCGGCCAGCTCGCCGAGCCGCAGGTGCGGGCGGATGGCCAGCCTGCTGCCCGCGATCCGCAGGGCCAGCGGCAGCCGCGCGCACGCCGCGATGATCCGCTCGGCGTCGGCGCGCTCGCGGGCCACCCGCGCCCCGGCGAGCCGGTGCAGCAGCTCGGCGGCGTCGGCGCCGGACAGCGGACCGAGTGGCAGCCGGTGCGCGCCGGCCAGCCCGCTCAGCCGCCGGCGGCTCGTCACGAGCACCGCGCAGCCCGGCGTGCCCGGCAGCAGGGTGCGGACGTGCCCGGGGTCGACGGCGTCGTCGAGCACCACCAGCACCCGCCGGTCGGTGAGCCTGCCGCGGAACACCGCCGCGCGCGCCCGCACGTCGTCCGGCACGGCGGGGCCGGGGACGCCCAGCGCGCGCAGCAGGTCGGCCAGCACCTCCCCGATGTCGCGGCCCCCCAGCGGCACGTACAGCTGGCCGTCCGGGAACCGCGCGCGCAGCCGGTGCGCGGCGCGCACGGCGAGGGTGCTCTTGCCCGCGCCCGGCTCGCCGCTCAGCACCGCGACCGGAACGCCGGCGCCGGCGCCGAGCACGCCGTCCAGCTCCGCCAGCTCGGCGTCGCGGCCGGTGAAGTCCCCGATGTCCGGCGGGAGCTGGCACACCGGCCATACCGCGGGCGGCAGCCGCGGCACGGGGTCCTCGCCGCGCAGGACGGCCGCGTGCACCCGCCGGGCCTCCGCGCCGGGCTCGACGCCGAGTTCCTCGATCAACGTGGCCCGCAGCCGCCGGTAGACCTCCAGCGCGCTGCCCTGCTGCCCGGCCCGGTGCAGCGCGATCATCAGCTGCGCGGCCAGCCGTTCGCGCAGCGGGTGCTCGGTGATCATGGCCTGCAGCTCACCGGTCAGCTCCCCGTGCCGCCCGGCGGTCAGCTCGGCGTCGACGCAGTCCTCGAACACGGCGAGCCGCTCGGACTCCAGCCGGGCGACGTCGGCGTCGAGCCTCGGCACGTGCAGCCCGGCCAGCACCGGCCCCCGCCACAGCGCGAGCGCCCGCCGGAAGTGCCCCGCGGCGGCCACCGGGTCCGCGGCCCGCCGCCCTTCGGCCACGGCGGACCGGAAGACGAGCAGGTCCAGCTCCTCCGGTTCGACGTGCAGCCGGTAGCCCGGCGGGCCGTGCTCGACCCGCAGGCCCTCGATCCGGTCGCGCAACCGCGAGAGGTACGTGTGCAGGTTGGACGTGGCCGACTTGGGTGGCCCGTCCGGCCACAGCGCCTCGACGAGCACGTCGACCGGGACGTGCTGACCGGCGTTGAGCAGCAGCACGGCCAGCAGCGTGCGCTGCCGCTCACCGCGCAGGACCGCCCATCGGCCCGGCGGGCTCTCGACGGCGAGCGGACCGAGCACGGCGAAGTGCGCCATGTCACCTTCCCGGTAGTGGCCGGCTGGAAAAACCACGGTAGCGAAGGGGTACGACAGAACCGGCGGCCGTGGTTGACGTGACCTTCGCTTGTCCGGCAACTCTGCGACGGACTGGATGGAACGCCCCAATGTGGCCTTCGGTGCGTTGAACGCACCCAAGGCGGCCTTCGGTGCGTTCAACGCAACCAAGGCCACATTGGGGCGCTTGGAGGGCGCTGCGGACGGGATATCGCCGCCATCGCCTGAGCGACCCCCCGGGCCGGTGACGACCGGGCTGGGCCGCTCCTACTACGCTGCACTCCGACGTTTCAGGACCTACCAGGGGAGCGGTCGTGTCAGCTGGAGGCGGAACCAAGGCGATCCTCGCGGCACTCGGGGCGAACGCCGGGATCGCGGCGGCGAAGTTCGTCGGCTTCCTCGTCACGGGGTCGTCGTCGATGCTGGCCGAGTCGGTGCACTCGCTGGCCGACACCACGAACCAGGGCCTGCTGCTGATCGGCCAGAAGACGTCGAAGCGGGAAGCCGACAAGGAGCACCCCTTCGGCTACGGCCGCGACCGGTACTTCTACTCCTTCATCGTCGCGCTGATGCTCTTCACCCTCGGCTCCGCCTTCGCGTTCTACGAAGGCATCCACAAGATCGGCCACCCGGAGCCGCTCGTATCGCCGTTCGTCGCCGTGATCATCCTGGTCGTCGCGGTCGCGTTGGAGAGCTACAGCTTCTACACCGCGATCACCGAGTCGAAGAAGGTCAAGGGCAACGCGAGCTGGTGGGGCTTCATCCGCCAGGCCAAGGAGCCCGAGCTGCCCGTCGTCCTGCTGGAGGACGCCGGCGCGCTGCTGGGCCTCCTCCTCGCGCTGCTGGGCGTCGGGCTGTCGATCGTCACCGGCAACCCGGTCTGGGACGGCGTCGGCACCCTGGCGATCGGCGTGCTGCTGGGCATCATCGCGATCATCCTGATCATCGAGATGAAGAGCCTGCTCATCGGCGAAGGCGCGAACGAGGGCGTCCTCGCCACGATCGTCGACGAGCTCGCCGCGGGCAAGGTCGAGCGCGTCATCCACATCCGCACCCAGTACATGGGCCCGGACGAGCTGCTCGTCGCGGCGAAGCTGGCGATGGTGCCGGGCCTCGACACCGCCGAGGTGGCCACGGCCATCGACGACGCCGAGGCCCGCGTCCGCGCCAAGGTGCCGGTGGCCAGGCTCATCTACCTCGAACCGGACCTCGACCGAAGTCTTGCGCGTTAATCGAAGATCCGTGACAACCGGGGCTTCGCCCCGGGCCGGGGGCTTCGCCACCCGGACCCCCAAAGTGATCCACTTCGCCATCTTCGGCGAGCCGTCACCGACCTGACCCGATAGGGTGACCTACCGCGATACATGCAGGCCAGCGGCAGGAGGTCAACGGTGCCCGGAACGGGATTGTGGCGCACGAAATCGATCGAACAGTCCATTGCGGACACCGACGAGCCGGGCACCAGGCTCCGGCGGAACCTGAGCGCGTGGGACCTCACGGTCTTCGGTGTCGCCGTCGTCATCGGCGCCGGCATCTTCACGCTGACCGCGCGCACGGCCGGTGACTACGCCGGGCCGTCGGTCTCGCTCGCCTTCGTGTTCGCGGCGATCGCCTGTGCGCTGGCGGCGCTGTGCTACGCGGAGTTCGCCTCGACCGTGCCGGTCGCGGGCAGCGCGTACACCTTCTCCTACGCCACTTTCGGCGAGTTCATGGCGTGGATCATCGGCTGGGACCTGATCCTCGAACTCGCCGTCGGCGCGGCGGCCGTGTCCAAGGGCTGGTCGGTGTACCTCGAGACGGTGCTCGCCTACCTGTTCGGGAAGGGCACGAAGACGACGTTCGACATCGGGAGCGTGACCGTCGACTGGGGCGCGCTGCTCGTCGTGGCGGTCCTGACGATCCTGCTGGTCGTCGGCACGAAGCTGTCGTCGCGGGTGTCCATGGTGATCACCGGGATCAAGGTCGCCGTGGTGCTGTTCGTGATCATCCTCGGCCTCTTCTACATCAAGGGCGCCAACTACACGCCGTACATCCCGCCGGGCGAGACGGGCGGGGCCGGCCAGACGGGCGTCGACCAGTCGCTGTTCTCGCTGATCGCGGGCGGTGCGAGCAGTTCGTTCGGCGTCTTCGGCCTGCTGGCCGGCGCTTCGCTGGTGTTCTTCGCGTTCATCGGCTTCGACATCGTCGCGACCACCGCGGAGGAGACGAAGAACCCGCAGAAGGCCGTGCCGCGCGGGATCATGGGCTCGCTGGCCATCGTGACCGTGCTGTACGTCGCGGTGTCGCTCGTGGTCGTCGGGATGACGTCGTACAAGGACCTCGCGACCAAGGCGGGCGACGGCAGCCACAAGACCCTCGCCACGGCGTTCTCCGCGAACGGCGTCGACTGGGCGGCCAACATCATTTCCTTCGGCGCGCTGGCCGGCCTGACCACCGTCGTCATGGTGCTCATGCTGGGCCAGGTCCGGATCATCTTCGCGATGTCCCGCGACGGCCTGATGCCGCGCGGCCTGGCGAAGACCGGCGAACACGGCACGCCGAAGCGCGCGACGCTCATCGTCGGCGGCCTGGTCGCGGTCGCGGCCGGTTTCTTCCCGGCGGACAAGCTCGAGGAAATGGTGAACGTCGGCACGCTCTTCGCGTTCGTGCTCGTCTCGGCCGGGGTGCTCGTGCTGCGGCGGACGCGGCCGGACCTGCCCCGGGCGTTCAAGGTGCCGCTGGTGCCGCTGATCCCGATCCTGGCCATCCTGGCCTGCCTGTGGCTGATGCTGAACCTGACCGTGCTGACGTGGCTGCGGTTCCTCGCCTGGATGGCGCTGGGGGTGGTGCTGTACTTCGGCTACAGCCGCCGGCATTCGCTGCTCGGCAAGCGGCAGGCCGACGAGCCGGTGAAGGTTCCCGAAGCCTGACTTGCGCGATAAACGCCCCGCCTGCCTGAATGTCCAGGTCGGCGGGGCTTTTTGCGTTTGGTTGCTTAATGCCAGGTTACGACTTGATCAAGACGATCTTGCGATTTGTGCGCAAAGAGGGACCCCGCGTAAGCGGCTGGGTGACGTGCGATACCTTTCGATCCTTCGTGTGCCACTGACGGGTGAATTACAGCCGCGTGATTCCCACGTTCAGTGGTGCCTCGATCCCCGTTTTTGCCGTTCATCCCCCGTTCGGTACTGGAGAACTCATGCGCAGACGTTCCTTCCGCGGCGCCGTGGCGGTCATGGCGCTCACCACCGCTGCCCTGATCGGGACCGCCGGTTCCGCCCTGGCCTGCTACAGCGACGACACCCGTCCCAACCCGACGCCGGGCAAGCCGACGCCCTGTGCCGACGGCAAGGTCCTCGACCAGAAGGACGTTGTCTTCGAGCTGGCCAAGAACAACACCCGGCTGAACATCAAGTCGGTCAACGAGGGCGTCACGGTCACCCGCATCGTCGTCGTCGGCGGCGACGACGGCTTCAACGACTACACGCCGGGCAAGAAGAAGCTCGACAAGAACGCCCCGTGGAACGACCTGCGTGCGCCGTTCAACTACAACGGCAGCCAGCCGAAGATCGACAAGTGGTTCCTGTGCGGTTCGAAGACCACCAAGCCGCCGCAGACCACCACCACGACGACCGCGCCGACCAAGCCGTCGACGCCGGCCACCGAGACCACGAAGCCGAGCGCCCCGGCGACCTCGGAAGCCTCCGTCTCGCCGACCAGCGCCAGCACCACCGCCCCGGCCGCCGTGCCGGCGGGCAACGAGTCGGGCACCGGTGGCGGCCTGGCCAACACCGGTTTCGACAACAGCTGGCTGATCTGGGTCGGCGCCCTGCTGCTGGCCGCCGGTGGCGGTCTGCTCGCGCTGCTGAAGTTCCGCCGCAAGGCTTCCGAGTGAAGCTGAGCTAGTCCACGGTCGAAGGTCCCTCGCTCCGCGCGCGAGGGGCCTTCACCGTTTCTGGGGGAAGTCCCCGAACAGGGAGCCCTGCTCGCCCCAGGACGGCTTGCCGAGACCGGCGGCCATCGCGACGGCGTGGTCCCATTCGGCGTCGACGACGTAGTCCTGGTGCTTGAGCACCCCCGGCGCCCAGCGGTGCCGCCCGGTCGGGCCGCGCAGCGGGTCCGGCAGCCAGTGGTCGCCGCCGAGGATCAGGACGCCGTTGCCGTCGGCCGCCGCCGACACCGGGCCGCTGCCGCCGCCGGGGAGGAACCCGACGCCGTGCAAGCGCCGGTCGGCGACCGAGTGCCGCCAGGTCGTCACGCCGCCGCCGAAGATGTCGGTGCCGCGGCACAAGGCCCGCCAGCGGCCGTCGAGGTCGGCGAAGAGCCGTTCCAGCGCTTCCTGCGGCAGCAGCGCCGGGAAGGCGCGCTGGTAACCCCACTGCAACGGGGACCCGGCGGTCAGCACGCCGACGCGTTCGAGGTCCCCTTCCGGCAGTTCGGCCGCCAGCCGGGCGGCGGCCATGATCGTCAGCAGGCTGCCGAGGTTGTAGCCGGAGAGCACCACGCGCGTCCCCGGCTCGGCGAGGTGCTCGCGCGCCCGCGCGGCCAGCTCCGGGACGACTTTCAACGCGTAGCACGGCGGGACCGTCGGGTGCGCCGCCCGCGGCCAGAAGCAGACCAGGTCGGCCAAGGCGCCGAGGTGGCGGCTGCGCTGCGGGGTGCGCGCGGCCGTGTAGACCACCCGCAGCAGGCCCGCGGCCAGTGCGCCGAGGGCGACCACGCCGATCGCGGACAGCGGGCCGAACCAGCCGGGAACCAGCCCGAACCCGAACCGCAGCACCAGCAGCGCCGCGCCGCCCGCGGACATCGCGCTCGCGACCGCCAGTGCCAGGTGGTGCAGGTGCCGCCGTTCCCACGCCGACCGCGCCCAGGCCGCCGCGGCCTCGGCCTCCTGCCGTTCGTCGTGCTCCATCAGCTCGACGATCTCGGGGATGCCCCGCCGCAGCCGCCGCAGCGGGACGGCCACCGCGAAGCCCAGCACGCCGAGCACCGCGGCCAGCGCCAGGCCGGCGCCCCACAGGACCGTGACCAGCAGATACGTTTCGGGCACCCGCAGGTGCTCCGCCCCGGAAAGACGGCGGAGCGCTTCGGCGAGCCCGGCCCCGAACCCGCCGCCGAGCAGGCCGGCCAGCGCGAGCACCGGTGCGGCCGCCCAGCCGCCCATCCACGGCCGCAGCCGCCGCGGCTTGTGCTTCCAGCCGGGCCGGGCCAGCAGCGCCGCCGGCGCGAGGAACAGGGCGAACAGCACCGTGACGGCGACCAGGGCGGCGCCCAGGCCTTCGACGACGCCGTTCGTGCCGGGCAGCGGGCCCGCGCCCGGACCGGGGGAAAGCAGCCGTGCCGCGGCCACGACGACCAGCAGGGTCGCGAAGGCGAGCACGCCGGGCCGGGCGAACCGGCCGGTGTCGACGCCGACCGCGGCGGCGGCGACGGTGGCGAGCACCACGGCCAGCGTGCTGATCCAGACGACCAGGCCGAAGCTGTCGCCCGGCGCGCGGAACGGCCCGCCGAGCAGCAGCAACGCGACCGAGGCCAGCGCCGCGACGGTGTGCAGGCAGCGCAGCGCCGGCGTCTCGGGGTCGGCGCGCATCCGCAGCGGGCCGCCGGTGAGGTCGCCGTCGGCGTGCACCGCCCAGGTCGCGCTCGAAATCCGGTGCAGGACGAAGATCACGGCGAGCAGCGGCAGCACGCCGACGGCGATCCGGGCTCCCGCCGTGCGGAGCACGTCGGGGATCACCGGCAGGCAGCCTGACCCCGGCGCGAGGCACTGCGCGGCGAACAGGTCGAGCGCGATCGCCGCGAGCTGGCCCACCAGCAGCATCGTCAGCAGCAGGGCGCCGACGCGCAGCAGCCCGCGGCAGACGGCGCCGAGTACCCGCGCGAGACGGCGGTCCGGGACCGGGGGCAGCATCCAGAACGCGACGTTGGCCAGGGAGAACGGGAACAGCAGCGCCCAGGTGGCCTTCGCGGCGCCGCCCGAGGTCATCCCGTGCCAGAGGTAGCCCTCGAGGGTTCGCGGGATCGACCGGCCCAGCGCCGGCAGCACCGGCCCGGGTGCCGGGCGGCGCAGCCGGTCCGCCGGGCGGACCACGCGGCCCAGGCCGTCACCGGCGACGTCGACGGTCGAAACGGCGTCGAGCAGCGTTTCCCCGCTGGTGCCCACGAGCCCGGCGACGCGGATTTCCACGACGCGGGTGTCCGGACCGGGCATGGGCACGGTAAGGGCCTCCTAACACTTCTAGGGACAGTCGAGCGGACAACGGTAGTGTTCGGGTGTCATCGAGCCTTGGAGGAATCGCCACTATGACCCCCGAAAGCGTTGCCAAGCGGCACGAGACCCGCAACGGCATCGAGTTCGCCGTCGCTGACCTCGAGGCCGCCGAGTTCGGCCGCAAGGAGATCCGCCTCGCCGAGCACGAGATGCCGGGACTGATGGCGCTGCGGCGCGAATACGCGGAGGTCTTCCCGCTGCGCGGGGCGCGCGTGTCGGGCTCGCTGCACATGACGGTGCAGACCGCGGTGCTGATCGAGACGCTGGTGGCGCTGGGTGCCGAAGTGCGCTGGGCGTCCTGCAACATCTTCTCGACGCAGGACCACGCCGCCGCGGCGGTCGTTGTCGGCCCGCACGGCACGACCGAGGAGCCCAAGGGCGTCCCGGTCTTCGCGTGGAAGGGCGAGTCGCTCGAGGAGTACTGGTGGTGCACCGAGCGGATGCTCACCTGGGACGGCGAGGGCCCCAACATGATCCTCGACGACGGCGGTGACGCCACGATGCTGGTGCACAAGGGCACCGAATACGAGAAGTCCGGCGTCGTGCCGAACCCGGACGAGAACACCTCGGACGAGTTCCGCGTGTTCCTCGAGCTGCTGCGCACGTCGGTGGCGACCGACACGGGCAAGTGGACGAAGATCGGCGAGGGCATCCGCGGTGTGACCGAGGAGACCACGACCGGCGTCCTGCGGCTCTACCAGCTCGCCGCGGCGGGCGAGCTGCTGTTCCCGGCGATCAACGTCAACGACGCGGTGACGAAGTCGAAGTTCGACAACCGCTACGGCATCCGCCACTCCCTGATCGACGGCATCAACCGCGGCACCGACGTGCTGATCGGCGGCAAGGTCGCGGTGGTCTGCGGCTACGGCGACGTCGGCAAGGGCGCGGCGGAGTCCCTGCGCGGCCAGGGCGCCCGCGTGATCGTGACCGAGATCGACCCGATCTGCGCGCTGCAGGCGGCGATGGACGGCTACGCGGTCCGCAAGCTCGAAAGCGTGCTGCCCGAGGCCGACATCATCATCACCACCACCGGCAACAAGGACGTCGTGCTGGTGGAGCACATGGCGAAGATGAAGCACCAGGCCATCCTGGGCAACATCGGCCACTTCGACAACGAGCTCGACATGGCGGGCCTGGCGCGCTACCCGGGCATCCGCCGGATCAACATCAAGCCGCAGGTCGACGAGTGGATCTTCCCGAACGGCAACACGATCATCGTGCTGTCCGAGGGCCGGCTCCTGAACCTGGGCAACGCGACCGGGCACCCGTCCTTCGTGATGTCGAACAGCTTCTCGAACCAGGTGATCGCGCAGGTCGAGCTGTTCACCAAGCACGAGGAGTACGACAACGAGGTCTTCCGGCTGCCGAAGAAGCTCGACGAGAAGGTCGCGAAGATCCACCTCGACGCGCTCGGCGGTGAGCTGACGAAGCTGACCAAGGAGCAGGCGGAATACATCGACGTGGATGTCGAAGGACCGTTCAAGCCGGAGCACTACCGGTACTGAGGTTCTCGCGTTTCAGCTGCTCAGGGCCGCCCCGAAAGTGTTCGGGGCGGCCCTTTGTTCTGCGCTCGGAACAGTGATAGCACGAATGGGTGACGTGTTATCATGGGGTCGTGAAACAGTTGATCACAAGGATCGACGACGAGCTGCACGCCCGGCTGAAGGCGCTGGCCGAAGCCGAAGGGCGCAGCATGAACGACCTGGTCACGGAAGCGTTGAGGGGCGTTGTGGCGAAGACCGAAACCGCGCTGGAGCGGAGAAACCGCCTGGTGGCGGAAGGCAAGCTGATCACCTTCGTGCCGGAGGGCGAAGCGCCGGGGCACGACGAGCTGGAAGAACGCTCGCGTGGCTGGGGCACGGCCGTCAGCGAGGCACTCGACTGGACCCGGGGTGAATGGTGACTGTCTTCTACGCCGACACGAGCGCCGTGGTCGGGGCATACCTCGCCGACGAGGCCGACCACGCCGAATTGCGGAAGCTCCTCATCGACGGTGGGCACCTCGTGCTCACCAGCGAGCTGACCCGGCTGGAGTGCGCCAGCGCCTTCACCGCGGCCAAGCGGACCGGGCGGATTCCGGACGCCCGCGATTACCTGACGCGGTTCGACCTGGACACACGGACGGTGCTGGGTGTGATCCCGCTGGCACCGCATCGGATCTTCGCGGCAGCCCGGCGGCTGGTCACCGACAACTATCCCGTGCGCACCCTCGATGCCATCCACATCGCGGTCGCGATGCACGACACCGCCGAACTCACCGGCGGCGAACCGGTCACGTTCGTCACCCGTGACGAGCGCCAGGCCGATGCCGCCAAGGCCAACGGGTTCGAGGTGCTGTGATGGTCGACCTCATGGCGGGGGTCGTCCGCAGCCGTGTCGACCCTTCCATCACGTGTGTCGACCTCCCAGTCACGCGTGTCGTCCATTCACGCACGGTCGGGGAGTGAGCTCGGTCGTGATCAGGCGGTCGACACACGTGACTGAAGGGTCGACACTGCCTCAGTTCCACTCCACCGCGACCCCGGCCAGCCCCGGCCCGGCGTCGCTGAAGAACGCGCTGCTCACCCCGCCCATGTCGCAGGCCAGCTCCTCCGCCACCACCGGCAGGGCGTCGTCGCGGGCCCGGACCTGGCGGGTGCAGCGGGCCGGGAGCGCGTTCCGGTCGAACCGCAGCTGGACCAGGTAGCTCGCGCACCGGTCACGCAGCATCCGGTAGTAGCCCGGCGACGCCGACCCCGAATCGTCGCGGACCTCGAAGCAGAACACGTGGATGTCGCCCTCGGCGAGCTTGCGGTCGAACAGCAGCTCCGTTGCCATCGTGTCCGCGTCCGGGTTGCGGCGCATCCGGCCCACCCGGCAGCCCTCGTCCGTGATCAGCTCGACGTCGTCGATGCGGCAGCCCGGGTCGCCGTTGTACACCGTGAGGTACCGGTCCGGGCCGTGCCGCCGGGCCCGCGTCACCAGCCTCGTGCGCAGGCTGACCTGGCGGTGCTCCGCGTCGAACGTGATCGTGTCGTGGACCGACAGCAGCTCCAGGTCGGCGTTGTAGTGGTTCGACGACGGGTACGCACCGAGCTCGGCCAGCAGGTCCTCGACGATCGACCCCATGTCGCCGGAACGCAGGTCGTGGAACGACGCCGCCGGCTGGTGGCCGCGCCGGACCAGCCTGGGGCCGATCAGCACCACCAGGGCGTCCGCGGGCAGCTGGAGGACCGATTCCAGGGCCCGGACCGCCGGCAGCGCCTTCGGCACCTCGGGCTGACGCAGCCCGCGTTGCCAGTAACTCAGCGTCGACTGTCCGATTTGGACCCCGCGCAGCGCGAGGTGGGCACGCAGCCGGGCGAGCGAGAGCCCGCGGTAGGCGATCGCCAGCCGCAGGGCGTGGTGGAACTCACCGGTGCGGAGTGCCTCGGTCAGCTCTTTCGGCAGTTCGGCGACCGATGCCCGGGTCGTGCGGGCGCCATCGATGATCAGTGGGAGGTTCCCGTCTTGTGCCACCGCTCGTCCCTTCACCCGACCAGTGTGTGCGCTGGGCGTGAACACCGCGGAACGTTCACGGTAGCAGCGTAGAGTGCCCCGGCCGACCCCCGTTCAGGGTGGTTGGCCACGTAAGGGTGACTGTTCCGCGTTCCGGCTACGACCCGGAACGGTCCGTTCCTCCGGATGGCGTTCTTGCTCCTTGTGACCGCGTTGTTCACCGTTGTGACCACCGCTGGTTCGCCCACTCCTCCACAGGAGGCCGTCTGTGCTGGTGAAGTCGAGCCAGGTCCACGCCGTACTGGCCGTGAGCCTGCTGTTGTGCCTGGTCGCGCCGGCCGCTGCCGGAGCCGCGCCCGGAGTGCCGTCGACCTACCGGAACCAGATCGTCCTGCAGCTCCAGCAGAAGAACCAGTGGTGCTGGGCCGGCGCGGGCAACACCATCGCCGCCTACCACGGCGTGGTCGTCAGCCAGACGCGGTTCTGCCAGCTCGCGCACGGTGAAACCGGCGCGGACTGCGCGAACCTCACCGGCACGCTCGCCGACCCGCAGCGTGCCTTCGCCCAGCTCGGCTTCAGCTCGCCGGGCCGCTACCTCGACCGGCGCATTTCCTACGCCGACGTCCGGACGCAGGCCGCGGCGAACCGGCCGGTCGAGACCCGCGTCGGCTGGCGCTCGGGTGGTGGTCACGTGCACGTCCTCTACGGCTACGACACCCGCGGCGACTGGGTGTTCTGGGGCGACCCCGGCCCGGCCAAGCGCTACAACTGGTCGACCTACGGCTACTACACGCAGAATTCGTCCTTCACCTGGACGCACACGCTCACCGGGATCGCCCGATGAGCAGGCGGGCGCTCGTGCTCGCCGTGCTGACCGGCGCGGCGCTGCTGATGACGGCTCCGGTGTCAGGCGCGGCCCAGGCCGCCGGCATCAGCAGCGCCGATGCCTCCGCGGCGCACAGCGCGACCGCGGGGTTCCAGGACGTCCTGGTCCGGTTCTTCGCCCAGGCGCCGGACGCGCAGGGGCCGGTCACGGTGCAGATCGAGCCGGACGCCCATCCCGTGTACGAGCTCTCGCCGGACTTCGTCGCGGGCAAGGCCAACGCGACGCCGGGTGACTTCGCTTACTTCGCGATCCTCGCGCGGGCCTCCGACGGCCGGACCGCGACGCTCTGGTCGGTCCGCGGCGCCGACGGCACCTGGCAGATCGGCAACATCGCCTCGGGTGACGTCGAAGCCGGGTATGCCCGGAAGCTGCTCGCGGGCGCCCAGCTGCTGCACGAACCCCAGGTCGACGCCTGGTACGCGGTCCGAGACGGCCGGGTGACGTCGCTGTCGGACGGCACCGCGGTCACCGTCGACGGCTACCAGCGGACCGTCGAAGCGCGCTACGCCGACAAGCTCCCCGGCTCGCTCTACGCCCGCGACGGCGAGGCCGGCGGCTACGACTCGACGTCCCAGGTCATGCCCCGCGGCGACGGCGGCCCGGCGCCGTCCGGCCACGACACCGGCTGGCTGCCGCTGCTGATCCTCGTCGGCGTGCTCGCGGTCAGCGGCGCCGGTTACGTGCTCCACCTGCGGCGGCACCCCGCCTAGACGAACCGGCGGGCTCGGCGTCGATCCCCTTCCCCCGAGCCCGCCGGTCCACCACCGCTGTGCTGATCGGTACTGATCCGACCACAGCCACGGCCGAATGACTTCGTAGCAACGGTTGCGTGCGGTGCGGGGGGATCGGCTTGCTTTTGGCCGGATCAGTACTGTGACCGGCGTGGGTCGACTGGTGGTCATCGAAGGGCTCGACGGTGCGGGCAAGCGCACGCTCACGGACGGGCTGACGGCGGCGCTGGGCGCCAAGGGCGCGAGCGTGACGTCGCTGGCGTTCCCGCGCTACGGCGAAAGCGTGCACGCGGACCTCGTCCGTGAAGCACTGCACCGCGGGCACGGGGACC
Organism: Amycolatopsis sp. lyj-346; assembly: GCF_046548975.1. NCBI lineage: Bacteria > Bacillati > Actinomycetota > Actinomycetes > Pseudonocardiales > Pseudonocardiaceae > Amycolatopsis > Amycolatopsis sp. lyj-346. The sequence goes on from NZ_JAJPWT010000007.1 coordinate 432,345, forward strand.
TCGCCGACTCGGTGTACGGCATGGCCATGCTCTACGCGCTGGACCGCAGCGGCGCCGCGGACGAGATCCGCGCGCTGCGGGACGCGCACGACGTCGTCCTGCTCGACCGGTACGTCGCCTCCAACGCCGCGTACGCGGCCGCGCGCCTGCGTCAGGACGCGGCAGGCGAAGTCGTGAAGTGGGTGTGGGAGCTGGAGGTCGGCCGCTTCGGCCTGCCCCGCCCGGACGCGCACCTGCTGCTGCGCGTCGCGCCGGCGGTCGCGGCCGAACGCGCCGAACGCCGGGCGGAGACCGAGACCGGCCGGGAGCGCGACGCCTTCGAAACCGACGACGCCCTGCAGCGGCGGTGCGCGGCCGTCTACGACGAGCTGGCCGCGTCGGGCTGGCTCGCGCCGTGGCACGTCCTCGACGGCGTCGCGGGCGTGGACCTCGAAGCGCTGGCGACGACGCTGCTGAGCTGACCCGCCTCAAGCGCCCCAATGTGGCCTTGGTTGCGTTGAACGCACCCAAGGTGGCCTTCGGTGCGTTCAACGCAACCAAGGTGGCCTTCGGTGCGTTGAACGCACCCAAGGTGGCCTTCGGTGCGTTGAACGCACCCAATGTGGCCTTCGGTGCGTTCAACGCACCTAAGGTGGCCTTCGGCGCGTTCAACGCAACCAAGGCCACATTGGGGCGCTAGGTGTGATGTCCGGGGAGGTTGTCCCGGGTTGAGGCGGTGACGGCCTGTCGTGCTGACAGGTGAAGGCCTCCGGTTGTGAAGTGGAGCTGTCTAGGAACCACATCACCGCCCGGAGGCCTTCGTGTCCC
>NZ_JAJPWT010000008.1:0-430534 GCF_046548975.1 Amycolatopsis sp. lyj-346
TGAAGCAGAACGGCGCCGGCGTGGTCGCCACGGACGCGGGGTGGAACGGCTCGATCGCCGCGGGCGGCAGCACCACCTTCGGCTTCCAGGCCACCGGCGGGACAGCGCCACCGACGCTGACCTGCACGCCCACCTGAGCGCCACCGCCCACCGGATCTCCCCGCGCTACGTCTACGACCCGGCCGACGTGCCGCATCGGCACGATGACCTAGGTCGTCGTGCCGACGGCGCATCCTCATTGCGCGGTGGGTTGGCACAGGTGGCAGCTGCCGGGATGATGGGCGGATTGGATGCGCCGATCATCCCGGGGGAGTGGCAGCCTGTGCGAGCGTGTGTTGTCGGGGCGGGACCTGGGGGGATCGTCACCGCCAAGGTGTTGCTGGAGCACGGCTTCGACGTCACGGTCTTCGACAAGTACCAGCGGGTCGGCGGGATCTGGTCCCCGGGTGGCTGCTACGACGGGCTGGCCAACCAGTCCGCACGCCGCATCTTCGAGTTCGCGGACCTGCCCAACCGCCTGCACTTCGCCGGCGCCGTGGACACCCAGCGCTATCTGGAGGACTACGCCGAGACCTTCGGCGTGCTGGATCGCCTCCGGCCGGGCACCGAGGTGATCTCCATCCGGCCGGTGGACGGGCCCGGACGGGTGGGCGCCTCCGGGTGGTCGGTCGACTCCCGGGCCGCCGGGGACGAGGCGGCGCAGGTTCGTCGCGAAACGTTCGACTACGTCGTGGTCGCCAGCGGGGCCCATCATCACGTCCGGCTGCCCGACCTGCCCGGACGTGAGTTGTTCGGCGGAACCGTGCTGCACTCCAACGAGGTGCGGGCCGGGACGTTCGCCGGCCGGCGGGTGGTCGTCGTGGGCGGCGGCAAGTCCGCACTGGACCTGGTCACCCGCGCCGGGCGCGAGGCAGCCTCGGCCACGATCGTGCAGCGCAAGGTGAACTGGATGGTCCCCGAACGGTTCCTGCTCGGTCTGGTCGGCTACAAGTGGATCCTGTTCACCCGGTTCGGTGAGGCGCTGCTGCCTCGTTACCACGACCCGGCCTGCGTCCGCCCGATCGACCGCGTCAACGACCGGGGCAAGCGAGCCCTGTGGTGGCTCATCACCCGCGACACGCTGATCTCCACGGGGCTGCACCGGCTGCCGAAGGAGCTGCGGCCCGCTCACCCGCTCCCCTTCCACCTGGCACACGCCGGAGTGATGCCACGCGGCTACGCACGGGCCGTCCGTCGCGGCCTGATCGCCGCCAACGTCAGCGCTGTCGAGGCGTATACCGACCAGGGGCTGCGCCTGGCGACCGGCGAGGAAGTGGCGGCGGATGTCATCGTGTTCGCCACCGGGCACCACAAGATCTTCCCGTTCCTGGATCCGGACGTGCAGGTGCACGATCCCGCCGGGCGGATACGCCTCTACCGGGGCATCGTGCCACCCGGCGCCGACCGGCTGGGATTCGTCGGATTCCGGCAGGTCTTCAACAACATCATGGGCGTGGAACTCACCGCGCACTGGCTGGCCCGCCACTTCCGGTCGGCACTGCGCACCGCCCCGAGCGAGCAGGAGATGCAGCAGGGCGTCGACGCTCGCCTGACCTGGCAGGAGCGGGTGCTTCCGGGCTCCGGTGGCTACGACTTCGGCCCCTACGACATCCACTGCGCGGACGAACTCATGCACGACATGGGTCTACCGTCCCGCCGCGCCGGCAACCTGTTGGCCGAATACCTGCTTCCGGCCGGACTCGCACACCGCTACGCGGGCCTGACCGGCTCGAATTCCGCGACTCGACGACGGCGGACCCGCCGTCCGCGTGCCCGGTGGGCTGGTGGCCGGGTTGCGGGCCGGTGACTACCTGTTCATCCAGTTCGGCATCAACGACGGTGACCGGAACTGCCCGCGCCACGTCGGCCCGGCGCGCTACCAAAGCCTGCTCACCACCGTGGTCGACGCCGCCAGGCCACCCACGTTCCCGGCGAGTTGGCTGCTCCGGTCGGTGTGTTGGCCGCCGTGGACGGCAGGGCAGCAGCCCGGCGGCCGGGCCCGGCCGGACGCGCCTGGCGAGGACGGCTTCTCGCCAGGCGCGCGCGGGTCAGGCGGGGTTGTCCAACGTCAAAGCCGTGCAGCGGACGCCGCCGCCGCCCTTGCGGAGTTCCCGGGTTTCCAGCTCCACCACCGTCAAGCCCGTGGCTCGCAGGTCCGCGGCCAGCCGGGGCGCGCCGCTCGTCATCGTGACCGTGCGGCCGTCGCTGATCAGGTTCAGGGCGAAGGCCGCCGCTTCGGCCGGGGACACCTCGATCAGCTCCATGCCCAGCCCGCGCAGTCTGCGCAGGCTCGCGGTGTCGAGCGCCTCCGGGTTGTAGGCCAGCATCCGGCCCGGGTGGATCACCGCCACCGCCAGGTCGAGGTCGTACCAGCGGGGGCTCGTCGTGCGCAGGCCGACGATCTCGCAGCCGAGGTGGCGCGCGAGCGTGCGGAACGCCCGCGCGTCGGTGCGCCGGCCGTGGGCCGCGAGCAGCAGGTCTCCGCAGGCCAGGGCGTCGCCCTGGCCGCTGAACGCGTAGCGCGTCTCGGCGACCTCGAACCCGTGGTTTTCCAGCCAGGCCCGGTAGTGCGGCGTTTCCGCGGCCCGTTCGGGCGGCAGCGTGGCGAGCACGGCGCGGTCGCCGCGGACGACGGCCGCGTTGGCCGTGTACGTCATGTCGGGGCACGACGGGTCCGCGTCGACGAACTCCACCTTGCGCCCGGCCGCGAGGTGCGCCGCGACGATGTCGTCGTGTTCGGCGACGGCGGCCTCGAGGTCGGGCTGGACGCCGACGTGCATGTAGGGGTTGATTTCGTAGTCGATCCGGAAGTACCTCGCGGAACACATCAGCAACCGGCGGTGGGACACGGGGGATTCGCCGGCGGCGTACGGGGCCGCGATGGAGACGGTGCTGGTCATGGTCGCTCGTTTCGTCGGGTGGGCGGTACGGGTGTCGAAGCGGCCGGGGGCGGGGGAGCCCGGCCGGGCTTCGGCTGTACCGCCGGCCCACCGCGCCCGGACGTGCGACAGCGGACGTCCGGGGAGGCGGCGAAACGAGCGAGTTCGGTCAGCCCAGGCCGCGCAGGCGGAACAGCTCGATCGTCATGAGGTAGTCCGGCTGTGAGCGGGCCTCGTCGAGCCGCTGGGCGACGGTCGAGGCCGACGGGACCGGACGCATCGCCGCGGTCACGGCGCGCACCAACTTGGTGATCATTCCTACTCCGTTCCACCATTTCCCCGGCCGGGGCTCCGGTCCGGGAGTCATCAGGGTGCCCGGGAGCGTGGCCACGCGTCTGGCCAGATCCGGACAGCATCGCCGTCGTGGCGGCGGCAACGGGACGGGACACGGGTCGCACCCCGATCAGCGGTTGGCGTTCAGGAACCCGATGACGACGGCGCCCCACCAGCACAGCTGCGAGATCGCGGTCGCGAGGCCGCCGCGGAGGAGCAGCCGGGCCGGCACGGGTTCTTCGACGAAAGCCAGCTGCCTGCCCAGCCGCGCGACGTGCACGCCGTTGACGGTGAGAACGACCACGAGGCCGAGTTTCACCAGCGTGGCGGGGGAGCCGAGGTCCGGTTCGAGCAGCGCGCCGCTGCCGACCAGCCCGGTCAGGCCGGCCCAGACCAGCAGGTGCAGCCGGGAAGTGCTGCGGACGGCCTCGGCGAACGTCGTGCGGCGCAGCGCCCACAGGGCGAAGAAGTAGTCGGCGACGAGGACCGCGCCGAGGCCGAGAACCAGGGACGCGAGGTGCGCGAACAACGCGACGTCGTGCCACGCCGGGCTCAGGTGCACTCGCGCCGACAACCAGATCGCGACGATGAGGAGCATGATCGAAGCAGCCATGACGAGATAGGCCGGGTAGTGTCGGAAACCGTTCGGCTTCGTCACCACGAGCGACGGGTTGCCCCGCCGCGGCCGGACCGGAGTGCCGGACGGCCGGCCGTGCTCCGCGGCCTGGCCGGGCCGTTCGGGGACCGGGAGCCGTACGGGGATGCCGTTGTCGAGCATGTCCTGTCCTTCCAGAGAAAGGCTGCGAAGCGGGTTCGGCCGGAAACGGCACGGGAGGAAGTCCGGCCGGGGTCCGTGGAAAACCCATCCGGGTGCCCTGCTGATTACAGGCCATGGCGGACTTGGCTGGGAGCTTTGTCCGGAAAGGACAATCAATCGGCGGCCGGGACCGCGCGCGAGGAGACGCGGATCCGGTGAAAGGCGAAGCGGGAAAGGCGAAAGGCGGCCGTGTCGAAAGGCCGGCGCGCGACGCGGAAGGGCCGCGTCAAAAGCGGGAATGACGGCCAGGCGAACGCGGCGGAGCGGACGGCCGCGGCAGCGCGGCGGATCCCGGCAAGGCCGGGAGGTACGCCCCGGACGCGGACACGGGGCGGGAAGGCGGAACGGGACGGTGGCGTCGTTGCCGGGCCGTCCCGATGTCACGTCAGGCGGACACGGGCCCGGCCATCGCGGAGAAGTCGTGACCGTGGGGCTCGATGGTGCTGAGGACGAAGTCGCGCACCGGTGGGGGGAGCCCGTGGCCCTCGAGGTACGGGTCGGCGTGCGTGAGCAGACCGGCGTCGGCGATCTCTTCGGCCAGCTCGTCCTGGCCGGCCGGCAGGGCATCCCTCGTGCCCGCCGGTGCCCGGGCGAGTTCCCCCAGCAGGTCCCTGGCCTGCGGGCTGAGCGTGTTGTAGGCAGATTCCAGCGACTGCCGCAGGGACAGGTCGCCGAGGCACAGCCAGTCCACGGTGTTGCCGTTGAGCCGCCACTCTTCGACGACCCGCCGCAGGGTCAGACGTGGCCGCGAGGCGATCTTGCGGAGCGCGAGGTCGAGGGCGAGCGGCAGGTCACCGCACATCTCGGCGAGGCGGGCACAGTCCCGGTCGGCGGCGGCGGCGAGGTGGGGGAGTGCTTCGGTGATCATCGCGATCGAGTCGCCGCGCGAAAGCGGCGCCAGCCGCAGCCTGCTGACGTCCCGCAGCCCCAGCAAACGCTTGCGGCCGACCAGCAGGGTCGTGCTCGTGGTGGTCTCGGCGAGCAGCGGACGCACCTGCTGTTCGTCCTGGACGTTGTCCAGCAGGACCACGAGGCGGCGTTCGGCCAGCAGCGTGCGGTACAGGCCGGCGCGGTGGTCGAACGTGCCGGCCAGCTGGTCGTCGTCGACGCCGAGCGCGCGCAGGAAGCCGTCGAGGATGGCGCCGGCTCCGGGGACGGGCGGCGCCCCGCCGCCGTGGCGGAGGCCGCCGAGGTCGGCGTAGAGCTGCCCGTCCGTCATCTCGGCCGCGATCGAATGGGCGTAGTGCAACGCGAGGTCGCTCTTGCCGACCCCGGCCGGGCCGCTGATCACCCGCGGCATGTCGCCGGGTGACCGCAGCCACGCCAGCTCGGTCGTCCGCCCCGTGAACCCCCTCGGCCTCAGCGGTAGCTGTGCCGGGTACGGCGGCGCGCCCCCGCGCCGCTGGAACAGCGACGGCCGTCTTCTGCGCCCCCCGAACGGGGGCTGCGGATAGCCGCTGGTGGCGGCGTGCCACTGCCGCCGCCACGCCTCGTGGTCGCCGCCGCACGCGGCGACGAACGCGAGGGTCACCTGCAGGGACGGCATCCGGTTGCCGCTCGCCGCGCTGGAGAGCACCGACGAAGAGAACATCGCCGACCGGGCCATTTCCCGGTAGGTCGGGTTACCGGCTCGTGCGCGCAACTCGCGTAATTCGCGAGCGAACTGGGTGGCGGTGCCGCCGGACGAGTTGACCGGCTTTTCTGGTCTGCCCATATGGATCACTTCCCCTCACCTACTCAGCGTCGCTGACGGCGGCTGCGTTCTCTTCCGCTGAACGGCGGTCCTGTTAGCCCATTCGTGCACAGTTCCTGACGCTTTGTTGATCAATTGTGGGCGATTCTCACGTCATTAGGGTGAATTGCGGGAATGCTGGACGGCCGCCCGCGCGAGGCGGGCGGCCGTGGTGGTTCGGGATGCGAGGCCCCGGCAAGGGATCGCGGCGGCTTCCTTCGGCGGAAGTCCGTCTTCGGCGAAAGTCCGTGCTCTGCCGAGGTTTCCGTCGCGAATGACCCACCCGGGACGCCGGAGGTCCCCGATGGGTCGGTCGCGACGGCCGGTTCGCGGCCGGGACGGATCAGACGGCGGCGACGCGGGGCCGGCGAGCCGTCATGCCGAGCAGGGCGCACAACGCCGCCACCAGCCCCAAGCCGCCGCACAGCCACCAGACCCCGTTGCCCAGCGCGATCCACGCGGCGACGCCGAACAGCGGGCCCAGCGCCATCCCCAGGCCGAAAGTCGCCTGGTGGGCACTGATGTAGCGCGCCTTGACGGCCGAGGGGAAGGTCGAGGGGTAGGCGAACATCGTCGGTCCGTTGATCATGATCCCGAAGACGAACACCACGGTGCACGCGACCAGTGCGACGGCCGAGCCGCCGCTGATGCCGAAGCCGGCGACCCCGAGGCCCATCAGGACGGTCCCGGCCGTGGCGGCGACGTGGCCCGGCCAGCGGGTGACGTAGGAGGTGATCTTCAGCTCGCACAGGATGAGCACGGCCGACGCGGTCACGAGCACGACGCTGTAGAGGCCGGTCGGGTGGCCTTCGGCGTTGATCTTGAGCGGCAGCGCGACGGTGTACTGGACGTAGATGATCGACCCGATCAGCACCGAAGCCAGGAAGAACCAGAACCGCCCGTCGCGCAGCAGCGTCGAGTACGCGGCGCGGGTGCCGCTCCGGGACGGCGTCGCCGCCGTCTCGCGCTCGATCCGGCGGTCGGGCAGCAGCCGGATCGCCAGCACCGCGTAGAGCAGGGCGGTGGTCGCGTCGAACCACAGCAGGAGGTTCCAGTCGAGCAGGATCAGCCCCGCGGCGATCAGCGGGCTGAGCGCCGCACCGAGGTTCAGGGCGATCCGCATCATCGAAAAGCCCATGACCCGGTCGTCGTCGGACATCAGCTCGCTCAGCAGGACGGCCGCCGCGGGCCGGTAGCTCTGGGTCGCCAGGCCGGCCAGCAGCAGCGCGATGCTCAGCGGGACGAGCAGCCCGGGGCGGCCGAACAGCGGGACGACGGCCAGGATCGCGGCCGAGCCGAACATCGCGGTGACGATGGTGGCCCGCGGGCCGATGCGGTGGACCAGTTCCCCGCCGGCCAGGCCGCCGAGGATCGAGCCGATGCTGTAGGCGGCGAGGACCACGCCCGCCTGTCCGGCGGAGAAGCCGCGGAAGACCAGGTACAGCACCATGAACGTCTGGACGAACGCGCCGAGCTGGTTGACCAGCACACCACCGAGCAGGTAGCGGACCGGCGTCGGGGTCCGGCGCAGGACGGCCAGCACGCCGGTGGGTTTTTCGGTGATCGGGGTCACGGCCGAGCCTCCAGGTGGCTTGCGAAAGGGGAGCGCCGCACCGTGATCGGGGGTGCCGGCTTCCTCATTGCAGCGGCTTGGCCGGTTGACCGGCAGAGTTGTCTCCGCCGGAAAATCAATTCGGACGTGATTCGGACCGCGCACCATTCGGAGAGTGACGCGGTTGTCGCGGAATTCGGCTTACCCGCGCCCGGCCGGACGCAGTGGTTACTGCATCCGGCCGGTTTCCGCGAATCAGAGGCCGACGACCAGCTCGTGGTCGATTTCGACGAAATCGGTGATCAGGTCGGCGAACTGGCCGGCGATCAGCTTCTGGTAGGCGGCCGAGCCGGTGTGGGCGTCGTAGGCGGCCTGGTCGGCGAAGTGCTCGACGAACAGCAGGTAGTCCTGCTTGGCGGGGTCGCGGTACACGCGGAAGGACACGGTGCCGTCCTCCTGCCCGGGACCGAGCGGCGCGAACTCGTGCACGAGCTGCTCGGCCTCGGCCTGCTTGCCGGGCTTGAGGGGGATCGGGAACACCTTCGCCAGCATGGGAAAGCCTCTCTGTAGTGCGGTGCGCGGGCGGCGCGCCGCCGGTCGGGGATCACTCTGCCGGGGGACGGCGGTGGCGTCTGGTCAGATCCGGACACGATCGGGGGAGCCGCGTACGGCGGCGTGCGGCATGTCCGGATGTGGCTAGCGCCGGCCGCGCCGGATCGCCTACACCTGGACCATGACGACTTTTTCGGCTGTGGTCACGACGGGCATCTACTGCCGTCCCGGGTGCGGGGCGAAGCCGCTGGCCGAGAACGTGCGGACCTTCGAGCTGGCCGCCGAGGCGGAGGCGGCCGGGTTCCGGGCGTGCCTGCGCTGCCGTCCGTACCGGATCGCCGGCCCGGTCGGCGCCGACGCGCCGGAGCTCGTCTGCCGGGCGGTGCAGCTGATCATCGCCGGGGCGCTGGACACCGGAACCGAGGCGGCGCTCGGCGCGCGGCTGGCGGTGTCCCCGCGGCACCTGCGCCGGCTCTTCCACGACCACCTCGGCGTGACGCCGGACCAGCTCGCCCGCTCCCGGCGCGCGCACTTCGCCCGCCGCCTGCTCGACGACTCCGACCTGACCGTCGCCGACGTCGCGTTCGCCTCCGGGTTCGGCAGCCTCCGCCAGTTCAACCGGGACATGAAGCTCGTCTTCCGCGCTTCGCCGGTCGAGCTGCGCAACCGGCGCCGCCGGGCCGACCGGCTCGCCGCGGACGGCGGGCTGATGATGCGGCTGCCGTTCGCGCCGCCCCTGCACTGGGACGCGCTGAGCTCGTACCTGGCCGAGCGCGCGGTGCCGGGCGTGGAATCGGTGCGCGACGGCGCCTACCGGCGCACGATCAGCCTCGACGGCGAGGCCGGCGTCCTGGAGGTGCGGCTCGGTGGCGGCGACCACCTGCTGCTGACCGCGCACATGCCGTTCTGGGAAGGCCTCATCCACGTCGTCGACCGGGTCGGCCGGATGTTCGGCGTCGACGCCGACACCGCGCCCGCCGAGGCCGCGCTCGCCGGTGACCCGGTGCTGGGACCGCTGCTGCGCGCGCGACCCGGGCTGCGGGTGCCCGGTGCCTGGGGCGCCTTCGAGGTCGCGGTCGAAGCCGTGCTGAGCCAGCACAGCGCCCGGGCACGGGTCCGGCGGCAGCTGGCCGCGCTGGTCGCCGCGGCGGGCCGGCCGGTCCCCGGACTCGAGCACGGGCTGACCCACCTCTTCCCGTCGGCCGAAACCCTCGCGGGGACGGACCTGGTGGCCGCCGGGCTGCCGCCGGCCACCGCGGCGACGCTGCGCGGGTTCGCCGCCGCGGTGGCCGAGGACGGGACCCTGCTCGACGCCGGCGTGAACCTGGCCGACTTCACCGCCGCGCTGACCGCGTTGCCCGGCGTCGGGGGGAGCGCCGCCCAGCAGATCGCCCTGCGGCTGGGCCACGCCGACGCCTTCCCCGGCGCCGACCGGACGATCTGCACGACGCTGCTCGCGAACGACATCCTCGACGACAGCGTCCGGCTGGCCGACGGATGGCACCCGTGGCGCGCCTTCGCCGCGTCCCACCTGATCGCCGCCGGCGTACCCGCGCTGGCGGCCTGACCGGATACCCGAGGAGAACGAGGAGAATGTCCATGGACAGCGCCCAGCGAGGGCTCGCCGAACAGCTGCGTGCCCTGCACCACGACCGCACGCTGGTGCTGCCGAATGCCTGGGACGCCGCCAGCGCGGCCCTCATCGCACAGGCCGGCGCCCCGGCGATCGCCACCACCAGCGGCGGGGTCGCCTGGTCGGCGGGGAAGCCCGACGGCCACGGCCTCACGCGCGAAGAGATGGCCGAACTCGTCGCCCGGATCGTGCGCGTCGTCGACGTCCCGGTGACCGCCGACATCGAAGGCGGCTACGGCCCGTCCCCCGAGGACGTCGCGAAGACCGTGCACCTGATCGTCGAGGCCGGTGCCGTCGGGATCAACCTGGAGGACTCGACCGCCCCGGGCGGGCCCCTGTTCGACGTCCCGGCGCAGGCCGGGCGGGTCCGCGCGGCCCGCGAAGCGGCGGCGGCGGCCGGGCTGCCCGAGCTGTGGATCAACATCCGCACCGACGTCCACCTGTTCGGCATCGGCGAAGCCGAGGGCCGGTTCGACGACGTCCTGACCCGGGCCGTCGCCTACGCGGAAGCGGGCGCGGACAGCCTCTTCGTGCCGGGCCTGGTCGACCTGGAGACCCTCGCCACCCTGGTCAAGGAGAGCCCGCTGCCGGTCAACGTGATGGTGTGGCCGGGCGCCCCGACGGTCGCCGAGCTGGTGGCGGTCGGCGTCCGCCGCGTCAGCGTCGGCACGGCGATCGCCCAGTCCGCCTACGCCGTCGCGCGGCGGGCCGCGGTGGAGCTGCTGGAGCACGGCACCTACGGCGCGCTGGCGGACGGGCTCGACTTCGGCACGGTCAACAGCGCCGTCACCGGCTAGTGCCGCACGTCTGAGGTTGCCGAGCGCGGCTCGGCACAGTGCCCGAGGCGGCCTTCGGTGCGTGACACGCACCGAAGGCCGCCTCGGGTTTTTTCGTGGCGGACCGGACGGCTCGCCCGCCCGGCTGGCCGTACCCGGAGCCGCCCTCGCGCCGGTGGTGCGCGGACCCCCCCGGCGCGTTTGCGTTCGCAACGCTGTCTACTTCATTTTCCGTGCCATTGATTTTCCTTCCTGGCCAACGGTTTCCATCAATTAAATCGATGGCTTGAATCACTTCCACGCGGCCGGACCGACTCCGCGATCCGCGTGTAGACCCCGAGGAAGTGATGTGATGACCGTTGTCGAGCCGTTGCCGGTGCGCCCGCCCGGCACCGCCGCGGAGATCCTGGCCAGGGCCCACGCGCTGGCCCCCGTCCTCCGTGACCGCGCCGAAGAGATCGAGCGGGCCCGGCGGCTGCCCGCGGACGTCGTGGACCTCCTGCGTGACACCGGGGTCTTCCGGATGGGGTTCTCCCGCGACCGGGGCGGCCCCGAGCTCACCTCGGCCGAACAGACCGAGGTGATCGAAGCCCTCGCCTACGGTGACGCCGGCGCGGGGTGGTGCGCGATGATCGGGTCGGACACCGGCCTCTACGCGTCGTTCCTGGACCGCGCCGTCGCGGCCGAAATGTTCCCCAGCCTGGACATGGCGACCGCGGGGCTGCTGTTCCCCAATGGCCGCGCGGAGATCGTCCCCGGCGGCTACCGGCTCACCGGCCGCTGGCAGTTCGGCAGCGGCGTCACGCACGCCGACTGGGTGGTCTCCGGAGCCTTCCTCTACCGCGACGGCCGGCCCGAACCCGGCGCCGACGGGTCCCCGCACGAGTCGATCCTGCTCATGGTGCCGAAGGCCGACGTCGAGGTCATCGACACCTGGCACACCACCGGCCTGGCGGGCAGCGGCAGCTGCGACTACGCGATCACCGACGTGTTCGTGCCCGCCGAGCACACGCTGACCTTCGGGCGCGTCCGCGGCGGATCGGGCCCGCTGGCCCAGCCCGAGGTGCACATGCGGAACATGCCGGGCGTCGCGCTCGGCGTCGCCCGCGCGGCCCTCGACCACGCCACGGACGCCGCCGTCGCCGCCGGGCGGGAGGACGACTACCGCACGCAGACCACCCTGGCCGACTGCGAAGGCGACTTCGCCGCCACGCGGCAGGGCGTCTACGGCGCACTGCGCCGCCAGCACGAAGTCCTCGTCGCGGGCGGCACCCTCGACGACCTCACGCCGCGCGAGCGAGCCGCGCTGCCGCTGTCCCGCCGGCACGCGTTCCGCACCGCCCGCTCGATCGTCACCCGCCTCTACGACCTGGTGCAGACCACCGCGATCTACCGGCCGTCGCCGCTGGACCGCTGGCTGCGCGACACCACCACGATGTGCCAGCACATCGTGGCGCAGGACCGGATCCTGCAGACCGCCGGTGCCCACCTCCTCGGTGGCCGGCCCGCGTTCCCGCTGGCCCTCGGCATCACCTCGAGCCGGCGCTGACCCCCTCGGACCCACCCGTCCCACCGAAGGAAGACACCCATGAAAAAGCTCCGGGCCGCCGTGTGCGCGGCCGCCGTGCTGGCCGTGACGCTCAGCGCGTGCAGCACCCCGGGCGGCACCACCGCCCCGCCGTCGCCCGACGGCGCCGCCGCGCCCGCCGCGGCGAACATCGACCGTGACGCGGTGGTCAGCTACAGCGAGACCGAACCGTCGAACCCGCTCGTGCCGGGCAACACCACCGAGGTCGGCGGGATCAGCGTGCTGGGCACGCTGTTCCGCGGGCTGATCGAGTACGACGGCAAGACGGCCGCCCCGCGCAACGCCGTCGCCGACTCGATCGCCACCACCGACTCGAAGGTCTGGACCATCAAGCTCAAGCCGGGCTGGACGTTCCACGACGGCACGCCGGTCACCGCGAAGAGCTTTGTCGACGCGTGGAACTACACCGCCCATTCCCCCAACCTGATGGCCGGCGCCAGCTACTTCTCGCACGTCGAGGGCTTCGCCCAGGTCAACAACGCGACGGCGGACGGCAAGCAGCCGTCGAACCTGCCCGCGGCCAAGGAACTGCCGGGCCTGAAGGTGCTCGACGACCGCACGTTCACCGTGACGCTCGACGCGCCGTTCTCCGAGTTCGGCGTCCAGCTCGGCTACGCGGCCTTCTTCCCGCTGCCGGCGAGCTTCTTCGCCGACCGCAAGGCCTTCGAGGCACACCCCGTCGGCAACGGGCCGTTCGAGTTCGGGTCCTACACCGCGGGCAAGAACCTGCTCGTCAAGCGCTTCGACGGCTTCGCCGGCGCGCAGAAGCCGAACATCGGCGGCATCGAGTTCCGCTTCTACACCGACCTCGACCAGGCCTACGCGGACGTCGTCGCGAACAAGCTCGACTTCCTGTCGTTCACCCCGTGGACCTCGACCCAGGGCGGCAAGATCAAAAAGGACCTGCCCGAGGACCGGCGCAAGGCCTACACCTACCTCGGCTACCAGGCGATCGCGTTCCCGCTGTTCGACAAGCGCTACGCCAGCCCCGAGTTCCGCAAGGCGATCTCCATGGCCATCGACCGGAAGACGCTGATCCAGCAGGTCTTCAACGGCGGCCGCACCCCGGCCGACGGCCTGGTCGCCCCGAACGTCCAGGGCCACCTCGACAACCAGTGCGGCGAGCTGTGCACCTACCAGCCGCAGAAGGCCAAGCAGCTCTTCGACGCCTCCGGGTTCACCGGTGACATCGAGCTGACGTCCAACATCGACTCCGGGAACCAGGAGTGGATGGAGGTCATCTGCCGGCAGATCCAGGAGTCGCTGGGCCGCACCTGCAAGTTCACCCCGCAGACCACCCTCGGCGACTTCCGCAAGCAGCTCAACAACCGGACCGTCACGGGCATCTACCGCTCGGCGTGGGTCGCGGACTACCCGTCGATCGAGAACTTCCTCAACCCGCTGTTCCGCACCGGTGCGGCTTCGAACGTCGGGCAGTACTCGAACCCGAAGGTCGACGAGCTGCTCAAGCAGGCCGACGCCGCGCCGTCCCAGCAGCAGGGCCAGGCGCTTTACCAGCAGGCCGAAAAGCTCGTCCTGCAGGACATGCCGACCATCCCGATCTGGTGGCAGTCCGGCACCGCGGCCTGGGCGACCCGGCTGCACAACGTCCAGCCCACCCAGTTCCGCGAGCTCGACCTGTTCAGCGTGACCGTCAGCAAGTAGCTCCTCGTGCGGCGCGCCGCGATCCGGCGCGCCGCACCCCGAGAAGAGAAAGCGGAGACCGACATGACCGTCCACGAGGTGGATGTCCTGATGATCGGGGCCGGCCCGGCGAACCTCGCACTGGCCGTGGCCCTCGAGGAGTGCGGCAGGTCCGGGGTGGCCCGCGGCGCCATGATCCTGGAGCAGCACGAGGACGTGAAGTGGCAGCGCAACCTGATGCTGCCGTGGGCGCGCAGCCAGGTGTCCTACGTCAAGGACCTGGTGACCCTGCGCAACCCGCGCAGCCGGTTCTCGTTCCTCAACTTCATGCACGAGCGGGGTGAGCTCGACGAGTTCGTCAACCTCGGGACCTTCAACCCGTTCCGCTGGCAGGTCTCGGCCTACCTGCAGTGGGTGGCCGACTCGCTGGAGAACGTCCGGGTGCGCTACAACGCCCGCGCCGAGCGGGTCCTGCCCATCCACTCCGAGTCGGGCGAGGTGCTCGGCTTCACCGTCCCGCTGTCCGACGGCGACACCGTCCTGTGCCGCGACCTGGTCGTCGGCGGTGGCCGGGACGCCCACGTGCCCGAGGTCTTCCGCGGGCTGCCCACCGAGCGGGTGGTGCACAGCACCGAGTACAGCAGCCGCGTCGGCGCCGCCGCCGGGCTGGCCCGCCCGGGCAGGCCGCTGCGGCCGGTCGTGGTCGGCGGCGCGCAGAGCGCGGCGGAGATGTTCATGGCCCTGCACCAGCACGCGCCGGGCTCGTCGCCCACGATGCTGGTCCGCGCGATCGCGCTCAAGGACTACCAGACCAGCAAGTTCGTCAACGAGCTGTTCTACCCGTCGTTCGTGGACGAGTTCTTCACCATGGCCGACGACGTCCGCGAGAAGGTCCTGGCGGAGATGCACCTGACCAACTACGCCGGGCTCGCCGCACCGTTCCTCGAAGAGCTCTACACGATGATCTACCGGCAGAAGATGCTCGGCGAGCCGGTCTCCACGATCCGCGGCCTCACCGAGGTCGTCGGCGCCCGGACGGAGGCGCTGCGCGACGGCGGCGAGGAGGTCGTGCTCGACGTCCGCGACCTCAAGCGCGGCGGGGTCGAGCAGCTGCGCTGCGACGCGGTCTTCCTGGGCACCGGGTTCGACCCACGGATGCCGTCGATGGTCCGTGGCCTGGCCGACGCGATCGGCCTGGCGGGGATCACCGTCAACCGGCAGTACCGCGCCGACCTCGGCAAGGGCGCCCGCGGCGCCCTGTACCTGCAGGGCGTCAACGAGACCACGCACGGCATCTCCGACTCGCTGATCAGCGTGCTGGCCCAGCGGTCGGCCGAGATCGCCGGCGACATCGTCGACCGCCGCAAGTCCGGCAAGTCCGGCAAGTCCGTGGTGGTGGCGGCATGATCGACGTCCACCGCCTCGACCGGGAGCACCTGGAGCGCGCCTACGGGCTCGACTCGCAGCGCCTGCTGCCGTGGCCGGAGCTCAACGCGCCGTTCGAAGGCGCCTGGTGCGTCCTCCGGGCCGGCACCACGTCCACCCCGCACGCCCACCACGAGTACGAGATCTTCATCGCCGTGTCCGGCACCGCCACGCTGATCGTCGACGGCGAGCCGCACCCGTTCGCCGCCGGCGACGTCGTCCGGCTGCCACCCGGCTCGATGCACTGCGTCACCAACGACGGTGACGAGGACTTCGAGTACTACGGCGTCTGGTGGGACCCCGAGATGTCGGCCCAGTTCACGGCCCGGCACGAAGCGAGCACGTCATGAGCAACCGCACCGTGATCATCTCCCCGGCCCCCACGGCGAACGGGGACCTGCACCTCGGGCACATCGCCGGCCCGTTCCTGGCCGCCGACGTGCACACCCGCTACGCCCGGGCGCAAGGCCGGGAAGTGCTGCTGGGGACCGGGTTCCAGGACACCTCGACGTTCGTGGTCACGACCGCGCACCGGCGCGGCGTCACCCCGGAGCACCTGGTCGCCACGTCGGCCGCGCAGATCGAGGCCAGCCTCGCCGCGATGGGCATCGGCATCGACGGCTACACCGGCGACGACGACCGGTTCACCAAGTGGGTCGTCGACTTCATCGGCAGGCTGTACTCCGCGGGCAAGCTGGAACTGCGCACGATGAAGTTCCCGTACTCCGAGCGGACGGGGCAGTTCCTCATGGACGGCTTCGCCTCCGGAGGCTGTCCCGAATGCCTCGCCGAAGGCTGCGCGGGGCTCTGCGAGAGCTGCGGGCAGCTGGTGGCGGCGGGGGACCTGCTCGGCGTCCGGTCCACTTTGAACCCCGAGGATCCCGTGGTGCTGCGCGAAGCCGACGTGCTGGTGCTGCCGGTCGAGCGCTACCGCGACCGGTTGCGCGCGCACTTCGAGGCCCACGCCGGCGGCCTTCGCCCGCACATGGCGCAGGCGATGGCGCAGATGCTGGCGCGGCCGCTGCCGGACTTTCCGGTGACCTACCCGATTTCGTGGGGCATCAAGGTGCCCTTCCCGGAGGTCGCGGGGCAGACGGTCAACCCCAACGCCGAACCGATGGCGTGGAGCATGCACTGCTCGGCGCTGGCGGCCGAGGCGCGGAAGGGCGCGGAAGGGACCGAGGACGCCCTCTGGCTCGCCGGGGCCGGTTCGGAGATCGTGTACTTCCTCGGCTTCGACAACATCTACCCGTTCGCGATCGCCGGCCCGGCGATGCTGCTGGCGTTCGACGGCCACTACGAGCTGCCGACGCGGTACCTCACCAACGAGTTCTACGAGCTGGACAACCGGAAGTTCTCCACCAGCCGCGGCCACGTGGTGTGGAGCCGGGAGCTGGCCGCCCAGGTCCCGCGGGACCTGATCCGGTTCCACCTCGCCGCGACCAGCCCCGAGCACCAGCGGACCAGTTTCAGCCGGGACGCGCTGGCCCGGGTCACTTCCGCGCGGCTCGTCGAGCCGTGGAACCGGGTCGCCGACCAGGTGAACCGGTGGACCGGGCGGGGCCCGCTGCCGGTGTCGGAACGTTCGCGGCGCGGCGCGGCCCGGATGGCCGAGCGGTTCGCGGCGTCGTACGAGCTGCCCGGGTTCAGCCTGAACCGGGCGGCGGAAACGATCACCGACCAGCTGGCCCGGCTCGCCCGCCGGGAAGTGACCGGGGCCGACGCCGGGGACTTCTGCTTCGAGGTCGACCGGCTCCTGCGCGGTGCCGCGCCGATCCTCATCGACCTGGCGGCGCAGGTCCTCGGCGACGACACCGGAGCCGACGCGACGACGTTCACGCCGGCCTCGCTGCCCCGCCTGAGCCCGGCGGAGGCCGGGCGATGAGCGCCGGCACCCGGCCGGACGTGCGGGATGCGGCTGGGTCGTCCGGTGGGGTCGGGACGGTGCGTGCCGGTCTCCTGCCGGAGGGCGGGCGTGGTGCCGCGTTGCCGGAGGGAGGCCGGGCGATGAGCGTCGGCACTCGGCAGGACGTGCGGGATGCGGCTGGGTCGTCCGGTGGGGTCGGGACGGTGCGTGCCGGTCTCCTGCCGGAGGGCGGGCGTGGTGCCGCGTCGCCGGGCGGAGGTCCGGCGACGGGCACCGCCCTCCGGCCGGAGAACGTGCGCGGGCCGGCGTTGCCGGGCGGAGGCCGGGCGACGGGCGCCGGCACCCGGCCGGACGGCCTGCGGGTCGTGGTGGTCGGCGCCGGCATCACCGGCCTGCTCACCGCGATCCGGTGCGTGCAGGCCGGGCACCACGTGGTGCTGCTGGAACGCGGCCCGGTGCCGCACCCGGGCGCCACGTCGTTCGACCAGCACCGGGCCCTGCGGGCCCTCGTCGTCGGCGACCGGGTGGCCACGCGCCGGGCGGCGGAGCTCGACCGCCGCTGGCGGGAACTGGACGCCCTGCTGTGCGACCACCTGCCGGGTGCCGGGCTCTACCGGCGGGTCGGCGTGCTGCAGGCCCTGCCACCCGGGCGGGTGCCCGAGGCGGTGGCCACGGCCTCGGCCGCCGGCGTGCCGCTCCGGATCGTGCACCCGTCCGCCCATCCGCTCATCGGGTTCCCCCGTGGCAGCGGAGCGGTGCTCGAACCGCACGCCGGGACGCTGCTCGCCGACCGGGTGCTGAACGCGGCGGCCCGCTGGCTGCGGCACCACCCCGGCGCCGAGCTGCGGCCCGGCCGGGAGGCCGTCGGCGTCGACCCGGACCACGGCCGGGTCCGGCTGGCCGACGGCACGGCCGAGACCGGCGACGTCGTGCTCGTCGCCGCCGGGCCGTGGACGGGCGCGCTGGTCGACCGGCCGGTGGTGCTGCACCGCCAGACGATGGTGTACCTGCGCCCGCCCGCCTCGCTCGCCCACGCGTGGGCGGCGACGCCCACGGCGGGCGGGCTCGGCGCCGACGGGCGGGCGTGGCTGCTGCCGTCGGTGGCGGGCACCCTGCTCAAGATCAGCACGGACGCCGTGCGGCGTGAAGTGACCACCCTGTCCGGCCCCGACGACGACGCCGGGTGGGCCGCGCGCGTCCTCGACGCCGGCGTCGTGTCCGATGTGGACGGATACGACGTCGTGCGGGTGAAGCACTGCCACTACGCGACCGCGGACGGCGGCGAAACCGGCTTCGTCCGCGTCGGGCCCACCGTGTGGGCCCGGCCGGCCGGTGGCGGCGACGGCTTCCGCACGGCGCCGCTGGTCGCCGACGCGGTCGTCGCCGAACTCGCCGGCCAGGCCTTCGCCGTCGCCTGACCTTCCCGACCCCGACCATCCGACCGGAGGACTTCCCGAAATGACCTCGACCGAACCGGGTGCCCTGCTCGTCATCGGCAGCGGCCTCAAGCTCTACCGCGAATACCTCGTCCGCAGCGTGGCCGAGCGGGCCCGCGAAGCGGGGCTGCGGCTGGTGCTGATCAACAACCTCAAGCCGACCTGGCAGCACGAGTACTTCGACGACATCACCGTGGTCAACGTCTTCGACCACGCCCTGCTCGCCGAGACCGCCCGTGAGCTGGCGGCCCACTACACCGTCGCCGGGGTGCTGTGCTGGGACGAACCGCTGGTCATGCCGGCGGCCGAGCTGGCGGCCGAGTTCGGCGTGCCGGGCCTGAGCATCCCCGGCGTGCACGGCTGCCGCGACAAGCACAGCTGCCGGGTCCGGCTCACCGAAGCCGGTCTGCCGCAGCCCGGCTTCCACCTGGCCGCGGACCTCGGCGACGCCCGCGCGGCCGCGGCCCGCATCGGCTACCCGGTGATCGTCAAGCCCCGCGCGCTCGGCGCCAGCATGGGCGTTTCCCTCGCGCGGGACGAGAAGGAGCTCGAAGCCGCCTACCGCGTCGCCCACGAGGCCAGCCTCGTCGGCGACGAGCCCTACCGCGGCGGCGCGATCATCGAAGGGTTCGCCGACGGCCCCGAAATCAGCATCGACGGCGCCGTCCACAAGGGCGAGTACCTGCCGATGTTCGTCGCCCGCAAGAGCACCGGCCTGCCGCCGTTCTTCGAGGAGACCGGTCACCTCGTCGACTCCGCCGACCCCCTGCTGGCCGACGAAGAGCTGCTGAGCGTGCTGACCCGGGCCCACCGGGTGCTCGGCATCGAGGACGGGATCACCCACACCGAGGTCCGGCTGACCGCGCGCGGCCTGGTGATCATCGAAGTCAACGGCAGGCTCGGCGGGGACCTCATCCCGTTCCTCGGCAAGACCGCGACCGGGATCGACCCCGGCAGCGTGCTGTTCGACGTCGCCGTCGGGCAGCGCCCGGACGTCACCCCGACACGGTCCGGGGTCGCCGGCATCCGGTTCGGCTACCCGGACCACGACTGCGTCGTGCACTCGGTCGACGTGCCGTGGGAAGCTCCGGGCCTGGTCACCGCGTCCCCCATGGTCACGCCGGGGACCACGCTGCGGCTGCCGCCCGGCGGGTACATCGCCCGCCACTCCTTCGTCGTGTGCAAGGCGCCGGACCCGGAGACCTGCCTGGGCCGGCTGGCGCACGCTGCCTCGCTGGTCGAGA
Organism: Amycolatopsis sp. lyj-346; assembly: GCF_046548975.1. Classification (NCBI taxonomy): domain Bacteria; kingdom Bacillati; phylum Actinomycetota; class Actinomycetes; order Pseudonocardiales; family Pseudonocardiaceae; genus Amycolatopsis; species Amycolatopsis sp. lyj-346. Next base: position 19,518 of record NZ_JAJPWT010000008.1, read on the forward strand.
TCGAGGCCGAGGACATCGAACCGCCGCCCGCCGGCAGCACCCTGTCGATGCCGGCCGGACTCCTGGACGTGGACGAATGAGCCTCTCCTACGACGGCCGCCGGTTCCGCGCGCTGGGCGGCGGCGACGGTGCGTATGCGGAATATCGCCAGCGCGGAAACCTGGTGTGGGCCGAGTTCGAAGGCGGGCACGTCGTCCGCGGCACGGTGACCGGCACCTGTGACGAGGGCGGCGTGCTGCGGCTGGCCTACACGATGGTCCTGGAAGGCGGCGAGGTGATCGCCGGGCACAGCACCAACACCCCGCAGTGGCACGGCGGGACCCTCGTGCTGCGCGAGGTCTGGGAGCGGTACGGCGAGCACGCCGCCACCGGCGTTTCCTACCTCGAAGAGGTGCCCGTGGCGGTGGCGTCATGACCGCGTGGGACGGCCTGCGCGGCCAGGTGGACGGCGAACTCCGGCTCCCCGGCGACCCCGGCTTCACCGAAGCCACGGCGCCGGTGAACCGGCGGTTCGCCGCCACCGGCGCCGCGGCGGTGCTCTCGGCCGCCCACGCCGTCGACGTCGCCCGCGCCGTCGAGTGGGCCCGGGCGGAATCGGTGCCCCTGGTGCCCCGCGGCGGCGGGCACAGCTACGCCGGTCACTCGGCGGGACCCGGCCTGGTGCTCGACTTGCGACGGCTGTCCGGGATCCGCGTCGAGGGCGACAGCGGGCGGGTCACCGTCGGCGGCGGGACGCCGATGAAGGCGCTCTACGCGGCATTGCGGCCGTGGGACCTGACCTTCCCCCTCGGCAACTCGGACACCGTCGGCATCGGCGGCCTGACCCTCGGCGGCGGCGTCACGACGATCTCCCGCGCGCACGGCCTCACGTGCGACGCGCTCGTCTCGACCGACGTCGTGCTCGCCGACGGGAGCGTCGTCACGGCCTCGGCGACGGAACACCCGGACCTGTTCTGGGCCTGTCGCGGCGGCGGAGGCGGCAACTTCGGCGTCAACACGAGCTTCACCTTCCAGGCGCGGCCGGCCCCGGCCGGGTCGACGTGCCTCGTGCTCTGGTCGTGGCCGCACGCGGCCGACGTCCTGGCCGCGATGCAGGAGATCATGCTGACGGCGCCGGAGGCGTTCTCCGCCCGGATCGGCATCGCCCGTTCCGCGGGAGAGGACGGCGTGGTCTCCGTGGTGGGGCACCACCTCGGCCCGGCCGAGGAGCTGCGCGAGCTGCTGGCCCCGGTCTTCGCCGTCGCGGCCCCCGACCGCGCCGACATCGAGGACCGGGACTTCTGGGCGGCGGCCCGGTACCTGCACCACTCCAGTGAGGGCGGGGCGTTCGCCGTCCGCACCCGGTGCACGCCGCACGCGATCGACGGCACCGGGCCGGCGGCGCTCGTCCGGGCCGTCGACAAGTGGCCGGGCAGCGGCAATCCCGACGGCGCCGGGGCCGCGCTGTTCGCCTGGGGCGGGGCGATCGGCCGCGTCCCGGTGGCGGACACCGCGTTCCCGCACCGGGACACCCGGTTCCTGCTCAGCCTCGACACGGCGTGGGCCGAGGACGACCCGCCCGAAGTCGTCCGGGCGAACCTCGAGTGGCTGCACGCCCTGCACGCCGAGACGGGGGAGTTCGCGCCGGACGCCTCCTACGTCAACTTCACCGATCCGGATCTCGACGACTGGCGCGGCGCCTACTACGGCCCGAACGCCGCCCGGCTCGCCGAGGTCAAGCGCCGGTACGACCCCGGCCGGTTCTTCCGTCCCGCCCAATCCGTGTGATCACCCGGGAGCAACCTCATGTCACCCGACCTGCGCGGCGCGATGCGCACCTTCGCGACCGGGGTGTGCGTCGCCACCACGTACCGCGACACCCCTGACGGTCGTTCGCACGACGCCGTGACCGTCAACTCGCTGGGGTCGATCTCCCTCGACCCGCCGCTCGTTTCGCTGGCGTTCCGGAAGGAGTCGGCGTTCCTCGCGGACCTCGTGGCGACCGGCCGCTGGGTGGTGTCGATCCTGCCGGCGGGCGCGCGCGAGCTCGCCCGCCGGCTCGCCGGGCCGCGCGCCTCGCGCGTCTCCGAAATTGCTCTCCTGGAAGCGAAACCGGGGGAGCGGACCGGGGCGCTCGTGCTCGACGGCGCGAGCTGGCTGGAGTGCGCCCTGGCCGACCGGTTCGACCTCGGCGACCACACGCTGGTCGTCGGGGAAGTCCTGGCCACCGGGCACGACCGGCACGCCCCGGCGCTGGTCTTCGTGCACGGCGGCTACCACACGGTCACCGATCCGCGGCACGTTTCCGGGCCGGGCCAGTGGGGAGAAGCGCTCTAGCCCGCCGTGCGCGGGTCGGGCACACTCGGCCGGTGAACGAAGACGCACTGCGCTGGAGCGCCCAGCGCGCGGACCGGGTCGACGCCGGGACGCTGCCGGGCCTGGCCCGGCTGACCGGGTTCGTGCGCAGCGTCCGGACGCCGGAGTTCCAGGGCGTCACCTTCCACGAGGTCCTCGCGAAGAGCGCGTTGAACCACGTGCCGGCGGACGCCCGCATGCTGCCCGGCGAGTACACGATCAACCCGTACCGCGGCTGCACGCACGCGTGCCAGTACTGCTTCGCCCGCAACACCCACACCCGGCTCGGCCTGAACATCGCCGGCGACTTCGACAACGAGATCATCGTCAAGACGAACATCGTCGAGGTGCTGCGCGGCGAGCTCGCCCGCAAGCGGAAACTGCCGCCGCGCGTGGCGTTCGGCACGAACACCGACGTCTACCAGCGCGCGGAGGGCCGGTACGCGCTGATGCCCGGGATCATCGACGCGCTGGCGGGCCACCGCGTCCCGTTCTCGATCCTGACGAAGGGCACGATGATCCGCCGCGACCTGGAGCGCCTGGTGAAGGCGAGCCGGGCGACGACGGTGCACCTGGGCGTTTCCCTGTCGATGCTGGACGAACAGCTCCAGCAGTCGGTGGAATTCGGCACGGCGACCACGACCGCGCGCCTCGCCACGGTCCGCGCGATCCGCGACGCGGGGCTCGGCTGCACCGTGTTCCTGTCCCCGATCCTCCCGCGCCTGACGGATTCGCCCGCCCAGCTGGAAGAACTGGTCGCGGCGGTGGCCTCGGCCGGGGCGACGAGCGTGCTGTACCACCCGCTGTACCTGTCGAGCGGGGTGAAGGACGTCTTCTTCGCCTGGCTGCGCCGGGCGCACCCGGAGCTGGTCGCGGACTACACGACGCTGTACTCGTCGGGCTCGGAGACGCTGCGCCCGTACCGCCACGAGATCGGGGCCCGGCTCCGCCCGCTGATCGCGAAGTACGGGTTCCCGGACCCGGACGAGACGATCGAGGACAAGTTCGCCCTCAACGGCCGGCGGGGCCTGCCACCGGAGGAACCCGCCCAGCCGACGCTCTTCTGAGCGTTCGGCGGCACTTGCCGAAGAACTCGCGGACGTCGCGTCGCGGCCCACTGACCCGGTGCCGGAGCGGGCGGCGCACCCGCTCACCCCGGCGATCGGCCACCCCGGCACGGCTCAGCCCCAGGAGCTGCGGCCCCAGGCGGCGGCCTGCGTGAAGCCCGCGCCCCCCGAGGCGCACGACAGCGTCTCCGTGCCGAAGACCGTCCCGTCGTGCTCGACGCCGTGGTGGACGCCGATCGCGTACGGCCCGTCGTCCCACATGCCCCACAGGGGCGCACCGGACACTCCGGACGCCTCGTCCGCGTCGCTCTCGACCTGGGTCGTGTCGTAGGTCGTGCCGTTGACGTTGATGTCGTCGCCATCGTCGTCGTCGCGTACGGCGATGGCGGACTCGTACGACATCGACGTCAGGCTGATGTCGTACGGGAAGCCCGCCATGGTCCAGTATTCGCCGTCTTCCCACGCGCTGTTGTAGCCCCGGTAGCCGAAGTAACCGACGCGGTCGCCGAGCGGATCCCACAGCTGGCAGACCTTGATGTCACTGCCCGAGTCGGAGTTCCACGAGTGGTAGCCCCGGACGTAGCTGACCACGCCGGCACCGAACACGGACTGGCCGTTCCAGCAGGCCGGGATGACCTTGATCGCCCACGCCGCCCCGTTCGTCGGCGGCCCCACGTGGCCGCTGGTCATCATCGTGCTCCGGCCGATCAGGTACCCGGTCGCCTCGCCGGCGCCCACCCAGCTCGCGCCCGCGGCCGGCTGGTAGCTGCTGTAGAGCTTGCAGACCGCCGTGTACGGGTAGGACGACGGGTACACCAGCGCCCGGGACTCGCCGTCGATGATCGTGCTGTGGGTTTCGGACAGGAGGGTCTTGCCGCCGCGGGAGGTGATACCCCGCCGCGTCGGGCCGAGCGACCTGGTCGTCTTCGGGGTGGTGCCCAAGGGGACGCCCTTCGGCCGGTAGGGCGCGCCCGACGGCGCGGCGCTCGGAGCCCGGCGCGGCGTGCGGTTCGCGCGCAGCTCCGGCGTACGGGTGTGGACCGTCTCCTCGTAGGCTTCGAGCCCGGGCAAGCCGTGCAGGAGAGGGCCGTCCGTGCGCAGCGTGAACGCGCCGCGATGGGCCGTGCTGCGCTCCAGTGCGACGTCGTGCTCCTCGCCGGACCACAACGTGGTGGCCGAATCGGTCACCAAGCCCCAGGGCCGGGTGTCCTCGCCTTCGCTCTCGGGCTCGAATTCGAGCAGCCGCGCCTGGCTCCACGGTGCTTGGTCGGTCATGGTCACTCCTCGTTGGTCCCGAACCGCGGAATGCGGTTCATGAACGGAAGAGTGCAGAATCCGCACCATGAATACCCACCGGCCGCGAATCTGCCCTTTGGGGCGACCGGCCCCGCAGGCGGCCTGACCGCGAACCGCCGCGCGGCCGGGATGGGCCGCATGACTCCGTTGCCGAATACGGCAACTTCGCCGAGGCGTACCCGGCCCGGCCGGCCTGCTGCCCTTTCCCGACCCTGCTCGGCACCTTCCCGAGCTTCCTGTTTTCGTCCTCGAGGCAGGCCGGGCGCCACTACTGCCGATGCGGCCCGTATCCCGGCGGCGGCGGTTGCTGAAACCCTTGCGGCGGAGGGAATCCCTGCTGCTGGAATCCCGGCTGTTGCTGGTACCCCTGCTGCTGCGGGAATCCTGGCTGCTGCTGGTACCCCTGCTGCTGGGGGAATCCCGGCTGCTGCTGGTACCCCTGCTCCTGCGGGAATCCTGGCTGCTGCGGGAAGCCCTGCGGCGGGTGTCCCGGCATCGGAGCGAAGCCGGCCTGCTGCCCTTGCACGGTCCGGGCCGCAGGGCCGGACCCTCGGCCGGCCCTGCGCCGAATCGCGACGACCAGCCGCCAACCGCACGCACCCGCGATCACTGTGCCGATCCCGAACGTGACCCACCGGCCGCCGCCATTGAAGGAGGCTGCGTCGTCGATGGCTTCCTGCCGTTTTTCTTCGTAGGTCTCACTGGACGTCTGGCCGTACCGGGTCTTGTCGCAGGTCTGCCCCGGTCGCATCTCTTCGCTGCCACACAGCACCTTGCTGCCGGGGTCCCCGGAGCCGAACAGGCCGAGCGCCATCAACCCCAGTCCGAACAGCAGACCGACAGACCACCAAACCACGCTTTTCACGAATCCCCCTAGGCCATACGGAGTAGCGAGGATATCAGACCACAAATCGAACTGTGACGCACGTACTTCCGATGTAACGGGTCTGGTCGAAGCCGTCCGGCAGGGCCTGGATCGCCGCGGCCGTGGCCGCCTTCCGGACTCCGGTCAGCGCGGCGGTCCCGCCACGAAGGGGGCCAGGTGGGCGCGGTAGCTGTCGTCGTCGGGCTCGGTGTAGGAGCGGTCCGACTGGATGCTTCCGGATTCCGGGACCAGGATCGACGGCGAGCACGCTGCGGAGGCCTGTTCGGGACCTTTGCCGTCGAGCCGGAACGACCCGACGTGGCGGGCCGTCTGTGCCTCGTAGACCTCCACCAGGTAGCGACCCTGGTAGGTCTCCCGGTGGTAGCCGCCCTCGTAGTCGCAGCTGTCGATCGCTTTCCCCTGCCCGATCAGGACGGCGCAGCCGACGAGCTGGACTGTGGCCGCGTCGGTGTCCGGGACCGGTCGGTAGCTGTCGAAGCCGTTCGTGGTGAACACCACCGCCGGGTGCGGGGCGGGGCCCTCGTAGGCCGCCGTTCGGCCGAAGGAGTGACCGCCCTGGCACATGCGCGCAAGCTGCTCGACGGTCCGCGGCCGCTCGCCCAGCAGGATGTGCGCCCCGATCGGAACCGCGGCGAACCAGGTCGCGACGGCCGTCGCGAGCACCGTGACGGTCAGGCCGGCGATGCGCCGGCCGGTCCAGGCACCGACCGGGGCGCCCCGGCGGATCGAGGTCCGCAGGTCGCCGGCGCAGCACACGCTGTCCGTCCGGAGGTTTCCGGCCTCGGCCCACGTCGCGGTCCGCACCGCTCCGCGCTGCCACCTGACCAAGCCGCCGTGTGCGACGCCGATCCAATGGCGGCCATCGAACACCGGACCGACGTGGACGACGAGGAAGGTGATCCCCGCGAGCGCGGACCACAGCAGCAGCGGCCATGGCCAGGTCGTGGAGTCCTCGTACCGCAGGATGGTCGTCACGATCCCGGCGGGAACGCTGCCGACGACGACCAGGAAGACCAGCACGCTCACCACGATGCCTGCGCGGTGCCCGCGGTGGATCCGGACGAGCGCACCCAGCCCCGCTGACTGCGCCGCTTCAGCGAGCTTCCGGCGTCGCTGTCGTGGTCCCATCCCCAACCCCCTCACTCGGCCCCTCATGATCGTAGGCCCGGCGCCGCGGGTGAACTGGCGGTCTGGTGAAATTCGCCGGCCCGTGGGCCGGCGATTCCGGGGCGATGCCGGTGTTCGACACCGACGAGGATCCCTATTATTCGGCTCCCGGGGTGAGGTCTCCTCGCTGCGAGCGTGGAAACCGATCGGCGGATCCCGAAACCGTGCCCCGTCGGCGGTACCGGACGCCCTTTGTCCCTTGTGGATGGAGGGCGTCCGTCACGCGCGGGCTTCGGTTCCACCGTCCGGCCGTCACCTGGACAGCCGATTCCGGAACAACCTCGATACTGCTTGAATCGTTTTCTGCCCGATTCGATTCGGAAAACGCCTGATCGCACCCGTGCAGGCCGAGGACGAAAAGCCGGGGGGTGAGCGTGGCCGGCATCGAGACGGATTCTTCTCCCGGCCGGTCGGCGTACCGGGATCTGTTCGCCGGGCCGGGGGTACGCGGGCTGTTCGCGCTCGGCGTGCTCGGCCGGGCCCCCACCGGGATGATCGTGCTGCTCGTCGTGCTCGTGCTGCAGGAGACCACCGGTGGCTACACCGTGGCGGGGCAGGTGAGCGGGGCGCTGGCCGCGGGACTGGGCGTGCTCACCCCGTTCCGGGCGCGCCTGGTCGACCGGCGGGGCGCCCGCTCGGTGCTGGTGTCCAGCGGCGTGTCCCACGCGCTGGCGCTGGCGTCGCTGTGGCCGCTCGCGGCCTCGGGGGCGCCGGTTTTCGTCCTGGTGCTGACGGGCTTGGTGATCGGGGCGACGATGCCGCCCACCGGAGTCGTGCTGCGGTCGGCGTGGAGCAGGCTGTTGCCCGACGAGCGCCGCAGGCGGGCGGCCTTCGCCGCGGAGTCGCTCGCGGTGCAGAGCACCCTGCTGGTCGGGCCGTTGCTGGTCTCCGCGCTGACGGTCACCGTCGGCGCGGGCGCGGGGCTGGTGTGCTGCGCCGCGCTGACCCTGATCAGCGCGCTGGCGCTGGGGTTCTCACCCCGGCTGACCGAGGTGATGCGGCCGGCGCCGGGCGCGGGGCCGGCGCACTGGGCCGGAGCGTTGCGCACGCGGGCGGTCTGGTTGTCGTTGCCGGGCGGGTTCGCCTTGTTCGCCGCGATCACCGCGCTGGAGATCGCCGCGACCGGGGAAGCCGTCGCGCACTCGGCCGCGTGGGCGGCCGGCTGGCTGATCGCCGGGTTCGCGGTCGGCGGGATCGGGGGCGGGCTGGCCTGGGGCTGGCGGCCCTGGCCGGGCCGGCTGTCCTGGCAGCTCGTGGTCATGCACGCCGTGTTCGCGGTGGTGGCGGCCGTCCTGGTGACCGATCTGCCGCTGCCGGCCGTGGCGGCGCTGCTGTTCGTGGCCGGCGTGGTGGCGCCGCCGGCGATGACCGCGCAGTTCAGCGTGCTCGACGCGGCCGTGCCCCGGGACGTGCTGACCGAGTCCTTCGGCTGGCTCAGCTCCCTGCGGCAGGCGGGCTCGGCGGTCGCCGCCGCGGTCGCCGGGGTGGCCATCGACGCGCTCGGCCCGCGCGGCGGCTGGCTGGTCGCCCTGGCCGCGGCACTGCTGGCCACGGTGGCCTCGGCCGGCCTGCGCTGGACGGAAACCACCGCTGGGGAAGGAACGCGTGGATGACCGGTCTCGAAGACGCGATCGCCATCGTCGGGTTCGCCGGGCGGTTCCCCGGTGCGGACTCGGTGGCCGAGTTCTGGGAAAACCTGAAGGCGGGCCGCAGCACGCTCACCCGGTTCGGTGACGACGAGCTGCTGGCCGCCGGAGTGCCGCCGGAGACCGTCGGAGACGAGCACTACGTCCCGGTCCGCGGCGTGCTCCGCGACGTCGAGGGCTTCGACGCGGAGCTCTTCGGCATGATGCCCCGCGACGCGGCGCTGACCGATCCGCAGCAGCGCTTGATGCTCGAATGCGCCCGCACCGCCCTGGAATCCGCGGGCTACCCGCCGGAGTCGTGCCCCGCGCGGGTCGGCGTCTACCTCGGGGCCACCACGAGCACGTACCTGCCGAACCACGTGCTGCCGTCCGGCATCGCGGCCCAGGTGGGCGAGGTGGCCGTGCGCCTGGCCACCGACAACGCGTTCCTGGCCACCCGGGTCGCCCACAAGCTCGACCTCCGCGGTCCGGCGATGACCGTGCAGACCGCGTGTTCCACCTCCCTCGTGGCGGTTCACCTGGCCGGGCAGGCGTTGCTGTGCGGCGAGGCCGAGCTCGCGCTCGCCGGCGGGGTGTCGATCACCGTGCCGCAGGTCGCCGGGCAGTGGCACACCCCGAACGGGATCATCTCGGCGAGCGGACGGCTGCGCAGCTTCGACGCCGGGGCCGACGGGACGGTCGGCGGCAACGGCGGCGCGGTCGTCCTGCTCAAGCTGGCCGAGGCGGCGCTGGCCGACGGCGACCCGGTCCACGCGCTGATCCTCGGCTCGGCGGTCAACAACGACGGAGGCGGGAAGCTGGGGTTCACCGCACCCGCCGCCGCCGGCCAGGCGGAGGTGATCACCCTGGCCCACCGGGTCGCCGGCGTGGACCCCGGTGACATCTCCTACGTCGAGGCCCACGCCACCGGCACCGAACTCGGCGACCCGGTGGAAGTGGCCGCGCTGACCGAGGCGTTCCGCCGCGGCACGGACCGGGCCGGTCACTGCGTACTGGGCTCGGTCAAGCCGAACATCGGTCACCTCGACGCCGCGGCCGGCGTGGCGGGCCTGCTCAAGGCCGTGCTCGCGCTGCGGGAGGAAGTCATCCCGCCGACCGCCGGGTTCGAGCGGGCCAACCCGCACATCCCGTTCGACGGCTCGCCGTTCCGCGTCACCGCCGCACCCACGGCGTGGCCCCGGGTGGCGGGCGCACCCCGCCGGTGCGGAGTCAGCTCGTTCGGCATCGGCGGCACCAACGCCCACGTCGTGCTGCAGGAGGCACCGGCGACGACGACCACCGGACAGGGGCAGGATGACCGGCGGCCGGTCGTGCTGCCGCTGTCCGCACGCACCGGCCGGGCGCTCGGCGCGCTCGCCAGGGCGACCACCGCCGCGTTGCCGCCACTGCCCGACGCCGCGTTCACCCTGCAGACCGGGCGCACGGAGTTCGGCCACCGGACGGCGGTGGTCGCCGGTCCCGGCGACACCGCGGCGGAGCTGCACGCCCGGCTGATCGGCGCCGCGCGGGCACCGCGGCGGGTGCGCGAAGTGGTGTTCCTGTTCCCCGGACAGGGCACGTTCCGGCCCGGCCTGCTCTCGGAGCTGGCCACCCACTCGGAGACGGTGCGCGCCCTGACCGAGCGCGGCAGCGCGGTCCTCGGGGAACCCGCCCTGACCGCCCTGCTCCGGGACGAAGCCGCGGCTGCCCCGCCCTGGCTCGGCCAGGTGGCGTTGTTCGTCACCGGGTACGCCCTCGCGCGGGTGCTGGCCGACGGCGGGATCCGGCCGACCGCCGTGCTCGGGCACAGCCTCGGCGAGTACACCGCCGCCTGCGTCGCGGGCGCGGCGTCCTTCGACGAGATGCTCGCGCTGGTCGCCCGGCGAGCCCGCGCGCTGACCGCCACCCCCGCCGGGGCGATGCTCGCGGTCGCCGCGTCCGAACGCCGGGTGCGTGCCCTGCTGGCCGGCCAGGTGTGGATCAGTGGCGTGCACGGCCCGGAGTCCGTGGTCGTGGCCGGGGCACCGGACGCGGTGCGCGCGCTGGCCGGACGGCTCGCCGCCGAAGCCGTTCACACGGTCGGCATCGAGGTCGAGCACGCCTACCACACCCCGCTGATCGCCCCGGCCCTCGCCGAACTGCGCGAAGCGGCCGACGCGGTCCGCTGGCGGCCACTGACCGTGCCCCTGTTCACCACCCTGACCGGGAAACCGCTGCCCGAGGGCACCGTGCCGGCCACCGAGCACTGGACCGGCCAGACCCGCGAGCCCGTCCGGCTCGCCGACGCCGTCGCGGGCGTGCTCGGCCTGCCGGAACCGGTGCTGCTCGAACTCGGCCCCGGCCAGGTGCTGACCGACGTGGCGCGCCGGCTGGGCGGCGCCGAGGAGGCCGCGGTCTTCCCGGTCGGCCGGAAGGCCCGCTCGGGCGTGCTCCGCGAGCGCGACCTGCTGGGCGTGGTCGCGGGGTACTGGACCGCCGGCGGCCGGGTCGACTGGGCGGCGTTCCGCACCGTCCCCGGGCGGCGGGTGCCGATGGCCACCTACCCCTTCCAGCGGGAGCGCCACTGGATCGAGCCGCGGCCCGCCCCGGCACCCGCCGCGCCGGGACCGGTTCCGGTACCGGCGGTCCCCGTGCGTGACCCGGACGAGGTCACGGCCGCCGTCCGGCAGATCTGGGTCGAGCTGATCGGCCACGACCGGTTCTCCCCGGCGGACAGCTTCCTGGACCTGGGCGGGAACTCGCTGACCGCGGTGCAGATGCTGACCCGGCTGCGAGACCGCTTCGGTGTCAAGGTGTCCCTGCACTCGCTGTTCGACCGGCCGACGGTGGCCGGGATCGCCGGGCTGGTGTCGGCGGGCCTCACCGGGGCGGCGGCGGAATGAACACCGCCGTCACCGTCGCCGCGCTCGTCGACGCGCAGGCGGCCCGGCGACCCGGCGAAGTCGCGGTGTCCTGCGGCGGCCGCCGGGTGACCTACGCCGAGCTGGACCGCGCGGCCGCCCGCGTCACGGGTGCGTTGCGCCGGCTCGGGGCCGGCCCGGACCAGTGCGTCGGCGTCTGCCTCGGCCGGTCGGCCGACGTGCCCGCCGTCCTGCTCGGGATCCTCCGCGCCGGAGCCGCGTACCTGCCGCTGGACCCGGCCTACCCGGCGGACCGGCTGCGGCTGATGATCGCGGACGCCCGGCCGCCGGTGGTGCTCACCACGGCGGCGACGCGTCCGGTGGTGCCCGCCCGGCCCGGAACGGCGGTGCTGACGCTGGACGAGCTCGGCACCGAACCCGCCGGTCCCGTCCCGGTGCCCGGCGACGCGCTGGCCTACGTCCTGTACACCTCGGGTTCCACCGGCCGGCCGCACGGCGTCGGCGTGCCCCACCGCGCGATCGTGAACCTCGTGCTCGGGGACTGCGCCCGGTTCGGCGCGGACGAGGTGTTCCTGCACGCCGCCCCGCTCGCCTTCGACGCCTCCACCTTCGAGATCTGGGGCGCGCTGGCCCACGGTGCCCGCCTGGCGATCGTGCCGGAAGGCCGGGCCGGGCCGGGCGAGCTCGCGGAAACCATCCGCGCGGAGGGCGTCACCACGGCGTGGCTGACGGCGAGCCTGTTCCACCTCATGGTGCGGGAACACCCGGCCGGTCTCCGCCCGCTGCGGCAGCTGCTGGCCGGCGGTGACGTGCTCTCGCCGTCCCTGGTGCGGCGAGCCGTCGCCGCGCTGCCGGAGGGGACGCTGGTGAACGCGTACGGGCCCACCGAGGCGACCACGTTCAGCACCTGCGGTCCGGTCGGCCGCGAGCCCGCGCCCGGCCCGGTCCCGATCGGCGGGCCGATCGCCGGGGTGCGGGCCTACGTCCTCGACGAAGCGCTCGGCCCCTGTCCGGCCGGGACCGCCGGCGAGCTGTACCTGTCCGGCGCGGGACTCGCCCGGGGCTACCACGGCGCCCCGGCGCTGACCGCCCGGCGGTTCCTGCCCGACCCGTTCGCCGGCCGGCCCGGAGCCCGCATGTTCCGCACCGGCGACCGGGTGCGGCAGCGCGCGGACGGCGCGTTCGAGTTCCTCGGCCGCCTCGACGACCAGGTGAAGGTCCGCGGCCACCGGGTCGACCCCGGTGCCGTCGCCGCGGCCCTGCGCACCCACCACGACGTCGACGAGGCGGTGGTGACCGCCGGCGCGGATCCGGCGGGGAACCACCGGCTGGCCGGGTACGTCACGCTCCGGCCCGGCGGCCGCGTCACCGGGCGCGCCATCCGGTGGTTCCTCACCCGCCGGCTCCCGGAGTTCGAGGTCCCCGCCACCGTCACGGTGCTCGACCGGCTGCCGATGACCGCGAACGGCAAGGTGGACCGGACCGCGCTGCCCGCGCCGGTGGCCGCGGCCACCGGCCGGGCACCCCGCACCCCCGCCGAAGAACGAGTCGCGGACACGCTCGCCGAGATCACCGGCACGCCGGTGGCCGGCGTGGACGACGGGTTCTTCGACCTCGGCGTCGATTCGGTGCAGCTGATGCGGCTGGCGGCCCGGCTCGGGGTCCCGGTCCGCACCGTGTTCGACGCCGGGACCTCGGCCGAGCTGGCCCGGCGGCTGCCGGACCGGCCCCGCTCCGGGCCGGCGATCCCGGCGGCCGGCCCGGGCCCCGCGCGGCTGTCCCCGGCGCAGGAACGCCTGTGGGTCCTGGACCAGCTGGGCGGCAGTGCCGGTTACGTGGTGCCGATGGTGTACCGGTTGCGCGGCCCGCTCGACACCGCGGCGCTCGCGTGGGCCTGCGCCGAGCTGGTGCGGCGCCACGAAGGGCTGCGCACGGTCTTTCCCGCCGTCGACGGCGTTCCGGAGCAGCGGGTGCTCGAGCCGCCGGACACCGTGCTCCGCACCGAACACCTCGGGGGACTGTCCGAAGCGGACCGGACGCGGCGGTGCGGGGAACTGGTCGACGAGGTGCTCACCACGGCGTTCGACCTGGCCGGAGGGCCGGTCTTCCGCGCGGTGCTGGTGGAACTGGCCCCGGACGAGCACGTCCTGGCCTGGGCGGCGCACCACATCGTGGTCGACGGCTGGTCGATGGGGGTGCTCCGGCGCGAGCTCGGCGAACTCCACCGCGCCCGGACCGAGGGGCGCCCGCCGGACCTGCCGCCGCTTCCGGTGCGGTACCGGGATTTCGCCGCCTGGGACCGGCGGCGCCTCGACCCGGCGCGCGCGGGGGAGCTGGCCGCGTTCTGGCGGGCCGAGCTGCGCGACGTGCCCGTGCTGGAACTGCCCGCGGACCGGGTGCGGCCCGCGGCGCTCAGCCGCCGCGGCGGCGCGGTCGAGGCCGAGCTGACGGCCGGCCGGGCCGCGGCGCTGCGCGGGATCGCCGCGGACCACGGCGTCACGGTGTTCCTGGTCGCGCTGGCCGCGTTCCAGGTGCTGCTGGCGCGGTACAGCGGGCAACGCGACTTCGCGGTCGGGGTCCCGGTCGCCGGCCGGGGCCGCCCGGAGCTCGACGGGCTGGTGGGGTTCTTCGTCAACACCGTGGTGTTCCGCGCGCGGCTCGACGGCGACCCGTCCTTCGGCGAGCTGCTGACGCGGACCGGGGACACCGCCGCGGCCGTGTTCGCCCACCAGGACCTGCCGTTCGAGCGGCTGGTGGACACCCTCGCGGTACCCCGCGGAACCGACCGGCACCCGCTGGTCCAGGTGTTCTTCGCCGGCCAGAACACCCCGGCCGGCGAACTGGACCTGCCGGGCGTCCGGCTCACGCGCCTCCGGCCGCCGGTCACCGGCAGCAAGTTCGACCTCGCCCTGTCCATCGAGGACACCGAAGGCACCAGAGACACCGAGGACACCTCGGGCGGCGGGCTGCGCGTCGAAGCCGAGTACAGCCTCGACCTGTTCACCCCCGAGACCGTCCACGGACTCGTGGAGCGTTACCTGGGACTGCTCGACGCGGTGACGCGGGAGCCGGACACGCCGATCTCGCGGCTCCCGCTGCCGGGGCCGGCGACCGCCGGGCGGGCCGGTCCGGTGGTGTCGCTGCCGGCGCGGGACGTCCCGGCGGCCGTCGCGCGGCAGGCGGCGATCAGGCCGGCGGCGGTTGCACTGTCGTGCCGGGGCGACCGCGTGACCTACCGCGAACTGGAGGAGCGGGCCGGGCACCTGGCCCGGCAGCTCGTCCGGCTCGGTGCCGGCCCGGAACGCCTGGTCGGCGTGTGCGCCGAACGCGGTCCGGAGCTCCCGGTGCTCCTCTTGGCGGTGCTGAAGACCGGCGCCGCGTACCTGCCGCTGGACCCGGGGCTGCCCGCGGCGAGGCTGGCCCGGCTCGTCGGCGACGCCGCTCCGGTGACCGTGGTGAGCACCCGGTCCACGGCGGACCGCCTCCCCGGTGCGGTGCTGTTCGAGGACCTGAGCGCCGCAGCGGCGCCGGACGTCTCCCTGCCCCGTGCCGGCCACCCGGACTCGCTGGCCTACGTCATGTACACGTCCGGCTCGACCGGGCGGCCCAAGGGCGTCGCGGTCACGCACCGGGGCGTGCTCCGCCTCGTCGCGGACCGGTCCTGGGCCACCCCCGGCCCGGCCGAGGTGCTGTTCCAGCTCTCCCCGCCCTCGTTCGACATCGCCACCCTGGAGATCTGGGGCGCGCTGGCGAACGGGGCCCGGCTGGCGGTGTTCCCGCCGGGTGCCGACCCCGTCGCGGACGCGGCCGCGGAGATCGAGCGGGCCGGGGTGACCACCCTGGTCCTGGCCACCCCGCTGTTCCACGAGATCGTCCACTCCGGACTCGAGCGGCTGCGCGGGGTGCGCCGGCTGATGGTGGGCGGCGACGTGCTCGCCGCCGCCGACGCCCGCCACGCCGCGGCCGCCCTGCCGGGCTGCCGGATCTTCAACGGCTACGGCCCGACCGAGGGCACCACACTGTCCACTGTGTACCCGGTCACGGCGGACGCGCCCGCGCCGGTGCCGATCGGGGCGCCGGTGGGCGGCAGCGCGGCGTACGTGCTCGACGACCGCTTCGCCCCGGTGCCGCCGGGGGTGCCCGGCGAGCTGTTCCTGGGCGGCCCCGCGCTCGCCCGGGGGTACCTGGGCGCGCCCGCGGCCACGGCGAAGAGGTTCGTGCCCGACCCGTTCGGCCCGCCGGGAGCGCGGCTGTACCGGACCGGGGACCGGGCGCGGTGGCGGCCCGGCGGCGCGCTGGAGTTCCTCGGCCGGGTCGACCACCAGGTGAAGATCCGGGGGTTCCGGGTGGAGCTCGAGGAGGTCGAAGCCGTGCTGCGCGAGCACGACCAGGTCCGGGACGCGGTGGTGACCCTGCTCGGCGACGACCCGGTCACCCGACGGCTGGTCGCGTCGGTGGTCGCCGACGCCGACGTGGACCTGCGCGGCCTGCTCGCCGCGCGGCTGCCCTCGTACATGGTGCCGTCCCGGATCTCCCGGGTGCCGGAACTGCCTCGCACGCCCGCGGGCAAGCCGGACCGCCGGGCCGTCGCGGCGCGGGAAGCCGCCGTGGCGGCCGGCCCTCCGCGGCCGGCGGGCCGGCCGCCGGACGCCGTCGAGAAGGTGGTGGCCGACGTGTGGGCCGGAGTGCTCGGCGGTGCGGCGCCCGGGACGGACGACAACTTCTTCGAAGCCGGCGGCAACTCGTTGCTGCTGACCAGGGTGCGCGCCCGGTTGCGGGAGGAGTCCGGCCGCGACGTGGCGCTCGTCGACCTCGTCCGCCACCCGACGATCGCCGCCCTGGCGCGCTTCCTGCGCGGCGAAGTGGCCTCGCCACCGGGCGCGCCCGAGCCGCCCGGGGCTCGGGCGCGGATGCGACGGCAGCGCGCGCTGCGCTCGGCCGGGGACTAGGGGGACGGGCACAGTGGACTTCAGCTTGTTCTACTTCGCCGACGACGCGAGCGCCGGCCGCGACCGGTACCGCCTGCTGCTCGAAGGGGCCCGGTTCGCCGACGAGCACGGCCTCGCCGCGGTGTGGACGCCGGAGCGGCATTTCGACTCCTTCGGCGGCGCCTACCCGAACCCGGCGGTGACCGGCGCGGCGCTCGCCGCGGTGACCGAACGCGTGGAGATCAGGGCGGGCAGCGTCGTCGCTCCGCTGCACCCCGCGGTCCGGATCGCCGAAGAGTGGTCGGTGGTGGACAACCTTTCCGGCGGCCGCGCCGGGATCGCGCTCGCGTCGGGCTGGCACGCGGCGGACTTCGCGATCCGGCCGGAGGCGTACGCGGACCGGCGGCAGAGCCTCGCCGAGACCGTCGAAACCGTGCGGCGGCTCTGGCGGCTGGAACACGTCGACCTGGTCGACGGCGCGGACCGGCCCGTCCGCGTCCGCATCTACCCGTCCCCGGTCCGGCCGGAGCTGCCGATGTGGCTGAGCACCGCCGGCAACGTGGCGAGCTTCGAGCTGGCCGGCCGGCTCGGCGTGGGGGTGCTGACCACCCTGATCGGGCACGACGTCCCGGAGCTGCGCGCCAAGATCGCCGCCTACCGGGCGAGTTTCGCGGCCGCGCAGCGGCACCCGGGCGGGCACGTCGTGGTCATGGCGCACACCTGCCTCGGGACCGACCGCACGTCGGTCCGGGAACTGGTGCGCACCCCGTTCACGGCCTACCTGGCGAAGTCGGCTTCCCTGGTGCTGCGCGGGATCGACCTCGAGCAGCTGGACGAAGGCGACCTGGCCTTCCTCGCCGCTCGCGCGTTCGAGCGCTACTTCGACAGCGCCGGCCTCTTCGGCACGGTGACCGACGGCCTGCGCACGGTGGCGGAGCTGGCCGACGCGGGCGTCGACGAGGTGGCGTGCCTGATCGACTTCCTCGGCGACACCGATGCCGCGCTGGCCGGGCTGCCGCACCTCGACCGGCTCCGCCTGGCCTGGCACGAGCGCTGAACCCGCGACGAAGGAGCGTCATGTCCGATCCGGCTGTCACCCACCAGGTGGTCCTCAACGACGAGGAGCAGTATTCGATCTGGCCCGTGCCGGTCCCGTTGCCCGACGGCTGGCGGCCGGAGGGCACTACCGGCTCCGAACAGGCGTGCCTGGACCGGATCGAGCAGGTCTGGACGGACATGCGCCCGCTCGGCCTGCGCCGGTGGATGGACGGCCGGCCGTGACGGGCACGCCGCTGTCGTTCGCCCAGCACCGGCTGTGGCTGCTCGACCGGCTGGACCCGGGCGGGCTGCAGTACCTCGTCCCGTGGGCGTGGCGGCTGACGGGCCCCTTGGACGCCGGCCTGCTGGCCACCGCGCTGCGGTGCGTGGTGGACCGGCACGAGATCCTGCGCACCCGGTTCGCCGACGCCGGGGGCACGCCGCTGCAGGTGGTGGAAGAGCACGTCGAGGTCGCCTTGCCGGTCGTCGAAACGTCGGCGTGGCGCGTCGACGAGCACGCCGCCGACCTGCTGGCGGAGCCGTTCGACCTGACCGCCGCCCCGCTCTGGCGGGCGGCCGTCCTGCGGCTGGCCCCCGACGAGCACGTGTTCGTCACCGTGTGGCACCACGCGGTGATCGACGCGTGGTCGGCGAGGGTCCTGCTGCGGGAGATGAGCGCCGCCTACCGGGCCGCTGCCGCCGGCACCGAGCCGGAGCTGCCGCCACTCGGGTTCCAGTACCGCGACTTCGCCGTGACGCAGCGGGACCGCCTGGCCGGGCCGCGGGCGGCCGGGCAGCTCGCCTACTGGCGGAAGACACTGGCCGGGCTGGCACCGCTCGACCTGCCCACGGACCGCCCGCGCGGGAGCAGGCGGGCCACCGCGGGCGCCGCGGTGCCGTTCGCGGTGCCGCGGCTGGTGGCCGAAGGACTGCTGGAGCTGGCTCGCGACCGGCGGGTGACGTTGTTCATGGTGCTGCTGGCCGCGTCCCAGGTGCTGCTCTCCCGTTACGCGGGCCAGGCCGACGTGGCCGTCGGAACCCCGCTGGCGAACCGGAACCACGCCGAGACCGAGCCGTTGATCGGGTTCTTCCTCAACACCCTCGTGCTGCGGGGCGACCTGTCCGGCGACCCGACGTTCGCCGAGCTGCTGCACCGCGTCCGCGAAACCACGCTCACCGCCTACGACAACGAGGACCTCCCCTTCGAGCAGCTGGTCGAGGACCTGCGCCCGGAGCGCGACCTGGCCAGGACACCGCTGTTCCAGGTGATGTTCCTGGTCAACAACGTGCGGGAGCTGGACTGGGACCTGCCGGGCATCCGGGCCGAGGAGCACCCGCTGCTGGCCGGCCAGGCCAAGTTCGACCTCACCCTGGCCTTCCGGGAGGGGGAGGACCGGCTCGACGGGTTCATCCGCTACAGCACCGCGCTGTTCGACGCCGACCGGATCGAGCGGATGGCGGGACACCTGCGGAACCTGCTGGCCGCGGTGGTGGTCGACGCGGACGTCTCGCTGTCGCGGCTGCCGATGCTCGGCGCCGCCGAACGCGACCGCCTGCTCGAAGAGTTCGCCGGGCCCGCACCGGGCGCACCGCCCGCCGAAGCCGTGCACGAACTGGTCGAGGCGCGCGCCGCGGAGCGGCCGGACACGGTCGCCGTCGCCGGGCCGGACGGGACGGAGGTGACGTACGGGGGCCTCAACGCCTGGGCGAACCGGCTGGCGCGGGGTCTCGTCGAGCGCGGCGCGGGGCCCGAGGTGGTCGTGGGCGTCCAGCTGGCGCCCTCGATCCCGGCCGTCGTGGCGTTGCTCGCGGTCCTCAAGTCCGGCGCGGCCTACGTCGCGCTCGATCCCGGGCTGCCGCCGACCCGGCGCGGGTACCTGCTGGAGGACTCCGGCGCCGCCCTGCTGATCGCCGAGCGGGCCGCGGCCGTGCCGGCGGGCTGGGACGGCCGCCTGGTCGAGTTCGGGACGTACGCCACCCGGCCCGCGGGCAACCCCGGCCGGCCCGTGCACCCCGACGGGCTCGCTTATGTCGCCTACACCTCGGGTTCGTCGGGCCGGCCCAAGGGCGTGCAGGCGACCCACCGCGGGGTCGCGACGCACCTGCGGTTCCTGCGCCGGGAGTACGGGCTGGGCCCGGACGACACCGCGATCACGCTCACCGGCCTGGGTTTCGACGCCTCGGTGCGCGAGATCTTCGGCGCCTTGACCGCCGGGGCCCGCCTGGTGGTGCCGCCGTCCCGGGAACCGGCCGAGGTGGTCCGGCTGCTCGGCACCGCCGGGGTCACCGTGCTGCCGAGTGTGGTGCCCTCACTGCTGTACGAGCTCGCCGCGGTGCCGGTCGCTCCCGGCGCGCTGGAAAACCTCCGGCTCGTCTTGTGCGCGGGCGAACGGCTGAGCGCCGACCGGCTGGCCGGGTGCGCGTGGCTGCGCGGCAAGGTCGTCAACCAGTTCGGGCCGACGGAGACGACGATGACCGCGACGCGGTCGCGGCTGCCCGAAGCCGACGGCCCCGCGTACCGGGTCGGCTCGCCCGCCGACGACGTCCGGGTGTACGTGGTGGACCCGGCGATGAACCCGTGCCCGGCCGGCGTTCCGGGCGAACTGCTGATCGGCGGCGCGGGCGTCACGCGGGGATACCGGGGCCGGCCGGCCGAGACCGCGGCGGCGTTCGTGCCCGACCCGTTCGGCTCGGGCACGCGGCTGTACCGCACCGGGGACCGGTGCCGGTGGTCCGCCGACGGCGTGCTGGAGTTCCTCGGCCGCCTGGACCACCAGGTCAAGATCCGCGGTGTCCGGGTGGAACCGGGTGAGGTCGAGGCGAGGCTGCTCGCGCACGCCGGGGTCGCCGCCGCCGTCGTGACGGCCGGGGAATCGGGGCTCGTCGCCCATGTCGTGCCCGGGGGCGAGCGGCCCGCGGTCGCGGAGCTGCGCGCATGGCTGGGCGAGACGCTGCCCCCGCAGTTCGTTCCCGGCCCGTTCGTGTTCCTGGACCGGCTTCCCCGCACCCCGAACGGCAAGGTGGACCGGGCCGCGTTGCCCGCGCCGGACCGGGCGCGTGCGGCGGACGCGGGTTTCGTCGCGCCGCGGTCGGTCACCGAGCAGCTGGTGGCCGACGTGTGGCGGCGGCTGCTGGCCGTCGACCGGATCGGCGTCTTCGACGACTTCTTCGACCTGGGCGGGCATTCGCTGCTGGCCGGCCGGATCGTGGCCGAGCTGGCCGACGCGGGGGTGCGGGTGCCCTTGCGGGCCTTGTTCGAGACGCCCACGGTCGCCGGCCTGGCGACGTGGGCCCGGCCCGAACCGGCCGCCCCTGGCCTCGTCGCGCTCAACTCCGCGGACTCGCGGACCAGGGTGTACTGCCTCCACGACGGTATCGGCGAGCTCATCGGGTACCGCGAGCTGGCCAAGGAGCTCGAGCCGAGCCACCAGCTGGTCGGCGTCGCGTGGGACCCCGCGGAGCCCGGGGACGCCGATCCGATCGGGTTCCTCGCCGACCGCCACGCCCGGCGGATCCGCGCGCACGGGCCGGGGCCGTACACGGTCTGCGGCTGGTCGCTGGGCGGGTTGCTCGCCTACGAAGTCGCCGCCCGGCTGCACCGGACGGGGAACCCGGTGTCGGCGGTGCTGATCGACACCCCGGTGCCCGTCCCGGCTTCCGCCGCGCAGCGCGAAGTGGACGAGCTGCTCGCCGACCTGCTGGCCTGGCGCGAGCGCGACGGCGAGCTCGACGAAGCGACCCGCGCGAAGCTCCGCGTCCTCGGGGTGGGCGGGCAGGCCGTGGCACCGGAGGTCCGCGCGTTGCTCGACCGGATGTCGCGGCTGCAGCAGGCCAAGCGCGGCTACCGCCCCGGCCCGGCGGGCTTCCGCCTCGTCGTGGTGCGCGCGGAGCGAAGCCCGTGGCCGGCCGAACACTTCGAGCGCTGGCACGATCCGGCCCCGGCGGCGGAGCTGCTCGATGTGCCGGGTGACCACCTTTCGGTGATCGGCGAAGAGGGTGCGCCGGTCATCGCGGCAAGGGTCTTCCGCGACGGCTGACGGGGAGCCCCCGCCGGTCCGGCGCGGGTCACCGGTGATCCACGCCGGGTGCGCGGCGCAAGCCGGGCGGCGCCGCTGCTGCGCGACACGGGCCTGGCCGACGGCCGGCGCCCCCGCACGCTGTTCGTCACCTGCGGCGATTCTCCCATCGTGCGCAATCCCATCACCACCAGCGGGCCCGGAGACCGCTTCGCCATCCGCAACATCGGGAACCTCGTCCACCCGGGCAGGCCGACCCGTCGATGAACGCGTCGATCGAGTTCGCGGTCGGCGTGCTCGGGGTGCCGGAGATCGTCGTCTGCGGTCATTCCTCCGGTGGCGCAATGAAAGCCGTCGCGGACGGAGCGCCGGAGGGCCGCTGGGGGACTGGCTGCGGCACGTCGGGCCGAGCACGCAGCGGCCGCCCTGCGCAACGTTCTGCAACAACTCGAGCACCCGCGGGATGCCGGGGCGGCGAGCGTGCCCCGGCTCGACGGGGAGGCGCACGCGTTCGTCGCCGCCGGGCAGTAGCCCGAACGGCGGTTCCCGGGTCCGGCCCGGCATGGAAACCTCCGGCGTCCACACGGCACACGGGAATGGGGCCCGCGTGCCGTCGCGCCGAAGGGGATGGCCAGTCCATGTCGCTTTCCAGACGCTTCCGGGTGCTCGTCGTGGCCGTGCTGGCCGCGGTCACCGGGTTTCCCGCCGTGCCGGCCGTCGCGTCGACGGCCGACACGGCACTCACGTGGCAGCCCTGCGCCGGGGTGCCCGAACCGGCCCAGGGCCTGCAGTGCACGACCATGAGCGCGCCGCTGGACTACGCGCGGCCGTCGGGGGCGAAGATCACGCTCGCGTTCTCCCGGCTGCCGTCCGCCGATCCGGCCAAGCGCCGCGGCGTGCTCCTGCTGAACCCGGGATCGCAGGGCGACTCCCAGCTCGCCCTGCCGCTGCAGTTGCTGGCCTTGGGCCTGCCGCAGGCCGTACGGGACGCCTACGACCTGATCGCCTTCGACCCGCGCGGGGCCGGGAACAGCACCCGGGTGACGTGCGACCTGCCCGTGACGTTCATGATCCCGCCCGCCTACGCCGTGACGGACGCGGGCGTCGACACCCAGGCCGCGGTGGCCCGCCAGAACGCCCAGGGCTGCGCGGCCGCGCCGTCGGCACCGCTGCTGCCGCACATCACCGTCCGGAACGTCGCGCGTGACCTCGACGGCATCCGGGCGGCCCTCGGCGAGCCGCGGATCTCCTTCCTCGGCTACTCGTTCGGGGCCTTCCTCGGCGCGACCTACGCGACGATGTACCCGAACCGCACCGATCGGGTGGTGCTGGACAGCTCGACCGGGCCGGGCGGCCTCGACTACACCTGGTCGCGCCGGTTCGCTTCGGGCTTCGAGAAGCACTTCCCCGACTTCGCCGCCTGGGTCGCCGCCCAGGACGCGACCTACGGCCTCGGCAGCACGCCGGAAGCCGTGAAGGCCAAGTACTTCGCGCTCGCCGCGAAGCTCGACCAGACGCCGATCGAGACCGTCGACGGCGCCACCTTCCGCTGGATCAACGAGGCCCTCACCCAGTCGGACGCGACCTTCCCGCTGCTCGCCCAGGTCTGGCAGCAGGCCGAGAACGGCACGATCGCGCGGCCGCCGCTGCCGCCCGGGTTCGACTTCTCCGGGCTGCTGGCGATCGTCTGCAACATGGACGGCTGGCCGAAGGACGTCGAGGTCTACCGGCACGCGGTGGCCGAGGACCGGGCCCGCTACCCGATGCTCGGCGCGGCCGCGGCGAACGTCTGGGCCTGCGCGTTCTGGCCGGCGCAGCGGACCGAACCGCAGGTGCGCATCACCGACCGCGGCCCGTCGAACATCCTCATGGTGCAGAACCTGCGCGACAACGGCACCGACTACCCGGGCGGCGTCGAGATGCGCGCGGCGCTGGGGCAGCGGGCCAAGCTGCTGACGATCGACCAGGGCGGGCACCGCGCCTACCTGTTCGGCACCAACGCCTGCGCGAACGCCGCGGTGGCCCGCTACCTCGCCGAAGGGGTGCGCCCGCCCGGGGACGCGTTCTGCGCGGCGAATAGCTGACCGGAGCTGCCTTCTTGCGGTGGCGTGCCGAGGGCGTGACCTCGGCACGCCACCCGGGGGTCCGCGGGACGACCGAGGGTTCGGCTCGGTCGCTCCGGCGGCCCGCAGGGGCAGCGAAGACCGTCGCCGGAGTGACCCGGGCGGGTTCGTCGCCGCGTGCGAGCCTTGTTCGGACAGCAGATCTTTCCGGGCGGCGATGATCCGGTGCTGGTCGGCGCCGACGATGTGGCGCGATGAGGGCGACCGTGTGATGAGTCATACTCGTCCGGTGGGTGCAACGGATCACGTCAAGGTCGAGACGTTCGAGCCGGAGGTGGACAGGGGGGCCGTCTACCGGCCGGGTTACACCCGGGCGGCAGAGCGGATCCTGCAGTTCATCGCCGAGCAGGGCTTCGGGCCGGGTGACCGGTTGCCCACCGAGGCGCGGTTCGCCGAGATCCTCGGCGTCAGCCGGACGATCACCCGGGATGCGCTGAAGACCCTCTCGGCCACCGGCCGGATCAGCACGCAGCGGGGGAGGGGCATCTTCGTCGCCGATCCGGCGGACGCGCCGGTGTCGCCGGTGGCCGCGTTCGTGCCGACTGACATCGCCCAGATCATGGACATGTTCGAGTTCCGAGGGGTGCAGGAGCGGGCTGCGGCCGGCCTGGCCGCGAAGCGGGCCACGCCGGGCGAGCTGGTTGCCATCGACGACGCCCTCGATGCGTATGCCCGGTCGCTGGAGGCCGGGGATCCGAGGGAGATGGCAGCCGCCGACGAGTCCTTCCACTTCGCCGTCGCCAGGGCTGCCCACAACACGTTCTTGCTCGACTCGATCGCGACCGTTCAGGGGCTGCAACGGCGGGTGGTGGCGGCGGCGTTCGGCGGGTTCAGCGGTGGTCCGGTGGCCACCGCTTTGGCGGAACACCGTCAGATCCTCGAGGCCGTCCGGCGCGGAGACGCCGAACAGGCAGGCATGGCGGCCCTGGCGCACGTCGAGCGCACCCGCCTGAGTTACGAGGCGGAGATCGATCGGCGAGTCTTCCGGTCGCACTGACCGCAAGCACGGGGCACGACAGGGAGATGGCTGTCGTTCTCGCCCTCCCGAGGCTGGTTCATCGGCTTCAAATGAAGCAGGTTAATAAGTCGCCCTGATCCCGCATTTGAGTGCGAGCGTCCGTCTTGTCGCTCGCCGAGGCCAAAATGGGGCCTACTCATTTCGATCAAGGGCTGCTATGTTGCACATCTCACAGCAGATGTACCCGCTTCATTGACCGCAGATGCGGTGCCGCCCCGCTCGGACCGGAGTTACCGTGCGCATCACCCACGTGGAAACCTTCTCCGCCGACGTCGCCGCTCCGGAGCCGCCCTTCCGGTGGCGTGACGGGTTGCGCGGCGGGGCCGGCGGACAGGTCGGCATCATCCGCATCGGCACCGACACGGGTGCGACCGGTGTGGCCACCGCGCACAAGCCGGGCTCCGCCGTCGTTCTGCGGGAGCTCGTCGACCGCGTGCTGCGCCCGGAGCTGGTCGGCGCCGACCCGTTGCAGCGCGAGTGGCTGTGGGAGCGCCTCTGGAACGTCGACCGCGGCGAGTACCTGCCTGTTCACCTGCTCGGCGTCGTCGACACGGCGTTGTGGGACCTGGCCGGGCGGGTGCACGGCGCCCCGTGCTGGCAGCTGCTCGGCGGCTACCGCACGCGCATCCCCGCGTACGCGTCGACCGTGACCTTCGATTCCGTCGAGGAGTACCTCGACGTCGCGGACCAGTGTCTGGCGCTCGGCTATTCGGCCATCAAGCTGCACGCCTGGGGCGATCGCGATCGCGATACCCGGCTGATCCAGGCGCTGCGGGCGCACGTCGGTCCGGACGTCCCGCTGATGTACGACGGCTCCGCGGCGTTCGACCTCGCGGACGCCGTGCACGTCGGCAACGCCCTGACCGAGTGTGGCTACCTCTGGTACGAGGAACCGATCCGGGAGTACAGCATCACGGCGTACCGGTGGCTCGCCGAGCGGGTCGGTGTGCCGCTGAACGTGGCCGAGACGATCCCCGGCGCGCACCTGAGCGCGGCCGACTTCCTTGCTGCCGGTTGCGCGACCTACGTCCGGACGAGTGCGGCCCTGCGCGGCGGGATGACCGGTGCGATGCGGATCGCCCACCTGGCGGACGCCTACCGGCTGCGGGCCGAGGTGCACGGCAACACCCAGTCGGCCCGGCACCTGTGCATGGCGATCCCCAACACCACCTACTACGAGTCCCTCGTGACCGCCAACCCCGTGCGCAAGGGATCGGGCGTCGAACCGGACGGCTCGGTCTTGGCGCCCCGCGACCACGGGATCGGCCTCGCACCCGGGCCGGCCTATCCCGCCGCGCTCGGGGAGTACGTATGCGTCCCATGACCGGCTGCCCGCAGCACCACGACGACATGACCATTCCTGGGAGGAATCCATGATCACCCCGTCGACCAGGACAGGCCCGCGTCGAGCCCGTGCGCTGGTGGCCGTGATGACGGCCGCATTGCTGGTCACCGCTTGCGCGAACGCCGACCCCAACCGGGCCGGCGCCCAGCGGGACGCCGCCGGCCCGTTCAGCCCGGGGCCGCAGGATCCGTCGAGCGAGATCACCGTGTGGGTGGACGCGACCCGGACCGCCGCGGTCGAGGCCTACCGCAAGGCTCACCCGGAGGCGAAGATCAAGGCGGTCACCTACAGCGGCGGCGCGAACGGAAGCACCGAGCTGCGGACCAAGGTCGAGCTGTTCGACCGTACCGGTGAAGGGTGGCCCGACGTCGTCTGGCCGAACGTCCAGGACCTCGCCTGGGCGACCACGGGAGCAACCCCGTTCGCCGCTCCCCTCGACACGCTGGTCGACCGGTCCGTGCTCGACGGGTACGTCAAGGGCGCGCTCGACCAGTGCACAGTGGACGGAAAGGTCCACTGCGTGCGCAACGACCTGGCCCAGAATGTGCTCTGGTACAACAAGAAGCTCATGGACCAGTTCGGCTACCAGGTCCCCGCGACCTGGGAGCAGTGGCAGCAGCTGGGCCTGCGGGTGAGCAAGGAGCACCCGGGATACCTGGTCGGCGAGGTGGGCAGCCCGACCACGCCGCACGTCTACTTCTGGGGCAGCCGGTGCCCGGCCGGCGTTCTCACCGGGGACAAGACGGTGACCGTCGACCTCCGGGACCCCACGTGCACGAGAATGGCGCAGCTGCTCGATCCGTTGCTGAGTGCCGGTGCGCTGGGCACCCGTAGCAAGTGGGACACCGGCTTCATCAAGGAGCAGGCCGCCAAGATCCTCATGATGCCGGGGCCCGCTTGGTACGGCCAGGCGTTGTTCAACGCCGGCTACCGCACCCCGCCGGGAGAAATCGCGGCCGCCGCGCCGCTGAAGTTCGCGGCGGACGCCGAGACCTGGACCGGTGCCGTCGGCGGGGGGATGTGGTTCGTCTCCGCACACAGTCGCAACCTCAAGGCCGCCGTCGACTTCGTCACCTGGGTCACCACCGACCCGGGGTACACGGCGACCGCCGCGACCTACCCCGCCTACGGCCCGGCGGCAGCCGGCTGGCTGGCGGCTCAGCGGGCGTCCGGCTACTACGCCAACGACATCGGCCCGGTCCTGCAACAGGCCGCCCCGCGGATCTGGACCAAGTGGGCGGTCAGCACGCTGTACAGCCAGGAGGCGATCTACGCCGCGACCGTGGTGCCGGCGCTCTCCGCCGGCAAGTCCGTCTCGTCGCAGCTGGACCTGTGGCAGCAGGCGATCGCCGACAAGGCCACCGCACTCGGCTACAAGGTCAACTGATCGATGGTGGCGACCGGAACTCCCCAGGCACGGGCCGGCGCGAGCCGGCCCGGTGTCCGGACGGCGAAGCCCCGCGGGCGGCGTGTCGGCAGCGGCGGCCGGGTCGGCTACCTCTTCGTGGCCGGCTACACGATTCTCCTGCTGCTGTTCGGCGTGGCGCCGGCGGCCTACGCCCTGTGGCTGTCGGTGACCAACTCCAGCGGGCAGTTGACGGGCCTGGGCAACTTCACCCGGGTGTTCGCCGACTACCGGTTCGGCTCGGCCTTCGCCCACATCGGGGTCTACCTGACCCTGTGGCTCGGCAGCCTGATGGTGCTGGTGGTGACCCTGGCCCTGCTGCTGCACGGCCGGCTGAAGCGGACGAGCGCGGTGGTCCGGTTCCTCTGCTACCTGCCGGGTGCGTTCGCCGGGGCGTCGAGCGTTCTGATCTGGCTGATCCTGCTCGACCCGGTCGCGAGTCCGGTCGGTCCGGTGCTGCGGGCCGTCGGCTGGAGCAGCGCGGCACAGGTCGTGGCGCCGGAGAACCTGCCGGCGATCTTCACGATCATCGCCTTCTGGACGGGCGCCGGCAGCTGGATCGTCATCATTCACGGCGCGCTCAACGGTATTCCGAACGAGGTCATCGAGGCGGCCCGGATCGACGGAGCCGGCGCGGTGCAGATCGCCCTTCGGATACAGCTCCCGATGTTGCGCAAGTGGATCGCGTACATGTTGATCCTCGCCTTCGCCGGCGGGGCCCAGCTGTTCGTCGAACCGCAGCTGGTGGGGACGGCGAGCTTCGGGCAGGTGCCCGACGACTGGTCGCCCAACCAGCTCAGCTACCAGTTCGCGTTCGTCGCTGCCGACTTCAACGGCGCGGCGGCCATCGCGGTCGTCCTGCTCGTGCTGAGCCTCGGCTGCGCCGCAGCCGCCGTGTTCAAGGCCGGGCTGTTCGAGAGGGACCACTCGTGACCAATCCGTCGTCGACCGCGAACCGGGCCCCCGCCGGCCGGAACCGGGCCGGCGCGGCGTCAGTGGCCGCCCGGGTCACCTGGGTGCTGGTGGTCGGCGTCTTCCTGTGCTTCTTCGTCGTGCCGATCGCCTGGATGCTGCTCGCCCCGACCCGAAGCGACGCGGGAATCGTGCACGGTGCTCCGTTGACCTTCGGCTCGCTGGACGACCTCGCGGCCAGCTGGCAGCACCTGTACGACTTCCAGTCGCACGCGATCGTCACCTGGGTGGGCAATTCGGCGCTGTATTCGTTCTCGGCGCTCGTCATCACGCTGGTCACCGCGGTGCCCGCCGGCTACGCGCTGGCCACAGCGCGCTTCCGGGGGAGGGTCGCGCTGTTGACGGTCACCCTGACGGTGATGCTGATGCCCAACGCCACCCTGGTGCTGCCGCTGTACCTCGAGATGGACGCGCTCGGCCTGACCGGTTCCCGGTTGAGCGTCATCCTGCCGCTCTCGTTCTTCCCGTTCGGGGTGTACCTGACCTACATCTACTACGCCACCACCATTTCCGGAAACCTGCTGGACGCGGCCCGCATGGACGGCGCGAACGAGTGGACGGTCTTCCGGCGGATCGCGCTGCCCCTGGCCCGGCCGGTGGTCGCTCTGGTCGCCTTCTTCAGCTTCGTGCACAGCTGGAACAACTTCTTCCTGCCGTTCGTGATGCTGCCCGACAGCGAGCAGTATCCCGCCCAGGTGGGGCTGAACACCTTGTTGACCGCCTCGCCGATGTTCAACTCCTCGAGCGGCATCTCGGAGATCCTCCGGCCCGAGCTGGCGCTGGCTGCGCTGCTCACCAGCATCCCGGTCCTGATCGTCTTTCTTTTCTCCCAGCGTGCACTGGTCTCCGGCATGACCGCCGGGGCGACGAAGGAGTAGCCGTGCGGATCGGACAAGCGACCGACCACCGAACAAGGAGCGGAACGCTATGAACACAAGCAGGCGAGCAGCCGTGGCGGCCGTCGCCGGAGCCGTGCTGGCTGCGGGCCTGGTGGCCGCCGGGCCGGCGCACGCGGCAGCAGCACCGTGCACCTTGTACGTCTCGGC
Organism: Amycolatopsis sp. lyj-346; assembly: GCF_046548975.1. Classification (NCBI taxonomy): domain Bacteria; kingdom Bacillati; phylum Actinomycetota; class Actinomycetes; order Pseudonocardiales; family Pseudonocardiaceae; genus Amycolatopsis; species Amycolatopsis sp. lyj-346. The sequence goes on from NZ_JAJPWT010000008.1 coordinate 48,645, forward strand.
GTCGGGCAGCGACGGCAATGCCGGAACCTCACCGGATCGCCCCTGGGCGACCCTGGAACGGGCGCGGGACCACATCCGGCTGCACGGGCTCAACAAGGACATGCGGGCCGACCTCGGCGTCTGTCTGCGCGGGGGCCGGTACACCCGGACGGCGACCTTCACCCTGACCGAGGCGGACTCGGGTTCCGGCGGGTTCAAGGTTGTCTACCGGGCGTTTCCGGGCGAGACTCCCGTCATCGACGGTGGTAAGGCCGTCAGGGGCTGGAGCCGGGTAGCCGGCCGGCCTTACTTCGTGGCCGACGTACCGGAGTCGGCGGGCTACGCCGACTACTTCCGGCAGCTCTACGTCGGCGGCCGGCGGGCCCAGCTGGCGATGGGCAAGGGCATCGTGGGCAACGGCTTCTTCGACGAGGCATCGATCCCCAACCCGCCGGCCAACCCGGAGCGGCCGACCCGCTCCTACGACGGCCTGGAGTTCCCGGCGGCCGGCGTCCCGGCGTACACCAACGTCCGCGACATCCGGCTGCTGCACATCGCGATCGGCTTCAAGATCGACTACTTCCCCGTCGTGGACATCAGCGCGAGCGGCGCCGGCAAGCGGGTGCGCCTGGCACAGCCGCACTTCCAGGTGCGGCTGAACCGCGACGACGGCTTCTCGCTGGACTACGACGACACGTTCTACGTGCTCAACGCGTTCGAGGAGCTGGATTCCCCCGGAGAGTGGTACCTGAACCGGGCGACGAACAAGGTGTACTACCACCCGCGGGCGGGAGAGGATGTCAACCAGGCCGGGGCGTACGTGCCGGTGGTGGAGACGCTGGTGAACGTGGCCGGGTCCAGCCCGTCCGCGAAGGCGAGCGCGATCGCGTTCGACGGCATCACGTTCGAGCACGGCAACTGGCTGCTGCCTCGCGACCGGTTCATCGGCGGCTCGCAGGCGGAGGCGCAGTACGCGGACGACCCCTTCAAGGACCCGAACCACGACGGCTACGGCGGCGAGGTGCCCGGTCAGATCAAGCTGGCCAACGCCAAAGGCATCGCCTTCACCAACAACACCGTGGGCAAGATGGGCAGCGGCGGGCTGCAGCTGCTGACCGGAGCCGAGGACGTCACCGTCACCGGCAACCTCTTCTACAACCTGACCGCCGCCGGGATCATCGCGGGCCGGTGGATGGACGTGCACGTCGACGGCGCCCGGCGCACCAGGAACGTGACGATCAGCAACAACGTCGTGACCGACACCGGTGACGACTTCTTCCCGGCGACCGGGATCAGCCTGATGAACACCTACAACGTGGCGGTCACCCACAACCTCGTCTACGACACCTCGTTCATGGGCTTCCACCAGCGCAAGGCGGAGGAGACCAGCCTCCTCGACGGGGTGGACGGGATCGGCAAGACGACGTTCAGCCACAACGAGGTGTACAACACCACGTCCAAGGTGTCCTGGGGGGTGCACGACTCGGGGGCCGTCTACTCGTTCGGGTCGTGGCCGGGCAGCGTGGTCAGCCACAACCACGTGCACCACCCGACGTCGACCGCGAACTACTACAGCGACAACCAGAGTCACCGGACCCGCTGGGACTACAACGTCGGGCTGGGCGGGCGGTTCGACTTCTCCCCGCGTTACCGCCGGCCCCTGTCGGTGTACGCGTCGCACAACTACACCGACTTCGCCGACAACTGGCTCAGCGGGGCCAGCTACGACGGCGACGGCCAACCGCACGTGGTGACCGGTGGTGCGTGGCCGGCCGAGGCGCGGACCATCATGAACCAGGCGGGCCTGGAACCGGAGTACGCCGCGCTGCGGAGGAAGGTGCCCGGGGAGAACCTGGCCGGCTATTCCACCGTGTCGCAGCGCAGTGCCTGGGACAGCGGCCTCGGCAAGCTTTGGGACGGCGTCACCGAGACCGGCGAGGCCGGCTCCAGCGTGAACGAGTCCTGGGTGCAGTTCGATCTCGGTGCCGACTACGAGCGGTTCGCCTTCACCATCCAGCAGGACAACTGCTGCACCTGGATGACCACCCACTGGAAGGTGCAGCGGTGGAGCGCCGGCCAGAACGCCTGGATCGACATCATGCCCTACCAGGCGATCAACACGGTGGCGCCGGTCGTCTACCGGCCGCCGGCCGATGTCGCCACCACCGGCATCCGGCTCTACGCGCGCAACAGCAACCAAAACGGAAGTGTCGGCGTGCAGGAGTTCAGCGCAACCGGCGTGCGGAAGTAGGACCTCGACAGCACGCGGCGGGCATGGCAGACCGGGCGGGTGCACGAGCCGTGTGCCTGCCCGGCCGCCATCGCCTCACCGCCGGCAGGCAGCACGGCCGGTGTCACGAACCACCTTGCCGGGCGCGTCCCCCGGTCAGCAGTTGAGGTTGTAGAACCAGGTCGGGTTGTACAGCCGGATCCACTCACCGGGGTTGTACGATTCGCCGCGGAAGAGAATCTTGCACTTGGTCGACCGGACGCAGTCGGTGTCCTTCCAGTAGGCGGTCGAGTCACCGCCGTCCTTGAGCGTCTTCCGGTGGTCGCCGGACACCTTGCAGCTCCAGTGGGACGAGGAGTCCCGTTCGATCTGCAGGCTCTTCCCGGTGCGGTTGTGCGCCTCCCCGCAGGCCGGCCAGGTGCAGCTGGTGCCCATCGTCTGCACCGGCGCGTTCGCGTCGGCGGGCACCACTTCCTCGACCACGATCACACCCGGCTCCGGCGCGGCCGGAGCCGCCTGTGCCGTTCCGGTGAACCCCAGCAGCACGGCGGCCGCGGCCGTGGCCACCACCGGCCCCACCCGTTTCGTCAACGACTGAAGTCGCATTGTGCTCCCCTCATCATCGCGACGCCCTGATCGGCCGCCGCCCGGAAGTACTGTCGCCGGGGCAGCCCGCCGATATCAAGATCTTCGCGTCCCGTCCGGGGGCGGGACGCCGTTCCGGGCTCTGAACTGCGCGTTCACCTCGTGAATGAGACGGCCTGGGTCATGCATCGGCCGCGGGGCTGTGGCGGGGGCAGGCGTTTCGTTGGCATTCGGCCGGGGAGGGGCGCACGTGGACGAGATCGCCGGGCTGCTGTCGGAGCTGAAGCAACGCAGCGGCCTCAGCTACGCCGAGCTCGGCAAGCGAACGTACGTCAGCAGGTCGAGCCTGCACCGGTACTGCACCGGGCGGAGTGCGCCACCGAACTACCAGTTGCTCGTCGCCATCGCCCAGGAGTGCGGCGCGACCGACGACGAGCTGGGTGAACTGCTGCTCAGGTGGCGCCGTCGCGAGGGCGGCGCCCGGCCGGCCGGGGAACAACCGGCGGCCCCCGCGGTCCGCGCGCGGGAACCCGGTCACGCCCGAACGCGGCTGGGTGGCGGTCGCGGTCGTGCTGCTCATGGTTTTCGTCGCGACCTCCGGCACCCCGGCCGGAACGGATGTCCCGCGGATCACCGCGCCGGCCTGGCAGGCGCAGCCGGTTCCGGTGCCACCGGAGCTGTTCGGCGTGACCATGAACAGCGCCACCGGCACCATGCCGGCGTTCCGGATGGGCAGTGTGCGCTTCTGGGACAGCCAGACCCGCTGGGCGAACCTGCAGCCGGCTCGCGACCGGTTCGACTGGGCCACCTTGGACCGGCTGGTGGACGGCGCGGAGAAAGCCGGGTTGCCCACGCTGTTCGTCCTGGGTGGCACACCGGGGTGGGCGGCACCGGGCTCGCCGAAGGGCGCCTACACCGACGGTTCGCGAACCGGCGCGCCCGAGAACCTCGCCGATTGGGATCGCTTCGTCCAGGCCCTCGCGTCCCGGTACCGGGGCAGGCTCCACGCCTACGAGCTGTGGGTGCAGGCCACGCATCACATGTACTACTCGGGGTCGGTCGAGCGGCTGGTGGAGATGACCGGGCGGGCGGCGAAGATCGTACGGTCGAACGATCCGGACGCCACGCTCGTCTGTCCCTCGATGGGACAGCTCTGGCAACCCCAAGCCCGGGAAATCCTGCGGCGGTTCGCCGAACTCGGCGGTTACCAGCACTGTGACGCCGCAGGCGTGAAGCTGTACCAGCGGGACGCGGCCGACCCGCCGGAAACGCTGGTGCCGCTGCTGCGCGAGATCGACGCGACGATGCACGCGGCCGGCGTTCACCCGCCGCTGTGGAACACGGGCACGGTCTACGACATCCCGCTGAGGGAGCCGTTGTCCCCGGCGCGCTCCACCGACTACGCGATCCGGTTCTACCTCGCCGGCCTCTACGGCAGGGAGTTCAACCTGCGGCGGATGTACTTCTACAACTGGGGTTCCAGCAAGCTTCCCCTGGTGCTGCAGGCCGAAGGAAGCCCGCCCCACGCCGGACAGGGTTGACGCACAGCCCTGCAGCGTGACCAGCGGTCGCACAGGTTCGGGTCGTCGACGACCCGGTGCGGGCTGGTGCTGTTCCACCTGCCGAGGAAGAACGGCTTCGGCACGGGTGCCGGCACCCGTGCCGGACGCAGTTACTCTTTGCTTCGAAGGGGAGTTCGCTACCTCATCTGGGTGTACACCGTCAGGTCATCGAAATGTCGCACTGTAGTCATCCCGCGAACTTAGCGTGTGCGGGCCGCAACGGTCTTTTCGGAAGAGGTGACACATGGCTGGTCCATTCGACGCCGCCGCGGGTCCGGCGCTGTCCCGCCGTCAGGTCCTGCTGGCCGGTACCGCCGTGCTCGGCGCCGCCGCGCTGTCCGGCATCCCCGCCGCGGCCGCCGAAGGCGCGGGGCACGCGCCGGTCCGGGCGCCCTTCACGCTGGGGGTCGCGTCGGGCGACCCGCTGCCCGGCGGCGTGGTGCTGTGGACCCGGCTGGCGCCCGAACCCCTGGCTGCCGACGGTGGCATGCCGGCCCGGCCGGTGCCCGTGAGCTGGCAGGTCGCCGAGGACGAGCGGTTCCACCGCGTGGTGGCGGCCGGTGCCGCGCCGGCACGCCCGGAGCAGGCGCATGCGGTCCACGTCGAGGTGTCCGGGCTGCGGCCGGGAGCCGAGTACTTCTACCGTTTCCGGACCGGCCGCGAGCTGAGCCCGGTGGGCCGGACCAAGACCGCGCCGCGGCCGGGCGCGCGGACCGACCGGTTCGCGTTCGCCTTCGCCAGCTGCCAGAACTACCCGGAGGGCTTCTACACGGCTTACCGGCACCTGGCCGAGGAGGATCTCGACCTCGTCGCGTTCCTCGGCGACTACATCTACGAAGGGGGCGCGCAGGGCACGATCGGCCGTGCGCACGCGCCGGCGGCCGAGGTCTGGACGCTCGCCGACTACCGCACCCGGCTCGCCCAGTACAAGAGCGACCCGGACCTGCAGGCGGCCCACGCGGCCTTCCCGTGGGCGGTCGTGTTCGACGACCACGAAGTGGAGAACAACTGGGCGGGCGACATCTCCCAGCCCGACACCGAACCCGACCAGGACCCGGCGGTGTTCCGGCAGCGCCGTGCGGCCGCGTTCCAGGCGTACTACGAGCACATGCCGTTGCGGCGCGCCCAGCGTCCGTCGGGCCCGGACATCCGGATCCACCGGCGGCTGACCTTCGGCGACCTGGCCGACGTGCACCTGCTCGACACCCGCCAGTTCCGCGACGACCAGGAGGTGACGCCGGAGGAGCGGCTCGACCCGGCCCGCACGATCCTCGGCTCCGCGCAGCGGGAATGGCTGCTGCGGAACCTGGCCGGCCGGACCGCGCGCTGGAACGTCCTGGCCCAGCAGGTGTTCTTCTCCGCCCGCGACTTCACCGCGGGCCCGGCGACGAGCTTCAGCGACGACGCGTGGGACAGCTACCCGGTCGAGCGCGACCTCGTCCGCGACCACCTGGCGAGGGCGAGCAACCCGGTGGTGATCACCGGTGACGTGCACGCGAGCTACGTCGCCGACATCAAGGCCGACTTCACGAACCCGGCTTCGGTGACCGTGGGCACCGAACTGGTGGGCACGTCGATCACCTCGGGTGGCGACGGCGTCGACCAGAACGCGGGCGATGCCGTGCAGTTGCGGGAGAACCCGCACATCAAGTTCGTCAACCGCAAGCGCGGTTACGTCCGCAACGTCGTAACCCGTACCGAGTGGACGGCCGACTACCGCGTCGTCGACTACGTTTCCCGGCCCGGGGCCCCGGTGACCACGCGCGCGAGCTTCGTCATCACCGACGGCGAAGCCGGCGCCACCCCGAGGTAGGGACCCGTGCCGGCCCGGCTCGATCGAGCCGTTCGACGGCGCGAGCGCTTTCAGGAGACCCGGCCGGCAGCCCAGACACGCGTGGCGGCAAGTTCGGCGTCGCGGATGAGTTCGGAGGTGTCGGCATACGCGAGCCGGCGGTCGGCGACCAGGAAAGCACCGTCGACCATGACGTGGGTGACGTCCCGGCCGCTGGCGTTGTAGACGAGGACACCGAATGGGTCGGCCAGCGGTGCCAGGTGCGGCTGGTCGATGTCGACGAGAATCAGGTCGGCCCGCTTGCCCGGCTCGAGTGATCCGACGCGGTCTGCCAGGCCGAGAGCATCGGCGCTTCCCGAGGTGGAAAGCCGCAGCGCTTCGCGGGCACTCAGAGCGAGATGGTCGTTGGTTTGTAGCCGCAGGCCTGAAATCCCGGCGCGCATCGCGTCCCAGGGATCCATGGTGACCCAGTCCGTGCCCCAGCCGACGCGGAGCCCGGCGGCATAAACCTCACTCATGGGACCGAGCATCCCGGACGACTTGATGACGTTTCCCGGGCAATGAGCGGCCGGTGTTTCAGTGCGCCGCAATATCTCGACGTCGCCGGTGTCGGCGTACAGCAGGTGGACGGCAACCGTCGACCGGCCGAGAACGCCGTTGTCTTCAAGGAACCGCACCGAGCTCTGGCCGTAACGGTCGCGTAGGTATTCGTGTTCCGACCGGCCCTGCGCGACGTGTGTGTGGATGCCGGCGCCTCTCTTCCTTGCCTCGGTGACAATTTCTCGATGCAGGCCCGGCGAACAGGTGTCGGCGGCGTGCGCGCCGAACCTGACCTCGATCCGGCCGTCGGCGGCGCCGTTCCACTTCTCGTACAGCTCGACGTTCTGGCCGAGCTTGCGCTCGCCTCTTTCCGGTGAATAATCTCGCCGGCCCTGCCCGATGCCGGGCAGGTCGACGTCGTAGGTCTTGTGGGCGATCTGCGCCCGGATGCCGGCTTCGGCCGCCGCGTGGGCCGTTTCGGCGGCGTGGTGGAACATGTCGTTCATCGTCGTGCAGCCGGACAGCAGCAATTCGGCGATCCCCAGTCGGCTGAGCACGTGGATGGCGTCGGCGTCCAGGTGTTTCTCCATCGGCATCGCGTAACCGTAGAAATTGTCGGGCCGGTCCTCCAGTTGCCCGCGGAAGATCGCGCCGGCGACGTGCGTGTGCGCGTTCACGATCCCGGGAAGCAGAACGTGTCGGGGAAACCGCCGGATCTCGTCCCCGATGACATCGCCCGCCGGACCCACTTCGACGATCTGGTTTCCCTCGATCGCCACCGCGCCGTTCCGGATGACGTCGAGTTTCGCGTCCATCGGCAACACCCAGCCGGCCTCCAGCACGAGTCGCTTCTCCATCGTGAATCCTTTTCGTTGCGGTACGTTGGATACGCCTCGCGTGAACGCCGGCTGCGGTCGGGGTCAGGCGTCGACGATCTGCCACTGCTGGTTGGTGCCGGTGTTGGCGGCCCACGCGATCACCCGGGCGCCGTCGTTCGCCGAGCCGCCTTCCACGTCCGCGCAGAGGCCGGTGCGGACGTTGACGAGCCGGTGGTAGCCGTCACCGGTGTCGGCGAGCTTCCACCACTGGTTGTCGGTGCCGGTGTCCTGCGCCTGGTCCAGCTGGGTGCCTTGGCCGGCGCCGGCCGGGCTGTCGAGCAGCCGGCCGCTGTTGCGGTTGACCAGACGGATCGATCCGTCCGGATTGGACAGACGCTGCCACTGCTGGTTGGCTCCGCCGGACCAGGTCCACTGGACGACCTTGACGCCGTCGGCGGTTCCGTTGCCGGTGACGTCGAGAACCTTGCCGCTGCGCCGGTTGACCACCCTGACGTACCCGCTTTGCGAGGGCGGGGACAGGGAGACGGTGATGTCGGTGCGCTGGTTGGCGGTCAGGGACACCACTCTTGCGTAGGTGCCGAGGGGCGAGGTGGTGACGGGCGCGGCTGTGGTCACCGACGTCATGCCCCGGCGGCTGATCAGCGTGACGTCCTGGTCGATGGCCGACGTGACGGACAGTGTGGCCGTGCGGGCGGACAGGTCCCAGCCGAGGCTGTGGACCCGGATACGGCCACGTGCTCGGACGCCGGTGATCGAGCCCTTGGCCAGTTGCCCGGGCAGGGCCGGGAGGATCTCCAGCACGCCGGGCCGGGAGTAGAGCAACGCCTCGGCCAGCACAGCGGGTATCGCGTGGGCGGCGTCGGCGTTGTAGGTCTCCAGGTTGGGGTTGTGCGATGTCATCAGCGACCGGTGGATCATGGTGTTGCCGATGATCTTGCGGAGGTTGGCGTAAACCTTCACGCCGTCCTTGAGCCGGGCGGCGGCCAGCGCCCGGTGCAGGCTCCCGTGGGCGGACAGATTTTCGTCGCCGCGGAGTTCCAGTGCCCGCAGCGCGGGTGCGATCAGCTCGGGGCGGGTCTCGGGGTTGATCTCGTGCAGCGGCCAGGCGCCGTACAGGTGGTGGACGTGCCGGTGGTTGTAGTTGTCGTTGAGGCTCGGCCAGGACCACTCCGCCAGGGCGTTGTCGCCGTTGATCCGGTATGCGGGCAGTTTCCCGAGCAGCGCCGTCCAGCGCTGGACGCCCTGGCCGCTGCCCTGTTCCACGCCGAGCGCGGTGGCCGCGGAGATGGCGGCCTGCAGCGCGTGCTTGCCGGCCATGATGTCGCCGGTGGCATTGACGGACAGGAGCACGCGGGTGTTGCCGGGCGCGTTCTCCATCGAGAAGGACGGGACGAACACGACCTTGCCGCTGGAGTCGGTCCGGGTCAGGAAGTCCTCGTAGAACAGCGCCAGTTCCATGAGCGCGGGGCCCAGCTTGTCCCGCAGGAACGCCTGGTCGCCGGTGACCTCCCAGTACTCGACGAGCGGGTAGAGCAACCAGTCGGCGCCGCCGGTCCAGGTCTGGCCGGGGAACCCGGCGTCGAAGTGGAGCATGTGGCCGTACTCGCCGTCGGTGCGGGACGGGGCGAGGAAGCCACGGGCGCCGTAGAGGTTCCGCGCGTTGGTCCGCCAGTGGGCGAGCTGGCCGAGGACGAGGGTGAAGTACCCCTGCATGGCCTCGGGCGTGTCCAGGATGTTGCCGCCGGCGACCTGGAGGTTGATGTTGGCGTCGGTGGTGAAGTCGTCGGCCCAGGCGCCGGTCCACGTGCCGGTCCAGATCCCCGTCAGCCGCGGCGGCAAGATCCCGCTGGAGCTGATGAAGAGGTATCGCCCCGAGTCGTAGAGCCGCTCGAGCAACGCGATGTCGATGACGCTCTTGTGGTTGTTCTGCCGGGTGAGCAGCTCGCTGATCGGCAGTCCCCGGTCGGCGGCGGAGACGCCGAGGTCGAGCCGGGAGCGGTCGTACCAGGCGGTGTGGATCGCGGTGTGCCGGGAAAGCAGTGCGGTGTAGTCGGTGCCGACCGCGGCCAGCGCCGCGTGCAGCGGCTGGGAGTCCCACGCGTTCGGCGTTTCGTACCGGTCGAGCTTGGTGAGCAACAGCAACCGCGACGCTCCGGACACGACAATGGTGGCTCCGCCGGCGGAGACGGTGCCGCCGGTCGGGACGACGCGGGTGACGCCTTCGTAGCCGAACGCGCCCTGCCCGGAAGGATAGGTGCCACGCAGGTTCAGGTAACCGGAACCGCCGCCGGCGGTGGCCCGGGTCGTGAAGCCCACGCTGCCGGGCACTCCGTCCAACGCTGTGTTCACGCCCAGGGTCGCGTCGATCGTCCGGCCGGGCGCCGGCGTCAGCTCGTGGACGATCACGCGGTCGGCGCGGGAGACGAACGCCCGGCGGGTCCACGTGCCGTGGCTGTCGGTCCAGCCGGTGGTGACCTCGCCGGTGCGGAAGTCGGTCACGCGGCCGTAGTCGTTGGTCGTGGTCATGGCGGGCGTCGCGATCCGGAGTTCGTACGCCGGGTGGTAGGTCTGGGTCCAGCGCAGCGACCAGCCGGCCGCGAAGTCCCGGTTCGCCCCGGCGTAGTCACCGGCGAGCGCCTTGTCCCGGACGCTCTGCAGGCGTCCCGAAATCACCGGCGGGGTAAGCGATCGGGAGCCGTTGGGCAGGACGAGGCGATGGTGGTTGAAGATCACCTTTTCCAGTACCGGCGCGCCGTACAACGTGGCGCCGTACTCACCGTTGCCGGTCAGGAAGCCGTCCGTCCAGGACGCGGCCGGGCCGGTGTCGTGGATGCCGCGCTCGGGCAGCGCGATCTGCGGCGGTACGGCCGCCGCCGCGCCGGACAGCAACCCCCGGGGCAGGGCGGCGGCCCCGGCGGTCAACGCGGCGGCGGTGAGGAAGCGCCTGCGATCCCAAGACATGTGATGGATTTTGGGCCCTTGGTCTCGTCGGTGTCCATACCCGGAGACGTCAGCGGGCCCAGATACCGCCGAAGAGCCCATATCCGACCGGCATGCGGGGGCAAGGAGTAAGAGGCATGGACCTCTCTGGTCGGAAAAGATATGACGTCTTGTGAGCCGGTCGCCGTCCGGGCCGACCGGATCGGCACAGCGACGCCGAGCTTCCTCAGGTCACGCCGGCCGGGGACGGCCGGGCCGTGGGCCGCGACCCGCGCTCACGTCACGGAAACCGCGACGTACTGGTGGTGCGCGGCCGCCCGGAACGTGATCGTCCGTCCGTCGAGCCGGTGGGGGACCACTGCGCCGCTGGCGGCGTCCACCAGGCGGAACCGGCGGGTGAACAGGTCGCTGCCGACTTTCAGTTCGCCGGAGTGACCCGGCCGCAAGGTGATCCGGGTCGGGGCGCCGCCTGCCCACTGCGTGTCGACGGTGACGTCACCGCGGGCCTTGAGCCCGTTCACCGCGCCGTCGGCCCAGGCCGCCGGCAGGGCGGGGAGCACGTCGATGACGTCGTTCTGGCTCTGCAGCAGCATTTCGGCCACGCCGGAGGTGGCGCCGAAGTTGCCGTCGATCTGGAACGGCGGGTGGGTGTCCCACAGGTTCGGCAGGGTGCTGTTCTTGAGCTGTTCTTCGAGCATCAGGTGGGCGTGGTCGCCGTCGAGCAGCCTGGCCCAGAAATTGATCTTCCAGGCCTTGCTCCAGCCGGTGCCACCGTCGCCGCGGGCGGTCAGCGAAACCTTGGCCGCGTCGGCCAGTTCCGGGTTGGTGCGCGCGGAGATCTGGTGTCCGGGGTGCAGGGCGAACAGGTGCGAGACGTGCCGGTGGGTGTTGTCCGGGTCGTCCCAGTCGGACTTCCACTCCTGCAGCTGGCCCCAGCTGCCGATCCGCAGGCCCGGGTCGAGCCTGGCCAGGATGTCGCCGGTGGAGCGGACCGCCGCGGTGTCGCCGAGGGTGCGGGCGGCCGCCCGGGTGTTGGTGAACAGGTCCCACACGATCTGCTGGGAGATCGACGCCCCGGCGGAGAACGGGCCCTGTTCGGGGGAGAAGCTCGGGGTCACCACGAGCTTGCCGTCGCGCGGGTCGGGCACGAGCTCGTCGGCCCAGAACTCGGTGAGTGACTTCATGATCGGGTACGCGCGCTCGCGCAGGAACTTCTCGTCCTTGGTGAACAGGTAGTGGTCGTAGTGGTGCTGGGCCAGCCAGGCGCCGGCTTCGGGCATCCAGAACGCGGTGGGCCAGTCGTGCAGCCCGGTGAAGCCGAAGGGGTTGGTCTCGTTGTTGACCACCCAGCCGCGGTTGCCGTAGATCTGCCGCGCGGTCACCTTGCCGGGGGCGACCAGCGAATCGACGTAGTCGAACAGGGGCGTGGTCGTCTCGCCGAGGTTGGTGATCTCGGCGGGCCAGTAGTTCATCTGCAGGTTGATGTTCACGTGGTAGTCGGCACTCCACGGCGGGGACGTGGAGTTGTTCCACACGCCCTGCAGGTTGGCGGGCAGCGAGCCGGCGCGCGATGAGCTGATCAGCAGGTAGCGGCCGTATTGGAAGTACAGGACTTCCAGCGCCTTGCGCCGGGCCGGAGCGAGGGTTCCGGTGCGGTACGCCGTGAGCACGTCGTCGGTCGGCAGATCCGGCATCTGCTGGCCGATGTTCAGCGAGACGCGGTCGAACAGCTTCGTGTAGTCGGCGAGGTGCCGGGCACGCAGGGCGGGGTACGGCTTGGCGGCGGCGGTGCCGACCCGCCGGGTGACCGCGGCGTGCGGGTCCGTGCCGCGGTAGGCGGGGTACGCCGGGGCGTAGTCCGTGCCCGCGGAGAGGACCAGGACCACCTCGTCCGCGCCGGCTACGGTGACCGTGCCGTCGGCGTTGTCGGTGCGGGTGCCGCCGACGGTGCGGACCTGCACCTGCGACTCGAACCGCAGCTTGTTGTCGGTCAGCCTGCCGGACAAGGTGATCCGGCCGTTCTCGGCGGTGGTCGTGTGCGAGCGGTTGTCCGGCGTGGTCACGGACACGGTGAAGCTCAGCTGCTTGCGCTTGCTCGCGGTGAACCGGCCGACGATGGCGTTGTCGGCTGCGGAGGCGAAGTATTCCCTCGTGAACGTCGTGCCGCTCGAGGTGTAGGCGACGCTCGCGGTCGCGTTCGCGATGTCGAGGCCGCGCCGGTAGCCGGTGACGTCGGCCGGGGCGTTCGGCTGCGAGATGCGCAGCTCGCCGAAGTTCTGGTAGGCCCCGAACCCGGTCTTGGGCTGGCCGAGGACCGAGGCGACCCACTCGGGATCGGCCTGGCCGTCGGCGGCGATCTTGTCCTGCACCTGCTTGATCGCGTCCGGCCGGGGCGAGGTCCAGTTGCCGGAGTTGTACCCGGCGACGCCCGGGCCGCCGGTCCACAGCGTCTTTTCGTTGAACTGCAGCTGTTCGTGCTGCACGCCGCCGAACACCGAGGCTCCCAGCGCGCCGCTGCCGATGGGCAGCGACCGGCTCTCCCAGTCGGTCGCCGGTTCGTCGTACCACAGGGTCAACGCCTTGTCCGCCGCCGCGAGGCCGGGCTCGGCGCCTCGGCCGCGGTGGTCAGCGTCGGCTCCCGCGGCGCTGACCAGGGCGAACGCCATCGCCACACTCACGGCTACGGCAGTCCGCCGTGGTGCTTGCCCTCGAACGCGCATGTCCGCCCCACCCGTGTTCTTCACTGGACGACAGGAAGATTCAGGTTAGAGATCCTATGTATTTATCGTCAAGGGGAACCAACTGGTCCGATCGGGGCTGAAGTAAGCGCATACATCATACCAATTTCGACAACGTTCGACTCGCTGGGCGACGGTCGCGGCTGCCGCTCGACGAGCGTTACTTCGCTGCGGTAGAAGGGGTCTTCCGGCCCGGGCAGCTGCCGGTCGAGGAAACGTCGCCCTGCCACTGATGCTCGCCGGGCTGCAGGCGGGCAGCACCGGGGTCGGTGCGGGCTTGGCTGGCGAGTGGACCGTGGTTCAACGGGGAGGGGCGTACTCGGCCTTGAGGAAGTGCACGAGGTGCTCGTTGACCTGGCGCGCGCGTTCCTGCTGCGTCCAGTGACCGCAGCCGGGCAGGATGGAGATCTCTCGCAGGCCCGGTACGTGCGCGCGCATATCGTCGATGCCGCCGAAGCGGTAGGCGGAGTCGAGGTCGCCGGTCACGAACAGCGCGGGCTGGGTGAGCCGCTTCGTACCCACCTCGGGCAGGTCCGCCCAGTCGAAGTCGAAGGCACGGTAACGCCAGATCGCCCCGCCGAAACCGGTCCGCCCGAACTCCCTGACGTAGTGGCCGAACTCGGCGGCACCGAGCCAGTCCGACCAGAGCGGCGGCGGGCCGGGGTCGGGCAGCGGATCGAGGAAACCGGAACCCTCCGGGGTGCCGGTGAGCCAGCGCGGCACGAGGTCCGGCGGCGCCTGGCCGGACAGGGCGTACAGCGTCATCCGGAGCGTGCGAGCCACATCCGCGTTCAGTTCGGCCTCCGCCACACCCGGTTCCTGGAAGTACAGCACGACGTTGAACTTTCCGGGGTTGCTCTCGCGGAACACCTGGGTCGGGGGCTTGGGGTAGCGTGCGGTGTAGCCCGCGCCCAGCGCGACCACCACCGGAAACCGTTCGGGGAGCAATTCGGCGCCCGCCCACGCCAAGCCGGTGCCCTGGTCGTGGCCGACGACTGCGGCGCTCGGCGCGCCGAGCGCGTCGAGCAGCCCGGTCAGGTCCGCGAGGTTGGTGCGCAGACTGTTGCTCTGGACACCGGCGGGCGCGTCCGTGCGGCCGTACCCACGCAGATCCGGGGCGACAGCGTGGAAACCGGCCGCGGCCAATGCGGGGAGCTGGTGCCGCCAGGAGTAACCGAGTTCGGGAAAGCCGTGCAGCAGCAGCACGGTGGGTCCCTTGCCCGCCTCTGAGAGGTACATGTCGATGCCGTTGGTCCGGACGGTCCGGTGCCGGATCACACCCCGGCCGGTGACCGCGGAACCCGGCTTTGCGTTGAGGGGCACTGCGGAACTCGCGGCGAGTGCCGCCACCGTCCCCGCGCCCGTTGCGAGCAACCGCCTCCTGCTGATCCGTGACATGCTCCGCCCCTCTCAATTCGCCTTCGTGCCCGAAGAATGCCCCGGCGAGGCGTCCCCGTGCATCCGCCGGGAAGCGCGGCGGACCACTGCGCCCCCGGACGTAGCTGAGGAGAGGTCGTCCATGCGTTGACGTACTTGAGGATACGACCGTCAGCAGATGCCCGGCGGCGGGCGCACCGGGATCGTGGACCTGACCACCCGGCACACCGACTGGGTGATCCGATCGCGGTCAAGCTGAACACCGCCGTCAACGGAGGAGTCCCGATGAAACGTCGTCTGGTGATCGTGCTCGCCCTGGTGCTCACCACGCTCACGCCCGTGGTCACGGCCGCGGCTGATCCACTCGGCCACGATCCCACGCTCGTGCGCACCGACGGTGGCTATGTCCGCGGCGAGACAGGCGACGGTGTCGTCCGCTTCTCGGGCATCCCGTACGCCAACCCGCCGGTCGGTGACCGGCGCTGGACGGCCCCCGTACCGCCGCGGCCGTGGACCGGGGTCCGGGACGCCACCACCCCGGCCGACAGGTGCCCCCAGGTCGGCCGCGACGAGGAGTTCAACCCGATCCTCGTGGGCAGCGAGAACTGCCTCTACCTCGACGTCGTCGCCCCGGCCCGCCCCAGCCGCCCCGGTCGCCTGCCGGTGGTCGTCTGGCTTCACGGCGGAAACCTCGGCTCCGGCGCGGCCTCCGAGTACGACGGCGCCCGCCTGGCCACCGGCGGCGACGTCGTCGTGGTCACCGTCAACTTCCGCCTCGGTGCGCTGGGCTTCCTCTCCTCGAACGCCCTCGACGCCGAGGGCACGGTCTCGGGCAACTACGGCCTGCTCGACCAAGCCGAAGCGCTGCGCTGGGTCCGCCGCAACGCCGCCGCGTTCGGCGGGCACCCGAACCTGGTGGTCCTGGCCGGTCAGTCCGCGGGCGCGCGCAGCGTCTGCACCCACCTGGCCTCACCCGGGTCGCGCGGGCTGTTCCAGCGGGCGATCGTGCAGAGCGGTGCGTGCGCCAACCCGGTGATGACCAAGGCGGTCGCCGATCGCAAGGGCGCCCAGGCCGTCGGCACGCTCGGTTGCGCCGACGCCGGTGCCCCGGGCGGCACCGCCGCCTGCCTGCGTGGCGTCTCGGTCGCGGATCTGCTGGTGAAGCTGGTCGATCCCGGCAGGCCGGTCACCGGCGAGCGCCGGGACGACCCGTGGGGACCGGTCGCCGGCACGCCGTACCTGCCGTGGCAGCCGATCGACGCCATCCGGCACGGATCCGCCGCCGGCGTACCTCTGCTGGTGGGCAGCACCCACGACGAGATGCGTGCGTTCGTGCTCGGCCGGTACCCCGATCTGACCGCAGACGGCTACGCCGCCATGATCCGCACCGCGTTCGGCGCCGACGCCGAAGCCGTGCTCGGGAAGTATCCCGCCGAGGCCTTCGCCCACCCCGCACTCGCGCTGGCCACGGTGCTCACCGATTGGGGCGGCGGGATCGGCAGTTGCCCGGTGCTCGCGACCGCCCGGACGGCCGCCCGGCACGCCCCGGTCTACGCCTACGAGCTCACCGAGAGCTCCGGGCAGTTCCTGGGCGACCTTCCCTACGGCGCCTACCACGGCTGGGACCTGCCGTTCCTGTTGGACACCTCGATCCCGCGCAGCCAGTATCCCGACCTGGACGACATGACGCCGCCGCAACGTCGGCTGAGCCGAGCCATGATCGCCTACTGGACCACCTTCGCCCACCGCGGCGACCCGAACACCCCGGGCTTGCCCACGTGGGCGCCGACCCACGCCACGTCGACGTCCGTGCTCGGCCTGGCCGCGGACGCGATCGCGCCGACGCCGTTCGCCACCGACCACCACTGCACGTTCTGGAACCGGATCTGACCCGCCACAACGATATCGACCCCGGGGTGTCACATGCGTCAATCTGCGTTGCGTCCATCACCGCCCGGGGTGGGGGTTGAAGACGGGGTGGAAGCTTTCCGGCGGGGCGAGGTAGGTGGCCGGCAGCCCGCCGGTGTCGATGACGATCTGGTCGACGGCGTTCGCCGGGTCGACCATCCACAGCTTGAGGACGTGTTCGCCCGGCCGGTCCACGGTGATGCTCGCGGTCAGTTTCTCGATGCCCTCGACGACGTTGCGCGACCACGCGTCGGTGGCGGAGGTGACTCCTGTTCCCTTGAGCAGGATCGGGTTGCCGGAATCGAGGCCGATGGCGAGCCGGCGGGTGCCGCGTTCGTCCAGGGACGGCAGCCGGTACACGGTGACCGGGAAGGTGCCGGCCGTGGTGAAGCGGACGTTGTACTGGAGTTCGGGAGCCAGGGTCCGGCTGTCGCCGTCGATGCGTGCCGCGGTGAACGGCGCGCCGATGACGGCGGCGCCGGAGCGGCCGAGGCCGGGAACCGGTTGCCAGGTCGCCCCGGACCGTGGCACCAGCCGGTCGTGGTGCTCGGCCTCGATCGACACGTAGCCGTGTGCCTCGACGAAACCGGTCGCCGTGGCCCGGCCCCGCGCGCCGTCGTTGGCGACCTGCAGCGGCACGGTCACCGTGGTGCCCGCGCCGGTGATGCGCACCTGCGGGCTGACGGCGCCGGGCGGGGCCGCGGCCCAGTCGACGCTGACCCAGATCCGCGCCTGGTCCGGGGTGGTCCCGGCGCTGGTGCTGATCCGCACCCAGGGGTGGCTGGGGGACGCCTGCCAGGACAGCGGGGCGAAACCGGTGTTGAAGATGTCGATGAACCGCCGGTTCCGGGTGTAGGAGGAGAACGTCAGGGGCCGGGTGACGCCGGTTTCGTTGCCCTCGGCGGCCACGCCGAGACCCACGGCGCCGGTCCGGGTGCGTCTGGTCACGGCGGGCACCCGCGGGGCCTTGGGGACGTTGGCCGGGTACGGGTTGATGATCTCCTTCCACTTGCCCCCGGCGATCGCGGTGTTGTAGCGGCGGGTCAGGGCTTCCTCGTCGGCCTGGGCCCGCTCGGCGAGGTCGGCGAAGACGTTCACGCCGGCCCCGCGGCCCTGCTTGACGGCGAGCGCGTTGCGGTCGGCGCACACGAACTTCAAGTTCATCAGGTACGCCCCGGTCAGCGGGTACAGCAGCAGCTCGAAAAAGGCGTCCTGGTAGGACGGCGGCAGCTGCCGGCCCACGGCCTCGGCGCGGCCGATCAGGCTGCGGTACGCCTGCATCCGCCGGTCCGCCTCGTCGCCGTGGTGGACGAGGGAGAAGACCCCGCTCTGGATGAACTCGGGCCGGCGGGCCGCGGCCAGCTCGTGGTAGCCCCGCCGGATCTCGGCGATCTCCTGGGCGTGCGCGGCGCCGAACTGGCGACCGGCCCACTCGGCCAGCCGGGGTTGCACGTCCTCCGCGCGCCACCGGTCGACGTCCCAGGCGAGCGCCATCGCGAACGACAGCCCGGCCTCCTGCGACTTCAGGTCGCCGACGTTGACGATCCAGGTGTGGCGGACCCCGTTGTCGTACGCCCGGCGCAGCTCCTGCCAGATCTTGGCCGGCGCCGTGGTGTCCAGCCACAGGTAGCTCTTCGGCGCTCCCCAGTAGGAAATGTGGTAGTACAGGCCGTTGCCGCCGGGCCGCTGCCGCTCGGCCGCCGTGGGCAGCTGCCGCATGTTGCCGTGGTTGTCGTCCGGCCAGATCAGCGTCACGTCGTCGGGCACCCGCACCCCGGCGTTGTAGAGGTCGAGCACCTCCTTGTACGGGATGAAGATCTGCGGCACGGCACCGGCCGCCGGGCCGACCTCCTCCGCCAGGATCCGGCGCTGCCGGGTGATGATGTCGTTCATCACCGCGACCCGCTCGGCCGTGGTCTTGGCGTTCTTGGTGACCAGGCCCGAATCGTGGATGCCGCGCATGCCCACGGTCCAGACGCTTTCGTACCGGGCGTTGGCTTTCACCCGGGCGCGCCAGTAGTCGAGGATCGTCTCCGGGTTGACCGTGTAGTCGTACGCCGGGAGGCTGCCGTCCGGGTTGCGGTGCGCCTCCGCCCACGGCTGCCACTCGTGCACGTTGTTGCGCAGCAACGCCTCCGGGTGGCTGGAGCCGACGACGATGCCGTACTCGTCGGCCAGGCGTGCGTTCTCGGGGTACTTGTTGAAGTGGTCCGATTCGGGGTGCATGGCCGGCCACAGGTAGTTCGCCTTGAGCCGCAGCATCAGCTCGAAGATCCGGGCGTAGGTGACCGGCCCGATGTGCTTGCCGGGCTCTTCCGTCCGGTACGCCCACTGCGACAGGTTGTCCTCGTCGTTGAGGAAGATGCCGCGGTACCGGATCGCCGGCTCACGCCGCTTCTCCGTCGCCGGCGGGAGGGTCACGGTGTCGCGGCGCGGCACCGGCACGTCGGCCCACCAGTACCACGGCGAGACGCCGAGGCGTTCGGACAGGTCGTAGCCGCCGTAGATGGTGCCGCGCCGGTCGCTGCCGGCGACGACCAGCGCGCGGTCGACCCCGGGGATCGGCGCGTCGACGACCTGGGTCACCGACGCCTCCCAGCGCCCGGCCACCTCGGAGACGTCGAGGCGGCCGGACGCGACGAGCTTGTCGATGACCGGGCTGCGGCCGATCGTGCCGATCAGCACCGCCGTGCGGGACAGCCCGGCAGTGCTGTTCGTCAGGGTGGGCCGCACGCCGCTGACCCGCTCGATGTCCGCCTGCAGGTCACGCGTCATCCGCCGGACGGCTCCGTCGTCGGCCGCGTCCACGAACACGTCGGCGGCGACGCCCCCGGCGACCAGGGGAAAGCCGTCGCCCGCGGCGGAGGCCGGCTCGGCGGCGAGCAAGCCTGCCGCGGTCGGCGTCAGCGGCAGCGCCCCCACCGCGGCCAGCCCCCGCAGGAACGACCGGCGGGAGTGCCCGGATGTGTACTCACTCGGAGGGCCCGGCGGCGTTGCGATCACGAAAGTCCCCTTGGGCTGCTTGGCTGCTTGGCTGCTTGGCGCGGACGGTCCACGGCATCTATTGGGGCAGGTGACGGTCAGTTCCGGGTCCACTTCTGGTTGCCGGCGCCGCTGCACGCCCGCAGTTCCACTCCGGTCCCGTTCGCGGTGCCCGCCCCGGTGACGCTCAGGCAGAGCCCGGATTCCCGGCCGGCGACGGTTCCGTCGGTGGTGAGGTTCCATTGCTGGTTGGCGCCGTTGTGGCAGTTCCAGATGTTCAGGAGGGTGCCGTTGGTGGTGGCCGCTCCGGGTACGTCGAGGCATCGGTTGGAGACGGCGCCACCAGGACGAGGAGGTGGTTTCCGGGTTGATGCCGAACCGGATCGTGTGGGCGCCCAGGTTCTGGAAGCCTTTGAGGATCGGGGTGGCCTTCGCGTAGGTGGTCGCATAGTTGTCTTCCCTCCACGGCAGGTGCCCTCTCGGGACGTACGGTTACGGTGTTCCGTCGGGGTTTTGGCTGAGCAGGTGGGCCTTGAAGCCCACGCCGACGCCGGGCTCGGGGGTGCCGTTCCAGTCCTTGATGAGCACGGCGCCGGTGCTGCAGCCCCACGGGTTCCAGGTCCACGCGAGGTAGCTCAGGGAGTGCGCGTCGGCCCAGTCCACCAACCGCTGCATGTAGTCGAAGCCGCAGTTGTCCTGGCCGAACTCGCCGAGCACGATCGGGACCTGCTGGGCGAGCGGGGCGATCTGGCTGTCCCAGCAGGATTCGGTGGCGCAGGCGTTGAAGCTGTAGGCGTGCCAGGACGCCGCGATGTTGTTCAGCGGATCGATCGGCTTGTGGATCAGCCACTCCCGCATGTCGTTGGCCCACTCCAGGCCGCCCAGCAGGAGGACGTTGGTCGCGCCGGTGTCCCGCACCGCGTCGACCAGGTCCTGCATTCCGGCGGTTTCGTAGGGAAGGCCGGTGCAGGTGCCCCCGTCCCGCCAGCACTGCCAGCCCAGGGTCTTGTCCCAGTCGCTGGCGATCTCCGGGTACGGCTCGTTGAACAGGTCGAAGACGACGGCGTTGTTGCCCTTGAACGCGGTGGCGACGCCGGCCCAGAACTGCGGGGCGTACCGTGCGTCCGGCATCGGTTTCTGGCACGTCGCGTGCTCGTCCTTGCAGTGCCAGTCCGGCCCGTTCGGGTAGGCGCCCCAGGTCCAGTGCAGGTCGAGGATCACGGTGATGCCGTTCGCCACCAGCCGATCCACGTAGTCCTTGACGTTCTGCTGGTAGGTGGCGCCGCCGGGGGAGCCGTTGATGCCCAGCCAGCACTCCTCGTTCAACGGGATCCGCACGGTGTGGATGTTCCAGGTCTTCATCGCGTCCACCGACGCCTGGTCCACCGGACCGTCCCACATGCCCTTGCCCTGCACGCAGGCGAACTCGCCGCCGGAGCGGCTCACGCCCAGCAGCCGGTACGGCGTGCCTTCCGCGGTGACGATCTTGTTGCCGGAGACACGCAGTGCCGGCGCGGCACCGTCGACCGGCGGAGTGGTTGTCGTGGTGGTGGTCGTCGTCGGGGCGGTGCCGGTGCACGCGGCGCCGTTGACGGCGAAGTCCGTCGGCTTGGCATTGGTGCCGCGGTAGGAGAAATTCGCGCCCGCGCTGACGCTGCCGCCCGCCGGGACGGTTTCGTTCCAGCTCAGGTTGGTCACGGTGACCCGCTTGCCCGACTGGGACCAGGTGCCGTTCCAGCCGTTCTGCAAGGTCTGGTTGCCGGCGTAGGTGTAGGTGAGGGACCAGCCGCTGACCGACGATGAACCGAGGTTGTCGATGGTCACCGTGGCGCCGAACCCACTGCCCCAGTCGTTGGCCGTGTAGCCGACCCGGCACGCGAAAGCGCCCGCCGCGCTCGCGTCACTCGCCCACGACCCGCCCGCTACCGCCATCAGTGTTGTGCACGCGATGGACCCCACGGCGGCCAACGCGGCGAGCGCGGGGCGGCGGTTTCTGACTCTTCCCGGCATCAGAGCTCTGCCTCCCAGGTGGTGCCGCTCGAGGAGGCATCGGTGCGGAGGCGGTCACGGGCGACGGTGTCGGCGTACAGGCCCCAGCGCATCCAGTCGACGATCGTGGTGCGGGTACGGGAGTCGCCGAAGTAGTTGCCGTGGTCCCCGCCGCGGAAGGTGAGGAACGCCTTGGGGCGCGGCAGTTCCTGGTAGGCCTGGCGGGCGGAGGAGTAGGGGCAGGTGTTGTCCCGGTCGCCGTGGACGAACAGGACCTTGGCCTTGACCGAAGCGGCCGGGTTGCCCATGTCCACACAGGCCAGGGGGATCGCGGCGGTGATCCGCGGGTCCGGTGCGATGGTGAGCAGGGAGTGCGTGGTCATGCCGCCCATCGAGTGGCCGTACGCGCCTACGCCTGCCGTGGTGTTGATGTGGCCTCGCAACGGGTCGTTGGCCGTGTTGAGCGCCAAGGTCCGGGTGATGACCTCGGAGACGTCCCGGCCGAGGTTGCCGTTGTAGGTGTCGCCGATGCCGGCGCTGCCGAAGTGCGGTCCTGGCACGATGAAGCCCGCCGCGGCCATGGGCCGGATGATCGCCAGTGCGCCCTGCGGGCTGCCGCCGAGGCCATGGGTGTACTCGCAGACGGGGAACACGCCGTCGGCGACGGGTGCGTTGGTGACGGGGTTGCCGCCGGGCGTGCCCTTGGCGGGGTAGTAGACGGAGGTGGTGATCCGGCGGTTGCCGCGCATCCAGTTGTACTGGCGGACGCCCACGGCGAACGTCGTGGCCGGCGCGCCCAGCGGGGTGACGGTGGCGAGTGCCGGTCCCGCGCCGAGCAGCCCGAGACCGAGGCCCGCCGCGCCGGCCGCGCCGGCACGCAGGAAGGAACGTCGTTGCATGGTCATGGATCGTCGGTCCTCTCGTGGTCTTCGGGACATCGCGCGCGGCGCCGGGGAAAGCGCTTACTGTCTCCAGGTGCGGGAAACCGAATGAGACCGAGAGCGTACGCAGGTGACTACGTTCGGTTCTGGTGATGATGGAACCGCAAGGCAGAGGCAGGCGCAAGACTCGCGGCGGGGATTTCTGTGATCGTGCACAGTCCCGGATTTGTTCAGCGAGGTCAGCCACAAACTGTCGAACGGTTCGAATCTGGCAGGGGTGGAGAAGATCCGGGCGCGCCCGAGGTGAAGAGCCGGTCGACTTGTCCCCGTGCTCCGGGACACCGGCGACGGATCCGCTCTTGAGCGGGCAAGTAGTGGCCTGTTAGCGTTCACATCGCTCAGGTCCCAGGTCGGCGTTGTCGGCTCCTCGCCTGCTTGGGCCCATCGGTGATGGGGAAGGCACTCGCTGCCCGCCGGCGCCGCACCGCCAGATGCTCGAGCGGGCGACGCCATTCGCACATCTTCCGGAAAGGAACCCGATGTTCGTGCAAAAAAGGGGCAAATCGGCGCGGCGGCTGCTCACCCTCGCCGTCGCGGCCGTGCTCGCGTCCGTCGTGGGTACCGCCGTCTCCGCCTCGCCGGCGCTCGCCGCGCCCGGTCCGTCGTTCACCAACCCCCTCGTGGGCGCGCCCAACAGCGCGGACCCTTCGATCGTGTACAGCGGCGGCAACTGGTACTACGTGGCCACGACGTGGTCCTCGAAGATCATCATGCGCAAGTCGTCCACCATGGCCGGCCTGAAGACCGCGGCGGAGCAGACGGTGTTCACCCTGACCGCCGGGCCCGGCTGCTGCACGATGTGGGCGCCGGACCTGCAGTGGATCAACAACCGGTGGTACCTGTACTTCTCGGCGGAGGCGTCGCCGGGCCAGGGTGAGCGCCGGACCGGCGTGCTGGAGAGCTCCGGCACGGACCCGATGGGGCCGTACACCTATCGGGGAATCCTCAACCTGGAGCCCAATAACGGGTGGGCGATCGACGGCAGCGTGGTCCGGTTCGAAGGCCGCGCGAACCACTTCGTCTACTCCGCGTTCCGCGGTGGGGAACAGGGGCTGTTCATCGCCCCGATGTCGTCGCCGACCCAGGTCTCCCGCAACGGCGTCCGGATCTCGTCCCCGACGCTGTCGTGGGAGCGGCAGGGCATGCCGGTCAACGAGGGACCTTACGCCGTCTACAACGCCGGAAAGACCTTCCTGACGTACTCGGCGAGCTTCTGCCAGACGCCTGACTACAAGCTCGGCATGCTGACCTGGACCGGTGGCGACCCGATGCTGCCCGGCTCGTGGACGAAGAAGTCCACGCCCATCTTCCAGCGCAGTGACGCCAACGGCGTCTACGGACCGGGCCACGCCTCCTTCGTCAGGTCGCCCGACAACACCGAAACCTGGGTCGTCTACCACGCGAACTCCTCGGCCGGCCAGGGCTGTGGCACCACCCGCACCACGCGGGCCCAGAAGATCGGCTGGAACTCGGACGGCTCACCGAACCTCGGTGTCCCGGTCCGGACCGGAACCTCGATCGCGGGTCCCTCCGGCGACTCGTAACGTCCTTTGCGGCACCAGGTGGGACGCCCGTGGCAAAGGGTGTCCCACCTGTTGCCGAACCGATCAGCGCGGGCCGATGCGACGGGTGCTCACGGTCAGGTCGTCGAGCCGGACGTCGTAGGAGGCGGGGGCCGGGTTGGGCTGGTAGAGCTGCCAGCCCAGCTTGAGGGTGGTGAAGTCCGGGAAGACGAAGTCGCCCGGTGCTCCGCCGTGTTGCTTCGTCGAGACGGTGAGGGCGGTCTGTTCGACGCCGTCCAGGTACACCGTGACACGGTTGTCGGTCGCGTCGAGGTGGAACTCGACGCAGCGCCAGCGCCCGGCGACGGCGGGGGCGGATGTCTGCCAGGCGGTCCAGTCACCGGTGGGGCCCAGGTCCGACCCCACGCCGAAGAAGTTCGCGCCGGAGCTCGGTACGTACTGGCCGCCGAGCGGGCGGACCAGGGTCGGGGAGCCGGAACCGGAGGCTTCGGCGACGGTCCAGTGGGCCCAGTCCGGGGCGGTGGGGAATTCCGCCACCCGAAGGCGCGCGCGAACCCAGAAACTGTTGCCGGGTGCGGCCAGTGCCGGGATCACGAGGAAGGCGCGGCCGTTGCCGGCGGTGCGGATGTGCAGTTCCCGGCCGTGTCCGGTCCGGCTCGGTTCGATGGTCAGGGTGCCGTCGGCGGCGTCGGTGGTCCAGCCGGGACCGTGGGCGACCTGGCCGAGAGGCAGGCGATCGAAGTTCTCCCGGAACAGGGTGCTGTCGTGCCCGGCTGCCGTGGCCGGTGACGCGGCAAGGGCCATCGCGGCGACGAACGCGGTCACTGCGGATCTTTTCAAGCGAATCACGCCTCCGTTCGGAACGGCCGCAATGCCGCAGTCGAACGAGATCGACGGCCGCAGTCGACATTGTCGATGGCCAAAGGAAAACAACTCGACCCTAAAGGGATTTATCGTGCGTGGTCAAGGCGTTGCGTGGACCGGTGACGCGGCCCTACCGTTCGGGGGAAGCACTTCGACCGGCCGGGCCCGGAAGCGCCTCGACGAGGAAAGGTACCCATGAGGATCTTCGTCGCTTTCCTGATGTTGCTGGGCCTGGTTGTCGCACCCGGTGCGACGCCGGGCGTGTCGACGGCCGCCGCGGGGGCGCACCACGTCGGCTACGACCGGTATTCGCTCACCGTCGACGGCCGGCGGGTCATGCTGTGGTC
Source organism: Amycolatopsis sp. lyj-346 (assembly GCF_046548975.1). Classification (NCBI taxonomy): domain Bacteria; kingdom Bacillati; phylum Actinomycetota; class Actinomycetes; order Pseudonocardiales; family Pseudonocardiaceae; genus Amycolatopsis; species Amycolatopsis sp. lyj-346. The sequence goes on from NZ_JAJPWT010000008.1 coordinate 73,781, forward strand.
CGGGGAGTTCCACTACTTCCGGCTGCCCAGCCCGCAGCAGTGGCGCGACGTCCTGGAGAAGATCCGGGCGGCCGGGTTCACCGGCGTCTCGCTGTACTTCCACTGGGGATACCACTCGCCGTCGCCCGGGGTGTACGACTTCAGCGGGGTCCGGGACGTCGAGCGGCTGCTGAGGATGACCGAGGAGCTCGGTCTCTACGTGGTCGCGCGGCCCGGGCCGTACATCAACGCCGAGACCACCGGTGGCGGCTTCCCGGCCTGGCTCAAGACCGTCGACGGGCGCGCGCGGTCGAGCGACCCCGGCTACACCGCCGCCTACCGCGAATGGCTCAGCCGGATCAACCCGATCCTGGCGCGCCACCAGGTCACCCGCGGCGGCTCGGTGATCGCCTACAACGTGGAGAACGAGTACGCCGTCAACGTCGACCCGGCCTACATGGACCAGCTCCAGCAGAAGGCGAGGGCCGACGGGATCGACGTGCCGATCGTGCACAACAACTGCTGCAACGCCGACCTGGCGAACTGGTCGTCCGGGCAGGGTGCCGTCCAGATCCCCGGCGTCGACGACTACCCGCAGTCGTTCAACTGCCCCGACCCGGGTACCTGGGGCAGTTGGGGCGAGGGGGTCACGCGGCGGTTGCGCGAAGACGCCCCGGTCTACGCCGCCGAGTACCAGGCGGGCGCGATCGACCTCAACAACGTGGGCTACGAGAAGTGCCGCGAGCTGACCGGGCCGGACTACATGAAGGTCTACTACAAGTCGAACGTCATCGGCAGCGGCGCGACCATGTTCGGCTACTACATGCTCTACGGCGGCACGTCGTGGGGCTGGCTGCCGCAACCCAACGACGTCTACACGTCCTACGACTACGGCGCGGCGATCACCGAGCCGCGCGGGCTCACCACGAAGTACGACGAGTTCAAGCGCCAGGCCTACTTCATGACGACCGTGGCGCCGCTGACCAAGACCGACCCCGCCGCGGCGCCGACGCCCGCCGACACGGCCGTGTTCACCCAGGCACGGGCGAACCCGGACACCCGGACGCAGTTCGTCCTCGTCCGGCACGCGGACCGGCGCGCGGACACCGACCTGGCGACGACCCTGGACTGGTCGACTCCGGACGGCGACTACCGGGTGCCGGTCCGGGTCGGCGGGCGGGACGCCAAGATCCTGGTCGCCGGGTACGACCTCGGCCGGCAGCGGCTGGTGTATTCGACTTCCGAGATCCTGACGCACGTGGCCACCGGCGGCCGGGACGTCGCGGTGCTCTACGGGCGCGAAGGCGAGCAGGGGACGACGGTGCTGCGGTACGCGTCGGCGCCGTCCGTCCAGGTGCTCGAAGGCGACGTGCGCAGCTCGTTCGACGGCAAGGACCTGCGCCTCGACTACACCCACACCGGGCTGGCCAGGGTGCTCGTGTCCGGCGGCGGACGGCCGCCGGTGCTGCTCCTGCTCGGCACGGACGAGACGGCCGCCCGGTTCTGGCGGCTGGACACCGAGGCCGGGCCCGTGCTGGTCCGGGGAACGTCGGTGGCGCGCGAAGCCCGGCTGGCCGGTGACCGGCTGGTCCTGCGGGCGGACACGGACGCGCCGGGTGACGTGGAGGTCTTCGCCCCGGCGCGGCGCCTGGTCGTCGGCGGCCGGACCGTCGACACCCGGCGCACGCCGAGCGGCTCGTTGCTGGGCGCCCTGCCGGGACCGCGTGCGGTGACCCTGCCCGCGCTGGCGGACTGGCGCTACCGGGCCGAGCCGCCCGCCACCGGCGAGGAGGGCTGGACGGTCGCGGACAAGACCACGACCGCGAGCCCGATCAAGCCGAAGACGCTGCCGGTGCTCTACTCCGACGAGTACGGGTACCACTACGGCAACGTCTGGTACCGCGGCGACTTCGTCCCGGACGGGACCGAGAAGACGGTGTCGCTGAACGCCATCACCGGCAAGCGCGGAAGCTACCAGGTGTGGCTCGACGGCCGTTACCTCGGCTCCGCCGCAGGCGGTACGCAGGCCGATTCGGAAGCCCCGGTGAACCCCGACCCCGGGCGCGGCGACTTCCCGGTCCCGGAAGGGGCACTGGTGAAGGGCAAACCGGCCCGCCTGTCGGTGCTGGTGACCAACATGGGGCACAACGACGACTGGACGGCCGACGACACGCGCTTCAAGCAGCCGCGCGGGCTCTTCGGCGCGGTGGTCGGCGACGCGAAGATCTCCTGGAAGATCCGGGGCGCCGTCCCCGACGCCGAACGCGGTCCGCTGAACGCGGGCGGCCTCTACGGCGAGCGCCAGGGGTGGCACCTGCCGGGCGGGCACGGCCGGTGGGACCGGCCGCCGGCCACCACCGAGCCGGGGGTGTCCTGGTACCGGACCGGTTTCCGGCTGGACACGCCGAAGGACCAGGACGTCTCCGTGGCGCTCAGGTTCGGCGAGAGAGCCGGTGACTACCGGGTGTTCGTGTTCCTGAACGGGTGGAACATGGGGCAGTACGTCAGCGGTGGCCCGCAGCGCGACTTCGTGCTGCCGAACGGGATCCTGAAGCCGGCGAACACGGTGACCTTGGCGGTCGTCGCGGCCGAAGGCGGGCCGGGGAGCCCGGTGCCGGTGAGCTTGGTGCAGCTGGGGAACCACTGGACCGGTGCCGCCCGGTAGGCGGCACCGGCGCAGAGCCGGTCCGGAGGTTGCCGCACCGGGAGGCGTCAGGTCCGGTCGTGCGGGGCGGGGACGCTGACAGCGAGGGTCATGCTCCGGGGTGCAGGCCGGGCCAGCCGGGTGTCGGGTCGCCCTTGACCTCGCCGAAATACAGGGCGAAGGTCTGCTTCAGCCGCTCGACCTCGGCGCGGTCCTCCATGAACCGCGGGAATCCGTCCACATTGGCGTTCGGGTACTCCCAGATCGGCTTCAGGCCGGCGGGCGGGGCGACGTCCGTGCGGACCGACCAGCTGGTGGAGGTCTGGCGTTCGGTGGACAGCTGCCAGTTCAGGTACAGCTTGGCCGCGGTCGGGTTGGCGGCCTGCCTGAGGATCGCGATCCGCTGGCCCCACGCCATGAACGGGTGCCCGTCGGGCATTCCCATGCGGATCGGGCCGGTGCCGGCGGGGTTGCCGCCCGTGCCGATGCCGATGACCGCCGACTTGCTGGTGATCGCGGTGCCCGGCGAGAAGGAGCCGCGGGCGAACTGCGGTTGCTGGGCGGCGAGGCGCGCGATCCAGTCCCAGCCGTAGGTCCGGACGTAGCGGGAGTAGAGGTAGAGCACCGCGTCGTCGTCGTGCGGGTAGGACGAGGCGACGGCGCCTTTCCAGCGCGGGTCGACCAGGTCCAGCGGCGTCCGTGGCGGGTTGGTCCCGGCGGCTGCCACGTCGTACACGTAGCTGAAGGCGATGACCATGCCGGCGATCCAGGCGCCGTCCGGATCCCGGAACCTGTCGTACAGCTTGCCGAAGCCGGCGGGCTTGTAGTGCAGCAGCCGGCCCTCGCGCTTCCAGCGGGTGAAGTCCTGCAGCGTCTGCAGCTGCACGACGTCGGGGACCAGGGTGCCGGTCGCCAGCTGGTTGTCCACGCGGACGTTGTGGTACTTGCTGTAGTCCACGATCAGCTGGAGGTCGATCTCCGGGAACCGCCGGCGGAAGGCCGTTCGCGCGCCCGCGCCGCTGCCGGAGTCGGCGAGGTCGCCACCCGCGTAGACCACGAGCTTGCCGCCCTCGGCGAGAGCGTCCCGGTACAGCTCGTCGAGGGTCCTGGTCTCCTCGGGGCCGGAGCCGCGCGACGAGCCGGTGGGAGCGGCTGCGGCCGCGGAGGCGGTGGCACCGAGCGCAGTGAGGCCGAGCGCGGCACCCGCTCCGGCGGCGAGGAAGCTCCGCCGGCTGGGAAGACTGGTCACTGGGCAACCCTTTCTGGTCGTGGACAGGGAAGGGAGCGTCGATCCGCCGGAACGGCGACAGCGAGCGTTATCTGACGCAACAGTACCTGCGCTGTCAGATATCTGCAGAGTCAACGATCGCGATGTGACTCTCGTGTCGTTCGCCTCGGGTCACCGTCGGCACCGAGCAGGCGAAACCACGCGTCTCGCATGCGACATGGTGTTACATTGCTGACAGGGAGTGTCACTCGCCGAGGGTGGCCGAGGGGAGGAGATCCGGTGGGTTTCGAGGTCGACGTCGCGGACATCGGCAACGCGGCGGCCAAGCTCGGCGGAGGGAAGCCGCCGACGCTTTCCGCGGGAGGGTCGCCGAACGTCGGGAGCACGGCGCGGGCCGGTGGGTTCGCCGGTGACTACGAGGTCTGGCTGGCGACTCGGAAGGACGACCTGGACGCCGCCCAGCAACAGGTCGAGAGTTTGGTCAAAAGCATCCAAACCGCCGTGAAGAGCTACCACGGCACCGATTCCGAAGCCCGTGACGCCTTCCTGAAAGCCCTGGACGGCAGCTTCGAATCGATCGACCGGTGAGCGTTTTCGACAAGATCCACGCGCTCGCCGACCAGGTGGAGAAGGGCAGCCCCACCGAGCTGGACGACCGCGCCCGGGCCTGCCGGGCCACCAAGGAAATGCTTGAGGACACCAAGGCTCTGCTGGAGAACGTGCGCGTCCAGCTGAGTGAGGGCTGGCGCGGCGGAGCCGGCGAAGCGGCGCTGAACTCGCTGGACGCGTTCAAGAAGAACCGCGACGACCAGGCCCAGGACCTCGAGGAGTCGGCCAAGTCGTTCGAGACGATCCGCGACGCGCTGGCGAAGGCCCAGCAGGATGCCCGGAGCAAGCGCGCGGACGCCCAGGCCCTCCAGAAGAAGCTCGACCACGAGTGGCACGGCTTCGGGATCCGCCCGGTCGACCTCGCCGCCACCTGGGCGAGGGACAAGGTCCTCAAGGCCGAGGCCCTGGTCCTGCTGGCCGACCTGGAGCGGGTGACCACCACCTACGACGCGATCCTGCTCATCGAGGGCCAGAAACTCCGGTTCAAGACCGGCCAGGTGTGGGAGCTCGCGGGCTCCGAGAAGCGGAACAACGCCGAGATCGCCGCGATCATGCTCCGCGAGCTGCCCGGCCTCGCCGCGCTGGTGGCGAAGAACCCGGAGCTGAGGGACGCCCTCGTGCACGGCGAGTGGGACAAGCTCATGCGCAACCCCGAGGTCGCGCAGAAGATCTACGACTACCTCGGCTTCAAGTACAACGAGGAAGGCGACTTCTACACCACCGGCGAGCATTCGGCGCAGAGCTACTTCGGGTGGCGCGACCTCTACGACAAGTTCGGGCCGTACCTCGGGATGCACCTCGACGAAACCGGCGCCGACGGCGACAACATGGAGTTCACCGACCCCAAGACGGGGAAGACGTACCGGCTGGAGCTGTGGAAGGGCAGCTACGGGGCCGGCGACGCGTTCGGTGGCGAGGTCGGGTTCTACACCAGTGACTCGCCGAACAACGACGGGCACTTCAACGCCGCCCAGGGTGACGACCAGATCAAGGTGACCCAGACGATCTACGACAAGGGAACCGGCGAGGTCTACTTCACCAACGACGGCCAGGGCGCGGACGGCACCGACAAGAAGCACTTCTGGAACCTGGCGATCCGCACCGACCCGGACGTGCAGCCCGAACAGCTGGGCCAGCGCGCCACGATCGAGGTGCGGGACGCCGACATGCGCGACCGGATGTACGACGAGATGACCCGGTGGGCCGCCGCGCACCCTGAAGAGCACCTGACCGTCACGAAGGGTTCCGACCACCCGCCCACCCTCAGCTACGACTGGCGGAAGTGACCCCTACCTCGAGGTGACCGGCCTGAACTCGTACGGCCCGTCGTCGTCCTCGTCGCGGCGGCGGGCGGGGGCGGGCTTCCCGGTCAGGCCGGCGAACACCCGGTCGACGTCGACCAAGGCCGCGACCTCGTCGGCGACGTGCCGGCCGTGCCGGTCTTCGATGTCTTCCAGGCCCGCGCGCAACGCCGTGGTGGCGGCGCTCCTGGCCCGGTCCCGCAACGCGCTTGCCAGCTCCTCCGGCGTTTCGCCGGAACCCCGCCTCGAGTCGGTCATGCCCCCAGCCTAGGCGGACCGGACCGGGTTCCGGCCCGTTTTGCGCAGGCCGCCGAGGAGCTCGCCGATGCGGTGAGGCGGGTCAGGCCGTCGTCATCGCCGCCTCCCGGGCGGTGAACGCCTCGCGGCCGGGTTCGCCCACGACCGTGCGGGGCACCTCCGCCAGCATGGATGGCGAACGAGGAAAAGCTTCGCGACTATCCGGAGCCGGCGACCGCCAACCTGCACAGGACCCGGCGGCAGCTGCGCGAACTGGCCGGCCGCGCGCAGGAGCCGATCGCCGTCGTCGGCATGAGGGCACCGCCGCACCCCGGCGATGTTGCGGGCGGGCGGCGGCGGCGGCGGGCCGGGCGCACCTCACGGTGAGCGTGGAACCGGACCTGTACGTGGACGAACTCCCGTGCTGCGACCAGAGCACGGCACACGAGCTGGCGCACACGGGCCTGGTGGCACCGGCGCCGCCGGGGACCCGCGTCCGAGCTGAGCTGACGGACGCGGGCCGGAGGGCACTGGCCGCTCGATGAGCGGGACGTGATCGTGGTCAGGAGGCCGGTGGGACCGCGTCGTTGTGTTGGCGGGCCAGCAGCCGCCGGTATCCGGCCGCGTTCGCGACGAGCTCGTCGTGCGTTCCTTCGGCGATGACGGTGCCGTCGTCGAGCAGGGCGACGCGGTCGGCGCGGCGGATGGTGGACAGCCGGTGGGCGATCACGAGGGTGGTCCGGGATCCGTGCGTGGCTTCCAGGCTCTCGTGCAGGGCACGTTCGCTTTCCGTGTCCAAATTGGACACTGCCTCGTCGAGGACGAGCACGGGGGCCTGCGTCAGCAGTGCCCGTGCGACGGCGATGCGCTGGCGCTGCCCGCCGGACAGGGCCGCGCCGCGTTCGCCGCAGCGGGTGTCGTAGCCATCCGGTAGTGCGTGGATGAAGTCGTGCGCGCCGGTGAGCCGTGCGACGTGGTGGACCTCGGTGTCGGTGGCGTCGGGCCGGCCGAGGCGGATGTTGTTGGCGATCGTGTCGTCGAACAGGAAGATGTCTTGCGGGACAAGGGAAACGGTCCGGCGTAGGTCCTCGGTTGCCAGGTCGCGCACGTCGGCGCCGCCGATGCGGACCGTCCCCGTCGTGGTGTCCCAGAAGCGCAGCAGGAGGTGTGCGCACGTCGTCTTCCCCGCGCCGGAGCGCCCGACCAGCGCGACGGTCTCACCGGGCTCGATCCGCAGGGACACGCCGCGGAGCACGTCGCCGGACTGGCCGGGGTAGCCGAAGCGGACATCGTCGAACTCGACGGTGGGCACTGCGGACTGAACCCGGTCCGGTGCGGCGGGCTCCTCGACGTGGGCGGGATAACCGACGATGGTGAGCACGCGGGCCGCCGCGGCCCGCACATCGCCCAGGGTGCGGGCGGTGGCCGAGACGGTGGCGATCGGCGCCAGCGCGGAGGTGCCCAGCACGATCACCACCGGCAGCCACTGCGGGGCCAGGCCACCCGCGCCGACCTGGGTGCCGGCGACGGTGGCCAGGACGAGCAGCCCGAGGCCGAGCAGCAGTTCGGTGGTGACCAGTTCGGCCCCGGCGCGGCGTGCGTAGCGGCGGTGCGCGGCAGCGAGTGCATCGCCGCGGGCGAGCACACGCTCGGCGTAGTCGCGCCCGCGGCGGGCCAGGGCGAGTTCCCGGAGGCCCTGGATGACATCCATCGTCTCGCCGGCCACTTCTCCGCCGGCCGCACGCATTGACCGGCCTTGCTCGCCGGCGCGACGCGCGAGCACGGCGGGTACGGCGGCGACCAGGACCATCAGCACGGCCAGCACCAGCGCACACAGTGGGTCGAGCACGGCGACGGCCACCAGCGTGGCGAGTGAGACGGCGGTCGCGCCGAGGTAGTCGCCGGCGGTGTGCGCGAAGAACAGTTCGGTGGCCGAGACGTCGTTCTTGGCGATGTCGGCGAGTTCGCCGGTGCGGCGGCCCAGCAGCCGGCCCGGGGTGGCGCGGGCGATGCCGTCGACGATGCGCACCCGCAACTCCTTGAGCAGCCGATAGGCCCAGCCGTGGCCGACGCTGGCCTGCCACCACTGGGCGAGGCCGGCCGCGGCGACGACACCGGCCACGGCGATGACGATCCCCGTCCCGAGCGCGCCGCCGGCTCCGTGGTGTCCGGTCACGAGGGTGCCGAACAGGTACGCGGTGAGGGCGGGCAGGGCGACGATGGTGGCGTAGTAGACCAGGCCCGAGCAGATGACGAGCCCGAACACGACTCGCCGGGATGCCATGTAGGGCACGAGCCGCCACAGTGGCCGGTCGATGGTCTCGGTAGCGGTTCGCGTGGTCACAGGGTCGCTCCGGAGCGGACGAGGCGGTGGTAGGTCCCGCCGTTGTTCAGCAAGGTTTCGTGGGTACCGCGTTCGACGACCGTGCCGTGGTCGAGGACGACGATCTCGTCGGCGTCGCGCACCGTCGCCAGCCGGTGCGCCACGATCAGCACGGCCTTCTCGCGAGTGAGCCGGGCGATGGTGTCGTGCACGCTCTGCTCGGTGCGGCCGTCCAGCGCCGCGGTCGCCTCGTCGAGGATCAGCACGGCCGGGTCGGCCAGCAGTGCCCTGGCGATCGCGACTCGTTGCCGTTGACCTCCGGACAGGGTGGCGCCGCGTTCGGAGACCGGGGTGTCGAAGCCGGCCGGCATGGTGGCGATGTCGGCGGCCAGGCCGGCGGCGGCCGCGGCGGCCTCGACCTCGTCGAGTGGCGCGTCGGGGCGGGCCAGCGCGATGTTCTCCCGCAGCGTCCCGGGGAACAGGTGGGTGTCCTGGCTGACCACCGCGACGTGCTGCCACCAGTGCTCCTGCGGCAGGTCACGCAGGTCTGTGCCGTCCACCCCACCGCCGTCCACCCCACCGCCGTCCACGCCACCGCCGTGCACCACGATCCGGCCGGAAGTCGGGTCGACCAGCCGCAGCACCAGCGACACCAGGGTGCTCTTGCCCGAGCCGGAGGGCCCGACCAGTCCGACCGTGCGTCCGGGCCGCAGTTCGAGGCTCACGTTCGAGAGGGCGTTCTCGTCACGGCCGGGGTAGCGGAACGACACCTGCTCCAGTGCGATCCTCGATGGCGCGGTCGTCAGCGTTCCGGTGTGCGTCGATCCGGTTGCCGAGGGGCGCTCGGCCAGGAAGGCGTCCAGCTTGGCCGCGGTGAGCGGGGCGGTCAGGCTCGCGTGCCGGTACTTGGCCGCCTCCTCGATCGGGACGAAGGCGACCAGCGTGATCAGGACGACCGTCACGGCGGGCACCGCGGAGATCCGTCCGTCCGCGGCGAGGACGCCGATGCGCACCACCACCGCCGCACCGGCGCCGGCGATCGCCCACCGCACGACCAGCATCTGGGTGAACAACGCGGTCAGTACCCGCATGCTCGCCACCCGCACCCGCTCAGCCTGGGCCGCCAGCCGGTCGCGCACCCGGTCCGTCGCACCGAATGCTTTGGCGGTGGGCATGCCCTGCACGGCTTCGACGAATCCGGCGTCCATCGCCGCGAGATCGGCGAAGACCGTGTCGTGCCCCTTCCGGCCGATGCGGTTCCACAGTGGACCGGCGGTCTGCGCGATGACGACTGCGAGTGCGATCAGCGCTCCGCTGAGCGGGTCGACGATCCCGATCGCCACCACGGCGAGCAACGGGCCGATCCAGGACAACAGCCGGGCCGGACCACCGCGCGCGACGGCCGTCTCCAAAGCCGAAGCTGCTTCCACCAGGGTCGCGGCGACTCTTCCGCTGGAGCGGGTGGCCACGTAGGCGGGCCCCAGGGACAGCAGGTGTTCCAGCACCAGGCGCCGCACGTCGACGGTCACCCGATGTCCCGCCGCCTGAGCGATCGACTCGCCCACCCACAGCAGAACCGCTCGCAGCAGCACCATTCCCGCGGCCGGCCACAACCCCCACAGCGCCGTCTCCCAGGACCGGCTCGTCAGCGGGGCCGTGATCAACACCGCCAGCGCACCGGCTTGGACCAAGCGGGTCAGCACCACCCCGATCCCCACCGCCACCACGCCGGCCAGCCGGGGGAGTGCGGTGCGGACGGCGAATCCCAGCACGCCCGATTCGCTCACTTCGCCACCCCCGCCCCGGCGCTGATCGGTTGTGTCGTGCGTGGCATCAGCGCCAGCAGTGCCGTGGCGGCCAGCACGCCGAGGCCGGCGACGAGCATCGCGGTGTGCATCCCGCTGGTGAACTGCGCGGGCGTGCCGGAGGTGAGGTGCGCGGCCAGCACGGCGCCGAGCAAGGCGATACCGAGCGAGGTGCCGGCCATCCGCGCGGTGCTGACGGTGGCCGAGGCGATCCCGGAACGCTGCCGGGGCACCAGGGCGAGCACCCCGGCCGCGGCGGGGGTGATGGCCAGGCCCTGGCCGATCCCGTTGATCAGCAGCAGTACCCCCAGCACCGGGTAGGGCTGGTCGGGAGTGAGCGTCATCAGCCCGAGCAGGCTCGCGCCGGTGATGCCGTAGCCGATCAGCATCGGCAGCCGGGGGCCACGGGCGGCGGTGAGGCTGCCGGCCAGTTTGGCGGCCGGGATGACGGCCAGGGTCATCGGCGTGAGCAGAAGCCCGGTGGCCAGCGGCGAGTGGTGCTGGACCTGTTGCAGGAACAGGGAAAGCAGGACAAAGGCGCCGTTGGCGCCGAACCCGAGCAGGACCGAGGCCGCGTTGAGGATGGCGAAACGGGCGTCGCGGAACAGGCCGATCGGCAGCATGGGGCGGGCCGTCCGCCGCTCGACCCGGATGAACGCGGCGATCGCGAGGACGGCCAGTGCGAAGGCGGTGAGCGTGACCGGTCCGGTCCAGCCGTGCGTGCCGACGCCGATGATCGCGTAGGACAGCAGGCCGAGTGCGGCGATGCCGAGGAGCTGCCCAGCGGGGTCGAGTGCGGCGTGCTCGGGGTCGGAGGATTCGGGAATGCGGCGAACACCCAGCCACCCGGCTGCCAGGCCGATGGGGAGGTTGACCAGGAAGATGGCCGGCCAGCCGAAGCCGCGGATGAGCAGCCCGCCCAGGATGGGGCCGGCGAGCACGGCGAGGCTGGCGACCATGCCCCAGTAGCCGAGGAGGCGGGCGCGGCGCCGGGGGTCGGGCTCGATCTGGCCCAGCAGCGAGAGGGCACCGGGTACGACCAGCGCGGCGCCGATCCCTTGCAGCGCACGTCCGGCGATCATCGCGGCCAGGGTGCCGGCCAGTGCGCACAGCAGCGAGCCGGCGAGGAAGATGGCGAGCCCGGTCAGGAAGCACCGTTTGCGGCCATAGCGATCGCCCAGCGACCCGCCGGACAGCGTCAGCGCGCCCAGGCAGACGGTGAAGGCGTTCACGATCCATTGCACCCCGGCGGTGCCGGTGTGCAGGTCCACCTGCAGTGCAGGCAAGGCGACGGCGACGATCGTGCTGTCCAGCAACGCCGTGAACGTGCCGGCGAACACGGCCACGAGCACAGCGCTTCGTCCTCGCGGCCGTACTGGTGACGCGACGTCGGTCATGCGAACTCCCTGGGTGTGTCGAGCGGATCGGACGAGAGGTGGTGGCCGCGCAGCCAGTGAGCGGTGATCCAGGTGCCGGCGGCCGCGAGCAGTACCGAGACCCCGATCAGCGGCGGAAAGCCGGCGGCTCCGGCCACGGCCAGCCCCGCCGAGCTCATCGCGAGCCGCAGGACCCCGAGCACGGAGATCTGCAGCGTGAAGTCCGTGGCCGCGGTGGCAGGGCGGGCCAGGTCCATCGACACGGTGTAGACGCACACCCCCATCCCGCTGTAAGCCGCGGTAACAGCCAGCACGGCCCCCGCGTCCAGCACCGCCGTGGACCCGCCCAGCGACAGGGGCAGCAACAGCGCCAAGGCGAACACCCAGAACACGCCGACGGCGAGCGCGGCCCGGCGCCGGCCCAGCCGGGTGACCAGAGCGCCGACGCCGAGCCCGGCCGCGAGTCCCACCAGGCCGGACAACGTGCCCTGCACCAGCGCGATCCGGTCCAGCGACCAGCCCGCGGCCAGCAGCATCGGCACCTGCACCGCGGTGGCCACGTACCCGCCGATCGCGAACACCGGCACGACCAGCAGCGTCCACGTGCGCACCCGGCGCTGCCGGAACAACGTCACCACCTCGGCGAACGGCAGCCCCCGCCGGGCCGGGTGCCCGTCAGCCGGTTCGGTCGTGCACAGCAGCACCCCGAACGGCACGAGGAACAGGGCCGCGAGCACGCCGATCGTCACGCTCCAGCCCGCGTGCGAGTACAGCAGCAGTGCGCCACCGGAGCCGAGCACGATCGACACACCGGCCATCCCGGTCTGGATACCGTTGCCCAGGCCCCGGTCCCGCGGGGGCAGCAGCCGCACCGCCAGCCCGTTCATCGCCGTGTCGTGCACCGCCGACACCGCCAGCCCCACGGCCATGAGCGCCAGCACCACGGGCAGATCCCCGACCGGATCCAGCGGGACCAGCGTGAGCCACACCAGCACGAGCACGAGCTGGGTGAGCACCAGCCAGCCGCGGTAGTGGCCGAGCGACCCGAACCGCACGCGATCGACGAGCGGTCCCACGAGGAACCGGCCCGCATACAGCAGTCCCAGCAGGTTGATCAACGCCAGCTGCCCGAGGCGCACCCCACCCTGCAACAGGATCGTGTTCAACGCCCCGAAGAAGAACGAGTAACCGATATCGGCCACCAGGTACAGCGCGGCGATCGCGGTGAACCGCCGCCGTCGCGACAACGCCGGTGGCCCGGCACCGGTCACCGCCGGCGGCGGTGATCCCTCGACACGCTCGACCATCGGCATCCTTCTGTCGACTGACTGACCGCCAGTCACATTAATGAACATGATTGTCGATGGCAAGCCGCTTGGCGGCGGCTCCGCCGGAACGGTCACAATGAGCGTGGTCAGCCGCCTGGTGGCGGCAGCACGAGGAGGAAGGACGATCGCGTGAGGCAGCGCACGGAGGCACCGGAACGACGCCGCGGCGACCTGCTGGACGCCGCGCTGCAGATCGTGCTCGACAAAGGGGTCGCCGGGCTGACCGTGGACGAGGTGACCGTCCGCGCCGAGGTGGCCAAGGGCACCTTCTACCTGTACTTCCGCTCCAAGGAACAGCTCCTGGGCGCGTTGCAGGACCGGTTCGTCGACGACCTCGCCGCCCGGCAGCAGGCCGAACTCGACCGGCTCCCGGCCGGCGACTGGATGGGCCGGCTGCTGCACTGGATGGAATCCAGCATCCGCGGCTACCTCGCCCACGCCGACCTGCACGACGCGCTGTTCCACCACCCCCGCAGCGCGGACGCCGCCGGCCGGCCGAGCGCCGGGCACGGCCAGGCAGCCGACCCCGCGATCAACCAGCACGCAGCCGCACTCGCGGACCTCCTCGAAGCCGGCAGCGCAGCCGGCGCCTTCGCCCTGACCGACTTCCACGCCGCCGCGATCCTGCTGTACAACACCATGCACGGCACCGCGGACTACCTGGTGGAGCGGGCCGGCCGCCACGAGACGACCGACCCCGCCACAGACCTCGTCCGGACGGTGATCGCCGAAAGCCTGAACCTCTGCCGCCGCTACGTCGAGCCCGCGGGCTGAGTGCGGGCGGTGCTCACCGACGACGGTCGCCGATTGTCCACACTCGACATGGTCGGTACACAGTGGACTCCACCGGCCGGTCCGGACGCCGCCGTCCGCTCTCCGTGACGCGGCAGGACGCCGGGATGCCGGCGAGCTCGCCGCCTTGATCAGCCGCGAGAGCGAGGAGTTCATGCGCGCTCGCAGGTGATGCCGAAAGCCGGCTGAGGGAGCGGGCAGCCTGGCGGCCGTCATCGCCGGCACCCCGCCGCGCCTTGGCCGCGCCGCCGGTCAGCGGTCGGCCGCAGGCGGGCAGAGGGAGGTGGCCGGCTCAGCCGCCGTGGACGTCGGCCGGTCGTTGCCTGGACGGTGGCCCGGAGCCGCCCGGCCCGGTTGTCCCGGTGAGGGTCGCCGATGCCAGCTTCGCCACGAGCGCGGCCGGTGCGCCGTCCTCCGTGAACAACGCGCGTTGACGCGCCGCGCCGGTTTCCCCGGCCTGTACCGCGGCGAGCTGCCGGTTGATCGTCGCGACGTCCCCGTTGGCCTGCAAGGCCGGCCGGACGTACTCCAGGAGCCGGTCGACGAGCACGTGCTGCGGGAGAACCTGCCCGGTGAAGGGGTCGATGCCGTGGCCGGGGTAGCCGCCGCGAGCCGCGGCGGTGAGCGATGCGGCGACCAGGGCGGTCCGGACCGGCCGGGGCGCGACGCCGGCCCGGGCCTCCGCGAGGATCGTGACCACGAGGGCGCGGATCAGCCCGGCGAGCAGCACCGCGTCTTCGGCGGTCAAGCCGACGTCGGCGACCCGGATCTCGACCGTCGGGTACTTCGGCGAGAGCCTGGCGTAGTAGTAGACGCCGTTGGCGTCCGATGCCTCACCACGGCGTACCGCGGCGTCGACGCTCGCGGCGTAGGCGGTCGCGTCCGGCCAGTCCAGCGGCGGTTTCGCGGTCGGCCAACGCGACCACAGCGGGTACCGCCCGCTGGCCCAGCCGGAATCCTCGTCGTGGGCGAGCGGCGAGTTGGCGCTGATGGCGAGGAGGGGAGCGAGCCAGGGGCGCAGGCCGGCCAGGACCCGGACGCCGAGTCCGGGGGACGGGATGCCGACGTGCACGTGGCAGGCGCACGTGCCGGCTTCCGCGAGGAGGGCGGGGTACCGGGCGGCCAGCGTGCGGTACCGCGGTTCGGCGGTGACGCCGGGCAGGCCCGGCAGGTCGCCGCACGGGGGCGTCCCGGACGCCAGCACCAGGCAGCCGGCGTGGCCGGCCGCGTCCGCCACGAGCCGGCGCAACCCGAGCAGGTCCGCCCGGATTCCGTCGAGGCCGGTGTGGATCGCGGTGGCGGTTTCGATCTGGAACCGCAGGAACTCCGGCATCACGGCGGGTTCGCCGTCGAGCAGCTCCAGCACCCGGGGCGCGGCGAGCGACACGCCACCGGTCGCCGGGTCCGCGAGGACGAATTCCTCCTCTACGCCGAGCGTGAGGTCGTTCCTTTCCGGCAGGGAAAGTCGCACGTGCACGGTCAAGCTCCGTCCCTCGTCCGGATCGCCAGTCTCACCGGCTCGCCCGCACCCGAGTAGGGCCTCAGGTCACCATCGCGGAACCTTCGGCCTTTCCGCGGGCCGCGCCGGCCCCCGGTCGCCCGCGGCCCGTCTGGGCATCGCCACCGCAGACTCCGCATGATCAGTGCGGGCCGAGGCGATGGGTGCTCACGGTCGGGTCGTCGAGCCGGACGTCGCGGGAGGACGGGTCCGGGTGGGGCTGCCGGCTCAGCTTGAGGGTGGTGACGCCCGGGAAGAGAAAGCCGCCCGGTGCTCCGCCGATCCCGCGGTCGCGCGGCAGCGGCCGGCCTGCCGAAGCCGGACTTCGTGCAGAGCCGGCGGCGCCGGAGTTCCCCGGCACCGGCGACGTGCGCGCCGACCTGATCACCCAGCGGCGGACCATCCCGGACCCTCCCGGCTGACTCCGGCCCGCGGTGCGGAACTAGCGCAGGGCCAGAAGGTCCGAGAGGGACATGTCCGGCCGCGTCTCACCCTTGGGTGGTGCGTTTTCGCCCTTCGCGTTGAAGAAGCCGCCGAAGACCGCCATGCACCACATCTGGGGGTCGCCGCAGAGGGGAGTCGAAACCGCCCAGCATGACACGACGTTTTCGGCGGTGGCGAAGTTCAGCGCCGTCATGTCGGTGCTGCGGGAGGCGGCCAGTTCGATCTGGTTCATCACATCGTCCCTTTCTGTGGAATCAGTGAGCAGTGTCAGTCTAGTAAAATGACGCTGACCGGAGTCTCCGAAATCCGAGAAAGTTTTGGCGGCCGTTGCCGTGTGCTGCCATCAGCCTCGATGTGGCCGCTGACCTGCGGAAACCTGGTTGCTGAGGGATTCCCTTCGCGAGTGTCGTGAAGGGTTCTTGGTTGTGCTGCGCGCCGATATCCTTGCCGCAGCCGGCGGGGCGTTCGTGGGGGATTCCCTCTTCGGTTGTGTCAGCGTGTCGATGTGATGCGCACTCCGTTCACTATCGTTGCGTGCTGCCCGGGTGAATCCTTGAGCGAGGGTTCGAGATGTCCGGAAACGAGGAACGAGGAGTTCAGTGAACACTGTCGAAGTTGCGGCGAACAAGCAGATCGCCGCCGATGGTGGCGTGCTTTCGGCGCTCCACCTGGCCGATCGGCTCTTTCCGGTGGGCTGCTTCGCCGCGGAGCATGCCGCGCTGACCGTCGCGCTCGCGGGTGTCAAAGCCGCACGCGCGGCGACCGACCGCGCGGCGGAAGCCAATTTCGCCAACCAGGCTCACAACGTGCTCGGAATCGTCGCCGCCGCCGCCCACGGTGGCAAGTACGTCGACGAGCAGCCGGTCAGCCTGCGGTTGCACGGTGGCAATCTGTCCGCCACCGCGCTGGCGACCCTCCGTGTCGGTTGCTGATCGAGCTCCGAGGAAGAGTTCGAAATGAACCGTATTGGCGCGCGTACGCGCTCTTCAGCGCGGCGAAGCAGGTGCGCGGCGTCGGATAGCCGCCGTTCCGGGTGATCTCGCAGTTCGCCGGGATGCGTGCCCGCGCGGGCATGGCCATGTCCTCGATTCCGCGCGGGCACGCGCATTCATGCGGTTTGCGCCCTCGAGTTCTCCGGCGGTGCCCGACGAGACGGGACACGTTTCCCGATGAGGGATTCCCTTCGCGGCACTTGGGCGCGGTTGCCTCGTCGTGGCATGCATCCATAGCCTGGCTTCAGTAATCAAGCTGACATCGAATACGACGTTGCCGGTGTGGCAGACCTGGAACCGCTGGATTACTTCACGTTGCAGCACGTTCGTTCGGAGGCACCGCCGGATCGGGGAGGACTGTCCGTTGCGGACATCCTTGTCAAGAGATAGGAGTACTTCAATGACACGTAAGCTCACCGAGAAGAACTGGTTCAACCGGGGCCTGGGCGTCACGGTGGCGGCAGGCGCCATGCTGGCGATCACCGCCCTGCCGGCAGCCGCGGCGACCACCACCACTGCCCGGCCGGCGGCTGGCGGGACAACCGCGACGTCGTGGGGAGCGACTCAGCAGGAAGCCATTGAGAACGCATTCGAGTTTTGCGTCGTCACCCTTCACGGGACGAGCAAGCTCACCGTTCCCATCGTGACCACTCTTCAGCCGGACAAGCGGTGGAAGGCTACCGTTTCGTGCATTTACGAGCTTTGACCATAGGGCAGGGAAGCACGGCAACCCTGATGGGGCGGCTGAGGGCGCCTTCCGCGGCCCAGCCCGGCAAGGTCGCCTTCGGCCGCCTCCCTCCGGGACCACCCGATCGGGTGGATCTTCGGTGTGGGGTCCACTGCGGACGACCGCGAGCGGGGCGCTCCCGAGCCGGTTGTGTCCACAATGCGACCATGCACGCCGACCGCATACCCGCCGTCTGCCAGGAGATCGTTCGCGAGATCGTCGACCGGCGGCTCGGGAAGCCCCTGGTGCTCGTCTGCGGCCCCAGCGTCGATCTCGGCGGCATGGTCGAGGAATTGCTCGGGTTTTGCCGGAAGGCGGGAGGCGACGACGACACGCAAGTTGTCGCACTTTCCTCCGCCGAGCTGGTCGCCGGTGTCCACATCCCGAAACGCGGTGCGTCCGGCGATGCCGGAACGACGATCCTGCTCGTCAACGACGCGCACCGGATGCGGCCTGAAGTCCTGGGCACCTTCGCGGAAGCCGTGGGCCGGCTGGCCGGTACCAGCCTGCGGTGCGTGTGCGTCGTCCCGCTGCCGGTACCGCGCCCGGTGCGCGCCCGGTTCGGTGCCGCGTTCGCCCGGCTGCAGGAAGAAGGCCTTGTCCGGCAGGTGATCCTGCGTCCGCTCCGGCGGTCCCGGATGGCGGAACACGTCATGGAGGTGATCCAGGCTCGCCCGGACCCGGATCTGGTGACCCGGCTGTGGGAGCTGACCCGCGGCTGGCCGGGCGCGGTCGCCGTCTCCCTGACTCTCATGAGGGAGCAGGGCTTGATCCGGACGGTCGACCGGCACGCCTACCTCGACGGGTACCGGAACCCCGTGCCGGCGACCCGGCACGCGCTCGTGCAGGCGCTGCACGACATGGAGGAACCGGTGTGGGGCGTGGCCAAGGCCATCGCGGTGCTGGGCCCGATGGGCGAGGCCGCGCCCGGCCTGGCGGCACGAACCATGGACCTCCGCGAAGACGGCGTACGAGCCGCCCTCTTCGTTCTGGAGCAAGAGGGCGTGCTGCAGTACCTGCCGGCGACCTCGGCGTGGCGGTTCCGGATCCCGCTGGTCGCGGCCACGCTCAGGACCGTGGTGGGCCCCTACGAGCGGCGTCGGCTGGCACGGACCGCGGTGCTCGCGCTGTGGTCCGGAACCGCCCGCTGCGACGATCCCCACTACCTGCCCGACCGCCTCGCCGAGGCCGGCCGGATGGTCGACCCCGAACGAGCCGCCACCGAGCTCCTGGCCGCCGCGAAGCGGTCTTCGGACGGCGAGGTGGCCGAAGACCGCGCAATCTCCTGGCTGCTTGCTGCCGCGAAGCTCACCGCCGACCGGGCGCAGCGCACCGCGATCCTGCACGCGCACACGCGAGCTTGCTTGGCCGCCGGGCGCGCGGATCTTGCCCTGGAATCCTCGGACACCCTCCTCCGCGGCCACGACGACGAGCTGCCCGCCGGCACGCTGCCCGGCATCTGCCTGATCCACCAGGTCGCTCTCTACCAGGCGAACCACGTTGAAACGCTGGAGAAAGTCGCCCGTGGTGAGTGGTGGCCGTGGCCGGGGACGCGGCTGGAGCGCGCCGTCTGCCGCGCCCACGCGTTGTCCCTGCTGAACCGCTGGAAGGAGGCATCCGAACTGCTCGAGCAGGTCAGGAGGGACGAGGAAGCCGGCTCGGTGGCCGGCTACGTCGGGTACATCTCTCCGATCACGTCGCTGTGGCTCGGCCGGGCGGAGGAATTCGGCGGGGACGTCGAGGCTCTCCCGCGCCGTCACGCAGCAGGTGACAACACGGTCGGGCAGATCGCCTGCCACACGAGTGCGCTCCTGGCTCTCGGCGAGCATCGGCAGGCGGAACAGCTCCTGTCCGGCACGCACCAGCCGCCCGAACTGCTGGGGCTGGCCGCGCAAGCAATCCGGCTTGCCCACCAGGGCCGGGCGAGGGAAGCTTTGGAGCTCACGCGCAAGGCCATCGCCCACAACGCACCCCACGGCTGTGATGCCTACCAGACCGTCATGACCTTCACCGCCGCGACGCTGCAGCTGTACCGTGGGCACCTCACCCGGGCAAGGGAGCTGGTCACGGCTGCGCGCTCGCGCCGGCCGTCGCTTTCCCACGTGCTGGTACTTCCCGAGGCCGAGTACACCGCGTTGACGGACGATCCGGTCCAGGCCCAGGCTCTCCTCCTCGATGCG
This sequence comes from Amycolatopsis sp. lyj-346, assembly GCF_046548975.1. Taxonomy (NCBI): domain Bacteria; kingdom Bacillati; phylum Actinomycetota; class Actinomycetes; order Pseudonocardiales; family Pseudonocardiaceae; genus Amycolatopsis; species Amycolatopsis sp. lyj-346. The sequence continues at coordinate 93,244 of NZ_JAJPWT010000008.1, forward strand.
CTGGCCGAGGCCACCGACGCGGGCATCGTCGCCCTCACCGACAACCTCTGGACCGCCCTGGCCGACCTCGCGGTGCGCACCGGCGCGATCGACCCCCTGCCGACCTACCTGCAGCACCTGGACGAGGTCGCCGCACAGATGGGGACCGGACAAGCCGAGGTGCACCGGTTGTCACTCCAGGCGCTGGTGCACGGGGACCGTGCCGCCGCGGACGCCGCACAGCAGCTCTTGCGGCGCCGGGCCCAACCGCTGGAACAGGCCGCAGGGTTCGAACGGCTGGTGCGGTACGGCGTCGCCGAACCGCAGCTGCTCGCCGAGAGCTACACCCTCTTCGGGGACCTGGGCGCGTTGATGAGCCGCGCACGGCTTCGGACGTTGATGCAGGAACACGGAGTCAGGGTGCCCGGAAGGCAGGCGACCCTCGTGGAGAACCACCACCTGCTCGCTCTGCTGGTGACCGAGGGACTGAGCAACAAGCAGATCGCGACCGCCCTGCACACGAGCGACAAGAGTGTGGAAGGCCGGTTGTCGAGGCTGTTCTCCTACACCGGCTGCCGGTCCCGGGTCGAACTCGCCACCGCAATGCTCACCGGCAAGCTGGACTTTTGAGTCAAGCGACGGCGTGGGCAATCCGGCCTTCGTGGCTGGCCCTCGCCAGGTCGACCCGTGACCGGCACCCGGTCTTCGCGAACAGCCGCGAGAGCTGGCTCTCCGCGGCTTTCTCGCTCACTCCGAGCGCCCCGCCGATCTGGCGGTTGGTGAGGCCTTGCCGCACGAGCGCGATGAGGCGCCTCTCGCCGGCGGTGAACGTCTCGCCACCCACGCGACTTCGCGGTGCGGCGACACCTCGGTCGTCGAGCCAGCGCATGACGTTCAGGTGCATCCGGTCGCCACCGAGTTTCTTCGCGATCCCATAGGCCTCGTGGAACCACGGTTCCGCGTCTTCGGCGGTGAATCCGGCGATCAGGCACGCGCGCTTGAGGTCGATGAGCGGGCCGGTGTTCCGGACGAGCGCCACAGCGCGTACGGCGCTGTCGTGGTCGTGGCCGGCCAGCGCCCGCGTCATGAGCTCGGAGATGTCCAGCCCGGTACCGCCGTACCTGGCCCGCCACCACCGGATCTCGGTGTGCAGGGTGTGCAGCCGCACGCCGTCCTGCGCGCTTTGTTCGAGGTAGACCAGGCGGTTGAGGAACCAGTGGACTCCCACCCGGCCGATGCCCCCGGCCGTTTTCTTGATCTCCTCGTACGCCGCCCACCCGCGAGCGCGCGCCTGATCGTAGTCCCCGGACCGGTACAGGTCGCCGACTTCGGCCCAGGCACGCAGTGCCGGGTAGGGGCATTCCGCCCCGCCGATTCCGGCTATTTCGCGGGCTGACGCAGATTCTCCCAGCCACGAAAGAACTTCCGCGGTGAGCAGCCGCGCGACGCGGTGCAGGGCCGTCCGAGTCGAACCGGCGAGCTCGAGCTGCCGCGCGAGTGAGGGGATCCGAGACCAGCTGTCGCCGAGGTAGCCGTGTCGCAAGCGGGTGTACAAAGCGATCGGCCCGCACACGGGTTCGCCGTACTCGGCGCCGAGCGCGAGCTTGAACAGCGCGACCACATCGAGATCTTCGCCCGTGGCCGCGACGGGCGACAGGGTGCCGTGTTCGACATCGAGCGGGCATCCGGTGCGGAAGGGTGAAAAGGCGGCGACCAGCTCTTCGCCCGGCACCGGGAGCCCCGCGAACCAGCGTTCGGTGACGGTCAAGGGGCCCCGGCAGGCCGGATCCGCGGACAGGGCGTCGGCGACGACGGCCGGCACCGGCTGTCCCGTGTGGATGGCCGCCAGCGCGGCGGAGGCCGCGAGTGCGTAGCACGGCCGGTCCACCCCCTCGGCAACGGATTCTGCCACGACCTCCCGCAACGACCGGTAATCTCCGGCGTGGACCAGCAGGTGCAGCACCGCATGCAGGACTCTGTCGCGTTCGGCTCCGGGCAGCAGGTGGCGGAGTGCCGCCCGGTACCAGCGTGCGGACAAGGCCGGGTCGGCGCGCATCACGCGGTCCGCGGCCGTGATCAGCGTGGTCGCCGAACCGGGGGACGGTGGCAGCGCGGCGCCGGCCAGCGAAGCGTGCTCTGCGGCCACCCGCTCCGATGGGGGAGGGTGCTCACCGGCGTTCAGCTGCCGGGCGATCGCGGCGTGCAGTGCCGCCACCGGCTTCGGGCCGAGGTCTTCCAGTACCGCGGTGGCCAGCGCGGGACCGGAGACGGTGAGCACGCCGTCGGCGTCGCTGAGGAGTGCTCCGGCGGCGACCATGCCGTCCACCGCCTCGCCGCACCGGTCGAGGTCGGTGTTCGTGGCTTCCGCGAACGTGACGAGATCATCCATCTCGTACCGGGCGGCTCCCGCGACAACCGCAACTAGTTGCCGGCCCACATCACCGAATCGCGCGACGTGTTCCAGCAGTTCATGTCCTGGCGGCAGGGCGATCGGAGCGGCCGGGTCCGCGAGGCAGAGACGGCCGAGCACCGCGGCGAACCGGTTCTGCTCCCGCAATGTCCCGAATGTTCGGATCACCGTGGCCGGGGTGCAGACCGCCGGTCCGAGCGCGACCCGCAGCACGCCGGCCACGGACTCGTCGACCGGCTCCGTGGCGGCCGTCGCCAGCAGGCTGCCGATGTCCTCGTCGGTCAGCGGAAGCAGGTCGAACAGCCGGTTCGCGGTGCCGAGGAGCGGAGCCGGGGCGGGCGCATCGCGGTCCTCGTGGCAAGTGGCCACCACTGTGCAGCCGGCCTGTACGGCGGCGGTCAGCAGGCCGGGGTCACGCAGCAGATGGGCGTCGTCGACCAGCAGGGCGGCGCGTCCGGTCGCCCGCAGGGCGGAGAACAACCGGGCCAGCTCCGCGGCCAAGGCGGCATGAGCCGGCGAAGCGGTGTAGGCGTGCGGGACGCACAATCGGCCGACGGCAGCCATCGACCGAGTCACCCGCGGGTCCGCGATTCGCGGAAGAACCTTCCGGAAACCGTCGACGACCGCCCAGGCTCCGAACTCGTCCCACTTCGGGCCGTCCTCGACGCGCTGAACCGGGACGACGCAGATCCCGCGGTCGTGCCAGATTCGGCGAATATCGCCCAGAAGGGTGGTTTTCCCCGCTCCCCTTCTGCCGCGGAAGACGACGAGCGCGGCGTCTCCGGCAACCGCGTCGGCCGCTTCGAAGGCGCGCCGCAACCCGACCCCGGCAGCCTGTTCTCCGCCCACCGGAACCTCCTCTCGGCACGGCATTCTCAAGCGTGGTATGGACTTTGCCGACTAAGTCCACAATGTACCCCGGGTAACGGGAACGCCCGAATGGCCGGGCTCTGGCGGCGGTACGGCTGTCGCACCCCGGATGGGCACGTTGCCGCAGCTCCGACGCCCGCCGATCCCGGTCGCGAGCGTCGTGGTGCCCGCGCGGCCGGGCGAAGGGTTCCGAACCCCGCGGAATCGGGCCTGCCGGAACGCGGACCCGCGGGCCCGAGCCCGCTCGATCACTTCCGGACGCCTGGACGGCATGTGTGTGCCGGTTTCGATCAGGGTTTCACGGACCACCGAGGCGAATCCATTGACGTCTGGTCGTCGACCACCACCACTATGATCAAGTCAACCCCCGCCGGCATCCTCCTGAGCCGGCGGCAGGATCTTGAGGAGTGGCCGTGGGACAGCCCAGGGCGAGGCCCGATGTGAGCGGCGATGCCGCGCGACGGGCCTTGGCGCTGCAGTACGTCACGATCGGCTACAACGTGGTCGAAGGCGTCATCGCCATCAGCGCCGGTCTGGCCGCGGCCTCGGTGGCACTGGTCGGCTTCGGGATCGACTCGGGTGTCGAGGTCGTTTCCGCGCTGCTGATCGCGGTCCGGCTTCGAGCCGCGATACGGACCGGCGTTGTCGACGAACGCAAGGAGCGTCGCGCTCTGCGGTTCGTCGCGCTCACGTTCTTCGCTTTGGGGGCCGTCATTTTCGCCGAGAGCGTTCGCGAAATCGTCATCGGAGCCAAGCCCGAGAAATCGTTGATCGGTATCGTTCTGACGGGGGTCTCCATGGTGACCATGCCCTTTCTCGCCGCCGTCAAACGCCGAACCGGACTGGCGATGAACTCGCGGATCATCGTTGCGGACGCGGCCGAAACCCGGCTCTGCGTCTGGCTGAGCGTGACCACGTTCCTCGGCCTGGTGGCTTATGCAGTGCTCGGCTGGACCTGGCTGGACGCGGCGGCAGGGCTGGTCATCGCGCTCTTCGCCGTCCACGAAGGGCGTCGCGCCTGGTCCGGCGAGCTGACGTGTGACGCGTGACCACAACCCGGGAACCCCTGTCGCGGCAATGCCGGAACTGATGGGTGATCTCGGTTGCCCACTCGCCGGTGAGCCCGGTCACGCCGTCACGGTCCGGTAAAGACGGTTGTGTCCGATGTGGGGATATGGTCCGCTGACCCGAATCTCGGTACCCGGACGACTCGCGGCGGGTGCACGCGTGGTCGCAGTGGGTGAAGGGAGCCGGGTTGTTCTTCTTCCTGTCGCGGCTGCTGGCCCGCTGGATGCTCGATCGCGGTTGGCTGCTGCCGGTCGTCGTCGTGGTCTTCGTGTTCGTGACGAGCTGGCCGCTCATGGTGCTGGCCGAACCGGCCGGCAGTGAGCTGGTCGAGCCGGGCAACTACTGGTGGTACTTCGTGGTGACGGCCGCGACCGTCGGGTACGGCGACTTTTCGCCGGGGACCACCGCCGGGCACGTCGTCGGTGGCTATGTCATCGTGGGCGGGATCGCCACGCTCACCTCGGTGTTCACCAGACTCGCTTCGACGCTGGAGCAGGCGAAGGGACGACGCATGCAGGGCGTGAACACAGTGGCGAAGACCGGGCACACCGTCCTGGTCGGCTACACCCCCGGGCGCACCGAGCGGATCGTGGCGCAGCTGCTCGCCGACGACGTGCGCGCGCTCGTCCTGTGCGCCGGGGACGAAGTGCCGGTCCACCCCATGCCCGCGCAGCCGGTGGACTTCGTGCGGGGCGAGCTGACCGCCGCGGACGTGCTGGCTCGCGCCGGCCTGGCCCGGGCGGCGACGGTGCTCGTCGACGTCGGGGACGACAACGAGGCGCTGGCGGTCGCCGTGACGGTCGGCCACGCCGGCCCGGCGGCGCACATCGTGGTCACGTTGCGGGACATGGAACGGGCCGACCTGGTGCGCTACGTGGACTCGCGGATCAGGTGCGTCCCCTGGCACACGCCGCGGATGGTCACCGAGGAGATCACTTCTCCCGGCATCGCGGAGGTCTACACCGAGCTGATGACCGCGGGCGGGGCGGGCACGTACTCCGTCGTCTTGCCGGACTCGCTGGGTGGGCTGTCCGTGGAACGGTGCGGGATCGCGCTGGGCCGGGCCCACGGGGCCACGATCCTCGCCGTGCGGACCGGCGACGCGCTGGTCGTGAACCCCGCCTGGGACGGCGAGCTGCCGGCGGGGGCGACCCTCTACTACGTCAGTCCACGACGGCTGACGGCCGGAGACGTCGCCGACGCGTTGCGCTGAGCCGGTTCCGGTGGCGGTCCCGGGTGCAGGGGCCGCCACCGGGCCGGTCAGGAGCGGGGCTTGTGGCCGAGCCGGCGACGGCGTCCGGCGCTGCGTTCGTCGTGCAGTTCCTTCAGCGACCGCATCATCGCGTCCTCCTGCTGCATCAGCGGGTCGTCGCGCAGGTCCTTCCAGACCGACACGCACAGCCCGACCATCACGAACAGGAACGGCACCGCGATGAGGATCGTGAGGTTCTGCAGGCCGGTCAGCGCCTCGTTCCCGCCGACCAGCAGCATGACCGCCGCGACGGCGCCCATCAGCACCCCCCAGAAGATCACCACGCTCTTCTTGGGGTGCACGCTGCCGCGCTGGGACAGCGTGCCCATCACCACCGAGGCGGCGTCCGCGCCGGAGACGAAGAAGATCGACACCAGCAGCATCACCAGGATCGCGATCGGCACGAACCACGGCAGGGTTTCCAGCAGCTCGAACGTCGCCGACTGCGCGCTGCCCGCGCTCGCGATGTCCGTGCCGGCACGCTGCCTGCTGATCGCCGCGCCGCCGAAGATCGCGAACCACAGCAGGCTCACGATGCTCGGGATGGCGATGACGCCGAAGATGAACTGGCGGATGGTGCGGCCGCGCGAGATGCGGGCGATGAACATGCCGACGAACGGCGTCCACGAGATCCACCACGCCCAGTAGAAGACCGTCCAGCCGCCGAGCCAGGTCTGCATCTGCTCGCCGCCGGTCATGCCGGTGCGGCCGGACATCTCGGCGAACTCGCGGAAGTAGTCCCCGATCGCGCCGGGCACGATGTTGAGGATCAGCACGGTCGGCCCGACCACCAGCACGAACACCGCGAGCACCGCGGCGAGTACCATGTTGATGTTGGACAGCCACTGGATGCCCTTGGCCACGCCGGACACGGCGGAGGCGATGAACGCGATGGTGAGGATCGCGATGATCGCCACCAGCAGGCCCTTGCCCGGGTCGTCGATCCAGCCGACGGCGCCCATGCCGCCGCCGACCTGCAGCGCGCCGAGGCCGAGCGAGGCGGCCGAACCGAACAGCGTGGCGAAGATCGCCATCACGTCGATCGCCTTGCCCAGCGGCCCTTCGGTGCGCCGGTTCCCGAGCAGCGGCGCGAACACCGAGCTGATCAGCTGGGTCCGGCCCTTGCGGAAGGTGCTGTAGGCGATGGCGAGGCCGACGACCGCGTAGATCGCCCACGGGTGCACGGTCCAGTGGAACAGCGTCGTCGCCATCGCGGTGTGGACGGCTTCGTCGGAGTTCGGCGCCGCGGTTCCCGGTGGCGGGCTGGCGAGGTGGGACACCGGTTCGTAGACACCGAAGAACATCAGCCCGATGCCCATCCCGGCGCTGAACATCATCGCGATCCACGACGACGTCCGGAACTCCGGCAGTTCCTTGTCCTGGCCCAGCGGGATCCGGCCGTACCGGCTGATGGCCAGGCACACCGCGAAGAGGACGAACCCGCTCGCGGTGAGCACGAAAGCCCAGCCGCCGTAAGGGATCACGGCGTCGTTCAGCACGGTCGAGGCGACGTCGGCGAGGCTCGCCGGGGCGAGGACACCCCAGCCGATGATGGCGAGCGCGAGCGCGGCCGCGACCCCGAACACGACGCGGTCGGTGGCGGCCGGCCGGTCGGCCGCGACATCGAGGGGCACGTGCTCGTCGGGCGGGTGCCCGGGACCGGTGGTGTCCGGTGCGTTGGCGACGTCCGTCGCGGCGGACGCCACCCCCTCTTCTTCCGCTTGCCTGCCGTCCTGCGAAGTCATGGTTCAACACGCGCCACCGGCGCGTGATCTCCTTCCGCCCGAGTTGAGCCGTTTGCCCTACCCGCGCACCCTAACCACAAACGGCAGCCGCGGCAGAAAATGCGGACATCCGGGTTTGAAGCGGCGGAGGCGGTGGTGACCTGCGAATACGCGCGACCGGGCGGGCACCGGCGGGGGAACGTGGCGAGCACAACACCGTGTTCAGAAGGCGGTGTAGCCGCCGTCGACCGGGAGAACCGCCCCGGTGATGTAGGACGACTCCGGGGACGCGAGGAAGAGGATCGCGTCGGCGATCTCTTCGGGGTCGGCGAGGCGGCGAAGGGGGATCTGGTCTTCGCGTTGGCGGCGGTAGGCCTCGGGGTCGGGCCTGCGCCGGAACGCCGCTTCGATGACCGGGGTGGCGGTGAGGCCCGGCGCGACGACGTTGACGCGGATGTTGCGCGGGGCCCATTCGATCGCCGCGCCCTTGGCGAGCATGACCAGGCCGCCCTTGGCGGCGGAGTACAGCACCTCTTCGGGTTTGCCGACGGTGCCGAGGCGGGAGCCGACGCAGACGAACGAGCCGCCCGCGGGCGGCATCAGCGGGGCGAAGTGCTTCATCACCAGGAACGCGCTGAGCAGGTTGCTGTGGAGGACGTTCTTCGCGTCGTCGTGGGTCATCTCGGTGAGCGGGCCGCTGACCTGCAGGCCGTGGTTGAGGACGACGACGTTCACGGTGCCGAAGGACTCGGCGGCCAGCCGGGCCAGCTCTTCGACGAAGGCCTCGTCGTTGAGGTCTCCGGGGACGTACCGGTCGCCGGGCTCGGCGGTGCCGAGCCGCTCCCGGCGGCCGGTGAGCAGGAGCCGGGCGCCCTCGCGGCGGAAGTGCGCGCAGGCCGCCGCTCCGATTCCGCTGCCGGCACCGGTCACGAGGGCGGTGACGTTCTCGAGTCGCATGTCGGGTCTTCCTTCGGAGCTGGGCCGGTCAGTTGAGGAATCCGCGGGCGTCGACCGGCCACCGCCGGAGTGCCGTACCCGTGCTGTCGGTGACGATCAGCTCCTCGAAGTTGATGACCACCGGGCAGACGTGGTTCGGCACCACCGGAACCACGGTGCCGACTCCCAGCCGGTCGGCGCCGGCGGGCAGCGCGAGGAACCCGTGGTATTCGTTGAGTTTGGCCAGCACGGCGTCCGTTCCGGCGACGGCGCCGTAGCCGAGTTCAGGGCTGCCTTCGCGGCCGAGGGCTTTGGTGCCCGTGTCGAGGATGACCTGGCCGGGGACCCGGTCGCTGACGACGGTGGCCGCGACGAACAGCGCGATCTGGTCGTCCGTGCAGGCGCCGAGCCTGCTGTTGTTCAAGTCGCCGAAGACGTACTCGCCGGGACGGATTTCGGTGATCACGCCGCCGGCGGAGAAGGCGACGGTGGGGGTGGAGCCGGCGCTGACCACTTCGGCGGTGATCCCCGCCGCGCGGAAACCGCGGACCGCGGTGGTGAGCGCGGCCTCCTGATCCTGGGCGGCGCACTCCCGGGCGGCCCGGCCGGAGCTGCCGTGACCCGGGTAGGTGAAGACACCCGCCGGCACGAGGCCGCGCTTGCGGGCGGCGCGCGCGAGGTCGCCCGCGAGCTCGGGAGGCGCTCCGGAGCGACGGGCGCCGCAGTCGACCTCGACCACGACCTGCAGCCGGTCGGGTTCGTCTCCCATCGCGTCGGCGAGGGCGTCGATCGCGGCGACGTTGTCGACGCCGATCCGCAGCCGGGTGGTCCCGGCGAGCCTGCGGATCCGCGGTCCCTTCGTGCCCGAGGGCCAGACGGGGTAGGCGAGGAAGATGTCGTCGAACCCGGCCGCGGCGAAGACCTCGGCCTCACCGACGTTGCCGGCGGTGAGGCCGACCGCCCCGGCTTCGACCTGGCGCCGGCCGATCTCCACGCACTTGTGCGTTTTGACGTGCGGCCGGACGTCGAGGTCGTGCCGGACGGCGAAGTCCTGCATGCGGTCGATGTTGTCCTGCATGACATCGGCCAGCACGATCGGTGCGGGAGTGTCGATCCGCGCCAGAAGACCGTCGAGTGCTCGGTGGAGCCGGTTCACGCTGCGCTCCTCGTGGTGCTCATACCGCGGTGCAGATCAGCTGGATCTCGACCGGACTGCGGCGCGGCAACCCGGCGACCCCGATCGCGGTGCGCGCGTGCCGCCCGTTCTCGCCCAGCACCTGGACGAAGAGCTCGCTGGCCGCGTCGGCGACCCGCGACTGCTCTCCGAGCTCCGGCGTGCTGGCCACGAAGACCAGCATCTGCACGATCCGGACCCGCTCCAGGTCGCCCACGGCGTCCGCGGCGACGGCGAGCGCGTTGAGCGCGGCCTGACGCGCGAGGCTCCGCGCTGCCGGCACGTCGACGTCCAGGCCGACGACGCCCTGGCCGAGGAGCTCACCGTCCCGATAGGGCAGCTGGCCCGAGATGTGGATGCCGGCGCCCACCGTCCGGTGGTTCACGTAGTTCGAGTCCCGGCCGGGACGGGGGAGTTCCAGGCCGAGGGCGCGGAGCCGCTCCGAAGCCGAACCGGCGCCGGTCACGGGTGCGGCAGGCCGAACAGCACGGGCAGGTCGGCGATGTCGGTGATCCGCTCGTAGCCGAGCCAGTGCTCGTCCTGCTCGAAGCCGCGGTCGACGTACACCTTGTGCTCGATGCCCATGACGGCCGCCGGGCGCAGGTCGTACTTCGGGCTCGCGGAGACGTGCACGATCTCGCCGGGGGTGACGCCGAGCTTGTCCAAAGTGTATTCGAACGCGGCGAGCCGTGGCTTGTAGACGCCCATCTGCTCGGCCGTGATCACGACCTCGAACGGGGCCTGGAGGTTCTCCACGAGACGGGACGCGTGGGCGTTGTCGGTGTTCGTCACGATCACCAGCGGAACCGCCTCCGCCAGGCGGGTCAGTGCTTCGGTGACACCGGGGTAGGGGCCCCAGCCCGGAATCTCGTCGTACACCGCACGGGCGTCGCTTTCCCGGTACTCCAGGCCGAACCGCCGCATGGTCCGTTCCATGGAGCAGGCGACGATCCGGTGGAACGGCTTCCACTCGCCCATGCACTCGTCGATCCGGTAGGCGTTGCCGGTCCGCAGGAAGGCGTCGGCGATCTCCGGCGGGAGGCGGTCGCCCAGCACCCGGCGGATCGCGTCGTTGATGCGGAACTGGATCAGCGTCCCGTTCATGTCGAACGTGACGAACTTCGGCTTGCTGTCGAAGGCCACGAGCTCTCCCGGTGATCAGAAGGGTGGGTCGGAGCGGCTGAGCCATGAGTGTCGGCGCTGAATCGTCAACTGTCAACAGTTAACCGAACTGTCCGCGGGGATCTGCTTGCCGGTCGTTCGGGTCGCTATGGTCGTGAGGTGCCGAGCAACCCCACACCGCGTGACTACAACAAGGCTTCGGTGCTCGAGGTGGTCCTTTCCCGGGCGCCGTTGACCCGCAACGAGGTCATCGAACTCACCGGCCTGAGCAAGGCCACGGTGTCGCGGGCGGTGGAAGAACTCCGTGCGGACGGGTTCGTCGCCGACGGTGGGGTCGACGCCGTCGCCGGCCGGGGCAGGCGGTCGACCTACCTGGACGTGCCCGACACGACCGGGCACGTGGCCGGGGTCAGTTTCGGCGTGCTGACCACCGGTGTCCTGGTCGCCGATCTGCGGGGCCGCGAGGTGCACCACGTGGTCGTCCCGACCCCGAACCACGAGGAGGTCGGCGACGCCGCCGAGTGGCTGGCCGGCCTGATCGGGGAGACCGCCGCGGCCGCGCGGGGGCCCCTGCGCCAGATCGTCGTCGCGGTGCCCGGCCGGGTCCGCGACGGCACGGAGATCTTCAGCCCGGCGCGGTCGATGAAGATCTTCACGGGCTCCGGCCTCCATCGCACCATCGCGGAGCTGGTCGACGCTCCGGTGCTGCTCGACAGTGACGCCAACGCGTCCTTGCTGGGCATCCTGGCCGAGGACACCGGCATCGGGAACGCCGCGCTCTTCAACGTCAGCAGTGTGCTGAACTTCGCCGCCTGCACCGGCCACGAACTCGTCCGCGGGCGCACGCCGGCTTTCGGCGGGATCGGTGTCCTCTGTGCCGGAGCCGGCCAGGAGACCCTCGACGGGCTGATGAGCGCACGAGGGCTCCTCAGGTTCGCCCGCGGCCGGGGACTCGATCTGACGCGCGTCGAGGAACTCTGGCGAGGGCGGCGGGACGACGAAGCGCGCGCCGAGGTGCTGGACGCGTTCACCACGGCGATCGTGACCGCCGTCGGCGCCGTCGCCGTGACGCTGGACCCGGAAACGGTCTACTTCGCGGGCCGGTTGTGCCCGCTCGTCGAGGAGGTTCTTCCCGAGGTGCGCAGCCGCCTCGACCGGATCCTCCCGGCGGCGCCCGAGGTCAAGACCGTGACGCAGGTCGTCGGTCTGTCCACGGCACGCGGAGCGGTGTTCGCCTGCCTGACGCTGGCCCAGGACCGGCTGCGGGACGCGGTGCTCGGGGCGCGCGGCCGGCGCGCGGAACAGTCCACGCCGGCCTTCTGACCGCCCCGCGACCCCAGCGCCCCAATGTGGCCTTCGGTGCGTTGAACGCACCCAAGGCGGCCTTCGGTGCGTTCAACGCAACCAAGGCCACATTGGGGTTGTTTCATCGTGGTTGTGGCTGGTGGGGGTGGGTTGACATGGTTTGGTAGTGGTTAGGCCGGGGTTGGGTGGGCGGTGTCGCGGATGTTTTGTTCGTGTTGGGTGAGCACGAGCAGAGCTCGCAGCAATGTGGTGGCGTGGCGGGTGTGGAGGCGGAGTTTGTCCAGGATTCGCCAGTGTTTGAGGGCGGCGAAGCCGCCTTCGACCGCGCAGCGCATCGCCGAGAACGCTGTGTTGGCCTGCTTCTGTGCTTTGGTCAGTGGCCGGCGGGCTTCGGCTTTGTAGGGGGTGAGCACGATCTGCTCGCATGGCCCGGCACAGACGTTGCAGGCGGATGTTTCGCGGACGTCTTTGTGCCAGCCGTGGAAGCCCTTGTCCCCGGCCGGGGTCAGGCCGTGGTCGTGCAGGTGCTGGCGGATGCGTAGCCGGCGGGCGGCGGTGATGTCGGCGGTCTTGCCCGGCAACGCCGCCGACACGTGGAGCAGCCGGCCGTGTTCGTCGGTCAGGGCGAGCACGACCAGGCCGTGGTGTTTGTGTTTGCCGTTGTAGTTGGCGCGGTTGGCGCGGCCGGTGCGGCGGCGGGTCCGGATCAGGGTGCCGTCCACCAGTACCACCGCCTCGCCTCGCGCGGCCAGGCGCCGCAGCACCCGGTTCAGGCGGGTGGCGCGGGCGGCGAGCAGGGTGATGGCTTCCAGCACCCACCGTCGCACCGTGGATGCGGAGACGCCCATGCCGGCTCCGAGGTGAGCCAGACGTGGGTCATGACGCAACACCGCCAGCACCACCAGTGCCTGGTCGGCGGGGCCGGCTTTGCGCCAGCGGGAACGCAGCTGACGGCGATGGGCCCGGATCAGCCCGGCCAGCATCTGCAGGGTCGGCTGCGACAGCGGAAGGACAACCTGGTAGGAAATGGGCTCGAAGCCCTCGGCGGGTTGTTGACTCACATCTCGATCTTGCCGAGGGCTTCACCTATTTCCACGTCACCACGCTGGTCCCGCCCACACTTCCGACCACACCAACCCAACCAACCCCGCCACACCACCCCCACCAGCCACAACCACGATGAAACAACCCCATTGGGGCGCTGGGGCCGCTCGGGTTGGCAGGTCATCCAGCCGGTTAAAAGTTTCAGGTTGGAACTGGAACGAAACGTGGTACGGTCGGTCCGTCAGCGCGCCACGCCGACCGAGCGAGACTGAAGGTGACCGCCGATGACTTCGACGTTGGGCCGGGCAATCGCCGGCTACCCCAACCGGTTCGACCCGGGGGTGCTGAGCGAGCTCCCGGAAGCCCTCCGGGAGACCATCCGCCGCCGCGGCGAGGTGCTCGGTCCCGGCTACACGCTCATCTACCGGGAGCCGGTCGAGTTCGTCTCCGGACACGGGGCGCACCTGATCGACCGCGACGGCCACGACTACCTGGACGCGTACAACAACGTTCCCTGCGTCGGCCACGCCCACCCGCACGTGGCCGAAGCGGTCTCCCGCCAGGTGGCGACGGTCAACACCAACACGCGCTACGTCGAGGAGTCCCTGGTCGCCTACGCCGAGCGGTTGCTCGCGACCTTCCCCGACGGACTGAGCAGGCTGAGTCTCGCCTGCAGTGGTTCGGAAGCCAACGATCTCGCGGTGCGGGTGGCGAAGTTCCACACCGGCGGTGCGGGAATCATCGTGACCCGGTGGGCCTACCACGGCATCACCAGCGAGGTCGCGAGCTTCTCGCCCTCGCTGGGCGTGGGTTCGCCGCTGGGGCCGAACGTCCGCCTCATCGATCCGCCCGACCCGCGGCTCGCCCCGCCCGGGGTTGCGCTCGCGGAGCACATGCGTGGTCAGGTCCGCGGCGCGATCGACGACCTCGAGCGCCACGGGTTCCGGCTCGCGGCCCTGATCACCGACGGCGCGTACTCCAGTGACGGGATCTTCACCGATCCGGCCGGCTACCTGAAGGACGTGGTCGAAGAGGTCCACGCGGCCGGTGGTGTCTACATCGCGGACGAGGTGCAGGCGGGGTTCGCCCGGCTCGGGGAGACGATGTGGGGCTTCAGCCGCCACGGCGTGCTGCCGGACATCGTCACCATGGGCAAGCCGATGGGCAACGGGATGCCGATCTCCGGCGTCGTGTTCCGCCCCGGGGTCTCGGACGAATTCGGGCGGAACGTCCGCTACTTCAACACCTTCGGCGGCAGCTCGATCCCGGTGGCCGCCGGGGCCGCGGTGCTGGACGTCTTCGAGGAGGAGAACGTCCGGCAGCGTGTCCTCGAAAACGGCACGGCGCTCCGGAAGGGGCTCGAAGAGATCACGAAGGACTCCGCGCACGTCGCCGAGGTCCGGGGGAGCGGCCTGTACGTCGGTGTGGAGATCGTCGAAGACCGGCAGGCGAGCGAGCCCGATCGCGCGCGTGCCGAGGACGTCATCAACGACCTGCGCGATCGCCGGGTCCTCATCAGTGGCACGGGCCAGGCCGCCAACGTCCTGAAGATCCGTCCTCCGCTGGCGTTCACCGCCGCGGACGTGACCCGGTTCCTGGAGACCTTCGCCGAGGTCGCGAAGGTCCGGCTGTAGCGGCCGGCCCGGAGGAATGATCGTGGCCACGTCACCGGATGCGAGCTTCGCTCGGCGGCTCTTCGAGGAGAGCGGCCTGGCATCGTCGCACGAGCCCGTGGACGAGGCGCTCGTGAGCGCCCTCGTCGCGAAGCACTACCACGTCGGGGGAGACCTCGAGCGGCTGGCGACGGAGAAGGACGACACGTTCCGGCTCAGGACCGGCTCGGGGGACTACCTCGTGAAGGTGTCCCCGCCGGACGAGCCGGAGTCCGTTGTCGCGCTCCAGACCGCCGCGATGCGCTTTCTCGAGGACGTTGCCGGGGAGCTGCCGGTCCAACGGGTGAAGCTGACGGTGGCCGGGGACGACAACGTGGTTCTCGTGGCGCGCGACGGCAGGACCCGCGTTCTCCGGGTGCTCGGCTTCGTGGACGGCGAAGTCCTGGCGCGGACGAACGCGGAACCGGATCAGCTCGCCCGTGCGGGTGAGGTGCTGGGCCGGGTCGACCTCGCGCTCGCGGCGTTCAGCCACCCCGCGGACCGGCGCGCGCTGGTGTGGGACATCCGCCACTTCCACCGGCTGGCCGGACTCGCCGAGCACACGCCGGACCCCGGGCACGCCCGGCTGGCCGGGGAGGTCTTCCGCCTCTTCGACGCCGCTGTCGTCCCGCACCTGGACCACCTCGAAACGCAGGTGATCCACGGGGACTTCAGTCCCCACAACGTCGTCGTCGACCCGGCGCGCGAGGACTTCGTGGTGGGCGTGATCGACTTCGGCGACACGGTGCGCAGTGCCGTGGTCTTCGACCCCGCGGTACCGATGGCGAACCTGCTCGGCCGGACACCCCACGACCCCTGGCGGGAGGCACGCGCCTTCGCCGCCGGCTACACCCGCGTGCGCCCGCTCGGGGACCGGGAACTCCCGGTCCTCCCGGTGGCCGCCCTCGCCCGGCTCACCCTGCGCGCCCTGATCACCGACTGGCGCGCGCAGCGGGCACCACGTCGGCGTGCCTACGCGCTCCGCCACGCCAAGGACGACTGGACCAACGTGGAGCGCGCACTCGCGGCTGGCCGGGAGTGACCCGGCGACCGCTAAGTGTCAACTGTTGACAGTTGACGATAATCGTCGACAATCAACTCAGCTTCCGACTCGCCCTTTCGAACGGAGATCGCCCATGAACGTCGCCGGCCACGTTCCCAAGCAGCTCTTCATCGCCGGTGCCTGGCAGGACGCGGAGGCGGGGCGCACGCTGTCCGTCGACGACCCGGCGACCGGGAAGGAGCTCGCCCGGGTCGCCGACGCCTCGCCCGCCGACGCCGAGCGGGCGGCCGACGCCGCGGCCGCCGCCCAGCCCGGCTGGGCCGCGACCCCACCCCGCGTACGAGGCGAGATCCTGCGGCGTGCCTACGAGATCATCGTCGCCCGCACCGAAGAGCTCGCCCTGCTGATGACGCTGGAAATGGGCAAGCCGCTGGAGCAGGCCCGCGGGGAAGTCGCCTACGCCGCCGAGTTCTTCCGCTGGTTCTCGGAAGAGGCGGTGCGGATCGACGGCGGGTTTTCCACGGCCCCGGACGGCGGAAACCGCATCCTCGTCCTGCGCCAGCCGGTGGGTCCCTGCCTGCTGATCACGCCGTGGAACTTCCCGCTGGCCATGGGCACCCGCAAGATCGGCCCGGCGGTGGCGGCGGGCTGCACCATGGTGCTCAAGCCGGCGCCGCAGACCCCGCTGTCCACGTTGGCCCTCGCCGCGATCCTGGCCGAGGCCGGGCTGCCCGGCGGTGTCCTCAACGTCGTCCCGACCTCGGACGCGGCCGGCGTCGTCGAGCCGCTGCTGCGCGGCGGGCAGATCCGCAAGCTCTCCTTCACCGGCTCCACCCAGGTCGGCCGGATCCTGCTCGCCCAGTGCGCCGGCACGGTGGTCCGCACGTCGATGGAACTGGGCGGCAACGCCGCGGTCCTGGTCTTCGACGACGCCGACCTCGACGTCGCGGTGGAAGGCACGATGCTCGCGAAGATGCGCAACATGGGGGAGGCGTGCACCGCCGCCAACCGCATCTTCGTCCACCGCTCGGTCGCCGGGGAGTTCGCGTCACGGGTGGCCGCCCGGATGGCCGCGCTCACCGTCGGGCCGGGCACCGAGCCCGGCGTGGACGTCGGGCCGCTGATCGACGACGCGGGCCGGCGCAAGGTCGACAGCCTCGTGCGCGACGCCGTGGCGCACGGCGCCGAGGTGCTCACCGGCGGCGAACTGCCGGCCGGGCCGGGCTGTTTCTACCCGCCGACCGTGCTGACGGGTGTTTCCGGCGACGCCGCCCTGATGCAGACGGAGATCTTCGGCCCGGTCGCCGCGATCACGGAGTTCGACACCGAAGAGGAAGCCCTCGCCGCCGCCAACGACACCGAGTGGGGCCTGGTCGGCTACGTGTTCACCCGGTCGCTGGACCGGGCGCTGCGGGTCAGCGAGCGCTTGGAGACCGGCATGGTCGGTCTCAACACCGGCCTGGTGTCCAACCCGGCGGCGCCCTTCGGTGGCGTCAAGCAGTCCGGCCTCGGCCGGGAAGGCGGCCGCACCGGGATCGACGGGTTCCTCGAGGAAAAGTACGTCGCCATCCCCTTCTGACCCCGCACGGCCCGGCGTCCGGCCGGGCCACGAAAGGAAGATCGCCATGATCGAGTTCGAGCCGAAGTACATCACGTTCGACATGCACGGCACGTTGATCCGGTGGCACATCGTGGACATGACCCGCAAGCTGCTGGCCGGCGTCGTCCCGGCGGAGCGGATGGACGAGTTCGTCGACAGCTTCCGCGGGCAGCGCCTCGACGAGGTCCTGGGCCCGTGGAAGCCCTTCCCCGACGTCATCCACGACTCGCTGCGCAAGACCCTGGAGCGGTTCAAGCTGCCGTACCGGAAGGCCGACAGCCAGGCGATCGTGGACGCGCTCCCGACGTGGGGGCCCTACCCCGAGGTGCCCGAGGCGCTGCGGACGCTGGCCTCCCGCTACCCGCTGGTCATCCTGAGCAACGCGGCCGACAACCAGGTGATGAGCAACGTCGAGAAGCTCGGCGCCCCGTTCCACGCGGTCTACACGGCCGAGCAGGCCCAGGCCTACAAGCCCCGCTACCAGGCGTTCGAGTACATGCTGGGCCAGCTCGGCTGCGGGCCGCAGGAGATCCTGCACGTCTCCGCCAGCCCGCGCTACGACCTGATGGCCGCGAACGACCTGGGCATCACGCACAAGGTTCACGTCAACCGCGGGTTCGAGCCCAGCACCCCGGGTTACGGCTACTACGAGGTCAACCTGCTCTCCCAGGTGCCCCCGTTGCTCGGCCTCTGACCGGCCGATCGGCAACGCGCGTCCGGCCGGAGGCGGCTACGGCCGGACGCGCGCGGTGTTTTCCGTGAGCGTCTGCAGGTAGTGGAGGTCGAGGGCGCGGGCGAACGCCGTCTCGTCCCGGGCCGCGAGCGCGTCGACGATGGCCTGGTGCTCCTGCAGGAGCGAGTCTTCGGAGGGGTACCAGCGTTCGAGCCGGTTGATCGACAGCGACGACTCGGCGATCAGCGTGGAGTACGCGCGCTGGATCCGCGAGTTGCCGGACGCGGCCACCAGGGTGCTGTGGAAGCGCAGGTCGAGTTCGACGACTTCGCGCCACCTGCCGGATCGCTCGGCCGGGCCGATCTCGTCGACGATCGCCTGCAGTTCCCGCACGGTTCGTTCGAGGACGCCGTCGTCGGCGGCCAGCACCTTCGTCCCGCAGCGGGCTTCCAGCGTCTGGCGGGCCTCGTAGATCTCGGCGATGTCCTCGGACGTGATGTCGGTGACGAAGACGCCGCGGTTGGGGATGCGGACCAGGAGCCCTTCCTGGACCAGCCGCTGCAGTGCCTCGCGCACCGGACCGCGTGACACGCCCAGCTGCTTGGCGATCTCCGACTCGGACAGGGCCTGGGCGGGCTGCAGGGCGCCGCCGAGGATGTTGTTCCTGATCTGGGCGGCGATCGTGCCCGACACCGACTGGTAGTCGATGGCCTGCAGGTTCAGGTTGTTCATCCGGTTCCCCCTGGGTGAGACCCACTGTGTTGTGAGACCGCTGTGGTCGTTCGTTCACTGAAGACTGTTGACGATACACGAGCGGTCACACAACGTTCACAGCAAACTGTTGACAGTTTACAGTGACCCGGCTTACTGTCGCCTCCTGCCGGACACCTCCGCTTCACCTGGAAAGGGCCACCGTGACCGCCTCAGGTTTGATCGACCCAGCCTTCCGGCCGAAGTACGTCTCGTTCGACTGCTACGGCACGCTCATCGACTTCCAGATCACCCCGGTCACCCGGGAACTGGTCGGCGACCTGCTGACCCCCGCGCAGTTCGACCGGTTCGTGGTCGATTTCCGGGCGCTGCGGTACGACCAGGTCTGCGGCGAGTACTACGCGTACAAGCAGGTCCTGCACGACTCCTTCGCCCGCACGTGCAAGAAGTGGGGCCTCGCGGTCGCCGAAGACGCCGGGCAGCGCTTCTCGGACGCGGTGCTGTCGTGGGGGCCGCACGCCGACGTCCCCGGCCCGCTGAAGAAGCTGGGGGAGCACTACCCGCTGGTGATCCTGTCCAACGCCGACACCAGCTACCTGGACGTCAGCGTCCCGAAGCTCGGGGCCGGGTTCCACGCCGTGTACACCGCCGAGCAGGCCGGCTTCTACAAGCCCCGCTACGCCGCGTTCGAGTACATGGTGGACCAGCTGAACGCGCGGCCGGAGGAGTTCCTGCACGTCTCCTCGCACACCCGGTACGACCTGATGCCCGCCTACGACCTCGGCTTCACGAACACCGTGCTGCTCGACCGCGGCTACGACCCGCCGGCCCCGGTGTACGGCTACACGAAGGTCGATTCGCTCGAAGAACTCAACGACCTGCTGGGGCTCTGAGCGCCATGAAACTGACTTCCTACTGGCAGGACACCGCCGTGCCCGGCGGCGACCACCGGCGCACGCCGATTCCCGAGCGGGTCGACGTCGCGGTCGTCGGCGGCGGCCTCACCGGGACCTCGGCGGCCGTGGAGCTGCGCAAGCTCGGCGCGTCGGTCGCGGTGCTGGAGCAGCACACCATCGGCTGGGGTGCGTCGGGCCGCAACGGCGGCATGGCCACCACCGGACTGGCGATCGGCTTCGGCGCCGCCGTCAAACGGTACGGCGCCGACCGCGCGGTCTCGATGTTCCGCACCTACAACGACGCGATCGACAGCATCGAGAAGCTGGTCGCCGAGCACGGGATCGACTGCCACTTCGAGCGGTCGGGCAAGCTCACCCTCGCCTACCGCCCGGCGCACTTCCAGGCGATGCTGAAGACCCGGAAGGCCCTCGCGGACCTCGCCGGCCACGAGGTCGTCACCGTGCCCAAGGCGGAGCTCCACCGGGAACTCGGCTCCGACTTCTACCACGGCGCCACCGTCGACCCGCTCGCCGCGGGCCTGCACGTCGGCAAGTTCGTGCACGGCCTCGCGAAGACCGCGGACGGGCTCGGCGCGACGATCTGCGAGAACGCCGAAGTGACCGCGCTGGACCGCGACCCGGGCGGCGGGCACGTCCTCCAGACGACCCGCGGCCGCCTGCACGCGGACCAGGTCCTGATCGCGACCAGCGGGTACACCGGGAAGGTGACGCCGTGGCTGCGGCGGCGGGTGATCCCGGTCGGCAGTTTCATCATCGTCACCGAGCCGCTCGGCCAGGACGTCGTGGACCGGATCCTGCCGAACCGGCGGCAGGCGTCGGACAGCAAGAACCTCATCTACTACTTCCGGATCACCCCCGACAACCGGCTGCTCTTCGGCGGCCGCGCCCGGTTCGCCATGTCGAGCCCCGACTCCGACGTCCGGAGCGGGCAGATCCTCGTCAAGGCGATGACCGAGGTGTTCCCCTACCTCGCGGGCACCCGCGTCGACTACACCTGGGGTGGCCTGGTCGACCTGTCGATGGACCAGCTCGTGCACGCGGGCGAACGCGACGGCGTGCACTACTCGGTCGGCTACAGCGGGCACGGCGTGCAGATGGCCACGTACATGGGCCAGAAGATGGCCCGCTTCATGTCCGGTGACGCCGAAGCCAACATCTGGGGCGACGCCCGGTTCCCGCCCGTGCCGGGGCACTTCGGCCGCCCCTGGTTCCTGCCGCTGATCGGCGGCGGGGCCCGGGTGCTGGACGCGATCTCATGACCGCCACGGCCGCGGTGACCGCGTCGTTCGGCTTGCCGGGCGGGGCGCTGATCGCGGGCGGGTGGCAGACGACCGGGCTCACCTCGCCGGTGTCCGACCCGCACGACGGCGCGCCCGTCGGCTGGGTCGCGCGCAACGACGCGGCCGACGTCGACGCCGCCGTCCGCGCCGCGGCCCGCGCGGTTGCCGAACCGTGGCCGCTGTGGCAGCGGCGGGAGGCCCTGGACGAGGCCGCCCGGCTCGTGCGGGACGAGGCCGCCTGGCTGGCCGGGATCATCCACACCGAAGGCAGCAAGACCATCGTCGAGGCCGAACAGGAAGTGCGGCGCTGCGCCGAAACCCTGCGCCTGTCGGCGGCGGCGACCGGAGTCCTGCGCGGCGAGGTGCTCGAGTTCGCCGACAGCGACCGGGGCGCGGGCAAGCGCGGCTGGTTCGTCCGCGAACCCCTCGGCGTCGTCGCGGCGATCACCCCGTTCAACGACCCGCTCAACCTCGTCGCCCACAAGCTCGGCCCGGCGTTGCTGGCCGGCAACGCGGTCGTGGTGAAACCCGCGGAAGCCACCCCGCACTCGGCGCTGGCCCTGGTGGCCGTCCTCCTGCGGGCCGGGGTGCCGGCGACCCGGATCGCGGTCGTGTGCGGAGACGGGGAAACCGGGCACGCGCTCGTCACCCATCCAGGGGGTCGCCGCGGTTTCGTTCACCGGCGGCGCGGCCGCGGCCGCGCGGATCGCCGCCGCGGCCGGGCCGAAGAAGCTCCTGATGGAGCTGGGCGGCAACAACCCGGTGATCGTGTGCGGCACCGCCGGCCTCGACGCCGCCGCCGACGCGATCGTGCGGGGCGCGTTCGGCTGCGCGGGGCAGAACTGCCTTTCCGTGCAACGGGTTTACGCCGAAGAATCGATCCACGATGGACTGCTGGCGCGGATCACGGCCGGCGCCCGCGCGCTGAAGGTCGGCCCCAAGACCGACCGGACGACCGACGTCGGCCCGATGATCAGCGAAGCCGAAGCCGCCCGGGTCGAAGCGTGGGTCGGCGCGGCACTCGCCGGGGGCGCGCGGGCGCACACCGGCGCCCGGCGCGACGGCGCGTACTACCACCCGACCGTCCTCACCGACGTGCCGCCGGACGCCGACGTCCTGGTGCGCGAGGTGTTCGGGCCGGTGGTGACCGTCGTGCCGGTCGAGTCCGCCGCGGCCGCGGTCGCGGCGGCGAACAGCGCACAGGCGATGCAGGCCGGTGTCTTCACCGGGGTGCTCGACGAAGCACTGTCCACAGCGGACCGGCTGCACGCCGGTGCCGTGGTCGTCAACGGCACGAGCGACGTACGGATCGATTCGATGCCGTTCGGGGGTTCAAGGGTTCGGGGATCGGGCGCGAAGGCGTCCGGTTCGCGGTGGCGGCGATGAGCGAGCCCAAGAGCACGATCATCATCGCCTCGCAGGATCAGTCCACAGTGAATCGCACACAGTAGACAACAGGAACCCGGGCATGTTCTGCTCGTCCGGCGGCGCTACCGCCGCCCGGGCAGCCCCCGTCGAAGGAGAATCGAATGCGGGTCAAGGCGGCTATGAGCGCGGTGGTCCTCACCGCGACTGTGAGTCTCGCAGCGTGCAGTCTCACCGCGTGCAGCACCGGGGGGACCGCACCGGCGGGCGGCGGCGGGGGTGCGACCGCCGAGCACACCGACGACATCTCGGCCGGCGTGCAGCCGGACCCGGCGGCGGTCGCCCTGCTGCCCGCCGACGTGAAGGCCAAGGGCACCCTGGTGGCCGCGGAGGACCTGACGAGCCCGCCGACCACGTTCATGGCTTCGGACAACAAGACCCCGATCGGGTTCAACCCGGACATCGCCCGGCTCATCGCGGCCAAGCTCGGCCTGAAGCTCGACATCAAGAACGTCAAGTTCGACGTCATCATCCCCGGGCTCCAGGGCAACCGCTACGACCTCACGGTGTCGACGATGGGCACTTCGGCCGAGCGGCTGAAGGTGCTCGACATGATCGACTACTTCACGAACGGCTCGACGGTCGCCACGGCCCACGGCAACCCGAAGCACCTCGCCATGGACTCGCTGTGCGGCGCCACCCTCGGCGTGCAGTCCGGCAGCACCCAGGAGCTCAAGTGGCTGCCGAAGCTGAACCAGGAGAACTGCGTGGGCAAGGGGAAGGACCCGATCAAGGCCGTCTCCCTGCCGAGTGTCAGCGACGCGCTGACGCAGGTGGCTTCCCGGCGCATCGACGGCGTCTTCTACGACGCCACTTCGCTCAACTGGGCCAAGACCAAGCAACCAGGAGCCTTCGACGTCCTGGAGCCGGTGCTCAACCCGCTGCCGGTGGCCGTCGCGCTCAACCTGAACTCGCCCCTGACCCCCGCGGTGCAGGCCGCGCTGCAGTCGGTCATCGACAGCCCGAAGTACCAGGAAGCCCTGTCGCGCTGGGGTTTCACCGGCCTGGGCGTCACCAAGGCCGCGCGCTCGAAGCCCCAGCCCAAGTGATGCGCCCAGGACGAGGAGCAGGAGGAGACCGGTGAGCGGACTCCAGCCGGAGCAGAAGAAACGGATCAGGCCCCGGCGCACCCGGGACCACCTCGCCTGGGTGGTGGCGGTCGCGATCGTCGCCGGCCTGGCCTACGCGCTGATCAGCAACCAGAACTTCCGCTGGGACGTGGTGTTCGAGTACTTCACCGCCTCCTCGATCCTCGACGGCGTCGGCATCACCCTGATGCTGACCGCGGTCAGCATGGTGCTCGGGACGGTGCTCGGGCTCGTCCTCGCCGTGATGCGGATGTCGCCGCAGACGCCGATCTCGGGCATCGCCCGGCTGTACATCACGTTCTTCCGGGGTACCCCGGTGCTGGTCCAGCTGGTGTTCTGGTTCAACGTGGCCGCGCTGTACCCGGACCTGTCCATCGGCATTCCCTTCACGAACGTGTCCCAGGCGCTGGACATGAACGCGCTGATCACGCCGCTCACCGCGGCGATCGTCGGGCTTTCGCTCAACCAGGCCGCCTACATGGCCGAAATCATCCGCGGCGGCTTCGCCTCGGTGCCCCGCGGCCAGTTCGAGGCCGCCGAGTCGCTCGGCATGGGTGGGTTCACCAAGCTGCGCCGGGTGATCATCCCGCAGACCATGCCGGCGATCATCCCGGCGACCGGCAACCAGGTGATCGGGATGCTCAAGGAAACCTCACTGGTCAGCGTGCTCGGCGTCGCGGACCTCCTGCAGAGCGCGCAGTCGATCTACGCGCGGACGTACGAGACGATCCCGCTGCTCATCGTGGCGAGCCTGTGGTACCTGATCATGACGCTCACCCTCAGCGTGCCGCAGTCGATGATCGAACGCCGGTTCTCGCGTTCCTCGCGGCCGGTCGTCAAGGTGAAGGAGTCGCTGCTGTGAGCGCCGACGGGACGATCGTGGCACGGAAGCTGTGCAAGAGCTTCGGGCACCACCGGGTGCTGAAGGACATCGACCTGACCGTGGCGGCCGGGGAGATCTCCTGCATCATCGGGCCCAGCGGATCGGGAAAATCGACGCTGCTGCGCTGCATCAACGGGTTGGAGCAGGTCGACCGGGGCGTGCTCCGCGTCAACGGCGAGGACTTCGGCTACGTCGAACACGCGAACGCCTACCACGCGGTCACCCCGCAGCGCCTCGCCGAGCAGCGGACCCGGATCGGCATGGTGTTCCAGCAGTTCAACCTCTTCCCGAACATGACGGCCGAGAACAACGTCATGTCCGGGCCGGTACTGGTCAAGAAGGTCCCGCGGAAGGCCGCCAAGGCGCAGGCCGCCGAACTGCTGGCGAGGGTGGGGCTGGCGGACTGCGGGCAGAAGTACCCGGCCCAGCTCTCCGGTGGCCAGCAGCAGCGCGTCGCCATCGCCCGCGCGCTGGCGATGGACCCCACCATCATGCTGTTCGACGAACCGACGAGCGCGCTCGACCCCGAGCGCGTCGGCGAGGTGCTCGCCGTCATGCGCGACCTCGCCGACCTCGGGATGACGATGCTCGTCGTCACCCACGAGATGGGGTTCGCCCGCGAAGTGGCCAAGGACATCCTGTTCATGGACGAAGGTGTCGCCGTGGAACGGGGTGACGCCCGTGAGGTGCTGGCCAACCCGGCCGAGCGGCGGACGCAGGAATTCCTCGAAAGGGTGCTGTGATGGACGGCAAGCTGGCGGTCGTCGGCGTGGGCAGCGTCGGCAGCATGGCCCTGTGGCAGGCCGCGCGCCGGCCCGGGACCCGGGACGGCGAGGTCGTCGGGTTCGAGGCGCGGACCACGGGACACACCCGCAGCGCCGTCGGCGGCGACACGAGACTGTTCCGGATGACCTACCGCGGCGGGACCGGCTATGCCCCGCTGCTGGAACGGGCCAGCCTGCTGTGGCCCGAACTCGAAGCCGATTCGGGGCACGAGATCCTGACCCGGTGCGGCGGTCTGTCGATCGGCGCACGAGACGGGGAGTACCTGCCGGAGCTGCTCGCCACGGCGACGGCGAACGGCACCCCGTTCGAGTTCCTCGACCACGACGAGCTCGCGGCCCGCTACCCGCAGCACCGGCTGCGGCCGGACGACTGCGCGCTGTTCGACCCGCGAGCGGGCTTCCTGCGCACCGACCGCGCGGTGACCGCGGCGACGCAGGCCGCCCGTGAGGCCGGCGCCGAGGTACTGGAAGGCACCGGCATCGACGAGATCCACGAGGAAGCGGACTCGGTCGTCCTCCGGTCCGGGACGCGCACCTGGCGGTTCGAGCGGGTGATCGTGACCGCCGGCGGCTGGTCGGCGCACCTGCTCCCGCCGCCGATCGCGGCCGCCGTCCACCCGCGCCGGAACTACCTCACGTGGTTCGTGGCCCGGTGCCCCGAAGAATTCGCGCCGGAGCGGTTCCCGGTGTTCGTCCGGATCGCCGTCGACCGTTCCCTCTACGGCGCGCCGAGCACCGACGGCGTGACCGTGAAGGCGACCCTCGACGGGCGCTCCACGCCCGCCGAGCACGCCGACCGGATCAGGCGTGAGCTCACCGAGGAGGAGATCGCCGAGACCCACGAAACGGTGGCCGAGTTCCTCCCCGGCCTGATCCCGAGCATCGTGCGCGCCGACGCGTTCCCGGACCTCTTCACGGCGGATCACGCCCCGCTGCTGGGCAGCCTGCCGGGGCGGCCGCGCACGGTCTTCGCCACCGGGTTTTCCGGCCTGGGCTTCAAGATCGCCCCGGCGTCCGCCGAAGCCGCGGTCGCGATGGCGTTCGGCGAGCCCGCGACCGCGGTGAACGGGCTCCTGCCCACCCGCTTCGTGCCCGCTTAGGGCCGGCCGCCGAGCACCCGGCGCACCTCGTCCGCGCCCAGCACGACGGGGGAGCGCAGCGAGCCGACCTCGCCGATCTCGATCTCGACGACGTCTCCCGGCCGCAGCCCTTGATCGAGTCCCGGCACGACGGACGTGCCCGTCGAGAGGACGGCGCCGTCGGGGAAGTCGTTGTCCCGCCACAGGTACTCGACCAGCCCGGCCGGCTCGCGGTTCAGCTGGGCGGTGCCGGCTTCGCCGGCGAACAGCTCGTGACCGTCGCGCAGGATGCGCATGCGGAGGTCGAGCGACCGCGGGTCCGGCACCTCCCACGCCGGTCGCACCCGCGCCGACACCGCGCACGAACCGGTGTAGATCTTGGCCTGCGGGAGGTACAACGGGTTTTCGCCTTCGATGCTGCGGGAGCTGACGTCGTCGACCACCACGTACCCGGCGATCTCGCCGGTAGCGGTCAGCAGCAGGCCGAGTTCCGGCTCCGGCACGTTGTTGGCGGAATCGGTGCGGACGGCGATCGGCTCGCCGTCGGTGACCACGCGCCACGCGGCCGACTTGAAGAACAGCTCGGGCCGCTCCGCGCGGTACACCCGCGCGTAGACGTCCTCGTCGGCGCTCTCCTCGCGGCGGGCCTCCTCGGACCGCAGGTAGGTCACCCCGGCGGCCCACACCTCCATGCGGCCGTCCAGCGGCGGCAGCAGGCGCACCCCGGCCGTGGACACCGGCTCCCCGGCGGCCTCGGCGAGCTCGCGGATCTCCGCCACGGAGTGGCGCAGCAGGTCGCTCATCGACGCCACCGCGAGCGGCCGCAGCTGCTCACCGGTGAGCAGGCCGACCCGGACATCGCCGGTCCCGTCGGCGAATCGCACCAGGTGGCTCAAGCCGGACCTCCTCGTTCAGTGATCCCGAACCGCGTTCGGTACCGAACCTACGGAGTGTGGAGCGTGACGGTCAACGAGTGCCGGGCAACCGGTAGCCGCGGCGGTGCGGCGATGTGGGGTAGGAACGGGTCATGGTGACGCTGGATCGGCTGGTGAACGTCCTCGGGGGTTACGGAGTACGGCTGTGCTGCTGCCCGGTCTCGCGGGGCGCCTCGTTGCGCGATGTGGTGATGGACGACCCGGGGGAGTCCCGCGAGCCACGCGGTGACGTGTTCCTCGCGATCGGCGCGGAATCCGTCGTCGCGGCGGTGGAACGCGCGGCCGCTGCCCGGGCGTCCGTCGTCTTGGCGCGCGGAGTCCCGCCGTTGGAACCGGAGGCGATCGCGGCCGCGGAAGCCGGCGGGGTGGCGGTGCTCGCCGTCGAACCGGAGGTGCCGTGGGGCGCGATCGCCGGTGTCGTCTACGGGCTGGTGCTCGAGGGGCGCGAGACCGAGTCGGGCCGCGGGCCGACGGATCTGTTCGCGCTGGCCGACAGCCTGGCGGACGCACTGGGCAGCACGGTGACCATCGAGGACCAGCTCTCCCGGGTCCTGGCCTATTCCAGCCTGCAGCACGGCGCCGACCAGGTCCGGCTGGAGACGATCCTGGGCAGGCGGGTGCCGGAGCGGGCTCGCGAGCTGTTCGAACGGCGGGGCGTGTTCGCCCATCTCGCCGGGTCCGACGAGCCGTTGTTCGTCGAGGCCGCGCCGGAGGACGGGCTGGGCGGCCGCATGGTGGTCGCGGTCCGCGCCGGCCGGGAGTCGCTGGGCTCGATCTGGGTCGAGTGCGAGCGTCCCCTGGACGACGCCCGGCGAGCCGTGTTGCGGAACAGTTCGCGCACGGTCGGGTTGCACCTCCTGCGCTCGCGGGCGAGCGCGGATCTCGAGCGGCAGGTCGAGTCGGATCTGGTGATCCGGCTGCTGGAAGGCACTCCGGACGCGGCTTCGGTGCTCAGCAGGCTGGGGTTGCCGCCCGGGCGGTTCCGGGTGGTCGCCCTGCAGGCCCACATCGCCGAGGAGCGGCACGCCGCACTCCTGCTGGCGTTCGAGCGCGCCACCACCGGATTCGGCTGGTCGCGCCCCGGACGCAGCACGTTGTTCAGCAACACCGTCTACACCGTCCTTCCCGGAGAGGACGTCACCGCGGCCCGGAAATGGGTCGACACCATGCGGGCCGCCTTACCCGGTCAGGTGACGGTCATCGCGGGGATCGGCGCGGCCGCGACCTTCGCCGAGCTACCGGCCAGCCGGCAGGAAGCCGACGAGTGCGTCGCCCTCCACGATTCGCACCCGGCCGCCGGTGCGGCGATCGCCTACGACGAGTCCTGGGACGACATCCTGGTGCAGCGGTTGCGGGCGGCCGCGGCGGCCGGGCGGGCCCCGGCCCGGGGGCCGATCTCCGACCTCGCCCGCCACGACTCGGAGAACGGCACCGGCTACCTCGGCACCCTGCGTGCGTGGCTGGAGACCCAGGGCGATCTCGCGCAGGCGGCCGACCGGCTGGGCGTGCACCCGAACACGGTCCGCTACCGGCTGCGGAAAATGGCCGAGATCACCACGCTGCAGCTCGACGTGCCCGCGAAGCGGCTCGCGATGATCATCGAGCTCGTCGTCGCCGACCCGCCGCGTTGACCGGAACCGACAAGCACACCGTCCGAGATTGTCGAGTTTGGACAACCACCGCGGTCCCGATCCGGGTCATCCTGGCTGCACCAGCACCACTCGCGCCCCGGAGGACCCCATGCCCGAATCCGACCGGATCGACGGCGGCCCGCGCTCGGTGATCGTGATCGGCGCCGGTGTGGTCGGTCTGTCGGCCGCGTGGTTCCTGCAAGAACGCGGTGTCCGGGTGACGGTGGTCGATCGCGCCGGCGTCGCCGCGGGGGCGTCCTGGGGCAACGCCGGCTGGCTTTCTCCCGGGCTCGCCGTTCCGCTCAACGAACCGGGCGTGCTGCGCTACGGACTGCGGACGTTGTTCGACCGGCAGGCGCCGCTGCACGTTCCCGCGGCGCCGGACCCCCGGCTGTGGGCGTTCCTGGCCCGGTTCGCCACGCACTGCACCGGCAGGTCGTGGACCCGCGCGGTCGAGGCCAACCTGCCGTTGAACGAGGAATGCCTCGAAGCGTTCGACGTCCTCGCCGCGAACGGCGTCGACGCCCCCACCATCGACGCACCGGTCACGGCGGTGTTCGAAACCGCCCGGCACGCGGCCGGGCTGCTCGCGCAACTGCGGCGCCTGCGCGAAGCCGGGCAGGAAATCACCTGCACCGGGCTCACCGCCACCGATCTCGCCCAGCGGTTCCCGCAGGTGAGCGCGCGCAACGGGGCCGGCGTCCGGCTGGCCGGGCAGCGCTACGTGGACCCCGGGCGGTTCGTCGAGTCCCTGGCGCGTTCGGTCGTCCGCCGCGGCGGCACCATCCGCCACCGCTTCGCCGTCACCTCCGTGCGCCCGCACCCGCACGCCGTCGCCGTGCAGTCGGCCGCGGGGCAGAGCTTGTCCGCCAACGCCGTCGTCCTGGCGAACGGCGCGTGGCTGGGCGAACTCGGCAAGCGGTTCGGGATCACCGTCCCGGTGCGTGCCGGGCGCGGCTACTCCTTCACCGTCCCGACGGACCAGCCCGTGCCGGAACCGATCTACCTCCCGGACATCCGGGTCGCCTGCACGCCGTACCGCGGCGGCCTCCGGGTGGCGGGGACCATGGAGTTCCGGAAACCCGGCGCGCCGCTCGACGAGGCCCGGATCGAGGCGATCATCGCCTCGGCGCGGCCGTTGCTCACCGGCATCCGGTGGGACGAGCGCACCGACGCCTGGGTCGGTTCCCGCCCGGTCACCACCGACGGACGCCCCGTCATCGGAGCGGCGGGCGCGCCGGGGTTGTTCGTCGCCGGCGGGCACGGCATGTGGGGGCTGACCCACGGCCCCATCACCGGGCGCCTGCTCGCCGAGTACATCACGACCGGCAAGCAGCCCGAAGCCCTGCGCCCCTTCGATCCGCTGCGCTGAACCGCCCGGACGGCACGGCCACGCGAAGCCGCTCCCGAAGCGTGTTGACGCCCGGCGAACCGAAAGCCAGAGTCCCGCTGACCGACGCGGGCTCTCCGAAGTCCGTGGGGGCTGGGACCGTTCTCCCGTCCGGCCCCCACGGACGCCCAGCCGTCAGGCCTCTGCCCCGGATGTGTCCGGTTGACCGCCGGGCCGGGTGGACAACCCGTCGAAGTGGGGTTTCATCGCGGGGAAGTAGTCGCCGAAGTCCGGCTGGGGTGAGCCGTCACGCGCGGCGGTGAGCAGGTCGAGGTAGTACTCCCAGCCAGGGCCGACCTCGCCGAGCCCGTCCTCGGTGTCGAGGTGGTGCACGAGCCGCAGTTCCGTCGAACCGTCCGCTTCGGACAACAGCAGTTCCATGCGCCAGGTCCCGGCTTCGTCGGTCATCGACACGGCCAGCCGCCGGGGCGGCTCACACGCGTCGATGCGCAGATCGCACCACGGTGCCTGGTCCTCGAACGCCAGCTGCACCTTGATCGTCCGGCCGGGTGCGGCGTCACCTTCCCACGGCCCGAACCAGCGGGCGGTGCGCTCGGGTTCGGTGAGGCTGGCCCAGACGTCCTCGGCGGGTGCGCGGAACGTCCGGCTCAGGACGAGATCGCTTCCGGTGCCGGTTCGGAACAGCCGGCCGGTGGGGAGGCGGTTCATGCGGTGGTTTCCTCACGTTGGTCGGGCCCGCCGTGGGTGCGGCGTTCGCGGCGGGTGCGGTAGATCTCGGTGGTCAGCGCGTCGAGGCGGTGTTCCCAGCCGGAAGGCTGCAGGAACTGGGCAAGCCACGTGGCAAGCTCGGTGAACCGCTCGGTGTCGAGTACGGAGAACCGTTGCCTGCCGACGAGTTCGTCGCGAACCAGGCCGCTCTGCCGGAGGACGCGCAGGTGGCGGCTGACGGCGGGCCTGCTGATCGCGAAGTGCTCGGCGATCTCCCCTGCGGACATCCGCCCGTCGCGCAGCATCACCAGAATCTTCCGCCGCACCGGGTCCGCGATCGCGCCGGCCACCTCGTCCACCCGTAAAGCGTAACACACTGGTTACGCGTTAGCCGGCGTGAGCATCGCCGCGGCGACTTCGCCGGTGGCCGTGCCGGGGATCGCGGTGGCGGCCCGGTCGAGCACGAGCATCCGCGCGCGGGGGATCTCCCGTGCGAGCGCTTCGCCGTTGCCGAGCGGGAAGAACCGGTCGTGGCGGCCGTGCACCACGAGCGTCGGTATGGCGAGCCGGGGCAGGCGCTCGCGCCAGCGTGGCCGGCAGTCCAGCCTGGAGAACACCGTGCCCAGCTGGTTGGCCAGCTGGACCGCGGGCTCGGTGCCCGGGGTGCGGTCGAAGACGCGCTCGGCCCATGCGCGGGCTGCGGCGGGGTCGTCGCCGAGGATCGCCGCCGCCGCGGCGGCGCGCTCCGCCACGGCGGCGCGGTCGGACCAGTCCGGGGCCGGCAGGGCGAACAGCCGGCCCATGGTGGCCGCGTCGTGGTCGGGCAGGTCGTCGTCGACCGGGCCCGGCGCGACGGGCCGCGTTCCGGCGAGGGTGAGCGCGGAGAACGCGCCGGGGTGGTCCAGCGCGGCGACCTGGGCGACCATCCCGCCGACGCCGATGCCCGCCAGGTGCGCCGGCCGGTCGTCGAGCCCGCGGGCGAGTGCGGCCGCGTCGGCGGCGAGGTCGCGCAGCGTGTACGCCGGTGCCTCGGGGTCGACGGTGGTCGACGCGCCGGAGTCTCGCAGGTCGTAGCGCACGACGTGGCGTCCGCCGTCGGCGAGTTCCGCGCACAGCGCGTCGGGCCAGGAGAGCATGGTCGGGCCGCCGGCGAGCAGCACCAGGGGTGCCGCCGGGTCGCCGAAGTGCTCCACCCCGAGCGTGACGCCGTCGGGCGTGCGGAACGAATGGGCCGTCGATCGCATCGTCAACCTCCAGAACAGCCGTGGCGCACCGGCCACGGTCCTGCTTCAGCCGAGTTGTCCGGTCATGGACCCGACGAACGGGATGGCCGTGGCCCGACACCGGCGGCCAAGTTTCGCCGCGGTCGTCCTGCGCCGGGTGGGTGAATGCGCGCCCCGCACCGCGGAAAGCCCGCTGCCGGCCACGGTGGGCCGGGCTACCATCGCCACCTGTATGGGAGCGCTCCCAGCGTGTGTGCCGATTGGCGGAATCGACCTTGAGCTCGAAGGAGAGACGTATGGTGCGGAGCACGTGGCGGATCGGTCTCCATGCGGTGACGGCGGCACTGGCCGGCCTCACCACGCTGGCGGCGGTGCAGGTTCCTGCAGCGGCTGCGCCAACCACATTGCGAGGCCTGGCGGACGCACGCGGTGTCTACTTCGGGACGTCGTCCACGGTCAACGAGTGGAACGACGCACCGTACCGGTCGCTGGCCGAACGGGAAACGAACATGATCACCGTGGGCAACGAGATGAAGTGGGACGCGACGGAGCCGAGTCCGGGCCGGTTCGACTTCGGACCGGCCGACTCGCTCGTCGCCGCCGCGAAGGCGGCCGGGCAGCGGTTGCGCGGTCACACCCTGGTCTGGCACAACCAGACCCCGGGCTGGGTGCAGGAGCTCGGGACCGCCGAGCTGCGGCAGGCGATGCAGAACCACATCCGCACCGAGGTCGCCCACTACCGGGGGCAGCTCTACGCCTGGGACGTGGTGAACGAGGCGTTCGAGGAGAACGGCACCCTGCGCCAGTCGTTCTGGCAGCAGAAACTCGGTGACGGCTACATCGCCGAGGCGTTCCGCGCCGCCCGCGCCGCCGACCCCGGCGCGAAGCTCTACTACAACGACTACAACATCGAGGGCATCGCCGCCAAGAGCGACGGCGTCTACAACCTGGTGCGTACGCTCAAACAACAAGGTGTCCCGATCGACGGGGTGGGCATGCAGGCCCACTTGATCCTGGGTGCGGTCCCCGACTCGATGCGGCAGAACATCCAGCGCTTCGTCGACCTGGGGGTCGAGGTGGCGATCACCGAGCTCGACATCCGGATGCCGCTGCCGGCCGAGGCCACCAAGCTGGCCGGGCAAGCCGCCGACTACACCAAGGTCGCTCAGGCCTGCCTGGGCGTGACCGGCTGCGTGGGCATCACCACCTGGGCCCTGTCCGACAAGCACTCCTGGGTCCCGTCGGTCTTCCCGGGTGAAGGCGCGGCGTTGCCGTTCGACGAGAACTTCCGGCCCAAGCCGGCTTACAACGCGCTCTGGCGGGCGTATGGCGGCACCGGCGGCACCCGCACCTGCGTTGCCACGTATGCCGTGATCGGGCAGTGGTGGGGAGGTTTCCAGGCCGAGGTCCGGGTGACCGCCGGCGCCGCCCCGATCACCGGCTGGACGGTGAACTGGGCGTTCGCCGAGGGACAGGCGATCACCTCGTCGTGGAACGCGGCCTTCGCCACGAACGGCGCCGCGATCACCGCGCGAAGCCTGAGCTACAACGGCAGCCTCGGCAGCGGCGGGAGCACCACGTTCGGCTTCACCGGAAGCTGGACGGCGGCCAACAGCGTGCCCGCCGTCAGCTGCGCGGCCTGACGCTGTTCGTCCGGGGAGACGTCTCGCCCACTGCCGGCTGCCTGCCGGCAGTGGGCCCGGATCCCGCGGCGACCCGGGGCGAGTGCGGCGACAGTGGGAGTGGTCCAGGTCACGCGGCCGGGCCGTGACAATCACCTGATAGTGATTATCATTTCCTCTTGTCGGCGGCTGGGCTGCCTCGGGGGACGAGGAGTGCGTGCGGCGGCACCGCAGTGGTGCCCGAATGCGACCGCCCGGGTCTCGCCCACCGAAAGGAACAGCATGAACCTGAGCCGCCGCGGTTTCCTCGGTCTCACCGCGGGACTGTCGATCACCGCCGTCACCGGCTGCGCGACCGGCGCGCCGGCCCCCGCGGGGCCGGGTCCACGCGCGGGCGGCAGGCTGCGTGCCGCGTTCGCGGGCGGCGGCGCGAAGGAGGTGCTGGACCCGCACCTGGCGAACCTGTTCGTCGAGGCGGCGCGGTCCAAGGCGATGTTCGACAAGCTCGCCGACCTCGGCGACGACGTCTCCGCGCAACCGAGACTCGCCGAGAAGTGGGAACCCAGCGCCGATCTGACCCGGTGGCGGATCACCCTGCGGCCTGCCACCTTCCACAACGGACAGCCCGTGCGCGCCCAGGACGTGCTCGCCAGCTACGCCCGCATCCTCGATCCCCGGCGCGCGTTCCGGGCCAAGTCGAGCCTGTCGCTGATCGACCTCGCGAACAGCCGCGCGATCAACGAGAAAACCGTGGAGTTCGCGCTCACCCGGCCGTTCGTCGAGTTCCCCAACGCCCTCGCCGCGTTCGGGACCTACATCGTGCCCGAAGGCCTCGAAGACTTCAGCAAGCCGGTCGGGTCCGGGCCGTTCGGCTTCGTGTCCTTCGCCGCGGGCAAGTCCACCCTGCTCAAGCGCAACCCGGACTACTGGGAAGGCGCGCCGCACCTGGACGAGCTGGAGTTCGTGATCGCCAACGAGGAGTCGGCCCGGACCAGTGCGCTGCTGGGCGGGCAGGTCGAGTACGCGCACGACCTCACGCCCACGACCGCGCGCGGCCACGCGAGTGGCGACCGGATGACCGTCCACCGCTCGCCCAACAGCGCCGTGCAGGCGTTCGCGATGAAGCTGGACCGGGCGCCGTTCGACAACCGCGACCTGCGTGAAGCACTGTTCCTGCTGGCCGACCGCCCGCAGCTGGTCGAGGCCACGCTGGCGGGCAGCGGGCAGGTCGGCAACGACCTGTTCGGCAGGGGCTACCAGTACTACGCCGGAGACATCGCCCAGCGCACCCGCGACCTGGACAAGGCGAAGTTCCTGATCCGCAAGGCCGGCGCGGACGGCCTGACCGTGCAGCTCGACACCTCCACGGCCGCGGCCGGCATGGTCGAGGCCGCCACCGTGTTCGCCGACCAGGCCAGGGGCTCCGGTCTGACCCTCGAGGTCGTCACCGGCAACAAGGACACCTACTGGGCGGACACGCTCAAGAACGGGTCGCTGTCGAGCTTCCGCTCCGGTGCCATGCCGATCGAGACCCACATCGCCCAGCGCCTGCTGACCGGCTCCGGCACCAACATGACGAAGTGGGCGCGGCCGGAATTCGACGACCTCTACCGGAAGGCCGTGTCCACAGCGGACGAGCAGGAACGCGCCGGGGTGTACCGGGAGATGCAGCGCACCCTGCACGCCGAAGGCGGCTACCTGATGTGGGGCTTCGCCGACTGGCTCGTGGGCACCGCACCCCACGTCGGCGGGATCGCGACCGCACCGGCGAACACCCTGAACTGGGCGCGGTTCGACAAGGTGTGGCTGGGGTGAGCCTGGGCCGGTACGCGGTGCGGCGGCTGGCCGTCGGGCTCTTCCAGGTGCTCGCCGTCGTCACCGCGGTGTTCCTCCTCGTGCAGGCGTTGCCGGGCGATGCCGCGGTCGTCCTGGCCGGGGACAACCCCGATCCGCGGCGGATCGGGGAGATCCGGGTGGCGATGGGCCTGGACCGGCCGCCGCTGGACCGGTTCCTGGCCTGGCTCGGCGGACTGCCGCACCTGGACTTCGGCGTGTCGCTGATCTCCGGGCGGCCGGTCGCCGAGTTCCTGGCCGACGGCCTCGGTCCGACCGTGGTGCTCGCCGGGCTCACCCTGGTGCTGCTGATCCCCTTGTCGGTGCTCGTCGGGGTGCTCGCCGCGCTGCGGGAGGGCAGCCTGCTCGACCGGGCACTCACGTCGATCAGCGTCGCGCTGTACTCGATGCCGGAGTTCGCGCTGGCCGTCGTGCTGATCGCGGTCTTCGGCGTGCAGCTGCGGTGGCTGCCGCCGACGGCCGTCGGCACCGGGGGCGATCTCCTGGCCCATCCGGCCGTTCTGGTGCTGCCGCTGGTGGTGCTGCTGGCCCGGCCGATCTGTTCGATCAGCAGGCTGGTGCGCGCGGGAATGCTCGGCTCGCTGGGTTCGGATTACGTGCGGCACGCCCGCAGGCTCGGCATCGGCGCCGGGCGGATCCGGCTCGCGCACGCTCTGCCCAATGCGCTGGCGCCCGCCGTGCAGCAGCTCGCCCGGACCACGGACTGGCTGCTCGGCGGGGTGATCGTGGTCGAGGCGGTGTTCGTCATCCCCGGACTGGGCACCACGCTGGTGGACGCGGTCGCCGGGCGGGACCTGCCGGTGGTGCAGGGCCTCGCGGTCGTCTTCGCGGTCACCACCGTCCTGGTGAACCTCCTCGCCGACCTGGCCGCGTTCCGGCTGGCGCCGCGATCGGCGGGGATCGCTTGAGGGCGCTCGGCCGGACCGGCGCCGGCGGCCTGCTGATCGCGGTCCCCCTCCTGCTGGCGCTGGTCGGCCCGTGGTTCGTCCCCGACGACCTCGCCCGCGGCGCCCCGTTCATGCCCGGCGGCGTGCTGGGCACCGACTTCGTCGGGCGCGACGTCTGGCACCAGGTCCTCGCCGGCGGGCGCACGGTGGTGCTGGTCGCGCTGCTCGCGACCCTGGGCGCCTACGTCATCGGGGTGCCGTGGGGCGTGCTCGCGGCGACGTCCCGCCTGCGTCTGGTCGACGAGACCCTGATGCGTCCCCTCGACCTGCTGCTCGCGGTGCCGTCGCTGCTGGTGCTCATCCTGGTGGCCGCCATCGCCGGTCCGGGTGTCCCCGTCATGGCCGGCATCGTCACCTTGGTCAACTTCCCCGACGTGGCCCGGATCTCGCGCGCCACGGCGCTGGAGATCGCCGGCCGCCCGGCGCTGGAGGCGATGCGGTTGCAGGGCGAGTCGTGGTGGCGGACGGCCATCGTCTACACCGGACGGTCGATGCTCCGCACGCTGGCCGCCGATTCGGGTACCCGGCTGACCGGCGCGCTCTACCTGGTCGCCTCGGCCAGTTTCCTGGGCATCGGGGTGGCCCCGGACGCCGCGGACTGGGCGGTCATGGTCGACCGCAACCGGGGCGGCCTGTTCCTGCAGCCGTGGGCGGTGGTCGTGCCCGCCCTGCTGGTCGTCGCGTTGTCGATCGGGCTCAACCTGGTCTTCGACCGGGCCCTGCGCGCCCGCTCGGAGCCGGCGCCATGACCCCCGTGGTGCAGGTCGGGAACCTGCGAGCCGAAGCCGGGCAGCGGACGCTGCTCGACGGGGTCAGCTTCGCGTTGGCCGCCGGGCAGGTGCTCGCGCTGGTCGGCGAGTCCGGCAGTGGCAAGACCACCACCGGGCTCGCGCTGCTCGGTGAGCAGCCACCCGGGGTGACCGTCAGCGGACGGGTCACGGTCGCCGGACGCGTCGGGTTCGTGCCACAGCAACCCTCGGCCGCGCTCAACCCGGTACGGCGGATCGGCGGTGTGTTCCGCGAAATCGCCGCCCGGCACGAAGGCGCGCCCGACGAGCTGATCGCCGTCGCGCTGCGGCGGGCGCGGGTGCCGGCCCAGCTGCTGCGCCGCTACCCGCACCAGCTCTCGGGCGGGCAGCAGCAGCGGGTGGTGCTCGCGCAGGCACTGGTCGGGAATCCCGCGGTCATCGTCGCCGACGAGCCCACCACGGGGCAGGACGCGATCACCCGGGCCGAGGTCGTCGGCGAACTCGCCGCGGTGGCGGACCACGGCGTCGCCATCGTCCTCCTCACGCACGACCTCGACGTCGTCCGGGCACTGGCCGACGAGATCGTGGTGCTGCGCCGGGGCCGCGTCATCGAGGCAGGCACCGCGGCCGACGTGCTGACCCGGCCACAACAGGAGTACACCCGTGCGCTCATCGCCGCGCAGCCGCGGGTCGTGCTGCCCGCCGAAGCCGGGAAACCCGTGCCCCGCCTCGACCTCCGTGGCCTGACCGCGCGGCACCGGTCGGCCACCGTGCTGCGCGAGGTGAACCTGCGGGCGGGCGCGGGCGAGTGCCTCGCCGTCGTCGGCCGGTCCGGGAGCGGGAAGACGACGTTGGCCCGCTGCGTCGCGGGCCTCCACGCCGCCCGCACGGGTGAGGTGCTGCTCGACGGCCGGGCACTGGCCCGGTCACTGCGTCGCCGCTCGCCGGCGGACCTGGCCAGGGTCCAGTACGTGTTCCAGGACGCCCGCGGGTCGTTCGACGAGCACCGCAGCGTGCTCGACCAGGTCAGCCGGACCGCGGTCCGGCTGCGCGGCCTGCCCGCACCCGACGCCCGGCGCGCCGCACTGGCGGAACTGGCGGGGTTCGGGGTGGACGAGCCGGCCGCGTTGCGCAGACCGGCCGGGCTTTCCGGGGGCGAACTGCAGCGCGCGGCCCTGGTCCGCGCGCTGCTCGCCCGCCCGGACGTCCTGATCTGCGACGAAATCACCTCCGGGCTGGACGCACTGACCCAGGCCGGCCTGCTCGACCAGCTCGCCGGACTGCGCGAGTCCCGCGCCTGCACGCTGGTGCTGATCAGCCACGACCTCGGCGTCGTCGCCCGCCTCGCCGACCGGATCGCGGTGCTGCACGAGGGCAGCGTCGTCGAATACGGCTCGGCCCGCGGCGTTCTGGGGTCCCCGGCGCACCCGGTGACTGCCGGTCTGCTCGGCAGCGCCGTCGAAGGAATGGAGAAGAGGAATTGACCGAGTACCACCGCGAAGTCGGCCCCTACGAGGTCCGGCCGGCCACCGAGGCCGATCTGCCGGGCGCGCGCAGCGTCATGCTGGACACCTTCTACCGCGAGTTCGGCTACGGTTACCGCCCCGAGTGGCACGGCGATGTGATCGACCTGGCCGGGTCCTACCTGACCCCCGACCGGCACCAGCTGTTCGTCGCGGTCGAGGGGCGCGAGGTCGTGGCCACCACCGGGGTGCGCGCAACGGCGCCGTCGAGCCCGCCGCACCCCGCCTGGCTCGCCGCACGGTACCCCGGCGGGACCACCGCGCAGTTGTTCCGCGTGTACGTGCGGCCCGAACACCGCCGCCACCGGCTGGCCCGGACCCTGGTGGAAGTGGCGACCGAATTCGTCGACCGCACCCCGGGATACGAGCGGCTCTACCTGCACACCGACACCCGGGTCCCCGGCGCCGAGCCGTTCTGGCGGACCGTGGCCGCCGAGGTGCACGACGCCCGTGACGGCGACCGCACCGGCTTCCAGACCGTCCACTTCGAGATCCCGCTGCGCCGGACCCCCGTACCCGCCGGCGGCGTCCCTCGGAACGACGACCGGCGCGACGATCTCCGGCAGGGATAGCTTTCGCGGTCCGGCTGGGTGATTTCTCCGTTTTGGGGTACTCGGCGGTCAGGTCGCCGAGGGCGGTGGCCGATGACGCCGACGAGAGGACCCGTCTTGGTCGAAGTGACCCGCACCTTCACCGTCGCGGCCGCGCCACCGGAGGTGCTGGACTACCTCAAGGATCTCGGCCACGCCCCCGATTGGCACCCCGGCACCCTGTCCTGTGACCGCCTCGGCACCGAGCCGGTCGACGTCGGCGCCCGCTGGCACGCCGTCGTCAAGATCGCCGGGGTGGAGCTGGAACTGACCCGCGAGCTCACCCGCCTCGAACCCGGCCGCGTCGCCTTCACCGGCACCCACGACGTCGCCGCCACCCTGGACGAAATCACCATCACCCCGACCGGTGCGGGCGGCAGCACCCTGAGCTACCACGCCACCATCGAGTTCCGCGGCACCGCGGAACTCGGCACGCCGATCGCCGAGGTCGTGTTCGAGAAAGCCGGTGCCGACGCCGAAGCCGCCCTCACCCGCATTCTCGGCACGGCTGCCTGGGTTTCCGACGGGCGGCTTTGACCTCGCCGTTCAGTAGGGGTTGCCGGGCACGTTGAGGCGCGTCTGGTAGAGGCCGAACTGGCCGGAAACTCCGGAGGTGAGGTACAGGGTCCGTCCGTCCGGTCCGCCGAACGCCGCGTTGGTGGTGTTGCGGCCGGCGGAGATGGTGCCGAGCCGGGCGCCCGACGGGGAGAAGACGTGGACGAGCCCTTCGTCGTAGGAGGCCCAGTACAGGTTGCCCGCGCAGTCGACGGTCGCGCCGTCGGGCGTCCGGATGGTCGCGAACGTCGTGCGGTTGCCGGTGCTGCCGTCCGGGAAGACGGTGTACTTCATGATCGCGTTGGCGCCGGTGGCGCCCACGTAGAGCGTCTTGCCGTCGGGGGACAGGACGACGCCGTTCGGCTGCGGCAGCGTGTCGTCGACGAGGTTGACCACGCCGTCGCGGACGCGGAAGACGCTGGTCCGGCCGCCTTGTTCGTCGGCGCGGTTGCCGCGCTGGTAGTTGGGGTCGGTGAAGTAGGTGGTGCCGTTCTGGCCGGTGGTCAGGTCGTTCGGGGAGTTGAACGCGCGGCCGAGGTGGCCGGCCGCGACGGTCGTCCGGCTGCGATCGGCCAGGCTGTAGGCGGAAACGGTGCGGTTGTCGTGGGTGGCGGCGAGCACCCGCGTGCCGTCGGCGGTGATCGCCAGGCCGTTGCTGCCGGCGTCGGCGATGAACGTCTCGAAGGTGGCCGGCGGCGAGTACCGGAGCATGGCCGACGGCTGCACGCCCTGGGGGCCGGTGGGGTTCTGCATGTGCGACAGCAGCAGGGTGCCCGTGCGCCGGTCCCACGTGGGCCCTTCGAGGAAGTTGAACCCGCCCCGGATGAGCCGGGACGTCACCGTCCGGCTCGGCAACGGCGCGCCGTAGGTCGCTCCCGGGGTGCACGGCGCGGGCGTCGCGGCGGCGGCCGGCGCCGGCGCCACCACGCCCGCGAAGACGATCGCCGCTGCGGTCGCCGTCCACGTGTGACGGTGACCTGGTGTCCTGCGGTGAGCCATGACGGCTCTCCTTTCGTGAGCGGAACGGCCGCGGGCCGGTGGTCCCGGCCCGCGGCCGGGTTCACTGTCCGAGCGCGACCTTCAGGATGCTTTCGTTGCTGTTGTTCGCGATGCTGTCCTTGTCGCCGTAGTTGCTGGTGGTCAGCCACAAGCCGCCGTCGGCGGACGGTTCCACGGTGCGCAGCCGCCCGTACGTGCCGTTGAGGTACTGCTGGACGTTGGTCAGGCTGTCACCGGAAATCTCGGCCCGGTACAGCCGGGTGCCGCGCAGGCAGGCGAGGTAGAGGGCGTCGCGGACCACGGCGATGCCGCTGCACGAACCTTCGGCGACGGGGTAGGTCCGCTTGGGTGCGACGAAGCCGGGTTCGCCGCAGCTGCCCGTGGTGCCTTCGCAGCGGGGCCAGCCGTAGTTGCCGCCGCGGACGATCAGGTTGGTCTCGTCCATGACGGAGTTGCCGAACTCCTGTTCCCAGAGCCTGCCCTGGGAGTCGAAGGCCAGGCCTTGCGGGTTGCGGTGGCCGTAGCTCCAGACCGGGGTGCCGAACGGGTTGTCGGAGGGAACGGTGCCGTCGCGGTTGATGCGCAGGACCTTGCCGGCGAGGTTGGCCCGGTCCTGGGCCCAGTCGCCGTTCTGGCCGTCACCGGTCGCGATGTAGAGCTTGCCGTCCGGCCCGAAGCGCAACCGGCCGCCGTTGTGGTACTTGTTGCGCGGGATGCCGGTGAGCAGCACCTGCGGGGTGCCGGTGAGCACCCCACCGGTGTAGCGGATGCGCACCACCCGGTTGTCCGTCGAGCTGGTGTGCATGACGTACAGCCACGGGTCGGCCGTGAAGTCGGTGGCCACGGCGAGGCCGAGGACCCCGCCCTCACCGTCGGTTCCCGCTGCGTTCGGCATCCGCCCGGCCACGGTCTTCGTGCCGGTGGCGGGGTCGAGGCGGACGATTTCGAAGGCGTCGCGGCGGCTGTAGAGCACCTGTCCGTCGGGCAGGGTGGTCAGTCCCCACGGCAGGTCGGTTTCGGTGGCGACCCTGGTGACCGAGCACAGCGCCGTGGCGCAGGAGGTGCCGGTGGTGACCGCGACCGGTGTGCTCGGGGCCGAGCGGTTGGCTTGGGCGTCGCGCGCCCGCACCTGGTACTGGTAGCGGGTGTTCGCGGTCAGGCCGCTGTCGGTGAACGAGGTCGTGGCCGCGCCGCTGGTCGAGCCGGCCACGGTGCCGTCGCGGAGCACCTCGTAGCCGGTGACGCCGACGTTGTCGGTGGCCGCCGTCCAGCGCACGGTGACCGTGGTGCCCGACGCGGTCGCCGTCACGCCGGTGGGGGTGGTGGGCGGCTCGGTGTCGGCCTGGCACTGCGGCACGGTGACGGTGACCGTGGGGCTGGCCTGGGAGACGTTGCCCGCGGCGTCGCGGGCGTTGACGTACAGGCCCCAGGTGGCTCCCGGCGCGACGGTCAGTTCGGCCGACCGCGCCGTGCCCGGCACCGACGTCATGAGCTGCCCGTCGTGGTAGATGTCGTAGAAGGCGACCCCGACGTCATCGGACGACGCCGACCACGAGAACGTCACCCCGGTGCACGTCAGGTTCGCGGTGCGGGGGTTGCCCGGCGCGGTCGGTGGGGTGGTGTCGGCGTTCAGCCTGACCAGCTGCCACCGCTGGTTGGCGCCGTCGGTGTCGGGCCACTGGACGACCCGGGCGCCGTCGGCGGTGGAGGCACCCAGCACGTCCACGGCCTTGCCGCTGGCCCGGTTGAGCAGGCGTACGTCGCCGCCGGCGGAGTCGGCCAGCCGGAACTGCTGGCCGGGGCGGCCGGCGTCGGCGTTCTGCACCAGGCCGGTCCGGTCGGCGGTGGAGGGAAAACTCAGCACCAGGGCGCTGTGCTTGGACTTGATGCGGTAGTGGCCTCCGCCGGCGTCGACGAACTGCCACTGCTGCGAGCTGCGGTCGTCGCGGGTGCGCTGGGTGATCCTGGCTCCCTCGGAGGTGGCGCCTCCGGAGACTTCCAGTGCCTTGCCGCTGTTGCGGTTGACCAGCACGTACGAGGCGCCGGGGTCCACGGTGGCGGCCGACGCGGCCGGTGACGGGAGCACGACACCCAGGCCCACCAGCACCACGGTGCACACCGCACGGAGGCCCGGGTGCTTCTTCCTCGGGTTATCTCGCATGGTGTTCCTCTCTCACGGAATGCGAGTCAACTCGCTGGTGATCGCTGACAGAAGCAAGGGGCACCATGCCCCGTCGACGGCGGTCGACGTGCCGGGCGTTCTCAGCCGCGCCGATCGGCGCTCGCAGCGGGGGCCGAGCGGGCCCGGGCGCGGAAGGACAAGGGCCCACGGGGCCATTGTGCACGTAGAGCCATGCATCGCCTCCTTGCGAGCAGGGTGCGTACGGAGCGTGCAGGCGTGGAACCCGCGCACCTGGGAGCGCTCCCAGGGTCACCGTAGCGTAACCTCTTTGCCGCCGACAAGCCCGGTGAGCGGGTATCCAACCACCTCCGCCCGGCGGGCGCGGGACATCCGCGCCCGCCGGGCGAAGCTGCTGTCAGAGGCGGCGAGTTCAGTTAACAGCCACAGTGATGTGGCGCTTGTTCGAAGGCTAGCGCTGCAGTGTCAGCACGCCCGGCCGGTAGGGCAGGGTGCCGTAGGGCTT
Source organism: Amycolatopsis sp. lyj-346 (assembly GCF_046548975.1). Taxonomy (NCBI): domain Bacteria; kingdom Bacillati; phylum Actinomycetota; class Actinomycetes; order Pseudonocardiales; family Pseudonocardiaceae; genus Amycolatopsis; species Amycolatopsis sp. lyj-346. The sequence continues at coordinate 136,556 of NZ_JAJPWT010000008.1, forward strand.
TCCGTCGGTGCTGGGGTCGCGCCCCTGGTAGAGGAACTGGAGCCGGCACGGGTCGACGGTCTTGGTCTGGTCGGGGTTGGTGCGCACCAGATCGCCGTGGCTGATGTCATTGGTCCAGGTTGCGCCGCTGTTGGCCTTGCCGGCGAAGGGGTTGCCCTGGGTGTCGGCCTGTGGTGTCCACGTGCCGTCCAGGCTCGTGGCCGTGAACGAGCGGAAGAAGCGGCCGCGCCAGTCCTGCGCCTCGACGATCATGAGGTACTGGTTCCGGCCCTGGACCTTGTAGACCTCCGGAGCCTCGAACAGGTTGGCCTCCGTGTCGCTCATGATCTTCGTGAACGACGAACCGAAACTGCTGGGGAAGTTCCCGATGGGCATGCTGGACCGGTAGATGTTGCCGCGGTCGTCGGCGAAGAACTGGTACATGTTCGTGTCGTCGCCGATGAGGGTCACGTCGAGGGGGCCCCCAGGGGGAGGGAGGGTGCCCGTGAACAGCTCCTGCTGCGCGGACCAGCCGTTGGGGTTGGCGGGGTCGCTCGAGGTGCGGTAGGAGAAGGTGTACGGCCAAGCCCCGTTGTAGGCGAGCACCCAGGTGTTCTTCGGGGCGAAGTAGAACAGCGTCGGCGCGATCCCGTCGAAGGGCAACGCGTTCTGGGTGGCGGTGGCCATGTCGGACCAGTTCGTGAAGGGGCTGAAGGTCGTCAATCCCCAGCGCCCCTGCTCGTCGTCGAAGTTGTTGTGCGTCGTGGCGTAGACGATGTGCTGTCCGTTGTGGACGACACTGGTGAAGTCCTTGAGCGAGGCCCACCCCGCCTTCGGGGTGGCCAGCGGGCCGGTCGACGTCCAGCGGTACGTCGACGGAAGAGCGCACGTGCCGGTGTCTCCGTCGACGCGGACGAGTTGCCACTGCTGGTTGCTGCCGCCCCAGTCGCTGTACTGCACGATTCCGGCGCCGTCGTTGGTCGCCGCGTTCTGGACTTCGACGGCTTTGGTGCTGTTGCGGTTGATCAGGCGCACGTAGCCGCTGTCGGAGTCGGCGAGCCGGAACTGCTGGTTGGTGCCGCCGTGGTCGGTCCATTGGTGGATGGCGGCGCCGTCGGCTGCCGACCAGCTGGACACGTCCAGGACCTTGCCCGAGTGCCGTGCTTTGATCCGGTAGTAGCCGTCGCCGGAGTCGGTGAACTGGAACTGCTGGTTGTCGGCGTTGGTGCGGGTCCACTGGACGACGTCGGCGCCGTCGGCGGTGGAGAAGTTGTAGACGTCGAGGGCCTTGCCGCTGTTGCGGTTCACCAGGACGTACCAGGCGGCGGTGTCCACTGTGGCCGCCGACGCCGGCGTTGTGGCCACGGTGAGCAGCCCGCCCGCGGTCACGACGGCTATCGCCGCAGCCAATCCCGACCGCCACCGACGGCGCCACCTCAGGGTCCGCGCAAACCCAACCGACATGAGCATCTGTCCTTTCAGGAGGGGTCCGCATCGGTGCGGATCCCGACGACACCCGTGCACGGGACCAGTGGTGTTAGCGCTAACATTTTTGGGGGCGATCCGTGCGGGAACAGGAGGGGGTAGGTGTGTCAGGTAGCCAACGGCGGTGCGGCTGAATGCACCATTGGACTCTGAACGATGACATCGGCCACGTCAAGATGTAATGGGAGGGTTTTCGCGGGAAGTCCCTCAGGGGACGCTGGGGCTCGCCGAGGCTCTGCGACGCCAGGTCCGGCTCCTCTGCGACGCCGGTTTTCGCAGGTCGCCGCACGATGTGCAGAGGTTCCCGTGGCCAGAGACCCTTCGAGCAGGGTAAAACGTTTCAGGGCGCTTGACGCCGCCCAGTCACGGCTGGCACGGTCGGCCTGGCGAGAGCGTCGCTCCCGGCCGGATGGCAGATGCGACGATTCCGGCACTCTCGGTAACTGGGGTTGTGTCAAAGGGGAGCCGCGGGCGCCTCGCCGTTCGCGCCGAGACGGGGACTGCCGACCCGGGTCTGACCGGGCTGCGTGGGTTGAGCGGCGCGGAAACGGATTTCTTCGGCAGTGATTTCGAGAATCCCCGACACCGGCCGGAAAGTCGTAAATCAAATACACCTCGCCCGGATTCCCTGTGCGAGTGAGAATGGAGTCACACGATGCGTAACAAGATCGCGGCCTTGGTCGCGACGACCGCGTTCGTCGCCGTCGGGACACTCGTGAGCGCGACGTCGGCGTCGGCGGCCGTGGACCCGCCCGGCGGCAGCTGGGACCACACGTGGACCACCACGGACGCCAGAAATGGCGGCACCATCTACGTCGAAGAGAACGGCGACGTCGTCTCCCTCTGCGACACGGCGTCCGACGGGCTCGCTCCCCGGGCCACGATCTCCGTCGAGCAGAGTTCCGTTCCGGGCGCCTACGACACCCGGTACACGCTCACCGCCTCCGGTGGATTGGGATCTTGCGCCACGGCCAGGGCCTCTGATGGCGGCACGCACAACCTCCCGGAGAACTGGAGCATCGGCGTCGGGATCTACCTGGGTCCGAACTACCAGTACTCGAGCCAGCACTACTACCTCAACGATCACTAGTAGTTCTGCCGCTGCTTCGGTGGCCCTGTTCGGACGGCCCGGTCGATGGATCCCGACCGGGCCGTTCGCGCTGGTTGTGGTGCGAGCTCAGGTGGTGGCCTGGGGCCGGGCCGGACTGAGGTACTGCACCGCGGTGTGACCGGCGTGCGGGGCGAGCAGGTCCAGCAGTTCGTCCACGGCGCTCTCGAGGAGCCGGCCGTCACGCTCGGCGTGCAGGGTTTCCAAGACGAAGGCCACGTGGGTCGAATCCTCGGTGACGCGGGTGCGGTGGGCGTCGCGGTGGTTCCAGTGGCGGGTCAGGACGCCGGTGGCGTCGGCGTAGACGATCTCCCCGGGCTTGGGGTGTTCGACGGTATCGGGGTGATGCGCGGCAGGGTCCCCTTCTTGGCGAGGCGGCGCCCCAGTGCGTCGACGCTGGGGCGGATGCGACGCGGGTTGGTGCCGAACGAACGGTAGGCGGTGTGCCAGGCCTCGATGCGGGGATCGGTCTCGTCCGCGGGCTGCCAGCGGCCTCCGGCGAGCCGGGCCTCCAACGTCTCGAGGGCCGCGGCGGTCTGCGGCCAGGGTTCGCGGCCGCGCAGGCCGGTGGCGGTGACCAGGGCGATGAGGGTGCCGGGAAAGGCGTCGGCGACGGCGGTGCCGAGGCAGAAGGCGGGCATCAGCGGGCTTTCCGTTTCCGTGCGGGTCAGGGCTTCCAGGGGCCGATGCGGTCCAGGCGGCGGCGCTGCTGGTGCGCGGTCGGGACGTCGAGGCCCTGCCCGCGGTGGACGAGCCGGTCGGCGACCGCGGAGCGGTGGTCGACCGGCTTGTGGTCGTCGTACTTGAACTTGGCCAGCACATCGGTGACCTGCAGGCGCAGTCCGCGGATGCCGGGCAGCATCCGGCCGTAGGGCGGCTGGTCGACGGCCACGGCGGCGTGGTCTCCGCCGGGCTGGAAGTGGGCGAGCTGGCGGCGCAGCAACTCGGCCTTGGCCTGGGGGTCGTCGACGATGTCGGCCCGGCAGGTGAACTGGACGGCCGCGTAGTAGCTGGTGGGGACGCCGTCGGCGGGCGGGGTGCCGGCCTTGGCGCGCCAGGTGCCGGGGATGAAGGCGTAGTCGCCGATCACGGTGAGGACGACGTGGGGGTCGCGCTCGATCGCCGTCCAGACCGGGTTGGGCCGGGCGAGGTGGATCAGCAAGAGGGTGCCGTCGCAGATGAAGTGGGTGGGGACGACGGTGGGCGGGTGGCCGGGCAGGCCGTTGACGCTCAGCTGCCCGAAGTCGTGGCCCTCGGCGATCCACGTCTGCCATTCGGCTTCGTCCAGGCCGGCGTCCCAGGGCTGGACCCACATGCTGCTTCTCCTTACGTCAGAACTCTGGTCTACCGAAACGACCGTAACACACAGCAGAACGACCGAAGGGTGGCTAGGATGATGGTGTTCCGCTCACCGGACGGAAGAGAGTGATCAGGTGGCTGAGACGGTGGCAGCCCTGCGGACCGTCGCGCACAACGTCCGGGCGGCCCGCGTCCGCGCGGGTCTGACCCTCGACGAACTCAGCCGGCGCGCCCAGGTCAGCAAGGGCGCACTGGTGGGCCTCGAGAAGGCGCAGGGAAACCCCAACCTGTCCACTTTGGTCCGGTTGGCCGACACCCTCGGTGTTTCGGTGTCCGCACTGATGCAGGGGCCGCCCGAAGGCAGTGTCCGGGTCGTGGCCGCGTCCGCCGTCGCTCCACTGTGGAGCGGAGAACGGGGGAGCGAAGCGCGGCTCGTCCTGACGACCACCGGCCCGGCCCCGGTCGAGATCTGGCGCTGGCGCCTGGAGCCGGGCGAGGAGTACCCCAGCCATCCCCACCAGGCCGGCGTGGTGGAAACCCTCAGTGTCACCGCCGGCCGGATGATCGTCGTCGTCGACGGCACGGAGTACGCCGTCGAAGCCGGGCAGACCGCGACCTTCGACGGTGACACCTCGCACGTCTACCGCGGCTCGGGAACCGAAACCTGCCACCTCGTCATGACGGTCCACTTGCCTCCCGGTCCTGCTTCGGCTGTCTGAAGTTCCCGGTTTCGAAACGCGACCCGGCGGCGCGCGTGATCCGCCGGATACCCTGCCGGTCGTGAGTCACGGGGGTCGGCCGGCACCTTAGGGGTTGATGGCGCACCGGGACCACTGCAGGCTCGAACCTGCGGATTCCCGCCGTTCCGCCGGCCGTGCGGACGAAGAAGGGGTGGCCAGTGTCCGGAGATGACAGCAGCCTGTGGATCCGGCGGTACCAGCCTTGGGACGAGGCGCCGTTCCGGGTCGTCTGCTTCCCCTACGCCGGTGGGTCCGCGAGCTACTACTTCCCGGTCGCGAAAGCGCTGGCCTCGACGGCCGACGTGCTGGCGATCCAGTACCCGGGGCGCCAGGACCGGCGGTCGGAGAAATGCCTCGGCACCATCGGCGAGCTCGCCGACGAGGTGACCGAGGTCCTGCGCCCCTGGCTGGACCGGCCGACAGTCCTGTTCGGACACAGCATGGGGGCCACCCTCGGCTTCGAGGTCGCCCGCCGGCTCGAGGCGGGCGGCGGTCCGCTGCTGGCGCTGTTCGCCTCCGGCCGGGTGGCGCCGTCACGAGCGCGGGACGAGACCGTGCACCTGGCGGACGACGCCGGGCTCATCAAGGCCGTCAAGGAGCTGGGCGGCGCCGGCGCGGAGGTCTTCGGCAACGAAGAACTGCTCCGGATGATCCTGCCCGCGCTGCGGACCGACTACCGGGCCGCCGAGACCTACCGCTACGAGCCGGGGCCGCTGCTCGACACGCCGATCCACGTCCACCTGGGCGACAACGACCCCAAGGTGACGGTCGGCGAAGCCCGGGACTGGCGGAACCACACCACCGGGAGCTGCACGCTGACCACGTACCCGGGTGGGCATTTCTACCTCAACGCCCACGCCCCGAAGGTCATCCAGGCGATCGTCGACGTGTTGACGACGGCTGGACGCGCCACCTCCGCCCAGCCCCTTTGACGACGTTTCGTGAGTGGGAGATCGACCATGACGCGCATCAAGATCAACCTCGTCGGATCACCGGCCCGGCTGTCCACACTGGACGATTGGCACTACGTCGACGACCTGAACGACGACCTGAAGATCTGCGTCGACGGCGGATACGAGCACTTCGCCCACAGCGGGGAGTTCCGGCAGGTCGACGAAGCCAGCGTTGCCGTCTACCGGTGGACGGGACGCACCAAGATCGCCGAGTGACCGGTAGCGGCAGTGCGGGGCGGCGCCGGTCGCCCCGCACTGCCGCTTCTTCGTGTCCTGCGTCCGCCGCGGGGGCCGGACCGCGGCGCCAGTGTCCCGTGGGGGGCGAGACGACCTGCGCACGACGGTCCGGCCGATGCGCCCGGCAGCGGAACTCCGGGCTGGTCATCCGAGCGTCATTGCACATTAGCGATCAGCGACGGAGCCGCGCTATGGGCTTTCCGCCATTTAGGGGTGTACTTTTCTGCCGACTTCGCCGGCGGCCGGCACCCGTTGTGCGTCGCAACCACAGGTGCCGGACCGGAGTGGGGCGTCGACCTAGGGAGTGTCTCCTGGATCTTGTGGTGTGGATCGGCTATTCACCATCCCGGGCTCGGGTGGTGGCGGCTGGTCCGGTGGGCTCGGCGGCGGCGCCTGGGTGTTGGTGCGGTCGGTGAGATGGGCGGCGGTGACCGCGCAGACGGCGAGGGCGGCCATGACCAGCACGGTGTGCCGCGCGATCGCCTCGTCCTATGAAGACACGAGTTACGCCGGCACCCATCGTGAGCAGGCCCATCACGATGAAAAGTCCTCACTGGTCCCACCGACCTTGACAAATTCCGTCCGTGTGGCAACGCTCTGGCAAGCCTCACAACAGAGAATTCCCTCCGGTCACGCCAGCCGTGACCGGAATGACGAAGTGGAGGAGTCGCAGATGCGCTGGCTACGACGAATGAGCCTGCTGGCGGCCGTGACGGCGGCCGTCGTATTGGGGGGCGCCGCGCAGGCGAGTGCCGCGGTGCCGCCCCAAAACGTGGGCTGGCTCTACACGGTGGGCGGCGGCGGTGCGGTGTTCTTCGACGCTGACCTGGCAGGCTATCCGTCGAGTGAAAAGGTGACGGTGTGTGACAACAGATCCAATGGCCGGGGTATCTTTGCCGTTGTTGATGGAACCCACCCTGACACCGGTGGACCCTTCAGGCTCTCGATAAATGACCCGTCCAACGACGGGGAATGCAGGTCGACGTACGGAAACTTCTTTGCCGATGGGTACTACGTGTATGTCTTAGTCTGCGAATACGCGGGTGACGCCTATTACAACTGTGCCGAGGCCAGAGGTGTGGCGTAGGGCCTACTACGGCAGCCGCTATTAGCTGTCTGAGCAGTGTGGACACTGCGGGTGGTGGGTTTCCGCTTGAGTGAGCTGTCGACCAGCGATCATGGCATCGTCGCTGACCTGGGCTTTTGCGGGAAGCTCACTCAAGCGAAAATACACCCCGGGGTGGGTTGGGCGCAGCCGCCTCGATGATCATGTGTGTGAAGACAACAGACTCGAGGGCGGCTGCGGCTGCCAGGATAGCGACAGCATCAACCGATACCGCCCGACCACGCCCACCACTGGAGCACCTGGCGCCGCCGCCACCAAGCCCGCTCACGCTGCTTCCGCCAACGCACCCGACTCAGCCGCGAATACGCCCTGGTCAACTAGGTCGTGTCTCATGGATCTTGGGGTGAGGTCTCGTAGCCAGATCTTCATGGTGGCGATGTCCACGGTGGCCCGGTACATGTAGTCACGTTTGTCGTAGCGGGTGGCCACGGCGCGGAACTGCTTGAGTTTGTTGATGCACCGTTCGGCCGTGTTGCGCTGCTTGTACCGCTCAGCGTCGAAGTTTGGTGGTCGGCCACCGTGGGAGCCTTGGTCCAGTCCTGGCCCTCGTCGGCGTCACAGTCGATGCGCAACTCGTCGCAGATCCGCTGCCAGGTCCCTCGATCGCCCACCGGCGTTTACGCTGGTAAACCGTCTTCCACGGACCGAACCGCTCGGGCAGGTCCCGCCACGGGATCCCGGTCCATTCCCGACAGGATCCCGGAGATGATCGTCCGGTGGTCACGTCACTGGCCGCCTCGCGGTGGGTCCGCAGGCATCAACGGCTTCAGCAGCGCCCATTCCTTGTCAGTGAGTTCATGCCGTCGCGACACGTTGATCTATCTACCGAGCCGCCAACCGAAGATCCAGGAGACACGCCCTAGGGGGTTGGGTTCGGGGTCGCGTGGGGATACGCTCGCCCGAGGCGAGAGCGCCTGCCGAATTGGCGCCGGGAATTCCGCCTGCTGATTTTTCTAGGGGAAGAACATGGTCGGTTACTCTCCGGTGGACGGGCAGTTCGGATCTCTCGGACGCGACGCGGTGGTCGACGTCGTCGAGCGCGGCGGAACCCGGCTGTTGTCCCTTGAACCGAAGTCCGCGGACGACCCGGGCGCGTGGGTCCGGCGGAACGTCGATGACCTGCGGACCGCGCTGCGCACCCTGGGTGCGGTGATGGTGAAGAACACCCCGGTCGGCGACGACGCGGCGCTCGCCGCGATCGCCGAGCTGGTCGGTGGCCGCACGCTCGACTACACGGAACGTTCGACGCCGCGCAGCCGGGTCAAGGGCAAGGTGTACACCTCGACGGAGTACCCGGCCGACCAGGAAATCCCGCAGCACAACGAAAGCGCTTACTCGGTCAATTGGCCGGACAATCTCTTCTTCTACTGCGCGCTCGCGGCCGAAACGGGTGGCGAAACCCCCGTCGCCGACAGCCGCGCGGTCCTGGCGGCGCTCCCGGAGGATCTGGTCGAGCGGTTCGCCGCGCACGGCGTGCTCTACACCCGCACCTACCGCCAGGGCATCGGCCTGTCCTGGCAGGAGGCGTTCCAGGCCGAGGATCGCGCCGACGTCGAGAAGTACTGCGCGGACAACCGCATCGAGACCGAGTGGGACGACGACCTGCTGCGCACCCGCCAGGTCCGGCCGGCCACCACCACCCACCCGCTCACCGGCGAGCGCGTCTGGTTCAACCAGGCCCACCTGTTCCACATCAACAACCTGCCCGCCGTGACCCGCGCGTCGGTGCTGGCCATCTACGACGAAGAAGACCTCCCGCGCAACGCCTACCTCGGTGACGGCTCCCCGATCACCGACGAGGACTTCGCGGCGATCGTCGCCGCGTTCGAGGCCGCCAAGATCGCGGAGCCGTGGGGCCACGGCGACCTCCTGATGATCGACAACCTGCTGGTGTCCCACGGCCGCCGGCCGTACACCGGTGACCGCCGGGTGCTGGTTTCCATGACCAAGCGGTGACGGCGCGAGGTGAACTTCCGATGAACGCGACATTCGACACCGCCGGTGACGCCGTCCTGCTGCCCCCGGGGTTCGCGGACGACCCGTACGCGCTCTACGCGCTGCTGCGCACCCAGCGTCCGGTCACGAAGATCCGGTTCCCCGGTGGACCGCACGCGTGGCTGGTCACCCGGCACGACGACGTGCGTGCCGGGCTGGCCGACCGGCGGTTGTCCAAGGACGTCGCGGCGGTGCTCGAGAACCTGCGTGCCGCCGGGGGCGCCGGCGCGGTGGCGGTCACCGACTTCGACGTCCACGACCACATGCTCAACTCCGACCCGCCCAAGCACACCCGGTTGCGGAAGCTGGTCACCAAGGCCTTCACCGCCCGCGCGGTGGCCGCGTTGCGCCCGAGGATCGAAGCCCTCGCCACCGAGCTGGTCGATGCGCTGGCCAAGCGCCTCGCGGACGGCGAACCGTCGGTCGACCTCATCGACGCTCTCGCGTTCCCGCTGCCGATGAAGGTGATCTGCGAGATCCTCGGGGTGCCGGAAGACCGCCGCGACGCCTTCCGGCAGTGGTCGCACGCGCTGCTGTCGCCCGCTTCGCCCGCGGAGTTCATGACCGCGTCGGCGGAGATGACGGACTACCTCGCCGTTCTGGTGGCCGGGAAACGCGCTCAGCCCGGCGACGACATCCTGTCCGCGATCGTCGCCCCGGACGAGAACGGCGACCGCCTGTCCGACGCGGAGGCGACCGGGATGGCGTCGCTCCTGCTCGTGGCCGGGCACGAGACGACGACGAACCTCATCGGCAACGGCGTTCTCGTCCTCCTGGAGGACCGCCGGCACTGGGACCGGCTGCGGCGGGATCCGGGACTGCTCACCGGAGCGGTCGAAGAGTTCCTCCGCATCGAAAGCCCGGTGAACACCGCGACGGTGCGGTTCGCGACCGAGCCGGTGACCATCGGCGCGACGACCATTCCCCCGGGCGAGACCGTCCTGCTGGCCATCGGGTCGGCGAACCGGGACCCCGAGGTGTTCGAGCGCCCCGACGAGATCGACCTGCGGCGCCCCCGCGGCAAGAGCCTGGCGTTCGGGCACGGCATCCACTTCTGCCTCGGCGCGGCACTGGCCCGGTTGGAAGGCGAAGTCGCGTTCCGCGTGCTCGCGGACCGGCTGCCCACGCTCACCCTCGCCGTCGAGCCCGGCGAGTTGAGCTGGCAGGCCAGCCTCGTCATCCGGGGCCTCACCGAGCTGCCCGTCCGCGCCTGACCCGAGCCCGTGGCACACCACCACGGCAGGCCCTGGGCGTCCTATGGCGACCGTGACGCATATTCGTGACACCGCCGGGAACGGCGACACGGTTCTGTCCGGTGACCAGTGTGGATCGGCATCCGGCCTGGTATGGGCGGTTCCGTCCGACTTAGGGGGATTGCGGGGGTAGGGGGTGCCGGTTAGCATCGGGCCAGCGACGCTGAGATTGCCGGACATCGCGAGTGGTGTCCGTCTGGGGCTGCCTTCGGGTGGCAGACGTTGGATTGCTACTGGGGACGTGGGTACACATATCTAGGGGGTACCTTTTGGGGATAGCCGGGCGAACCTGTCGGCGGCGACCGGTCGGCTGTGAGCCGGCCGCGGCGCGGTGACGAGGTGTTCGCCCGGCCGCTGGTCGTGACGCCTCGTGTGCCAGGATCGGGATGGGATGCCGGCGCGACAGGTCGTTCGTGTCCGTAGTCGGTTTTCGTGACTTTATTTCACTGTGAACCGGCCGATTCGGCATGCCCTCCGTTATTGCGACGGATTTGTCCGAATATGGCCGGTGTGGCCACAGGTGAAGGTTTTGTCTTCGTCGACCGCGGGCCCGGCCGGATGGTAACCTACAAACAGGCTGACTTGATGATACGTTGAAAGAAGACCCGGGGCAGGGGTGCCGCGGGAACGAAGTGCGGAACAACTGGGGCAAGCAGTGTTGGCGCAGCTTCTGTGGGAGCGGGGTCGTCTCGCGTGGTATTCGTGACGCCTTTTTTGTGACCGTTTGCCTCGTGATGTCTCTTTCTAATGCCTGGGGGGCAGGGACTGTGACACTGATTGAGCGCAAAAGTGAATTCGATTATCTGGAGAATTTATTCTCGGAAACCGATTCCGGGAACGGGAGAATAGCGCTGGTGAATGGGGCCGTCGCCAGCGGGAAGACCGAGCTGCTCCGCACGTTCGCCGAGCAGCGGGCGCGGGAAGGCGCCGTCGTGCTGACCGTGACCGGTGACCGGGACCGGGGAAGCCGCGCGTACGGCAGCCTTCAGCAGCTGGCCGGCGACCTGCCGCTGCCGCAGGCGAGAACCCAGGAGCTGACCCGCCTGATCGCGTGGCCGTCGAACGGCAATGACCTGTCCTCGCCGCTGCGCTCGTTCGACATCGCGAACATCGTGCTCGAGCTTGCGCTGGAGCTGTCGGAGAAGGCGCCGCTCCTGATCACCGTCGACGACGCGCAGCACGTCGACGCGTCGTCCATGGAGTGCCTGCTCCACATCGCGAACCACACGCGTTCGGCCCGCATCATGCTGCTCATGGCGGAGCTGGTGCACGGCCGGTCGGTGCACCCGTCCTACCGGATCGAACTGGTCCGCCAGGTGAACTTCCGGCGGCTGGGCCTCGCGCCCCTGTCCGAAGAGGGCGTCTCGCAGCTGCTCGCCCAGCACCTCGACCCGGACGCGGTGGCGCGGCTGACCGCGGGGTGCCACACCATCACCCGTGGCAACCCGCTGCTCGTGCGGGCGCTGATCGAAGACCAGCTCGACTGGCCGGAGCCCGGACCGGACACGCGGCCGGTCGTGGGGGACGCGTTCCGGCACGCGGTGCTGACGTGCCTGCGCCGCAGCGGGCCGGAGGTGCTGGCGCTCGCCTGCGTGGTGTCGGTGCTCGGCCCGGACAGCACCGTGGACCGGCTCGGCCGGCTCGTGCACCGCAAGCCGGCGGACGTCGAGCGGGCGCTGCAGGCGTTGCGGACGGTCGGTTTCCTCAACGGCAACGACTTCCGGGACCCCTCGTTCCGCGAAGCCGTGATCGACTGCATGGAGCCCGCGGACCTGGCCAAGCTGCACGCCATGGCCGCGCGGGTGCTGCACGCGGACGAGGCCGGCGCGGACCAGGTGGCCCACCACCTCATCGCGGCGGGCGGCGAGCCCGACGACTGGACGGTCGAGCAGCTGCTGCAGGCGGCCAAGGAAGGGCTGGGCGCGGACAACGCCGGCCGGGCCGTCGAATACCTGGAGCACGCGCTGGCCGGCCGGGCCGACGGACCGCAGGGCGCCACCCTGCGGACCCTGCTGCTGCGGGCGGAGCTGCGCGCCGGGCCCGCGACCGCCGACCGGCACCTGACGCGCCTGTGCGAGCACGAGCGCGCCGGAGAGCTCGACACGGAACAGAGCGTCTTCCTCCTGCACTGCCTGCTGTGGGCCGGCCGCCACCAGGAGGCCGAGCCCATCCTCGACCGGCTCGGCCGCGAGTACCCGCACGGCCAGGCGCACCCGAGCAGCGCGCTGACGAACGTCGGCCACTTCCTGCGGCACGCCCACCCCGCGCTGTCGAAGCGCTGGGCCGAGGTGAGCGGGGCGCCCGCCGGCGAGGCCGCGGCGCCGGCCCGGTGGCCGGCCACCGCGTCGGAAGCGCTGATCACGGTGCTGGGTGGCGCGGACGAGACCGGCTCGGCGTCGACCGCCGAGAGCGTCCTGCAGGCGACGCCGCTCGACGACCTGACGATCGAGCCGGTGTGGTCGGCGCTGCGCACCCTGATCTACGCCGACCGGCTGGAAACCGCGTCGCGCTGGTGCGACGCGCTGCTCGCGGAGTCGAAGGCCAGGGGAGTGGCGTGGTGGCAGGCGGTGTTCTCGGCCTGCGAGGCGGACATCGCGCTGCGGTACGGCGAGCTCTCCAAGGCGTCGAGCTACGCGCGCGGCGCGATCGCGGCCGTCGGCGCCGAGGGCTGGGGGGTCGCGATCGGGATCCCGCTGGCCGTCCTGGTCCGGGTCGCCACCGTGATCGGGGACCACGAGGCGGTCCGGGAGTACCTGCGGCAGCCGGTGCCGGAAGAGATGTACCGCTCCGGCTACTGCCTGCCGTACCTGCGGGCCCGTGGCCGGTACTGCCTGGCGAACGGCCGCGTCGAGGCCGCGCTCGCCGACTTCCAGCGGTGCCGGGAGCTGATGGAGGCGTGGGGGTTCGAAGCGCCCACGCTCGCGCCGTGGCGGATCGACGCCGCGGAGGCGCACCTGCGGCTCGGGAACGTCGACAAGGCACGGGAACTGGCGAAGGAACAGCTGGACCACCCCCGGTTCCGCAGCCCGCGGGTGCGCGGCGCCTCGATGCGGATGCTGGCGGCGACCACGGACGTGAGCTCCCGGCTGACCATGCTCAAGGAGACGGTCGAGGTGCTGCACGCCAGCGGCGACCGGCTGGAGCTGGCGCAGGCGCTGTTCGACCTGAGCCGGACGCACCAGGCGATGAAGCAGTTCGCCAAGGCGCGGATGGTGTTGCTGCGGGCGAGAAGACTGGGCCAAGCCTGCCGGCTCGAAATGACGCCACCCCGGGGCAGCGGGGAACCCAAGCCGGCGCCGGCCGCCGAGCCGGTCGCCGCGCGGGCGATCCAGGGCAAGGCCGTCGCCGAGGTCCCGGCCGCCGCCACGCAGAACAAGCAGATGCTCAGCATCCTGACGTCCTCCGAGTACCGGGTCGCGACGCTGGCGTCGTTCGGTTACACGAACCAGGAGATCTCGACCAAGCTGCACGTCACCCCGAGCACGGTCGAGCAGCACCTGACCAAGGTGTTCCGCAAGCTGAAGGTGAGCAAGCGGACCGACCTGCCGGTCGACCTCCAGCTCGACGCCGGGCGCGTCGGCAGCGCCGTCGGCGGGAGGCGTTCCGCCGACCAGCGAACCGCGGAACCGGGTCTGCCCCGGCGGAGGTCGCAGCCGGACACGGCGTGACCGGCTGAGCCGGCTGGTGCGGCCGGGGACCGCCGCCGCACCACGCCGGCTCACACGAGTGTCTCGGAGCGCAGGTGCGCCTCGACCGCGTCGGCGGCCCGCCGGGCACCGTCCAGTCCGGCGATGAGGTCACGCATCCGCCCGGTGGCCCGCCGCACCGCTTCGCTGGACACGACTTCCTCGGTGATCTCGCGCAGCCGGTCCACCTCGATGCCGGACGTGATCACCCGGCCGAGGCCGAGTTCGGCCACCCGCTCGGCGATGACCTCCTGCTCGGGCAGCTGCGGCACCGCGAGCAACGGGACGCCGTTGGCGAGGGCCTCCATGGTCCCGCCCATGCCGGCGTGGGTGACGAAAAGCCCGGCGTGGCGCAGGATCGCCAGCTGCGGCACCTGCCGGTGGGCTTCGACGTTCGGCGGCAGCGAGCCCAGCTCGGCCGGATCCACTTCGGGGCCGGTGGAGACGACCACGTGCCAGTCGAGCCCGGCGTAGGCCCGCACACAGGTCCGGAAGAAGTCTCGCTGGCCGGCGTAGTTCAGCGAGCCGAGGGAAACCAGGAGGACCGGCTGGTCACCCGGCGGCCGCCAGCCGCCCTGGACGGCCCGATCGGTCAGGACGGGACCGACGAACGTGTGGTCGCCGCCGAAGGTGTCACCCCGGTACTGGAAGTCGCGGGGGACGAACACCAGTGACTGCTTTTCCGGCGCCTGCAACAGTTCCCCGGTGTGTGCCGGGTCGAGTCCGTTGGCCGCCACGAACTCCCCGAGCCTGGTCCCGAACTCGGCGAACACGGCCGGGTCCGGGTCCGGCGGCTCGGTCATGCGTGCCAGCGTCCGGCGTCCGATCTCGTCGTTGAGCGAGAAGTGTTCGTTGGACGCGAAGTTCGGCAGCAGCTGCACCGCCGGGAGGCGCCAGCTCCGCGAGAGGACCCGGCCGGCGAACGTCGCCGTCATGTCGTAGAGCACGACGTCGGGACGGCTGTCCCCGAAGTGTGCCTTGGCCGCGTCGACGACGGCGACGCACTCGTTCAGCAAGCCGAGGAGGCTGCTGCCGTCGTCGGTTTCGGCCATCGTGATCGCCGTGGGCCAGCTCGAGCGGTACCGCAGCACCTCGGCGCCGGTGGCGGCGACCGCGCGCTCGAAGTGGTCCGTGGTGACGTAGGTGACGCGGTGGCCGCGTTCGACCAGCTGCGCGACCACGCCCAGCGAAGGCGTGATGTGGCCGTGCATCGGACTGTTCAGGACAAGGATGTGGTGCCGGAGCCCCATGGGTCAGCCTCTCGTCAGCCTTGGGAACTGGTCGTTTCGGCCAGGGGAGCGGTGTTGTTCCGGCTCGCCATCCGCCGTCCGTAGGACTTGCTCACCTGGACCACCACGACGAGCAGCACCACCAGGACGAGGGTGCTGAGCAACGGCACGGCGTCGACCGGGAGGGTGTAGGCCAGCACGATCCTGGCCGCCGCGTCGATGAGGAACGAGCCGCCCCAGGCGATGGTCATCAGGCGCATGACGCGCCGGAACTCGGGCGAGTTCACCCAGGCTTCCCGCCAGGACCGCGCCGTGGCTTCCGGGAGCAGCGGCAGCGTCGCGGACAAGATGAACGGCCGTCGGGCGAGCAGGCTTGCGGTGATCCACAGCCCGATGGTCCCGGTGAGGTAGCTTTCCCTGGCCAGCAGCAGCCGGACGTCCCCGGTGAGCAGGGAGACGACGGTGCCGCACAGGATGATGCTGAGGGTGAACAGCGTCAGGTATTCGACTTTCCGGTACCTGACCAGCTTGTAGCCGAGGCGGGCCAGGGGGAGCAGGCCGCTCACGATCATCGCGAGCCATTGGTTCACGCCGAACGCGCGCAGGCCGTAGTACAGTCCGAGCGGGGCCGCCAGGTCGACCCCGAGCATTTCGAACAGGACCTTCTTGGGGTTCTTCCGGGTTTCCTCCGGCCGCTCGATCTCTTCCTTGTCCGTTGCCGAGGGAGAGCGATCGATGTCCATGGTGGGTCCTCTTGCCGAAGTCGGTTGCTGGCGTCCGGATCGACGCTACCGGCGGGTCCGCCCTCGCGGAATCCAGCTGAACCCCCGGTCCGGGTGCAGGAAACTCCACCCCGGAAGCGGTGGTCGGCGACCCCCCACCCGGCCGGCACCGCCGTGTCACACTGGGAAACCGGAGCGGGGGCTTCGGCACGGCGAACGGGGGCGGAGAACGCGATGGTCAGCGGAGGGGAGACGGCCGTTCGGTCACGTTCGGTGTTCGTGCTGGCCTGGTTGAAGCAGCGCGCCACGGCGCACCTGCGGGGTCTGGCGCTCGCCGGGCTGGCGGTGGTGGAGCTGCTCCTCCTGCTCCCGGTGACCCTGGCGGTCCTGTGCGGTGCGGTGCCCGCGGTCCGCTCGGCCCGGCGGTTGCCGATGCTGCGCCGGCGGCTCGCCGGCGCCTGGGCCGACGTGGAGATCGCCGATCCGTACCTGCCCGAGCCCACGGCGCCGCCCGCGCGCAAGGACGGCCTGTACCGCTTCGGCAGCCGCCTGTACCGGTTCGAGCGGCAGCCGATGCGGCTGCGGCGGGCGCAACGGATGTTGCGTGATCCCGCCACCTGGCGCGATCTGGCCTGGCTGCTGCTGGACCCGCTGATCGGCGGGCCGCTGGCGGCACTGTCCACGCTCGCGGTCGGCTGCGGGGTGTTCGGCGTGGTCGCGCCGCTGTGGGCGCCCGAGGTCTGGCCGGGGTCCGTGGGGCTGTCGGCCACCGGATCGATCCTGCTCGGGGTCGTGGCGATCCTGTTCGGCGCCACCGCCGGGCCCTGGATGCTGTGGGTGCACGCGCTGTGGACCCGCGCGCTGCTGGGGCCCAGCGCCCACCCGGGCGTCGACGGCCGCCTGCTGTCGGCGGTCTGGCGCCGGATCCAGGTGCTGGGCGCCGGCCTCCTGCTGACCGGCTTCGCGCTGTACGGATTCGTGCTGGCGGTGGCGCAAGCCGTGGCGCTGGTGGTCACCGTGCCGATCGGCCTCGTGCCCGTTTACCCCGCGGTCGTTCGCGCCGGTCGCCCGTTCGTGAACCTGTGCCGCGAGCTCGCCGGTCAGGTGGCCGGGGTGAAGATCGTGGCGCCCTACCGGCCGAGGCCGCCGGCGCCGGAGCCGGACGACGACGGCAACTACGCCTACCAGCGCCGGCTCCACTCGACCCGGCACCTGCCGTCCTGGTTCCAGACCCGCCGGTGGATCCTCGGCGACCCGGCCACCTGGCGTGACCTGGCCTGGCTGGCCGTGAACCCGCTGGTCGCCGCGCTGCTGCTGGCGGGCCCGCCGGCGTTGGTGATCTTCGCCGTCCTCGGGGTGGCGGTGCCGTCCGTCGCGGGCGGAGACAGCTCCGGGGGACTTTGGCGGTCACTGGAGTCGGGCCTGCCGGGTGGTCCGGCGATCATCAGCACGCCTTGGCTGGGCATCCCGCTCGCGGCGCTGCTCGCGCTCCCGGCGATCTGGGTGGCGCCGCACGCGCTCCGGGCCGCGGCGGGCTTCAGCCGGCTGCTGCTGGCCCCGACGAAACGGTCCCAGCTGATCGAGCGCGTCGAGCGGCTGGCCGAGACCAGGGCCGACGCCTCCGGCGTGCAGGCCGCCGAACTGCGCAGGATCGAACGGGACCTGCACGACGGCGCGCAGGCGCGCCTGGTGGCCATGGGCATCGCGTTGCGGGCCATCGAACGGAAACTGGGCCCCGGGCAGCCCGAGCTGGTGGGGATGGTGGCCGACGTCCGCGCGAGCTCGTCCGCGGCACTGGCCGAACTGCGCGACCTCGTCCGCGGCATTCACCCGCCCGTGCTGGCCGAGCGTGGTCTCGGCGACGCCGTGCGCGCGGTCGCCTTGGACAACCCGCTGGCCGTGGACGTCACGATCGACCTGCCCGGCCGGGCGGAGGTGCCGGTGGAGGCCTGTGTGTACTTCGCGGTCTGCGAAGCGCTGACGAACGCGGCGAAGCACGCGAAGGCGTCGCGGATCCAGGTCGACCTGCGTCACGACGGCCGGAAGCTGCGCGTCGTGGTGGCCGACAACGGGGTCGGCGGTGCGGACCCGTCGCTCGGCACCGGCCTGCGGGGAATCCGGCGGCGACTCGGTATCTTCGACGGAGAGCTCGCGGTCGACAGCCCCCGCGGCGGTCCGACCACCCTGACCATGGAGGTACCGTGCGTGTTGTCCTCGCCGAGGACCTCTACCTCCTGAGGGTGGGCCTCACCCATTTGCTGGAAGCGCACGGTTTCGAGGTGGTGGCCGCGGTCGACGACGGCCCCAGCCTGCTCAGCGCGTTGCTCGAAGCCCGGCCGGACGTCGCCGTCGTCGACGTCCGGCTGCCGCCGACGTTCACCGACGAAGGCCTGCAAGCGGCTCTCGAAGCCCGCAGGCAGATCCCGGGGCTGCCGGTGGTGGTGCTGTCCCAGCACGTCGAGCAGCTCTACGCGCGGGACCTGCTCACCGACGGGCAGGGGGGTATCGGTTACCTCCTCAAGGACCGCGTTTTCGACGACGAGGAGTTCGCCGACGCGTTGCGCCGGGTCGCCGGCGGCGGCACGGCGATGGATCCCGAGGTGATTTCCCGCCTGGTCGTCACGGCCGGTCGTTCGGAACCGCTCGGCAAGCTCACGTCCCGTGAGCGCGAGGTTCTGAAGCTCATGGCGGAAGGGCGTTCCAACGCCGGTATCTCCGAAGCGCTGAATCTCAGTGAAAGCGCGGTGAGCAAACACAGCGCCAGAATTTTCGGGAAGCTCGACCTGACGCTGTCCAACAGCGACAACCGCCGGGTGCTGGCCGTGCTCGCCTACCTCAACGAAGCGCAGAATTGATTTTCCGCTGACCTTCACGCGCAATTGATTCCCTGCACAGGGGGTCATTGCCGCGGGCTTAGGGGGTTGTAGCGGGGGGTGGCGCGCAACTAGCTTCTCGTCCAGGGAATTGCTCTGGGGTCGGTGCGCAAGTCCCTGGACTCGTGTTCGCGGCGCCTCGCCGCGCTCTTCCCGGCTTGGTTCCCCGGAGCGATCCGGGTCGGCTCTCGGTGAAGGGGACTGGGCGGATGCCGCTGGTGGGTTGGGCTGGATGAGCAACGAAGAGAAGCTTCGCGAGTACCTCAAACGAGCCACGGCGGACCTGCACAGCGCCCGCCGTCGCCTGCTCGAGGTCGAGTCCGGTGAGCGTGAGCCCATCGCGATCGTGTCGATGGGCTGCCGGTACCCGGGCGGGATTTCCGACCCCGACGCCCTGTGGCGCCTGGTCGCCGAGGGCGGCGACGTCATCACCGGCTTCCCGGCCGACCGCGGCTGGGACATCGACGCGCTCTACGACCCCGACCCCGACCGCGCCGGCACGTCCTACGTGCGCGAAGGCGGCTTCCTCGACGACCCCGCCGGCTTCGACGCGGGCTTCTTCGGGATCTCCGCGCGTGAGGCCCTCGCGATGGACCCCCAGCAGCGGCTGTTCCTCGAGGTCGGCTGGGAGGTCATCGAGCGGGCGGGCATCGCGCCGTCGTCGCTGAAGGGCTCCGCCACCGGTGTTTTCGCCGGCGTCATGTACCACGACTACGCGGCCCGGGTGGACACCGTTCCCGAAGGCGTCGAGGGATATCTCGGTCTCGGCACCGCCGGAAGCGTCGTCTCCGGGCGCGTCGCGTACACCCTGGGTTTGGAAGGCCCGGCCGTCACGGTCGACACAGCCTGTTCGTCGTCGCTGGTGGCGTTGCACTGGGCCGTTCGTGCGCTGCGGTCCGGTGAGTGCACGATGGCGCTGGCCGGCGGCGTGACGGTGATGCCGGAGCCCTCGGGCTTCATCGGGTTCAGCCGTCAGCGTGGGCTGGCCGCGGACGGCCGGTGCAAGTCCTTCGCCGAGGCCGCGGACGGCACGGGCTGGTCCGAGGGCGTCGGCGTGGTGCTGGTGGAGCGGCTTTCCGACGCCCAGCGCCTCGGCCACCCCGTGCTCGCGGTGATCCGGGGCTCCGCGGTGAACCAGGACGGTGCGTCGAACGGCTTGACGGCGCCGAATGGTCCTTCGCAGCAGCGGGTGATCCGGGCGGCGTTGGCGAGTGCGCGGTTGTCGGCGGGTCAGGTGGACGTGGTCGAGGCGCATGGCACGGGGACGACGCTGGGTGATCCGATCGAGGCGCAGGCGTTGCTGGCGGCCTATGGGCAGGATCGTGAGCGTCCGTTGTGGTTGGGGTCGTTGAAGTCGAATATCGGTCACACGCAGGCTGCGGCGGGTGTGGCTGGTGTGATCAAGATGGTGCAGGCGATGCGCCATGGTGTGCTGCCGCGGACACTGCACGTGGACGCTCCGACGTCCCAAGTGGACTGGTCGGCCGGTGCGGTCGAGCTGCTGACCGAGCAGCGGGAATGGCCGGAGACCGGCGAGCCGCGCCGCGCGGGGGTGTCGTCGTTCGGGGTGAGTGGCACGAACGCGCACGTGATCCTGGAGCAGGCGCCGGCGGTGGAGGAGACCCCGCGGTCGGTGGCGGTGTCCCCGGTGGTGCCGTGGGTGGTGTCCGCTCGGAGCGAGGCGGCGTTGGCCGCGCAGGTCGAGCGGCTGCGGTCCCTCGTCGATGCCCAGTCGCCGGTCGACGTCGGGTACTCGCTGGTGACGGGCCGCTCGACGTTCGAACACCGGGCCGTCCTGGTCAACGGCACCGAGATCGCGTCCGGTTCGGTGGTGCCCGGTGGGGTCGGGGTGTTGTTCTCGGGTCAGGGTTCTCAGCGGGTGGGGATGGGCCGGGAGCTGTATGAGGCGTTCCCGGTGTTCGCTGATGCTTTTGATGAGGTGTGTGCGGAGCTGGATCGGCATCTCGACCGTGGTGTGCGGGATGTCGTGTTCGGCGATGGTGAGTCGCTCGATCAGACGGTGTACACCCAGGCCGGGTTGTTCGCGGTCGAGGTTGCGCTGTATCGGCTGGTGTCTTCGTGGGGTGTGCGGCCCGAGTATCTGGCTGGGCATTCGATTGGTGAGCTGAGTGCGGCTCATGTGGCTGGTGTGTGGTCGTTGGCGGATGCGGCTCGGGTGGTGGCGGCGCGGGGCCGGTTGATGCAAGCGCTGCCTTCGGGTGGGGCGATGGCGTCGATCCGGGCCACGGAAGCCGAGATCGCCGCGACGGGCATTGAGATCGCGGCGGTCAACGGGCCGGCGTCGGTGGTGGTGTCCGGCTCGCGTGCCGAGGTGGAATCGGTGGTGGCTGAGTTTGCCGCGGCCGGGGTGAAGACCACCATGCTGCGGGTCAGCCACGCCTTCCACTCGGCGTTGATGGACCCGATGCTCGACGAGTTCCGCCGGGTGCTGGAGACGGTGGAGTTCGGGGAGCCGTCGATGCCGATCGTGTCGACGGTGACCGGGCAGCTCGCCGAACTGTCCGAGCCGGAGTACTGGGTCGAGCAGGTGCGTCGGACCGTCCGGTTCGGTGACGCGGTCGGCGCGCTGGCCGAGTTGGGTGTCCGGACGTATCTGGAGCTGGGCCCGGGTGGTGTGTTGTCCGCGATGGGCGCGGACACCGCCTCCGACGCGGTGTTCCTGCCCGCTCTGCGCAAGGACCGTGACGAGGTCCGGACCTTGATCACCGCGCTGGCGGGGGCCTATGTGCGGGGCGCCACCGTGGACTGGGCCCCCTTCCTCGCCGGCGGCCGCCGGGTCGAGCTGCCCACCTACGCCTTCCAGCACGAGCGGTTCTGGCTGTCCGCGTCCCGCGCTGGGGTGTCGGCCCCGGGGCTGCGCGCGATCGAGCATCCGCTGCTGTCCGCGGCGATGACCCTCGCCGGAAGCGACACCGAAGTCTGCACCGGCGAAATCTCCCTGGAAAGCCACCCCTGGCTCGCCGACCACGTGGTCTCGGGTGTCGTGTTGCTGCCCGGGACGGCGTTCGTGGAGCTGGTGCTGCACGCCGGCGACCGCGCCGGCACCCCGGTGATCGACGAACTGACCCTGCAGGCCCCGCTGCGGCTGGACGCGGGTGTGGTCACGACGCTGCAGGTGGTCACCGGCCCGGCTGACACCGGCGGAAACCGTGAAGCGACGGTGTTTTCCCGTCCGGCGGGGCACGACGACGCGCCGTGGACCGAGCACGCCACCGCCACCCTCACGCCCGCGAGCGTCGCCGAGGGCGGCGGGTTGGCGGAGTGGCCGCCGTCGGGCGCCGAAGCGGTGGACGTGTCCACGTTGTACACCACCATGGCCGACGCCGGCCTGGACTACGGGCCGGTGTTCCGGGGCGTGCGGTCGGCGTGGCGTGACGGCGAAGAGGTGTTCGCCGAAGTGGTCTTGCCCGAGCAGGCCCACGACGACCGCTTCGGGATCCACCCGGCGTTGCTCGACGCCGCCCTGCACGGGATCGCGTTCCGGCCCGACGTGGGCGGTGGGCTGCCGTTCGTGTGGTCGGGGGTGTCGTTGTCCGCGGTCGGCGCGACCGCCGTGCGCGTGCACCTGACGCCCACCACCGGTGGGACGCGGTTCCTGCTGAGCGACTCCACCGGTGCGCCGGTCGCGCGCATCGACTGTCTCGCGCTGCGGGAACCCACGGCTCCGGCGCGGACCTCGGTGCTCGGCCGTCGCGACGATCTGTTCACGGTGGTCTGGAGCCCGGCCCCGGCGACCACCGGCGCGGTGGTGCACACGGTTCTGGACACGGCCGATGCTGTGGGGGAGTGTGCGGTCTGGGTCTTGGGTGAGTTGCAGCGGTGGTTGCGGTCCAGCGCGGCCGAGGAAATCTTGGTGGTGCTGACCCGGGGTGCGGTCGACGTTGGTGATGGCCGGGGTGTGTCGGATCTGGCGGGTGCGTCGGTGTGGGGTCTGGTTCGGGCGGCGCAGTCGGAGAATCCGGGTCGGATCGTGCTCATGGACTCCGACACTGCTTCGGTGGAGGCGTTTGTTGGTGGTGAGCCGCAGATCGCGGTGCGCGACGGCCAGGCTTGGATCCCTCGTCTGACCCGGGTTCCCGCCGTCGAGGCCGATGTCGAGCTGTCGGGCACGGTGCTGGTGACCGGTGGCGGTGGTGTCGGTGGGGTGCTGGTGCGGCACTTGGTGACTCGTCATGGGGTGCGTCGTGTGGTGTGGGCTTCCCGCCGGGGTGGTGCGGGTGCGGGTTCGCTGGTCGAGGAGATGGCCGAGGCCGGGGCCGTCGTTGAGGCGGTGGCTTGTGATGTCACCGACCGGGCCGCGTTGGCTGCGGTGATCGACGGTATTGGGTCGGAGTATCCGTTGACTGGTGTCGTGCACACCGCGGGCGTTCTCGATGACGGGGTGATTACCTCGTTGACCCCGGAGCGGATGCGGACCGTGCTGGCTCCGAAGGCGGACGCTGCGTGGTACCTGCACGAGCTGACCCAGGACCTTGAGCTGTCGCTGTTCGTGGTGTGCTCGTCGGCTGCGGGGATCTTGGGGTCGGCGGGGCAGGGCAACTACGCGGCGGCGAACGCGTACCTGGACGGTCTGGTCCAGTACCGGCGGGGTCTGGGGCTGCCGGGTCTGTCACTGGCGTGGGGTCTGTGGGCCGAGGTCGGTGGGATGGCGAAGTCCCTTTCGGACATCAACCTGTCGAGATTGGACCGGAGTGGGTTCACGGCCTTGGCGACCGAGCACGCTTTGACGTTGTTCGACCGCGCGCTGGTGTCCGATGTGGACGTGGTGATGCCGATCGGCTTCGACACGTCGGTGTTCCGGTCCCGGGATCAGGCGGAAATTCCGTTCCTGCTCAGGAAACTCGTCCGTGGCCGGACCCGTCGCGCGGTGACCGCGTTGCCGGACGTCCGTCAGGCGCTGGCCGACCTCGGTGCCGCCGAACGCGCTGACGCCGTTCTCGCTGCTGTCCGCGAGCAGGTCGCGCTCATATTGGGGCTTGCTTCGCCGGATTCGGTGGGGCTGACGCGCCCGTTCACCCAACTGGGCTTCGATTCCCTGACCGCGGTCGAGCTGCGGAATCGGCTGGGCACGGTGACGGGGTTGCGGTTGCCGGCGACGTTGGTGTTCGACTACCCGACCCCGCACACCTTGGCCGAGTTCCTGATCGAGGAACTCGCGCCCAGCACACCCGCCGCGGTCACGCCGGTCACGCCGGTGACGGTCGTCGCGGCCGACGAGCCGGTCGCCATCGTGGGCATGAGCTGCCGTTACCCCGGCGGGGTGAGCAATCCGGATCAGCTGTGGGACTTGGTCCGCTCGGGTGGGGACGGGATTTCCGGTTTCCCGACCGATCGTGGCTGGGATGTGGAACGTCTCTACAGCACCGACGGTGACGATGAGGGTCGTTCGGTGACGTTGGAGGGTGGTTTCCTCTACGACGCCGCCGATTTCGACCCAGGTTTTTTTGGGATTTCGCCGCGTGAGGCGTTGGCGATGGATCCGCAGCAGCGGTTGTTGCTCGAGACCGCGTGGGAGGCGATCGAGTCGGCGGGTATCGACCCCGCGGCGTTGCGGGGTAGCCGGACTGGAGTGTTCGCCGGGTTGATGTACCACGATTACGCGACGTCGCTGGTGTCGGTGCCTGACGGGGTGGAGGCGTTCCTGGGTGTCGGGAACTCCGGCAGTGTCCTTTCGGGCCGGGTGGCATACACGCTGGGGTTGGAAGGTCCGGCGGTGACGGTGGATACGGCGTGTTCGTCGTCGTTGGTGGCACTGCACTGGGCCATTCAGGCGTTGCGTCAGGGCGAAGCGACGATGGCCTTGGCTGGCGGCGTGACGGTGATGGCTACGCCGGGGACGTTTGCGGAGTTCAGTCGTCAGCGGGGGTTGGCTGGTGACGGGCGTAGTAAGTCCTTTGCTGAGTCGGCCGACGGTACGGGGTGGGGCGAGGGTGTCGGGATGCTGCTGGTGGAGCGGCTGTCGGACGCCCGGCGGTTGGGGCATCCGGTGCTGGCGGTGGTGCGGGGTTCGGCGGTGAACCAGGATGGTGCGTCGAATGGGTTGACGGCGCCGAATGGTCCTTCGCAGCAGCGGGTGATCCGTGCGGCGCTGGCCAATGCGCGGCTCGCGCCCGAGCAGGTCGACGCGGTCGAGGCGCACGGCACGGGGACGACGCTGGGTGATCCGATCGAGGCGCAGGCGTTGCTGGCGACTTATGGGCAGGGGCGGGAGCGTCCGTTGTGGCTGGGTTCGATCAAGTCGAATATCGGGCATACGCAGGCGGCGGCGGGGGTCGCGGGGATTATCAAGATGGTGCAGGCCATTCGTCATGGTGTGCTGCCGCGGACGTTGCATGTTGATCAGCCGTCGTCGCACATCGATTGGGAGTCCGGTGCGGTTGAGCTGCTGACTGAGCAGCGGGAGTGGCCCGAGACCGGCCGGCCGCGTCGGGCTGGGGTGTCGTCGTTCGGGATCAGTGGCACCAACGCGCACGTCATCCTCGAGCAAGCGCCGCCGGTCCACGAAACCCAGCCTTCCGAAGCGGTCTCGTCGGTGGTGCCGTGGGTGGTGTCCGCTCGCACTGAAGAAGCCCTGCTCGCGCAGGTCGACCGGCTGCGCCCCTTCAGCGATTCCCGGTCACCGGTGGACGTCGGGTATTCGCTGCTGACCGGCCGGTCGCTGTTCGACCACCGGGCCGTCCTGGTCGACGGCACCGAAATCGCCTCCGGTTGTGTGGTCCCCGGCGGAGTCGGGGTGTTGTTCTCCGGTCAAGGTTCCCAGCGGATGGGGATGGGCCGGAAGCTGTACGAGACGTTCCCGGTGTTCGCCGAGGCCTTCGACGCTGTCTGTGCGGAACTGGATCAGCACCTCGACCGTGGTGTGCGGGATGTGGTGTTCAACGACGGTGAGTCGCTCGATCAAACGGTGTACACCCAGGCCGGGTTGTTCGCGATCGAGGTCGCGCTGTACCGGTTGGTGACTTCGTGGGGCATACGGCCCGAATACTTGGCGGGGCATTCCATCGGCGAGCTGAGCGCGGCTCATGTGACCGGTGTGTGGTCGCTGGCGGACGCGGCCCGGGTCGTGGCGGCGCGCGGCCGGTTGATGCAGGCCCTGCCCGCCGGCGGGGCGATGGCGTCGATCCGGGCCACGGAAGCCGAGATCGCCGCGACGGGCATTGAGATCGCGGCGGTCAACGGGCCGGCGTCGGTGGTGGTGTCCGGGGCGCAGGCCGAAGTCGAGGCCGTGGTGGCTCCGTTCGCGGCGGCCGGGGTGAAGACGAGCATGTTGCGGGTCAGTCATGCGTTCCATTCGGCGTTGATGGACCCGATGCTCGAGGACTTCCGCCGGGTGCTGGAGACGGTGGAGTTCGGGAAGCCGTCGATCCCGATCGTGTCGACTGTGACCGGGCAGCTCGCCGAACTGTCCGAGCCGGAGTACTGGGTGGAGCAGGTTCGCCGGACGGTCCGGTTCGGTGACGCGGTGACCACCCTGGCCGAACTCGGCGTCCGGACCTACCTCGAGCTGGGTCCCGGAGGCACGCTGTCGGCGATGGGCGCCGACATCGCCGGCGAAGCGGTGTTCCTGCCCGCCCTGCGCAAGGACCGTGACGAGGTCCGGACCTTGATCACCGCGCTGGCGGGGGCCTATGTGCGGGGCGCCACCGTGGACTGGGCCCCCTTCCTCGCCGGCGGCCGCCGGGTCGAGCTGCCCACCTACGCCTTCCAACACGAACGGTTCTGGCTGCGGTCCGGCCACCGGGGTGGGGTGTCCTCGGCGGGTCTGCGCGCGGTGGACCACCCGCTGCTGTCCGCGGCGATGGCCCCGGCCGGCACCGGCACCGAGGTCTGCACCGGCGAAATCTCCCTCGAAAGCCACCCCTGGCTGGCCGATCACACGGTCTCGGGCGCGGTGTGGCTGCCCGGTGCCGCGTTCGTGGAACTGGTGCTGCACGCCGGCGAACGCGTCGGCACACCGTCCATCGACGAGCTGACCCTCCAGGCCCCGCTGACGCTGGACCCCGGTGTGGTCCTGGCCCTGCAGGTGGTCACCGGCCCCACCGACGCCGAGGGGCGCCGCCAGGCGACGGTGTACTCCCGCCCCGCCGGCCACGACGACACGCCGTGGACCGAGCACGCCACCGCCACCCTCACCAGCGACGTCCCCGACGCCGTCGGGACGGCGGAGTGGCCGCCATCCGGCGCCGAGGCGGTGGACGTCTCGACGCTGTACGACGACATGGCCGACGCCGGCCTGGGTTACGGGCCGGTGTTCCAGGGTGTCCGGTCGGTGTGGCGTGCCGGGCCGGACGTCTTCGCCGAGGTGGCGCTGCCCGAGCAGGCCCGCGACGACGGCTTCGGGATCCACCCGGCGTTGCTCGACGCCGCCCTGCACGCGATCACGTTCCTCCCCGGAATCGGCGGCGGGTTGCCGTTCGTGTGGTCGGGGGTGTCGTTGTCCGCGGTCGGCGCGACCGTCGTGCGG
The DNA here is from genome assembly GCF_046548975.1 of Amycolatopsis sp. lyj-346. Taxonomy (NCBI): domain Bacteria; kingdom Bacillati; phylum Actinomycetota; class Actinomycetes; order Pseudonocardiales; family Pseudonocardiaceae; genus Amycolatopsis; species Amycolatopsis sp. lyj-346. The sequence continues at coordinate 163,726 of NZ_JAJPWT010000008.1, forward strand.
GTCCACCTCACCCCGGCCGGCAGCGGGACGCGGCTGCTGTTGAGCGACACGACCGGCGCCCCGGTCGCCCGGATCGAGTCCCTGGCGTTGCGGGAGCCTGCCGCTCCGGCGCAGGCGTCGGTGCTCGGACGTCACGATGACTTGTTCGCCGTGACCTGGAGCCAGACGTCCGCCGCGACTGCTGAGATGGCATACAAGGTTCTGGACACCGCTGACGCCGTGGGGGAGCGCGCGGTGTGGGTGCTGGGCGAGCTGCAGCAGTGGTTGCAGTCCAGCGCGGCCGAGGAAATCTTGGTGGTGCTGACGCGAGGCGCGGTCGACATCGGCGACGGCAAGCGTGTGTCGGACCTGCCCAGTGCGTCGGTGTGGGGCCTCATCCGGGCGGCGCAGTCGGAGAACCCGGGCCGGATCGTGCTTATCGACACCGACACCGCTTCGGTGGAGGCGTTCGTTGGTGGTGAGCCGCAGGTCGCGGTGCGCGACGGCCAGGCTTGGATCCCTCGTCTGACCCGGGTGTCCGCCGTCGAGGCTGATGTCGAGCTGTCGGGCACGGTGCTGGTGACCGGTGGCGGTGGTGTGGGTGGCGTTTTGGTGCGGCATCTGGTGACTCGTCATGGGGTGCGGCGTGTGGTGTGGGCTTCCCGCCGGGGTGGTGCGGGTGCGGGTTCGCTGGTCGAGGAGATGGCCGAGGCCGGTGCGGTGGTGGAGGCGGTGGCTTGTGATGTCACCGACCGGGACGCGCTGGCCGCGGTGATCGCGGGCATCGGGTCGGAGTATCCGTTGACCGGTGTCGTGCACACCGCGGGCGTGCTGGACGACGGTGTGATTACGTCGTTGACGCCGGAGCGGATGCGGACCGTGCTGGCTCCGAAGGCGGACGCTGCGTGGTACCTGCACGAGCTGACCCAGGACCTTGAGCTGTCGCTGTTCGCGGTGTGCTCCTCGGCGGCGGGGATCTTGGGGTCGGCGGGGCAGGGTAACTACGCGGCGGCGAATGCGTTCCTGGACGGTTTGGTCCAGTTCCGGCGGGGTCTGGGGCTGCCGGGTCTGTCGCTGGCGTGGGGATTGTGGGCCGAGGTCGGTGGGATGGCGAAGTCCCTTTCGGACACCGACCTGTCGAGGATGGACCGGAGCGGGTTCACGGCCTTGGCGACCGAGCACGCTTTGACGTTGTTCGACCGCGCACTGGTGTCCGATGTGGACGTCGTGGTGCCGATCGGGCTGGACACGTCGGTGTTCCGGGACAAGGACCACGCCGAGATCCCCGTCCTGCTCAGGAAACTGGTCCGGGGGCGCACCCGCCGGGCGGCGACCGCCTCGCCCGACGCCCGCCAGGCGCTGACCGAAAGTCTCGCCCCGCTCGGCGCCGCCGAGCGCGTCCACACCGTCCTCGGCCTGGTTCGCACCCAGGTCGCACTCGTGCTGGGCCACGCTTCGGCGGACTCGGTGGGCGTGGCGCGCCCGTTCACGGAGCTGGGCTTCGACTCGCTCACCGCGGTCGAGCTGCGCAACCGGCTGGGCGCGGTCACCGGGCTGCGGCTGCCCGCGACGATGATCTTCGACTACCCGACGCCGCAGTCACTGGCCGAGTTCATGGCCGGCGAACTGACCGGCACCACGACGTCGCCCGCTTCGGTGCTGGACGAGCTCGACCGGCTCGAGGCCGCGTTCGCCGTGATGGCACCCGAGATGCTGGCGGCAATGGTGTCCGACGAGGACAACCGGACCGCGATAACCGCCCGGCTGAAGGCGCTGATGTCCAAGTGGACGGACGCACAGGGCACGGCCACCCCGGTGCCGGCACAGGAGATCGGATCTGCCTCGGACGACGAGCTGTTCGATTTCATCGACAAGAAGTTCGGCAGGTCGTGATCGATCAACCTCCGGCTCACCGACTACTCGGACAGGTGACACCCTGATGGCGAACGAAGAGAAGCTCCGAGCGTATCTCAAGCGGGTCACGGCCGATCTGCAGGAGACCACCGAGCGTCTCCAGGCGGTCGAGAGCAAGGCTCACGAGCCGATCGCCGTTGTCGCCATGAGCTGCCGCTACCCCGGTGGCGTGACCGATCCGGACGGGCTGTGGGAGCTGGTGTCGTCGGGTGGCGACGGCATTTCCGGCTTCCCCGCCGACCGCGGCTGGGACTCCGACACGCCGGTGTACACCCGGGAGGGCGGATTCCTCTACGACGCCGGCGAATTCGACCCCGCGCTGTTCAAGATCGGGCCGCGCGAGGCACTGGCGATGGATCCGCAGCAGCGCCTGCTGCTGGAGGCGTCCTGGGAGGCGTTCGAAGGCGCCGGACTGGACCCGCTTTCGTTGAGCGGACGGCAGATCGGCGTGTTCGCGGGTGTCATGTACCACGACTTCGCGGCGCGGATGAAAAGCATTCCCGAGGACGTCGAAGGGTACTTGCTCACCGGCGCCGCCAGCAGTGTCGTGTCCGGGCGGGTGGCGTACTCGTTCGGCCTGGAGGGGCCGACCGTCACGATCGACACCGCGTGTTCGTCGTCGCTGGTGGCCCTGCACCTGGCCTGCCAGTCGCTGAGGAACGGCGAGTGCTCGATGGCGCTGGCCGGCGGGGTGACCGTCATGGTCACGCAGGGCACCTTCGCGGAGTTCAACCGGCAGGGCGGCCTCGCCGCGGACGGCCGCAGCAAGTCCTTCGCGGAGTCGGCCGACGGCACCGGCTGGGGCGAGGGTGTCGGCGTGGTGCTGCTGGAACGCCTGTCGGACGCGCACCGGCTCGGGCACCCCGTGCTGGCGGTGGTGCGAGGGTCCGCGGTCAACCAGGACGGCGCGTCGAACGGCTTGACGGCGCCGAACGGCCCCTCGCAGCAGCGGGTCATCCGGCAGGCCCTGGCGAGCGCGCAGCTGGTGCCCGGCCAGGTCGACGCCGTCGAGGCCCACGGCACGGGAACGACCCTGGGTGACCCGATCGAGGCGCAGGCCCTGCTCGCCACCTACGGCCAGGACCGCGAACGCCCGCTCTGGCTGGGCTCGATCAAGTCGAACATCGGGCACACCCAGGCCGCCGCCGGGATCGCCGGGGTCATCAAGATGGTGCAGGCCATCCGGCACGGGGTGCTGCCCCGGACGTTGCACGTGGACGAACCCTCGTCGCACGTGGACTGGGAGTCCGGTGCGGTCGAGCTGCTGACCGAGCGGCGGGAGTGGCCGGAGACCGGGCAGCCGCGCCGGGCCGGGGTGTCTTCGTTCGGCATCAGCGGGACCAACGCGCACGTGATCTTGGAGCAGGCCCCCACGCCGGCAGAAGCCGGCCCCGCCGCGGCGGGGCCCCCGGCCGTGTCTTGGGTCGTCTCCGGGCACACCGAAAGTGCGCTGGCGGAGCAGGCCGCGCGGTTGCTGTCGTGGGTCCGGGAGCGCCCGGACCTGGCATCGGTGGACGTCGGCTACTCGTTGGCGACGGGCCGGGCGGGTCTCGAGCAGCGTGCCGCGGTGGTCGGCGGGGACCGGGCGGCGCTGCTGGCGGGGCTGGAAGCGATCCGTGACGACCGGGCGGTGCCGGGTGTGGTGCGGGGGACTGCGTCGCAGTCGGTGCGTCCGGTGTTCGTGTTCCCGGGTCAGGGTGCGCAGTGGGTCGGCATGGCGACGGGCTTGCTCGAGTCCTCCGCGGTGTTCGCGGGTGCGATGGCCGAGTGTGAGCGGGCGTTGTCGAAGTGGGTGCCGTGGTCGCTGACTCGAGTGCTCGCCGATTCGGAGATGCTGGCGCGGGTTGATGTGGTGCAGCCGGCTTTGTGGGCGGTGATGGTGTCGCTGGCTCGCCTTTGGCAGGCGTGTGGTGTGCAGCCGGGCGCTGTTGTCGGGCACTCGCAGGGTGAAATCGCCGCGGCGTGCGTCGCGGGTGCGTTGTCGCTGGAGGACGGCGCGAAGGTGGTGGCGTTGCGGTCGTTGGCGATCCGGGCGCTCGCCGGGGGTGGGGGAATGGTGTCGGTCGCGTTGCCGGCCGACGAGATCCCGGACTGGGTTGCGGTTGCGGCGGTCAATGGTCCTGCGTCGGTGGTGGTGTCGGCGGATTCGGCGGGTGTGGAGAAGGTTCTGGCGTGGTGTGACGAGCAGGGTGTTCGTGCCAAGCGCATTGCGGTGGATTACGCGTCGCACTCGGTGCAGGTCGAAGAGCTGGAGAAGGAACTCGACACGGTGCTGGCGGGCATCAGTCCCCGTAGCGGGAGCGTGCCGTTCTATTCCACGCTGACCGGGAACTTGCTCGACACCAACGAACTCGATTCCGGCTACTGGTACCGCAACCTGCGCAATCCGGTCCTGTTCCACAATGCGACGGAGGCGTTGCTGGGTCAGGGACACACGGTGTTCCTGGAGATGAGCCCGCATCCGGTGCTGACGATGGCGCTCAGCGACACCTTCGACGCCGTGGGCAGTGACGCGGTGGCGTTGGGGACGTTGCAGCGTGACCGCGACGAGGCCACTCAGTTCCTCACCGCGCTCGCGCACGCCCACACCAAGGGCATCGTGGTCGACTGGGCCGCTTTCTACGCCGAGCACCAACCTCGCCGGGTCGACCTGCCGACCTACGCCTTCCAGCACGAACGCTACTGGATCGACCCCCAGCCCGAAGACTTCCCGAGTGCGGCGACCGACCCGGCGGAAGCGGCGTTCTGGCAGGCCGTCGAACGTGAAGACGTCGCGCTGGTGTCGGAAACCCTGGAAGTCGCCGCCGATCAGCCGCTGGCGTCCGTGTTGCGAGCCTTGTCGTCGTGGCGTCGCACGAGCCGGCAGAGGTCCATCGTCGACTCTTGGCGCTACCGGGTGACGTGGAAGCCGTTGACCGCATCCGCATCCCGGCTCGACGGCCCTTGGCTGGTCGTCGTGCCGGAGGGGGCCGGTTCGGACCGGCTCGTGCAGGACTGCCTGCCGGCGTTCGGCACGGCGCGCCTCGTCGAAGTGGCGCCGGGAGACGACCGGGCGTCGATCGCCCGATCCCTCGGGAACGTGCTCGAAGACGAGCGTGTTGTCGGCGGAATCCTTTCCTTCCTCGCCCTCGAAGCACGTCCGCACCCGGAGTCGACGGTCACGCCGGCCGGGTTCGCCGGCTCCGTCGCCCTGGTCCAGGCCCTCGACGACGCCGACGTCCGTGGTCCCCTCTGGATCGCGACGCAGGGCGCGGTCTCGGTGGGCCGCGCCGACCCGGTGACCGATCCCGCGCAGGCTCTGCTCTGGGGACTGGGCGGGGTGCTCGGAGTCGAGCAGCCGCGACGCCGGGGCGGTCTTGTCGACCTTCCCGAGACGCTCGGCTCACGGGCGGTTTCCTGGTTGCGATGGGCGCTTTCCGGTGTGTCCGGAGAGGACCAGCTGGCCATCCGCGGCTCGGGGGTTCAAGCGCGCAGGCTGGCCACCGCACCGCTGGGCGAGTCCGGGCCGGCTCGTTCCTGGCATCCACAAGGGACCGTCCTGATCACGGGCGCCACCGGGGCGCTGGGTGGTCACACCGCACGGTGGCTCGCCGGCCACGGCGCCGGGCACCTGGTGCTGGTGAGCCGCCGGGGTGCCGCCGCCGAGGGGGCCGAAACCCTCGCGGAGGAGCTGCGCGCGACCGGCTCTCGGGTCACCCTCGCCGCTTGTGACGCCGGCGACCGGGAGGCACTGGCCGAGCTGATCGCCGGGCTGCCCGCGCTGGATGCGGTCATGCACTGCGCGGCGGTGCTCGACGACGGCATGCTCGACACCCTGTCGGTCGAGCAGCTGGACCGCGCGCTGCGGGCCAAGGTCCAGTCCGCGCTGAACCTGCACGAACTCACCCGTGACCACGAGCTGTCCGCGTTCGTCCTGTTCTCTTCGATCGGTGGCCTGCTCGGTGGCGCCGGGCAGGGGAACTACGCGCCGGGCAACGCTTTCCTCGATGCGCTGGCCCACCACCGCCGGGCCCAAGGTCTGACGGCGACCTCCGTGGCTTGGGGACACTGGGCCGGCGGCGGCATCGGCGCGGGTGTCGTCGAGGAAGGCTTCAGCCGGGACGGCGCGGGTGCGATGGACCCCGCGCTCGCCTTGACCGCGCTGCAGGACGCGCTGGACGAGGACGAGACGTCCCTGGTCGTCGCGGACGTGCAGTGGGACCGTGGCACCGAACGCAGTGTGGACGCCCGGCCCGTCCCGCTCATCAGCGACCTGCCCGGTGTTCGCACGGCGTCGGGCACGATGGACCGTCCCCAGGAGCCTTCCGGCGTCGGACGGCGTTCTCTCGTCTCGAAGATGCTCGCCCTTCCGGAGCACGACCGGGCCGGCGTCCTGGTCGACCTGGTGATCGCCGACGCCGCGATCGTGCTCGGCCACGCCTCTTCGTCGACGGTGCACCCGGAACGGTCCTTCCAGGACCAGGGCTTCACCTCGCTGGGCGCGGTGGAGCTGCGGAACCGGCTCGAGCACGCGACCGGCGTCTCCCTGCGGTCCACCGTGGTCTTCGACTACCCGACCCCGGCCCGGCTCGCCGAGTACCTCCTGGCGGAGCTGCTCGGCACGGAGGAGCTCCTGGCCTCGGCGGACCCGGTCCGGGTCGCCGAGGACGGCGACCGGATGGCGATCGTGGGGATGAGCTGCCACTTCCCGGGCGGCGTCACGTCACCGGCGGAGCTTTGGGAGCTGCTGGCGGCGGGCGGCGATGCCATGGGCGGCTTCCCGGCCGACCGGGGCTGGCAGTTGGAGTCCCTGTACGACCCGGACCCGGCGAAGGTGGGCGCGTCGTACGTGTCCGAGGGCGGGTTCCTCCGCGACGCGGCCGCGTTCGACGCGAAGTTCTTCGGCATTTCACCGCGCGAGGCCCTGGCGATGGACCCGCAGCAACGGCTGCTGCTGGAGGCGTCCTGGGAAGCGGTGGAGTCGGCCGGCATCGACCCGGCCACCTTGCGCGGCAGCGCGACCGGGGTGTTCTGCGGAACCAACGGCCAGGACTACGGGCACCTGCTGTCCGGCGACGACGAGGCGACGGCCGGCTACCTCGCGACCGGCAGCTCGGCGAGTGTGCTGTCGGGGCGCGTGTCGTACGCCCTCGGGCTGGAAGGCCCCGCGGTCACGGTGGACACCGCGTGCTCGTCCTCGCTGGTGGCGCTGCACTGGGCCGCGCAGGCACTCGCGGCAGGCGAGTGCTCGCTCGCGCTGGTCGGTGGCGTCACCGTGATGGCCACGCCCGGGCTGTTCGTCGAGTTCAGCCGTCAGCGTGGGCTGGCGGCGGACGGCCGGTGCAAGGCGTTCGCCGAGGCGGCCGACGGCACCGGGTGGGGCGAGGGTGCCGGGATGCTGCTGGTCGAGCGGCTGTCCGACGCTCGGCGTCTCGGCCATCCGGTGCTCGCGGTGGTGCGCGGTTCCGCCGTCAACCAGGACGGTGCGTCGAACGGCCTGACCGCCCCGAACGGTCCCTCGCAGCAGCGGGTCATCCGGCAGGCGCTGGCCAACGCGCGGCTCGCCCCCGAGCAGGTCGACGCGGTCGAGGCGCACGGCACCGGGACCACTCTCGGTGACCCGATCGAAGCGCAGGCACTGCTCGCCACCTACGGCCAGGACCGCGAGCGCCCGTTGTGGCTGGGTTCGATCAAGTCCAACATCGGGCACACGCAGGCTGCTGCCGGTGTGGCCGGGATCATCAAGATGGTGCAGGCGATGCGGCATGGTTTGTTGCCGCAGACTTTGCACGTTGATGCGCCGTCGTCTCATGTGGACTGGTCGGCTGGTGCGGTGGAGTTGCTGACCGAGCAGCGGGAGTGGCCGGAGACTGGGCGGCCGCGTCGGGCTGGTGTGTCGTCGTTCGGGATCAGCGGCACGAACGCGCACGTGATCCTTGAGCAGGCTCCGGTGGAGGATGCCCCGCAGCCTGCGGAGGTCTCGCCGGTGGTGCCGTGGGTGGTGTCCGCTCACACCGGAGAAGCTCTGGCCGGACAGGTTGACCGGTTGCGTTCCTTCGTTGCTGCCCAGTCGCCGGTCGACGTCGGGTACTCGCTGGTGGCGGGCCGGTCGGTGTTCGATCACCGCGCTGTGCTGCTGGACGGCGACGAGGTTGCGTCTGGTTCGGTGGTGCCCGGTGGGGTCGGGGTGTTGTTCTCGGGTCAGGGTTCTCAGCGGGTGGGGATGGGCCGGGAGTTGTATGAGGCGTTCCCGGTGTTCGCTGATGCTTTTGATGAGGTGTGTGCGGAGCTGGATCGGCATCTCGATCGTGGTGTGCGGGATGTGGTGTTCGGCGATGGTGAGTCGCTCGATCAGACGGTGTACACCCAGGCCGGGTTGTTCGCGGTCGAGGTTGCGCTGTATCGGCTGGTGTCTTCGTGGGGTGTGCGGCCCGAGTATCTGGCTGGGCATTCGATTGGTGAGCTGAGTGCGGCTCATGTGGCTGGTGTGTGGTCGTTGGCGGATGCGGCTCGGGTGGTGGCGGCGCGGGGCCGGTTGATGCAAGCGCTGCCTTCGGGTGGGGCGATGGCGTCGATCCGGGCCACTGAGGCTGAGGTTCGTGCTGCGGGCATTGAGGTGGCGGCGGTCAACGGGCCGGCGTCGGTGGTGGTGTCCGGTACGCAAGAGGCCGTCGATTCGGTGGTGGCTCAGTTTGCTGCGGCTGGTGTGAAGACGAGCATGTTGCGGGTCAGTCATGCGTTCCATTCGGTGTTGATGGATCCGATGCTCGAGGATTTCCGTCGGGTGCTGGAGACGGTCGAGTTCGGGGAGCCGTCGACGCCGATTGTGTCGACGGTGACCGGGCAGGTCGCCGAGCTGTCCGAGCCGGGGTATTGGGTTGAGCAGGTTCGTCGGACGGTCAGGTTCGGTGACGCGGTAAGCACTTTGAACGAGTTGGGTGTTCGGACGTATCTGGAGTTGGGGCCGGGCGGGACGTTGTCGGCGATGGGCGCCGAAACTGCCTCCGAGGCCGTGTTTTTGCCGGTGTTGCGTAAGGACCGTGATGAGGTCCGGACGTTGGTCACCGCCGTGGCGGGGGCGTATGTGCGGGGTGCCGCGGTGGATTGGGCGCCGTTCGTGGCCGGTGGCGCGCGCGTCGAGCTGCCCACCTACGCCTTCCAGCACGAGCGGTATTGGCCGGAGCCCGCCGCACCCGTCACCGGCCGGGTTGAGGACGTCTTCTGGGATGTCGTGGAGCGCGAGGATCCCGAAGCGCTGGCGCAGACGCTGGGTTCGGGTGACCTCGAAGCCGTGAGCAGCGTGCTGCCGATGCTGTCGTCGTGGCGGCGGGGGCAACGCGACCACGCGCTGGTGGACAGGTGGCGGTACCGGGCCACCTGGACACCCGGCACGCCGACCGTGGCGGCTGCTGCCGCCGGGTGGTGGCTGGTGGTGACCGACGACCCGGCCGACGCGGTGGCCGACGTGCTGCGAGCGACCGGCACCGAGGTGGTGACCACCACGGTCGACGGGATCGAACAGGACCTCGACCGGCGTGGTGACGCCCCGGCGGGCGTGGTGTCGCTGGTGACTTCCGTGGAGCAGACGGTCCGGCTGGTGCGTCGCCTGGACGAGCTGCCGGCGCCGTTGTGGTGCGTGACCCGGGGTGCGGTCTCCACCGGCCGCGCGGACGCCGGTGTTGATCCGGAGCAGGCGCAGCTGTGGGGCCTCGGCCGCGTGGTGGCTTTGGAACACCCCCGGACCTGGGGTGGGCTGATCGACCTGCCCGCCACCCTCGATGCCCGCACCGGGGCCCGGCTGGTGTCGGTGCTCGGCGGAGCCGAGGACCAGGTCGCGATCCGGCCGAGCGGGATCTTCACGCGTCGGTTGAGCCGTGCCCCCGCCGAGGCGACGGCCCACCGCTGGGTGCCGCGGGGCACCGTCCTGATCACGGGCGGCACCGGCGCGCTCGGCGCTCACGTGGCCCGTTGGGCGGTCGCCTCCGGGGCTCGGGACCTGGTGCTGACCAGCCGTCGCGGTGTTGACGCGCCGGGGGCGGCGGAACTGGTCGCCGAGCTGGCAGCGGCCGGCGCGAAGGTGGCGGTGGTGGGGTGTGACATCGCCGATCCGGCCGCGGTGACCGAGCTGGTCGCGGGGCGGGACGTCACCGCCGTGTTCCACACCGCCGGTGTGGGCCAGGGATGCCCGGTCACCGGGATGGACGCCGCGGAGATCGAGCGGGTCATGGCGGCGAAGGTGCGCGGCGCCGCGAACCTGGAAACCGCGCTGGCGGACGTGGCCGTGGACGTGTTCGTGCTGTTCTCCTCGATCTCGGCGACCTGGGGCGCGGGCGGCCAGGGCGCCTACGCCGCGGCGAACGCCTACCTGGACGCGTTTGCCGAGCGTCGCCGTGGCCGCGGGTTGCCGGCGACCTCGGTGGCGTGGGGACCGTGGGCGGACGGCGGCATGGCGGAAGGGGAACCCGAAGCCGAACTCCGCCGCCGAGGCGTGACCGCGTTGTCCCCGCGGCACGCGATCGCCGCGCTGCAGCAGGCGCTGAACAACGATGACGTGACGGTCACCGTGGCCGACGTCGACTGGGATCGGTTCGCCCCGGCCTTCACGGCGATGCGGCCCAGCCCGCTGCTCAGCAGCCTCCCGGAAACGCAGGCGTCCCCAGCGGCGGCCTCGACCTCGACGTTCCGGAGCCGGCTCGCCGGCCTGCCGGAGTCCGACCGGGACCGGGTGGTGCTGGACCTGGTTCGCGGTGCCGCCGCGGCCGTTCTCGGGCACGCCGACCCGGCCGCGGTGGCGGGCGATCAGGCGTTCCAGCGGATGGGTTTCGACTCGCTGACCGCCGTCGAGCTGCGCAACCGGCTGACCGGCGAAACCGGCATTCCGTTGCCCACCACGCTGGTGTTCGACCACCCGACGCCGGTCGCCGTCGCGGGGTACCTCCGCGAGCAGGTTTCGGGTGAACGCCGGGACGTGGTGAGTGCCGTCTCCGGTGGCGTGAGCACCGACGAGCCCGTGGTCATCATCGGCATGAGCTGCCGCCTTCCCGGCGGCGTTGCGTCGCCGGAGGACCTGTGGGCGCTGCTGTCCGACGGCCGCGACGGCATCTCGGACTTCCCGGTCGACCGCGGCTGGGAGCCGGAGCTCCCGGAAAGCACGTTCGATCGCAAGGGCGGCTTCCTCCACGACGCCGGCCGGTTCGACGCCGAGTTCTTCGGGATCTCGCCCCGCGAAGCGGTCGCGATGGATCCCCAGCAGCGGCTCCTGCTCGAGGCGTCCTGGGAGGCGTTCGAACGCGCCGGCATCGATCCGGCGTCCGTGCGGGGCAGCCGGACCGGGGTGTTCACCGGTGCTTCGAGCCAGGGGTACGCGACCGGTGCGAGCGGCGCCGCCGACTCGGGCGGCGGTCACCTGCTGACCGGCAACGCGACGAGTGTGCTCTCCGGCCGGGTTTCCTACACCTTCGGCCTGGAAGGGCCCGCGATCACCCTGGACACGGCCTGCTCCTCCTCACTGGTCGCCCTGCACTGGGCGATCCAAGCCCTGCACCGAGGTGAGTGCAGCCTGGCGTTGGCCGGCGGTGTCACCGTGATGGCGACACCCGGCACGTTCGCCGAGTTCGACCGTCAGGGCGGGCTGGCCGCGGACGGCCGGTGCAAGGCCTTCGCGGACGCGGCCGACGGCACCGGCTGGGGTGAAGGCGTCGGCGTGCTGCTGGTCGAGCGGCTGTCGGACGCCCGCCGGCTCGGTCACCCGGTGCTGGCGGTGGTGCGGGGGACGGCCGTCAACTCCGACGGTGCCTCCAACGGCCTGACCGCCCCGAACGGGCCTTCGCAGCAGCGGGTGATCCGTGCGGCCCTCGCCGCCGCGCGGCTGTCGGCCGAGGAGGTCGACGTCGTCGAGGCCCACGGCACCGGCACCCGGCTCGGCGACCCGATCGAGGCGCAGGCCCTGCTCGCCACCTACGGCCAGGACCGCGCCGCGGACCGTCCACTGTGGTTGGGGTCCTTGAAGTCGAACATCGGGCACACCCAGGCGGCGGCGGGTGTGGCCGGGATCATCAAGATGGTCCAGGCGATGCGGCACGGGGTGCTGCCGCAGACTTTGCACGTTGATGCGCCGTCGTCCCAAGTGGACTGGTCGGCTGGTGCGGTGGAGTTGCTGACCGAGCAGCGGGAGTGGCCGGAGACCGGGGCTCCGCGTCGGGCCGGGGTGTCGTCGTTCGGGATCAGCGGCACCAACGCGCACGTGATCCTTGAGCAGGCGCCGGTGGCAGAGGAGGCACCGCGGCCCGCCGAGGTGCCGGCGGTGGTGCCGTGGGTGCTGTCCGCTCGCACCGGCGAAGCCTTGGCCGCGCAGGTCGAGCGGGTGCGTTCCGCCGTCGATTCCGCGTCTCCGCTGGACGTCGGCTACTCGCTGGTGACGGGCCGGGCGACGTTCGATCACCGCGCGGTGCTGCTGGACGGCACCGAAATCGCGTCCGGTTCCGTGGTCCCGGGAGGGCTCGCGGTGTTGTTCTCCGGTCAGGGTTCCCAGCGGCTGGGGATGGGCCGCGAGCTCTATGACACGTTCCCGGTGTTCGCCGACGCCTTCGACGAAGTGTGCGCGGAACTGGACCGGCATCTCGACCGCGGGGTGCGGGACGTGGTGCTGAACGACGGCGAGCTGCTGAACCGGACGATGTACGCGCAGGCCGGGTTGTTCGCCGTCGAGGTCGCGCTGTTCCGGCTGGTGGCTTCGTGGGGTGTCGGCGCGGATTACCTGGCGGGGCATTCCATTGGTGAGCTGAGCGCGGCCCACGTGGCCGGCGTGTGGTCTTTGGCGGACGCGGCCCGGGTGGTGGCCGCGCGGGGCCGGTTGATGCAGGCGCTGCCTTCGGGCGGGGTGATGGCGTCGATCCAGGCTTCCGAAGCCGAGGTCGCTGCGACGGGTGTCGAGATCGCGGCGGTCAACGGGCCGAGGTCGGTGGTGGTCTCCGGGGCGCAGGCCGAAGTCGAGGCCGTGGTGGCCCGGTTCGCCGCGGCCGGGGTGAAGACGACCATGCTGCGGGTCAGCCACGCCTTCCACTCGGCGCTGATGGACCCGATGCTCGAAGAGTTCCGCCGAGTGCTCGAAACCGTGGAGTTCGCAGAGCCGGCGCTGCCGATCGTGTCGACCGTGACCGGGCAGCTCGCCGGATGCTCCGAGCCCGGCTACTGGGTGGAGCAGGTGCGCCGGACGGTCCGGTTCGGTGACGCCGTGAGCACGCTGACCGACCTGGGGGTCCGGACCCATCTCGAGCTGGGCCCCGGCGGCACGCTGTCGGCGATGGGCGCGGACACCGCCGCCGATGCGGTGTTCCTGCCCGCCCTGCGCAAGGACCGCGACGAAGTCCGGACGCTGATCACCGCGATCGCGCAGCTTCACGTGCGTGGCGGCACGGTGGACTGGACGCCGCTCGTGGCCGGCGGCCGGCGCGTCGAGGTGCCGACCTACCCCTTCCAGCACGAGCACTTCTGGTTGACCGGGCCGGGCGCGGTGTCCGCTGTGGACGAAGTGTTCTGGGACCTGGTCGAGCGCGAGGACCCCGGAGCGCTGGCGCGGACGCTGGGCTCCGATGACCTCGACGCGGTGAGCTCCGTGCTGCCGATGCTCTCGTCGTGGCGACGCGGGCGACGCGAAAACGCACTGGTGGACGGGTGGCGGTACCGGGTCACCTGGACACCGGTCACGCCGGCCACGCCGGCGGCGGCCGCGGGGTGGTGGCTGGCGGTCACCGAGGATCCGGCCAACGCGGTGGCCGAGGTGCTGCGGGCCGCCGGCGCCGAGGTGGTGACCACCACCGTCGACGGGATCGAACAGGCACTGGGCGAACGTCGTGACACCCCGGCGGGCGTGCTGTCCTCGGTGGCCTCCGTGGCGCAGGCGGTCCGGCTGGTGCGACGCCTGGACGACCTGCCGGCGCCGTTGTGGTGCGTGACCCGGGGTGCGGTGTCCACCGGCCGCGCGGACGCGGCCGCCGATCCCGGCCAGGCGCAGCTGTGGGGCTTGGGGCGGGTGGTGGCGCTGGAGCACCCCCGGAACTGGGGCGGTTTGATCGACCTGCCCGCCACCCTCGACGCCCGGGCCGGCGCCCGGTTGGTGTCGGTGCTGGGCGGAGCGGAAGACCAGGTCGCGATCCGGGACGGCGGGGTCTTCGCCCGCCGGCTGAGCCACGCCCCCGCCACCACCGGGGCGAGCGGGTGGACGCCGCGGGGCACGGTCCTGATCACCGGTGGCACCGGCGCGCTGGGGGCGCACGTCGCCCGCTGGGCGGTGGGTGCCGGTGTCCGGGACCTGGTGCTGACCAGCCGCCGCGGTGTTGACGCGCCGGGGGCGGCGGAACTGGTCGCCGAGCTGGCAGCGGCCGGCGCCCGGGTGGCCGTGGTGGGGTGTGACATCACCGATCCGGCCGCGGTGACCGAGCTGGTCGCGGGGCGGGACGTCACCGCGGTGTTCCACACCGCCGGTGTCGGGCAGGCGTGCCCGGTCGCCGGGATGGACGCCGCGGAGATCGAGCGGGTCATGGCGGCGAAGGTGCGGGGCGCGACGAACCTGGACACCGCGCTGGCCGGGGCGGCACTGGACGCGTTCGTCGTGTTCTCCTCGATCTCGGCGACCTGGGGTGCGGGCGGGCACGGCGGGTACGCCGCGGCCAACGCCTACCTCGACGCCTTCGCCGAGCAGCGTCGCGAACGCGGACTGCCGGCGACTTCGGTGGCCTGGGGCCCCTGGGCGGACGGTGGTCTGGCCGCGGGGGAACCCGAAGCCGAGCTCCGCCGCCGTGGGGTGACCGCCCTGCCGCCGCGGCACGCGATCACCGCACTGCAGCAGGCACTCGCCGCCGGGGACGTCACCGTCACGATCGCCGACGTGAGCTGGGACCGGTTCGCCCCGGCCTTCACGGCGATGCGCCCCAGCCCCCTCCTCGGCGACCTCCCGGAAACACAGGTGTCCCAGGACACCACCCCCACGACGACGTTCCGGACGAGCCTCACCGGCCTGCCGGAGTCCGAACAGGACCGGATCGTGCTGGACCTGGTCCGCGGTGAAGCGGCGAACGTCCTCGGGCACACCACAGCCGAGCCGGTCAAGCCGAAGCGGGGATTCACCGAACTGGGCTTCGACTCACTGATGGCCGTCGAGCTGCGGAACCGGCTGATCAAGGCGACCGGGCTGCCGCTGCCGACCACGGTGATCTTCGACTTCCCGACCTCCGTCGCGCTCGCGAAACACCTGCGGGCCGAACTGGTGCCCGCGGTGGCCGCCCAGGCGTCGGTCGTCGACGAGATCGACCGGCTCGAACACCTGCTTTCCACGGTCTCGCCGGCTGAAGCCGACGACGCCGACATCACGAAACGGCTGGAGAACCTCATGGCCAAGTGGGCCCGGACCCGGGTGCACACCGCGCCGGACATCGTCGGTGGCGAGCTCGAATCGGCGACCTCCGAAGAGGTCTTCGACATCATCCAGCGTGAGTTCGGGAAGTCCTGACCCGATGGACACGCGACTCAAGGGGCGGTGCTGTTCCGATGTCCAGTGAAGAGAAACTGCTCGACCACCTGAAGTGGATGACCGGCGAACTGCGCCAGGCGAAGCAGCGGCTGAGCGAGTTCGAGTCGGACGAGCAGGAACCCCTCGCGATCGTCGGCATGAGCTGCCGCTACCCGGGCGGGGTCCGGTCGCCGGAAGACCTGTGGCAGCTGGTGGCGGACGGCGTCGACGCGATCTCGGGCTTTCCCGGCGACCGTGGCTGGACGGCGTCGCCCGAGTCCCTGCCACAGGGTGGCTTCCTCGACGACGTCGCCGGGTTCGACGCCGGGTTCTTCGGCATCTCCCCGCGTGAGGCGCTGGCCATGGACCCCCAGCAGCGGCTGCTGCTGGAAGTGTCCTGGGAGGCGCTGGAACGGTCGGGGATCAACCCGGAGACCCTGCACGGCAGCACCACCGGCGTGTTCATCGGGTCGAACGCGCAGGACTACCTCTCGCTCCTGAGCGGGGAAACCGAGTCGCTCGGCGGGTACCTGGCCACCGGGAGCTCGGCGAGCGTGCTCTCCGGCCGGATCGCCCACTCACTCGGCCTGGCCGGGCCGGCGGCGACCGTCGACACCGCCTGTTCGTCGTCGCTGGTCGCCCTGCACTGGGCCGGCCAGGCGTTGCGGCAGAACGAATGCTCGCTCGCACTGGCCGGTGGCGTGGCGTTGATGGCCACGCCCGGCGCGTTCTTCGAGTTCGGCAAGCAGGGCGGCCTGGCCGCCGACGGGCGCTGCAAGGCGTTCGCCGAAGCCGCCGACGGGACCGGCTGGGGCGAGGGCATCGGCGTGCTCGTCCTCGAGCGGCTGTCCGACGCCCGGCGCCACGGCCACGACGTCCTGGCCGTGGTCCGTGGCAGCGCGATGAACCACGACGGCGCCAGCAGCGGCCTGACCGTCCCCAATGGACAGTCACAGCAGCGGGTCATCCGGCAGGCACTGGCGAACGCGGGGCTGACCGCGGGCGAGGTCGACGTCGTCGAGGCGCACGGCACCGGGACGACGCTGGGCGACCCCATCGAGGCGCGCTCCCTGCTCGCGACCTACGGTCAAGGCCGGCCGGCCGACCGGCCGCTGTGGCTGACTTCGCTGAAGTCGAACGTCGGTCACACGCAGGCCGCCGCCGGGGTGGCCGGCGTGATCAAGATGGTCATGGCCATGCGGCACGGCGTGCTGCCGAAGACCCTGCACGCCAGCGAGCCGACGTCCCACGTGGACTGGGCGTCCGGCGCGGTGTCGCTGCTGAGCGAAGCGAAGCCCTGGCCGGTGTCCGGGACGCCCCGGCGGGCCGGGATCTCGTCGTTCGGGATGAGCGGCACGAACGTGCACGCCATCCTGGAGCAGGCGCCGCCGGCCGCGGAAGCCGCCGGGGAGTGCACGGCCGATCCCACCGTGCTCCCGTGGGTCCTCTCGGCGAAGTCGCCACGCGCGCTGGCCGCGCAAGCCGCCGGCCTGCTGTCCCGGCTGGCCGGATCCACCGCCGACCTCGCCGACGTGGGGTTCTCCCTGGCCACGACCCGCGCGGCACACGAACACCGGGCGGTCGTCGTCGGTGACGACCGGAGGACGCTGCTCGAGGGACTGGCCGCGCTCGCCGAAGACCGGCCCGCCGGGAACGTGGTGCGCGGCACGGCCGCCGACGACGCGCCGCTCGCGGTCCTGTTCTCCGGTCAGGGGTCGCAGCTGGCCGGGATGGGCCGCGAGCTGCACGAGACGTTCCCGGTGTTCGCCCAGGCCTTCGACGAGGTCTGCGCGGAGCTGGACCGGCACCTGGACCGCCCGGTGCGCGAGGTGGTCTTCGGCGAAGACGAGCTGCTCGACCAGACCGGCTACACCCAGGCGAGCCTGTTCGCGGTCGAGGTCGCGCTGTTCCGCTTGTTCGCCTCCTGGGGGGTGCGTCCGGACTACCTGCTGGGACATTCCGTCGGCGAACTCGCCGCCGCGCACGTCGCCGGGGTGCTGTCGCTGGCGGACGCCGCCCGGGTGGTCGCCGCCCGCGGCGCGCTGATGCAGGCGCTGCCCGCCGGCGGAGCCATGGTCTCCCTCCAGGCCACCGAGGCCGAGGTCACCCCGCTGCTCACCGGCCGCGTGTCGATCGCGGCGGTCAACGGCCCGTCGGCGGTCGTGGTCTCCGGCGACGAAGACGACGTGACGGCCATCGCCGCGCGGTTCGAAGCCCAGGGACGCAAGACCAAACGGCTGCGGGTGAGCCACGCCTTCCATTCACCACGGCTGGACGGCATGCTCGCCGACTTCCGGGCCGTGCTGGACACCGTGGAGTTCCGCGCGCCCGAACTGCCGATCGTGACGAACCTGACCGGTGAGCTCGCGACCGCCGAAGACCTGTGCGACCCGGACCACTGGGTGCGGCACGTGCGGGAAGCGGTCCGGTTCGCCGACGGGATCCGGTGCCTGCACGACCGCGGTGTCCGCACGTACCTGGAGCTCGGGCCCGGCGGGGTGCTCGCCGCGATGGCCGCCGGCACCGCGCCGGACGGCGTGTTCGTGCCCGCGCTGCGCAAGGACCGGGCGGAACCCGGCACCGTCGTGGCCGCGCTGGCCGAGGTCCACACCCAGGGCGTCCCCGTCGGCTGGGCGAAGTTCTACGCGGGCTGCCACCGGGTCGAGCTGCCCACCTACGCCTTCCAGCGGTCCCGCTTCTGGCCGGACCACCGCAGCCTGCCCGCCGGCGAAGCGGCCGACTTCGGCCTCGCCGCGGGCGGCCACCCCCTGCTCGCCGCCGCGGTCGGGCTGGCGCGAACCGACGAGTTCCTCTTCACCAGCCGGCTTTCCGTGGAGCGGCAGCCGTGGCTGGCCGACCACGTCGTCCACGGTTCGGTGCTCCTCCCGGGCACCGTGTTCGTCGAGCTGGCCCTGCACGTCGGTGCCTACACCGGCATGGAGGTGGTCGACGAGCTGACCCTGCACACCCCGCTCGTGGTGCCCGCGCAGGGCGGGGTGCAGCTGCAGGTGGAAGTGAGCGCGCCCGGCGAAACCGGCGGCCGCGCGCTCACGATGTATTCGCGCCAGGACGAAAATGCGCCGTGGACGCAGCACGCCACCGGTGTGCTGACCGCGGCGCCCGCCGGGACGCCGGCGCGCAGCGAAGCCGAAGTCTGGCCGCCGCCGGACGCGACCGCGATCGACGTCGGCGGCCTTTATGACGACCTGACCGCACGCGGGTTCGGCTACGGGCCGGTGTTCCGGGGCCTGCAGGCGGCCTGGCGCCGCGGGGACGAGCTCTTCGCCGAGGTCGCGGTGCCGGAGCCGGAGGTCGCCGGGTTCGGCGTGCACCCCGCGCTGCTGGACGCCTGCCTGCACGCGCTCGGCCTCGGCGGGGTGCTCGGCGAGCCGGGCGATGACGCCGGCGCCGGCGCGTGGCTGCCGTTCACCTGGGAGCGGGCCGCGCTCTACGCGACCGGAGCGTCGACGCTCCGGGTGAAGATCGCGCCGACCTCGCCGAACACCGTGTCGCTGGTGCTCGCCGACGGCGCCGGGGCGCTCGTCGGGACCATCGGTTCCCTGGTGCTGCGCCGGATCGAGGCGGAGCACACGGCAGCGACGACCGCCCCGGTCACGGACTCGCTGTACACGGTTTCCTGGGACGTCGTGGAGCCGTCTCCGGCCGAAGCCTCCGTGCGCCTCGCCGTGTGCGGCGCCGACGACTTCGGCCTGCCGGGCCCGGCCTTCGCCGATTTCGCCGCGCTCGGCCGTGCCATCGACGACGGCATGAGCACCCCGGACGCGGTCCTGGTCCGCTGCGCCGGGCAGAACCGCGGTGACCAGCCGGCCGACGCGGCCCACGCCTGCGTGCGCGAGGCCCTCGACCTGGCCCAGGGCTGGCTCGCCGACGAGCGCTTCGCCGAGTCGGCGCTGGTCGTCGTGACCACCGACGGCGCCGACGACCCGGCCACCGCGGCCGCCTGGGGACTGCTGCGCTCGGCGCAGACCGAGAACCCGGGCCGGTTCGTCCTGCTCGACACCGACGAGGTCACCGAGTCGTCGGTGCGGGCGGCCCTCGCCACCGGTGAACCGCAGCTCACCCGGCGCGCCGGCAGCTCGCGGGCACCCCGGCTCGCCCCGGCAGGCGCGGGCGGGTTCCCGGCCCCGCCGTCCGGTGGAACCTGGCGGCTGGGGAGCACGAAGCAGGGCGCGCTGGACGACCTGCGCCTGCTCGCCGCGCCCGAACCCGCGCCGCTGGCCGCCGGTGAGGTCCGCGTGGCCGTCCGCGCCGCCGGGCTGAACTTCCGGGACGTCCTGATCGCGCTGAACCTGTACCCGGGCCAGGCGTCGATGGGCATCGAGGGCGCCGGTGTCGTCACCGAAGTCGGCTCGGACGTCACCGACCTCGCGCCCGGCGACCGGGTGCTGGGCCTGCTGGCCGACGCGTTCGGCCCGACGGCCGTCGCCGACCGCCGCATGCTCGCCGCCATCCCGGATGGCTGGTCGTACGCCCGGGCCGCGTCGGTCCCGATCGTGTTCCTGACCGCCTACCACGCCCTGGTCGACCTCGCGGACCTGCGGCCGGGGGAGTCGATCCTCATCCACGCCGCCGCCGGCGGGGTCGGTATGGCGGCCACCCAGCTGGCCCGCCACCTCGGGGCCGACGTGTTCGGGACCGCGAGCACCGGCAAGTGGGACACGCTTCGCGCGTCCGGTCTCGCGGACGACCGGATCGCCTCGTCGCGGACCCTCGAATTCGAAGAGCGGTTCCTCGCCGCGACCGGTGGCCGGGGTGTCGACGTCGTCCTGGACTCGCTCGCCGGGCCCTTCGTCGACGCGTCGCTGCGGATGCTGCCTCGCGGCGGCCGGTTCGTCGAGATGGGCAAGGCGGACATCCGTGACGCCGACGTGGTCGCGGCCGCGCACGAAGGGGTCCGGTACCGGGCCTTCGACGTGATCGAGGCCGGGCCGGAGCGCATCGGCCGGATGCTGGCGGAAGTGCTGGCCCTGTTCGAAAGCGGCGCGTTGCGACCGTTGCCGGTCAGCACCTGGGACGTGCGCCGGGCGCCGGAGGCGTTCCGCTTCCTCAGCCAGGCCAAGCACGTCGGCAAGGTGGTGCTCACCGTGCCGGCGCCGCTCGATCCGGCCGGAACGATCCTCGTGACCGGGGGGACGGGCTCGATCGGCGCCGTCCTGGTCAAGCACCTGACCGAGCTGCACGGGGCCCGCAACGTCATCGTCGCCGGCCGCAGCGGCCCGACGGCGGAACTCGGCGAGGGCGTGCGGTTCGTGCCCTGCGACGTGACCGACCGGGACGCGCTGGCCGAGCTCATCGCCGCGATCCCGCCGCGGCACCCGCTGACCGCGGTGGTGCACCTGGCCGGGGTCCTCGACGACGGTGCCGTGCCTTCGCTGACGCCCGACCGGGTGGCTGCCGTGCTGCGGCCGAAGGCCGACGCGGCGTGGTACCTCCACGAGCTCACCCAGGACCTCGAGCTGTCGGCGTTCGTGCTGTTCTCGTCGACGTCGGGCGTCCTCGGCGCGCCGGGGCAGGGGAACTACGCGGCCGCGAACTCGTTCCTCGACGCGCTCGCCCGGCTGCGGCACGCCCGCGGCCTGCCGGCGACCGCGCTGGCGTGGGGCCCGTGGGGGCTGAGCGGCGGAATGCTCGACCCGGCCGGCGGCCGGCGGGTGCGGGGCAGCGGGTTCGTCCCGCTCACCGCGGCGGACGGCGTCGAGCTGTTCGACGCGGCGCTCCGGCACGACGACGCGGTCCTGGCGCCGGTCGTGCTGGACCTGGCCGCGCTGCGTGGCCGCGCCGAGGTGCCGGGCATCCTGCGTGGCCTCGTCCGGAAGTCGAACCGCCGGGTGGCGCGCTCCGCCGACGCGACGGGGTCGACCCTCGCGCAGCGGCTGCTCGCCCTCCCGGAGGACAACCGCGTCGCGACCGTGGTCGAGGTGGTGCGAACCCAGGCCGCGATCGTGCTCGGGCACACGTCCCCCGACGCGGTGAGCCCGGACCGGGCGTTCAAGGACCTCGGGTTCGACTCCCTGACCTCGGTCGAGCTGCGCAACCGCCTTGGCACCGCGACCGGGCTCCGGCTCCCGGCGTCGCTGGTCTTCGACCACCCGACCCCCGCAGCGCTGGCCGGCCACCTGCTCGCCGAGGTCGTCGGCCGCCGCAAGCAGCTCACGACGGCGAACCGGGGTCCGGTTCCCGACGACGACCCCATCGCGATCGTCTCGATGAGCTGCCGCTACCCCGGCGGCGTGCACTCCCCGGCCGAGCTGTGGCGCCTGGTCGAATCCGGTGGTGACGGCATCACCGGATTCCCGGCGGACCGGGTGCTGCGCCGGACCGAGGTGACCATCGCCGACGAGGGCGGTTTCCTCTTCGACGCGCCCGAATTCGACGCCGGTTTCTTCGGGATCTCCCCGCGCGAGGCGTCGGCGATGGACCCCCAGCAGCGGCTGCTGCTGGAGACGTCGTGGGAGGTCTTCGAGCAGGCGGGCATCACCCCCGCGTCGGTGCGCGGCGAACCGATCGGCGTCTTCGCGGGGACGTCGTCCTCGGGGTACGCGTCGGCGCTGCAGAGCACCTCGGCCGGTTATGAGGGCCAGGTGCTCACCGGGACGGCCGGGAGCGTGGTGGCCGGGCGGGTGGCCTACACCTTCGGCCTCGAGGGCCCCACCATGTCGGTGGACACGGCGTGTTCGTCTTCGCTGGTGGCGTTGCACCTCGCGTGCCAGGCGCTGCGTTCCGGTGAGTGCACCATGGCACTGGCCGGCGGGGTGACGGTGATGGCCGACCTCGGGATCTTCGTCGAGTTCAGCCGGCAGGGCGGGCTGGCTCCGGACGGCCGGTGCAAGCCGTTCGCCGAGGCCGCGGACGGCACCGGCTGGGGTGAAGGTGTCGGGGTGCTGCTCATGGAGCGGCTGTCCGACGCTCAGCGGTTGGGGCACCCGGTTTTGGCGGTGGTGCGGGGTTCGGCGGTGAACCAGGATGGTGCGTCGAATGGGTTGACGGCGCCGAATGGTCCTTCGCAGCAGCGGGTCATCCGGGCGGCGTTGGCGAGTGCGCGGTTGTCGGCCGATCAGGTCGACGCGGTTGAGGCGCACGGCACCGGGACCACTCTCGGTGACCCCATTGAGGCTCAGGCGTTGCTGGCGACCTACGGCCAGGACCGGGTGCGGCCGCTGTGGCTCGGCTCGATCAAGTCGAACATCGGGCACACGCAGTCCGCCGCGGGTGTGGCCGGTGTGATCAAGATGGTGCAGGCCATGCGCCACGGCGTCCTGCCGCAGACCTTGCACGTGGACGCTCCTTCGTCTCATGTGGACTGGTCGGCTGGTGCGGTGGAGTTGCTGACCGAGCAGCGGGAGTGGCCGGAGACCGGGCGGCCGCGGCGGGCTGGGGTGTCTTCGTTCGGGATCAGTGGCACCAATGCGCATGTGATCTTGGAGCAGGCGCCGGTGGTGGCGGAAACCCCGCCCCCCGCAGTGGTTTCGCCGGTGGTGCCGTGGGTGGTGTCCGCCCGGAGTGAGGCGGCGTTGGCGGCGCAGGTCGAGCGGCTGCGTTCCTTCGTCGGCTCCCATTCGGCTGTGGATGTCGGGTATTCCTTGGTGACGGGCCGGTCGGTCTTTGATCACCGCGCGGTGCTGCTGGGTGATGCCGAGGTTGCTTCGGGCTCGGTGGTGCCCGGCGGGCTCGGGGTGCTGTTCTCGGGTCAGGGTTCCCAGCGGGTGGGGATGGGCCGGGAGCTGTATGAGGCGTGCCCGGTGTTCGCCGAGGCTTTCGATGAGGTGTGTGCGGAGCTGGATCGGCATCTCGATCGTGGTGTGCGGGATGTGGTGTTCGGCGATGGCGCGCTGCTGGACCAGACTGTTTATGCCCAGGCCGGGTTGTTCGCGGTCGAGGTTGCGCTGTATCGGTTGGTTTCTTCGTGGGGTGTCAGCGCGGATTACTTGGCTGGGCATTCGATTGGTGAGTTGGCTGCGGCTCATGTGGCTGGTGTGTGGTCGTTGGCGGATGCGGCTCGGGTCGTGGCGGCACGCGGTCGGCTGATGCAGGCGTTGCCTGCCGGTGGGGCGATGGCGTCGATTCAGGCATCCGAAGCCGAGGTTGCCGCGGCGGGTGTCGAGGTGGCGGCGGTCAACGGGCCGACCTCGGTGGTGATTTCCGGGGCGCAGGCCGAGGTGGAATCGGTGGCGGCGCGGTTCGCCGCGGCTGGTGTGAAGACGACGATGTTGCGGGTCAGTCATGCGTTCCATTCGGTGTTGATGGATCCGATGCTGGCGGAGTTCCGGCAGGTCCTGGAGGGCGTGGAGTTCGGGGAGTCGACTCTGCCGATTGTGTCGACGGTGACCGGGCGGCTCGCCGAACTCTCCGAGCCCGGGTACTGGGTTGAGCAGGTTCGTCGGACCGTCCGGTTCGGTGATGCGGTAAGCACTCTGGCCGAGTTGGGTGTTCGGACGTATCTGGAGTTGGGGCCGGGCGGGACGTTGTCGGCGATGGGCGCGGATACCGCGTCCGAGGCGGTGTTCCTTCCGGGGCTGCGCAAGGACCGTGACGAGGTCCGGACGCTGATCACCGCGCTGGCGGGCGTCTACGTGCGAGGCGCCGAAGTGGATTGGGTGCCGTTCGTGGCGGGTGGGTCGCGAGTGGAGCTGCCCACTTACGCCTTCCAGCACGAGCGGTACTGGCCTGACATGACGGCTCTGGAGCAGATCGATGCCGCGGGTCTGGGGTTGCTGCCCGGCGACCACCCGCTCTTGAACGCCGGCCTCCGGGTTGCCGGCTCGGATTCGTTCGTGTTCACCGGTCGGCTTTCCCTGGAGAGTCACCCGTGGCTGGCCGAGCACGTGGTCTCCGGCGTAGCGCTGCTGCCGGGCACCGCGTTCGTGGAGCTGGTGCTGCACGCCGGCGAACGGGTCGACACCCCGGTGATCGACGAGCTGACCTTGCGGGCGCCGTTGCAGCTGGACTCAGGTGTGCTCTTGGCGTTGCAGGTGGTCACCGGCCCGGCCGGGCCGGACGGGCACCGTCAGGCGACGGTCTACTCCCGCCCCGCCGACCACGACGACACGCCGTGGATCGAGCACGCCACCGCCACCCTCACGCCCGCGAGCGTCGCTGGTGGTGGCGGGTTGGCGGAGTGGCCGCCGTCGGGTGCGGAAGTGGTGGACGTGTCCACGTTGTACGACGATCTGGCGTCCGCCGGTTTGGATTATGGGCCGGTGTTCCGGGGTGTGCGGTCGGTGTGGCGTGCCGGGCAGGACGTGTTCGCCGAGGTGGCGCTGCCCGAGCAGGCCCGCGACGACCGGTTCGGGATCCACCCGGCGTTGCTCGACGCTGCCCTGCACGCGATCAGGTTTGTGCCCGGAGTGCCTGGTGGGTTGCCGTTTGCGTGGTCGGGAGTGTCCTTGGCCGCGGCCGGCGCCACGGTCGTGCGGGTGCAGCTCACCGCCACCACCAGTGGGACACGGTTGCTGCTGAGCGACACCACGGGTGCGTCGGTCGCCCGGATCGAGTCCTTGGTGTTGCGGGAGCCTGCTGCTCCGGCGCAGGCCTCGGTGCTCGGCCGTCACGACGATCTGTTCACGGTGACTTGGAGCCCGGGGCCTGCCTCGACCGGCGCGGTGGTGCACACGGTTCTGGACACGGCCGACGCCGCGGGGGAGTGCGCGGTGTGGGTGCTGGGTGAGCTGCAGCAGTGGCTGCGGTCCAGCTCGGCCGAGGAAGTCCTGGTGGTGCTGACCCGGGGTGCGGTCGACATCGGCGACGGCCGGGGTGTGTCCGACTTGGCGGGTGCGTCGGTGTGGGGTTTGGTTCGGGCGGCGCAGTCGGAGAATCCGGGTCGGATCGTGCTGATCGACTCCGACACTGCTTCGGTGGAGGCATTTGTTGGTGGTGAGCCGCAGGTCGCGGTGCGTGAGGACCAGGCTTGGATTCCTCGTCTGACTCGGGTGTCCGCCGTCGAGGCTGATGTCGAGCTGTCGGGCACGGTGCTGGTGACCGGTGGCGGTGGTGTCGGTGGGGTGCTGGTGCGGCACTTGGTGACCCGGCACGGGATCCAGCGTGTGGTGTGGGCGTCCCGCCGGGGTGCTGACGGTGCGGGTGTGGGTTCGCTGGTGTCGGAGATGGCCGAGTTCGGGGCCGTTGTTGAGGCGGTGGCTTGTGATGTCACCGATCGGGACGCGTTGGCTGGGGTGATCGACGGTATCGGGTCGGAGTATCCGTTGACCGGTGTCGTGCACACGGCGGGTGTTCTTGATGACGGGGTGATTACGTCGTTGACGCCGGAGCGGATGCGGACGGTGTGGGGTCCGAAGGCGGATGCGGCGTGGTATCTGCACGAGTTGACCCAGGACCTGGAGCTGTCGCTGTTTGCGGTGTGCTCCTCGGCGGCCGGGATCTTGGGGTCGGCCGGGCAGGGCAACTACGCGGCGGCGAACGCGTACCTGGATGGACTGATCCAGTACCGGCGGAGTCGGGGACTGCCGGGTCTGTCGCTGGCGTGGGGGCCGTGGGCCGAAGTCGGCATGCTCGCCGGTAGTCAGCAGCCGGCGCGGATGATCGCCGCCGGGCTGCCGCCGCTTGGTGCAGCGGCGGGTGCGGAGCTGTTCGATCGCGCGCTCGGTTCGGGGCGGGCGTTGGTGGTTCCGATGGGGCTGGATGTGTCTCGCTGGCGGGAGCGTGCTGCTACCGAAGAGATTCCGCCGGTGTTGCGTGGGTTGGTTCGTGCGCCGGTGCGGCGGGCTGCGCAGGCTGATGCCACTCTGCTGGCTCGGGTGCGGAACCTGTCGGCGGAGGAGCGGACTGCCTGGGCGACGGATTTGGTTCGTGTGCAGGTGGCGTTGGTGCTGGGGCATGCTTCGCCGGAGTCGGTGGGGTTGACGCGTCCGTTCACGGAGCTGGGGTTTGACTCCTTGACTGCGGTGGAGCTGCGGAATCGGCTGGGCACGGTGACGGGGTTGCGGTTGCCGGCGACGTTGGTGTTCGACTACCCGACTCCGCATGTTCTGGCCGAGTTCCTGATCGAGGAACTCGCGCCCAGTACGTCCGCCGCGGTCGCGGCGGTGGTGTCGTCGGTGGTGGACGAACCGATCGCGATCGTGGGCATGAGCTGCCGTTACCCCGGCGGGGTCGATACCCCGGATCAGCTCTGGGACCTGGTGCACTCGGGCGGGGACGGAATTTCCGGCTTCCCGACCGATCGTGGCTGGGACGTGGAACGTCTCTACAGCACCGACGGTGACGATGAGGGTCGTTCTCTGACGCTGGAGGGCGGTTTCCTCTACCAGGCCGGGGATTTTGATCCCGGCTTCTTCGGGATCAGCCCGCGTGAGGCGCTGGCGATGGACCCCCAGCAACGGCTACTGCTCGAAACGGCGTGGGAGGCGATCGAATCCGCCGGTATCGATCCCGGGACGTTGCGCGGTAGCCGGACCGGGGTGTTCGCCGGTCTGATGTACCACGATTACGCGACGTCGCTGGTGTCGGTGCCTGACGGGGTGGAGGCGTTCCTCGGTGTCGGGAACTCCGGCAGCGTCCTTTCGGGCCGGGTGGCATACACGCTGGGGTTGGAAGGTCCGGCGGTGACGGTGGATACGGCGTGTTCGTCGTCGTTGGTGGCACTGCACTGGGCTATCCAGGCGTTGCGTCAGGGCGAAGCGACGATGGCCCTGGCCGGTGGGGTCACGGTGATGGCCACCCCGGGGACGTTCGCGGAGTTCAGCCGTCAACGTGGGTTGGCTGGTGACGGGCGTAGTAAGTCCTTTGCTGAGTCGGCCGACGGTACGGGGTGGGGCGAGGGTGTCGGCATGCTGCTGGTGGAGCGGCTGTCCGACGCCCGGCGGCTCGGACATCCGATCCTGGCGGTGGTGCGGGGTTCGGCGATCAACCAGGACGGTGCGTCCAACGGCCTGACGGCACCGAACGGGCCCTCGCAGCAGCGGGTGATCCGTGCTGCGTTGGCGAGTGCCCGGTTGTCGGCTGACGAGGTCGACGCGGTGGAAGCGCATGGCACGGGGACCCGCCTGGGTGATCCGATCGAGGCGCAGGCGTTGCTGGCGACTTATGGGCAGGGGCGGGAGCGTCCGTTGTGGCTGGGTTCGATCAAGTCGAATATCGGGCATACGCAGGCGGCGGCGGGGGTCGCGGGGATTATCAAGATGGTGCAGGCCATTCGTCATGGTGTGCTGCCGCGGACGTTGCATGTTGATCAGCCGTCGTCGCACATCGATTGGGAGTCCGGTGCGGTTGAGCTGCTGACTGAGCAGCGGGAGTGGCCCGAGACCGGCCGGCCTCGGCGGGCTGGGGTGTCGTCGTTCGGGATCAGTGGCACCAACGCGCACGTCATCCTCGAGCAGGCGCCGCCGGTGAGCCCGCGTGCCGCGGGGGCGTCGCCGGTCGGTTCGGGGCTGCCGTGGGTGCTCTCGGGCAAGACCGAGGCGGCCCTCGCCGGGCAGGCCGAGAAGCTCTTGTCCTACGTGGACAGTGCGGATCTCCACGATGTGGCGTACTCGCTGGCGACCGGCCGTTCGCGGTTCGAATTCCGGGCGGCGATTGTCGCCGGGGATCGGGACGGGATTCGGGCTGGGCTGGAGGCGATCCGTGACGACCGGGCGGTGCCGGGTGTGGTGCGGGGGACTGCGTCGCAGTCGGTGCGTCCGGTGTTCGTGTTCCCGGGTCAGGGTGCGCAGTGGGTCGGCATGGCGACGGGGTTGCTCGAGTCCTCCGCCGTGTTTGCGGCGGCGATGGCCGAGTGTGAGCGGGCGTTGTCGAAGTGGGTGCCGTGGTCTCTGACCGAGGTGCTCACGGACCCGGAGATGTTGGCGCGGGTTGATGTGGTGCAGCCGGCCTTGTGGGCGGTGATGGTCTCCTTGGCCCGGCTCTGGCAGTCGTGTGGTGTGCAGCCGGCCGCGGTGGTGGGGCACTCCCAGGGCGAGATCGCCGCCGCGTGCGTCGCGGGTGCGTTGTCCCTCGAGGACGGCGCCAAGGTGGTTGCGTTGCGGTCGTTGGCGATCCGCGCGCTGGCCGGTGGCGGGGGAATGGTGTCGGTCGCGTTGCCGGCCGGTGAGCTCCCGGACTGGGCCGGGGTGGCGGCGGTGAATGGTCCCGGGTCGGTGGTGGTGTCGGCGGATCCGGCCGGGGTGGAGAAGATCCTGGCGTGGTGTGACGAGCGAGAGGTGCGTGCCAAGCGGGTCGCGGTGGACTACGCGTCGCATTCTCCGCAGGTGGAGGAGTTGGAGAAGGAGCTCGACACCGTGCTGGCGGGGATCAGCCCCCAGGCCGGGGCGGTGCCGTTCTACTCGACGCTCACCGGGGACCTCCTCGAAACGACTGAACTGGACGCCGGTTACTGGTACCGCAACCTCCGCAACCCGGTGCTGTTCCACAATGCGACGGAGGCGTTGCTGGCTCAGGGACACACGGTGTTCCTGGAGATGAGCCCGCACCCGGTGCTGACGATGGCGCTCAATGACACCTTCGACGCCGCCGGCAGTGACGCGGTCGCGTTGGGGACGTTGCGACGTGACCGCGACGAGGCCACTCAGTTCCTCACCGCGCTGGCGCACGCCCACACCCACGGCGTCAGCCCGGACTGGAAAACCCTCGGCCACGGCAGGCACGTCGACCTGCCGACCTACGCCTTCCAGCACGAGCGCTACTGGCTGGAATCCGCCCCGCCGCGGCCGGAATCCGTCGACACCCGGTTCTGGAACGCCGTTGCCCACCAGGACCTCGACTCGCTCACCGGCGGGCTGGACGCAGCGGAAGCGGAGACGCTGCGGGCGGCGCTGCCGGCGCTGACCTCGTGGCACCGCACCAGCCAAGGGCAATCCACAGTGGACTCGTGGCGTTATCGGGTGGAGTGGGCACCACTCGCCGAGGAGGCGAAGCCGGACCTCGACGGAACCTGGCTCGTGGTGGTGCCGGCCGGTCTGCCGGACCACGAAACCGTGGACGGCTGCGTACGCGGTCTGGCGGCACACGGCGCGAACGTGCGGACGATCGAGGTCGCCGGGGACCGCCCGGCGATCGCCGCGCACCTTCGTGACGTGGTCGCCGGGGACGAGCTCGCCGGGGTGCTGTCGTTGCTCGGGCTCGACACCCGCCCGCACCCGCTGTGCGAAGCGGTTCCGCTGGGCGTGACGGCGACGTTGAGCCTGGCTCAGGCGCTCGACGACGTCGGGATCGGCGCGCCGCTGTGGTGCGTCACCCGGGGTGAGCGGGACGCGGTGGCCGCCGGTTGCGGGCCCGCGCAGGTGTGGGGCGTCGGCCGGACCATCGCGCTGGAACGGCCCAGCACCTGGGGTGGCCTTGTCGACCTGCCGGACGGCGACCTCGACGAGCGGGCGATCGACCGGCTGTGCGCCGTTCTCGCGGGCGACAGCGGCGAAGACCAGGTCTCGGTGCGGCCGGAAGGGGCGTTCGGGCGCCGGCTGGCCCGCGCTCCCCGGAGGGGCGCACCGGCGCGCCGGTGGACGCCCGAAGGCACCGTGCTGATCACCGGTGGCACCGGCGCGCTCGGCGCGCACGTCGCGCGGTGGCTGGTGCGGCAGGGCGCGCGGAACCTCGTGCTGGCCAGCCGCAGCGGTGCCTCCGCTCCCGGCGCCGCCGAGCTGCGGGCCGAACTCGGCGCGGACGGCGCGGACGTGCGCGTCGTCGCGTGCGACTTCGCCGATCGTGCTCAGGTGGAACGTCTCGTCGAGGAGCTGGCCGCGGACGGCAACCCGGTGAAGGCGGTGGTGCACACGGCCGGTGTCACCGCCACGACTGCGTTGTCGGAGCTCGGCGAAGGCGAGTTCTGCGACGTCGTCGCGGGCAAGGTCGCCGGTGCGATCCACCTCGACGAGCTGCTCGGCGGCTCGGTCGACGCCTTCGTCCTCTTCTCCTCGATCGCGGGGGTGTGGGGCAGTGCCCGGCAGCCGGCCTACGCCGCGGCGAACGCGGCCTTGGACGCCCTCGCGGCCGGACGGCGGGCGAGGGGGCTGACGGCGACGTCGGTCGCGTGGGGTTCCTGGGCGGACGGCGGCATGTCCGACGGCGACGTCGGCGCGCAGCTGCGGCGCCTCGGGCTGCCCGCGATGGCGCCCGAGCTCGCCGTGGTGGCCCTGCAGCAGGCGATCGACCACGACGAGCACTCGGTCGTGCTGGTCGACGTCCAGTGGCCGCAGTTCGCCAGGGCGTTCACCATGCTGCGGCCGAGCCCGTTCCTCGGGGACCTGCCGGAAGTGCGGGAAGCACTCGCCGACGGCGACGGCGCAGCGAAGGCCGGCGACGGCGAGGTGGCGACCGCGTTGATCCGCCGGCTGGGCCCGCTGCCGCCCGCCGAACAGGAACAGCTGCTGCTCGAGCTGGTGTGCGAGCGGGCCGCGACGGTGCTCCAGCTCGGCGCGGCGACCGCCGTGCGGCCGGGGCGGGTGTTCCGCGAGCTCGGCTTCGACTCCGTCACCGCGATCGAACTGCGCAACGACCTCGCCACCGCGACCGGCCTGCGGCTCCCGGGTGCGCTCGTGTTCGACCACCCGACACCCAAGGCCCTGTCCGGGTTCCTGCGGACCAAGCTGTTCCCCGACGCGGGGGAAACGGGCGACGCCGTGACGGAAAAGACCATCCGGGGCGCGCTGGCCACGATCCCGCTGGCCAAGTTCCGCTCCGCCGGCGTGCTGGACATCCTGCTGAAACTGGCGGATTTGCCCGACAGGGCCGACGTCGCGGCCGAAGGCGGCGAAGGTGACCTGATCGACGAAATGGACGCCGACGACCTGATCCAGATGGCGTTGGGCGACAACATCTCATGACGACGTGCCAAGTGTGGAGTGGATGATGGTTACCCCGTCGAACAAGGTTCTCGATGCACTGCGGGCGTCGCTCAAAGAGGTGGAACGGCTCCGCCGGGAGAACACCGAGCTCGTCGACTCCGCGCGAGAACCCATCGCCATCGTCGGCATGAGCTGCCGTTATCCCGGTGGTGTCGCCGGCCCGGACGACCTGTGGCGGCTGGTCGCCACCGGCGCCGACGGTGTGGTGGGCTTCCCCACCGACCGCAGCTGGGACATCGACGGCATCTACGATTCCGGCACCAGCGCCACGACCACCTACGAGGGCGGGTTCGTCCCCGGCGTCACGCAGTTCGACGCGGAGTTCTTCGGGATCTCGCCGCGGGAAGCGCTGGCGATGGACCCGCAGCAGCGGCTGCTGCTCGAGGCGTCCTGGGAGGCGCTCGAGCGCGCCGGGATCGACCCGTCTTCCCTGACCGGGCAACCGATCGGGGTGTTCACCGGCGCGTCGCCCTCGGGGTATGACGTCAGCCTGCTGCGCAGCGGCGAGCCGGTCGAGGGCTACTTCGTCACCGGCTCCGCGAGCAGCGTGATCTCCGGCCGGATCGCCTACACCCTCGGCCTCGAGGGGCCGGCGGTGACCGTCGACACGGCCTGTTCGTCGTCGCTGGTGGCGTTGCACCTCGCCGCACAGGCGCTGCGGCAGGGCGAGTGCACGATGGCGCTGGCCGGCGGCGTCGCCGTCATGTCCAGCCCGGCCGCGTTCGTGGAGTTCAGCAAGCAGGGCGGGCTGGCCGCCGACGGCCGGTGCAAGTCCTTCGCCGCGGCCGCCGACGGCACCGGGTGGGCCGAAGGCGTCGGCGTGCTGCTGGTCGAGCGGTTGTCGGACGCGCGGCGGCTCGGCCACCCCGTGCTGGCGGTGGTCCGCGGCTCGGCGGTGAACTCCGACGGTGCGTCGAACGGCCTGACCGCGCCGAACGGCCCGTCGCAGCAGCGGGTGATCCGCCAGGCGCTGGCCAACGCCGGGCTGCTGCCCGGGCAGGTGGACGCCGTCGAGGCGCACGGCACGGGAACCGTGCTGGGCGACCCGATCGAGGCGCAGGCCCTCGTCGACACCTACGGCCACGACCGTGCCGCGGACCGTCCACTGTGGCTCGGGTCGATCAAGTCGAACATCGGGCACCCCCAAGCCGCTGCCGGGGTGGCCGGGATCATCAAGATGGTGCAGGCCATGCGCCACGGCGTCCTGCCGAAGACCCTGCACGTGGACGAGCCGTCGCCGCACGTCGACTGGGCGGCCGGCGCGGTCGAACTGCTCACCGAGCAGCGGGACTGGCCGGAGACCGGGCAGCCGCGCCGGGCCGGGGTGTCGTCGTTCGGGGTGAGCGGCACCAACGCGCACGTGATCCTGGAGCAGGCGCCGGCGGTGGCGGAAACTCCGCGGCCGGCGGAAGTTCCCCCGGTCGTGCCGTGGGTGGTGTCGGGTCGCACCGAAGCGGCGCTGGCCGCGCAGATCGACCGGCTGCGGTCCTTCGCCGAGGCCCGGCCGGAGTTGTCGCCGGTGGACGTCGGGCACTCGCTCGCCACGGGCC
This sequence comes from Amycolatopsis sp. lyj-346, assembly GCF_046548975.1. Lineage (NCBI taxonomy): Bacteria > Bacillati > Actinomycetota > Actinomycetes > Pseudonocardiales > Pseudonocardiaceae > Amycolatopsis > Amycolatopsis sp. lyj-346. Next base: position 196,467 of record NZ_JAJPWT010000008.1, read on the forward strand.
GGGCGGCCCTCGACCACCGGGCCGTCCTGCTCGGTGACGCGCAGCTCGCGTCGGGATCCGTGGTGCCCGGTGGGCTCGGTGTGTTGTTCTCCGGCCAGGGTTCCCAGCGGGTGGGGATGGGCCGGGAGCTGTACGAGACGTTCCCCGCCTTCGCCGAGGCCTTCGATGCGGTGTGCGCGGAGCTGGATCAGCACCTCGACCGTGGGGTGCGGGACGTCGTGTTCGGCGATGCTGAGCTGCTCGACCAGACCGTGTACACCCAGGCCGGGTTGTTCGCGATCGAGGTCGCGCTCTACCGGCTGGTGACTTCGTGGGGTGTGGCACCGGAGTACCTGGCCGGGCATTCCATCGGTGAGCTGGCCGCGGCGCACGTCGCCGGTGTGTGGTCGCTGGCGGACGCGGCCCGGGTCGTGGCCGCGCGGGGCCGGTTGATGCAGGCGCTGCCTGCCGGTGGGGTGATGGCGTCGATCCAGGCTTCCGAGGCCGAGGTCGCTGCGACGGGTGTCGAGGTCGCGGCGGTCAACGGGCCGAGGTCGGTGGTGGTCTCCGGGCCGCAGGCCGAGGTGGAGGCCGTAGTCGCGCGCTTCGCCGAAGCAGGCGTGAAGACGACGATGTTGCGGGTCAGTCACGCGTTCCACTCGGCGTTGATGGACCCGATGCTGGCGGAGTTCCGGCAGGTCCTCGAGGGCGTGGAGTTCGGAGATCCGTCGATCCCGGTCGTGTCGACCGTGACCGGGCAGCTCGCCGAACTCGCCGAGCCGGGCTACTGGGTCGAGCAGGTGCGCCGGACCGTCCGGTTCGGTGACGCGGTGAGCACGCTGGCCGAGCTGGGTGTCGAGACCTACCTGGAGCTGGGGCCCGGCGGCACGCTGTCGGCGATGGGGGCCGACACCGCCCCGGACGCGGCGTTCCTGCCCGCCCTGCGCAAGGACCGCGAGGAGACCCGGAGCCTGCTCACCGCCCTGGCGGGGGCGTACGTGCGCGGTGGCGACGTGGACTGGGCCCGGTTCGTGGCCGGCGGGACCCGGGTCGAGCTGCCCACCTACGCCTTCCAGCACGAGCGGTACTGGCCGGGCGGGCTCGCCGTCCCGGAAGACTCCGCCGCGAACGAGACCCGGCTTGCCGACAGCGGCTTCTGGGACGCCGTGGAGCGCGAAGACCTGAGCCTGCTGGCGAACTCGATGCCGTCGGGCGACCTCGAACCACTGACCGCGGCGCTGCCGGCACTTTCGGCGTGGCGGCGGCAGAGCCGGCACCAGTCGATCGTGGACAGCTGGCGCTACGAGATCACCTGGACCCCCGACCGCCGGGCGACGAGCGAGGCGCTCACCGGCACCTGGCTGGTGCTCGTGCCGCGGGCGCTCGCCGGCCACGACCTCGTGACCGGCACCCTGGCCGCCCTGACCGCGCGGGGGGCCGTCCTCGTGCCGGCCGAGATCGACGCGGCCACGGCGACCCGCGACGATCTCGCGGCCCGGCTGCGGGAAACCGGTGCCGAGTTCGACGGGGTGCTCTCCCTGCTCGCCCTCGACGAAACCCCGCACGGCGAACACCCCGTCCTGACGGCCGGGACGGCCGGCACCGTCACCCTCGTCCAGGCGCTCGACGACCTGCGACTGGACGCCCCGCTGTGGCTGGCCACCCGCGGCGCCGTCTCGACCGGCCGCTCCGATCGGCGGGTCAGCCCCGCGCAGGCGGCGGCCTGGGGCCTGGGCCGGGTCGTCGGACTCGAGTTCCCCCAGCGCTGGGGCGGGCTGCTCGACCTGCCCGAGGTCCTCGACCAGCGGGCCGCCGACCGGCTCTGCGGCATTCTCGCCGACGGCGCCGAGGACCAGGTCGCCCTCCGCCCCTCGGGTGCGTTCCTGCGTCGGCTCGCGCGCGCCGCGCGCCGCGGCGAACCCGCCGGCCGGCCGTGGACCCCGCGAGGCGCCGTGCTGGTGACCGGCGGCACCGGGGCGCTGGGCGCGCACGTCGCCCGGTGGCTGGTGGGGCGGGGCGCCGAGCGGCTGATCCTGACCAGCCGGGCCGGCTTGGCCGCCCCCGGCGCGGCCGAGCTGGTCGCCGAACTGGCCGCGCTCGGCGCCGAGGCGACGGTCGTCTCCTGCGACGTCTCCGACCGCGACTCGGTCGCGAGCCTGGTCGAAGCCGCCCGGACCGCGGGGAACCCGGTCCGGGCCGTCGTGCACGCGGCCGGCGTGGCGAGCCTGGCCCTGCTGCGGGAGACGGACGTCGCGACCCTCGCCGGCGAGATGTCGGCCAAGGTCGCGGGCGCGTCGAACCTGCACGAACTGCTCCGCGACGACGAGCTCGACGCCTTCGTGGTCTTTTCGTCGATCGCCGGCGTCTGGGGCAGCGGCGGGCAGGGCGCCTACTCGGCCGCGAACGCGTTCCTGGACGGCTTGGTGCAGCAGCGCCGGGCCGCGGGCCTGGCCGGAACCGCGATCGCCTGGGGCGCCTGGGCCGGCGGCGGCATGGCCGGCGGTGACGAAGGGGAGCAGCTGACCCGGCGCGGCATCGGGACGATGGCGCCGGAGCTCGCGCTCGCGGCGCTGGCCCGCGCCCTCGACCTCGGCGACTCGGCGGTCACGGTCGCGGACGTGGACTGGAGCCGGTTCGCTCCCGTCTTCACCGCGTCCCACCCGCGTCCGCTGATCGGCGAGCTGGAGGAGGTGCGGCGCGCCCTCGCGGACGCGACGACGGCCCCGGACACTGCGAACGCGCTCCGCACCCGGACGGCGGACCTGCCGGCCGCCGAACGTGCCGCCGTCCTCGTCGAGGTGGTGCGCACGCACGCCGCGGCCGTGCTGGGCCACAGCTCGCCCGCCGCGGTGCAGCCGCACCGGGCGTTCCGCGACCTCGGTTTCGACTCCCTGACCGCGGTCGAGCTGCGGAACCTGCTGGCCGGCGAAACCGGCGTGAGCCTGCCGACCACCATCGTCTTCGACCACCCGACGCCGTCGGCGCTCGCCGCGTTCCTGGACGGCGAACTCTCCGGCGTCCGGCCGGACACCGTCGTGGCGGCCCCGCGGCCCGAGGCCGACGACGAGCCGATCGCCATCGTCGGGATCAGCTGCCGCTACCCCGGCGGCGTGACGACTCCGGACGAGCTCTGGCAGCTGGCGGTCACCGGGAGCGACGGGATCTCCGGGTTCCCGGACGATCGTGGCTGGGACCTCGGCCGCCTGTACGATCCCGACCCGGCGAGCCAGGGCACGTCCTACGCCCGGGAGGGCGGTTTCCTCTACGAGGGCGGCGATTTCGACGCGGAGTTCTTCGGGATCTCCCCGCGTGAGGCGCTGGCGATGGACCCGCAGCAGCGCCTGCTGCTGGAGACCGCGTGGGAGGCCTTCGAGTCCGCCGGGATCGACCCGGCGACGGTGCGCGGGAAGCCGGTCGGCGTCTTCGCGGGCGCCTCGAACTCCGGTTACGGCACGGGAGCCGGGCCGGCCGCGGAAGGTGTCGAGGGGTACCTGCTGACCGGCACCGCGGCGAGTGTCCTTTCCGGACGGATCGCGTACACCTTCGGGGTGGAGGGCCCGGCGGTCACCGTGGACACCGCGTGTTCCTCGTCGCTCGTGGCGTTGCACCTCGCCGTGCAGGCCCTGCGCGGGGGCGAGTGCACGATGGCGCTGGCCGGCGGCGTCGCCCTGATGATCACCCCGGCGCCGTTCGTGGAGTTCAGCCGTCAGCGTGGGCTGGCGGCGGACGGCCGGTGCAAGTCCTTCGCCGAGGCCGCGGACGGCACCGGCTGGTCCGAGGGCGTCGGGATGTTGCTCGTCGAGCGGCTTTCCGATGCTCGGCGGCTGGGACATCCGGTTTTGGCCGTGGTGCGGGGTTCGGCGGTGAACCAGGACGGCGCGTCGAACGGCTTGACGGCGCCGAATGGTCCTTCGCAGCAGCGGGTGATCCGGGCGGCGCTGGCCAGTGCGCGGTTGTCCGCTGACGAGGTCGACGCGGTCGAGGCGCACGGCACCGGGACGACGCTGGGTGACCCGATCGAGGCGCAGGCGCTGCTCGCCACCTACGGCCAGGGCCGGGAGCGTCCGTTGTGGTTGGGGTCGTTGAAGTCGAACATCGGTCACACGCAGGCTGCGGCGGGTGTGGCTGGTGTGATCAAGATGGTGCAGGCGATGCGCCACGGCGTGCTGCCGCGGACGTTGCACGTGGACGCGCCTTCGTCACAGGTGGACTGGTCGGCCGGTGCCGTGGAGTTGCTGACCGAGCAGCGGGAGTGGCCGGAGACCGGGGCCCTGCGGCGGGCCGGGGTGTCGTCGTTCGGGGTGAGTGGCACGAACGCGCACGTGATCCTGGAGCAGGCGCCGGCGGTGGAAGAAGCTCCGCGTGCCGCGGAGGTTTCGCCGGTGGTGCCGTGGGTGGTGTCCGCCCGCGGTGAGGAAGCCCTGGGCGCGCAGGTCGAGCGGCTGCGGTCCTTCGTAGCGTCCCGTCCGGAGCTGTCGCCGGTGGATGTCGGGTATTCGCTGACGACCGGTCGCGCGGTGTTCGACCACCGGGCGGTTCTGGTGGGAGACACCGAGATCGCGTCTGGTTCGGTGGTTCCCGGTGGGGTCGGGGTGTTGTTCTCGGGTCAGGGTTCTCAGCGGGTGGGGATGGGCCGGGAACTCTACGAGACGTTCCCGGTGTTCGCCGATGCTTTCGACGCGGTGTGCGCGGAGCTGGATCGGCATCTCGACCGTGGTGTGCGGGATGTGGTGTTCGGTGACGGTGAGTTGCTGGATCAGACGGTGTACACGCAGGCCGGGTTGTTCGCGGTGGAAGTTGCCTTGTACCGGTTGGTGTCTTCGTGGGGTGTGCGGCCGGAGTATTTGGCTGGGCATTCGATTGGTGAGTTGGCTGCGGCTCATGTGGCTGGTGTGTGGTCGTTGGCGGATGCGGCTCGGGTGGTGGCGGCGCGGGGTCGGTTGATGCAGGCCTTGCCTGCCGGCGGGGCAATGGCCTCGATCCAGGCAGCCGAAGCCGAGGTTGTGGCCGCGGGTGTTGAGATCGCGGCGGTCAATGGGCCTACGTCGGTGGTGGTCTCCGGGGCGCAGGCCGCGGTGGAGTCGGTGGTGGCGCGGTTCGCCGCGGCCGGGGTGAAGACGACGATGTTGCGGGTCAGTCACGCATTCCACTCGGCGTTGATGGATCCGATGCTCGAGGAGTTCCAGCAGGTGCTGGAGACGGTGGAGTTCGCGGAGCCGACTCTGCCGATTGTGTCGACGGTGACCGGGCAGCTCGCCGAACTCGCCGAGCCGGAGTATTGGGTTGAGCAGGTTCGTCGGACGGTCCGGTTCGGTGATGCCGTGAGCACTCTGAACGAGTTGGGTGTTCGGACGTATCTGGAGCTGGGCCCGGGCGGCTCGCTGTCGGCGATGGGTGCTGACACCGCTTCCGATGCCGTGTTCTTGCCGGTACTGCGTAAGGACCGCGATGAGGTCCGGACGCTAGTCACCGCGCTGGCGGGGGCGTATGTGCGGGGCGCCGCGGTGGATTGGGCGCCGTTCGTGGTCGGCGGCGCGCGCGTCGAGTTGCCGACGTATGCGTTCCAGCGCGAACGGTTCTGGCTGCTGCCCGGTTACCAGGGCGGCGTGTCGTCGTCGGGGCTGCGGGCGATGGAGCACCCGATGCTGTCGGCGGTGATGACCGTCGCCGGGGACGGCACCGAGGTGTGCACCGGGGAAATCTCTCTGGAAAGCCACCCCTGGCTGGCCGAGCACGTGGTCTCCGGCGTGGCGCTGCTGCCCGGCACCGCGTTCGTGGAGCTGGTGCTGCACGCCGGCGAACGGGTCGACACCCCGGTGATCGACGAGCTGACCCTGCAGGCGCCGTTGCAGCTGGAGCCCGGCGTGGTCGTGGCGCTGCAGGTCGTCACCGGTCCCGCCGATTCCGACCGGCGCCGCGAGGTGACGGTGTATTCGCGTCCCGCGGGCCACGACGACCTGCCGTGGACCGAACACGCCACCGCCACCCTCACCGCCGCGAGCGTCGCTGGTGGTGGCGGGTTGGCGGAGTGGCCGCCGTCGGGTGCCGAGGTGGTGGACGTCTCGACGTTGTACGACGATCTGGTGTCCACCGGTCTGGGTTATGGGCCGGTGTTCCGGGGTGTGCGGTCGGTGTGGCGTGCCGGTGAGAACGTGTTCGCCGAGGTCGTGTTGCCCGAGGACGCTCGTGATGACGGGTTCGGGATCCACCCGGCGCTGCTCGACGCCGCGCTGCACGCGATCAGGTTTGTGCCCGGGGTGAACGGGGGGCTGCCGTTCGTGTGGTCAGGGGTGTCGTTGTCCGCGGTCGGCGCGACCGTGCTGCGGGTGCACCTCACGCCCACCGGTGGCGGGACGCGGCTCCTGCTGAGCGACGCTGCCGGTGCGCCGGTCGCGCAGGTCGAGTCCTTGGTGTTGCGGGAGCCTGCCGCTCCGGCGCAGGCGTCGGTGCTCGGCCGTCATGATGACTTGTTCGCCGTGACCTGGAGCCAGACGTCCGCCGCGACTGGTGAGGTGGTGCACACGGTTCTGGACACCGCCGACGCCGCGGGGGAGTGCGCGGTGTGGGTGCTGGGTGAGCTGCAGCGGTGGCTGCAGTCCAGCCCGCCCGAAGAAGTTCTCGTGGTGGTGACGCGAGGTGCGGTCGACATCGGTGACGGCCGGAGTGTGTCGGACCTGCCCGGTGCGTCGGTGTGGGGCTTGATCCGGGCGGCGCAGTCGGAGAACCCGGGGCGGATCGTGCTGATCGACACCGACACCGCTTCGGTGGAGGCGTTCGTCGGTGGTGAGCCGCAGGTCGCGGTGCGTGAGGGCCAGGCTTGGATCCCTCGCCTGGCCCGGGTGCCCGTGACCGAGGCCGATGTCGAGCTGTCCGGGACCGTGCTGGTGACCGGTGGCGGTGGTGTCGGTGGGGTGCTGGTGCGGCACTTGGTGACCCGTCGTGGGGTGCGTCGTGTGGTGTGGGCTTCTCGCCGGGGTGCTGACGGTGCGGGTGTGGGTTCGCTGGTGTCGGAGATGGCCGAGTTCGGGGCCGTTGTTGAGGCGGTGGCTTGTGATGTCACCGACCGGGCCGCGTTGGCTGGGGTGATCGACGGTATCGGCTCGGAGTATCCGTTGACCGGTGTCGTGCACACCGCGGGCGTGCTGGACGACGGTGTGATTACGTCGTTGACGCCGGAGCGGATGCGGACCGTGCTGGCTCCGAAGGCGGATGCGGCGTGGTACCTGCACGAGCTGACCCAGGACCTTGAGCTGTCGCTGTTCGCGGTGTGCTCCTCGGCTGCGGGGATTCTGGGATCGGCGGGGCAGGGCAACTACGCGACGGCGAACGCGTTCGTCGACGGCCTGATCCAGTACCGCCGTGGCCTCGGGCTGCCGGGTCTCTCCCTGGCGTGGGGGCCGTGGGCCGAAGTCGGCATGCTCGCCGACGCCGACGGAGATGATCTGGCACGGATGGCCGCCGCGGGGCTTCCGCCGCTTGGTGCGGCGGCGGGTGCGGAGCTGTTCGATCGGGCCTTGGTTTCGGGGCAGGCGTTGGTGGTGCCGATGGGCCTCGACGTCCCCCGCTGGCGGGAACGGGCTGCCGTCGAAGACGTCCCGCCGCTGCTGCGTGGGCTCGTCCGCGCACCCGCGCGGCGGGCCGCGCAGGCTGATGCCACTCTGCTGGCCCGGGTGCGGAACCTGTCGGCGGAGGAACGGACCGCCTGGGCGACGGAGCTGGTTCGTGCGCAGGTGGCGTTGGTGCTGGGGCATGCTTCGCCGGAGTCCGTCGGATTGACGCGTCCGTTCACCGAGCTGGGTTTCGACTCCTTGACCGCGGTGGAGCTGCGCAATCGCCTGGGCACGGTGACCGGACTGCGGTTGCCGGCGACGTTGGTGTTCGACTACCCGACCCCGCACGCCTTGGCCGAGTTCCTGATCGAGGAGCTGGCGCCGTCCGCCGCGGTGGTCACACCGGCGTCGGTCTCGGTGTCGGTGGTGGACGAGCCGGTGGCGATCGTCGGGATGAGCTGCCGGTACCCCGGCGGCGTGAGCAACCCCGACCAGCTCTGGGACCTGGTCCGCACCGGCGGGGACGGGATCTCCGGTTTCCCGACCGATCGTGGCTGGGACGTGGAGGGTCTCTACCGCACCGATGGTGACGGTGAGGGTCGTTCGGTGACGCTGGAGGGTGGGTTCCTTTACCAGGCCGGGGATTTTGATCCCGGGTTCTTCGGGATCTCGCCGCGTGAGGCGCTGGCGATGGATCCGCAGCAGCGGTTGTTGCTCGAGACGGCGTGGGAGGCGATCGAATCCGCCGGTATCGATCCGGGGACGTTGCGGGGTAGCCGGACTGGTGTGTTCGCCGGGTTGATGTACCACGATTATGCGACGTCGCTGGTGTCGGTGCCTGAGGGTGTGGAGGCGTTCCTGGGCGTCGGGAACTCCGGCAGTGTCCTTTCGGGTCGGGTGGCGTATGCGCTGGGGTTGGAAGGTCCGGCGGTGACGGTGGATACGGCGTGTTCGTCGTCGTTGGTGGCGTTGCATTGGGCGGTTCAGGCGTTGCGTCAGGGTGAGGCGACGATGGCCTTGGCCGGCGGCGTGACGGTGATGGCTACGCCGGGGACGTTTGCGGAGTTCAGTCGTCAGCGGGGTTTGGCCGGTGATGGTCGCAGTAAGTCGTTCGCCGAGGCTGCGGATGGCACCGGTTGGTCCGAAGGTGTCGGGATGCTGCTGGTGGAGCGACTGTCCGACGCTCAGCGGCTCGGGCACCCGATTCTGGCGGTGGTGCGGGGTTCGGCGATCAACCAGGACGGTGCGTCCAACGGCCTGACGGCACCGAACGGGCCCTCGCAGCAGCGGGTCATTCACCAGGCCCTCGCCAACGCGCAGCTGTCGCCCGGTCAGGTCGACGTGGTCGAGGCGCACGGCACCGGGACCCGCCTGGGTGACCCGATCGAGGCGCAGGCGCTGCTGGCGACCTACGGCCAGGACCGGGACGGTGACCGTCCGCTGTGGCTGGGGTCGATCAAGTCCAACATCGGGCACACCCAGGCGGCTGCCGGGGTGGCCGGTGTGATCAAGATGGTGCAGGCCATGCGGCACGGTGTGCTGCCGCGGACGTTGCACGTCGACGCGCCGACGTCCCAAGTGGACTGGTCGGCCGGGGCGGTCGAGCTGCTCACCGAGCAGCGGGAGTGGCCCGAGACCGGGCAGCCGCGCCGGGCGAGCGTGTCCTCGTTCGGGATCAGTGGCACCAACGCCCACGTCATCCTGGAACAGGCGCCGGCGGTGGCGGAAACCCCGACTGCCGCGGAGGTTTCTCCGGTCGTGCCGTGGGTGCTCTCGGGCAAGACCGAGGCGGCCCTCGCCGGGCAGGCCGAGAAGCTCTTGTCCTACGTGGACAGTGCGGATCTCCACGATGTGGCGTACTCGCTGGCGACCGGCCGTTCGCGGTTCGAATTCCGGGCGGCGATCGTTGCCGGGGATCGGGACGGGGTTCGCGCTGGGCTGGAGGCGATCCGTGACGACCGGGCGGTGCCGGGTGTGGTGCGGGGGACTGCGCCGCAGTCGGTGCGGCCGGTGTTCGTGTTCCCGGGTCAGGGTGCGCAGTGGATCGGGATGGCGACCGGGCTGGTGGAGTCTTCCGCGGTGTTCGCGGGTGCGATGGCCGAGTGTGAGCGGGCGTTGTCGGTGTGGGTGCCGTGGTCTCTGACCGAGGTGCTCGCTGATTCGGAGATGTTGGCGCGGGTTGATGTGGTGCAGCCGGTGTTGTGGGCCGTGATGGTCTCGTTGGCGCGGTTGTGGCAGGCGTGTGGTGTGCAGCCCGGTGCGGTGGTGGGGCACTCCCAGGGTGAGATCGCCGCCGCGTGTGTGGCGGGTGCGTTGTCGCTGGAGGACGGCGCGAAGGTCGTGGCGTTGCGGTCGTTGGCGTTGCGGGCGCTGGCCGGTGGCGGGGGCATGGTGTCGGTGACCTTGCCTGCCGACCGGATCCCGCGGTGGGACGGTCGGGTCGCGGTCGCCGCGATCAACGGTCCCGCGTCGGTGGTCGTCTCCGCCGACCCGGCCGGCGTCGAAGAGGTGCTGGCCTGGTGCGAGTCGGAGGGCGTGCGCGCCAGGCGGATCGCCGTGGACTACGCGTCGCACTCCGTCCAGGTGGAGGAACTGGCGCAGGAGCTCGACGCCGCGCTGGCGGGGATCAGCCCGCAGGCCGGGTCGGTGCCGTTCTACTCCACGCTCACCGGGGCGCTGCTCGACACCACCGAGCTGGACGCCGGGTACTGGTACCGCAACCTGCGCAACCCGGTCCTCTTCCACGACGCCACCCAGGCGTTGCTGAGCCAGGGACACACCGTGTTCGTGGAGATCAGCCCGCACCCGGTGCTGACGCTGGCGTTGAACGACACCTTCCACGCGGTCTCGAGTGACGCGACCGCACTGGGCACGCTACGGCGTGACCACGACGAGGCCACCCAGTTCATGACCGCGCTCGCGCACGCCCACACCAAGGGCGTCAGCGTGGACTGGGCCGGTCTCCACACCGGTCGGCGCGTTGCGCTGCCGACGTACGCGTTCCAGCACGAGCGGTTCTGGCTGGTGTCCGGCCATCGGGGTGGCGTGTCGTCCCCGGGGCTGCGCGCGGTGGAGCACCCGATGTTGTCGGCGGCGATGACCCTCGCCGGGGACGGCACCGAAGTGTGCACCGGGGAGATCTCCCTGGAAAGTCACCCGTGGCTGGCCGATCACGTGGTCTCGGGTGCGGTGTTGCTGCCCGGTGCCGCCTTCGTGGAGCTGGTGCTGCACGCCGGCGAGCGGGTGGACACCCCGGTGATCGACGAGCTGACCCTGCGGGCGCCGTTGCGGCTGGAGCCGGGGGTGGCCGTGGCGTTGCAGGTGGTCACCGGACCGGCTGAGCCCGACGGTCACCGCGAGGCGACGGTGTACTCCCGTCCCGCCGGCCACGACGACACACCGTGGGTCGAGCACGCCACCGCCACCCTGACCACCTCGGCCTTCACCGAGACCGGCGGAGCGGAGCAGTGGCCGCCGTCGGGTGCCGAGGTGGTGGACGTCTCGACGTTGTACGACGATCTGGCGTCCGCCGGTCTGGGTTATGGGCCGGTGTTCCGGGGTGTGCGGTCGGTGTGGCGTGACGGCGAAGAGGTGTTCGCCGAGGTCGTGTTGCCCGAGGACGCTCGTGATGACGGGTTCGGGATCCACCCGGCGCTTTTGGACGCTGCGCTGCACGCGATCGCGTTCGTGCCTGGGGTGAGTGGCGGGTTGCCGTTCGTGTGGTCGGGGGTGTCGTTGTCGGCGGTCGGCGCGACCGTGCTGCGGGTGCACCTGACCGCCACCACCGGTGGGACACGGTTGCTGCTGAGTGACACCACGGGTGTGCCGGTCGCCCGGATCGAGTCCTTGGCGTTGAGGGAACCTACGGCTCCGGCGCAGACCTCGGTGCTCGGCCGTCACGATGACCTGTTCAGCGTGACCTGGAGCCCGGGGCCTGCCTCGACCGGCGCGGTGGTGCACACGGTCTTGGACACCGCCGACGCCGTGGGCGAGTGTGCGGTGTGGGTGCTGGGCGAGTTGCAGCGGTGGCTGCGGTCCAGCTCGGCCGAGGAAGTCTTGGTGGTGCTGACCCGGGGTGCGGTCGACGTTGGTGATGGCCGGGGTGTGTCCGACCTGGCGGGTGCGTCGGTGTGGGGTTTGGTTCGGGCGGCGCAGTCGGAGAATCCGGGGCGGATCGTGCTGATCGACACCGACACTGCTTCGGTGGAGGCGTTCGTTGGTGGTGAGCCGCAGGTCGCGGTGCGTGAGGGCCAGGCCTGGATTCCTCGGTTGACCCGGGTTCCCGCAGTCGACACCGATATTGATCTGTCGGGGACGGTCTTGGTGACCGGTGGTGGCGGTGTCGGCAGTGTCTTGGTGCGGCACTTGGTGACTCGGCACGGTGTACGGCGTGTGGTGTGGGCGTCCCGCCGGGGTGGTGCGGGTGCGGGTTCGCTGGTCGAGGAGATGGCCGAGGCCGGGGCCGTCGTTGAGGCGGTGGCTTGTGATGTCACCGATCGAGCGGCGTTGGCTGCGGTGATCGACGGTATCGGCGCGGAGTATCCGTTGACCGGTGTCGTGCACACGGCGGGTGTTCTGGACGACGGTGTGATTACCTCGTTGACGCCGGAGCGGATGCGGAGGGTGTGGGCTCCGAAGGCGGATGCGGCGTGGTATCTGCACGAGCTGACCCAGCATCTGGAGCTGTCGATGTTCGTGGTCTGTTCGTCGGCGGCGGGGATTCTGGGGTCGGCGGGTCAGGGCAACTACGCGGCGGCGAATGCGTTCCTGGACGGTTTGGTCCAGTACCGGCGGGGTCTGGGGTTGCCGGGATTGTCGCTGGCGTGGGGGCCGTGGGCCGAGGTGGGGATGCTCGCCGGGACGGGTTCCGGTAGTGAGCTGTCGCGGATGGTGTCGGCGGGGTTCCCGCCGTTGAGTGCGGCTGCCGGGGCCGAGCTGTTCGATCGCGCGCTCGGTTCGGGGCAGGCGTTGGTGGTTCCGATGGGGCTGGATGTGTCTCGCTGGCGGGAACGTGCCGCTACCGAAGAGGTCATTCCGGTGCTGCGTGGGTTGGTTCGTGCGCCGGTGCGGCGGGCTGCGCAGGCTGATGCCACTCTTCTGGCTCGGGTGCGTGGCCTGTCGGTGGAGGAGCGGACTGCTTGGGCGACGGATTTGGTTCGTGTGCAGGTGGCGTTGGTGTTGGGGCATGCTTCGCCGGAGTCGGTGGGGTTGACGCGTCCGTTCACGGAGCTGGGGTTTGACTCCTTGACTGCGGTTGAGCTGCGGAATCGTCTGGGCACGGTGACGGGGTTGCGGTTGCCGGCGACGTTGGTGTTCGACTACCCGACTCCGCATGTTCTGGCCGAGTTCCTGATCGAGGAACTCGCGCCCAGTACGTCCGCCGCGGTCGCGGCGGTGGTGTCGTCGGTGGTGGACGAGCCGATCGCGATCGTCGGGATGAGCTGCCGTTACCCCGGCGGGGTCGATACCCCGGATCAGCTCTGGGACCTGGTGCACTCGGGCGGGGACGGGATCTCCGGCTTCCCCGCCGACCGTGGCTGGGACGTCGAACGGCTCTACGATCCCGACCCCGACAACCCGGGTACCTCGTACACGACCGAGGGCGGGTTCCTGCACAACGCCGCCGAGTTCGATCCCGCGTTCTTCGGGATCTCGCCGCGTGAGGCGCTGGCGATGGACCCGCAGCAGCGCCTGCTGCTGGAGGCTTCATGGGAAGCGATCGAGTCGGCGGGCATCAACCCGGCCGGCCTCCACGGCACGGCCACGGGTGTTTTCGCGGGACTCATGTACCACGACTACATTTCCGAGCTGGGCAGCGTCTTCGAGGATGTCGCGGGTTATCTGACGACGGGTGTCGCCGGCAGCGTGGTGTCGGGACGTGTCGCGTACGTGCTGGGTCTGGAAGGGCCCGCGCTCACCGTGGACACGGCGTGCTCGTCGTCGCTGGTGGCGCTGCACCTGGCCGTGCAGGCGCTGCGAGCCGGCGAGTGCACGATGGCGCTGGCCGGCGGCGTCACGGTGATGGCCACGCCGGGCAGCTTCATCGAGTTCAGCCGGCAGCGGGGCCTGGCGGCCGACGGCCGGTGCAAGTCGTTCGCGGACGCGGCCGACGGCGCCGGCTGGGGTGAAGGTGTCGGGATGCTGCTGGTCGAGCGGCTGTCCGACGCGCAACGGCTCGGGCACCCGGTTTTGGCGGTGGTGCGTGGGTCGGCGGTCAACCAGGACGGCGCGTCCAACGGCCTGACCGCGCCGAACGGCCCCTCGCAGCAGCGGGTCATCCGGCAGGCGCTGGCGAGCGCCCGGCTGTCGGCCGATGAGGTCGACGCGGTTGAGGCGCACGGCACCGGGACCACTCTCGGTGACCCCATTGAGGCTCAGGCGCTGCTGGCGACCTACGGCCAGGAGCGGGACCGGCCGCTGTGGCTCGGCTCGATCAAGTCGAACATCGGGCACACGCAGGCTGCTGCCGGTGTGGCCGGGATCATCAAGATGGTGCAGGCGATGCGGCACGGTGTGTTGCCGCGGACGTTGCACGTTGATGCGCCTTCGTCTCATGTGGACTGGTCGGCTGGTGCGGTGGAGTTGCTGACCGAGCAGCGGGAGTGGCCGGAGACTGGGCGGCCGCGGCGGGCTGGGGTGTCGTCGTTCGGGATCAGTGGCACCAATGCGCACGTGATCTTGGAGCAGGCGCCGCCGATGACGCAAACCGCGCCCCCCGCAGTGGTTTCGCCGGTGGTGCCGTGGGTGGTGTCCGCCCGGAGCGAGGCCGCGTTGGTGGCGCAAGTTGAGCGGCTGCGGTCCTTCGTCGATGCCCAGTCGCCGGTGGATGTCGGGTATTCGCTGCTGACGGGACGGTCGGTGTTCGATCACCGGGCAGTTCTGCTGGACGGCGACGAGATCGCCGCTGGTTCCGTGACGCCCGGTGGGCTCGGGGTGTTGTTCTCCGGTCAGGGTTCCCAGCGGGCCGGGATGGGCCGGGAGCTGTACGAGACGTTCCCGGTGTTCGCCGACGCCTTCGACGAGGTCTGTGCGGAACTGGATCAGCATCTCGACCGCGGTGTGCGGGATGTCGTGTTCGGTGACGGTGAGTCGCTTGATCAGACGGTGTACACGCAGGCCGGGTTGTTCGCGGTTGAGGTCGCGCTGTACCGGCTGGTGTCCTCGTGGGGTGTCAGCGCGGATTACCTCGCGGGGCACTCCATCGGTGAGTTGGCTGCGGCTCATGTTGCTGGTGTGTGGTCATTGGCGGATGCGGCTCGGGTCGTAACGGCGCGCGGTCGGTTGATGCAGGCTCTGCCTTCGGGCGGGGCGATGGCTTCAATTCGGGCCACGGAGTCTGAGGTGGCCGCGACGGGCATCGAGGTCGCGGCGGTCAATGGGCCTACGTCGGTGGTGGTCTCCGGGGCGCAGGCCGAGGTCGAGGCTGTGGTGGCTCAGTTCGCTGCGGCTGGGGTAAAGGCAACCATGCTGCGGGTCAGTCATGCGTTCCACTCGGTGTTGATGGATCCGATGCTCGAGGAGTTCCGTCGGGTGCTGGAGACAGTCGAGTTCGGGGAGCCGTCGACGCCGATCGTGTCGACGGTGACCGGGCAGCTCGCCGAACTCTCCGAACCGGAGTACTGGGTCGAGCAGGTTCGTCGCACCGTCCGGTTCGGTGACGCGGTGAGCACCCTGAACGAGTTGGGTGTCCGGACGTACCTGGAGTTGGGGCCTGGCGGCTCGTTGTCGGCGATGGGTGCCGACACCGCTTCCGAGGCCGTGTTCCTGCCGGTGCTGCGCAAGGACCGTGAGGAGACCCAGACCCTGATCACCGCCCTGGCACAGCTGTATGTGCGCGGCGGCGACGTGAACTGGACGCCGTTCGTGGCCGGCGGGGCCCGCGTGGAACTGCCCACCTACGCCTTCCAGCACGAGCGGTTCTGGCCGGAGGCGGCCGCACCCTCCGTCGCACCTGACCGGGTGGACGACGTCTTCTGGGAGCTGGTCGAGCGGGAGGATCCCCAGGCACTGGCGCAAACGCTGGGTTCGGGTGACCTCGACGCCGTCAGCACAGTGCTGCCGATGCTGTCCTCGTGGCGACGCGGGCGACGCGAAAACGCCTTGGTCGACGGGTGGCGGTACCGGGTCACCTGGGCACCGGTCACGCCCGCCGCCCCGGCTCCTTCCGGGTGGTGGCTGGTCGTGACCGACGACCCGGCCGATTCGCTGGCCGACGTGCTGCGAGCGGCCGGCACCGAGGTGGTGACCACCACGGTCGACGGGATCGAACAGGACCTCGACCGGCGTGGTGACGCCCCGGCGGGCGTGGTGTCGCTGGTGACTTCCGTGGAGCAGACGGTCCGGCTGGTGCGACGTCTGGACGAGCTCCAGGTCCCGGCGCCGTTGTGGTGCGTGACCCGGGGTGCCGTCTGCACCGGCCGCGCGGACGCGGCGGCCGATCCCGGCCAGGCACAGGTGTGGGGTCTGGGCCGGGTGGCCGCCCTGGAACACCCGCGGGCCTGGGGTGGGCTGATCGACCTGCCCGCCACGGTGGATGCCCGCGTCGGTGCCCGGCTGGTGTCGGTGCTCGGCGGCGCGGACGACCAGGTCGCGATCCGCGGCAGCGGAATCTTCGCCCGCCGGCTGAGCCACGCCCCCGCCGAGGCGACGGCCCACCGCTGGGTGCCGCGGGGCACCGTCCTGATCACCGGCGGCACCGGCGCGCTCGGTGCACACGTCGCCCGCTGGGCAGTGAGCGCCGGTGCTCGGGACCTGGTGCTCACCAGCCGTCGCGGCGCCGATGCGCCGGGAGCGGAAGAGCTGGCCGCCGAGCTGGCAGCGGCCGGCGCGCAGGTCAGCCTGGTCGGGTGCGACGTCACCGATCCGGCCGCGGTCGCCGCGCTGGTCGCCGGCCGCGACGTGACCGCCGTGTTCCACACCGCCGGTGCCGGGCGGGCGTGCCCGGTCACCGCACTGGACGCCGCGGAGATCGAGCAGGTCGCGGCGGCGAAGGTGCTGGGCGCGGTGAACCTCGAGAACGCGCTCGCGGACACGGCCGTCGACGCGTTCGTGGTGTTCTCCTCGATCGCCGCGACCTGGGGCGCGGGCGGCCAGGGCGCCTACGCCGCGGCGAACGCCTACCTGGACGCCTTCGCCGAGCAACGTCGTGGCCGCGGATTGCCGGCGACGTCGGTGGCCTGGGGACCGTGGGCGGACGGCGGCATGGCCGAGGGGGAAACCGAAGCCGAGCTCCGCCGCCGTGGGGTGCGCGCGCTTTCGCCGCAGCAGGCGATCGCCGCGCTGCAGCAGGCACTCGCCGGCGACGACGGCACGATCACGATCGCCGACGTCGGCTGGGACCGGTTCACCCCGGCCTTCACGGCCATGCGGCCCAGCCCGCTGCTCAGCACCCTGCCCGAGGTCAAGCAGGCGGCCGCCGAGGCCACCGCGGACGACGCGGTCACCTCGACGCTCGGGACCAAGCTCGCCGGCGCGAACGCCGCCGAGCGCAACCGGGTGCTCGTCGAGCTGATCATGGCCGAGACGGCGACCGTGCTGCGGCACCCGGGCACCGGCTCGCTGAGTCCTTCGACCGCCTTCCAGGAACTCGGGTTCGACTCGCTCACCGCCGTCGAGCTCCGGGGCAGGCTGGCCGCGGCGACCGGGCTCCGGCTGCCGTCCACTTTGGTCTTCGACTACCCGGCCCCGGCCGCACTGGCCGAGCACCTGGTGGCCGAGATGTTCGGTGGCGACGACCCGGCCGCCGGCCCCTCGGTGGTGGCCGACGGCGGTGCCGATGATCCGATCGTCATCGTCGGGATGAGCTGCCGGTTCCCCGGTGGCGCGCGGTCGCCCGAACGGCTGTGGGACCTGGTGGTCTCCGGTGGCGACGCCATTGCGGACTTCCCCGCCGACCGGGGCTGGGACCTGGCCTCGCTCTACGACCCCGACCCGGACGGCGTGGGGACGTCGTACGTCGCCGAGGGCGGGTTCGTGGTCGACGCCACCGAGTTCGACCCGGCACCCTTCGGGATCTCGCCGCGCGAAGCGGTCGCGATGGACCCGCAGCAGCGGCTGCTGCTCGAAGCCTCCTGGGAGGCGTTCGAACGCGCCGGGATCGACCCGGCGTCGCTCCGGGGCAGCCGGACCGGGGTGTTCGCCGGGACCAACGGGCAGGACTACCCGGCGCTGCTGTTCGCCTCGCCGGACAACGCCGAAGGCCACGTCGGCACCGGGAACGCCGCGAGCATCGTCTCCGGACGGCTGGCTTACACCTTCGGGCTGGAAGGGCCCGCGGTGACCGTCGACACCGCCTGTTCGTCGTCGCTGGTCGCGTTGCACATGGCCATCCAGGCCCTGCGCTCCGGGGAGTGCTCGCTGGCACTGGCCGGCGGGGTCACGGTGATGTCGACGCCGGGCGCCTTCGTCGAGTTCAGCCGGCAGCGGGGACTCGCCGCCGACGGGCGCTGCAAGGCGTTCTCGGAGTCCGCCGACGGCACCAGCTGGGGTGAAGGCGCCGGCGTGCTGCTGGTGGAGCGGATGTCGGACGCGCGGCGCAACGGTCATCCGGTGCTGGCCGTCGTGCGGGGTTCCGCGGTGAACTCCGACGGCGCGTCGAACGGCCTGACCGCGCCGAACGGCCCGTCGCAGCAACGCGTGATCCGCCAGGCGCTGGTGAACGCGGGGCTCGGCACCACCGACGTCGACGCGGTGGAGGCGCACGGCACGGGCACCAAGCTGGGTGACCCGATCGAGGCGCAGGCGCTGCTGGCGACCTACGGGCAGGGCCGGGAGCGGCCGCTCTGGCTGGGCTCGATCAAGTCGAACATCGGGCACACCCAGGCCGCCGCGGGGGTCGCGGGGATCATCAAGATGGTGCAGGCGATGCGGCACGGCGTGCTGCCCAAGACGCTGCACGTCGACGCGCCGTCGTCCCAGGTGGACTGGACAGCCGGCGCCGTCGAGCTGCTGACCGAGCAGCAGGACTGGCCCGAGACCGGGGCCCCGCGCCGCGCGGGCGTCTCGTCCTTCGGCATCAGCGGCACCAACGCGCACGTCATCCTCGAGCAGGCGCCGGCGTTCGACGAGCCGGAACCGGTGCGCGCCGAGCCGGTCGTGCTGCCGTGGGTCCTTTCGGGCAAGTCGAAGCAGGCGCTGGCGGAGCAGGCGGCGGTCCTCCGGGCGCACCTGCTGCGCCGTCCGGACCAGGAGCCCTCGGACATCGCCTACACGCTGGCGACGGGCCGGTCCGCGCTGGCGCACCGGGCCGCCGTGGTGGGCCGGGACCGGGCCGGCCTGCTGGCCGGACTGCAGGCGCTCGCCGGTGAAAGCCCCGCGGAGAACACCTTCGCCGGGCTCGCGAAGCAAGGCGGCCGGACGGCCTTCCTGTTCTCGGGCCAGGGTGCGCAACGGGTGGGGATGGGCCGGGAGCTGTACGCCACCTTCCCGGTGTTCGCGGACGCCTTCGACGCGGTGTGCGCGGAGCTGGACCAGCACCTCGACCGCCCGCTGGCCGAGGTGGTGTTCGGCGACGGCGAGCGGCTCGACCGGACGGCGTTCACCCAGGCCGGGCTGTTCGCGGTCGAGGTCGCGCTCTTCCGGCTGGTGACGTCGTGGGGGGTCCGGCCCGACTACCTGCTGGGCCACTCGATCGGCGAACTCACCGCGGCGCACGTCGCGGGGATCCTCTCACTCGCCGATGCCGCCGTCGTGGTCGCGGAGCGCGGGCGGTTGATGCAGGCCCTGCCCGCCGGCGGGACCATGGTGTCGATCCAGGCGACCGAAGCCGAGGTGACCCCGCTGCTCGACGACCGGGTCTCGATCGCGGCCGTCAACGGGCCCGCCTCGATCGTCATCTCGGGCGACACGGACGCGGTCCTGGACATCGCGGGCCACTTCGAAGCCGCCGGGCACCGGACCAAGCGGCTGCGGGTCGGCCACGCCTTCCACTCGCCGCGGATGGAAGCCGTGCTCGACGACTTCCACGCGGTGCTGAAGACGGTCGAGTTCGGCGTGCCGGACCTGCCGATCGTGTCGAACGTGACGGGGCGGCTCGCCGAGGGCGACGACCTGCGCACCCCGGAGTACTGGGTGCGGCACGTGCGGCAAGCCGTGCGGTTCGCGGACGGCATCCGCCGGCTGGACGAGCAGAACGTGTCCACCTACCTCGAGCTCGGGCCCGGTGGCCGGCTGGTGGCGATGGGGCAGGACTGCGTCAGCGGGATCGAGCCGGCCTTCGTCCCCGTGCTGGGGCGCGACGACGCGGAGGCACGCGCGGTGGTTTCCGCGCTGGCCCGGCTGCACGTGCGCGGCTGCGCGGTCGACTGGCCGGCGTTCCACGCGGGTTCGGGCGCGCGCCGGGTCGACTTGCCGACCTACGCGTTCCAGCGGCAGCGGTTCTGGCCGGCGGCGCCCGAGCCCGGCGGGACCGGGATCGGGGACGCGGGCTCGTCGGCCGACGCCCGGTTCTGGGAGGCGGTCGAGCGGTCGGACCTGTCGGGGCTCGGCGGCGACCTCGAGCTCGCCGCCGATCAGCCGCTGAGCGCGGTGTTGCCGATGCTGTCGGAATGGCGGCAGCAGCGCGCCGAGCGGTCCACAGTGGACTCCCTGCGGTACCGGGTTGCGTGGAAGCAGGCGGTGGAGACCGGCAGCGACGCGCTGTCCGGCACGTGGCTCGTCGTCCGCCCGGACGACGACACGGGTGCCGAGCTGGTGGCCGGGCTGGCCGCGCACGGCGCCCGGGTGGTGCCCGTGGTCGTCCGGCCGGGAGCCGACGGGCACCCCCCGCTGACCGGCGAGGTGAGCGCGGCCCTCGCCGTGGAGCCGGAGCTGGCCGGGGTGGTCTCGTTGCTGGCCCTCGCCGGGGAGCCACTGCCGGACGAGCCACTGCGGGACGAGCCGGTGGTGCCGTCCGGGCTGGCCGGCACGTTCGCGGTGATCCGGGCGCTGATCGACTCGGCCCGCCAGGTGCCGCTGTGGTGCCTCACCCGGGGCGCCGTGGCCGTGGGCCGGGCGGACGTGCTGTCCAGCCCGGTGCAGGCGCAGCTGTGGGGCCTCGGCCGGGTGGCCGGGCTGGAGCACCCGCAGCTCTGGGGTGGGGTCGTCGACCTGCCCGAGGTGCTCGGGCCGCAGGTGGTCGGCCGGATCTGCGCGGCACTGGCCGGCCCCGAAGACCAGGTGGCCGTCCGGGCCGCCGGCTCGTTCGTGCCGCGGGTCGTCCGCGCCCCGGCGAGCGCCGGGACGGGTGAGTGGACGCCGGCCGGGACGGCGCTGGTCACCGACGCGACCACCACGTTCGGTACGTGGACGGCGCGCTGGCTCGCCGAGACCGACGTCGACCGGGTCGTCCTGATGACCCCGCCGGGGGAGCGGCCGGAGCAGGCGGTCCTCGACCTGCTCGGCGCTCGCGCCGTGGTGACCGCCGCCGACGTCACCGACCGGCGGTCGCTGGCCGGGCTCGTCGACGGCCTGGCCGCGGACGGCACGCCGGTGCGGGCGGTGTTCCACACCGCGGGGGTCACTTCGGGCACCCCCCTGGCCGGCACCGGGGTACCCGAGGTGGCGGCGGTGCTGCACGCCAAGGTGACGGGTGCGGCGAACCTGGACGCGGTGTTCCCGGAGGGGACGCTCGACGCGCTCGTGTTGTTCTCCTCGATCGCCGGGGTCTGGGGCAGCGGCGGCCAGGGGGCTTACGCCGCGGCCAACGCCTACCTCGACGGCTTGGCGCAGAACCGGGCGGCCCGTGGCCTGCCCGCGACCGCGGTCGCCTGGGGCCCCTTGGCCGGCGGCGACCTGCTCGACGGTGTCACCGAACAGCAGCTCCGGCGGCGCGGGCTGCCGGGGCTTCCGGCGAGCTCGTTCGCCGCGGCGCTGCGCGGTGCCGTCGCGAGCGGGGAGCCGGCGATCACCGTCGCCGACGTCGACTGGGCGCTGTTCACCCCGTCGTTCACGGCGCTGCGGCCGAGCCGGCTGATCGGGGACATCCCCGAAGCGGAGAAGGCGTCGCGCGCCGCGGCCACGCCCGTCGAGGGGGACACCGGCGTGCTGAACGACCTGCGGCGCCGGCTCACCGGGATGTCCGTGCTCGAACGCGAAGACGAGCTGGTGAAGGTGGTCCGCACCCAGGCGGCCGCGGTGCTGGGGCACCTCGCCGCCGGTGACGTCCAGCCGGACGCGGCGTTCCGGGAGCTCGGTTTCGACTCCCTCACCGCGGTGGAGCTGCGCAACCGGCTGACCGCGGCGACGGGGGTGGCGTTGCCGGCCGGGCTGGTGTTCGACTACCCGAACGCCGTGGCCGCGGCGCGGTTCCTCGGCCAGGAGATCCTCGACGGCGGGGCCGCGGCGGCCACCTCGCTGCTGACGGAGCTGGACAAGCTGGAGTTCACTCTCGGCGAGACCGAGCCCGATCCCCTCACCAGGGCTCGCGTGGCGGTCCGGCTGCAGGCATTCCTGCAGAAATGGGAAGGCGCCCCGGCCGCCGAAGTCGTGGCCGATAACCTGGAAACGGCTTCCGACGATGAGATCTTTGATTTCATCGACAATGAGCTCGGCCGGTCCAGCTGAGTGCTGCCGGGGTGACCGACGTCGGTCACCCCGGCAGCGTCCGGCCAGTTCGGCGGCCACCAGGGGGATGCACGGCGTTTTAGGGGGTTGTACCCCGGATGTGCGTCAAATAGGTTCATGACGCGGATTATGGGGAATTGTGGGTGGGTATTTTGCCGTCGGGCCCAGAGGTGCAATTGAATGGCGAATGAACAGACGCTGCGCGAGTACCTCAAGTGGGTCACCGGAGACCTGCATCAGACGCGACAGCGACTACGCGAGGTCGAGGCCGGCAACCGGGAGCCGATTGCCATCGTGTCGATGGGGTGCCGGTTCCCCGGTGGCGTGCGCACCCCCGACGAGCTGTGGCGGCTGCTGACCGCCGAGCAGGACGCGATCGCCGGCTTCCCGGCCGACCGCGGCTGGCAGCTCGACGGCGCGGCCGCCCCGGCCGATCCACCCGCGTTCGCGCAAGAGGGTGGCTTCCTGGACGACGTCGGTGACTTCGATCCCGCGTTCTTCGGGATCTCACCGCGCGAGGCGCTGGCGATGGACCCCCAGCAGCGGCTGCTGCTGGAGACCTCGTGGGAAGCGCTGGAGCGGGCCGGGATCGACCCGGCTTCGCTCAAGACGACCCGGACCGCCGTCTTCGCCGGGACCACCGGCCAGGACTACGGCACGTTGCTGCTGAAGGCCCCCGAGGGGATCGGGGGGTACATCCTCACCGGCACGGCGGCCAGCGTGGTCTCCGGCCGGATCGCCTACGCGCTGGGGCTGGAGGGGTCCGCGGTCTCGGTGGACACCGCGTGCTCGACGTCCCTGGTCACGCTGCATCTCGCCTGCCAGGCGCTGCGGCAGGGTGAATGCTCCCTCGCGCTGGCCGGTGGCGCGACCGTGATGGCGACGCCGAGCGCGTTCTACGGGTTCAGCGAGCAGGGCGGCCTCGCCGCCGACGGCCGCTGCAAGACGTTCTCCGGCGAGGCGGACGGTACGTCCTGGGCCGAGGGCGTCGGCGTCCTCGTCGTGGAGCGGCTGTCGGACGCGCAGCGCAACGGCCACCCCGTGCTGGCGGTGATCCGCGGCTCGGCGGTGAACTCCGACGGTGCGTCGAACGGCCTTACCGCGCCGAACGGCCCGTCGCAGCAGCGAGTGATCCTGCAGGCCCTCGCGAGTGCCCGGCTGTCCCCGTCCGAAGTGGACGCCGTCGAGGCGCACGGCACGGGCACGGCGCTGGGCGACCCGATCGAGGCCGAGGCGCTGCTGGCGACCTACGGCCGCGATCGGGCCGGCGCCCCGCTGTGGCTGGGGTCGTTGAAGTCGAACATCGGGCACACCCAGGCCGCGGCCGGGGTGGCCGGGGTGATCAAGATGGTGCTGGCGATGCGGCACGGGGTGCTGCCGCGGACGCTGCACGTGGACGAGCCGACGCCGAAGGTGGACTGGTCGGCCGGCGCCGTCGCGGTCCTGACCGAGCAGCGCGCGTGGCCGGAGACCGGGCAGCCGCGCCGGGCCGGGGTGTCGTCCTTCGGGATGAGCGGCACCAACGCGCACGTGATCCTGGAGCAGGCGCCCGTGCCGGCGGAACCGCCGGCCGCGGAGGGCGCGGCCGTGCTGTCGACGCCGGCGGCGTCGTGGGTCGTGTCGGGGCAGACCGAGGGCGCGCTGGCGGAGCAGGCCGCGCGGTTGCTGTCGTGGCTGCGGGAACGGCCGGACCTGGCGTCGGTGGACGTCGGGTATTCGCTGGCGACGGGCCGGGCGGGCCTGGACCACCGTGCCGCTGTGGTCGGCGGGGACCGGGCGGCGCTGCTGGCGGGGCTGGAAGCGATCCGCGACAACCGTTCCGCGTCGGGCGTGGTGCGTGGTGTTTCGGTGCGGTCGGTGCGGCCGGTGTTCGTGTTCCCGGGTCAGGGTGCGCAGTGGGTCGGCATGGCGACGGGGTTGCTCGAGTCTTCCGCGGTGTTCGCGGGTGCGATGGCCGAGTGTGAGCAGGCGCTGTCGACGTGGGTGCCGTGGTCTCTGACCGAGGTGCTCGCTGATTCGGAGATGCTGGCGCGGGTTGACGTGGTGCAGCCGGTGCTGTGGGCCGTGATGGTCTCCTTGGCTCGCCTTTGGCAGGCGTGTGGTGTGCAGCCCGGTGCGGTGGTGGGGCACTCCCAGGGTGAAATCGCCGCCGCGTGTGTGGCGGGTGCGTTGTCGCTGGACGATGGCGCGAAGGTGGTTGCGTTGCGGTCGTTGGCGATCCGGGCGCTCGCCGGTGGTGGGGGAATGGTGTCGGTCGCGTTGCCGGCCGGTGAGCTCCCGGGCTGGGCGGCGGTCGCTGCGGTCAATGGTCCTGCGTCGGTGGTGGTGTCGGCGGATCCGGCCGGGGTGGAGAAGATCCTGGCGTGGTGTGACGAACGGGGCGTGCGCGCCAAGAGGATCGCCGTGGACTACGCGTCGCACTCTGTGCAGGTCGAAGAGCTGGAGAAGGAACTCGACACCGTGCTGGCGGGGATCAGCCCCCAGAGCGCGACGGTGCCGTTCTACTCCACGTTGACCGGGGCACTGCTCGACACGACCGAGCTGGACGGGGGCTACTGGTACCGGAATCTGCGCAACCCGGTGCTGTTCCACACCGCCACCGAAGCGTTGCTGGCTCAAGGACACACGGTGTTCCTGGAGATGAGTCCGCACCCGGTGCTGACGATGGCCCTCAACGAGACCTTCGACGCCGCCGCCGGTGACGCGGTGGCGTTGGGGACGTTGCAGCGTGACCGTGACGAGCCGACGCAGTTCCTGACCGCGCTCGCGCACGCCCACACCAAGGGCGTCAGCGTGGACTGGACGGCCTTCTACGCCGGTCTCCGGCCGCAGCGGGTCGAGCTGCCCACGTATGCCTTCCAGCGCCGGCGTTACTGGCCCGAAGCGGTGGCCACGGTGGCCTCCGGTGCCGGGGATGCGGTGCACGACGGGTTCTGGGACGCGGTCGAGCAAGCCGATCTCGATGTGCTTTCGGATGGACTCGCCGTCGGGGAAGCGGAGTCGCTGCAGGCCGCGCTGCCCGCTTTGTCGTCGTGGCGACGGCGGAACCGCGATCGCTCCACTGTGGACTCCTGGTCGTACCGGGTCGAATGGGCACCCGTCTCGAGCCGGAGCGGCGCGATGCCGGGGACGTGGCTCGTGCTGTGCCCGGCCCGCGGTGACGACCGGGGTGTCGGCGCCGGATTGGCGTCGGCCGGCGTCGAGGTGATCACCCGGACCGTCGAGCCCGGCGGCGAGCCGGCCGGGGTGTTGGCCGATCTGCCGGAGATCGCGGGTGTGGTGTCGTTGCTGGCTTTGGACGAGTCGCCGGGTGTGGTGCACCCGGCGGTGCCGTCGGGCTTGGCGGACACCGTGGAACTGGTGAAGCTGATCGCGGGCTGGGAGACCCCGGTTCCGGTGTGGGCGGTGACCAGTGGTGCGGTGTCGGTCGGCCGGTCGGATGCGGTGTCGAGTGCGGCGCAGACGATGACGTGGGGTTTCGGCCGGGTTGCCGCGCTGGAGTACCCGTCGTGGTGGGGTGGTCTGGTCGACGTGCCCGCGACGGTGGATGCGCGGGCCGCGGCCCGGCTGCGGGACGTCCTCACCGGTGCGGAGGATCAGGTCGCGATCCGCTCCTCGGGGGTGTTCGCCCGCCGCCTGGTCCACGCACCGGCCACCACTCCGGTGACGTCGTGGTGTCCGCGGGGCACGGTGCTGATCACCGGTGGCACCGGTGGTCTGGGTTCGTTGATCGCGCAGTGGGCCGCCGACGCCGGTGCCGAGCACCTGGTGCTGCTTTCCCGCAGCGGCCCGGCGGCCGAGAGCGCCACGCGAGTGCGGGAGCAGCTGGAGGCCGGGGGTACCCGGGTCTCGGTGCTGGCTTGCGACGTCGCCGACCTCGACGCCCTCCGGGCCGCGGTGACGAGCCTGCGCGAACAGGGTGCGGACATCACCGCCGTGGTGCACACCGCGGGTGTCTCGCAGCTGACTTCGATCGTGGAGACCAGTGCCGACGAATACGCCGGTGTCGTGACCGCCAAGGTCGCGGGCGCGGCGAACCTCGACACCGTGTTCGGGGACACCCCTCTGGACGCGTTTGTGCTGTTCTCGTCCCTCGCGGCGGTGTGGGGCAGTGGCGGGCAGGGTGCTTATGCCGCGGGTAACGCCTATCTCGACGGTCTCGCGCAGTACCGCCGCTCCCGTGGGCGCACGGCGACGTCGATCGCCTGGGGCGCCTGGGGCGGTGGCGGCATGGCCCGCGGCACCGTGGAGGAGATGCTGACCCGGGTCGGCCTGCCGACGATGGATCCGCAGCTGACCCTCGCCGCGATGGGTGCGGCCGCGGGGTCCACGGAGCCGCTGGTGACGGTGGCGGACGTGCGGTGGGACCGCTTCGCGCCCAGTTTCACCGTCGCCCGCCCGAGCACGCTGCTGGCCGATCTCCCCGAGGTCCGGACCATTGACGAGGCCGCCGCGGTGGCCCAGGACGATGCGGCCGGAGCGGTTTCGGAGTTCCAGGCGATGCTGGCGGGCGTCGGCGAGGCGGAGCGGCTCGGCCTGGTGAAGGACGTCGTGCGGGCCGAGGCCGCGGCCGTCCTCGGCTTCCCCGACCCGGACGGGCTGGATCCGGCGCGGGCGTTCCGCGAGCTTGGTTTCGACTCGCTGACCGCGGTGGAGGTGCGCGGCCGGCTGTCCGCCGTGACGGGCTTGCGGCTGCCGACCACGGTGGTCTTCGACTACCCGAACGTGAACGTGCTCTCGCAGCACCTGCTGGCCGAATGCCTTGGCCGCGCCGGGGATTCACCGGCGGTGACGGCGGGTCCGCGTGGTGCGGCCGCCGATGACCCGATCGTGATCGTCGGGATGAGCTGCCGCTTCCCCGGCGGTGTCGACGATCCCGAGCGGCTGTGGGACCTGCTGAGCCGCGGTGAAGACGCCATCTCCGGGTTCCCGCACGATCGTGGCTGGCCGGAGGAGCGGGACAGCCCGTACACGCACCAGGGTGGTTTCCTGTCGGCCGCCGGGGAGTTCGATCCCGGCTTCTTCGGCATCAGCCCGCGCGAGGCGCTGGCGATGGACCCGCAGCAGCGGCTGCTGCTGGAGGCCTCGTGGGAGGCGCTGGAGAACGCGGGCATCGCGCCGCACACCCAGCACGGCAGCGGCACCGGGGTCTACATCGGAGCGTCGTCGCAGGGGTACGGCAGTGCCGCCCCGGAGCTCGCCGGCGCCGATGGCTACGGCCTGACCGGCACCGCCAGCGCGGTGATGTCCGGCCGGATCTCGTACTCCCTGGGGCTTGAGGGCCCGGCGGTCACGGTCGACACGGCGTGCTCGTCGTCGTTGGTGGCGGTGCACCTGGCGATGCGGGCGCTGCGGTCCGGCGAGTGCGCTCTGGCGCTGGCCGGTGGCGTGACCGTGATGTCGACGCCGACCGCCTTCGCCGAATTCGACAAGCAGGGCGGGCTGGCCGGTGACGGGCGGTGCAAGTCGTTCGCGCAGGCCGCCGACGGCACCGGCTGGGGTGAAGGCGTCGGGATGGTGCTGCTGGAGCGGCTTTCCGACGCGCAGCGGCTCGGGCACCCGGTGCTGGCGGTGGTGCGGGGCTCGGCGGTGAACCAGGACGGCGCTTCCAACGGATTGAGTGCTCCGAACGGCCCGTCGCAGCAGCGGGTCATCGCCCAGGCACTGGCCGACGCGGGCCTGACCACCGCCGACGTGGACGCGGTGGAGGCGCACGGCACGGGCACCCGGCTGGGTGACCCGATCGAAGCGCAGGCGCTGCTGGCGACCTACGGGCAGGGCCGGGAGCGACCGCTCTGGCTGGGCTCGATCAAGTCGAACATCGGGCACACCCAGGCCGCCGCGGGGGTCGCCGGGATCATCAAGATGGTGCAGGCGATGCGGCACGGCGTGCTGCCCAAGACGCTGCACGTCGACGCGCCGTCGTCCCATGTGGACTGGACAGCCGGTGCGGTCGAGCTGCTGACCGAGCGGCGGGACTGGCCCGAGACCGGGGCCCCGCGCCGGGCGGGGGTGTCGTCCTTCGGGGTGAGCGGGACCAACGCGCACGTCATCGTCGAGCAGGCGCCGCCGGTCGAGCCGGGCGCCCCGGAACCGCCGGTCGCGCCGGCGACGCCGTGGGTGGTGTCGGGCCGCACCGAAGCGGCACTGGCCGCGCAGGTCGAGCGGCTGCGGTCCTTCACCGGCGCCCACCCGGAGCTGTCGCCGGTGGACGTCGGGTATTCGCTGGTGACCGGCCGATCGGTGTTCGACCACCGCGCCGTGCTGCTGGACGGCACCGAGATCGCCTCGGGCTCCGTCGTCCCCGGCCGGCTCGGGGTGTTGTTCTCCGGGCAGGGCTCCCAGCGGGTGGGGATGGGCCGGGAGCTGTATGACGCCTTCCCGGTGTTCGCGGACGCTTTTGACGCGGTGTGCGCGGAACTCGAGCTGCACCTCGACCGGGGCGTCCGGGACGTGGTGTTCGGCGACGACGAGTCGCTCGGGCAGACCGGGTACGCGCAGGCCGGGTTGTTCGCGCTCGAGGTCGCGTTGTACCGGTTGGTGACTTCCTGGGGCGTGCGGCCGGATCATCTCGCCGGCCACTCCATCGGCGAGCTGAGCGCGGCGCACGTCGCCGGTGTGTGGTCGCTGCCCGACGCGGCCCGCGTCGTCGCGGCCCGGGGCCGGCTGATGCAGGCCCTGCCGGCCGGCGGGGTGATGGCTTCCGTCCAAGCCTCCGAAGCCGACGTCGTCGTCGCCATCGAGGCCACGGGCGCCGACGTGTCGGTGGCCGCGGTCAACGGCCCCGCTTCCGTCGTCGTGTCCGGTGCGCAGCGGGCCGTGGACCAGGTGACGGCCCGGTTCGCCGCGACCGGGGTGAAGACGACCACGCTGCGGGTCAGCCACGCGTTCCACTCGGCGTTGATGGACCCGATGCTCGAAGAGTTCCGCCAGGTGCTCGAGGGCGTGGACGCCGGGGAGCCGTCGACGCCGATCGTGTCGACCCTGACCGGGCGGCTCGCCACCGCCGGGGAACTGGCCGACCCGGGGTACTGGGTGGAGCAGCTCCGCCGGACCGTCCGCTTCGGCGACGCCGTCGGCACGCTCACCGAATCCGGGGTGCGCACCTTCCTCGAGCTGGGTCCCGGCGGCACGCTGTCCGCGATGGGCGCGGACTCCGCGTCCGGCGCGGTGTTCGTGCCGGTGCTGCGCAAGGACCGCGCCGAGACCGGCACCCTGGTCACCGCGTTGGCGCGGGCGTACGTGCGCGGCGTCACCGTGGACTGGGCCGCGTTCTACGCGAAGACCGGCGCCGAACAGCGGCCCCTGCCGACGTACGCCTTCCAGCACGAGCACTTCTGGCTCACGGGGGTGCCGGGCGGCGCGGGCGACGTCACCGCGGCCGGGCTCGGCGCCGTCGACCACCCGCTGCTGGGCGCGGGGGTCGACCTCGTCGGGGCGGACGGGTTCCTGCTCACCGGGCGGCTGTCCGTGCACACCCACCCCTGGCTCGCCGACCACACCGTGCTGGGCACGGTCCTGTTGCCGGGCACGGCCTTCGTCGAGCTGGCCGCGACCGCGGGCGACCGGGCCGGCTGCGCCGAAGTGGCGGAGCTCGTCATCGAGTCGCCGCTCGTGCTGCCCGACAACGGCGCGGTGGTCCTGCAGGTCTGGGTCGGCCCGGCGGCCGGGTCCGGACGGCGGCCGGTGCAGATCCACTCGCGCGACGAACAGCAGGCCGGGGACGCCTGGACCCGGCACGCGAGCGGCACCCTCGCCGAGGAGCCCGCCAAGCAGCGGTCCGGTGACCTGACCGAGTGGCCGCCGCCCGGCGCCACCCGCATCCCGGTCGACGGCCTGTACGACTACCTCGCCGAGATCGGCTACGGCTACGGACCGGTCTTCCGGGGCCTGAAAGCCGCCTGGCGCACCGGTTCCGACGTCTTCGCCGAAGTGGAGCTGCCGGAGGACGCGAAGGGGGACGCCGCGCGGTTCGGGCTCCACCCGGCGCTGCTGGACTCCGCGCTGCACGCCATCGGCCTGAGCGCCTCGCACGACACCGGCGTCGACAACGAGGCCGGCCGCAACTCGCTCCCGTTCGCCTGGAGCGGTGTTTCCCTGCACGCGGGCGGCGCGACCAGCCTCCGCGTGCAGGTCACGCGAACCGGATCCGACGGCGTCTCGCTGACGGTCGCCGGCGCCACCGGGCAGCCGGTGGCCTCGATCGACTCGCTGGTGATGCGGCCGGTGTCCGCGACGCAGCTCGAAGGCGCCCGCCGGGACGGCGACCACCCGCTCTTCGGGCTCGGGTGGAGCGAAGAGCACACGACGGGCGCGCCGGCGATGGCCTACCAGCTGCTCGACGCGACCGGCTCCGAAGCGGACGTCTTGACCGCGGTGCACGAGCGCACCGCCCGGGTGCTGGGAGAGATCCAGGACTGGCTGGCCGCGGATGCCGACGAAGGTTTCCTGGTGGTGCTGACCGGCGGCGCGGTGAGCACCGGGCCCCAGGACGCGGTCACGGATCTCGCCGGCGCCGCGATCTGGGGCCTGGTCCGGTCGGTGCAGTCGGAGAACCCCGCCCGCGTGGTGCTGGTGGACACCGACGGCGCCGAAGCGTCCCGGGCGAAGCTGCCGGAGGTGATCACCGGCGAGCCGCAGCTGGCGCTGCGGAACGGCGGAGTCTGGAAGCCCGCGCTCGCGCGGGTGCCCGCCGAACCGGGCGCCCCGGCCGAAGTGGACCCGGCGGGCACCGTGCTGATCACCGGCGGCACCGGCGTACTGGCCGGGCTGGTCGCGCGGCGGCTGGCCGAGCGTGGTGCGCGGCACTTCGTGCTCGCCTCCCGCCGAGGCCCCGGCTCCCCGGCCGCCGTCAACCTGCCGGCGGACCTGACCCGGGCGGGCGCCACCGTGCGGGTGGTGGCCTGCGACGTGGCCGACCGGGACGCGCTGGCGGCCGTGCTGGCGGAGATCCCGGCGGAGCATCCCCTGACCGGGGTGGTGCACACCGCCGGGGTGCTCGACGACGGCGTCATCTCGTCGCTGACCCCGGAGCGCCTCGACGGGGTGCTGCGGCCCAAGGCGGACGCCTCCTGGCACCTGCACGAGCTGACCGAGGGCCTCGACCTGTCCCTGTTCGCGCTGTTCTCCTCCGCGGCCGGCACGTTCGGCGGCCCGGGGCAGGGGAACTACGCGGCCGCGAACGCCTTCGTCGACGCGCTGGCCGGATTCCGGCGGGCCAGGGGACTGCCGGCGGTGGCACTGGCCTGGGGCCCGTGGGCGAACAGCGGCATGCTCGGGCAGCTCGGCGGCGACACCGTCGCGCGCATGAGCCGCTCCGGCCTGCTGCCGCTGTCCGACGAGCACGGGCTGAGCCTCTTCGACCTCGCCTGCGCGGCCGGGCACCCGGCGGTGCTGGCCATGCGGGTGTCGGCCGATCCGCGGCACGTCGTCGCGGAAGCGGTGCCGCCGCTGCTGCGGTCCCTCATCCGGCTCCCGGCCCGCCCCATGGCGCAGAACGAGAGCGGCGGGAACGCCGCCGAGGTGCTCAAGGAGAAGCTGTCGGCCGGCACGGACGACGAGCGGAACCGCATCCTGCTCGACGTCGTCCGGGAAACCGTCGCCGCCGTGCTCGGTCACTCGTCCGCGGCCGGGGTCGACGTCGGCCGCGGCTTCATGGAGATCGGGTTCGACTCGCTGACCGCGGTCGAGCTGCGCAACGAGCTCGACGTCATCACCGGCCTCCGCCTGCCCGCCACGCTGATCTTCGACCACGCCAGCCCCGAGGCGCTCGCGCTCCACCTCAAGGAGGAGCTGGTCGAGGAGCACTCGGTCACGGCGCGGTCGCTGCTCGGCGAGCTGACCAGGCTGGAGCCCGTCTTCGCGGGAGTGGCCCCGGACGACGAAGGCCGCGCCAAGGTCACCGAGCGGCTGAAGCTGCTGCTGGCGGCGTGGACCGGCGACGGGCAGCCCGGCGAGGCGGAGAGCCTCGAGTCCGCCACCGCGGAACAGATATTCGACCTGATCGACCACGAACTCGGCATTTCCTGACCCTCGCCCCCGTCGCTTTCGCCGGCTTTCCAAGGAGTGATCCCCCATGGCGAACGAGGAAAAGCTCCTCGCCTACCTCAAGCTGGCCACCAGTGACCTGCGTGAGGCTCGCCGTCACCTGCGTGAGATCGAGGAGCGGGAGCGGGAGCCGATCGCGATCGTGGGCATGAGCTGCCGGTACCCCGGCGGGGTCGCGAACCCCGAAGACCTGTGGCGGCTCGTCACCTCCGGCGGTGACGCGATCGGCGCCTTTCCCGCGGACCGCGGGTGGGACGTCGAAGCGCTGTACGCGGGTCAGCCCGATCCGTCCTGGTGGCCCGAGGGGGGTTTCCTGCACGAAGCGGGTGACTTCGACCCCGAGGTGTTCGGCATTTCGCCCCGCGAAGCGCTGGCGATGGACCCTCAGCAGCGGCTGCTGCTGGAGCTGTCGTGGGAGGTCTTCGAGCGCGCCGGCATCGCACCGACGTCGATGAAGGGCAGCCGTACCGGTGTCTTCGCCGGGCTGATGTACCACGACTACGTCGCGACGCTGGGTGCGCTCCCGGACGGCGTGGAAGCCTTCCTCGGCACCGGGAACTCGGGCAGCGTGCTGTCGGGCCGGGTGGCCTACGTCCTCGGCCTGGAAGGTCCCGCGGTCACCGTCGACACGGCGTGCTCGTCGTCGCTGGTGACCCTGCACCTGGCCTGCCAGGCGCTGCGGCAGGACGAGTGCTCGCTGGCACTGGCGGGCGGGGTCACGGTCATGGCGACCCCCGCCACCTTCGCCGACTTCAAGCGTCAAGGCGGGTTGTCCTTCGACGGGCGGTGCAAGTCGTTCGCGGCCGCGGCCGACGGCACCGGCTGGTCCGAGGGTGTCGGCCTGCTGCTGGTCGAGCGGCTGTCGGACGCGCGGCGCAACGGCCATCCGGTGCTCGCGGTGATCCGGGGTTCGGCCGTGAACTCCGACGGCGCGAGCAGCGGCCTCACCGCGCCGAACGGGCCGTCCCAGCAGCGGGTGATTTCCAGCGCGCTGGAGAGCGCGCGGCTCAGCCCCGAGCAGGTCGACGTCGTCGAGGCGCACGGCACGGGGACGACGCTGGGTGACCCGATCGAGGCGCAGGCGTTGCTGGCGGCCTATGGGCAGGATCGTGAGCGTCCGTTGTGGCTGGGGTCGTTGAAGTCGAACATCGGGCACACCCAGGCGGCCGCGGGAGTGGCCGGGGTGATCAAGATGGTGCAGGCGATGCGCCACGGTGTGTTGCCGCGGACGTTGCACGTGGACGTCCCGACGCCGCAGGTGGACTGGTCGGCCGGTGCGGTGGAGCTGCTGACCGAGCAGCGGGCCTGGCCGGAGACCGGGCAGCCGCGCCGGGCCGGGGTGTCGTCGTTCGGCGTGAGCGGCACCAACGCGCACGTGCTCTTGGAGCAGGCACCCGTGGTGGCGGAGGGAACCCCGGAGCCCGGCGCCGAGGTGGTGCTGTCGGGCTCGACCGTCCCGTGGGTGCTGTCGGGCCGGTCCGAAGGAGCGCTCGCCGGGCAGGCGGCCCGGCTGTTGTCGCTGGTGGACGAGCGCCCGCAGCTGTCCCCGGTGGACGTCGGGTATTCGCTGGCCACCGGCCGCGCGCAGCTCGAACACCGCGCCGCGATCGTCGCCGCCGACCCGGCCGGGCTGCGCGCCGGGCTGGAAGCGGTGGCCGGCGGACGCACCGCGCCGGGTGTGGTGCGAGGCACCGCCGGTCCGTCCGTGCGTCCGGTGTTCGTGTTCCCGGGGCAGGGCGCGCAGTGGGTCGGGATGGCGGCCGGGCTGCTCGAGTCGTCGCCGGTGTTCGCGGCGGCGATGGCCGAGTGCGAGCAGGCGCTTGCGCCGTGGGTGCCGTGGTCGCTGACCGAGGTGCTGGCGGAACCGGTGGTGCTGGAGCGCGACGACCTGGTGCAGCCCGTGCTGTGGGCGGTGATGGTGTCGCTGGCCCGGCTGTGGCAGGCGTGCGGGGTGCAGCCCGGTGCGGTCGTCGGCCACGCGCAGGGGGAAATCGCCGCGGCGTGCGTGGCGGGTGCGCTGTCGCTGGCGGACGGCGCCCAGGTCGTCGCGCTGCGGTCGCGGGCGCTGCGGGCACTGGCGGGAGACGGCGGGCTCGTGTCGGTCGCCCTGCCTGCCGAGCAGCTTCCGGTCTGGGACGCCCAGGTCGCCGCGGTCAACGGTCCCGCATCCGTGGTCGTCTCCGCCGACCCGGCCGGGGTCGAGGAGGTGCTGGCGTGGTGCGCCGAACACGGTGTGCGCGCGTCGCGCGTCGCGATCGGCTACGCCGCCCACTCCGTCCAGGTCGAGGCGCTGGAGCAGGAACTGGGCACGGCGCTGGCGGGGATCAGCCCGCAGGCCGGTCCGGTGCCGTTCTGTTCCACGCTCACCGGGGACCTGCTCGAGACCACCGAGCTCGATGCCGGTTACTGGTACCGGAACCTGCGCAACCCGGTGCGCTTCCACTCCGCGACGGAAGCGTTGCTGGCCCAGGGGCACACCGTGTTCGTCGAGGTCAGCCCGCACCCGGTGCTGACGATGGCCCTCAACGAGACCTTCGACGCCGCCGCCGGTGACGCGGTGGCGTTGGGGACGCTGCAGCGGGACCGCGACGAGGCCACGCAGTTCCTGACCGCGCTCGCGCACGCCCACACCGAGGGGGTCGCGGTCGACTGGGCGGCCTTCTACGCGGGGCACCGGCCGCAGCGGGTCGAGCTGCCGACCTACGCCTTCCAGCACCGGCGTTACTGGCCCGAGGCTCCGGCCGCGGTGGCTTCCGGCCGCGGGGACGTCGTGCAGGACGGCTTCTGGGCCGCCGTCGAGCAGGGTGACCTCGATGTGCTGGCGGACGGTTTGGCGGACGGCGAGGCGGAGTCCCTGGAGGCCGCGCTGCCCGCGTTGTCGTCGTGGCGGCGGCGGAACCGTGATCGCTCCACAGTGGACTCGTGGGCGTACCGGGTCGAGTGGGTGCCCGTCCCGGGTTCGAGCGGTGTGGTGGCGGGGACGTGGCTGGTGGTGTGCCCGGCCGGTGGTGACGCGGCGGGCGTGGCGGCCGGGCTGCGTTCGGCCGGCGTCGACGTGCTCACCCGGACCGTCGAGCCCGGCGGCGAGCCGGCCGGGGTGTTGGCCGAGCTGCCGGAGATCGCGGGTGTGGTGTCGTTGCTGGCTTTGGACGAGTCGCCGGGTGTGGTGCACCCGGCGGTGCCGGCGGGGCTGGCGAGCACGATCGAGCTGGTGAAGCTGATCGCGGGCTGGGAGACCCCGGTGCCGGTGTGGGCGGTGACCAGTGGTGCGGTGTCGGTCGGCCGGTCGGATGCGGTGTCGAGTGCGGCGCAGACGATGACGTGGGGTTTCGGCCGGGTTGCCGCGCTGGAGTACCCGTCGTGGTGGGGTGGTCTGGTCGACGTGCCCGCGACGGTGGATGCGCGGGCCGCGATCCGGCTGCGGGACGTTCTCGCCGGTGGTGAGGATCAGGTGGCGATCCGGTCTTCGGGGGTGTTCGCCCGCCGTTTGGTCCACGCACCCGTCACCGCCTCGGTGGCGTCGTGGTGTCCGCGGGGCACGGTGCTGATCACCGGTGGCACCGGTGGTCTGGGGTTGCTCACCGCGCAGTGGGCGGCCGACGCGGGCGCCGAGCACCTGGTGCTGCTCTCGCGCAGCGGCCCGGCGGCCGAAGGCGCCACCCGGGTGCGGGAGCAGCTGGCGGCCGGGGGCACCCGGGTGTCCATTGTGGCCTGTGACGTCGCCGACCTCGGCGCGCTGGCGTCCGTGGTGGCGGGACTGCGCGAACAGGGTGCGGACATCACCGCTGTCGTGCACACCGCGGGTGTCTCGCAGCTGAACCCGATCGCCGAGACCAGCGCGGCCGACTACGCCGCCGTGGTGACGGCGAAGGTCGCCGGTGCGGCGAACCTCGACACCGTGTTCGGGGACACCGAGCTGGACGCGTTCGTGTTGTTCTCCTCGATCTCGGGCGTGTGGGGCAGTGGTGGGCAGGGTGCCTATGCCGCGGGTAACGCCTATCTCGACGGTCTCGCGCAGTACCGCAGTGCGCGTGGGCGCACGGCGACGTCGATCGCCTGGGGTGCGTGGGCCGGCGGTGGCATGGCGAAGGACGCGGCGGAGGAACGCCTCGCCCGGGTCGGGCTGCCGACGATGGATCCGCAGCTCTCCCTGGCCGCGCTGGGTGTTGCCGTGGGGTCCGGCGAGCCGCTGGTGACGGTGGCGGACGTGCGGTGGGACCGCTTCGTACCGAGCTTCACCGTCGCCCGCCCGAGCACGTTGCTGGCCGATCTCCCCGAGTTCGCAGCCATCCGTGACGCCGCCGCGGTGGCCCAGGACGAAGTCGCCGGGACGGTCACGGAGTTCCAGGCGATGCTGGCCGGCGTGGCCGAGGCGGACCGGCTCGGGGTGGTGAAGGACCTGGTGCGGACCGAAGCTTCGGCGGTGCTGGGCTTCGCGGACCCGGCCGGCTTGGACCCGGCGCGGGCGTTCCGCGAGCTCGGTTTCGACTCGCTGACCGCGGTGGAGATGCGCGGCCGGCTGAGCGCGGTGACCGGGCTGCGGCTGCCCACCACCATCGTTTTCGACTACCCGAACGCCAACGTGCTGTCGAAGCACCTCCTGCGGGAATGCCTGGGCGGCACCGACGAGTCCCTGACCGTGCCGGGGCCGGGCGTGGTGTCCGACGACCCGGTGGCCATCGTCGGGATGAGCTGCCGCTTCCCCGGCGGCGTCGGTGATCCCGAGCAGCTGTGGGACCTGCTGAGCCGCGGTGAGGACGCGATCTCCGGGTTCCCGCGTGACCGCGGCTGGCCGGACGCCCACGACAGCCGGTACACCCGGCAGGGCGGGTTCCTGGCGAACGCGGGGGAGTTCGACCCGGGGTTCTTCGGGATCTCCCCGCGCGAAGCGGTCGCGATGGACCCGCAGCAGCGGCTGCTGCTGGAAGCCTCGTGGGAGGCGTTCGAGCACGCGGGCATCGCGCCGCACACCCAGCACGGCAGCGGCACCGGGGTCTACATCGGGGCGTCGTCGCAGGGGTACGGGAGCGCCACCCCGGAGCTCGCCGCGAACGCCGACGGGTACGGGCTGACCGGCACGGCCACCGCGGTGATCTCGGGCCGGATCTCGTACGCGCTGGGGTTCGAAGGGCCGTCCGTGACCGTGGACACGGCGTGTTCGTCGTCGTTGGTGGCGATGCACCTGGCCGTGCGGGCGTTGCGGTCCGGCGAGTGCGCTCTGGCGCTGGCCGGCGGTGTCACCGTGATGGCGACCCCGACGGCCTTCGCCGAATTCGACAAGCAGGGCGGGCTGGCCGGTGACGGGCGGTGCAAGTCGTTCGCGCAGGCCGCCGACGGCACCGGCTGGGGCGAGGGTCTCGGGATGGTGTTGCTGGAGCGGCTCTCGG
This sequence comes from Amycolatopsis sp. lyj-346, assembly GCF_046548975.1. Taxonomy (NCBI): domain Bacteria; kingdom Bacillati; phylum Actinomycetota; class Actinomycetes; order Pseudonocardiales; family Pseudonocardiaceae; genus Amycolatopsis; species Amycolatopsis sp. lyj-346. Next base: position 233,971 of record NZ_JAJPWT010000008.1, read on the forward strand.
ACGCGCAGCGGTTCGGGCATCCGGTGCTGGCGGTGGTGCGTGGTTCGGCGGTGAACTCCGACGGCGCTTCCAACGGGCTGAGTGCTCCGAACGGCCCGTCGCAGCAGCGGGTCATCGCCCAGGCGCTGGCCGACGCGGGGCTGACCACCGCCGACGTGGACGCGGTGGAGGCGCACGGCACGGGCACGAAGCTGGGTGACCCGATCGAAGCGCAGGCGTTGCTGGCGACCTACGGGCGGGACCGCCCCGCGGACGAGCCGGTGTGGCTGGGGTCGATCAAGTCCAACATCGGGCACACGCAGTCCGCCGCCGGTGTCGCCGGGGTGATCAAGATGGTGCAGGCGATGCGGCACGGCGTGCTGCCCAAGACGCTGCACGTCGACGAGCCGTCGTCCGTTGTGGACTGGGAAGCGGGTGCGATCGAGCTGCTGACCGAGCAGCGCGACTGGCCCGAGACGGGGGAGCCCCGCCGGGCCGCGGTGTCCTCGTTCGGGATCAGCGGCACCAACGCGCACCTCATCATCGAACAAGCTCCTCCGATCGCGGAACCGCCGCGGTCCGCGCCGGTTTCCCCGGTGCCGTGGGTGGTGTCGGGCCGCACCAGAGCGGCACTGGCCGCGCAAGTCGAGCGGCTGCGGTCCTTCGTGGCGTCCCGGCCGGAGCTGTCGCGGGTGGACGTCGGGTATTCGCTGGTGACCGGCCGCTCGGTGTTCGACCACCGGGCGGTGCTGCTGGACGGCGCCGAGATCGCCTCGGGCTCGGTGGTCTCCGGCGGGCTCGGGGTGTTGTTCTCCGGGCAGGGTTCCCAGCGGGTGGGGATGGGCCGGGAGCTGTATGACGCCTTCCCGGTGTTCGCCGACGCCTTCGACGCCGTCTGCGCGGAACTTGATCAGCACCTCGACCGCGGGGTGCGGGACGTCGTGTTCGACGACGGTGCCTTGCTGGATCAGACGGTGTACGCCCAGGCCGGGTTGTTCGCGGTCGAGGTCGCGTTGTACCGGTTGGTGACTTCCTGGGGCGTGCGGCCGGATCATCTCGCCGGGCACTCCATCGGTGAACTGGCCGCGGCCCACGTGGCCGGTGTGTGGTCGCTGGCGGACGCGGCCCGGGTCGTGGCGGCGCGGGGCCGGCTGATGCAGGCCCTGCCTGCCGGCGGGGTGATGGCTTCGATCCAGGCATCCGAAGCCGAGGTCGCGGCGACGGGTGTCGAGGTCGCCGCGATCAACGGGCCGTTGTCGGTCGTGGTGTCGGGTCCGCAGGCCGAGATCGAGCCGGTGGTGGCGCGGTTCGCCGCGACCGGGGTGAAGACGACCACGCTGCGGGTCAGCCACGCGTTCCACTCGGCCTTGATGGAGCCGATGCTCGAAGACCTCCGTGAGGTGCTCGAGACGGTGGAATTCGGGGAACCGTCGACGCCGATCGTTTCGACGGTGACCGGGCAGCTCGCCGAAGTCTCCGAACCCGGGTACTGGGTGGAGCAGGTGCGCCGGACCGTCCGGTTCGGTGACGCCGTGGGCACGCTGGCCGGGCTGGGTGTCCGGACGTACCTGGAACTGGGACCCGGCGGAACCCTGGCCGCGATGGGCCCGGACAGCGCCCCCGACGCGGTGTTCCTCCCGGCCCTGCGCAAGGACCGGGCCGAAGCCGGCACGCTGATCACCGCGGTGGCGCGGGCGTACGTGCGCGGCGCCGACGTGGACTGGACGTCGTTCGTGGCCGGCGGGTCGCGGATCGAGCTGCCCACCTACGCCTTCCAGCGCGGGCACTTCTGGGTCGAACCGCCGGAGCCGCGCGAGAGCGCCGTCGACGAGCTCGACGCGGAATTCTGGGACGCCGTCGGACGTGCGGACGTCTCGGCGCTCGCCGGGACCCTGCGCCTCGACCCGGGCACCGAGGACTCGATCGGCTCGCTGCTGCCCGTGCTGTCCACGTGGCGCCGGGAACGGCGCACCCAGTCCGTTGTGGACGGCTGGCGGCACCGGGTGAGCTGGAAGCCCGCCCCCGGGACCGGCCCGGCCGGCCTGTCCGGCGTCTGGCTGCTCGCGGTGCCCGCCGGGCGCGGCAGCGACGACGCGGTGCTGGCGTGCGCGGCGGAGCTCGGCGAGCGCGGCGCCGTTGTCGTGCCGATCCCGGTCGACGGCGCGAACGACGACATCACGGACCTGACCGAAGAGTTCCGGGTCGCCCGGCGGAACAACGACCCGGTTTCCGGGGTGCTGTCGCTGCTGTTCGCCGACCCCGGGGACCACCCCGCGCACGAAGGCCGTCCGATCAGCGCGTTCGCGGCGCTGAACCTCGTGCGGGCGATGGCGGCGGCCGACCTCGAGGCGCCGCTGTGGCTGGTGACCCGCACCGCGGTGTCCGTCGGTGCGGACGACCTGCTCGGACGGCCCGAGCAGGCGCAGGTGTGGGGGCTCGGCCGGGTCGCCGCCCTGGAGCAGCCGCGCCGGTGGGGCGGGCTGATCGACCTCCCCGAGCTGATCGACGCCCCGGTGCTGAACCGGCTGGCCGGGCTGCTGGCCCGGGCCGACGGCGAGGACCAGCTGGCGATCCGCCCGGCCGGGGTCTTCGTGCGGCGGCTGCTGCCCGCGCCGATCGGCGCGGCGACGGCGCCGCCGTGGGAGCCCCGGGGCACGATCGTCATCACCGGTGGCACCGGCGCGCTCGGCGGGCACACCGCCCGCTGGCTCGCCGGCCGGGGCGCGGAGCACATCGTGCTGCTCAGCCGCCGGGGCGAGCAGGCGGACGGCGCGGCGGAACTGGTCGCCGAACTGTCCGGGCTCGGCGTCCGGGCCGCGGTCGCGGCCTGCGACGTGGCGGACCGGGCCGCCGTCGCGAAGCTCGTCGACGGGCTGGCCGAGGCCGGCGATCCCGTGCGGGCCGTGGTCCACACCGCCGGGATCGGGCAGTTGCTGCCGCTCACGGAGACGACCGCGGCCGACTTCGCCGCGATCGGGTCGGCGAAGGTGCTGGGCGCGAAGCACTTCGACGAGCTGCTGGACGCCGGCGACCTCGACGCCGTCGTGTACTTCTCGTCGGTTTCGGCGGTCTGGGGCGTCGGGGACCACGGCGCGTACGCCGCGGCGAACGCGTACCTGGACGCCACCGCGGAACGACGACGCGCGCAGGGCGCGCCGGTGCTGTCCGTGGCGTGGGGACCGTGGAGTGACGGCGGCATGACCACCGCGGGCGCGGCGGAGTCGCTGCGCCGGATCGGCACCCCCATGCTCGACCCGGAGCCGGCGGTCGCCGCGCTGGGCCGGGCGATCGACAACCACGACGGCGCGGTCGTGCTGGCCGACGTCGACTGGGAGCGGTTCGCGCCGGTGTTCACGGTCGCGGGCGCCCGCCCGCTGATCGGCGACATCCCGCAGGTGCGCCGGATCGCCGAGGCGCCGGCGGAGGACAGCGCGGACATCGCCAAGGCGGTCGACGAGTTCCGGTCGAGCCTGGCACTGCTGCCCGAGACCGACCGGAACGACGTGGTCCTCACCATGGTCCGCGAGCACGCGGCGGCGGTGATCGGCCACGCGGCCGGCGGCGACGTCGAGCCGGGCCGGGCGTTCCGCGAGCTCGGGTTCGACTCGCTGACCGCGGTCGAGCTCCGGGACCGGCTCGGGTCCGCGACCGGGTTGCGGCTCCCGTCGACCCTGGTGTTCGACTACCCGACCCCGCTGGCGCTCGCGGCCCACCTCCAGGCCGAGGCGCTCGGCGAGGTGACCGAGCCGGACCTGCCGTCGGGTGGGGAGCTCGACCGCCTCGAGGAGGTCCTCGCCGGCCGCGCCGCCGACGACCTGGGGCGGATGCGGGTGGTCATGCGGCTGGAAACGCTGCTGGCGAACGTGAGCAAGGCGTCCGGCGCCGGTGACGGTGTCGACGGCCGGCTCGGCGCCGCCACGAACGAAGAGCTCTTCGAACTGATCGACAGGGATCTCGGGATCTCCTGACCACACGGGCAAGAACGGTTTTTCAATGGTCGAGCGGAGCGGTGCGTCGATGTCGGATGAAGGCAAGCTGAGGGAATACCTCACGCGGGTGATCTCCGAGTTGCAGCAGACTCGTCAGCGCCTTCGCAACGCGGAGTCGGGCGAGCCGGAGCCGATCGCGATCGTGTCGATCAGCTGCGCCTACCCCGGTGACGTCCGGTCGGCCGACGACCTGTGGCGGCTGCTGGAGACGGGCACCGACGCGATCTCCGGGTTCCCGGCCGACCGCGGCTGGGACATCAGCGGGCACCGGACGGCGGACACGGACCAGGAGATCACGCCGGAAGGCGGTTTCCTGCACGACGCCGCCCGGTTCGACCCCGGCTTCTTCGGGATCTCGCCGCGTGAGGCGCTGGCGATGGACCCGCAGCAGCGGTTGCTGCTGGAGGCGTCGTGGGAGGCGTTCGAGCGGGCCGGGATCAACCCGCGGGTGATGCGCGGCAGCTCGACCGGTGTGTTCATCGGCGGGTCCACGCAGGGGTACGGCGTCGGCGCGGGCCGGTCCGAGGGCACCGAGGGCTACGGCCTCACCGGCGACGTGACTTCGGTGCTGTCGGGGCGCGTCGCCTACAGCCTCGGCCTGGAAGGGCCGGCGGTGACCGTGGACACGGCGTGCTCGTCGTCGCTGGTGGCGCTGCACCTGGCGGTGCAGGCCCTGCGTGGCGGTGAATGCACGATGGCGCTGGCCGGTGGGGTCACCGTCATGGCGACGCCCGGCAACTTCATCGAGTTCAGCCGTCAGCGCGGCCTGGCCGGTGACGGCCGGTGCAAGGCGTTCGCCGAGGCCGCCGACGGCACCGGGTGGGGCGAAGGCGTCGGCATCCTGCTCGTCGAGCGCCTTTCCGACGCGCAACGGCTCGGGCACCCGGTTTTGGCCGTGGTGCGGGGGTCGGCCGTCAACCAGGACGGCGCGTCCAACGGCCTGACGGCGCCCAATGGTCCTTCACAGCAGCGGGTCATCCGGGCGGCGTTGGCGAGTGCGCGGTTGTCGGCGGATCAGGTCGACGCCGTCGAGGCGCACGGCACTGGGACCACTCTCGGTGACCCGATCGAGGCTCAGGCGTTGCTGGCGACCTACGGCCAGGACCGGGTGCGGCCGTTGTGGCTGGGGTCGATCAAGTCGAACATTGGGCACACGCAGTCCGCGGCGGGTGTGGCTGGTGTGATCAAGATGGTGCAGGCGATGCGGCATGGTGTGTTGCCGCGGACGTTGCATGTGGACGCGCCTTCGTCCCATGTGGACTGGTCGGCTGGTGCGGTGGAGTTGCTGACCGAGCAGCGGGAGTGGCCGGAGACTGGGCAGCCGCGGCGGGCTGGTGTGTCGTCGTTCGGGATCAGTGGCACCAACGCGCACGTGATCTTGGAGCAGGCGCCGCCGATGACGGAAACCCCGCCCCCCGCAGTGGTTTCGCCGGTGGTGCCGTGGGTGGTGTCCGCCCGGAGTGAGGCGGCGCTGGTGGCGCAAGTTGAGCGGCTGCGTTCCTTCGTCGATGCCCAGTCGCCGGTGGACGTCGGGTACTCGCTTCTGACGGGACGGGCGCTCTTCGACCACCGGGCCGTGCTGCTGCTCGATGGCACCGAGATCGCCACCGGTTCGGTGGTCTCCGGCGGGCTCGGGGTGTTGTTCTCCGGTCAAGGATCGCAGCGGGCCGGGATGGGCCGGGAGCTGTATGAGGCGTGCCCGGTGTTCGCCGAGGCCTTCGACGCTGTCTGTGCGGAACTGGACAAGCATCTCGACCGTGGGGTGCGGGATGTCGTGTTCGGCGACGGCGACTCCCTGGATCAGACGGTGTACACGCAGGCCGGGTTGTTCGCGGTCGAAGTTGCCTTGTACCGGCTGGTGTCCTCGTGGGGTGTCAGCGCGGACTACCTTGCGGGGCACTCCATCGGTGAGTTGGCCGCGGCTCATGTTGCCGGGGTGTGGTCCCTGGCGGACGCGGCCCGGGTGGTCGCGGCACGCGGTCGGCTGATGCAGGCCTTGCCTTCGGGTGGGGTGATGGCGTCGATCCAGGCTTCCGAAGCCGAGGTCGTCGCTGCCGGTGGTCAGGTGGCGGCGGTCAACGGGCCCACGTCGGTGGTGGTGTCCGGGCCGCAGGCCGAGGTGGAGGCTGTAGTCGCGCGCTTCGCCGATGCGGGCGTGAAGACGACGATGTTGCGGGTCAGTCATGCGTTCCATTCGGCGTTGATGGACCCGATGCTGGCCGAGTTCCGCCGGGTGCTGGAGACGGTCGAGTTCGGGGAGCCGTCGACGCCGATCGTGTCGACGGTGACCGGGCAGATCGCCGATCTCGCGGAGCCGGAGTACTGGGTGGAGCAGGTGCGTCGGACCGTCCGGTTCGGTGATGCCGTAAGCACTCTGGCCGAGCTGGGTGTTCGGACGTATCTGGAGCTGGGGCCTGGCGGCTCGTTGTCGGCGATGGGTGCCGACATCGCTTCCGAGGCCGTGTTCCTTCCGGTGTTGCGCAAGGACCGTGACGAGGTCCGGACGTTGGTCACCGCGCTGGCGGGCGTCTACGTGCGAGGCATCGAAGTGGATTGGGCGCCGTTCGTGGCCGGTGGGTCGCGGGTCGAGCTGCCCACCTACGCCTTCCAGCACGAGCACTTCTGGCCCTCGGAGCCCGCCGGGTGGCTGGGGGACGCGACCGGGCTGGGCCTCCGCCCGGTCGACCACCCCCTGCTCGGCGCCGCGGTGTCGCTGGCCGAAGGTGACGGGCTGGTGCTGACCAGCCTCCTGTCGACGCGGTCGCACCCGTGGCTGGCCGACCACGTCGTGCTGGACACCGTCCTGCTGCCCGGCACCGCGTTCGTCGACCTCGCCCTGCACGCCGGTGAGCAGGCGGGCTGCCCCGTCGTCGAAGAGCTCACCCTGCAGACGCCCCTGGTGCTCGACCAGGACGACAAGGTCACGCTGCAGGTCGCCGTCGCCGCCGCCGACGAATCCGGGCGGCGCACGGTGAGCGTGTACTCCCGCGCCGCGGGTGACGAAGACGGCGACTGGACGCAGCACGCGACCGGCGTGCTCGGCGCCGGCGAGCCGGCCTCGGCGGAATCGCTCGCCGAGTGGCCGCCGCGCGACGCCGTCGCGGTCGGCGTCGACGGCTTCTACGACCGGCTGGCCGAGCTCGGCTACGGCTACGGCCCGGTGTTCCGGGGCCTGCGGGCCGGGTGGCGCCGCGGTGAGGAGATCTTCGCGGAGGTGGCGCTCCCGGAATCCGTGGACGTCGAGGGCTTCGGCATCCACCCGGCGCTGCTCGACGCGGTGCTGCACCCGATGGGGCTGGCCACGCCGGAAGGCGACGAGCAGCCGGGCGGGGCCGGGCTGCCGTTCGCGTGGACCGGGGTTTCGCTGACCGCGGTCGGCGCCACCGCGGTTCGGGTGCGGATCACGCCGGCCGGCTCCGGGGTGTCCGTCCTCGTCGCGGACGGCGCCGGGGACCCGGTGGCCTCGGTGGCTTCGCTGGTGCTGCGTCCCGCTTCGGCCGAGGGCCTCCGCGGCGCCGCCGCACGGGCGGGGGAGGACTCCCTCTACCGGGTCGTGTGGTCGGCGGCGCCCACCCCGGAGAACGACGGCGGCGAGAGCTGCGTGGTGCTCGGTGAGCCGGCCTGGCTGGCACCGCTCGGCCTGCCGTCCTACCCCGGCCTGGCCGCCGTGCCCGAGGTGCCCGAGCTCGTCCTCGTCGCGTTCGGCGCCCCGGACGGAGACCTCGCCGAGGGCACGCACGCCGCCGTCCACGAAGCGCTGGCCCTGGTGCGGACCTGGCTGGCCGACGACCGGTTCGCCGGGGCGCGGCTGGGCTTTGTCACCTCCGGCGCGGTGCTCGCCGTCGACGGTGACGACCTGACCGATCTTCCCGCCGCGTCGGCGTCGGCGCTCCTGCGGTCGGCCCAGGCGGAGAACCCGGGCCGGATCGTCGTGGTGGACGTGGACAGCGCCGCCGAGTCGGTGCCGGCCGTCCTGGCCGCGGCTTCGCTCGAAGAGCAGCAGGTGGCCGTCCGGGCGGGTGAGCTGTTCGTGCCCCGCTTCCGCACGGTTGCCGCGGACGACGGCCTGCGGGCGCCTTCGGGCCCGGTGCCGTGGCGGCTGGACAGCACGGAGAAGGGGACGTTCGGGAACCTCGCCCTCGTGGAGTCGCCCGAGGCGGCGGCGCCGCCGGGCCCGGGCATGGTCCGGGTGGGCGTGCGGGCGACCGGCGTGAACTTCCGCGACGTCCTGATCGCGCTGGGGGTCTACCCCGGCGACGCGATGATGGGCATCGAGAGCGCGGGCGTGGTGCTCGAGGTCGGCGCCGGAGTGACCCGCCTGGCGCCCGGCGACCGGGTGATGGGCCTGGTCACCGGCGGCTTCGGCCCGATCGCGGTGACCGACCACCGGCTGCTGGCGCGGATCCCGGCCGGCTGGTCCTTCGTGGACGCCGCCGCCGCGCCGATCGTGTTCATGACCGCGTACTACGCCCTGGTCGACCTGGCCGGCCTGAAAGCCGGCGAGTCGGTGCTGGTGCACGCCGCGGCCGGCGGAGTCGGCATGGCGGCGGTCCAGGTGGCGCACCACCTCGGCGCGACCGTGTACGGCACGGCCGCCCCCGCCAAGTGGGACACCGTCCGCGGGCTCGGCGTCGACGACGAGCACCTCGCGTCCTCGCGAACCTTCGAGTTCCGGCACAAGTTCCTCGACACCAGCGGGGGCAGCGGCGTCGACGTCGTGCTGAACTCGCTCACCGGTCATTTCGTCGACGCCTCCCTCGGCCTGCTGCCGGTCGGTGGCCGCTTCGTCGAGATGGGCAAGGTCGACCTCCGGGACCCCGCCAAGCTCAAGGCCACCCATCCCGGCGTCGGCTACCAGGCGTTCGACCTGATCGAGGCGGGCCCGGACCGCATCGCCGAACTGCTGGCCGCCGTGCTCGAACTGTTCGACAGCGGCGCCCTGCGCCCGCTGCCGGTCCGGGTCTGGGACGTGCGCCGCGCGCCCGACGCGTTCCGGTTCCTCGCCAAGGCCAAGCACGTCGGCAAGGTCGTGCTGACGGTGCCCGAACCGGAACCGCGGCACGGCACCGTGTTGGTGTCGGGCTTTTCGGGTGGCGTGGGCCGGGCCGTGGTGCGGCACCTGGCCGGGTCGGGGGTGCGGCGGCTCGTGCTGCTGTCCCGCCGCGGTGAGGCGGGCGCCGAAGACTTCGTGGCCGAGTTGCGCGCCTCGGGGGTGGCGGTGGAGGTGGCGGCGTGCGACGTCGCCGACCGGGCCGCGGTGGCAGCCGTCGTCGCGGGGCTGGGCGCCCGGCTGACGGGTGTGGTGCACCTGGCCGGCGTGGTGGACGACGGAGTGGTGTCGTCCTTGTCGCCCGCGCAGGTGGATGCGGTGCTGCGCGCCAAGGTCGACGCGGTGGTGAACCTGCACGAGCTGACGGCGGGGATGGACCTGTCGATGTTCGTGATGTTCTCCTCGGTGGCCGGGATCATCGGGTCGGCGGGCCAGGGCAACTACGCGGCCGCAAACGCTTTCCTGGACGCCTTCGCGCAGTACCGGACGGCACGCGGGCTGCCCGCGGCGTCGCTGGCCTGGGGCCCGTGGGCGTCGCCGGACGGGATGCTGGGGACGCTGGGTTCGGTGGACGCGGGCCGGATCGGGCGTTCGGGCATGGTGACGCTCTCCGCGGAGCAGGGTGTCGCGTTGTTCGACGCGGCACTGCGGTCGGCCCACCCGGTACTGGCCCCGGTGCGGTGGGACCTGGGCGTGCTGCGGGCCCATTCCGCGGCGTCGGCGTTGGCGCCCGTGTTGCGGGGTCTGGTCCGCACCGGTGCGCGCCGGAGCGCCGGGCGGGGTGCGGGGTCGTCGGCGCTGGTGCGGCAGCTGCAGGCCGCGGCGGAGCGGGACCGGACCGCGATGGTGCTGGAGCTGGTGCGCACGCAGGTCGCGGCCGTGCTCGGGCACGCGGGCGCCGGCAGCGTGCCGGAGAGCCGCCCGTTCAAGGACCTGGGGTTCGACTCCCTGACGGCGGTGGAGCTGCGGAACCGGTTGACCGCCGCGACCGGGCTGCGCCTGCCCGCGACGGCGGTGTTCGACTACCCGAACCCGGCGGTGCTGGCGCGGTTCGTGCTGGCCGAGCTGCTGCAGACCCAGCCGGTGGTCACGACGGCGACGGCGAGCGTGCGTGCGGACGAACCGATCGCCATCATCGGCATGGGCTGCCGCCTGCCGGGCGGGGTCGGTTCGCCCCGGCAGCTGTGGGACCTCGTGGCCACGGGCGGGGACGGAATCGGGGCGTTCCCGGCCGACCGCGGCTGGCACCTGGACCGGTTGTACTCCGCCGACGGCGGGTCGACCACGGTCGAAGGCGGCTTCGTCGAAGCGGCCGGCGCGTTCGATCCCGGCTTCTTCGGTATTTCCCCGCGCGAAGCGCTCGCGATGGACCCGCAGCAGCGGCTGTTGCTGGAGACGTCGTGGGAAGCGTTCGAGAACGCGGGCATCGACCCGGCGCGGGTGCGTGGGGAGCAGGTCGGGGTGTTCGCGGGCACGGCGTCCTCGGGTTACGGCGCCGGGATGAAGCTGCCCGACGGTGTCGAGGGGCACGTGCTCACCGGCGGCGCCACGAGCGTCATTTCGGGGCGGGTCGCGTACACCTTCGGGCTCGAGGGCCCGGCGGTGACCGTCGACACGGCGTGCTCGTCGTCATTGGTGGCGCTGCACCTGGCCGCGCAGGCGCTGCGGTCGGGTGAATGCACGCTGGCGCTCGCCGGCGGCGTCACGGTGATGGCCACGCCCAGCATCTTCAGCGAGTTCAGCCGGCAACGGGGCCTGGCGGGTGACGGCCGGTGCAAGTCGTTCGCCGACACCGCCGACGGCACCGGCTGGTCCGAAGGCGCCGGGGTGCTGCTGGTCGAGCGGCTGTCCGACGCGCACCGGCTCGGGCACCCGATCCTCGCGGTGGTGCGGGGTTCCGCCGTCAACCAGGACGGTGCGTCCAACGGCCTGACGGCGCCGAACGGGCCGTCACAGCAGCGCGTGATCCGGGCGGCGCTGGCGAACGCGGGGTTGTCTCCGCACCAGGTCGACGCCGTCGAAGCCCACGGCACCGGGACGACGCTGGGCGACCCGATCGAAGCCCAGGCGCTGCTGGCGACCTACGGCCAGGACCGGGAACGGCCGCTGTGGCTCGGCTCGATCAAGTCGAACATCGGGCATGCGCAGGCGGCTGCCGGTGTCGCGGGGATCATCAAGATGGTGCAGGCGATGCGGCACGGTGTGCTGCCGCGGACGTTGCACGTGGACGCGCCTTCGTCCCAGGTGGACTGGGAAGCCGGTGCGGTCGAGCTGCTCACGGAGCAGCGGGAGTGGCCGGAGACCGGGGCTCCGCGGCGGGCTGGTGTGTCGTCGTTCGGGATCAGTGGCACCAACGCGCACGTCATCCTGGAGCAGGCGCCGCCGGTGGCGGAAACCGCGCCCGCCGCAGTGGTTTCGCCGGTGGTGCCGTGGGTGGTGTCCGCCCGGAGCGACGAAGCTCTGGCCGCGCAGGTCGAGCGGCTGCGGTCCTTCGGTGCCTCGCAGTCGCCGGTGGATGTCGGGTATTCGTTGCTGACGGGACGGTCGGTGTTCGATCACCGCGCGGTGCTGCTGGACGGCGACGAGATCGCGTCGGGTTCGGTGGCGTCCGGTGGGCTCGGGGTGTTGTTCTCCGGTCAGGGATCGCAGCGGGTGGGGATGGGCCGGGAGCTGTATGAGACGTTCCCGGTGTTCGCCGAGGCTTTCGACGCTGTCTGTGCGGAACTGGACCGGCATCTCGAGCGTGGTGTGCGGGATGTCGTGTTCGGCGATGGTGCGCTGCTGGACCAGACTGTTTATGCCCAGGCCGGGTTGTTCGCGGTGGAAGTTGCCTTGTACCGGCTGGTGTCTTCGTGGGGTGTCGGCGCGGATTACTTGGCTGGACATTCGATTGGTGAGTTGGCTGCGGCTCATGTGGCCGGTGTGTGGTCCCTGCCGGACGCCGCTCGGGTGGTGGCGGCGCGGGGTCGGTTGATGCAGGCTCTGCCTTCGGGCGGGGCGATGGCGTCGATTCAAGCCACCGAGGCTGAGGTGGCCGCGGCGGGTGTCGAGGTGGCTGCGGTCAACGGGCCGACCTCGGTGGTGGTCTCCGGGGCGCAGGCCGAGGTGGAGGCCGTAGTCGCGCGCTTCGCCGCGGCCGGTGTGAAGACGAGCATGTTGCGGGTCAGCCATGCGTTCCATTCGGTGTTGATGGAGCCGATGCTGGCCGAGTTCCGGCAGGTCCTCGAGGGCGTGGAGTTCGGGGAGCCGTCGACGCCGGTTGTGTCGACGGTGACCGGGCAGCTCGCTGATCTCTCCGAGCCCGGGTACTGGGTTGAGCAGGTTCGTCGGACGGTCCGGTTCGGTGACGCGGTAAGCACTTTGCACGAGTTGGGTGTTCGGACGTATCTGGAGCTGGGGCCTGGGGGCTCGTTGTCGGCGATGGGTGCTGACACGGCTGTCGATGCGGTGTTCCTGCCCGCCCTGCGCAAGGACCGTGACGAGGTCCGGACGTTGGTCACCGCGCTGGCGGGGGCGTATGTGCGTGGCGCCACGGTGGATTGGGCGCCGTTCGTGACCGGTGGGTCGCGGGTGGAGCTGCCCACCTACGCCTTCCAGCACGAGCACTTCTGGCTCTCCGGACCGGGCGTCGGCGGCGACGCCACGCAGTTCGGCATGGTGGCGGGTGAACATCCCGTGCTCGGCGCGGGGGTGAACCTCGCCGGGGCGGACGAGTTCCTGTTCACCGGGCGGCTGTCGCCGGACAGTCACCCGTGGCTGGCCGGCCACGTCGTCTCCGGCGCGGTTGTCGTGCCCAGCTCGGTGTTCGTCGAAGCCGCGCTGCACGTCGGGGAACGGGTCGGGTGCGAGGTGGTCGAGGAACTCGTCGCCGACGCGCCGCTCGTGCTCCCGGAACGGGGCGGGGTCGCGATCCAGGTCTCGGTGTCCGCCCTCGGACCGGACGGCCGCCGGACGATCGTGGTGTACTCCCGGGACGGCGCGGACGCCGACGGCGAATGGGCTCCGCACGCCACCGGCGTGTTGTCGGCGACCCGGCCCGGCACCGAGGACTCGCTGGCCGAATGGCCGCCCCCGGACGCGGTGCCCGCCGACGTCGGCGGGGTGTACGCGGAACTGGCCGGCTTCGGGTACGAATACGGCCCGGTGTTCCAGGGCCTGCGCGCCGCTTGGCGGGTCGGATCCGTCGTCTACGCGGAAGTCGTCCTCCCGGAGCAGGCCGAGTCCGGCGGGTTCGGCATCCACCCGGCGCTGCTCGACGCGGCGGTGCACGCCAGGAGCCTGCTCCCGGCTGCCACCGCCGGTGTTCCGGTCTCCTGGACCGGCGTGTCCCTGTCCGCCGTCGCGGCTTCGACGCTGCGGGTGCGGATCACCCCCGCCGGCCCCGGCGTCTCGGTGCTGCTGGCCGACGGCGCCGGCGCTCCGGTGGCGTCGGCGGACTCGGTGGTGACGCGGGCGTTCTCGGCGGACCAGCTCCGCGAAGGCACGGCGGACCAGCACGCGCTGCTGCGGATCGGCTGGACCCCGGTGCCAGTGCCGGGGGAGACCGTCGACTGCCTTGTGCTCGACGAGCGCGCGCTCGCGGACCCGGACACCCTGGCCGAGGCGATCGGCGACCGGGCGCCGGAGTTCGCGCTGGTCCCCGCCACCTCGCGAAGTGACGACCTGAGCGTCGACGCGCACCACCGCGTGAAGGAAACGCTGGCGCTGCTGCAGTCGTGGCTCACCGACGACCGCCTCGGCGACACCGCCCTCGTGCTGCGGACTCGCGGCGCGGTCGGCACCGGGGCGCCGGAGGAGCTGACCGACCCCGCCGGCGCCGCGATCTGGGGCCTGGCGCGGGCGGCGCAGTCGGAAAACCCGCACCGCGTCGTCCTGGTCGACAGCGACGACACCGTAGCGTCCCGGGACGCGCTCGCGGCCGCGCTCGCCACCGGCGAGCCCCAGCTGGCGATCCGGGCCGGGCAGGTGCTGGTGCCCCGGCTGACCCGCGCCTTCGCCGGGCCGTCCGCGGCCGCGCCCGTCGTGGACCCCGAAGGCACGGTGCTGGTGTCGGGGTTCTCTGGTGGCGTGGGCCGGATGGTGGTGCGGCACCTGGCCGGGACCGGGGTGCGCCGGCTGCTGCTGGTCTCCCGCCGCGGTGAGGCGGGCGCCGAAGATTTCGTGGCCGAGCTGAGGGACTCGGGGGTGGCGGTGGAGGTGGCGGCGTGTGACGTCGCCGACCGGGCCGCCCTGTCCGGTGTGGTGCGCGGCCGGTTGACGGGTGTGGTGCACCTGGCCGGCGTGGTGGACGACGGGGTGGTGTCGTCGTTGTCGCCTGCGCAGGTGGATGCGGTGCTGCGCGCCAAGGTCGACGCGGTGGTGAACCTGCACGAGCTGACGGCGGGGATGGACCTGTCGATGTTCGTGATGTTCTCGTCGGTGGCCGGGATCATCGGGTCGGCGGGGCAGGGCAACTACGCCGCCGCAAACGCTTTCCTGGACGCTTTTGCGCAGTATCGGGTGGCGCAGGGCCTGCCGGGACTCTCGCTGGCGTGGGGCCCGTGGGCGTCGCCGGACGGGATGCTGGGCGCGCTGGGTTCGGTGGACGCGGGCCGGATCGGGCGTTCGGGCATGGTGACGCTCTCCGGAGAGCAAGGCGTGGCCCTGTTCGACGCGGCGCTGGGACTGGGGCACCCCGCGGTGGTTCCGGTGCTGTGGGACCTGGGAGTCCTGCGGGCGCAGGCGGTGTCGGCCGGGTTGGCGCCGTTGCTGCGGGGCTTGGTCCGCACCGGCGTCCGCCGGAGTGCGGGCCGCGGCGCGGGATCCCCGGCCCTGGTGCGGCAGGTGCAGGCGGCAGCCGAAGACGACCGCGCGTCGCTGGTGCTGGAAGTGCTGCGTGGCCAGGTGGCCGCGGTGCTCGGGCACGCCGGTGCCGGCAGCGTGGCGGCGTCCCGGTCGTTCAAGGACCTGGGGTTCGACTCGCTGACCGCGGTGGAGCTGCGGAACCGGTTGACGGCCGTGACCGGGTTGCGGCTGCCGTCGACGGCGGTGTTCGACTACCCGACCCCGGCGGTGCTGGCGCGGTTCGTGCTGGACGAGCTGCTGCAGACCCAGCCGGCCGTGGCCGCGGCGGTGGCGTCCGTGGCGGACCCGGGTGAGCCGATCGCGATCGTCGGGATGGCCTGCCGGTTCCCGGGTGGCGCGGGGTCGCCGCGGCAGCTGTGGGACCTGGTGGCCTCCGGTGGCGACGGGATCGGGGCGTTCCCGGCCGATCGCGGCTGGGACCTGGACCGGGTGTACTCCGACGGCGCCGAGGGCCCGGTGGAGGGCGGCTTCGTCTATCCCGCGGGGGAGTTCGACCCGGGGTTCTTCGGGATCAGCCCGCGTGAGGCGCTGGCGATGGACCCGCAGCAGCGGTTGCTGCTGGAGACGTCGTGGGAGGCGTTCGAGGACGCCGGCATCGACCCGGCCGGAGTGCGTGGCGGCCCGGTCGGCGTGTTCGCCGGCACGGCGTCGTCCGCGTACGGCGCCGGGATGGAGCTGCCCGAAGGTGTCGAGGGGCACGTGCTCACCGGCGGCGCCACGAGCGTCGTCTCGGGGCGGGTGGCATACACGTTAGGGCTGGAGGGCCCGGCGGTGACGGTGGACACGGCGTGTTCGTCGTCGCTGGTGGCGTTGCACCTGGCCGCGCAGGCGCTGCGATCCGGTGAGTGCAGCTTGGCGTTGGCGGGCGGCGTCACGGTCCTGGCCAATCCGGGGATCTTCAGCGAGTTCAACCGGCAGCGGGGGCTGGCCGCGGACGGCCGGTGCAAGGCGTTCGCGGACGCCGCGGACGGCACCGGCTGGTCCGAAGGCGCGGGGATGCTGCTGGTCGAGCGGCTGTCCGACGCGCACCGGCTCGGGCACCGCGTGCTGGCCGTGGTGCGGGGTTCGGCGATCAACCAGGACGGCGCCTCCAACGGCTTGACCGCTCCGAACGGACCCTCACAGCAGCGCGTGATCCGGGCGGCGCTGGCGAACGCGGGGTTGTCTCCGCGGCAGGTCGACGCGGTCGAAGCGCACGGCACCGGGACGACGCTGGGCGACCCGATCGAAGCCCAGGCGCTGCTGGCGACCTACGGCCAGGACCGGGAACGGCCGCTGTGGCTGGGGTCGATCAAGTCGAACATCGGCCACACCCAGTCCGCCGCCGGGGTGGCCGGGGTGATCAAGGTGGTGCAGGCGATGCGCCACGGTGTGCTGCCGCGGACACTGCACGTCGACCGGCCATCGTCTCATGTGGACTGGTCGGCCGGCGCGGTCGAGCTGCTGACCGAGCAGCGGGCGTGGCCCGAGACCGGCGAGCCGCGCCGGGCCGCGGTGTCCTCGTTCGGCATCAGCGGCACCAACGCCCACGTCATCCTCGAACAGGCGCCCCCGGTGCAGGAGACCCCGCGGACCGCGGAAGGTTCGCTCGGCGCCGTCGGACTGCCTTGGGTGCTTTCGGCCAAGACCGAGAAGGCGCTGGCTGCGCAGGCCGCGAAACTGCTGTCCTCCGTGGACGGTGCGGACCTCGACGACGTGGCGTACTCGCTGGCCACCCGCCGTTCGCAGTTTGAATTCCGGGCCGCGATCGTCGCCGGGGATCGGGACGGGGTTCGCGCTGGGCTGGAGGCGATCCGTGACGACCGGGCGGTGCCGGGTGTGGTGCGGGGGACTGCGCCGCAGTCGGTGCGGCCGGTGTTCGTGTTCCCGGGTCAGGGTGCGCAGTGGGTCGGCATGGCGACGGGGTTGCTCGAGTCGTCTCCGGTGTTCGCCGCGGCGATGGCCGAGTGTGAGCAGGCGCTGTCGACGTGGGTGCCGTGGTCGCTGACCGAGGTGCTCGCTGATTCGGAGATGCTGGCGCGGGTTGATGTGGTGCAGCCGGTGTTGTGGGCGGTGATGGTGTCGCTGGCCCGTCTCTGGCAGGCGTGTGGGGTGGAGCCGGGCGCTGTTGTGGGGCATTCGCAGGGTGAGATTGCTGCGGCGTGTGTGGCGGGTGCGTTGTCGCTGGACGATGGCGCGAAGGTGGTTGCGTTGCGGTCGTTGGCGATTCGTGCGCTCGCTGGTGGTGGCGGGATGGTGTCGGTGGCGTTGCCGGCCGATGAAGTCCCGGACTGGGTTGCGGTTGCGGCGGTCAATGGTCCTGGGTCGGTGGTGGTGTCGGCGGATCCGGCCGGGGTGGAGAAGCTCCTGGCGTGGTGTGACGAGCGTGGTGTGCGTGCGAAGCGGATCGCGGTGGATTATGCGTCGCACTCGGTGCAGGTGGAGGAGCTGGAGAAGGAGCTCGACACCGTGTTGACGGGGATCAGCCCCCAGGCCGGGGCGGTGCCGTTTTACTCGACGTTGACCGGGGACTTGCTCGACACCGTTGAGCTCGACGCGGGCTATTGGTACCGGAATCTGCGCAACCCGGTGCTGTTCCACAATGCGACGGAGGCATTGCTGGGTCAGGGGCACACGGTGTTCCTGGAGATGAGTCCGCATCCGGTGCTGACGATGGCGCTGAACGACACCTTCGACGCCGCCGGCAGCGACGCGGTCGCGTTGGGGACGTTGCAGCGTGACCGTGACGAGGCCACCCAGTTCCTCACCGCGGTGGCGCACGCCCACACCCACGGCGTCAGCCCGGACTGGAAAACCCTCGGCCACGGCAGGCACGTCGACCTGCCGACCTACGCCTTCCAGCACGAGCGCTACTGGCTGGAGACCGCGGCGTACCTCCCCGGCGACGGCGCGGATCCGCTCGAAGCCCGGTTCTGGGACGCGGTCGACCAGGGCGACCTGGACACGCTGACCCGGACGCTCGACTCCGGGGACGCCGGCGAGCTGGCCGCGCTGGGCACCGTGCTGCCGATGCTGTCGTCCTGGCGGCGGCAGCGGCGCGCGGACTCCACAGTGGACTCCTGGTGCTACCGGGCCGAATGGGCGCCGGTCACCGGCGAGCGCGCCCGAGGCGGGACGTGGCTGGTCGTGGCGGGCCCGCGGCATCGGGACCACCAGCTCATCACCCGGCTCCGCGCCGGTGGCGCGGAAGTCGTCGTGGCCGGTCCGGACGAACTGGACGGCCACGCGGACGTGACCACCGTCGTTTCGCTGCTGGGACTGGACGACAGCACGTCGCCGGCCGGGGTCGCCGCGACGGCCGGGCTGCTGCGCGCGCTGGGGGAGGCCGGGCTGACCGCTCCGCTCTGGTGCGTCACCCAAGGCGCCGTCTCCGTCGGCGGCGCGGACCGGCTGACGCACCCCGCGCAGGCCCAGGTCTGGGGCCTCGGCCGGGTCGCGGCACTCGAGTACCCCACCCGCTGGGGCGGCCTGATCGACCTCCCCGAGGTCGTCGACGAACGCATCGCGGACCTCGTCCGCGCGGCCGTGGCGAGCGACGAGGACCAGGTCGCCGTGCGGTCGTCCGGGATCTTCGGGCGACGGCTGGCCCGCGCGCGGTCCGACGGCGGCGGTGGCAGCTGGACGCCGTCGGGCACCGTCCTGGTGACCGGTGGCACCGGCGCGCTCGGGCGGCAGGTCGCCCGGTGGCTGGCGGCCAACGGCGCGGACCACGTGGTGCTCACCGGCCGCCGCGGGATCGACGCCCCGGGCGCGGCGGAGCTGCGCGACGAGCTGGCCGCGCTCACCGAGGTCTCGGTGCTCGCCTGCGACGTCTCCGACCGGGACGCGCTGGCCGGGCTGGTCGAAGGGCTGACCCCGCGGGTCGAGGCGGTCGTCCACGCCGCGGGCGACCTGGACGACTGCGTGCTCGGCTCGCTGACCCCGGCGCGGCTCGAAGAAGCCTTGCGCGCCAAGGTGACGGGCGCGGCGAACCTGCACGCGGTGACCGACGGGCTGGACCTTTCGGCCTTCGTCCTGTTCTCCGCGTTCGCCGGCGTGACCGGCGGGGTCGGCCAGGGCGCCTTCGCCGCGGCCAACGCCTACCTGGACGCGCTCGCCGAGCACCGGCGCGGCCGCGGGCTGACGGCGACCTCCGTCGCGTGGGGTCCGTGGCTGGACGGGAGCATGGCGCTCGAGGACGACACCTTCGCCGAGCGGATGCGCGGGCGCGGCCTGCCGTGCCTGCCGGCCGAAGGCGCACTCGCCGCACTGGCGAAGACGATCGCGCGCGGCCGGCCGGCCACGATGATCGCCGACGTCGAGTGGGACCGGTTCGTGCCCGGCTTCATCGCGGCCCGGCCCAGCCCGCTGCTCGCCGACCTCCCGGAGGCGCGGCCGTTCCTGGCGGGCGACGAGGCGGCACGGGACCGCGGCGAAGAGTTCCGGCGGAGCCTCGCCGCGATGTCCGAGGCCGAGCGGCAGAAGGCCGTGCTCACGCTGGTGCGCACCGAAGCCGCCGGAGTGCTCGGGTACGGCACGGTCGAGCCGGTGAGCCCGAAACGGCAGTTCCGGGAGCTCGGGTTCGAGTCGCTGACGGCGGTCGACCTCCGCAACCGGCTCGCCGCACGCACCGGGCTGCGGTTGCCGGTGACCGTGGCGTTCGACCACCAGACGCCGCTCGCGCTCGCCGGGTTCCTGCGGTCCGAGCTCTCCGGTGCCGAGCCGCCGCCGGTCTCGGTGCTCGGCGAGCTGGACCGCCTCGAAACCGCGCTGGCCACGGCGGCACCGGACCGCACGGCACGGCACCGCATCACCACCCGGCTACGGGACCTACTGGCCATCTGGGACGAACAGCCGGGCGCCACCGAAGACGACACCGTCACGGCGAAGCTGGGGTCCGCGACCGCGGACGAAGTGCTGGCGTTCATCGATCAAGAACTCGGAGCGTCCTGACAATGAGCGCCGAACTTCGGCACGGGCAAGGGAGTCAGCGGCCAATGGCGGACGACGAAAAGATCCTCGACTACCTCAAGCGGGTCGCGGCCGACCTCCACCAGACGCGCCAGCGGTTGCGTGACGTGGAAGCGGGCCGGCAGGAACCCATCGCGATCGTCGGCATGAGCTGCCGGTTCCCCGGCGGGGTGAGCACCCCGGAGCAACTCTGGGAACTGCTCGCCGAAGGCCGCGACGCACTCACGCCGGTCCCGGCCGATCGAGGCTGGGAAGCGGGCGCGCCCGACGACGGGCAGCCGCGGCCGTCCGGCGGGTTCATCCCCGCGGCGGACTTCGACCCGGAGCTGTTCGGGATCAGCCCGCGTGAGGCGCTGGCGATGGACCCGCAGCAACGGCTGCTGCTCGAGACGTCGTGGGAGGCGTTCGAACGCGCGGGGATCGACCCGCTGTCGCTGCGCGGCGAACGGGTCGGCGTGTTCGCGGGCACCTCGGGCCAGGACTACGGCATGGTGGCGCAGCTCGCCGCCGACGGCGCCGAAGGCCACGCCCTGACCGGGACCGCGGCCAGCGTGCTGTCCGGGCGCGTCTCCTACGTGTTCGGCCTCGAAGGCCCGTCGGTGACCGTGGACACCGCGTGCTCCGCGTCGCTGGTCGCCCTGCACCTCGCCGCGCACGCCCTGCGCCAGGACGAGTGTTCGCTGGCGCTGGCCGGTGGCGCGACCACCATGGCGACACCGTCGGTGTTCGTCGAGTTCGGCAGGCAGGGCGGGCTGTCGACGGACGGGCGTTGCAAGGCGTTCGCCAAGGCCGCCGACGGCACGGGCTGGGGCGAAGGCGCCGGGCTGCTGGTGCTGGAACGGCTCTCGGACGCCCGTCGCCACGGCCACGACGTGCTCGCGGTGCTGCGGGGGTCGGCGATCAACTCCGACGGCGCGTCGAACGGCTTGACGGCGCCGAACGGGCCGTCCCAGCAACGGGTGATCCTGCAGGCGCTGGCCAACGCCGGCCTGGCCACCGAACAGATCGACGCGGTCGAAGCGCACGGCACCGGCACCGTGCTCGGCGACCCGATCGAGGCGCAGGCCCTGCTGGCCACCTACGGCAAGGGCCGGCCGGCCGGGCGGCCCTTGCTGCTGGGCTCGATCAAGTCGAACATCGGCCACACCCAGGCCGCGGCCGGGGTCGCCGGGGTCATGAAGATGGTGCTGGCGATGCGGCACGGCACGCTGCCCCGCACCCTGCACGTCGACGAGCCGACGCCGCACGTGGACTGGTCCACCGGTGGCGTTTCCCTGCTGACCGAACCGGCCACCTGGCCGGAGACCGGCGAACCGAGGCGCTTCGGCGTCTCGTCGTTCGGGATGAGCGGCACCAACGCGCACGTGATCATCGAGCAGGCGCCGCAGCCGGAGCCGGTCGCGGTCGCCGGGGACGCCCCGATGGCCGTCGTGCCGTGGGTGCTGTCCGGGAAGACCGAAGCGGCCCTGCGGGCACAGGCCGGGCGGCTCCTGTCGCACGTGGACGTCGTCGGGCTCGACCCGGCCGACGTCGGCTTTTCCCTGGCGACCACGCGTGCCGCCCTGGAGCAGCGCGTCGCGGTGCTCGGCGCGGACCGCGAGGAGCTGCTCGACGGGCTGCGGGCGTTCCTCGACGGCACCGCCAAGCCCACCGTCCTGCGGGGCGAGGCCGTCGAAGACGCGCAGGTGGGATTCCTCTTCTCCGGCCAGGGCGCGCAGCGCGGCGGGATGGGCCGGGGGCTGTACGAGCGGTACCCGGTGTTCGCGAAGGCGTTCGACGCCGTGTGCGCCGGACTCGACCGCCACCTCGACCGTCCCGTCAAGGACGTCGTGTTCGACGGTGGTGACCTGGTCGACCGGACGGTGTACACGCAGGCCGGCCTGTTCGCCGTCGAAGTGGCGTTGTTCCGGCTGCTGCGGCACTGGGGCGTCACCCCGGAAGTCCTTTTCGGACACTCGATCGGCGAGCTGGCCGCGGCCCACGTCGCGGGGGTGCTCACCCTCGAGGACGCGACCACGCTGGTGGCCGCGCGCGGGAAGCTGATGCAGGCGCTGCCGTCCGGCGGGGCGATGGTGTCCCTGCGGGCGGCCGAGGCCGACGTCCGGCCGCTGCTGACCGGCGACGTGGCCATCGCGGCCGTGAACGGCCCGGAGTCGGTCGTCATCTCGGGTGACGAGGACGCCGTGCTCGCGCTGGCCGCCCGGTTCGGCAAGGCGAAGCGGCTGCGCGTCGGCCACGCGTTCCACTCCCCGCGGATGGACGCGATGCTCGAGGAGTTCCGGCGGGTCGCAGCCGGGCTGACCTACTCGGCGCCCGAAATCCCGATCGTGTCGGACCTGACCGGCGAGCTCGCTTCGGCCGAGCTGTGCGAGCCCGGGTACTGGGTCCGCCACGTCCGCGAGGCGGTCCGCTTCGGCGACGGTGTCGAGTGCATGCGCCGGCTCGGCGTCACCACGTTCCTGGAGCTGGGCCCGGGCGGTGTCCTCACGGCGATGGGCGCGGACTGCCTGGCCGACACCGCCTGCGCGTTCGTCCCGGCCCTGCGCCAGGACCGCGCCGAACCCGCCGCGGTCACCGCGGCGCTCGCGCAGCTGTTCACCCGCGGGGCCGGGATCGACTGGCCGGTGTTCTTCGAGGGCTCGGGCGGGCAGGTGGTCGGGCTGCCGACGTATGCCTTCCAGCACCGGAGCTTCTGGCCGAAGCCGTCGGCCGGCCGGCCCGGCGACGTCGCCGCGGTCGGGCAGGCCGGCGCGGACCACCCGCTGCTGGGCGCGGTCGTCACCCGGGCCGACGGGGACGGCGCGCTGTTCACCGGCCGGCTTTCGCTGCGGACCCACCCGTGGCTGGCCGACCACACCGTGCTGGACACCGTGCTGCTGCCGGGCACCGCCTTCGTCGAACTGGCGATCCGCGCGGGCGATCAGCTGGGCTGCGGCCGGATCGCCGAGCTGACCCTGGAGACCCCGCTGATCCTGCCGGAGCGCGGCGGGCTCGCGGTGCAGCTGACCGTCGACGCCGAAGACGAGTCGGGACACCGGTCGCTGAAGCTGTACTCGCGCCCGGACGACGACACGGGCGAGCAGCCGTGGACCCGCAACGCGAGCGGTGTCCTCGCCACCGGCGGCGGAGCCGAGCCCGACTGGGCCGACTTCACCGAGTGGCCACCGGCGGGCGCGACCGAAATCCCGGTCGTCGAGTTCTACGAACGGCTGGCCGAGGGCGGTTACGGCTACGGCCCGGCCTTCCAGGGGCTGCGGAAGGTGTGGCGGCGCGGCCCCGACGTGTTCGCCGTGGCGAGCCTGCCGGCCGAGAGCGTCGCCGAGGCTGCGCTGTTCGAGCTGCACCCCGCGCTGTTCGACGCGGCCATGCACTCGCTGGCGATGCAGGACGTCGGCCGTGGCGGCGGCCCCGGTGGGCAGCGCCTGCCGTTCTCGTGGACCGGTGTGCGGTTGTACGCGACCGGCGCATCCGAACTGCGGGTCCGGCTCTCGCCGGCGGGCGCGGACGGTGTCGCGGTGGCGCTGGCCGACCAGACCGGCGCTCCGGTCGCGTCGGTCGAGGCGGCCGTGCTGCGGCCGGTGTCGCGCGACCAGCTGGACCAAGCCCGGAGCGGCCGGCGGGAATCCGTGTTCCGGGTCGACTGGCCGCTCGCCGAGCTGCCCGGAGCCGACCCCGGCGCCGCCGGCTGGGCCGTGCTGGGCGACGACCCGTTCGGCCTCCCCGCCGCCGAGCGGTACCCGGACTTCCCGGCGCTGCGCGCGGCGGTCGACGGCGGTGCGGCGATGCCGCCGGCCGTGCTGGTGCCGTGCGCCGCGCCGTCGCCGTCCGTCGAAGCCGCGCACGCCGGTGCCGCCGGTGTGCTCCAGCTGGTGCAGGAAGTCCTTTCCGACGACCGGTTCGAGGACACCCGGGTCGTCCTGGTCACCCGGAACGCGCTGGGCGCGACAGCCGACGACCGCGTCGAAGGCTTCGCGCAGGCCACGATCTGGGGGCTGATCCGCTCGGCCCAGTCCGAGCACCCGGGCCGGTTCCTGCTGCTCGACCTCGACGGATCGGCCGCCTCCGGCCGCGCGGTGCCCCGCGCGCTGGCGCTCGGCGAACCCCAGGTCGCCCTGCGCGGGGGACAGGCCCGCGCGCCCCGGCTCGTGCGGGCCGTCGTCCCCGACGAGCCGCCGCCCTTCCCGATGGACCCGGACGGCACGGTGCTGGTCACCGGCGCGACCGGCACGCTGGGCCGGCTCTTCGCCCGGCACCTCGTCGAAGCCCGCGGCATGCGGCGGCTGCTGCTGCTCAGCCGGCGCGGGCCGGCGGCCGAGGGCATGGCGGAGCTGGAAGCCGAGCTGACCGGGCTCGGCGCCACCGTCACCGTCGCCGCCTGTGACGTCTCGGACCGGGACTCGCTCGCCGCGGTGCTCGAGACCCACCCGGTCGCCGCCGTGGTGCACGCCGCGGGCGTCACCGACGACGGCGTGATCGGCTCGCTCACCGCGGACCGCGTCGCCGCCGTGCTGCGCCCGAAGGTCGACGCCGCGGTGCACCTGCACGAGCTCACCAAGGACCTCGGCCTGTCGGCGTTCATCATGTTCTCCTCGGTGGCCGCGACCTTCGGCGGGCCGGGGCAGGGGAACTACTCGGCGGCCAACTTCTTCCTCGACGCGCTCGCGCAGCACCGCCGCTCGCTCGGACTGGCCGCGACTTCGCTGGCGTGGGGCCTGTGGGCCGACCGGAGCGGGATGGCGGGCACCCTCGACGACCGGCAGCTGGGCCGCATCGGCCGCTCCGGCGTCACCGCGATGTCTTCGGAGGAAGGCCTCGCGTTGTTCGACACGACCTGCGGCCTGGCCGACGCCCTCCTGGTGCCCGCCCGGATCGACCTCGGCGCCCTGCGCGGCGCGGTGTCCCGGTCCGGCGTGCCGCCGGTGCTGTGGGACCTGGTCCGGCTGCCCGCGCGGCGGGCCGCGGCGTCGGGTGAGGCCGCGGCTTCTTCGCTGGCGCAGCACATCCAGGGGCTGCCCGAGCCCGACCGCGTGGGGGTGGTCCTCGACGTCGTGCGCGCCGTGGCCGCGGGCGTGCTGGGGTACGCCTCGCCCGCGGAGATCGACCCGCGGCGCGCGTTCAGCGACCTCGGCGTCGACTCGCTGCTGGCGGTCGAGATGCGCAACCGGCTGCAGGAGGTGACCGGGCTGCGCCTGCCGTCGACGTCGGTGTTCGACTACCCGACGCCGTCGGACCTCGCCGGGCACCTGTGCGAGCGGGTCCTCGGCCTGCCCGTCGAAGTCGCCGCCGTGGCCGGCGCCGTGCACACCGGCGAGCCGATCGCGATCATCGGGATGAGCTGCCGGCTGCCCGGTGCCGTCGACACCCCGGAGCAGCTGTGGCGGCTGCTCGCCGACGGCGTGGACGCGGTCACGGAGGTGCCCGCCGGCCGCAACTGGGGCATCCAGGGACTCCAGGGTGGCTTCCTCGAGCACCCCGGGGAGTTCGACCCCGCGTTCTTCGGGATCTCACCGCGCGAGGCCACCGCGACCGACCCGCAGCAGCGGCTCCTGCTCGAAACCTCGTGGGAGTCGCTGGAACGCGCCGGCATCGACCCGGAAACCCTGCGGGGCAGCGACACCGGCGTGTTCGTCGGCTCCAGCGGCCAGGACTACACCAGCCTGCTGGGCCAGGCCTCGGACGGCATCGAGGGCTACCTCCTCACCGGGACCACGGCGAGCGTCATCTCCGGCCGCGTCTCGTACTTCTTCGGGTTCGAAGGCCCCGCCGTCACGGTGGACACCGCGTGCTCGTCGTCCCTGGTGGCGTTGCACCTCGCGGCGCAGGCCCTGCGCCAGGGGGAGTGCTCGATGGCGCTCGCGGCCGGGGTGATGGTGATGGCGACCCCCGGCGGGTTCGCCGGGCTCAGCGGCCAGGGCGGGCTCGCCCCGGACGGCCGGTGCAAGTCGTTCGCCGAGGCCGCCGACGGCAGCGGCTGGAGCGAGGGCATCGGCGTCCTGGCCGTCGAACGGCTTTCGGACGCCCGGCGCAACGGGCACCCCGTGCTGGCCGTGGTCCGGGGTTCGGCGATCAACCAGGACGGCGCGTCGAACGGCCTGACCGCGCCGAACGGGCCGTCGCAGCAACGCGTGATCCGCCAGGCGCTGGCGAACGCGGGACTGGCCCCGAGCCAGGTCGACGCGGTCGAAGCGCACGGCACCGGCACCGTGCTGGGTGACCCGATCGAAGCGCAGGCCGTGCTCGCGACCTACGGGCAGGAGCGTGCCCACCCGCTCTGGCTGGGGTCGATCAAGTCGAACATCGGGCACGCGCAGGCCGCCGCCGGGATCGCCGGGGTGATCAAGGTGGTGCTGGCGATCCGGCACGGTGTGCTGCCGCGCAGCCTGCACCTCGACGAGCCCACGTCGCACGTCGACTGGACCTCGGGCGCGGTTTCGCTCCTGCGGGAGGCGACGCCGTGGCCGGAAACCGGCGAGCCGCGCCGGGCCGCGGTGTCCTCGTTCGGCATCAGCGGCACCAACGCGCACGCCATCATCGAGCAGGCGCCCGCGGAGCCGGTCACCCCGGCCGGGCCCGGCGACCCGGCCGTGCTCACCGGCCCCGCGACCCCCTTCGTCCTGTCGGCCCGGACGGCCCGCGCCCTGCGCAACCAGGCCGCGCGGCTGCACACGGCCCTTGTCGAGGGCGACGTGTCCGGCACCGACGCGGACCTCGGCTTCTCCCTGGCGACGAGCCGGGCGCGGTTCGAGCACCGCGCGGTCGTGGTCGGCACCGGCCGCGACGCGCTGCTGAACGGGCTCTCCGCGCTCGCGGCCGGGGACGAAGCCCCCGGCCTGGTGACGGGTGTGGCCGGCACCCCCGGCAAGCCGGTGTTCGTGTTCCCCGGGCAGGGTGCGCAGTGGATCGGCATGGCGACGGGGTTGCTCGAGTCGTCTCCGGTGTTCGCGGGTGCGATGGCCGAGTGTGAGCAGGCGCTGTCGAAGTGGGTGCCGTGGTCGCTGACTCGAGTGCTCGCCGATTCGGAGATGTTGGCCCGCGTTGATGTGGTGCAGCCGGCCTTGTGGGCGGTGATGGTGTCGCTGGCCCGCCTCTGGCAGGCGTGTGGTGTGCAGCCGGGCGCTGTTGTCGGGCATTCGCAGGGTGAGATCGCCGCGGCGTGTGTGGCGGGTGCGTTGTCCCTGGAGGACGGCGCGAAGGTGGTTGCCCTGCGGTCGTTGGCGATCCGGGCGCTGGCCGGTGGCGGGGGAATGGTGTCGGTCGCGTTGCCGGCCGACGAGGTCCCGGACTTTGTCGCGGTCGCGGCGATCAACGGTCCCGCCTCGGTGGTCGTGTCGGCGGATCCGGCTGGGGTGGAAAAGATCCTTTCGTGGTGTGACGAGCGAGAGGTGCGTGCCAAGCGGATCGCGGTGGATTATGCGTCGCACTCCCCTCAAGTGGAGGAGTTGGAGAAGGAGCTCGACACGGTGCTGGCGGGGATCAGTCCCCGTAGCGGGAGTGTGCCGTTCTATTCCACGTTGACCGGGGATCTGCTCGACACCAACGAACTCGATTCCGGTTACTGGTATCGGAATCTGCGCAACCCGGTGCTGTTCCACACGGCCGCCGAGGCGTTGCTGGCTCAGGGACACAACGTGTTCCTGGAGATGAGCCCGCATCCGGTGCTGACGATGGCGCTCAGCGACACCTTCGACGCCGTGGGCAGTGACGCGGTCGCGTTGGGGACGTTGCAGCGCGACCGCGACGAGCCCACGCAGTTCTCGACCGCGCTGGGCGAGGCGCACACCAAGGGCGTCGGCGTCGACTGGGCGGCCTTCTTCGCCGGGCACCGGCCGCGGCGGGTCGACCTGCCCACGTACGCCTTCGACAACGAGCACTACTGGCTGCGGATCCCGGCCGGGGCGGCCGGCGACGCCGCGTCCATCGGGCTCTCCGTCGTGGCGCACCCGATGGTCGCTGCCGGGGTCCCGCTCGCCGACGGTGCGGGGTACCTCTTCAGCGGGCGGCTGTCCGCGCAGACCCACCCGTGGATCGCCGAGCACCTGGTCATGGGCACGATTCTGGTGCCGGGCACCGGGTTCCTCGAAATCTCCACCCGCGTCGCCCGCGAAGTCGGCTGCGAAACGGTGCAGGAGCTCGTCCTCGAGGCGCCGCTCGTCCTCCCGGAGGAGGGCGGCACGCACGTCCAGATCACGGTCGGTCCCCTCGACCAGAACGGACGGCGCTCCTTCTCCGTGCACTCGCGGCCCGACGAAGGCGACCACGACCAGTCCTGGCTCCGGCACGCCACCGGGGTACTGGCCGACACCGGCGCCGCCGGGACCTTCGACCTCGGCACCTGGCCACCGGCCGGGGCGAACGCGCTGGACCTCGGCGGCTTCTACGAGTCCGCCGCCGAAAACGGGTACGCCTACGGGCCGATGTTCCGCGGCCTGCGTGCGGCGTGGGAGCGCGACGGCGACGTCTTCGTCGAGGTCGCGCTGCCCGACGACGCGAACGACGCCGGGGACTTCGGCCTGCACCCCGCGCTGCTCGACTCGGCGCTGCAGGCGACCGGGCTGGGCCTGCTGAGCATCGGCCAGAAGGACGACGACGCCGGCAAGGCCCGCCTCCCGTTCGCCTGGCAGGGGGTGACCCTGCACGCCACGGGGGCGGCCACCCTGCGGGCGCGGCTTTCGCCCACCGGAACCTCCGGTGTCGCGTTCGAGGTCGCGGACGCGACCGGCGCGCCGGTCGCGACGATCGCGTCGCTGGACCTGCGCACCATCGAGCCCGACCAGCTCAAGGCGGCCGCGGGCCCGCGCCAGGACTCGCTCTTCACGATCGACTGGGTGCCGCTCGGCGCCACCACGCCGTCGTCCGGCCGCCGCTGGGCGGTGGTCGGCGCGGCGCCGGCGAACCTGGCCGCGGCCGGGGTGGACAGCACGCCGTACGCCGACCTCACCGAGCTCGGCGCGGCGATCACCGACACCTCGCCCGCCCCCGACGTCGTGTTCCTCCCGGCCGCCTCCTCGGCCGGGGTCGACGCCGGTTCCGTGCACACGCTCGTGCTGGACGTCCTCACGGTGATCCAGCAGTGGCTGGAAGACGAGCGGTTCGGCTCGTCGCGGCTCGTGGTGCTGACGTCGGGCGCGGTGGCCGCCCGGCAGGGCGAGGACGTGCCGGACCTGGCCGCGGCCGCGGTGTGGGGGCTCGTCCGGTCCGCACAGGCGGAGGAGCCCGGCCGGTTGACCCTGCTCGACGTCGACGGCAACGACACGTCGTGGACGAACCTCCCGTCGGCGATCGGCGCGCCGGAGCCCCAGCTGGCGGTGCGTTCGGGCGCGGTCCTCGCGCCACGGCTGGTGCGGGCCACCCCGGCGGAGCAGGCGAGCGCCGTCGAGCTCGCCCCGGACGGGACGGTGCTCGTCACCGGCGGCACCGGGATGCTCGGCGCGGTGTTCGCGCGGCACCTCGTGGCCCGGCACGGCGTCCGGCACCTGCTGCTGCTGAGCCGGCGCGGCCCGGACGCCCCCGGCGTCGCCGATCTGATCGCCGAACTCGAGGCCGCGGGCGCCGCCGTTTCGGTCGTGGCCTGTGACGCGGCGAACCGCGACGAGCTGGCCGCGGTGGTGGCGTCGGTACCGGCCGAACACCCGCTGACCGCCGTCGTCCACGCGGCCGGGGTCCTCGAAGACGGGGTGGCCGGAACGCTGAACGAGACGCAGGTGTCGGCGGTGCTGCGGCCGAAGGTCGACGCCGCGGTGAACCTGCACCACGTGACGAAGGACCTGGCGGCGTTCATCGTGTTCTCCTCCGCGGCCGGTGTCTTCGGCAGCTCGGGACAGGGCAACTACGCCGCCGCCAACGCCTTCCTCGAAGCGCTCGCGCACCACCGCGGCGCGAGCGGCCTGGCCGGCACCGCGCTGGCCTGGGGCTTCTGGGCCCGGGGCAGCGGCATGACCGGGCACCTGACCGACATGGACCGGCGCCGGATGACGCGCGCCGGGTTCACCGGCCTGACCGAGGACGAAGGGGTGGCGCTGTTCGACCTGGCCCGCCTCGTCGACGAGCCGGTCCTCGTCCCGGCCCGGCTGGACCTCACGGCCATGCGAGCGCAGGCGGCGGCGGGTTCGCTCCCGCCGCTGATGCGCAAGCTCGTCCGCGGGGCGGCACCGCGCGCCGCGGACGCCGACGGTGCCGGTGACGGCGGAACCTCGCTGGCGCACCGGCTCGCGGGACTGTCCGAACAGGAACGCGACCGGGTCGTGCTCGACCTGGTCCGGGTCCGCGTGGCGGCCGTGCTCGGCCTCAACCGGCCGGACGAGGTGGACCCGGACGGGGTGTTCAAGAAGCTCGGCTTCGACTCGCTCCTCGCCGTCGACCTCCGCAACCGGCTGAGCGCGGCGACCGGGCTGCGGCTGCCGGCCACGCTGGTGTTCGACTTCCCGACGCCGTCCGAACTGGCGGAGCACCTCCGCACCGAGATGGTGCCGGCCGGACCGGCGTCGAACGCGCCGGTGCTGGCCGGGATCGACCGGCTGGAGGAGCTGCTGACCGGCGTCGGCCAGGACGACACCGAACGCGTGCGGATCACCACGCGCTTGCACGACCTGATGTCCAAGTGGGGGGACACCAGGGCTGTGGTGCCGGAAACGGCCGGCCAGCAGGACATCGACTCGGCCAGCGACGAGGAGATCTTCGAGTTCCTCGGCACCGAGTTCGGCATCTCATGAACAGTCGGCGACGACCGACCAGCCACGTCGAAGGGGTCAGCGAAACCATGTCCGAGGACGAAAAGCTCCGGTACTTCCTCAAAAAGGTCACCACCGAGCTGCAGGAAACCAAGGGGCGGCTGCGTTCCGCCGAAGAACGCGACTACGAGCCCATCGCCATCACCGCGATGAGCTGCCGCTTCCCCGGCGGCGTCGGCACCCCCGAACAGCTGTGGCAGCTGATGATGTCCGGGGTCGACGCGCTCACGTCGTTCCCCGAGGACCGGGGCTGGAACTTCGAGGACCTGTTCTTCCGCGACCCCAGCGAACCCGCGCGCAGCTACGCGCTGGAGGGCGGCTTCGTCCACGACCTCGCCCAGTTCGACCCGGAGTTCTTCGGGATCTCACCGCGTGAGGCCCTCGCGATGGACCCGCAGCAGCGGCTGCTGCTGGAGGCGTCCTGGGAGGCCGTCGAACGGGCGGGCATCGACATGAACTCCCTGCGCAACACCGAAACCGGCGTGTTCGTCGGGATGACCCCGCAGGGTTACGGCACGTCGGTCACGGTTCCGCCGGAGGGCACCGAGCTGTACCTCGGCACCGGCAACACCACGAGCGTCGCGTCCGGCCGGATCGCCTACACCTTCGGGTTGAACGGTCCCGCGGTCACCATCGACACCGCCTGCTCGTCCTCGCTGGTGGCGCTGCACCTCGCGGCGCAGTCGCTGCGCAAGCAGGAATGCTCGATGGCGCTGGTCGGCGGCATCACGCTGATGGCCAACCCCGGCGCCTTCACCGAGTTCAGCCGGCAGCGCGGGCTCTCCGGGAACGGCCGCTGCAAGGCGTTCGCCGCCAACGCCGACGGCACCGGCTGGGGCGAGGGCCTCGCCGTGGTCCTGACCGAGCGCCTGTCCGACGCCCGGCGCAACGGCCGACCGGTGCTCGCCGTTCTCCGTGGCTCCGCGATCAACCAGGACGGCGCGTCGAACGGGCTGACCGCGCCGAGCGGCCGCGCCCAGCAGAAGGTGATCCTGCGCGCGCTCGAGGACGCCCGGCTCTCGCCGGCGCAGGTCGACGCCGTCGAGGCACACGGAACGGGGACGAAGCTCGGCGACCCGATCGAGGCGCGGGCCCTGCTGGCGACCTACGGCAAGAACCGGGCCGGCAAGGACCCCCTGTGGCTGGGATCGGTCAAGTCCAACATCGGGCACACCCAGGCGGCGGCCGGCGCGGCCGGGCTGGTGAAGATGGTGCTGGCCGTCCAGCACGGCGTGCTGCCCCCGACCCTGCACGTGGAGCACCCGTCGGAGTACGTCGACTGGTCCTCCGGCGAGCTGGCGCTGGTCACCGAGCCGACGCCGTGGCCGGAGACCGGCAAGCCGCGCCGCGCCGGGGTGTCGTCGTTCGGGGTGAGCGGTACCAACGCGCACGTCATCCTGGAGCAGGCCGCGCCCGAGGACACCGAGGCCCCCGAGCCCGCCGAAGGGGACGGCTCGCCGCTGACCGTGGCGGCCGTGCCGCTGGTGGTGTCGGGCAACTCCGAGCAGTCGCTGCGCGCCCAGGCCGCCCGGCTGCGCGCGCACCTGACGGCGAACCCGGACCTGCGGCTGCCCGACGTGGGCTATTCGCTCGCCACGAGCCGGGCCTGCTTCGACCACCGCGCCGTGGTGCTCGCCACCGGCCGTGACGAAGCCGTCGAGGCACTCGGCCGGATCGCCGCGGGCAAGGACGGACCGGCGTTCGTGCGGGGCACCGCGGGCCGGTCCGTGCGCCCGGTGTTCGTCTTCCCGGGGCAGGGCGCCCAGTGGGTCGGCATGGCGGCCGGCCTGATGGAGTCCTCCGAGGTGTTCGCGGAGGCGATGACGGAATGCGAACAGGCGCTGTCGGTGTGGGTGCCGTGGTCGCTGTCGGTGGTCCTCGCCGACCCGGCGATGCTGGCCCGCGTCGACGTCGTGCAGCCGGTGCTGTGGGCGGTCATGGTCTCCCTGGCGCGGCTCTGGCAGTCGTGCGGCGTGGAGCCGGGCGCGGTCGTGGGGCACTCGCAGGGTGAGATCGCCGCGGCGTGCGTCGCGGGCGCGCTGTCGCTCGACGACGGCGCCAAGGTCGTCGCGCTGCGGTCGCGGGCGCTGCGGGCGCTGGCCGGCGGTGGCGGCATGGTGTCCGTCGCCCTGCCCGCCGACCAGGTCCCGCTGTGGGACGGCCGGGTCGCAGTCGCCGCGGTCAACGGCCCCGCCTCGGTGGTCGTCTCGTCCGACCCGACCGGCCTGGACGAAGTCGTGGCGTGGTGCGAGGAGCGGGGCGTGCGCGCCAAGCGCGTCGCGGTGGACTACGCGTCCCATTCCGTCCAGGTCGAAGAGCTGGAGAAGGAACTCGACACCGTGCTCGCGGGCATCAGCCCCCAGGCCGGGTCGGTGCCGTTCTACTCCACGCTCACCGGGGACCTGCTCGAGACCACCGAGCTCGACGCCGGTTACTGGTACCGCAACCTGCGCAACCCGGTGCGGTTCCACACCGCCACCGAAGCGCTGCTGGCCCAGGGCTACCCGGTCTTCCTCGAGATCAGCCCGCACCCGGTGCTGACGATGGCGCTCAACGACACCTTCGACGCCGCCGAAAGCGACGCGGTCGCGCTGGGCACGCTGCAGCGCGAGCGCGACGAGCCGGCGCAGTTCCTGACCGCGCTCGCGACCGCCCACACCAAGGGCGTCCGCGTCGACTGGGCGGCGCTCCACGCCGGGCACCGGCCCCGCCGGGTCGACCTGCCCACCTACGCCTTCCAGCACGAGCGGTACTGGATCGATGACGCCATCGTGCACCGGGAGGACACCGCCGTCAGCGGGTCCGCCACGGCCGATTCGGGGTTCTGGGCGGCCGTCGAACAGGGCGACCTGACGTCACTCGCCGACACCCTGGGCGCGGACGGCGCCGTGCGCGAGTCGCTCGGCGTGGTGCTCCCGGCGTTGTCGTCGTGGCACAAGCGCAGCGAAGCCAAGGCCGTCGCGGACGACTGGCGCTACCACGTCACGTGGAAGCCGCTCGCCGGGGCGACGGCGGCGAAGCCGTCGGGAACCTGGCTGCTCGTGGCGCCCGCCACCGAGCCGGAGACGACGGCGGTGTGCGCCGGGGTACTGGCCGGGCACGGGGCCGAGGTCGTCACGGTCGTCGTGGCCGGCGACGAGATGGACCGCGACTCGCTGGTGGTGAAGGTCGACGAGGCGCTCGTCCGGCTGCCGGCCGGGGTCGAGGTGACCGGCGTGCTGTCGCTGCTGGCGCTCGACGAAACCCCGAAGGACGACCACCCGTCGGTGCCCCGTGGTTTCGGCGGGACGGTCGGTCTCGTGCAGGCGCTCGGCGACGCGTTCGTCGACGCCCCGCTCTGGTGCGCCACGCGGGGCGCGGTCTCGGTGAGCCCGGTCGACCCGCTGACCGGGCCGCTGCAGGCGATGACCTGGGGCCTGGGCCGGGTGGCCGCCCTGGAACACCCCGACCGCTGGGCCGGGCTCGTCGACCTGCCCGCGGAGCTCGACAAGCGCGCGGCCGAGATGCTCGGTGCCGTGCTCGCCGGCGCGGGTGCCGAAGACCAGCTCGCGATCCGCTCGTCCGGCACGTTCGTCCGCCGGATCACGCGGTCGCGCTCTGGTGGCGCGAAGGCGGTCCGCTCGTGGCAGCCCTCGGGCACGACGCTGATCACCGGTGGCACCGGCGCCCTCGGCGGGCAGGTCGCCCGCTGGCTGGCCCGCTCCGGGGCCGAGCACCTGGTGCTCGTCAGCCGTCGTGGGCCGGACGCGCCGGGCGCGGCGGACCTGCGGGACGAGCTCACCGCGCTGGGCAGCCGGGTCACGGTGGCGGCCTGCGACGCCGGTGACCGGGACGCGCTGGCCGGCCTGATCGCGTCGATCCCGGCGGCGCAGCCGCTGACCGCGGTCGTGCACACCGCCGCGGTGCTGGACGACGGCCTGATCAACAGCTTCAACGTCGGCCAGTTCGAGAACTCCCTGCACGCGAAGGCGCTCGCCGCGGCGAACCTGCACGAGCTGACCAAGGACCTCGACCTGTCGGCGTTCGTCCTGTTCTCCTCGTTCGGCGGCATCGTCGGCACCCCGGGACAGGGCAACTACTCGCCGGGCAACGCCTACCTCGACGCCTTCGCGCAGTACCGCCGGACCCAGGGCCTGCCGGCGACCGCGGTGGCGTGGGGCGCCTGGGGCGGCGGCGGCATGGCCGACGGTCCGTTCGGGGAAGCCCTGCGCCGGCACGGCCTGCGCGAAATGGCCCCGGAGCTGGCCACCACCGCGCTGCACGACGCGCTGGAGCGGGACGAAACCGGGCTGCTGATCGCCGACATCGACTGGGAGCGGTTCTTCGTCGCGTTCACCGCGACCCGGAACAGCCCGCTGCTGTCCGACGTCTCGGACGTGCAGGCGCTCGTCCGCGCCACCGGCGGCACCGGGTCCGACGCCGTCGACGAGTCGTCGGCACTGGTCCAGCGGCTCGCCGGGCTCACCGAAGCCGAACAGAACTCGGCGCTGCTGGAAATGGTGCGGGAACAGGTCGCGTCGGTGCTCAACTTCACCGGTCCGGAGGCCGTCGCGCCGAAGCGGGCGTTCCCGGATATCGGCTTCGACTCCGTCACCGCGGTCGAACTCCGCAACCGCATGGTGGTGAAAACCGGATTGCGGCTGCCGGTCACCTTGGCGTTCGATTACCCGACGCCGAAGGAGCTCGCCGAATTCCTCCTGGAAAAGGTGATGCGCGACGGCGACACGGTCGCCACGGCCGCGCTGGCGGAACTGGACCGGATCGAGACCGCGCTCGCCGCGGTCGGGCCGGACGACCCGGGGCGCACCCGGGTGGCGATGCGGATGCAGTCGCTCGTCGCGAACTGGCAGACCCTTCGCGAAGAAGCATTGGAATCCGCGGGTGAAGACCTCGAAGAGGCCACGGATGACGAAATGTTCGCCCTGCTCGGCAAGAAGTTCGGTATATCTTGACCACACCACCGCTGGGGTGGGTGGTCTGAGCGGAGAGAGACGAAATTGAGCCAGACGGAACCGGCGTCGACCGCGGACGCGAACGCCGGGAAGAAGCCGGCAGCGGCACCGGAACAGCAGCACGCGCTCGAGGT
Source organism: Amycolatopsis sp. lyj-346 (assembly GCF_046548975.1). Lineage (NCBI taxonomy): Bacteria > Bacillati > Actinomycetota > Actinomycetes > Pseudonocardiales > Pseudonocardiaceae > Amycolatopsis > Amycolatopsis sp. lyj-346. The sequence continues at coordinate 269,596 of NZ_JAJPWT010000008.1, forward strand.
CGCCGGGCTCAGGAAAGCGTTCGGGCACAAGGTCGCGGTGGACGACGTCGATCTCGTCGTCCCCGCCGGCAGTTTCTTCGGGCTGGTCGGTCCCAACGGCGCCGGCAAGACGACGATGCTGTCGATGGCGGTCGGGCTGCTGCGGCCCGACGCGGGCCAGGTCCGGCAGTTCGGTGTCGACGTGTGGGCCGACCCGGTCCGGGCCAAGGCACTGCTGGGGGTCCTGCCCGACGGGCTGGCCATGCCGGAGCGGCTCACCGGCCGGGAGATGCTCACCTTCGCCGGCGCGCTGCGCGGGATGGACGCCGCCGCGGTGGCCGAGCGCGGTGACGAGCTGCTCGCGGTGCTGGAGCTCGACGGCGCCGACCGGACGCTGATCGGTGAGTACTCGACCGGTATGCGCAAGAAGATCGGCCTGGCCGCGGCGCTGCTGCACGCGCCGCGGCTGCTGGTCCTCGACGAACCGCTGGAGGCGGTCGACCCGGTGTCCGGGGCGACCATCAAGACCATCCTGCGGCGGTTCGTCCGGTCCGGCGGCACGGTGGTGTTCTCCAGCCACGTGATGGCCGTGGTCGAGCAGCTCTGCGACCAGGTCGCGGTCGTCTCCGCCGGCCGCGTCGTCGCCGCGGGCCCGACCGCCGAGGTGTCGGGCGACGTCTCCCTGGAAGGCCGGTTCGTCCAGCTCGTCGGTGGTCACGTCGGCGGGACGGAGGGGCTGACGTGGTTGAGCTCCTGATCAAGCTGAAGCTGGCGCTGCTGCGCCGGTCGATGTCCGGCCAGCGCGCCGTCCAGCTGCTGATGGGCGCGCTCGCCGGGCTGCTCCTCGCGGCGGCGACCGTCTACGCCGCCGGCGTCGACTTCGCCGTGCCGTCGGTGTCCGGTGACGTGCTGGCCGTTCTCTTCGGGCTGTGGCTGCTGTTCTGGGCGTTCGGCCCGCTGATGTTCGGCGGTGGCGACTCCGAGCTCCGGCCGGAACACTTCGCGCTGTACCCGATCCCGCCGCGGAAACTGGCCGCGGGCCTGCTCGGCGCCGGCTTCATCGGGGTCACGCCACTGGTCAGCCTGGTCGCCTTCGCCGCGTTGATCGTCTACGGCGCGAAGCTGAGCTTCGCCGCCGCCGTGGTCGCGGTGCCCGCGGTGGTGCTGCAGCTGGCGCTGGTGGTGCTGGTGTCGCGGGTGATCTCGTCGCTGCGCGGCCAGGTCGTGCGGTCCCGCTCGAGCGCGGTGCTGTCCGGGTTGTTCACCGGGGTGCTGATGGCCGCGGCGAGCTCGATCTGGGCCATCAGCCCGGCGATCGGCTCGGCGCTGGCCAACGGGTTCTCGCCGGCGTTCGCGACGGTCGTGCGGATCCTGCCCTCGGGCTGGGGCCTGGTCGCCGTGGACGGGGCCGCCCGGTCGGACTGGGTGGCCGGGCTCGGCCTGCTGGCCGCGTTGCTGGTCGTGGACGTCCTGCTGCTGCTCCTGTGGGCGAGGCTGCTGGTCAAGGAGATCACCACGGGTGGCGGCGGGCACACGACCGTGTCCGCGCGCCGGAAGACCACCCCGGAGACCACCGGCGGCCGGCGGACGACCCCGGTCGGCGGCTTCGTGGTCAAGGAGGTCCTGACGTGGTTCCGCGACACGACGAGGACCCAGTTCTTCGTGTTCGCCTTCGTCTACGGCGCACTGCAGACGGTGGCCCCGCTGCTGCTCGACGAGCGGAGCTTCCTGCCGTGGACCGGCGTGAGCGTGGTGTTGTGGATGACCGCGGTCATCGCCAACCTGCACGCCACCGACGGCACCGCGCTGTGGCTGACGCTGGTGACGCCCGGCGGTGCCCGCGTCGACGTGCGGGGCAGGCAGTTCGCCTGGCTGATCGTGGTCGCCCCGGTGGCGCTCCTGCTCTGCGTGGTGTTCACCGCCCTGTCCGGGATCACCTGGGCGTGGCCGTGGGCCCTCGGCCTGACCGCGGCCGCGCTCGGTGCCGGCGCCGGCGCGGTGGTGCTGGTGTCGGTGTTCATGCTCGTCCCGATGAGCGACCCGCAGCGCCGGGGGAGTGGCGTCTGGGAGAACAGCATCGACGCCGTCCAGGTCCTCGCGGCCCTCGCGCTGGTCGCCCTCACCTGCACGCCGACGTTCGTGCTGCTGCGGCTCGGCTCGGACACCGGCTCGCCGGCGCTGAGCTGGCTCGGGGTGCCGGCCGGGATCGCGTCGGGCGCGCTGGCGGCCTGGCTGTTCGGCCGGATCGCCCACCGCCGCCTCGAATCGCACGGGCCGGACCTGCTGCACCTCATGCGGTCCGGGCACCGCAGCACCGTGCGTGGGGTCACCCCGCTCGGCGCGGGCGTGGCCGGGGAGCCGGACCGGGAGGCGTCGCCGGAGGACCTCGGTCCGGTGTGGCCTGCCGTCGTGGCGGTCACCTGCCTGATCGTCTGCTGGGTGCCGATCTTCCCGCAGGGGCTGATCCCGGCGTTCCTCAAGCTGTCCGATGACGACGCACCGCACTCGTGGTTCCTCGCGCTGTACCTGCCCGAGGCGTGGCAGTGGCCGGTGATCGCCCTGATGATCGTGGTCGGCGTCGCCATCCTCAGCGTGGCCTTCTACCTGGGCCGGAAGTACCCGGGCCGGCTGTCGCCGCCCAACGGCGGCCGGTTCGGCCGCCCGCCGGCCGGGGGGAAGCCGTCCTTCCGGCGCACCGCCGACCGGAGCGGGCAGCGGGAGAAGGTCAAGGCCGACTGAACCGGGCCACGCGATCGGCCCCGCACCCCGGAACCCGGGGCGCGGGGCCGATCGCGCGGCGCCGGTCAGCTCTGGGGACGCGCGGCGTCCAGGAACTCGTACCAGCCGCCGCGGCTGGCGGGCTTGAGCTTCGGCGAACCCAGGTAGCCCGCGAGGAACACCTTGCGGGCCAACGGCGGCACGGTGTAGCGGTCGCCGCAGGTCTCCCGCAGGTACTCCTGGGCGTGGTACCAGGCCTCGAAGCAGGCGGTGTCGTCGAGCAGCTCGAAGACGCCCATCGGCCAGCCGAGCCCGGTCTTCACCATCCGGTCGATCTCGGCCGGGCCCGCCACCCCCTGCTCGACCATGCGGATCGCTTCGGCGATGTAGGTGTTGATGAACCGGGTCATGAAGAACCCGGGACCGTCCTGGACCGCCACCGGCTTCTTGCCGATCGACTGCAGGAACCCGGTGACGGTCTCGACGGCGGCCGGGCGGCTGTGCTGCCCGCGGACCAGCTCGACCAGCGGCATCACGTTCGCCGGGTAGAACCAGTGCGTCCCGACCAGCCGTCCCGGGTCGGCGAGCACGCCGGCCAGCTCGGCGATCATGATGGACGACGTGCCGCTGGCGAAGATCGCCTTCTCCGGCGCCGAACGCTCGGCCGCGAGCAGCACGGCGTGCTTGGTGTCCCGCACCTCGGGCACGCTCTCGAAGACCAGGTCCGCGTCGGCCAGCCCTTCGTCGTAGTCGGTGGTCAGCCGCACGCGCGAAAGCATGTCGTCGGCCTGCGCGCGGTCGAGCTTGCCCCGGGTCACCCCGCGTTCGATGCCGAACGGACCGTCGCGCAGCAGTTCCGCACCGTGCTCCAGCGACTCCTTCCGATGCGACACCAGCGTGACCTCGGCACCCGGGGCCCGCAGGCACGCCAGTGCCATGCCGTGTCCCATGATGCCGCCGCCCCCGAGGATCGCCACCTGCTTGACGTCGTTCACCTGTCCTCCAGCTCTACCAACTCGTGTTGTCCGTGACCGCGGCCGCGGGGTCAGACCCGTTCGAGGACGAGGGCGGCGCCGAGCCCGCTGCCCGCCGGCGCGGTGGCCAGGCCGTGCCGCAGGTCCCGCTGCCGCAGCGCCTTCGCCAGGTGGATCACGATGCGCAGCGCGGACATCCCGACCGGGTGGCCGAGCCCGATGCTGCCGCCGTCCACGTTGAGGCGGTCGGACGGCCACTTGGCCATCCGCTCGCAGGCCACCATCTGCACGGCGAACCCCTCGCTGCACTCGATCAGGTCGATCCCGTCGAGGGTCAGCTCGGCGCCCTCCAGCGCGGCGTCCGCGGCCCGGGTGCAGCTGTACCCCATCAGCTCGGGCGGGCAGCCTGCCATCGCCATGCCGGGCACCACGACCCGCGCGATCGGCTCCAGGCCGAGCCGCGCGACCGTGGCGGCGTCGCAGAGCAGCGCGGCGGCCACCCCGTCGTTGTGCGCCGACGCGTTGCCGGCGGTGATCGTGCCTCCCGGGCGGATGGGCGCCATGGCGGCCAGCTTCTCGACCGAGATGCCGGGCCGGGGGTTCTCGTCCGCGCGGACCACGACCCGGTCGTGCTTGTGCGGCACCGTGATCGGGACGATCTCGTCGGCGAACCGGCCCGCTTCGGCGGCTTCGGCCGCCCGCCGGTGGGAAAGCACGGCGTACTCGTCCATGTCCGCACGCGACACCGCGTCCACCGCGGCGTGGTGCTCGGCGACGTCGATCATGTCCTGGGACGCGCCCCACCGGTTCGAGCCCGCCGTCTTGCATTCGGTCAGCGTGTCGACGAACTCGGTGTGCCCGAGGCGAAGCCCCCAGCGCGCGCCGTAGACGGTGTGGGGGGCGTTGCTCATCGATTCCATGCCGAGGGCGAGCACGCAGCCGGTGGCGCCCAGCGCGATCTGCTGCGCACCTTGGATGAGCGCCGCCATCCCGGACGCGCACTGCATGTTGAGGGTGAACGCGGGGGTGGTGCTCGGCACCCCCGTCCGCTGCCCGACGATCCTGGCCGGGTTCGACTCGCTCATGTCCTGCAGCACCATGCCGGCCACGATCTGCCGGACCTCGGCGGCGGCCACGCCCGTGCGGGCGAAGAGCTCGGTCACCACCGGATCGGCGATTTCGCTGGCGCGCAGGTTCGCGAGCGCGCCGCCGAACTTGCCGATGGGGGATCTGAACCCGTCGACAAGATAGACCTCGTGCATTTTGGCGCTCCTCGTCGTCCGACGTCGACAGGCACAACTTTGCCGACAGTATTGAGTCGCCCGCCGCGAAAGCACCCCCCTGAATGTGACTCGACCCCCCTGCGAACGGCGCCGGGAAGCGGTTGGCACCTAGGGGCTTGAGGGGTTCTCCGCGCGCTCGGTATCTTGCTGCGGTAATCACGGGATTCTTGACGGAAATCAGCGGGGATCGTACGCGCTTGCTTTTGAGGTGGGAACCTTTTCATGGAAAATGAAGACAAGCTCCGGTACTTTCTCAAGCGGGTTTCTGCCGAACTGGACGAAGCGCACGGGCGCCTTCGCGACGCGGAACTGCGGGAGACCGAGCCGATCGCCATCGTCGGCGCCGGGTGCCGGCTCCCCGGTGCGGACTCACCCGAACAGCTGTGGGACCTGGTGGCCTCCGGCGTCGACGCGGTTTCCGAATTCCCCGCGGACCGCGACTGGGACATGGCGACGCTGTACCACCCCGAGGTGACCAACCCCGGCACGAGCCACGCCAAGGAAGGCGGGTTCGTGGCCGGCTTCGCCGACTTCGACCCCGGCTTCTTCGGGATCAGCCCGCGCGAGGCCCTCGGCATGGACCCGCAGCAGCGCCTGCTGCTGGAGATCTCGTGGGAGGCCATCGAGCGGGCCGGGATCGATCCGGTCACGCTGCGGGAGACCCGGACCGGCGTCTTCATCGGCACCAGCGGCCAGGACTACTCGACGGTGATGTCGGTGGCGGCGGACGACGCCGGCCAGCACGCGCTGACCGGCAACGCCGCCGCGGTGGTGTCCGGGCGGATCGCCTACAGCCTCGGCTTCCAGGGGCCTGCCGTCACCGTGGACACCGCCTGCTCGTCGTCGCTCGTGGCCATGCACCTCGCCTGCCAGGCCCTGCGGGAGAACGAATGCTCCCTCGCCGTCGCCGGCGGGGTCACGCTGATGTCCACGCCCAACATCTTCGTCGTGTCGAGCGGCTCGGGCGGCATGTCGCCGGACGGCCGGAGCCGGGCGTTCTCCGCGGACGCGAGCGGCACGGGGTTCGCCGAGGGCGCCGGTGTGGTGCTGCTCGAACGCCTGTCCCACGCCGAGCGCAACGGGCACCGGATCCTGGCGCTGATCTCCGGGTCCGCGCTCAACCAGGACGGCGCGAGCAGCGGCCTGAGCGCCCCCAACGGCCCCGCGCAGCAGCGCGTGATCAGGGCCGCCCTGCTCAACGCGCGCCTGGCGCCGGCGCAGGTCGACGTCGTCGAGGCGCACGGCACCGGCACCGAGCTCGGCGACCCGATCGAAGCGGAGGCGCTGCTCGCCGCGTACGGCCAGGACCGGGACCGGCCGCTGTGGCTCGGCTCGGTGAAGTCCAACATCGGCCACACCCAGGCGGCCGCCGGCGTGGCCGGGGTCATCAAGATGGTGATGGCGCTGCGGGCCGGGGTGCTGCCCCGGACGCTGCACGCCGACGAGCCGACCCCGCACGTCGACTGGTCCTCCGGCGCGGTCTCGGTGCTGAGCGAAGCCCGGCCGTGGCCGGAGACCGGCGGGCCGCGGCGGGCCGCGGTGTCGTCCTTCGGCATCAGCGGCACGAACGCGCACACGATCCTCGAGCAGTACTGCCCGGCGGAGCCGGCCGAGCCCGCTGAGCCGGTGGCGCCGGCCGCGGGACCGGTGCCGTGGACGGTGTCCGGCCGTGGCGCCGACGCCCTGCGCGAGCAGGCCCGGCGGCTGCGGCGGCACGTGACCGACCACCCCGGCCTCACCGACGCCGACATCGGGTTCTCCCTCGCCACGACGCGGTCCCGGCACGAGCACCGCGCGACGCTGCTCGCCGGCGACCGGGACGGCTTCCTGCGCGGGCTCGACGCGCTCGCCGGCGACCGGCCGCACGCCGGGCTGGTGCGCGGGGTGGCCAAGGAGATCGACGAGGTCGTCTTCGTCTTCCCCGGCCACGGGCAGCAGTGGGCCGGCATGGCGGCCGAGCTGCTGGACAGCTCACCGGTCTTCCGCGCGCGGGCCGGAGAGTGCGCCGACGCGCTGGCGCCGCACCTCGGCTGGCCGGTGCTCGACGTCCTGCGCGGTGACCCGGGGCAGCCGTCGCTGGACCGGATCGACGTCGCGCAGGCCGCGCTGTTCGCGATGATGGTGTCGCTCGCGGAGCTCTGGGGCTCCTACGGCGTCCGCCCGGCCGCGGTGCTGGGGCACAGCCAGGGTGAGATCGCGGCGGCCTGCGTCGCCGGGGCGATCTCGCTGGACGACGCCGCGCGCGTGGTGGCCCTGCGCGGCAAGGCACTGCGGACGCTGGACGGCTCCGGCGCGATGGCGTCGATCCTGCTGCCGGTCGACGAGGTCACCGCCCGGCTCGAGCAGTGGCCGGGCCGGCTGGCGCTGGCCGCGGTGAACGGCCCCCGGTCCGCGTCCGTCACCGGCGACGGCGAAGCGGTGGCGGAGCTGGTCGCGCAGCTGACGGCCGAGGGCGCCCGCGTCCGCCGGATCCCCGGCGCGACCGCGGGCGGGCACTCCTGGCACGTCGACCGGCTGCGCGACGAGCTGCTGCGCGGGTTCGGCGAGATCACGCCGCGGGCGACCGAGGTCCGGATGTTCTCGGCCGTCACCGGCGCCCGGGTCGACCCGCTCACCCTCGGCACCGGGTACTGGTACCGCAACGTCCGCGAGCCGGTGCGGTTCGACCAGGCCACGCGTGCGGCGCTCAAGCACGGGCACCACGCGTTCCTCGAGATGAGCGCGCACCCGATGCTGGTGACGCCGCTGCAGGCCACCGCCGAGGAGCAGGGGCGGGAGATCCTCGCCGTCGGCTCGCTGCGCCGTGGTGAAGGCGGTCTCGAGCGGTTCTCGACGTCACTCGCGGAGGCGGAGGTCCGCGGGGTCGGCGTCCGCTGGGAGCCCGCGTTCGCCGGGGCGAAGGTCGTCGACCTGCCCACCTACGCCTTCCAGCGGCAGCGGTACTGGCCGCGGATCGAGGCCCGCGAAGAAGAGGTGACCGCGAGCGGCGCCGAGGACACGGCGTTCTGGCAGGCCGTCGACAACCAGGACCTGACCGAGCTGACCACCGCGCTGGACGTGCGGGGCGAGGACCCGCTCAGCACCGTGCTCCCGGCCCTGTCCGCGTGGCGCCGCCGACGGCGGGACGAGTCCACTGTGGACTCCTGGCGCTATCGGCTCACCTGGCGCCCGGTGCCGAAGACGGCGGCGGAGCGCGGTTCGGGCACGTGGCTCCTCGTGGTCCCGGACGGCGTCGCCGAGGACGTGGCCGCCGCCTGCGAGCGGGCACTGGGCCCGGCCGATGTCGTGCGTGTCGTGGGTGCCGGCTCCTTCGCCGAGGGGATCGCCGGGTGCGAAGGCCCGGTCGCGGGGGTGCTTTCGCTGCTCGCGCTGAACGAACGAGCGCTGCCGGACCTGCCCGGTGTGTCCGCGGGACTCGCGGGCAACCTCGCGTTGCTGCGGGCCGCCGACGGTCTTCGCGGGCGGCTCTGGTGCGCGACGAGGGGAGCGGTGTCGATCGGCCGGTCCGATCGCCTGCGCAGCCTCGTGCAGGCGCAGACGTGGGGGCTCGGCCGGGTCGCCGCGCTGGAGAACCCCCAGAGCTGGGGCGGCCTGATCGACCTGCCCGCCGTCCTGGACGACCGCGCGCTGGCCCGCCTCGGCGAAGTCCTCACCGGCGCCGAAGACCAGGTGGCGGTGCGCGGTTCCGGGGTGTACGGCTGCCGTCTCGTCCGGGCCGCCGCGGACACCCCCGTCGAACCCTGGCGCCCGCGCGGCAGCGTGCTGATCACCGGCGGCACCGGGGCGGTCGGCGCCGGCGTCGCCCGCTGGCTGGCGCAGCGGGGAGCCGAGCACCTCGTGCTCGTCAGCCGCCGCGGCGAGGACGGCCCGCAGGCCGCCGAGCTGCGCGAGGAACTGCGCGCGCTCGGCGCGGAAGTGACGATCGCGGCGTGCGACGCGGCCGACCGCGACGCGCTCGCGGCGGTGCTGGCCGGGCTGCCCGAGCGGCACCCGCTGACGGCCGTGGTGCACAGTGCGGCCGTGCTCGACGACGGCGTGCTGGACTCCTTGTCCCCGGAACGGTTCGCGGGCGTGCTGCGGTCCAAAGTAGACGCCGCGGTGCACCTGCACGAGCTGACCGCGGGCCTGGACCTCGACGCGTTCCTGCTCTTCTCGTCGATGGCGGGCATCACCGGCAACGCCGGCCAAGGCAACTACGCGGCCGCGAACGCGTTCCTCGACGCGCTGGCCCGGCAGCGCCACGCCGACGGCCTGCCCGCCACCTCGATCGCGTGGGGCGCCTGGGGCGAGAAGGGCATCATCGCGGAGAACGAGGCGGTCCGCACCCGGCTGCGCCGCGGCGGCACCCCGGGCATGGCCACGGACCTCGCACTGTCCGCACTGGACGGTGCGATCGCCGGGGACGACCCGGTGCTGGTGGTCGCCGACCTCGATTGGGACCTCTTCGCGCCCGGGTACGCCGGCACCCGCCCCAGCCCGCTGATCGGCGACCTGCCCGAGGCCCGCCGGGCGCTCGAGGCCGGCGCCGGCCCCGCGGACCCGGCGCCGGGCCGGGGATCGTCCGCCGTGCGGGACCTCGCCGGCCGGCTGCCGGGGGAGCAGGTGCGCGCACTGCTGGACCTGGTGCGCGCGCAGGTGGCCGTGGTGCTCGGGCACGCCTCACCCGACGCGATCGGCAACGACCGGCCCTTCAAGGACCTCGGCTTCGACTCGCTCACTGCGGTGGAGCTGCGCAACGTCCTCGCCGCCGCGCTCGGCATCAGCCTGCCGACCACGCTGATCTTCGACATCCCCACCCCGATCGCGCTCGCGGAGCACCTGCGCGCCGAACTGTTCGGCGCGGAGCCGGCCGTCGTCACCACGACGGTGGCGCCCGCGGCGGCCGTCGATGACGAGCCGATCGCCATCGTCGGGATGAGCTGCCGGTTCGCCGGCGGGGTGCGGTCGCCGGAAGACCTGTGGCGGCTCGTCGAAAACGGCGTCGACGCGATCGGCGAGTTCCCGGCCGACCGCGGCTGGCCCCTCGAACTGATCTACGACGAAGACCCGGACAAGCCGGGCACGAGCTACGCCAGGGAAGGCGGGTTCGTCCACGACGCGCCCGACTTCGACCCCGGCCTGTTCGGGATCAGCCCCCGCGAAGCGCTGGGCATGGACCCGCAGCAGCGGATGCTGCTCGAGGTCTCCTGGGAGGCGCTGGAACGCGCCGGCATCGACCCGTTCTCCCTGCGCGGCAGCCAGACCGGCGTGTTCATCGGCACCAACTACCAGGACTACGTCTCGCTCGCCGTCGCGGCCGACGGCATCGAAGGCAACCTGATGACCGGCAACGCCAGCAGCGTCATCTCCGGCCGGCTGTCCTACACCTTCGGCCTGGAAGGGCCGGCGATCTCCGTCGACACCGCGTGTTCGGCGTCGCTGGTTTCCCTGCACCTCGCGGTGCAGGCGCTGCGGCGCGGTGAATGCGACCTCGCGATCACCGGCGGCGTGACGATCATGGCCACCCCCAACGTGTTCATCGGCTTCAGCCGCCAGCGCGGTCTCGCGCCCAACGGCCGGTGCAAGCCGTTCGCCGCGGCGGCGGACGGCACCGGCTGGGGCGAAGGCGCCGGCGTCGTGCTGGTGGAGCGCCTGTCCGACGCACGCCGCAACGGCCACCAGGTCCTCGGCGTCGTCCGCGGCAGCGCGGTGAACCAGGACGGCGCCTCGAACGGGCTGACCGCGCCGAACGGGCCCTCGCAGCAGCGGGTGATCCGGCGGGCGCTGGCGAACGCCCGGCTGGCGGGCTCCGGCGTCGACGTCGTGGAGGCGCACGGGACCGGCACCCGGCTGGGCGACCCGATCGAGGCGCAGGCGTTGCTCGCGACGTACGGGCAGGACCGGGAACGGCCGCTGTGGCTGGGGTCGGTGAAGTCGAACATCGGGCACACGCAGGCGGCCGCGGGGGTCGCCGGCGTGATCAAGATGGTGGAGGCGATCCGCCACGGCGTCCTGCCGCGCACGCTCCACGTCGACGCGCCCACCCCCGAGGTCGACTGGTCGGCCGGCGCGGTGTCCCTCCTGACGGAATCCGTGCCGTGGCCGGAAACCGGCGAGCCGCGGCGGGCCGGCATCTCGTCGTTCGGGGTCAGCGGGACCAACGCCCACGTGATCATCGAGCAGGCGCCCGCCGAGCCCGCCGCCGCGCCCCCGGCCGAAGCGCCGGTCCGCGGTCCGGCGCCCCTGGTGCTCTCCGGCCGCGGCGATGCCGCACTGCGTGCCCAGGCGCGTCGCCTGCTCGACCACGTGACCACCCACCCCGGCCAGCGGCTGGCGGACGTCGCCCGCTCGCTGGCGACCACCCGCGCGTCGCTCGACCACCGCGCGGTGCTGCTCGCCGACACCGGCGACGACGCGGTCCGCGGGCTCACGGCGCTGGCCGACGGGCGGACGGCGCCCGGGCTGCACCAGGGCGTCTCGCACAGCGGCGGGGTGCTCGCGTTCCTGTTCAGCGGGCAGGGCGCGCAGCGCGCCGGAATGGGGCGCGAGCTGTACGCGGCCTTCCCGGTGTTCGCGGACGCGTTCGACGCCGTGTGCGCGCAGCTTGACCCCGAGCTGGACCGGCCCCTGCGCGAGGTCGTCTTCGGGGCGGACGACGAGCTGCTCTCCCGCACCGGCTACACCCAGGCCGGGCTGTTCGCGCTGGAGACGGCGCTGTTCCGGCTGGTGGCTTCGTGGGGGGTGCACCCGGACTACCTCATCGGGCACTCGGTCGGCGAGATCGCCGCCGCGCACGTCGCCGGGGTGCTCACGCTCGAAGACGCCTGCACGATGGTCGCCGCCCGCGGCCGGCTCATGCAGGCCCTGCCGCAGACCGGGGCGATGGCCGCGGTGGAGGCGTCCGAGGCCGAGGTCTGTGCCTCCCTCGCCGGGCACGGCGACCGCGTGGAGCTCGCCGCGGTGAACGGGCCCCGCTCGACGGTGGTTTCCGGTGACGAAGACGTCGTGCTCGCGGTGGTCGCGCACTGGACCGCGCTCGGCCGCAAGGCGAAGCGGCTCACCGTCAGCCACGCGTTCCACTCGAGCCGGATGGACCCGATGCTGGCGGAGTTCCGCCGGGTCGTGGCCGGGCTCACGTACTCGCCCGCCCGCATCGCGATCGTGTCCAACCTGACCGGCGAGCTCGCCGCGGCCGACGAGCTGCGCGCGCCGGACTACTGGGTGCAGCACGTCCGGTACACCGTCCGGTTCGAGGACGGGGTCCGGCGCCTGCGCCAGGCCGGCGTGACCCGCTTCCTGGAGCTGGGCCCCGACGGCGTGCTCGCGGCGATGACCCTGGACTGCGCGGCCGGCGACGACGTCGTCGCGATCCCCGTCCTGCGCCGTGACCGCCCCGAGGAGAAGGCCGCCTTCGCCGCCCTCGCCGAACTGCACGTGCGCGGGGTCCGCGTGGCGTGGGACGACGTGCTCGCCGGCCAGGACGCGCGGATCGTGGCCCTGCCGACCTACGCCTTCCAGCGAGAGCGGTTCTGGCCCGAGTTCACCATCCCGTCCGGGTTCGGCCGTGGCACCCCCGGAAGCGGCACCGGCGAAACCGGCACCGACGCGGAGTTCTGGGCCGCCGTGGAGGGGGAGGACTTCGCTGCGCTGGCGACCTCGCTCGACGTCGACGGGGACGCTTCGTTCCGGTCCGTCCTGCCGGCGTTGTCCTCGTGGCGCCGCCGTCAGCGTGACGACGCGGCGGTGGAGTCGTGGCGGTACCGGATCGGCTGGCGTCCCTTGACCGGCCTGCCGGCCCAGAGCCCGCCCGGGAACTGGCTGGCCCTGGTGCCCGCCGGCCACGAAGGGACCGAGACGGTCACGACGGCCCTGCGCTCGCTGACCGACCGCGGCACCCGGGTCACCTCAGTGGTGCTCGACCCGGCGGCCGCCGGCGCGGAGCGGCTCACCGCGATCCTGGGCGAGCGGCTGCCCGCCGGCGCCGGGGTGCTGTCGTTCCTCGCGCTCGACGAAGACCCGCACCCGGAGCACCCGGCGCTGTCCCGCGGTGTCGCGGGCACCCTCGAACTCCTCCGGGCCCTCGCGGGCGGGACGATCGAAACCCGGCTGTGGTGCCTGACCCGCGGCGCGGTCGCGGTCCACCCGGCCGACGGCGCCGTCCGGCCGGTCCAGGCACAGGTCTGGGGCATGGGCCGGGTGGCGGCGCTGGAGCACCCCGGGTTCTGGGCGGGGCTGGTCGACCTTCCCGAGGTCGTCGACGGCGGGCTCGACACCGTCCTGGCCGGCGCCGAGGACCAGGTCGCGCTGCGCCGGTCGGGGACCTACGGCCGCCGGCTGAACCGGGCGCCCCTGCCCGCGGACGTGGTGCGGGACACGTGGCGGCCGGGTGGCACCGTGCTCGTCACCGGCGGCACCGGTGGTCTCGGCGCCGAAGTGGCCCGCTGGCTGGCCGGCAACGGCGCCGAGCACCTCGTGCTCGTCAGCAGGCGCGGCCCGGCCGCCACCGGGGCGGCCGAGCTGGAAGCCGAACTCGCCCGGCTGGGCGCGAAGGTCTCGATCGTGCGCTGCGACGTCTCCCGCCGCGAGGAGGTCGCCGATGTCCTCGCGAACCTGCGCACTGCGGGCACGCCCGTCCGCGCCGTGGTGCACGCGGCAGGCGACGGCCGGTCGGCCCCCATCCGGGAGTCGACCGCGAGCGAGTTCGCCGAGGTGCTCGCCGCGAAGGTCGGCGGCGCGCGGCACCTGGACGAGCTGCTCGCCGACGAACCGCTCGACGCGTTCGTGCTGTTCTCCTCGATCGCCGGAGTCTGGGGCAGTGCCACGCAGGCCGCCTACGCCGCCGGCAACGCGTTCCTGGACGCGCTGGCCGAACGCCGCCGCGCCCTCGGCCGGACCGCGACCTCGGTCGCCTGGGGCCCGTGGGACGCCGATTCGGGGATGGCCACCGAGGACGCGGCGGAACAGCTCCGCAAGCGGGGGCTGCCGATGATGGCGGCGCGGCTGGCGATCACGTCCCTCCAGCACGCGCTCGACGCCGCCGACCCGGCGCTGGTGGTCGCCGACGTCGGCTGGGACCGCTTCCTGCCGATGTTCACCTTCAGCCGGCCCAGCCCGCTGCTGGGCGATCTGCCGGAGGCGGCCCGGCTGCTCGCCGCGGACACCGCCGCCCCCGACGGCGGCGCCGAGCCGGAACTGCGCGGGCGCCTGGCCGGGCTGCCGGCGCGCGACGTCGAGCAGGCCGTGGCCGACGCGGTCGCCGGGTACGTCGCGACGGTGCTCGGGCACGACTCGGCGAACCGCGTCGAGGCCACCCGCGGCTTCCTGGAGCTGGGCTTCGACTCCCTGACCGCGCTGGAGCTGCGGAACCTGGTCACGAAGGCCACCGGGCTCTCGGTGCCGTCCACGCTGGTGTTCGACTACCCGACGCCGGCCGCGCTCACCGGGTACCTGATCGGCCTGCTGGCGCCCGGGGCCGGCGGCGCGAACGACCCCGAAGAGGACCGGATCCGGCGGCTGCTCGCCGAAATCCCGGTCTCGAAGCTCCGCGACGCCGGCCTGCTCGACCCGCTGCTGCGGATGAGCGACCCCGGCGGCGAACCCGTCGCGGACGACGGCATCGAGACGATGGACGCCGCGGACCTGGTCCGGATGGCGCTCGGGGAATCCGGATCGTGACCCGGCGAGGAATGGGAGCGGACCGATGAGTGTCTCCGCGGACGAGGTCGTCAAGGCCCTGCGCGCGTCCCTGGTCGAAAACAAGCGGCTCAAGCAGCACAACGAGGAGCTGGTCGCGGCGGCCACCGAGCCGATCGCGATCGTCGGCATGGCCTGCCGCTTCCCCGGCGGGGTCCGCTCGCCGGGCGGGCTGTGGCAGCTCGTCGCCGGTGACGGCGACGCGATCTCCGAGTTCCCCGGCGACCGCGGCTGGGACGTCGACGCGTTGTACGACCCCGATTCCGCCGGTGAGGGCACGAGCTACGTCCGGCAGGGCGGGTTCCTGCACGACGCCGGCGACTTCGACGCGGCGTTCTTCGGGATCAGCCCGCGGGAAGCCCTCGCGATGGATCCGCAGCAGCGGCTGCTGCTGGAAGCGTCCTGGGAAGCGGTGGAGCACGCCGGCATCGACCCGGTTTCGCTGCGGGGCAGCCGGTCCGGTGTCTTCGCGGCCACGAGCAGCCAGGACTACCCGGCCCTGCTGATGGGGGCGCAGGCGGACGTCGAGGGGTACGTCGGCACCGGCAACTCCGCGGCGGTCGTCTCCGGACGGATCTCCTACGTCCTCGGCCTGCAAGGCCCGGCGGTCACCGTGGACACCGCGTGTTCGTCGTCGCTGGTGGCCATGCACCTCGCGGCGCAGGCCCTGCGTGACGGCGACTGCTCGCTCGCGCTGGCGGGCGGCGTCTCGGTGATGTCCACGCCCATGGGGTTCGTGGAGTTCAGCCGGCAGCGCGGGCTCGCCTTCGACGGCCGGTGCAAGTCGTTCGCCGAAGCGGCCGACGGCACCGCCTGGTCGGAGGGGGTCGGCGTGCTCCTCCTGGAACGGCTTTCCGACGCGCGCCGCAACGGCCGCGAGGTGGTGGCCGTGATCCGCGGCAGCGCGGTCAACCAAGACGGCGCGAGCAGCGGGCTGACCGCGCCGAACGGCCTGGCGCAGCAGCGGGTGATCCGGCAGGCGCTGGCGAACGCGCGGCTGACCGGCTCCGGGGTCGACGTCGTGGAAGCCCACGGGACCGGGACGACGCTCGGCGACCCGATCGAGGCGCAGGCCCTGCTGGCGACCTACGGGCAGGACCGGGAAAGCCCGCTGTGGCTGGGTTCGGTGAAGTCGAACATCGGGCACACGCAGGCGGCCGCCGGCATCGCGGGGGTGATCAAGGTGGTGGAGGCGATGCGGCACGGGATCCTGCCACGCACCCTCCACGTCGATCGCCCGACGTCCCACGTCGACTGGACGACGGGCGCGGTTTCCCTGCTGGAGGAGCAGGTTCCCTGGCCGTCGAGCGGCCGTCCGCGCCGGGCCGCCGTGTCGGCGTTCGGGGTCAGCGGGACCAACGCGCACGTGATCATCGAGCAGGACACCGCGCCGGACGAACCGCCGGCGGCCACCTGGCCGGCCCGCGACGGCCACCTCGCCTGGCTGCTGTCCGGGCGGACCGAGGCGGCCCTGCGCGCACAGGCGACCCGCCTGCTGTCGCATGTGGACAGCCGGCCGGAGCTGGCTCCGCACGACGTCGGCTACTCCCTGGCCACCGCCCGGTCCGCCTTCGACCACCGGGCGGTCGTCGTCGGCGACGGGCGCGCCGAGCTCCTCGGCGGGCTGCGCGCCCTGGTCGAGGGCGAGGACGTGCCGTCCGTGCCGACCGGGGTCGCCGCCGGCCAGGGCAAGACCGTGTTCGTCTTCCCCGGCCAGGGTTCGCAGTGGGCGGGGATGGCCGTGGACCTGCTGGCCTCGTCACCGGTGTTCCGCGCGCGGTTCGACGAATGCGCCCGGGCGCTGGCCCCGCACATCGACTGGTCGCCGGAAGCCGCCATCGAGGACCCGGTGCTGCTGGAACGGGTGGACGTCGTCCAGCCGGTGCTGTTCACGATCATGGTGTCCCTGGCCGGACTGTGGCGGTCCTGCGGGGTCGAACCGGACGCCGTCATCGGCCACAGCCAGGGGGAGATCGCGGCGGCCTGCGTGAGCGGCGCGCTGTCCCTCGAGGACGCGGCGAAGATCGTCGCGTTGCGCAGCAAGGCCCTGGTGGAGATCTCCGGGGCCGGCGCCATGGCGTCCGTCTCGCTCGCGCCGGAGGTCGCCGGGGAATGGATCCGGCGGTGGGCCGGGCAGCTGGCGATCGCGTCGGTCAACGCGCCGACCTCGGTCGTGCTCTCCGGCGACACCGTCGCCGTCGAAGAATTCCTCGCTCTGTGTGCCGCCGAAGGGGTCTGGGCGCGGCGGATCGCGGTGAGCTACGCGTCGCACTCGCCGCACGTCGACGCCATCCGCGACCGGCTGGCCGCGGCGCTGGCCGGGATCTCGCCGCGCGAGTCCGACGTCGTCTTCGGCTCGACCGTGACCGGCGAGCCGATCGACACCACCGCGCTCGACGCCGGGTACTGGTTCCGGAACCTGCGGGAGACGGTCCGGTTCGACCAGGCCGTCCGCGCGCTGGCCGGGCAGGGCTGCACGACCTTCGTCGAGCTGAGCCCGCACCCGGTGCTGCTGACCCCGGTGCACGAAACGGCCGAAGCCGCCGGCCCGGTCGTGGTGCTGGGATCGTTGCGGCGCGGCGAAAACGGACCGCGCCGGATGCTGACGTCCCTGGCGCAGGCGCACGTCGCCGGGGTGCGGGTGGACTGGGCGCGGGTCTTCGCCGACGCGGCGCCCCGTCGCGTCGAGCTGCCGACGTACGCGTTCCAGCGGGACCGGTACTGGCCGGCGCCGGGGACCGTGGTGGGGGAGCCCGCCGGATCCGCCGCGGACGCCGGTTTCTGGCGCGCGGTGGACGACGAGGACGTCGACGGTCTCGCCGCCGTCCTGGACGTCGACCGGGAAGCCGCGCTGGGCGCCGTGCTCCCCGCGCTTTCTTCGTGGCGGCGACGGCAGCGGGAGAGTTCCGCCGCGGACTCGCTGCGGTACCGGATCGGCTGGCGGCCGCTGACCGACGTCCTCGCGGCGCCGCTGTCCGGCACCTGGCTGCTGGTGGTGGGCTCGGCGCAGACCGGCGGCGAGCTCGCCGCCTCGTGCGAACAGCTGCTGGAGAAGCGCACCGGCTCCGTCGTGTGCCTCACGGTCGAGGAGCCGCTCAGGGAAGCGCTCGCCGCGCGGCTCGCCGGGATCGGCCCGGTCGCGGGTGTGCTGTCGCTGCTGGCGATCGACGACGTCGCCCACGAGGAGCACCCGGGGGTTTCGCGGGGCACAGCGGCGACTCTCGCGCTGCTCCAGGCGATCGGCGACGCGGGCGTGAGCGCCCCGTTGTGGTGCGCGACCAGGGGAGCGGTGTCGATCGGCGACGCCGATGCGGTCACCGCCCCGGCCCAGGCGCAGGTGTGGGGGCTCGGCCGGACGGCCGCGCTCGAGCACCCCGACCGGTGGGGCGGCCTGGTGGACCTGCCTGCCGAGCTCACCGAACGGACACTGGCCGCGCTGGCGGACGTCCTGGGCGGCGCGAACGGCGAGGACCAGCTGGCGATCCGGCCGGACGGCATCCACGCGCGCCGGCTGACCCGCGCGCCGGCGGCCCGGCCGGCCCGGCCGTGGCGCGTGCGCGGCACCGTGCTGGTCACCGGGGGCACCGGGTACATGGGCGCCCGGGTGGCGCACTGGCTCGCGGGCGCCGGCGCCGAGCGGCTCGTGCTGGCGAGCAGACGCGGCGAGGACGCGCCGGGCGCGGCCGGGCTGCGGGCGGAGCTGACCGCGCTGGGCGTCACCGTGCACATCGCCGCCTGCGACGTCTCGGTACGGGACGAGCTGGCGGAGCTGGTCGAAACCGAAGCGGCGCAAGGACATCGGATCACCGCCGTGGTGCACGCCGCGGGCGACCGCCGAGCCGCCCCGCTGGCCGATCTCGGGCCGGCCGAGTTCGCCGAGGTGTTCGGCGCGAAGGTGGCGGGCGCGGAACACCTCGACGAGCTCTTCGCCTCGGCGGACCTCGACGCGTTCGTGCTCTTCTCCTCGAACGCCGGGGTGTGGGGCGCCGGGGGCCAGGGCGCCTACGGAGCCGCGAACGCCCATCTCGACGCGCTGGCGCAGCGACGTCGCGACCGGGGCCGGGCCGGTACTTCGATCGCCTGGGTGCCCTGGGCCGACGACCGGAAGGCCGTCACCGACGCGCAGGAGCAGCTCGGCCGGCGCGGGGTCGCCCTGACCGACCCGGAGCTCGCGCTCACCGCGCTGCAGCTGACCCTCGACCAGGGCGAGCCGTTCGTCGCGGTGGCGGACCTGGACTGGGAACGCTTCGCGCCGGCGTTCACGTCGGCCCGGCCGAGCCCGTTGATCGCCGACCTCGACGAAGCACGCGGGTCGCTCGAGCGGTCCGCGCGCCCGGTGGAGCCGGCCGCCGGGTTCCTGGCCCGGGTGCGCCGGGCGCCGGAGCCGGAACGACGGCAGCTCGTCCTCGACCTGGTCCGCACCCACGCGGCCGCGGTGCTCGGGCACCCCGACGCCGGCGCGGTGCCGCCCGGCGGCGAATTCCTGGCGCTGGGCTTCGATTCGCTGACCGCGCTGGAACTGCGCAACCGGCTGATGGCCGCGACCGGCCTGACCGTTTCGGCCACGCTGCTGTTCGACTTCCCGACCCCGGCCGCCGCCGCCGGGCACCTGTGCGACCAGCTGGCGTCCGACGGCGACGACGGTGCGGCGGCTTCGCCGACGGCGCCCCCGCCCGGCCTGATCAGCTCGATGTGGCAGCACTCCCGGGCCGGTGGGCGCACCGACGACTTCGCCCGCGTGCTCACCGAGATCGTCGCCTTCCTGCCGTCGTTCGAAGGCACCGGGGACTTCGGCGAGCCGATGCGGCTGACCCGCCTCGCCGACGGCGGGAGCACCCCCGCGCTCATCTGCTGCTGCACGATGTCGCCGATGTCCGGGCCGCACGAGTACGCGCGCCTCAGCGGCAGCTTCCGCGGCCGCCGCGACGTGTTCGCGCTGCCAAATCCGGGTTTCGCCCCGGGTGAGCTGATGCCGGCGACGGTGGCGGCCGCCCTGGCCGTGCAGGCCGACGCCATCCTCCGGCAGCTGGACGGCGCGCCGTTCGTGCTGCTGGGGCACTCGGGCGGGTCGATCATGGCCAACACGCTGGCGTGCCACCTCGAGGCGCAGGGCTCCGGCCCGGCCGGAGTCGCGCTGCTGGACAGCTATCCGCCGTTCAGCCCGGTGCTGGGCCGGTGGTCGGGTGAGCTGATGAGCGGCATGTTCGACCGCGAGCAGTCCTTCGCGTCGATGGACGACGCGAGGATCACCGCGTGGGCCGGGTACCTGCGTCTGATGTCGGCGTGGGAACCGGCCGCGATGACCGCGCCGACCCTGCTGATCCGCGCGACCGAGCCGGTGGGCGCGATCGTGGACGGCGAAGACTGGCGGGCTTCGTGGAAGTTCCCGCACGCCGCGGCCGAAGCGCCGGGCAACCACTTCACCATGATCGGCGAGCACGGGAGTGTGACGGCGCAGGTCATCGAAGACTGGCTCGGCGAGCTCGGCTTCGACCGGTGACCGACCACACGAAGGGACAGGGGATGACCGAGCACTCGGCGGACCTGATCACGGCGGACGCGATCGCGGAGTACTACGACGGTTCGGTGGAGGCGTTCGGGATCCTGCTCGGCGAGGGCGGGAGCATCCACTCCGGGTACTGGCCGGACGGCGAGCGGGACGTCTCGTTCACCCGGGCCCGCCTCAACCTGACCGAGCTGGTCGGCGACCGGTGCCGGCTCGCGCCCGGGCAGCGGCTGCTCGACGTCGGATCCGGGCTCGGCGGCCCGGCGATCCACCTTGCCGGTGCCTGCGAGGTGCGGGTCACCGGGATCACCTTGAGCGGCAAGCAGGTGGAGACGTCCCGGGCGAAGGCGGCGGCCGTCGGCTGCGACCTCGTCGACTTCCACTGCGCCGACGCGCTGGCGCTGCCGTTCGAGGACGGAAGCTTCGACGCGGTGATGTTCGTCGAGACGATGATGCACATCGAGGACCGGGCGACGGCGTTCGCCGAGGCCCGGCGGGTGCTGCGGCCGGGTGGGCGGGTGGTCGTCGCCGACTTCGTCGAGGACACCCCACTGTCCACTGTCGAGAGCGGCATGCTGAAGTCGGTGGTCCGGTCGCCGTTCATGCCGACCCGCGAGCACTACCGGAAACTGGCCGAGGGCAACGGTTTCTCGGTCGAGGAGATGCTGGACATCACCAAGCAGGTCCGGCCGACGGCCGAGCACTACAACCGGGCGGTGGTGGCCGCCCGCCGTAAACTGTCCGAGGCGTACGGCGTCTCGGGCGCCGGGGCCATCGCGGCCATGATCAACGCCTTCGGCCGGGTGGCCGTGCGGGCGCACGGCTACCTGCTGCTGGTGGCGGCCAAGCCGTGAGTCGGCTAGCCTTTCCGCAGTATCGAAACCGCCACACTGGGTGAGGAATCGTCGAATGTCGGAGGAAACCGGGAATGCACCGGTCGTGAACGCACCTGCTCCGGGTCGTTACGGGATCGATGTCGCGAACAGCGTCGTCAAGTTCGAAACCCGGCACTTCTTCGGCCTCGCCGGGGTGACCGGGACTTTCGCCATCGCGGGCGGTGAAGTGGTGGTCGACCCGGTCACCGAGAAATCCACCGCGAGGGTCACCGTCGACGCCGCGAGCTTCCGGACGAATACGCCGGCCCGCGACAAGGCGATTCGGTCGCGTTCCTATCTGCACACCGATTCGCACCCGACGATCGGGTTCGTCTCGTCGGGCCTGCGCGAAGCGAACGGCTCCTGGGTGCTGTCCGGTGACCTGACCGTGCGCGAGGTCACCCGCCCGGTCGAGTTCACCGTCGAGCGCGCCGAGCCGACGGCGTCGGGCTTCCAGGCGCACGCCACCACCCGGATCGACCGCCACGACTTCGGCGTCTCCGCGGCCCGGGGCATGGTCGCCCGGATCCTGACCATGTCGGTCGACGTCACCGCGAACCGGGTGGCCGCGCCGGAGGAGCGCTGATCAGCCACCCCGGGACCGACGTCGGCGGTGGCCGAGGCACGTGAAGCGGGCTGGGCGCACCTGGTCCACCTCGGAGCAGGCGCCGGAGCCGGCGGCGGCGCAACACCGCCGGCTCAGCCGGGCACCTTGGCGAGCAAGGCCCGGGCCGCCAGCCGGTAGCCGGTCGCGCCGAGGCCGGCGATCACGCCCGTGGCCAGCGGGGCCAGCACCGAGTCGTGGCGGAACGCTTCGCGGGCCCAGATGTTGGACAGGTGCACCTCGATCCACGGCCGCGGGTAGCTGGCCATGGCGTCGCGCAGGCTCCAGCCGGCGATCATCAGCGCGCCCGGGTTGAGGATGGCGCCGACCGTGTCGTAACGGCGCTGGATCGCGCCGATCAGGTCGCCCTCGGAGTCGTGCTGGATCGAGGTCACCTTCCAGCCGCGGTCGGCGATTTCTTCGCTCACCGCTTCTTCGATGTCGGCGAGTGTGTCCGTGCCGTACACCTCCGGTTCACGTTTGCCCAGAATTCCCAGATTGGGCCCGTTGAGCAGCAGCAGTTCGTTCAAGGCACACCTCACGTCCGGTTGTCGAGCTGGTCCATGGATAACACGAAAACGGCCACCGAAAGCGCGCAAGGGGATATCGAGGGGACCGTGAGGGGGATTCGTAGGGGGGTGGGCACGTCACCGGCGGCGGTAGCGTCGTGAACGAAATCGCAGGTCGCGAAAAGCTGATTCGATCCGCCGAGGAGGCGTGAGACACCATGAGTGCACGGCAGCCGCTGGAGTTCCCGGCCTGGCCCCAATACGGTGACGAGGAACGAGCCGGTCTGCACCGCGCCCTCGAACAGGGCCAGTGGTGGCGGATGGGCGGGAGCGAGGTCGAGAGCTTCGAGCGGGAGTTCGCCGAATACCACGGCGCCGGCTACGCGCTCGCCGTCACGAACGGCACCCACGCGCTGGAGCTCGCCCTCGAAGTGCTCGGCGTCGGCCCCGGCACCGAGGTCATCGTGCCGGCCTTCACCTTCATCTCCTCGTCGCAGGCCGCGCAACGGCTCGGCGCCGTCGCCGTGCCGGTGGACGTCGACCTGGACACCTACTGCATCGACGTCGCCGCGGCCGCCGCGGCGGTGACGTCGAAGACGCGGGCGATCATGCCGGTGCACATGGCCGGGCAGTTCGCCGACATGGACGCGCTCGGCAAGCTGTCCGCCGACTCGGGCGTCCCGCTGCTCCAGGACGCCGCGCACGCGCACGGCGCGCAGTGGCAGGGCAAGAAGGTCGGTGACCTCGGTTCGCTCGCGTCCTTCAGCTTCCAGAACGGAAAGCTGATGACCGCGGGCGAGGGCGGGGCCGTGCTCTTCCCCGACGCCGAATCCCATGAGCAGGCCTTCCTCCGCCACAGCTGCGGCCGCCCGCGTGGCGACCGCACGTACCGGCACCGCACGTCGGGTTCGAACTTCCGGATGAACGAGTTCTCCGCGAGCGTGCTGCGCGCGCAGCTCGGCCGGCTCGGCGGGCAGATCGACACCCGCGAGCAGCGCTGGCCGGAACTGGCGAAGCTGCTGGCCGCGATCCCCGGCGTGGTCCCGCAGGGCACCGACGACCGCGCGGACCGCAACCCCCACTACATGGCGATGTTCCGGCTGCCCGGCGTGGCCGAGGACCGGCGCAACGAGCTGGTCGACGAGCTCATCGCCCGCGGCTTGCCCGCCTTCGCGGGATTCCGCGCGATCTACCGCTGCGACGGGTTCTGGGAGAAGGGCGCGCCCGAGGAGGCGGCCGACGCCATCGCCCGGCGCTGCCCCCGTTCGGAGCTGCTCAGCGCGGAGTCGATCTGGCTGCACCACCGGACGCTGCTCGGCACCGCGGAGCAGATGCACACCATCGCGGAGATCGTCGCCGACGTCGTGGCGCACGCGTGAGCGGGCCGTCCCCGATCCGGGTCGCGGTGGTCGGGCTGGGCTGGGCCGGCCGGTCCATCTGGCTGCCGCGGCTGCGTTCGCACCCGGCGTTCGACGTCGTGGCGGCGGTGGAGCCCGAGGCGGCCGCCCGGGCCGCCGCCACCCGCGGCGAACCCCGCCTCACGGTACTGGCGGAGATCGACGACCTCGATCCGGCCGAGGTGGACCTCGCCGTCGTCGCGGTGCCGAACCACCTGCACAGCGCGCTGGCCAGCCGGCTGCTCGCCAAGTCGATCCCCGTCTTCCTGGAGAAGCCGGTGTGCCTGAGCTCGGCCGAAGCCGACCAGCTCGCCGCGGCGGAGCGTGACGGCGGCGCGGTGCTGCTGGCCGGCAGCGCCGCCCGGTACCGCGCCGACGTGCGGGCCCTGCAGGCGATCGCCGGGTCGCTGGGACGGCTGCGGCACGTCGACGTCGGGTGGGTGCGCGCCCGGGGGGTGCCGGACGCGGGCGGCTGGTTCACCCGCCGCCGGTTCGCGGGCGGCGGGGCGCTGGTCGACCTCGGCTGGCACCTGCTCGACACCGTGGTGCCCTTGATCGGCCCGGTCGGGTTCACCCAGGTGGTCGGCACGGTGTCCGCCGACTTCGTCAACCGCGGCGAGGCGCGGGCCGTGTGGCGTGCGGGCGACGCGCCGGACGTCCTCGGCGCCGGTGACGTCGAAGACACCGCGCGCGGCTTCCTGATCGCCGAGAACGGGATTTCCGTGGCGCTGCGGGCGAGCTGGGCGTCGCACGAGGAGTACGACGTCACCCTGATCAAGCTCGAGGGCAGCCACGGCACGGCGACCCTGCGCTGCACCTTCGGGTTCAGCCCGAACCGCCCCGGCGACTCGGTGCTCACCCTGACCCGCGACGGGGCGACCGAGCCGATCGAGGTCCCGGACGAGCCGATCGGCACCGAGTACCTGCGGCAGCTGGACGAGCTGCCCGCCCTGCTGGCCGATCCGGCCGGCCGGGGCAAGGCCATCGGCGAAGCCGGCCGGACCATCAACGTGATCGAACGGCTCTACCGCTCGGCGAGGCTGCCGGACGCGGCGGAACAGCCGGTGCCCGTGGGGCAGGCCCGGCCGTGAAACCAGGAGCGCGCACGGAGAACCGGACCGGCGCCGGGGGCGCCACCCCGCTCGCGGTGATCTTCGACCTCGACGGGGTGCTCGTCGACAGCACCGACGTGATGCGGCGGGCGTTTTCCGTCGCCTACGCGGAAGCGGTGGGACCGGGACCGGCGCCGTTCGCCGAGTACAACCGCCACCTCGGCCGCTACTTCCCCGACATCATGCGGATCATGGGGCTGCCGCCGGCGATGGAGGAGCCGTTCGTCCGGGAGAGCTACCGGCTGGCACATCTGGTTCCGCTGTTCCCCGGGGTGCCCGCACTGCTCGCCGCCCTGCGCGACCGCGGGCTCAAGCTCGCCGTCGCCACGGGCAAGAGCGGCCCCCGCGCCCGCTCCCTGCTGGACCAGCTCGGCGTGCTGGGCGTGTTCGACGAGGTGCTCGGCTCCGACGAGGTGGCCCACCCCAAGCCGGCGCCGGACATCGTCCTGCGGGCACTGGAGCTGCTGGGGGTCGCCGCCGGCGACGCGATCATGGTGGGTGACGCCGTGACCGACATCGCCAGCGCCCGCGGCGCCGGGGTCAGGGCGGTGGCCGCCCTCTGGGGTGAGTGCGACGAGGCCGAGCTGCTCGCCGCGCGGCCGGACGACGTGTTGCGTGCACCCGGTGAGCTGCTGGACTTCTTTCCCGCCTTCGCGCGGTGACGTCCCGGTCGCCGCGCTGGTGGCTCAGCGCGGCGACCGGGGCATCGCGGCCAGCGTCCCGGCGACGACCGCCACCGGCACGTCCCGCACCAGCTCCGGCCCCGCCGGGCCGTCGAGCACGAAGCTCAGCCCGGTCACCGCCTTCTTGTCCGAGCGCATCAGCGTGATCAGCTCGTCGTGGCCGACGTCCGGCGGCAGCGCGTCCGGTGTCCCGTAATGGCGCACCACGGCGAAGTGCTCGGCCACCCGGGCCTCGTCGATCCGGCCCAGTGCGTGGGCCAGCAGGCCGGCGAACACCGTGCCGATCGAGACACCTTCGCCGTGGCGCACCGAGAAGTTCGTGGCGCGCTCCAGCGCGTGGCCCAGCGTGTGGCCGTAGTTGAGGATGTGGCGCAGGCCCGAGTCGCGCTCGTCCGCCGCCACGACCTCCGCCTTGCGCGCCACCCCGGCCGCGATCTGCCGGTGCACCGGCAACGTGCGCAGGTCGCCCGCGCCGATGAAGTGGCTGCGGGCGATCTCGCCGTAACCGTTGATCCATTCGCGGTGCGGCAACGTGTCCAGGTACCCGGTGTCGCAGAGGACCGCCGCGGGTTGCCAGTACGTGCCGACCAGGTTCTTGCCCGCCCGCAGGTTCGTCGCGGTCTTGCCGCCGACGCTCGCGTCCACCTGGGCCAGCAGCGACGTCGGCAGGTGCACGACGGGCACCCCGCGGTGGTACAGGGCGGCCGCGAGCCCGACGTAGTCCGTCGTGGTGCCGCCACCGCAGGACACGACGACGTCGGAGCGGGTCAACCCGAAACCGGCGAACTCCTCGCAGAGTTCTCCCACCGTCGCCAAGGTCTTCTCGTGCTCGCCGTCCTTCGCCGGGAGCACCAGCGACTCGACGCCGGGGTCGGGGACCAGCTCCGGTGGGCGGGCCGTCACCACGACGGCGCGCCGCGCGCCGAGCCCGGCCACCACCTCCGGCAGCAGGTCGCGGACCCCGGGACCGATGTGGACGGGGTAGGAGCGGTCGCCGAGGTCGACGTCGACGCGGTGGTGCTCGGTCATGCCGGGAGTTCCTTTCGCGGGGGCACGGGAACCGGGCCGCCCGGCAGGGCGCTGCGCAGCACCCTCGCCGCCGCCGCTTCGGTCGCGGTGGTGATGCCGAGGCAGTCGTTCGTCAGGTGCGCGTGGGTGAACAGCAGGTAGGCGGGTGGGTGGTCCGGAGTCCGCGGCGCGCCCAGCACGGCCTGCCGCAGGCTGCCGAGGTAGTGCCGGACGGCGCGCTCGTGCCGGTCGTGCAGGAACACCTCGCCCGCGGCACGCAGGCTTTGCGCGTCCTGGGCGTCGGCGTCGGCGGCCAGCGCGAGCCGCTGCTGCGGGCGCATTCCGCGGCTCCACTGTTCCCAGTAGAGGAACAGGAACGAGCGCCGGTCGGCGGCCGGCACCAGGCCGGCCACCCGGTCCAGCAGGTACGCGGCGACCGGCAATTGCGCCGCGGCGGGCAGGACGCCGTCGCGGAGAACGCCGAGCGCGAATTCGCTGGCGATCCACGCGAGGTCCGCACCGGGCCCGGTGGTGTCGGGTTCCCGGCGGGTGCCCAGCCGCCGTTCCAGTTCGGTCAGGACGTCCGGTCGCGTGTGGAACCACATGCCGAAGTGGGGGACCGGCTCGTGGATCCGGCGGAAGTACCATCGGCCGCCGTCGTCCGCCGTTCCCAGGTGGGCCACCAGATCGGGCACGATGGCGGGAATGCGGCGGTCGGCGACGGCCGAAGACGGGCCGAGAACCCGGAAGAACGCCCAGTTCCGTGTCAGCAATGGTCACCTCGGTCGACGTTCGAACCACCGTCACGCGTCTGCGGGATCGCCGCGCGCCTTCCTCGCCATCATGAACCGGTGCCGCCGATTCGGGAGTTCCGGTGGAAAGTTAGGGAGGTCGTAGGGGGCGGGCAGGGGGTATCCGCCCGCTCCGGAGAGGCGAGACTTGAGCGAGCCCGCCGGACGTGGTGTGCGACGCGCGTTTCGCACCCGGCGCAGAGGTCGCGTACCGAGTCGACGGATGTGATGAGATGTTGCGAACCGAGTTGATCAGGCCGCTGCCCGAGTTGATCAGGGCGCACGCCGATCGGTTCGGCGGGAAGACCGCGTTTCGCGACGCGCGCCGGAGCGTGACCTACGCGCAGCTCGAACTGCGCACCCGGCGCATCGCCGGCCACCTGGCCGAACTGCGGCTGCACCCCGGCGAGCGAGCCGCGATGTTCCTCGGGAACTGCGTCGAGGTGGTCGAAAGCTACCTGGCGATCACGCGGGCCAGTGCGATCGGTGTCCCGCTCAACCCGCAGGCGACCGACGCCGAGCTGGCCTACCTGCTGGCCGACAGCGGCGCCCGGGTGGTCATCACCGAGCCGTCCCGGGTCGAGCAGGTCCGCCGGGTGACGCGCGGCAACGAAGACGTCCGGATCGTGGTCACCGGGCCCGAGGCACCCGACGGCGACCTGTGGTTCGAAGCCTTCGCCGGCACGGACCCCGCCACGCCCGCGCGTGACGACCTCGGCTTGGACGACCTGGCCTGGATGCTCTACACCTCGGGCACGACCGGCAAGCCCAAGGGCGTCCTGTCGACCCAGCGGAGCTGCCTGTGGTCGGTGGCGGCCTGCTACGTGCCGGTGCCCGGACTGTCCTCGGCGGACCGCGTGCTCTGGCCGCTTCCGCTGTACCACAGCCTTTCCCACATCGCGTGCGTGCTGAGCGTCACGGCGGTGGGCGCGACCGCCCGGATCGTGGACGGGTTCGCCGCCGACGACGTGCTCGACGCGTTGCGGGAAGAGTCTTCGACGTTCCTGGCCGGCGTGCCGACGATGTACCACTACCTGGTCCGGGCCGCCCGTGAGCGGGGGTTCAAGGCACCGGACCTGCGGATGTGCCTCGTCGGCGGCGCGATCACGACGGCCGCGCTGCGCCGCGAGTTCGAAAGCGCGTTCGGCGCGCCGCTGCTCGACGCCTACGGCAGCACCGAAACCTGCGGGTCCATCACGATCAACTGGCCGACCGGCGCCCGGGTCGAAGGGTCGTGCGGCCTGCCCGTGCCGGGGCTCGGCGTGCGCCTGGCCGATCCCGAGTCCGGTGTGGACGTCGACACCGGCCAGGAAGGCGAGGTGTGGGTTCGCGGCACCAGTGTCATGGTCGGGTACCACAACCAGCCGGAGGCCACCGCCGAAGCGCTGCGCGACGGCTGGTACCGCACGGGCGACCTCGCCCGGCGTGACGACGCCGGCTACTTCACCATCACCGGCCGCATCAAGGAGCTGATCGTCCGGGGCGG
The DNA here is from genome assembly GCF_046548975.1 of Amycolatopsis sp. lyj-346. NCBI lineage: Bacteria > Bacillati > Actinomycetota > Actinomycetes > Pseudonocardiales > Pseudonocardiaceae > Amycolatopsis > Amycolatopsis sp. lyj-346. Next base: position 298,193 of record NZ_JAJPWT010000008.1, read on the forward strand.
CGAGAACATCCACCCCGGCGAGGTCGAAGAGGTCCTGCGCGGCGTGCCCGGCGTCGCGGACGTCGCGGTGGTCGGCAAACCCCACGAGATCCTCGGCGAGGTGCCGGTGGCGTTCCTCGTGCCCGGGCCCGGGGGGCTCGAGCCGGAGCGGCTGTTCGCGGCCTGCCGGGAGAAGCTGTCCTACTTCAAGGTGCCGGAGGAGCTCTACGAGATCACCCGGGTCCCGCGGACGCCGTCGGGCAAGATCACCCGGCACGTCCTGCTCGACCGGCCCGGCCGGCTGCGGGCCACCGGCCGGAGCCACTACGAGTCGTTGTTCCGCGTCGACTGGGTTCCGCTGCTCACCCCGCCGGAGCGGCCCGAGGCCGCGCCGCGGGTGGTGTGGGTGGGCGGTGCGGAAGACGCGCACGCCGACCTGGCCGCCCTGCGCGACGCCGTCGCGGCGGGGGAGCCCGTGCCGGACGTGGCCGTGGTGCACGCCGGTCCCGGTCTCCCGGACGAACTGCCCGGCTGGCTCGCCGACGAGCGGTTCGCGGCGGGCCGGCTGGTCGTGGTGACCCGCCGCACGGTGGCGACCGCGTCGGACGAGGACATCGAAGATCTCGCGAGCGCCCGGACGTGGGGCGCCGTTCGCGCCGAACAGGAGCGCCGTCCCGGCCGGCTCGTGCTCGTCGACCTGGACGACGACGGTGAGCTGCCGGACGCCGCACTGGCGGCCGCGGCCTCCTCGGCCGAGCCGCGGCTGGCCGTGCGGGCCGGGACCGTGCTGGTGGCCCGGCTCGCCCGGGTGGAGGTGCCGTCCGGCGCTCCGGCGAGCACGCCGGTGCTCGACCGCAAGCGCACCGTCGTGCTCACCGGGGCGGGCAGCGCGCCGGCGATCGCGGTGGCCCGCCACCTCGTTGCCGGGCACGGCGTCCGCCACCTGCTCCTCATCAGCCGTGACGGTGCGGCCGGCCCCGAAGCCGCGGCGGCGAAGGCGCAGCTGGCCGGCCTCGGCGCGAAGGTCACGCTGGTGGCCTGCGACGTCGCCGACCGGGACGCGCTGGCCGGGGTGCTGAGCCGGGTCAAGCGCCCGCTGACCGCGGTCGTGCACACCCAGGACGACGCGTCTTCCGTCGACGGTGCGCGGAACCTGCACGCCTTGACCACCGGCGCCGGCCTGGCCGCGTTCCTGCTCTTCTCCACAGTGGACAGTGCGGACGGCGGTTACCTCGACGCGCTGGCCCAGCACCGCCGGGTGGCCGGCCTGCCCGCGCTTTCGCTCGCGTGGGGGCCCTGGGAAACCGTGGCCGAACCCGGCGCGAACGTCCTGCCGGTGCGTGACGGCCTCGCGATGTTCGACGCCGCGCTGACCGCCGACCACGCGTCGGTGGTCGCGATGCGGCTCGACACCAGCTCCCTCGCCGAAGCCACGCCGCTGTTCGACGGCCTCGTCGACGCACCGGCGCGGCCGGCTTCGACGGCGCCCCGCACCGGCGGGCAGGCACTCCGTCGGCGGCTGACCACCATGGCGCCGCCGGAACGCCACCGGACGTTGCTGGAGCTCGTCCGCGCCGAAACGCGGAAGGTCGCCGGGCGCCCCGCCGACGAGGCGCTGCCGGCCGAGCTGCCGTTCAAGGAGCTCGGGTTCACCTCGATGTCGGCGGTCCGGCTGCGCACGGTGGTCGCCGACGCGACCGGGCTCCGCCTGCCCGCGACGGTGGCCTTCGACTACCCGACCCCGGAGTCCTTCGCGCGGTTCCTGCACTCGGAGCTGTTCGGCGGCGGACCATCGCGGACGAGCGCTCCCGTGGTCACCGCGGACCGGCAGGACCCGATCGCGATCGTGGCCATGAGCTGCCGGCTGCCCGGCGGCGTGAACTCCCCCGAAGACCTGTGGCAGCTGGTCGACGACGGCCGCACCGGCGTCTCCGGCTTCCCCCGCGACCGCGGCTGGAACTTCGACGACCTCTTCGGCCCCGGCCCGGACCAGCCCGGCACGTCCGTCACGGGCGAAGGCGGGTTCCTCTACGACGCCGGCGCGTTCGACGCGGAGTTCTTCGGGATCTCCCCGCGGGAAGCGCTGGCGATGGATCCGCAGCAGCGGCTGCTGCTGGAGGTTTCGTGGGAGGCGCTCGAGCGCGGCGGGATCGACCCGGTTTCCCTCCGTGGCACCGAAGCCGGCGTGTTCTACGGGATGATGCACCACGACTACGCCGCCGCCGCGGAACACGCGCCCGAAGGCACCGAGGGGTACCTGGGGATCGGCAGCGCCGGCAGCGTCGCGTCCGGGCGGGTGTCGTACGCGCTCGGCTTCGAAGGCCCGGCGATCACCGTGGACACCGCCTGCTCGTCGTCGCTGGTCGCCCTGCACCTGGCGAGCCAGGCACTGCGGGCCGGCGAATGTTCGCTGGCACTGGCCGGCGGGGTCGCCGTGATGGCCACCCCCGGGGTCTTCGTGGAGTTCAGCCGTCAGCGCGGACTGGCCCCCGACGGCCGGTGCAAGTCGTTCGCCGCGGGCGCCGACGGCACCGTGTGGTCCGAAGGCGTCGGCGTCGTGGTGCTGGAACGCCTCTCCGACGCCCGGCGCAACGGGCACCGGGTACTGGCCCTCGTGCGCGGTTCGGCGGTCAACCAGGACGGCGCGTCCAACGGGCTGACCGCGCCGAACGGCCCGGCCCAGGAACGGGTGATCCGGCGGGCGCTGGCCGGCGCCGGGCTGACCACGGCCGACGTCGACGCCGTGGAGGCGCACGGCACCGGCACGCGGCTCGGCGACCCCATCGAGGCGCGGGCGATCCTGCGGACCTACGGCCAGGACCGGCCCGCCGACCGGCCGCTCTGGCTCGGTTCCCTGAAGTCGAACATCGGCCACACCCAGGCCGCCGCCGGCGTCGCCGGGGTGATCAAGACGGTGCTGGCGATGCGGTCCGGGGTGCTGCCCCGCACGTTGCACGTCGACGAGCCGACCCCGGAAGTGGACTGGTCCGCCGGCGCGGTCGAGCTGCTGCGTGAATCCCGGCCGTGGCCGGAAGCCGGGCGCCCGCGCCGGGCGGGTGTGTCCTCCTTCGGCGTCAGCGGCACCAACGCGCACGTGGTGCTCGAGCACGTCCCCGAGCCGGCCGGGACCACCCCGTCCGCCTCGGCCGGCCCGGCCGAGGCGGACGGGGTGGGCGGGGTGGTGCCGTGGCTGCTGTCCGCGCGAACCCCCGAAGCGCTCGCGGCCCAGGCGGGCCGGCTGGTGTCCGCGGCCGGTGCTTCGGACGCGACCCCCGCGGATCTCGGGTACTCGCTCGCGACCACGCGGTCGGTGTTCGCCCGGCGGGCCGTGGTGCTCGGCGAAGACCGGGACGCGCTGCTGGCCGGTGCCCGGTGCCTCGCCGGCGGCACCCCGTCGCCGTCGGTCGTGGCGGGCACGGCCGACGTGGACGGCAAGGTCGTCTTCGTGTTCCCCGGCCAGGGCTCGCAGTGGGCCGGGATGGGCGCCCGGCTGCTCGGCGAGGCCCCGGTCTTCGCCCGCCGCATGGCGGAGTGCGCCGACGCGCTGCGCCCGCACGTCGGCTGGGAGCTGCTCGACGTCGTCCGGCAGGCCGAGGGCGCGCCTTCGCTGGAGCGCGTGGACGTCGTGCAGCCCGTTTCGTTCGCGGTGATGGTGTCCCTGGCGGAGCTGTGGCGGGCCCACGGGGTGGTTCCCGACGCGGTGCTGGGGCATTCGCAAGGGGAGATCGCGGCCGCCTGCGTGGCCGGCGCGTTGTCGCTCGAGGACGCGGCCGCCGTGGTCGCGTTGCGCAGCAAGGAGATCGCCGCCGGGCTCGCCGGCGCCGGCGGTATGGCTTCGGTCACGCTCCCGCTCGACGAGCTCGAGCCCCGGCTCGGCGACCTCTCGGTCGCGGCGGTCAACGGCCCGGGTTCGGTGATCGTCTCCGGGGCGGTCGAAGCGCTCGACGGGTTCTTGGCCGCCTGTACCCGCGACGGAGTCCGGGCCCGGCGGATCCCGGTGGACTACGCCTCCCATTCGGCGCAGGTCGAGCTGATCCGGGAGAAGCTCACGTCGGTTCTCGCGACGATCGCCCCCCGGGCGGCCGAGGTGCCGTTCTATTCCACTGTGGACAGCCGGTGGCTGGACACCGCCGGGATGGCCGCCGGGTACTGGTACCGCAACCTCCGGGAGACGGTGCGGTTCGAACCGGCGGTCCGCACGCTGCTGGGGGAGGGGTTCGGGTTCTTCGTCGAGGTGAGTTCGCACCCGGTGCTGACCACGGCCGTCCAGGAGACGGCCGAGGATGCCGGGAGCGTGGCGGCCGGAGTGGGCTCGCTGCGCCGTGACGACGGTGGCCTGGCGCGGTTCCTGACTTCGGCGGCCCAGCTGCACGTCCGGGGTGGCCGGGTGGACTGGGCGGCCGCCTTCCCGGGGGACGCGCGGGTCGTGGCCTTGCCGACGTACGCCTTCCAGCGCCGCGACTACTGGTTGCGCGCACGGGAAACCGGCCGCGGCATCCCGGCCGCGGCGGGGCTGGAGCCCGTGGCGCACCCGCTGCTCGACGCCGCGGTGACGGTCGCGGGCGACGACCTGACGGTCTTCACCGGCCGCCTCTCGGCCGACGGCCAGCCGTGGCTGGCCGACCACGTGGTCGCCGGCGTCGTGCTGGTGCCCGGCACCGCGTTGCTCGACGTGCTCGCCCACGTCGGCGAGCGACTGGGCGCGCCGGAGGTGGGGGAGCTCACCATCTCCGCGCCGATCGTGCTCGGTGACGGCCCGACCGGCCTGCAGGTCACGGTGGCCCGCGCCGACGACGAGGGCCACCGCTCGGTGCGGGTGCACACCCGGGCCGGGGAAACCGGCGAGTGGACCGAAAACGCCACCGGCGTACTCAGTGCGGCTTCGGCGGCGCACCCGGCGCCCGGTCCGGAGCAGTGGCCGCCCGCGGGTGCGCGAGCGGTCGATCTGACGGGCTTCTACGACGAAATGGCCGTCGGTTACGGACCGGCGTTCCACGCGGTCGAGGCGGTCTGGACGGCGGACGAGCACGTCTACGCCGAGGTCCGGCTGCCGGACGCGGCCCTCGCCGACGGCACCGGCGGGTTCGGCATCCACCCCGTCCTGCTGGACGCCGCCCTGCACCCCCTGGGCGTCTCGGGGTTCTTCCCCGACCGTGACCAGCCGCGGCTGGCGTTCTCCTGGTCGGGTGTGCGGCTGCACGGCCGCGGTGCGCGGGCCCTGCGGATCCGTCTCGCCCCGGCCGGCCGGGACGCCGTCCGGATCAGCGCCACCGACCACGCCGGGGTGCCGGTCCTGGACGTGGACAGCCTGGTCCTGCGGCCGGTTTCCCCGGACCAGGTGCGGGCCGCGTCGCCGGCCCGGCGCGACGGCATGTACGAGGTCGGCTGGGTGCCGGCGCGGCCGGTGTCGCTGTCCACAGTGGACTGGGAGCGGCACGCGCAGCTGCCGGAGGGAAACACGGCGGAGGTCGTCGTGCTCGGCCCGGACGGCGGTGACCCGGCGCTGCCGGTCGAACGGCGGGCGCACGCGGCCGGCCTCCGGGTGCTGACCGCCCTGCAGGAGTGGCTCGCCGACCCGCGGCGGGCGTCGGCCCGCCTGGTGGTCGCCGTCGACGACGGTGACCTGGCGCAGGCCACGGTGCCGGGGCTGGTGCGCACCGCGCAGACCGAGCACCCGGGACGGTTCACCCTGCTCGAGACCGGGGAGCTCACCGACGCCGTGATCCGGGCCGCCCTCTCGGCGGGCCCCGGCGAGCCGCACGTCGCGGTCCGGGACGGCCGGGTGTTCGTGCCCCGGCTGAAGCGCGCCGACGTGCCCGCGAGCCCCGCACCGCCGGTCCTCGCCGGCCGCACCGTGCTGGTGACCGGCGCGACGGGCGGGCTCGGCAGGCACGTGACCGAACACCTCGCCCGCGCACACGGAGTTTCCGAACTGGTGCTGGTGTCGCGCTCCGGCGCGCCCGGCGAATGGGTCGAAGAGCTGGCGGGAACGGGGGTGGCGGTGCGGTCGGTCGCGGCCGACGTCGCCGACCGCGACGCCATGGCGGAGGTGATCGGCTCGATCGCCGACCGCCTGGCCGCGGTCGTGCACATCGCCGGCGTGGTGGACGACGGCGTTCTGACGTCGCTGGAACCCGCTCAGTGGGACGCGGTGCTGCGGCCGAAGGTCGACGCCGCCTGTCACCTGCACGACCTGACCCTCGGCCTCGACCTGCGGGCGTTCGTGCTGTTCTCGTCCGTGTCGTCGACCTTCGGCGGCGCGGGACAGGCGAACTACGCCGCGGCCAACGCCTTCCTGGACGCCTTCGCGCGCCATCGGCGGGCGCAGGGACTTCCCGCGGTCTCGCTGGCCTGGGGGCTCTGGGGTGAAGACGCCGGCATGGGCGGCCGGATCGGCTCGGCCGGCCGGGCCCGGATGGCCCGGGGCGGCACGCTGCCGCTCCCGGTCGAGCACGCGCTGGGGTTGTTCGACAGCGCGCTCGTAGCCGGACCACCCGCGCTGGTCCCGGTCCGGCTCGACCTGCCCGCCGTCCGCCGCGGCGCCGAAGTGCCCGCCATCCTGCGCGCCCTCGTCCCCACGGCCACGCCGGACACCGGCGCCGTGCCCGGCGACGCCGCTCCGGTGGCCCGGCTGGCGACGATGCCCGAGGGCGACCGCGAAGCGGCCCTGCTCGACCTGGTCCGCGCCAACGCGGCGGCCGTGCTCGGTTACGCCGGCCCCGGGGACGTGGATCCGGGCCGGGCGTTCAAGGAGCTGGGCTTCGACTCGCTGACCGCCGTCGAGCTGCGGAACCGGCTCTGCTCGGTCACCGGCATCCGGCTGCCGGCGACGGTCGTCTTCAACCACCCGACGTCGAAGGCGCTGACCGCGTACCTGTCCGGCGAGCTCTGGGACCACGCTCCGGCGGCCGAGGCGCCGGTCACGGTGCTCGCGGCCGCGGACGGCGAACCGATCGCGATCGTCGGGATGAGCTGCCGCTTCCCGGGTGGGGTGAGCACACCCGAGGAACTGTGGCGGCTGGTCGACGCCGGCGGCGACGCCATCACCGAGCTGCCCGCGGACCGCGGCTGGGACGTCGCCACCCGGTACGACCCGGACCCGGACGCGGTGGGCAAGACCTACGTGCGCGGTGGCGGGTTCCTCGACGGCATCGGCGACTTCGACGCCGGCTTCTTCGGGATCTCCCCGCGTGAAGCCGCGTCGATGGACCCGCAGCAGCGGCTGCTGCTGGAAGTGTCGTGGGAGGCCTTCGAACGGGCGGGGCTCGACCCGGCCCGGTTGAGCGGCACCGGCACCGGCGTGTTCGTCGGTACCCACGGGCAGGACTACGGCTCGTCGGCCCCGGCCCACGCGGACGACGGCCTGCTGGTCATCGGCAAGGCCGGCAGCGTGCTGTCCGGCCGCCTGTCCTACGCGCTCGGGCTCGAAGGCCCCGCCCTCACGGTGGACACGGCCTGCTCGTCGTCACTGGTGGCCCTCCACCTCGCCGCGCAGGCGCTGCGCCAGGGCGAGTGCTCGCTCGCGCTCGCCGGCGGCGTCTCGGTGATGACCTCGCTCGAGGGGGTCATCGGGTTCAGCCGGCAGCGCGGCCTCGCCCCCGACGGGCGGTGCAAACCGTTCTCCGACGACGCGGACGGCTTCGGCATGGCCGAAGGGGTCGGCGTCCTGGTCGTGGAGCGGCTCTCGGACGCGCGCCGCCACGGGCACCCCGTGCTGGCGCTGCTCAAGGGATCCGCGATCAACCACGACGGCGCGTCGAACGGCCTGACCGCCCCGAGCGGGCCGTCCCAGGAACGGGTGCTCCGGGCGGCGCTCGCGAACGCCCGGCTCACGCCGTCCGACGTGGACGCGGTCGAGGCCCACGGCACCGGCACGACGCTCGGCGACCCGATCGAAGCGCAGGCACTGCAAGCGGTTTACGGCCGCGGCCGGGAGCACCCGCTGTGGCTCGGGTCGGTCAAGTCCAACATCGGACACACCCAGGCGGCCGCCGGCATGGCCGGCGTGATCAAGATGGTCCAGGCCTTCCGGCACGGCCGGCTTCCGGCGACGCTGCACGCCGGCCGGCCGTCGTCCCACGTCGACTGGACCGCCGGCGCGGTCGAGCTGCTGGCCCGGCCGCGGGAGTGGCCGGAGGCCGATCGTGCGCGCCGGGCCGGCGTGTCCTCGTTCGGCGTCAGCGGAACCAACGCGCACGTGATCCTCGAAGAGCCACCCGCGCCGGATCTTCCCGCCGAGGCCAGCGAAAGCCCCCGGCCGGCCGCGACGCCGTGGGTGCTCTCCGCGCGCACTCCCGAAGCGCTGCGGGCCGCGGCCGCGCGGCTCGTGCCCGCCGCCGAGGGGCGCCGTCCGGTGGATGTCGCCCTGTCGCTGGCGACCACGAGGACCGCGATGAAGCACCGTGCCGTCGTGGTCGCGAACGACCTCGACGACGCGCTGGCGGGCACCCGGGCGCTGGCCGCGGGTGAGACGGCGCGGCAGATCGTCACCGGCACGGCCGACGTGACCGGCAAGACCGTGTTCGTGTTCCCCGGCCAGGGTGCGCAGTGGGCGGGCATGGGCGCCCGGCTGCTCGACTCGTCGCCGGTCTTCGCCGGGCGGATCGCGGACTGTGCCGCGGCACTCGCGCCCCACGTGGAATGGGACCTGCTCGCGGTGCTCCGGCAGGAACCGGACGCGCCGTCGCTGGACCGGGCCGAGGTCGTCCAGCCGGTGATGTTCGCCGTCATGGTGTCGCTCGCCCACCTGTGGTTGTCCTGCGGCGTCCGGCCCGACGCGGTGATCGGCCACTCGCAGGGCGAGCTGGCGGCGGCCTGCGTCGCGGGCGCGCTCTCGCTGGCGGACGCGGCGAAACTCGTCGCGACGCGCAGCCGGGTCATCTCGCGGCGGCTGGCCGGCCTCGGCGGCATGGCCGCGCTGGGCCTGCCCGCCGCCGAGGTCACCGGCCTGCTGCCGGAGTGGGACGGCCGGGTCGAACTGGCGGCGGTCAACGGGCCGGCGTCGGTCGTGGTGGCCGGCGAACCGGCGGCACTGCAGGAGCTGGTCGCGCGCTGCGCCGCGACGGGAGCGCGGGCCCGGCTGATCCCGGTGGACTACGCGTCGCACACCTCGCAGGTGGAGGCCATCGAAGACGAGCTGCTGACGTCGTTCGAAGGGATCGTGCCGCGGGCGGCCGAAATCCCGTTCTACTCGACGGCCGAACAGCGGTGGATGGACACCACCGAGCTGGATTCCGGGTACTGGTACCGGAATCTGCGGCACGCGGTGTGGTTCGCCCCGTCGGCCGAGGCGCTGGTGGCCGGGGGGCACCGGATCTTCGTGGAGGTCAGCCCGCACCCCGTGCTGGTCCCGAGCCTGCAGGAGATCCTCGAGGGCGAAACCGGCGTGGTCACCGGGTCGCTGCGGCGCGGCGACGGTGGCCTGGCCCGGTTCCTGACCTCGGTGAGCGAGCTCCACGTCCGGGGCGTGCAGGTCGACTGGCCGTCGCTGTTTGACGGCGCGACCCGGGTCGACCTGCCGACCTACCCCTTCCAGCGGCAGCGGCACTGGCTTCCCGCGGCTCCCGCCGCCGGTGACGTGACGTCGGCCGGGCTCGAGTCCGCCGGGCACCCGCTGCTCGGCGCGGTGCTGGCGCTGCCGGAGTCCGGCGGGGTCGTCTTCACCGGCAAGCTTTCGGTCGGCACCCAGCCGTGGCTGGCCGACCACGTGGTCTCCGGCGCCACCCTGCTGCCCGGCACGGCGCTGGTGGAGCTGGTCGTCCGCGCGGGGGACGAAGTGGGCTGCGGCGTGGTCGAGGAGCTGCTGCTCGAGTCGCCGATGGTCCTGCCGGCGCCGGGCGGCGTCGCGGTGCAGGTCACCGTCTCGGGACCGGACGAAAACGGCCGCCGGTCGGTGTCCGTGCACTCCCGTCCTGCCGGCGCACCGCCCGAGTCGCACTGGGAGGGACACGCCAGGGGAATCCTGACGGCGAAGCCGGCCACCCCGGGCACCGTGCTGCGCAACTGGCCGCCCGCCGGCGCGGAACTCGTGGACACCGAAGGGTTCTACGCCGGGCTCGCCGAGTCCGGCTACGAGTACGGCCCCGCGCTGCAAGGCGTGCGCGCGGTCTGGCGGCGGGGCGCGGACGTGTTCGCCGAGGTCGCGCTCCCCGGCGAGCTGCGAGCCGAGGCGGGCCGGTACGGCCTGCACCCGGCGCTGCTGGACGCCGCGCTGCAGACGACGAACTTCGGCGTCCTGCCCGCGGTCGAGCCGGGCCAGGTGCTGCTGCCCTTCGCCTGGGCCGACGTCACGCTGCACGCTTCGGGAGCCGCCGCGCTGCGGGTGCACTCGACGCGGGCGGGCACCGACGGCGTCGCACTGGAAATCACCGACGAGACCGGTTCACCGGTCGCGTCGATCGGCTCGCTGACCCTGCGGCCCACCTCGACCGACCGGCTGCTGCGCGCCGGTTCACCGCGGTCGTCGCTGTTCCGCGTCGACTGGGTGCCGGTGCCCGCGGGGAAGCCCGGCCCGGCGGACGAGCTCGTCGTCGCCGACTTCAGCGCCGGCGCCCCGGACGACGGGCCGGCCGGCGCGCGTGCCCTGACCGTCGATGTGCTGAGTTCGCTGCGCTCCTGGCTCGGGGGGACGGAACCGGGCCGGCTCGTCGTGGTGACCCGGAACGCCTTCACCGGCGCCGGCGACCCGGCCGCCGCCGCGGTCTGGGGCCTGGTGCGGGTGGCGCAGGCGGAGCACCCGGACCGGATCGTGCTGGTCGACGTCGAAGACGGCGGCGGCGACTGGCGGGCGGCGCTGCCCGGCGCCGTCGCGTCGGGTGAGCCCCAGCTGGCCATCCGGCAGGGCGAACTGCACGCGCCGCGGCTGGCCGGAGTCCTCGACGCCGTCCCGGAACCCGCCCGGCCGCTCGACCCCGGCGGCACGGTGCTGATCACCGGCGGGACCGGAACGCTCGGCGCCGCCCTCGCCCGGCACCTCGTGGCCGGGCACGGCGTCCGGCACCTGGTCCTCACCAGCCGCCGCGGCCCGGCCGCGGACGGCGCCGCCGCCCTGACGGCCGAGCTGACCGAGCTGGGCGCGAGCGTGGAAGTGATCGCCTCGGACGCTGCCGACCGGGAGTCGCTGGCGGCCGTGCTGGCGGCGATCCCCGCCGAACACCCCCTCACCGGCGTGGTCCACGCGGCCGGTGTGCTCGCCGACGGCATGGTCTCGACGATGACCCCGGACCTGGTCGACACCGTGTTCCGGCCGAAGGTCGACGCCGCCTGGAACCTGCACGAGCTCACCCGCGGGACCGAGCTCGCGGTGTTCGCCCTCTTCTCCTCGGCCGCGGGCCTGTTCGGCAGCGCGGGCCAGGCCAACTACGCGGCGGCCAACGGCTTCCTCGACGGGCTGGCGCGGCTTCGCGCGGAGAACGGGTTGCCCGGCGTTTCCCTCGCGTGGGGCTTGTGGGCGCAGGCCAGCGGGATGACCGGCCACCTCGGCGAGACCGAGCTCGACCGGGTCGGCCGTGGCGGCACCCGGGCGCTGTCGGCGGCCGAGGCCACCGCGCTGTTCGACACCTGTCTCGGCGCGGGCGAAGCGGTGCTGGTGCCGGCGAAGCTGGACCTCGGCGGCCTGGCGAAGTCCGGGCAGCCGTCCCCGCTGCTGCGTGAGCTGGTGCGGCGCGAGCGCCCCGCGGCGGGCGGCGGCCACGCGGCCGCCGAGTCGCTGGCGGGCACCCTCGCGCTGCTGGACGCCGACGAACGGGCCGGAATGGTGGTGAGCCTGGTCCGGGCGCACGCCGCGGCGGTGCTGGGGCACCCCGGGACCGGCGCGATCGAAGCCGGGCAGGCGTTCAAGGAGATGGGCTTCGACTCGCTGACGGCCGTCGAACTGCGCAACCGGCTCGCCGACGTCGCGGGCCTGCGGCTGCCGGCGACGCTGGTGTTCGACTACCCGACCCCGGCGGCGCTCGCGGACCACCTGCTGGAGCGGCTCGCCGTGGACGGCGGACCCGGGGCCCCGCCGATCCTGGCCGAGCTGGACAAGCTCGAGGCGGCGTTGTTCACCAAGGCCTTCGACGAAGAGCTGCACCTGGCCGTCTCGGCGCGGCTCGACACGCTGACCACCCAGTGGAAGGCCACCGGCAGCGGGTCCCGCGGTGACGAGCCGCTGAACCTCGACGCGACCAGCGACGACGACCTCTTCGAACTGCTCGACAACGATTTCGGGCTGTCCTGACATGGACACGAACGTTCCCGGGAAGGGACCCGCGGTGGTGGACACGGACGTGCTGATCGTCGGCTACGGCCCGGTCGGCAAGGTGCTGGCGATCCTCCTCGCCCGCCTCGGCCACGGCGTCACCGTGGTCGAGCGCTGGTCGGAGCCCTACCGGATGCCGCGTGCGGTCACCTACGACGACGAGGCCGCGCGCATCCTCGCGCTGACCGGCGTCGCGGACTCGCTGGACGACGTCATCGAACCCACGCGGGACTACACCTTCCGCAACGCGCAGGGCCTCACGCTGATGCACCTCACCGTGCCCGAGCGGGGCTGGTGCGGCTGGCCCGAGTCGACGTCGATGTACCAGCCGGGACTGGAAGCGGCCCTCGACGCGAAGGCGGCCGAACTGCCCAACCTCACCGTCGTGCGCGGGCACGTGGTGGAGGAGCTCACCGACCACGGCGACCACGTCGAACTCGTCGCGAAGGGCCCCGGCGGCGAACGGTTCGGCGCGACCGGGCGCTGGGCGGTCGGCTGCGACGGCGCCAACAGCTTCGTCCGGAGCCGGATCGAACCCGGGTTCACCGACTTCGGCTTTTCGCCCGACTGGCTGATCTGCGACGTCGTGGAGAACGAGCCCCGCGAGTTCACGCCGAACAACCTGCAGATCTGCGATCCCGCCCGGCCGCGGACCTCGGTGTCGGCGGGGTACGGCCACCGGCGCTGGGAGTTCATGCGGCTGCCCGGCGAGCCGGTCGAGGAGTTCGGCTCGATCGAGACGGTGTGGCGGCTGCTGGGGCTGTTCGGCATCGACCGGTCGAACGCGACGCTCCGGCGGCACGCGGTCTACACCGTCCGGGCGCGGTGCGCCGACCGGTGGCGCTCGGGTCGCCTGCTGCTGGCCGGCGACGCGGTGCACGTCATGCCGCCGTTCCTCGGCCAGGGCATGTGCTCCGGGTTCCGCGACGCGGTGAACCTGACGTGGAAGCTCGACCTGGTGCTGGCCGGCCTGGCCGACGCGCGGGTGCTCGACTCCTACACCACCGAACGCGGGGCGCACACGCGCTCGGTGATCGAGGCGTCGGTGGACATCGGCAAGGTCATCTGCGAGACCGATCCCGCCGCCGCTCGCGGCCGCGACGCGACCATGGTCAAGGCCTTCCGCGCGGGCCGGCAGCAGGGGCAGCAGCGGCGGGTCTACCTGAAGCTCGCCGACGGCCTCCTGCACCGCGACGACGCCGGTGCGCCGGCCGCCGCGGCGGGAGACCTGACCCCGCAGGGGATGGTGGCCCGCGGCCCGCACACCGGCCGGTTCGACCAGGTCGTCGGGCCCGGGTTCGCGCTGATCGGCAGCGAGCACCCGGACGACCTGCTCGACGCGGACAGCGCCGGCTTCCTGAAGGCGATCGGAACGCGGCTGGTGCGCGTCCTGCCCGCCGGCACACCGGCCGCCGGGGGCAGCGAGCACGACGTCGTCGACCTCGACTCCGTGTACCTGCCCTACCTCGAGCGGACGGGTGCGGTCGCCGTGCTGGTGCGCCCCGACTTCTACCTGTTCGGGGCCGCGGCCGGGCCGGCGGAACTGACCGGGCTGGTCGCGGACCTCCGCCGTCAGCTCACGGAACCCGGGTAGCAGGGGAGGACCGGGTGAAGCCGCTCGTCGAGCGCACCGGGCAGCTGCGTGCCCTCGACCGCCTGCTGGCCGCCGTCCTGGCCGGGAAAGGTCAGGTGGCGCTGGTGGACGGTCCCGTCGCCAGCGGGAGAACGACGCTCCTGCGGGCGTTCGCCGAACACGCGGAGGACGCCGGGGTCGTGGTGCTGGAAAGCACCGGCTCGCACGCGGAACGGATGCTGCCCTGGGGCGTGCTGAACCAGTTCGGGCACGGCACGAGCTTCCCGGCCGGCCTGCTCGAAGACCTGCCGCCGTCGCTCGCCGACGGCGACACGGGTTCCGGCGCGCCGGAACCGGGTGTCGTGCGGGTCTTCGACCGGCTGGCTTCGGCGGTCCTGGACCTGGCGGCCCGGTCGCCGGTCGTGCTCGGCGTCGACGACGTGCAGCACGCGGACGCGCTGTCGGTGCGCTGGTTGCTGCACCTCGTCCGGCGCGTGGGCTCGGCGCGCATCTTCGTCGTGCTCACCGACGACGCCACGGTGACGACCACGCACCCGCCGTTCCGGGCCGAGCTGTCGAGGCACGCGCACTTCCGGCGGTTGAGCGTCGGCCCGCTGTCCGGTAGCGGCGTGGGCGAGCTGCTGTCGGCGCACTTCGGCGAGACCGAGGCGCGGGGGCTGACCCCGGAACTGCTGGCCGCCAGCGGCGGGAACCCGGTGCTGGTGCACGCTTTGCTCGAAGACCACCGGGCCGGGGGTGCCGTCCGGCGGCGGGGGTACGGGGTGGCGTTCGTCAGCTGCCTGCACCGCGGCGGGCCGGACCTGACGCAGGTCGCGCGGGCGATCGCCGTGCTCGGCGACGGCTCGTCACCCGGCGACCTCGGCCGGCTGATCGGCGTCGACGCCGAGACGGTCGGCGGGCTGCTCCACGCGATGACCGCGGCGGGACTGCTGACCGGCTGCGGGTTCCGGCACCCGGTGGCCAGGGCCGCCGTGCTGGACGACCTCGGCGCGCAGCGGCGCGTCGCCCTGCACCGCCGCGCCGCGGGACAGCTGTACGAACGGGGGCGGCCGGCCGCGGAGATCGCGCCCCACCTCGTGCAGGCAGGCGAAGCCACCGAGCCGTGGGCCGGCGGCGTCCTGCTGGAAGCGGCCGGGCAGGCGGTGCTCCGCGACCGGCACCGGGCCGCGGTGGACCTCTTCGCGCTGGCGCACCGGTCGTCCGCGGACGACGCCGGCCGCGCGGCCATCCTGAGCCGGCTCGCGCACTCCGGCTGGCAGGTCAACCCGGCGGCGGCGGTCCGCCACCTCGCCCCGCTCGTCGTCGCGGCGCGCGAGGACCGGCTGGGGCACCGCGATCGGCTCGTCCTGGTCAAACAGCTGCTGTGGCACGGCCGGGTGGACGACGCCGTCGAGGTCCTCGGCCTCGTCCGCGCCGCCGCCGCGGACGACCCCGGCCGGGCGGCCGAACTGAGGGACGTCGAGCAGTGGCTGACCTGCGTCCACCCGCCGCTGGCGCGCCGCCGCCGTCCCCCGGCCCGGCAGAGCGCCCACCAGGACACGCTGCTCCCGGCCAAGAGCGACCCCGTGCTCAACGCGGTGGCCGAGCTCTCCGGCCTCCTCACGCACGGCCGCACCGGAGACGCGACGGCCCGCGCGGAGCAGCTCCTGCGTGACGGCGACCTGGTCCGGACCGCCTCGTGGGGTGACGAGGCCACCCTGCTCGCGTTGCTGGTCCTGCTCGGCGCCGACCTGCCCGGCCCGGCCATGCTCTGGTGCGACCGGCTGCGGACCTCGGCGGCCCGCCGGGAAGCCGTGACGAGGCAGGCGATCCTCACCGCGGCGCAGGCCGAAATCGCCCTCAGGCAGGGCAGCCTGGCCGACGCGGCCGACCACGCGCGGGCGGCGATGGCCCTGGTCGACCCCACGGCGTGGGGCGTCGCGCTCGGCCTCCCGCTGGGGAGCCTGGTGACGGCGGCGACCCGGATGGGCGACCACGACGACGCCGCGAAGCACCTCACCCACCCCGTCGACGACGCGATGTTCACCAGCCGCTACGGGCTCCACTACCTGCTCGCCCGGGGCCACCACCACCTCGCCACCGGCAAGCGGCACGCCGCGCTCGCCGACTTCCTGTCCTGCGGGGAGACCATGCGGGCGTGGGGCGTGAACATGTCCGAGCTGATCCCGTGGCAGGCGAGCGCCGCGGAAGCCTGGCTGAGCCTGGGAAACCAGGACCAAGCCCGGCGCCTGGCCTACGAGCAGCTCGCGGAGCCGGACGTCGGGCGGCACGCCAGAGGCCTGTCGCTGCGGGTGCTCGCGGCCACGACCCCCGTCGAGCAGCGGCCGCGGCTGCTCACCGAAGCACTCGACCTGTTCGAAGCGTGCGGCGCCCGCTACGAGCAGGCACGCGCGCTGGTCGACCTGAGCTGCGCCCACCACGAAGCGGGCGACGGCCGCCGGGGCCGCATGGTGTTCCGCCGCGCCTGGCACCTGGCCGAAACCTGCGGGGCAAGGCCACTGACCCAGCGGCTCCTGTCGATCAGCGCCGACGTGGGCGACCCGTCGACCGGCCCGGACCCCGGCCGCCACCGCGCGGTGCTGACCGGCTCCGAGGAGCGGGTCGCGCTGCTGGCCGCGATGGGCTGCACCAACCGGGAGATCGCGGAGAAGCTCTACGTCACCGCGAGCACGGTGGAGCAACACCTCACGCGGGTCTACCGCAAGCTGAACATCAAGTCCCGCAAGGACATCCCGGCGGACCTGAGCGCGAACGCGCCGGTGCGGCCGGGCCGCGGGTAGCCGGCGAGCCTTCCGGCCGCCCGCGTCCCGCGCGGCCGAGGCCCCAATGTGGCCTTGGGTGCGTTGGGCGCACCGAAGGCCACCTTGGGTGCGTTGGGCGCACCGAAGGCCACCTTGGGTGCGTTGGGCGCACCGAAGGCCACCTTGGGTGCGTTGGGCGCACCGAAGGCCACCTTGGGTGCGTTGGGCGCACCGAAGGCCGCCTTGGGTGCGTTGGGCGCACCGAAGGCCACCTTGGGTGCGTTGAGCGCACCGAAGGCCACATTGGGGCGCACCCGTCGGCGGGCGACCCCAGCCGGCGGCGCGAACGATTCCGACACGGGCCGCCGGTCGCCGGTGCTACGGCAGTTCGGTGCGGCCCGGCTCGGTGGCGTTGACCAGCACCGTCATGTTGCCGCCCGGGTGCTGGTTTTCGTACATGAGCTGGTGGGCGGTCCCCACGCTTTCGAAGGACTCGCACCAGGTCAGGCACGGGTCGAGGTGGCCGGAGTCCACCAGCGAGATGACCTCGCGGCAGTGGCGCAGGTTCGCGAAGTGCGAGCCCTGCAGGCGCTTCTGCCGCATCCACAGGAACCGGAGGTCGACGTCCGCGTGGTAGCCGGTGGTGCCGCCGCAGATCACCACCATGCCCGCGTTGTCGCAGAGGTACATCGAGGTCGGGATGGTGTCCTCGCCGGTGTGCTCCAGCACGATCTTGGGTGCCGTGCGCGAGCCGACGACCTCCCAGAACTTCTCGCCGAACCGGCGGGCTTCCCGCAGCCACGCCGTGAACGCGGCTTCGTCGCCGAAGTCCGGCAGCTGGCCCCAGTGGTGGAAGTCGCGCCGGTCGATCGTGCCCTTCGCGCCGAGCTTCTCGCAGAAGTTCGCGCGCTCCTCGCTCGAGACCACGGCGACCGGGATGCCGCCGTGCAGCGCGACGATCTGGATCGCCATCGAGCCGAGGCCGCCGGCACCGCCCCAGATCAGCACCGGGTCGCCCGGGCGCACCGTGTTCGGCGGCCAGCCGCAGAGCTGGCGGTACGCGGTGGCGCCGGTCAGCAGGAACGCCGCCGCCTCCTCCCACGACAGCCGCGCGGGCTTGGGGTGGCACTGGTAGTCGTCGACGAGGCTGAACTGCCCGAAGGAGCCGTAGCTCTCCTGGTAACCCCAGGCCGACTGGCTCTTCGACGCGATCGTGTCGGCCCCGAGCCGGATGTCCGGCGCCGACTCGTCCCACATGCAGCCGGAAAGCACGACGTGGTCGCCGACCGAGACGGACTGCACGCCGTCGCCGACCGCCCACACCACGCCGGAGCCCTCCGAGCCGCCGATGTGGAACGGTTCGCCGCCCCCGCGCTTCAGCCGCGCGGCGATGACGTCCAGCGGCTTCCCCATCGCGGACCAGATGTTGTTGTAGTTGATGCCGGCCGCCATGGTGTAGACCAGTACCTGCCCGCGACCGGGCACCGGGGTGTCGACCACCTCGGTCCGGAATGCCTGCTCGGGCGGCCCGTACCGCTCCGGCCGGATCACGGACGCGTACATTTTCGGCGGAATTTCGCCGAAAGGTGGGGTCTCGCCGATTTCGTAGAGTGTTTTCATCGATTTCCTCATGTCGACGTGACCGCTGGTCCGCTGGGCGGCGCGAGGCAGTTGACAACCCGGTGTTCGCGGCGAAGTCTAGGTCGGCGGCGCGAATGCCCGGTACCCCCTAGGAGCGGCAGGCAGGGGTCCTCGCCGGAGCTTAGGGGGTTGTCCGGGGTCGCGGCCGATCGATAGGTTCGCCTCGACATTTCCCGACGCGGCGGGAACGGGATTCTGCCGATTCCCGCGCCGGGGGACACCGTGTTTTCCGGCGCTCGCCCGCGCGTGAATCGACGGGACGGACTTCATCCCGGTGCCGAGTGCGTTGACTGAAAGAGAGTGCCTGGTAATGGGAGCAGCGCGCACGAGCTACACCAAGCAGGTTTCTCCGATGGAGACGTGGTTCCTGTCGTATCCGGAATCGGTGCCGGGTGTCATCCAGATCGTCGTCGAGGGCGACGGCCGGATCGGCCACGACGAGCTGACCCGCGCGGTCGCGGTCGCGTCGGAAGCCTGCCCCGGCGCGCGGCTGGCCCGCCGGGACAGGACGTGGGTCGACACCGGGGTGGCCCCGGTCGTGCGGTCCGTGCCGGGTGCCGAGTTCGACCGCACGAAGTTCTCCGGCGTCCCCGAGCTCTACCAGCCGCTCATGCGGGACGGGGACGGCCCGACCTGCGAGGTCCTGCTGATCACCGGCGACCCGTGCGTCGTGGTGTTCCGCGCCTTCCACGGCGTGATGGACAGCAAGGGCGTGCTCCTGTGGCTCGAAGACGTCTTCCGGGTGCTGCGCGGTGAGCCGCCGGTGGGCGCGCCGTCCCCGATCACGGTGACCGAACTGCTCGACGGCGTTCCGGTCCCGCCGCGGCCGGGGCTCAAATCGGACATGGAGTGGCCGTCGGCGCTGGGACCGCGGACCCCGGGCCGTCCGGGCATCTTCTGGCGACGGCGGACCGTCGACGGGGTGCACCCCGCTCTGGTGGCCAAGGTGACCCAGGCGATCACCCGGTTCTGCGGCCGGGACACCGGCCGGTTCCTGGTGCCCGTCGACCTGCGCCGGTACCTGCCGGACGTCCGCGCGACCGGGAACCTGGTCCAGACCCCGCTGATGGAGGTCCGCGGCGACGACTCGTGGGAGACCGCGCACGAAGCGCTGCTGACCCTGCTGAGCAGCGGGCGGGACCTGGCGGCCACGGTCGAGACCTCGCTGCTCGACATCCCGCTGGCGAAGCTGCGCGAGCAGGTCGTCGCCCTGGACTCCTTCTCCGCGAAGCGTGACCGCTACGCCGCGCTCGCCGTCGTCTCCCACGTCGGGCGGATCGACCTGACCGGGCTGACCACGGATTCCTTCGTCGCCAAGGTGATCTACGGGTTGCCCAGCCTCGGCCTGGTCGGCCCGCCCGAGCTGAACATCGTCGAGTGCGGCCAGCGCACCGAGATCACCGTCGGCTGGTACAACGGCCCGACCGTCATCGACGAGGCCGAGAAGCTCCTCGACCACCTCGAAGGGGCCCTCTCGCCCCGCAAGCACCGGCAGTGGGCCGGCAACGACACGGAGCGGCCGCAGTCCCGGCCGGGCACCGTCGTCGACTGGTTCGCCCAGCAGGCCGCGGCCAGCGGCGGGAAGGTCGCGCTCGCCGGCCCCGAAGGGGACGTGACGTTCGCGGAGCTGGACCGGCGGTCGGACGCGATCGCCGCGGAGCTGACCGGCCGGGGGCTCGGCCGGGGTTCGGTGGTGGGCATCGTCGCCGCGCGGACCGTCGCCGCGGTGGCCGGCATCTGGGGGGTGCTCAAGGCGGGCGCCGCCTATGTGCCGCTGGACCCCGAACAGCCGGACCACCGGATCACCGAGATCATGCGGGACGCGGGGTGCGCGGCCGGCCTGGTCGAGCGCGCCTTCCTCGATCGCCCGCTCGCGCCGGCGGGCTGCGGGCTGCTGGCGCTGGAGGACCTGGCCGCGAACACCGGCGAGCGCCCGGACGTGGAGATCCGGCCCGACGACCTCGCCTACGTGATCTACACGTCCGGCTCGACCGGCCGCGCCAAGGGCGTCGAGGTGACCCACGGCAACCTGGCCGCCTTCGCCGGCTGGGCGATCCCGGCCTTCGGGATCGACGCGGAGATCCGCTTCCCGCTGTTCACGTCGCTGGCCTTCGACCTGCCCAACACCGCGATCTACCTGCCGCTGCTGGCGGGCGGCTCGATCGCGCTGGTGCCCGACGCGCCCAACCACCTCGTCCTGCGCGAGATGCTGGAGCGCTCCGGCGCCAACGCGCTGAAGGTGACGCCCACGCACCTCGACCTGATCAACCGGCTCGACCTGAAGCCGGCCGGGTTCCGCGTGGTGATCTCCGGCGGGGAGCTGCTCACCGGCGCGGTCGCGGCCCGGGCCCAGCGGACCTTCGGCGAAGACTGCCGGATCTACAACGAATACGGCCCCACCGAAGCGACCGTCGCGTGCACGTCGCACCTGTTCGACGCCGCGAAGGAGAGCGAGCTGGCCTCGGTCCCGATCGGCGTCCCCGGGGACAACACGAAGATCTTCCTGCTGAACGGCGAAGGCCGGCACGTCGAGATCGGCGAGATCGGCGAGATGTACCTGAGCGGCGCGCAGGTCGCGCGCGGCTACCGGGGCCGGCCGGAACTCAACCACGAACGGTTCGTCACGCTGGCCGACGGCACCCGCGCCTACCGCACGGGCGACCTCGCGAGGGTGCTGCCCCACGGCGAGCTGGAGTGCCTCGGGCGCAACGACGAGCAGTTCAAGCTGCTCGGGCACCGCGTCGAGCCGGCCGAGACCGCCCGGGTCCTGGAAGGGCACGACGCCGTCGCCGGCGCGTTCGCGCTCGGCCACGCCCGCCGCGCCGGCGGCGACAAGAGCCTGTGCGCCTACGTCGTGCTGCGCGAAGACGTTCCGGTGGCGGACCTGATCGAGTACCTCCGGGGACGCCTGCCGAGCTACCTGGTGCCCACGGCGATCGTCGTGGTCCCCGAGCTGCCGCTGACCGCCAACGGCAAGGTGAACGCCTCGGCCCTGCCGGACCCGTTCGGCGACATCGTCGCGGCGGCCCCGGTGAAGACCCGCGTCCGCGACGACGTCGAAGAGGCGGTGGCCAAGATCTGGGCCGGCACCTTGATGCTGGAGACCGACGAGGTCAACGACGTCGCCGACTTCCACCAGCTCGGCGGGAACTCGGCCACGCTGCTGGCGATGCTGGCCGCGGTGTCCAGTGAGGTCGTCGGCGGCGGGCAGGAGCGGAACTTCCTGCGCAAGCTGCCCCTGATCATCCGCCGTCCCACGTTGGAGTACGTGTCGGAACTGGCACGCGAGGCGCGTGCCGCCGCCCGCCCGCCCGCCTGAGCCACGACCACGCGAACGGGAGCGGCTGGACCCATGCCCTTGGACAGTGGTGGTGCTTCGCGCGTCGCGGTGGTCGGGTTCGCGTCCGGCCGCGGGCCGGCGGTGACGATCGCCCGGCGCGCGCTGGAGAACGCGGCGATCCTCCCCGGTCCGGCGGAGGTGGCCGGGCTCTTCACCGCCGGGCACGCGGCGCCGTCCGCCGCCGAACTCCACCTGACGGGCCCGGCGGTGCCGTCCGGCGGCTCGCTCGTGTCGGCGGTTCACCTGGCGGCGCGGAGCATCCAGGCCGGCGAGTCGATCCTCGCGCTCGCCGGGTGGGTTTCGCCGGGCCGGTCCGATTACGTGGTGCTGAAGTCCGCGGCGCACGCCATCGCGGACGACGATCCCGTGCACTGCCTGCTCGGACCCGGTGCGGTCGCCGGTCTCGACGACGTGCCGGCCGCCGACCTCGTCGACGCACTGCCCGGCCTCCCCGCGTTGTTCGCGCGGAGCGCGGTGCTTCGCTGTGCCGAGGAATCCGGAACCGGGAACGCGCTGGTCCTGGAAGCGCCGCCGGAGCGGCCCGCGCTGCCCGAGCCCGCGACGGTCGTGCCGGTTCTCCTTTCGGCCGGCAGCCCGGAAGAGCTGCGCGGGAAGGCCGAGACCCTGCGCGGGCACCTCGACCGGGCCGAGCCGCGCCTGCTCGACGTCGCGCACACGCTGGCGGTCGCGCGGCCGCACCTGGCGCACCGCGCGGTCGTGCTCGGCGCGGACCGGGCGGAGCTGACCGCCGGGCTCGCGGAGCTGGCGACCGGTGCGGTCGCCCCGGTCGCGGCCGGGAGCGGGCGCAAGGTGGCGCTGATGTTCCCCGGGGAGGGCGGGCAACGCCCGGGCATGGGCCGTGAGCTGTACTCACGGCTCGAGGTGTTTGCCGAAGCCCTCGACGAGGTGTGCGCGCACCTGGACGCCGTCTCGACGTGGTCGGTGCGCGACCTCCTGCTGGGTGACGGCGGGACCGGCGTCGCGCCCGCCGACGAAGCCCTCTACAGCCAGGACGCGTTGTTCGCGGTGCAGATCGCGTTGTTCCGGCAGTTCGAGCACTGGGGCGTGCGCCCGGACTTCGTGGTCGGCCACTCGGTGGGGGAGCTGGCCGCGGCCACGGTGGCCGGGGTGTTCTCGCTGCCGGACGTGTGCGCGGTGCTCGCCGAGCGGATCCGGCTGTTCCGCGAGAAGACGACGGTCGGCGGCGCGATGGTGGCGATGCGGGTCACCGAGGCCGAAGCCCGCGAATCCCTCGAAGGCTGCACGGACCGGGCGGCGATCTCCGCGGTCAACGCGCCGCGGTCCGTGGTCGTTTCCGGCGACCGGGACGTCGTGCTGCGGATCGCCGGCGAGTGGGAGCGACGCGGCCGCAAGGTCAAGCGGCTGGCCGTGGACCGCGCCTTCCACTCCCCGCACATGGCGCCGATGGCCGCCGGCTTCCAGGAGTTCCTGCGTGGCCTGCCGTCCCGGCCGCCGGGCATCCCGATCATCCCGGTGCACCCCGGCTTCGGCGACGACCCGGAGGTGGTGTGCCGTCCCGAGTACTGGGGCGGGCAGGTGCGCGGCACCGGGCACTTCCTCGGCTGCGTGCGGGGGCTTGCGGCGGCGGGCGTGGACACCTACCTGGACATGAGCGCCAACGGGGTGCTCGCCGCGCTCGTCGAGGAAACACTGCCCGAGGCCGCGCGCGGCGACGTCCTCGTGACGTCGGCCCTGCGGGACGGCCGATCCGAGCTCCACGCGGTGCTGGGCGCCGTGGCGGGGCTGCACGGGCACGGCGTGCCGCTCGCGTGGCCGGAAATCGCCGGGGGACGGCGGATCCACCTGCCCACCGAGGTCGCCGAACCCGTTGCGACCCGGCCGCCCGTCCGGGACCTGGCCCGGCTCATCCGGACCGAGACCGAGGCGTTGACCGGCGCGGGCTACCGGGCGGACCGGACCTTCCTGGAACTGGGCCTGGATTCCGTCGCGGCGGTGGAGCTGGTCCGCGCGCTGCGCCGGCGGACCGGGCTGCCGATCGCCACGACCGCGTTGTTCGACCACCCGACCCCGGAGCGGCTGGCGGAGCACCTGGACGGCAGCGCGCCCCGGCCGGCCGCCGTCGTGTCCCGGCGCGCCGCGTCCGGCGAGCCGATCGCCATCGTCGGCATGAGCTGCCGCTTCGCCGGCGGTGTGCAGAACCCGGACGACCTGTGGCGGGTCGTCGACGGCGGCCGGTCGGTGCTCGGGCCGATGCCCGGCGACCGCGGGTGGGACGTCGAGGCCCTCCACGACCCGGACCGCGTCCGGCCGGGCACCAGTTACGTGCGTGAGGGCGCCTTCCTGCACGACGCCGCCGAGTTCGACAACGCCTTCTTCGGCATCGGCGGGCACGAGGCGCTCGAGATGGACCCGCAGCAGCGGCTGCTGCTGGAGCTGGCCTGGGAGGCGTTCGAGCAGGCCGGCATCGACCCGGCGACGCTGCGCGGCAGCGACACCGGCGTCTACGCGGGGGTGGCCCACGACGACTACGGCGCCGGTGGTCTCGGCACGCGCGAGAACCTGGCGATCGGGACCGTGTGCAGCGTCGCGTCCGGGCGGATCTCGTTCACCTTCGGCCTGCAGGGGCCCAACCTCTCGGTCGACACGGCGTGTTCGTCGTCGCTCGTCGCCGTGCACCTGGCCGCTTCCGCCCTGCGCCGCGGCGAGTGCTCGCTCGCGCTGGCCGGCGGGGTGGCCGTGTTGTCCTCGCCCACCGTCTTCGTCGAATTCAGCCGGCAGGGCGGGCTGGCGCCGGACGCGCGGGTGAAACCGTTCGCCGAAGGCGCCGACGGCACCGCGTGGGGCGAAGGCGGCGGGATGTTCGTGCTGGAGCGCTATTCCGACGCCCGCCGCAACGGCCACCCGGTCCTCGCGCTGATCGCCGGCTCCGCGGTCAACTCCGACGGCGCGAGCAACGGCCTCACCGCTCCCAACGGCGCCGCCCAGCAGCGGCTGCTGGCCACGGCGCTCGCCGACGCCGGGATCCGGCCCGCCGACGTGGACGTCGTCGAGGCGCACGGCACGGGCACGAAGCTCGGCGACCCGATCGAAGCCGGGGCGCTCGCGGCGGTCTACGGCGCGCACCGCCCGCCCGGCCGGCCGCTGCTCGTCGGCTCGCTCAAGTCCAACCTCGGCCACACCCAGGCCGCGGCCGGAGCGGCCGGGGTGCTCAAGATGGTGCTGGCGATGCGGCACGGCCGGATCCCGGCCACGCTCAACGTCGACCGGCCCAGCTCCCACGTGGACTGGACCGGCGGCCTCCGGCTCGTCACCGAAGCCACCGCGTGGCCGGAGCGGGACACCGTCCGGCGGGCCGGCGTCTCGTCGTTCGGCATCGGCGGCACCAACGCCCACGTGATCCTGGAGCAACCGGCGGCGGCGCCGGAGGAAACCCCCGCGCACACCGGTGCCGTCACTGATCCACTGTGGACACTTTCGGCCGGTTCGCCGGACGCGCTGCGGGCCCAGGCGGCCCGGTTGCTCGCGCACCGCGCGACCGGCCCCGGGACCGACGTCCACGACCTCGGGTTCTCACTGGCCACCACCCGGGCCGCCTTGACGCACCGGGCCGTCCTCACCGGCGGCGATCGCCCGCAGCTCATCCGCGCGCTGACCGCGCTGGCGGCCGGCCGGACCGACCCCGCTCTGACGACCGGCGCGGCCGGGGACGGCGGCCTGGCCTTCCTGTTCACCGGACAGGGAAGCCAGCGCATCGGGATGGGCCGGCGGCTGGCCGAGCGCCACCCGGTTTTCGCGCGGGCGTTCGACGACGTGTGCGCCGAGCTGACCGTGCCGCTGCGTGACGTCGTGTTCGGCGCCGACCAGGACCGCCTCGACCGGACGGAGTTCGCGCAGCCCGCGTTGTTCGCGTTCGAGGTCGCGTTGTTCCGGTTGCTGGAGCACTGGGGCATCCGGCCGGACCTGCTGCTCGGCCATTCGGTCGGCGAGCTGGCCGCGGTGCACGTCGCCGGGGTGCTGTCGCTGGCGGACGCGTGCCGGATGGTTGTCGCGCGGGGCTCGCTCATGCAGGCCCTGCCCGAAGCGGGGGGCATGTGGGCGGTGTCCGCCACACCGGACGAGCTCGGGGAGCTGCCGCCCGGAGTCTCGGTGGCCGCGGTCAACGGGCCGCGTTCGGTGGTGCTTTCCGGCGCCGCCGACGCCGTTTCGGCGGTGGCCGGACGGTTCCGGCGGCAGGGCCGCCGGACCAGCCGGCTGCAGGCCTCCCACGCGTTCCACTCCGAGCTGGTGGAGCCGATGCTGGCCGGCTTCCGGGAGGTCGTGGCGAGCCTGGACTTCCGGACGGCCCGGATCCCCGTGGTCTCGGCCGTCACCGGCCGGATCGCCACGGACGAGCAGCTGTCCGCACCGGACTACTGGGTGAGCCACGCCCGCGAAACCGTCCGGTTCGCCGACGGCGTGCGCGTGCTCGCCGGCGAGGGCGCCACCACGTTCCTGGAGGTCGGCCCCGGGGCGGCCCTGACCGAGCCGGCCGCGGAGTGCCTGGACGACGCCGTCGACACGGTCGTGGTGCCCGGTGTCCGGGACGACGACGTGCTCGGCGCGGTCGCCGCGCTGCACGTGCGCGGGCACGGACCGGACTGGGCCGCCTGGTTCGCCGGGAGCGGCGCGCGGCCGGTGGCCCTGCCCACCTACGCCTTCCAGCGCCGCCGGTTCTGGCTGCTGCCCGAGAAGCCACCGGAAGCCCCGCGCGGCGCGGACGCGGAGTTCTGGGACGCCGTCGACGGCGGGGACGCCGAGCGGTTCGGCAAGCTGCTGGGCACCGACCTCGACGTCGCCGAGCTGCTGCCCGTGCTGGCGCGCTGGCGGCGCGGCCGCGACCAAAGCGCCGAGGCGGACCGGCTGCGGTACCGGATCAGCTGGCAGCCGGTCGCGGACTCCATCGCCACGAAGCGCAACTGGGTCGTCCTGCACTCCGCCGGGCAGCCCGTACCCGAGCCGCTCGTCGCCGCGCTCGACGGCGCCGTGCTGGCCGTCGACGCGGGCGCCTCCCGCGCGGAGATCGCCGGGCTCCTCCGCGACAGCGGGCCGGTGGACGGCTTCGTCTCCCTGCTGGCGCTCGACGAACTGCCGCACCCGGGCACCCCCGGGGTGCCCGCCGGGCTCGCGCTGACCACCGCACTCGTGCAGGCCGCCGTCGACCTCGACCTCGACGTGCCGGTGTGGTGCGTGACCCGGTCCGCGGTGTCGACCGGAGCCGGTGACCGGCTCGGCGCGCCCGGGCAGGCGATGGTGTGGGGCCTCGGCCGCGTCGCGGCGCTGGAGCACCCGCTGTGGTGGGGCGGCCTGGCCGACCTGCCGGAGACGGTGGACCGGGCCGCGGCCGAACGGCTGGCCGGGGTGCTGGGCGGCGCGGAGGACCAGGTCGCGGTCCGCGCGTCCGGGGTGTTCGCCCGGCGCCTGGTGCGGGCACCGGCCGCGCACCGGGCCGTCACCGGCTGGCCGCGGCGCGGCACCACGCTGATCACCGGCGCGTTCGGCGCGCTGGGCCGTCGCCTGGCGCGGTGGCTGGCCACCGAAGGCGTCCAGCGGCTCCTGCTGACCGGCCGGCACGCCGACGACCCCGCCCTCGTCGCCGAGCTGACCGCGCTCGGCGCCGAGGTCGAAACGGCCGCCTGTGACGTCGCCGACCGGCGGGCCGTGGCGGACCTGCTCGCCACGATCCCCGCCGACCGGCCGCTGACCGCGGTCGCCCACGCGGCCGGCGTGCTCGACGACGGCGTCATCGGCGCGCTGGACCCGCCGCGGCTCGCCCGGGTCCTGCGCGGCAAGGCCGACGGCGCCCGCCACCTCCACGAACTCACCGGCGGGCTCGAGGCGTTCGTGCTGTTCTCCTCCGCGTCCGGAGCCGTCGGCAACGCCGGGCAGGCCAACTACGCGGCGGCCAACGCCTACCTCGACGCGCTGGCCGAGCAACGGCGCGCCGACGGGCTGGCGGCGACCGCGCTGGCCTGGGGACCGTGGGGCGACGGCGGCATGGCCGTGGACGGCGCGGACGCGGCGGTCGTCGGGAACCGGTTGCGCCGCAACGGGATGACCGTGCTCGACCCCGGTGTGGCCCTGGCCGCGCTGGCGACGGCCGTCGCCGGTGACGAGTCCGGCCTCGTGCTCGCCGACGTCGACTGGGACCGGTTCCTGCCGGTGTTCGCCGGCACCCGGCCCAGCCCGCTGCTCGCGGAACTGCCGGAAGCCCGCCGGAGCCCGGCCGGCGCCGAACCGGCGGCCGGGCCGGCCACGCTGCGGCTGGCGGGGCTCTCGGCCGCGCAGCGCCGCCGCGAACTGCGCGACCTGGTCTGCCGGCACACCGCATCGATCCTCGGGCACGCCTCCGCCGCGCCGATCCAGCCGGGCCGGCCCTTCCACGAACAGGGGCTCAGCTCGCTGGGGGTGGTCGAGCTGCGCAACCAGCTCGGCGCGCGGACCGGGCTGCGGGTGCCCGCGAGCGCCTTCTTCGACCACCCCACCCCCGTCGCGCTGGCCGGCTACCTCGAAGCCGCGCTCACGGACGTGCCGTCCGCAGCGCCGGAAACCCCGGCGGCGGCCGAAGAGACGACCGAAGCGTCCGAAGTGGACGTGCTGAGCCGAGCCGAACGGGAAGTCTTGCTGGCACAGGAGGATCTCATCGATGGCTGACGACAACGCGGTGCTCGCCACGCTGGACCGGGTGACGACCGCGCTGCGGGACACCCGGGAACGGCTGCGCGCGGTGCAGGCGCGGGCGCGCGAGCCGATCGCGATCGTCGGGATGGGCTGCCGGTTCCCGGGCGGGGTGGCCGACCCCGACGCGCTGTGGCGGCTGGTCGAGGACGGCGAAGACGCCGTGACGGCGTTCCCCGCCGACCGCGGCTGGCCGGCCGAGCTGACCGGCGCGGGCGGCTTCCTCGCCGACCCCGCGTGGTTCGACGCCGCCTTCTTCGGCATCGGCCCGCGCGAAGCCGAGTCGATGGACCCGCAGCAGCGGCTGCTGCTGGAGGTCTCCTGGGAGGCACTGGAGCGGGCCGGGATCGACCCGGCCGGCCTGCGCGGCTCCCGCACCGGCGTCTTCGCCGGCACGAGCGACCAGGACTACCGGCAGCTGCTGCTGTCCCACCTCGACGCGCACCCCGACCACCTGGCGACCGGCACGTCGGCGGCCGTGGTGTCCGGGCGGATCGCCTACGTGCTCGGGCTGGAAGGGCCGTCGGTCTCGGTCGACACCGCGTGCTCGTCCTCGCTGGTGGCGCTGCACCTGGCGGTGCGCGCGCTGCGCGGGGGAGAGTGCGACCTCGCGCTGGCCGGCGGCGCGCTGGTGATGTCCACCCCCGGCGTCTACCGCGCGTTCGAACAGCAGGGCGCCCTCGCGGCCGACGGCCGCTGCAAGGCCTTCGGCGACACGGCGGACGGTGTCGGCTGGGGCGAAGGCGCCGGCGTCGTCGTGCTGGAACGGCTGTCCGACGCTCTCGAGCACGATCACCCCGTGCTGGCCGTGGTCCGCGGCACCGCGGTCAACTCCGACGGCGCGTCCAACGGCCTGACCGCGCCCAGCGGACTGGCCCAGCAGCGGGTCATCCGCGCCGCGCTGGCCGACGCGGGCCTGCAGAGCCGCGACATCGACGCCGTCGAGGCGCACGGCACCGGCACCCGGCTCGGCGACCCCGTCGAGGTCGCGGCCCTGCAGGCGGTGTTCGGCGGGGACCGCGCCACCCCGCTCGCCATCGGCTCGATCAAGTCCAACATCGGGCACAGCCAGGCCGCGGCCGGAGTCGCCGGCCTGCTCAAGGTGGTGCTCGCCCTGCGCCACCGCACGCTGCCCCGGACCCTGCACGCGGGCACCCGCTCGTCCCAAGTGGACTGGACGGGCGCCGTGGAGGTGCTCACCGAGAACCGGGACTGGCCGCCGGACGGCGAGCGGCCGCGCCGGGCGGGGGTGTCCGCGTTCGGCATCAGCGGCACGAACGCGCACGTGGTCGTCGAAGAGGCACCGGACCGCGCCGCCGCGCCGTCGGCGAAGGAGCAGCTGCCCTGGGTGCTGTCCGCGCGCACCGAGTCCGCGCTGCCGGCCAAGGCCGGGCAGCTGCTGTCCCACCTGGACGGCCGGGACCCGGTGGCCGTGGCGCACGCGCTGATCACGACGCGCAGCACGTTCGAGCACCGCGCCGTCGTGCTCGACGAAGACCCGCGGATGGCGCTGGACGTGCTGGCCTACGACTCCATCACCCCCGGCCTGGTCCGCGGCGTCGCCGACCTGACCGGCAAGGTCGTGTTCGTCTTCCCCGGCCAGGGCGGCCAATGGGCGGGCATGGCCGCGGACCTGCTCGACGGTTCGCCGCTGTTCCGCGAGCACGTCGAACGCTGTGCCCGCGCGCTGGCGCCGCACACGGACTGGGACCTCCTGGCCGTGCTGCGGCAGGAGCCGGACGCGCCGTCGCTGGACCGCGTCGACGTCGTGCAGCCCGCGTTGTTCGCGGTGATGGTGTCGCTCGCCGCCGTCTGGCGTGCTTCCGGCGTCGAGCCGGACGCCGTCGTGGGCCACAGCCAGGGTGAGATCGCCGCCGCTCACGTCGCGGGCGCGCTGACCCTGGACGACGCCGCGCTCGTCGTCAGCCGCCGCGCGAAGGCGCTGACCGCGTTGTCCGGCCTCGGCGGCATGGCCTCGGTCGAGCTTTCGGCCGATCTGCTGGGCCCCCGCCTCGACGAGCGGCTGTCGATCGCCGCGGTCAACGGACCGGACGCCGTGGTCGTCGCCGGGGACCCCGCGGCGCTCGACGCACTGGTGGCCGAGCTGGCCGGGTCCGGGATCAAGGCCCGGCGCCTCGATGTCGATTACGCGTCGCACTCGCCGGCCGTCGAGCCGGCCCGCGACCGGCTGCTCGCCGAACTGGCCCCGATCACCCCACGGGCCGCGGAGATCCCGTTCCACTCCTCGGTGACCGCGAGCGTCCTGACCGGCGCCGAGCTCGACGCCGGCTACTGGTACCGGAACCTGCGTCAGCCGGTGCGCTTCGCCGAGGCGCTGGCCGGGCTCCCGGTGCCGGAGCACACGTTCTTCGTCGAGGTCGGGCCGCACCCGGTGCTCGTGCCCGCGGTGCTCGCGGCCGTCGGGGACGGCGCCGTCGTCACCGGGACGCTGCGCCGCACCGAAAGCGGCCGGGACGCGTTCTTCGGCGCGCTGGCCGAGGTGTACGTCCGCGGTCTGAGCCCGAAGTGGACGGCGCTGGGCGAGCCGGGCACGCCCGGGTTCGCCGAGCTGCCGACGTATCCCTTCGAGCGCAAGCGGTTCTGGCTGACGCGGAAGGAAAGCCGGCGCAGCACGCACCCCGTCCTCGACCCGCCGGTCGAGCTGGCAGGCACCGGCGAGCTCGTGCTGGCCGGCCGGCTGTCGACGGCGGAGACGCCGTGGCTGGCCGACCACCGCGTCCTCGGCGAAGTGGTCCTGCCCGGCACCGCCTGGCTCGAACTCGCCCTGCAGGCCGGCGTGGCCGCTCGGTGCCCGGTGGTCAAGGAGCTCACGCTGGAGCGGCCGTTGCTCTTGCCGGACGACACGACGGTCGCCGTCCAGCTGCGCGTCGGTGCGCCGGACGCGGCCGGGCACCGCGGCCTCGAGCTGTCCGCGAAGGCCGGCGCGACGTGGGTCCGGCACGGTCAAGGGCTCCTCGGGCCGCGGCAGGCGGAACCCGAGCCGATCGGCGCGTGGCCGCCCGAAGGCGCGGAACCCGTCGCGCACAGCGGGCACTACGCCGCCCTGGTCGAGCGGGGACTGCGTTACGGCCCCGCCTTCCAAGGACTGCGTGCGGTGTGGCGACGCGGCGACGAGGTCTTCGCCGAGATCGGCTGCCCGGTCGACACCCGGGGCTTCACCGTCCACCCGGCACTGCTGGACGCCGCCCTGCACGCCCTCGGCTTCGCCGGCGGCGGGCCGGTGACCGACGGGCCGGTGCTGCCGTTCAGCTGGGCCGACGTGACCGCGCACGCCGCGCGTCCGGCGGCGCTGCGGGTGCGCCTGCGTGGTGCGGTGGACGGCTCGGTGCGGCTGGACGTCGCCGACGGCGAAGGCACGCCGGTGCTGTCGGTGGGCTCGCTGGTGCTGCGGCCGGCCGCAGCCCGCGACGACGTGCCCCGGGACGCGCTGTTCCGGGAGAAGTGGGTCGAAGTGCCCGCCACGGGCAGCGCGGTGGGCACGGTCGTGGCCGTCGGCACGGACACCGGCCGGTTCCCCGCCTTCGCCGACCTGAACGCGCTGGCCGCCGCGGTCGTGGCGGGGGAACCGGTGCCGGGCGCGGCGCTCGTCACCGTCGGCGGCGCATCGGTGCGGGAGTCGGTCCACCGCGCGCTGGAGCTGGTGCAGTGGTGGCTCGCCCACCCGGCCTTCGCCGCGTCGAAGCTGGTCTTCCGGACCGCGGGCGCGGTCGCCGCCCGGACCGGCGACGAGGTCGGCGACCTGGCCGGCGCGGGCGTGAGCGGCCTGGTGCGTTCGGCCCAGACCGAGGAGCCCGGCCGGTTCGTGCTGCTCGACGCCGACGACGTCACGCCGCTGACCGTGGCCGCCGCGCTGGGCACCGGCGAGCCCGAGCTCGCGCTGCGCGGGGGAGTGCTGCTGGCGCGCCGCCTGGTGCGGGCGTTCGTGCCGGCGCCCACGCGGTTCGCCGGCGCCGAGGACGTCGTGCTGATCACCGGCGGCACCGGGACCCTCGGCGGCCTCCTCGCCCGGCACCTGGTGACCGGGCACGGCGTGCGGCGGCTGGTGCTGGCCGGCCGCCGTGGCGGTGCGGCGGACCTGGTGGCCGAACTCGCCGGGCTCGGCGCGACGGCCGTCGTGGCCGCCTGCGACGTCACCGACCCGGACCAGCTGGCCCGGCTGCTCGCCGAGCACCGGCCGACGATCATCGTGCACGCGGCAGGCGCGCTCGCCGACGGTGTCGTGTCGGCGATGACCCCACAGCGGCTGGACGAGGTGCTGCGGCCGAAGGCGGAGACCGCGCTGCACCTGCACGAACTGACGAAGGACCAGCCGCTCAAGGCGTTCGTGCTGTTCTCCTCGGCCGCGGCCACCGCGGGCAGCGGCGGCCAGTCGAACTACGCCGCCGCGAACGCGGTGCTCGACGCGCTCGCCCACCGGCGCCACGCACTCGGCCTGCCCGCGGTCTCGCTCGCGTGGGGGCGCTGGGCCGAGCGCAGCGACCTGACCCGGCACCTCCCGGCCGCGCCGGAAGCGCTGTCCACCGAGGAAGCACTCGCGCTGTTCGACGTCGCGGTGTCGCTGCGCGACCCCGTGCTGGTGCCCGCCCGGTTCACCCCGGAGGCCGCCGCGGGCCGGCCCCTGCTGCGGGAGCTGGCCGAGCGGCCGGACGACGGGGACGGCGACCTGCGGCAGCGGCTGGACGGCCTCGCCGGCCCCGAGCGCGAACAGGCCCTGGTCGACCTCGTCCTGACGACCGTCGCGGCCACCCTCGGCCACGACGACGCCGGGGAGCTGCGCCCGACCGCCGGGTTCCTCGAAATCGGCGTCGACTCACTGGCCGCGGTCCGCATCCGCAACCGGCTGGCCGCGGTGCTGCGGCTGCGGCTGCGCGCGACGGTGACCTTCGACCACCCCAGCCCGGTGGTGCTCGCCCGGCACCTGGCCGAGCTGCTGGCCACCGGCGCGGAAGAGGTGATCGACGAGGACAGCGCGCGCATGCGCGAGTCGGTGCTGCTCACCCGGGACTCCGACTGGCAGGTGACCCGCACGTTCCTGACCTCGGCCGCCGAGCTGCCGGAGCCGCCGGCACCGGTCCGGCTCACCGGCGGCCCGGGACACCCCGCGCTGGTGTGCGTCCCGGGCATCGTCGGCATGTCCGACCCGGTGCAGTTCGCGCGCCTGGCCAAGTCCTTCAAGGGCGAACGGGACGTCTGGGCGCTGCGGCACCCGGGCTACCGCCGCGCCGAGGCGCTGCCCCGGACCCGGGAACTGCTGCTGGACCTGCACGCGGCCGGCCTGCGTGCCGAACTGGGCGACCAGCCGTTCGTGCTGGCCGGGCTGTCGGCCGGTGGCCTGGTCGCGCACCAGATCGCGCGGCGGCTGCACGAGCTGGGCACGCCGCCCGCCGGCGTGGTGGTGCTGGACAGCTACGTCCCCAGCGAGCACCAGCGGCTGGTCCGCCTGCTGCCCGGGCTCGGCGAGGAGGCCCAGGCCCGGATGGACAACCCGGACCTCGCGGTCCCCGGCGACGACGGCTGGATCACCGCGATGCTGCACTACCAGGAGTTCGACTGGACGCCGGCCGAGCTGCCGATCCCGGTGCTGTTCGTCCGCGCGGCCGAACCGCTGGAGGGGTGGCCGCCGGACTGGGCGCCGGTCTGGCCGTTCGAGCACACGCTCGCCATGGCTCCCGGCAACCACTTCACGATCCTGGAGGAACACGCCGCGGACACGGCGGCGCTGATCGGGGACTGGATGCGCCACACCTTTCCGCGCACGGGCAACGGGAAACCGGACCAGACGACGACCACCTGAGGGGATTCAGCGTGCCACCCAAGCGAACCGCCCGGCTGGCCGGGCACACCCTGGGCGAAAGCCTTGCCCTGCTGGCGAAATCGACGCCCGAAGCGCGGGCCAGGTTCCCCGCGGCCGGCGACGGGATCACCGCGGCCGAGCT
Source organism: Amycolatopsis sp. lyj-346 (assembly GCF_046548975.1). Lineage (NCBI taxonomy): Bacteria > Bacillati > Actinomycetota > Actinomycetes > Pseudonocardiales > Pseudonocardiaceae > Amycolatopsis > Amycolatopsis sp. lyj-346. The sequence goes on from NZ_JAJPWT010000008.1 coordinate 332,382, forward strand.
GGACCTGGCCGCCACCGCCGCCGCGCACGAGTTCCTCCGCGCCGGCGTGCGCCCCGGCGACGTCGTCGGCGTGCTGGTGCCCACCGCGGCCCGGTTCCTCACCACGATCTACGGCCTGTGGCGGGCCGGCGCCGCGGTGAGCGTGCTGCCGGTCCAGGCCGGCTTCGCGGACGTGCCCAACACCGCGCGACGGCTGGCGCGGATCGTGACCGCCGCGGGCATGCGCCGGCTCGTCCTGGACCCCGGCTACGGCGACCTCGGCGACGCGCTCCTCGAACTCGGCACCGGCGTGACCCTGGTGGCTCCGGCCGTGCCCGGCGCCACCGGCGACGCGCGCTCGTTGCCCGCCGTCGAGCCGGACGCGCTGGCCATCGTGCAGTTCACCTCGGGCAGCACGAGCCTGCCCAAGGGCGTGCTGCTGCCGCACGCGACGACCATGGCCGGGCTGCGGTCCTGCGTGGTCTCCGGGGGCTTCAGCCCCGACGACGTGTTCCTGCAGTGGGTGCCGACGTTCCACGACATGGGCCTGATCGGGCTGCAGTCGCACTGGCTCAACGGCGCGGACGTGCACGTCTTCCCGCCGACCACGTTCCTGCGGCGGCCGGAAGCGGTGCTCGAGCACTTCGCCGCGCACGGCGGCACGGTGATGACTGGCCCCAACTTCGCCTACGACTACCTCGTCGACCGCGTGCCGGCCGAGCGGCTGGCCACTTTGGACCTGTCCGGCTGGCGGCTGGCCTTCAACGGCGCGGAACCGGTCAGCGCGACGACCGTGCGCCGGTTCACCGAAGCCTTCGCCCCCAGCGGCGTCGACGCGTCGGTGATGTACCCGGTGTACGGCATGGCCGAAGCCACCCTGTCGATCAGCTACCCCGACCCCGGCTCGGTCGCGCGCGTCCGCGCGGTCGACCGCCAGGAGCTCGGCGGCGCCGGCGTCGCGCGCCCGGTCGCCGAGTCGGCGGCCGGGGCCAAGCCGGTGGTCTCGGTCGGCCGCGCGGTCCACGGCATCACCCTGCGGGTGGTGCGCGACAGCGGCGCCGTCGCCGCCGACGGCGAGCTGGGCGAGATCCAGATCAGCGGCGAGTCGGTGACCACCGGCTACTTCCGCGACCCCGAGGCGACCGCGGCCGCGTTCGACGACGGCTGGCTGCGCACCGGGGACCTCGGGTTCCTGCTCGACGGCGAGCTGTACGTCACGGGACGGCGCAAGGAGATGGTCGTGGTGCACGGCCAGAACTTCTTCCCCGACGACGTCGAGAAGGTCGCCCGGACCGTGCCGGGCGTCTACCGCGGCCGGTGCGTCGCCTTCGCCGACACCGACGACGAAGGCGGTGAGCGGATCGGGGTGATCGTCGAGACCGCCGGGGACGCCGCGGCCGTGAGCGCCGAGGTCCGGCGGCGGATCGCCGCCGAGGTCGACCTGCCGCGGGTGGAGATCTACCCCGTCAAGCCGCGCTGGATCCCGCGCACCACGAGCGGGAAGTGGCAGCGCGTGCTGGCCGCCCAGCGGCTCGCGGCGGGCCAAGCCGAAGTCACCGAGACCGCCCCCGACGCCCGAGGAGAACGAGTGTGAACACCAGGACGACATCGCGGGCCGGCGTGCCCCTGCTGGCCGACGAGGAGATGCACAGCGCCCGGATCTTCGCCGAGTACCAGCACGCCACCTGGGAGCTGCACCACATCCCGTGGCCGGACTTCCGGCCGGAGCTGGTGCGGCCCGAGCACGTGATCTTCGCCAAGGGCGCCATCATCGGCGAGTCCAATGTGGTCGCCGCGACGCACGGCCTGCTCAACGAGTTCGGCATGGACTACGACTTCTCCCAGTTCACCTGCATCTGGGGGTACCAGGAGATCCAGCACCACCTCGCGTTCCAGACCTGGCTGCAGCTGGCCGGGCACCGCATCGAGCACCGCACGATCGCGTCGATGCGCGAGGCCTACCCGCCGGGCGTCACCCGCGCGGCGACCCTGGCCACCAACGTCATCTGCGAGGTGCTCGCCACGCACGCCTACAAGTGCGTGGCCCGCAGCATGGACGAGCCGGTGCTCGCGGAGATCCTGCGCAAGGCGAGCGGGGACGAAGCCCGGCACGCCCGCGAGTTCGTGCACTACACGGCCCGGCAGCTGGCCGAGCATCCCGAAGAGCTCGTGTCGGTCTTCGAGACGCTCTACATCTACATGGGCACCACCCGCGACCTGTACCGGCACCCGGTGAGCCGCTTCAAGGGCAACCTGCCGGAGCTGGCCGGGCACGAGACGATCGACGAGATGTTCGCCTACTTCGCCGAGGTCGACGAGGACGGCGCCGAGTGGGCCAAGTGCTGCGAGCAGCTGTTCAAGTACTTCTCCACGATCACCGGGTACCCGCTGACGAAGATGGCCGACGTCCGGCGCGCGATCGCCGAAGAGTCGATCAAGGCCGAGGCGGCGGTATGACCGTCAGCTCGTTCCGGGTGGGGGAAGAGATCGAGTTCCCCTGGCAGGCCGAACCCGCGTTCAACTGCTTCGGCTGCTCACCGCGCAACCCCGTCGGGCTCAAGCTGCGCATGCGGAAACTGGCCGAGGGGGAGTTCGCCGCCGAGACCGTGTTCTCCGAGGACTACGCGTCCTACCCGGGGATCGTGCACGGCGGCATCGTCCAGGTGCTGCTGGACGAGGTCATGGGCGACACCCTCGCGCTCGTGCACGGCATGCTCGCGTTCTCGGTGAGCCTGAGCAGCCGGATGCTGCTGCCGCTGCGGGTCGGCGTGCGGTACGCGACGACCGCGCGGATCACCGGCCGCGGCAACGGGGTGCTGCACACCGAAGCCGAGATCACCGGGCCGGACGGCGAGGTGCACGTCATGGCGCGCGGCACCTTCCAGCCGATCCGCTCCGAGCAGGCCCGGGACCTGATGGACCTGGACGAGGCCACGTTCGGCCGCGTCCGCCACTACTTCGACCACGGAACAGGAGAGTCATGAGCACCGACACGACCACCCGCGAGGAGATCGCGGCCACCACCACCGAAACCCTCGCCGCCGAGCTGAAGATCTCCGCCGACGGCATCGGCCCGGCCGACGTGCTGCGGGACCTGCCCGGCGCCGACTCGATGAAGATGCTGCGCGTGGTGTCCAAACTGGAGCGCCGGTGGGACGTCGAGTTCGAGGACGAGGAGATCTTCGCGGTCAAGACCGTCGACGAGCTGGTCACGCTGGTGCAGAAGGGCATCGGCGGCGGCGAGCCGGCGGGGTCATGACCGCGCCGACCCCGCAGCAGGCGCGCGAAGCGACGAACAAGCACTACGAGCTGCCGCCCGAGTTGTTCGCGCTCTACCTGGACCGCCGGTTGAAGTACAGCTCCGGGCTGTACGACGACGAGCACACGGGCCTCGACGAGGCGCAGACGAACAAGCTGCACTTCGTCGCGCGCCGGCTGGGCCTGCGCGGCGGGGAACGGCTGCTCGACATCGGCTGCGGCTGGGGCAGCCTGATCCTCTTCATGGCCCAGGAGTACGGCTGCCACGCGACCGGCGTGACGCCGTCCGGGCCGCAGGCGGACTTCATCCGGGCGCGCGCGGAAGAGGCCGGCGTCGCCGGCCTGATCACGCTGGTGCCCGGGTCGTTCACCGACGTCGAGGTGGCCGGGCCGTTCGACGCGGTGACCATGCTGGGCTCGATCGTGCACATGCCCGACCGCACCGACGTGCTGCGCAAGGTGCACTCCTTGATGCGGCGCAACGGATCCCTGTACGTCTCGGAAAGCTGCTTCCGCGACCACAAGACCTACCGCGAGTTCTCGCGGCGGCCGGGCACCGTGCACGTCACCGACGCCATCTTCGGGTTCGCCGACATGGTGCCGGCGTCGGTGCTGCTGGAGGCGATCGAGTCGGCGGGGTTCAGCCTCACCGGGCTGACCGACCTGACGGCGCACTACCACCGCACGATCGAGCAGTGGGAGGAGCGCGTGCACGCCGGGCGTGACCGCGTCGAGGAGGTGGCGCCCGGCATGAGCGAGCCGCTCATCCGGTACCTGCGGACCGCCAACGCCGGCTGGGGGTACACCACCAAGCACTACGCCCTCACCGCGGTGAAGTCCCGGATGGGTCCGACGGAGGTGCGGTGAACCAGCCCGAGAGGTCCGGCGCCGGGCTGGACCCGGCGGACATGCGGCGGCTGGCCGGCTTCGCGGTCGGCCGCGCGGGCGCCCGGCAGTGGTCGGTCGACGACCTGGCGTGGGACGCGCTGCGCCCGGAAGAGCTCACGGAGACCGACCGCTCGGTGGTCCGGTTCATCACGTTCATCGAGGACCACATCCCGGGGTACCTGACCCACTTCCTCCAGGCGTTCCCGGTGTCCGGCGGTGACCAGGCCATCGAGGAGTTCTGCTTCAACCGGGAGTACTTCCGGTTCCTGATCTCCTGGGCCAACGACGAGGAGCGGCACGCCTCGGTGCTGACCAGGTACCAGATCGAGGCGGGCATCAACGACCCCGACACGCTGATGTGGGAGCTGGCGCAGGAGGGGCACAAGAAGTTCGCGCTGCCCTACGAGACCCCGGTGCAGGCGTTCACCTACACCCTGGTGCAGGAGAAGGCGACGCAGCTGTTCTACCAGCGGTTCAAAGCCGTCGCCAAGGAGCCGGTGCTGCGTGACCTGCTGCACCGGCTGGCCCGTGACGAAGCCCGGCACTTCGCGTTCTACAGCGAGCTCGTCGGCGCCTACATCGGCCGGCACGGCCTGGCGGCGACGGTGCCCGACCTCAAGGACGTGCTCGCCACGTTCCGGATGCCGCTGGCCGACACGCTCAACGGGTACTGGCGGTGGTCGCTGAAGATCACCGACGCGACGTCGTACGACCACACCGAGGCCTACGACGCGCTGGTCCGGCTGGTCACCGGCTTCGCGAGCGAGGGCGGCCGGGCTTCGGCGGCGGACCTGACCGAGTTCGTGCACCGCATCCGGGCGATCTGAGCAGGGGGACGATCCAGGATGACCACGCTGTTCGACCCCCGCGACCCCGCGGTGCGCCTCGACCCGTACCCGGTGTACCGGCGGCTGCGGGAGACCGATCCGGTCCACCGGTCGGACTTCGGGTTCTGGGTGCTCTCGCGCTACGCCGACGTGGACGCCGTCCTGCGGGCGCCCGGCGTGTCCAGCGAGTTCTACCGGAGCCGCAGCTGGGCCGGGCGCCGCGGCGGGCCGGACAGCCCGCTGGTGACCAGCGTGCGGAGCTGGATGCTGATGCTGGACGGGCCGGCGCACCGGCGGATCCGCGCGGTCATCGGCAAGGTCTTCACGCGCGCGGCGGTGGACCGGCTCCGCCCGCGCGTGGCCGCGGAGACCAACCGCCTGCTCGACGCCGTCGGCGAGGGGACGACGGACCTGATCGCGAGCCTGGCGTTGCCGCTGCCAGTCACGGTGACCTGCGACCTGCTCGGCCTCCCGACGGAGAACCGCGACCGGTTCCGGAGCTGGACCGAGCAGATCAGCCGGGTGATCGACCCGGCGATCACCGTCGAGGACGCGGCGGAGCTGAACCGCGCCGAGACGGAGTTCCGCGAGTACGTCACGGGTGAGCTGGACCGCCGCCGCGCCGAACCCCGCGACGACATCCTTTCCCTGCTGGCGCACGCCGAATCCGACGGCGTGCGCCTGACCGACCACGAGATCATCGCGAATGTGCTGTTCCTGTTCGTGGCGGGCCACGAGACGACGGTGAACCTGATCGGCAACGGCCTGCTGGCGCTGCTGCGCCACCCGGACGAGCTGGACCGGCTGCGCGCGGACCCCGGCCTGATCCCGGGCGCGATGGACGAGCTCACCCGCTACGACGCGCCGGTGCAGATCGTTTCACGGCTGCTGGACGAACAAGTGACCCTGGACGACGCGGTCCTGCCGGCGGGCTCGAAGGCGATGCTGCTGTTCGGTGCGGCCTGCCGCGACCCGCGGCGCTACCCGGACCCGGACCGCCTCGACGTCACCCGGCCGCCGGTCAAGAACCTGGCCTTCAGCGGCGGCCCGCACTACTGCCTCGGCGCAGCACTGGGGAAGATGGAGGCGGCGACGGTGTTCCGGGAGCTGCTCGCCCGGTACCGTTCGATCGAGCTGGTGGCCGAGGAGCAGCTGCGGTGGCGGCCGAACGTGAGCTTCCGCGGCCTGGAAAGGCTCCCCCTGAGCCTCAACCACTGATCAGGTCTCCGGCGCGGTGATCGCCCGCCACCCGGCCGGGCGACCGAGCGCCGGCTGTGGAGGTTCATGCTGGTAGCGGTTGTCCGTGGTCGCGAAGCAGGTCGAAGCTACCGGGACAAGACCGTCGGTTTCGTCGGGGAGGGCGTCATGAGGCCTGGTCTGGCCGTTCTGCTCGCGGTCGCGCTGGTCGCCACGGCGTGCGGCGGGTCCGGCGGCGCACCGCCCGCCGGCCGGGACGAGGTCGGTTACCTGACGTCGTTCGGCACCTTCGGGCGTGACGCCTACGCCTACGTGGCCCAGGAGAAAGGCTTCTTCGCCGAAGCCGGGCTCGAGGTCACGATCACGCCGGGCAGTGGCACGGTGGACGTGCTCAAGCTGGTCGCCGGGGGCCGGGCGGAGTTCGGCACGGCGGACTTCACCGCCACCGCGATCACCGTGGCGAAGGAGAAGCTGCCGGTGACCGCCGTCGCGGCGGTGCACCAGCGGTCGCTCGCCGCGATCGTCTCGCTCGAGGGCAACGGCATCACCAAGCCGGCGGACCTGGCCGGGAAGAGGATCGCCGATCAGGCCGGCTCGACCAACCAGGTGATGTTCCCTGTCTACGCCAAGGCCGCCGGGATCGACCCGGCCTCGGTGCGGTTCGTGCCGGCCGCTCCGCCCGCCCTCCCGCAACTGCTGGCGAGCGGGCAGGTGGACGGGATCGGGCAGTTCGTCGTCGGCCGGCCGCTCATCGAAGCGGCGGCGCGGGGCAAGAAGGCGGTCGTGCTGCCCTACGGTGACCTGGTCCCCGACCTGTACGGCAACGTGGTCGTCACCTCGAAGGAGCTCGCGGTCAGGAATCCCGCGCTGGTGCAGCGGTTCACCGCGGCGCTGCTCAAAGGGCTCGGCTACGCGATCGAGCACCCCGGCGAGCTCGGCGCGATCCTCGAGAAGCACCAGCCGGCCCAGGACGCGGGCGTGGCGGGCGCCGAGATCGGGTTGATGGCGTCCTACGTCCGGCCGGCCGGCTTCACCGGCCCGCTCGGCCAGGTCGCCGAGGCCCGGGTGCGGAAGATCATCGGCACCCTCACCGACGCCGGTGCCGTCCCGGCCGGTGCGCTCACCCCCGCCGACGTCGTCTCCTTCGGGCTGGTGCCCCAGCCGTGATCGTCCTGGACGGCGTGACGCAGGTCTTCGACGGCCGGGCCGGGCCGGTCCAGGCGCTCGCCGGAATCGACTTCGAGGTGGGCGAGAAGGAGTTCGTGGCGGTCATAGGGCGGTCCGGGTGCGGCAAGTCGACGTTGCTGCGGCTCATCGCCGGGCTGCTGCCACCGACCCGGGGACGGATCTTCGTCGACGGCGAGCCGGTGACCAGGCCGCGTCGGGACGTCTCGGTCATGTTCCAGCGCCCGGCGCTGCTGCCGTGGCGGTCGGTGCTGTCGAACGTCATGCTGCCGATCGAGATCTTCGGCCTGGAGCGGAAGGCCTACCGGGACCGGGCGCACGAGCTGCTGGAGCTGGCCGGCCTGCGTGGCTTCGAGAAGCGGCTGCCCCACGAGCTTTCCGGCGGGATGCAGCAACGGGTCTCACTGTGCCGATCGCTGGTCCACGCTCCGGCGGTCATGCTCATGGACGAACCGTTCTCCGCACTGGACGCCTTGACCCGGACGGAGCTTTCGGAGGAGCTGCAACGCATCCAGCTGGAGCAGCCCAGGACGGTCGTGTTCGTGACGCACTCCATCGAGGAGGCGGTCGTGCTCGCCGACCGGGTGGCCGTGCTCACCCCGCGGCCCGGCAGGCTCCGCAAGATCGTCGACCTCGCCGTTCCCCGGCCCCGCGTGCCCGGGCGGCCCGACGTCGATCAGGCGGGTCGTGAGCTGCGCGACCTGCTCACCGCCCCGGTCGACGGCGCGGCGACATGAGCAAGGCGCGCGTGCTGCCCGTCGTGGGGCTGCTGGTGCTCATCGGCCTCTGGTGGCTGGCGACGATCGTCTTCTCGATCGAGCGGTTTCTCGTCCCCAGCCCGGCCGACGTGGTCGCGTCGTTCCTCGAGCTGCCGGGATACCTGCTCGGCCAGAGCCTGGTCACCCTGCTCGAGACCATCGAAGGCTTCACACTGTCCATAGTGGTCGGAATCCCGCTCGCGGTGCTGATCGTCCGTTCCCCGCTCCTGGAACGGACTTTCTACCCGATCCTGCTCGCCGTGAACGCGGTGCCCAAGATCGCCATCGCGCCGATCCTGGTGGTGTGGTTCGGCTTCGGCCAGGGGCCGAAGGTGGTCCTGGTCGTGCTGGTGTGCGTCTTCCCCGTGGTCATCTCCACCGCGTCCGGGATGAAGTCCACCCCGCACGAGCTCGTCGAGCTGCTCCGCTCGTGGGATTCTTCCCGCCGTCAGGAGTTCTTCAAGCTGCGGTTCCTGTACGCCCTGCCGCAGATCTTCGTCGGGCTCAAGGTGGCGGTCTCCCTCGCGGTCATCGGCGCGGTGATCGCGGAGTTCGTCGGCGCCGACGCCGGGCTCGGTTTCGTGATCGTGCAGTCCGGCGCCAGCGCCGACACGTCGCTGGCCTTCGCCGCGATGACCCTGCTGGCGATCATGAGCATCGCGTTGTTCTACGGACTCGCCCACCTCGAGCGGAAGCTGTTGCCGTGGGCCGAAGAGCACCGGTGATCCACCCCACCGCCGGCGGCCGTGTCAGGGCCGGGCGGCCATCCCGTGCGCCGGCAGGATGTCGCGCGGTCCCGGTGCCAGCACGTGGTCTTCGTCGCGGTCGATCCACTGGCGGCGCAGCACGGCGAGGGTGGTCGACATGTTGAGGCCGTTGATCCCGGGCAGTGCGCCGAGGTCCTCGGTGACGAACCGGGAGAGGTGGTCCTCGCCGGTGAACACGCCGTGGTGCAGGACCGAAGCGGGCCCGGCGGTCATCGCGGTGAACCGCCCGTGCGGGTGTTCGCCGAGCGCGGCCAGGACACCCGGCACGTCCCGCGGCCGGACGTCCAGGGTGAACAGCGCCGTGATCGGGAAGCCGAGCACCGCCGGCTCGATCTCGACCCGGGGCCGCACCGCACCGGTTTCCAGCAGGGACTGGATGGTCCGGTAGGCGGTGGACCGGCTGAGGCCCAGATCGCGGGCGACCTGGGCCGCGGAAATCCGCCCGTCGTCGAACAGGAGCCGGAGCGTGGCGAACTCGGCCTCGGTGAGCGGCCCCAGCGCGGTGGGCATCGGGCTGGGGGTGGCGTCGGCCTGCTGCCGCAGCGCCGCGGCCTGTTCCGCGGGCAGCCGGTGCAGGCGCCAGGCCACCGCCTGCCGGGGCGCGTTCAGCACCAGGTGCGACTGCAGGGAGGCGATGCCGGGCGTGGCGGGCAGCGTCTCGGTCAGCAGGCGGCGCATGTCCGTGCCGGGCAGGGGATACAGGGTGCAGTAGAGGTCCGCGTCTCCGGTGGTGACGAACAGGGACTGGGCCTGCGGCACTCCTTGGACGGCGACGCGAACTTCCTCGCCCCGCTCGGTGTGCCGGTGCTCGACGGGCTCGGCAGCAGCGGCGCGGGCGCCCACGCCCGCCACGAACACGTGCTCGTCGACGCGATCCCCGACCGGATCGCACTGGTCGCCGGCCTGCTGACGCGGTTGTAGCGGCGGTCGGTCGCGGCCCTTGTGCATCCGGCCGGTGAACCTCGCACCCGTGGTCATGGACGGCCGAGGAAGCCAGGGGCGGCGACTCGGCTCGATCGGCCGCCGGGCCGGTTGTCCGGCAGCAGCTCACCAGCCCGGATCGTCCGCGGCACGGCTCACCGGGGCTTCGGCTCGGTGCCCGGGGCCGGCCCTCCCCGGGCGGGGCAGACGCCGGCGGCGAGCCACTTCTCCCGCAGGTCTGCCGGGATGTTCAGCGCGGTCGGCTGCCCGTTGGTGAGCGTGCGCACGCTTCCACCGAGCAGCAGGCTGCCCGCCTTGTCGAGCACCGCCGTGGCGGTCCGGCTGCGGCCTTCCGACCGTTCGAGCAGCTGCATCAAGCGCGTTCCGGCGCCGACCACGCGGCTCCAGCCCCGCGAGCGCGGTACCTCGAGCCAGTCGGCGACCTCCGGGGTGACGACCTGGCGGACGACCGCGGCGGCCACCCCGTCGAACGCCTTGCCGGGGATCATGCCCTCGTACAGCCGCAGGAGGTTGCGGGTGAGCTCGATTCCTTCCGCGGACGGGCCGTAGGTCGCTTCGACGAGTTCCGCGTTCAGTTCCCGGGCCCCGGCCAGCGTCTCCGGCATGGCGTCGGCCGGGATGCCGAGCATCGCGCCCGTCACCCGCCAGACGTAGTAGTAGTCCTCCGCCTCGCGTTCGGTCACCGTGATGCCGATCCGGCGCATGCCGTCGATGACCTGGACCGAGAAGATGAGCAGCGCACCCAGCATGTCCTGCTGGCACAGCGGCACCCCGTCCGCCGCCGCGTCCCACTCACCGGAGCGGGCGATGAAGTACCGGACCGCGGCGTGGATGAGCCGCGTCTTCTGGATCGTCGGCACGAACCCGCCGCCGGAGCCGAACGGCGCGGGACCCATCATGTTCAGCACGAACTGGGAGGTCTCCGACAGCCGCCGGTGTGGCTGGTTGAGCCGGTGGGTCAGCGACAGCACCCGGGACGGCCGCGGCTGGGCGTAGCAGTTCACCATGGCCCCGAACGACAGCACCGAGGCCACGTGCACGCCGTCGTCGACGAAGAACTCGTACGCGTCCGCGACCCGATCGAGATCCGCCCACTCCGGCGGGACGTCCGTGGCGACGAGGTAGCGGCGCACCGCCTCCGGCAGGTTCTCGGGAATGGGCTGGTCGTTGTCCCGGAAATGCGCCAGGACCTCGTTGACCACCTCGGTCTTCCCGCTGGACACCAGATCCGCGATCACGGCGTCGGCGAGCGGATCACCGTGGAACTTCAGCTCTTCGAAAGCGGGCGATCCGGCCGACGTGGATTTTCCGGTTTCCGGCACCCGCTGATTCTTGGCGGAAAGGAAATGCGCGGCTAGCGCCATCCGGGGACAACCGAGCCACGAACCAGTGACGGCTCCGGTCACATTCCGTCGACAATTGGCGTCGCTGACCGGGCCGGGGCCGATCAGCGTGGTGCTCAGGCCGGTGTCTCCCGAGGACGGTCGCCGAGCTCGAGGAGTGCGTCCAGCAGTTCTTCGGGCGTCTCGACTTGCGGCAGGTGGCCGGTGCGGGGGAGCAGGGTGAACGTCGAGAGCGGGATCGCGGCGGCGTAGGCCTTGCCGTATCCGGGGTCGACGATGCGGTCGCTTTCGCCCCAGAGCACGTGGACCGGGATGTCGAGGGCGCCGAGCCGGCCGGCGAGGGTGGGGTCGGCCATGGCCGGGCCGGTGTAGCCGAGCAGGGCCCGGACGTCCGGGCTCGGCCCGGTGCCGCCGCCCGGCGGGACGGGTGCCTTGCCCGGGTCGTGGAAGGAGTGCGCGCGCAGCTCGGCGGGGGAGAGGCCGCTGACGTCGGTCGGCGGGTGGCCGTCGACCTCGATGCCGATCCCGGCGATGATCACCGCGCAGCTGACCCGCGGGCACCGCTGCAGGGCGATCTCGGCGGCCAGCCAGCCCCCGAACGAGTTGCCGATCACGGTGACGTCGGTGAGGTCGAGCTTCTCCAGCAATGCGACGTACGTCCGCGCCAGCGCCTTGACGTCGGTGAAGCTTTCGGCTTTCGGGGTGCCGCCGAAGCCGGGGTGGGTGGGCAGCAGCACCCGGGAACGGGTGCGCTCGGCGAGCAGGTCGGCGAAGCCGGTCATCGTGGCGACGCCGCCACCTCCGTGCAGGAGCAGGAACGGCCGGGTGCGGTCGCGGTCCTGGAGGGTCACCTCGGCCGGGCCGAGCGTGCGGATTTCGGTGCGGGTGGGCCGGGGCGAGCCGGTCGTGGGGAGAGTCGTCATGGGTCCTTCTCGGTCGTCGGCTCGGTACCTAAGCGACCTTATATAAGGTTCCTTAGATAAGCAACCTGTCTCAGGTCGGTTAGGATGCGCGCATGGAGTACCGCCCCGGTGATGTCGCGTTGGCCGTCAAGCGCCTGCAGTACCGCCACCATCGCGCGCTGAGCCGCGCGCTGGCGCCGCTGGGGCTTTCCCTCGTGCAGTGGGACACGCTGCGGCACCTGCACCGCGAGCCGGATGCCTCGCTGCACGAGCTGGCGGTGCTGACCTTCCAGACCGACCAGTCCTTCGGTTCGCTGGCCACGCGGATGGCCGAGCGCGGCCTGATCGAACGGGTTCCCGGGCCGGGCCGGGCCGTGCGGCACCGGCTCACCGAGGAAGGCGCGCGCCTGCGCGCCGAGGGGCAGGACCTCGTGGACGCCGTCGTCGAATCTTCGTTCCGGGACCTGTCGGCCACCCAGCTCGACCAGTTGGGCGAGCTGCTGGACCGCGCACTCGGTCCCGGCCCGGCCGCTTAGGGCGTGTCTCAGGTGGCGAGCATGCGAAGCCTCTTGAAGCTGGTGAGAGCTGCGCCGGGGGTGAGGAATGCGAGGAAGTTGCCGGCTTTGCGTTCGTAGCGGATTCGAGTCGGGCTTCCCGCGATCCATCGAGCTGGGCGCAGTTGGGGCCCTTGCATGCCCGTCCAAGGCCGTTCAGCGTCTGCTGAAAATGGCGGAGGAGTGGCTCGCGGAGTTTCCTGCCCCGCCGGCAATCGTGATCAGCTGCCGGCCGGCCCGGCAGCTCACGCCCGCCGAGATCGAAGAAAAGGTGGCGGCTGCGCGGGCCGGGATGGCCGTCCGGGGGCTCGCTACTAAGTGTCAGTATTCACTGATCTATGGTCGGCAAGCACCTCGAAGCGCACGGGTGAACACACGTCGGCTTCTGCTCGATGCTGGTCAGACGGCCTTGGCGCAAGATCTGCCCCGGATTCGGCCCCTGACCACGCCCTGGTGGGGCGGCCGGGACTCGTAACCACCCTCGGCCGGTTCATCCCCCTTGCGGACAGTGACAGCAAGCCGTTGAACAGTCAGTATGGACGCTGGGGGCGATCATGGCGGGAGTGTCGGAGCTGGCGGCAGCCGTGCGCACGGCGCTCGGCAAGCTGTCCACCGCTAGTCTGACGCAAGCCGCCAGCTTGCTTGAAGAAGCCGCCAAGCCCTGAACCAGACCGGCTCACAGCAGCAGGAGATGACACGGGCTGTTGGTGGCTTGAGCACCGCCGCTCAGGCGGCCAATGAGATGGCCGATCTCGTCAACCGTGCCAGTGGCGCACTCAGCGGCTACCTCGAACGCCTCGGAGCTGCCAACCCGCCGGATGAAGGCGGCTCCCCTGCTGGAACGCCGACACAGCCACCAGTTGCCCCCGCGCAGGCCTCGGCGGTGCCGGACGGCCAGCGCCTCACCCGCGAACAAGCCGAAGCCCTCCAAGCCGACCTGCCGCCGCCCGTCATCGCCAACACGGGCGTCAAAACGTACGGGCAGTGGGTGGACGAGCACGGCCAGGCGCACCCCATTGCCAGCGGACGGGATGAGGACTCGGCGCGGGCTTGGGCCATCCTGCAAGAGCGCGGTATCCCTGTGCCGGCAGAAACGACGCGGGTATCGGATGTGGAGCAGAAGCTCGCCGCCCGCATGGTGGACGAGGGGCGCAAGCACTTGGACGTCGTGCTCAATAACCGGCCCTGTAAGGGTCCGTACGGGTGCGACACCTTGGTGCCGGTTATCCTGCCGGAGGGCTATTCCATGACGGTACACGCGCCGCGGTACCGCAAGACGTTCTCCGGAGGAGCGAAGCCGTGGTGACGCTGGAGGTCTGGTACAACCAGGAACCGGACAACGACTACGCCGAAGGCGACCCGCCCATTCTGGTAAGCACGACCGCCGAACTGGACGCCCTGATTGCCCAGGTCCAGGCTGACACCAAAGGCCTGCCGGTTCCGTCCATGATTGAGTGCTCCGTCCAGGGCGAACCACGACGCGGCGTGTTTGATATGGGCATTGGCCAGGAAACCGGCTTCGTCATGTTCATGACGCCCCGGGCAGTGCATACCGTAGGTGACGCAAGCCGGACCGGTAATGTGATTTATGACTACATGGGCAATGCGAGCGAGATACCGGCAAGCTGTGAGGTGTCGATGACTGAGGCGCGACGGGTGGCGGCGGCGTTTTTGGAGCGGGAGGAGTTGCCGTCCATGATGGAGGAGGCGCCTGATCGTCAGTAACAACACTCGACTGCGATTGCGCACTATCCAGTCGAACTACGGCTAATTCGGCTCATATTTGACTAAGCATGTACGCCGCATACCCGCGTGATTTCTGGATGGCAAATTCCCACTGTGCCTACCGGAAAACGGGCGGTACGGGGAGCGTGAGCGGCCGCGCGATCAGGCGCCGTGAAGGGCTGCGCAACCTGACACTTTGCATGCTCGGGTTGGTCTGGCCCAGCGCGGATATGACATCGGGCGAACTCGGATCGCCGGAATATGAAGCCTGGGGCCTTTGACATGCTGACGACGATGTTTCCTCCCAGTGGATGGACTCGATGGCCGACCGCGCGAAATGCTGCCCGTCGCGGGTCCAGGGCACTTCGCCATCGGCCGCTATCTGCTGAGACAGCCGGCCGACCGCCGCGGCGAGGTCGTCGACGTCCCATGGCCGGTTGATCTGTTCAGTGGAGTAACAGGCATAACAGAAACCCAGATGTGCGAGCAGTTCCCGCACCCGCCATTTGCCGTGATCGCGCCAGGACTGCAGCACCACGCCCACCCGCGCCCGCCACGTGGAGAACGCGGTGAACACCTACTTCCGCCACGGCACCTTGCCCGCCGCCGATATCACCTGTCACGCCGGCTGACGGCAGGAACGACCGGGTGCGGAGATCATGTCGACGTTTCCCCGCGGCAGCCGCGCCGTCCCGCCCGCTCGAGGATGTCGGCCGCCGCGGGGTCCGCCTTGAGCGCTTCGTCGAAGGTTTCCCTGGGCAGCACGGTGTTCGCCGCCACGGTCACGGTCTTGGGCGGGGCGTCGTAGCCGTCGGGCTGGACGTCCCAGAAGTTGCCGAGGAACGCGACGTTCTCCAGTGGCGGGCCCACCTGCAGCACGATCGGCGTGTCGGCCCGGCACACGATGTTCCCGACGACGGTGATCCACGCGGCGCCGTAGTCGGCGTAGAGCCCGAAGTTGTACGACGTCAGGACGTCGCGGATCACGTTGCCCCGGACCACCGCCCCGCCGGCGAACGACGAGCCCTGCGGTGCGGACAGGTAGATCCCGCCGCCGTCCATCAGTGCGCCCATGCTGCGTTCGACGAGGTTCCCGACCACCTGGGTGCCCTTGGCCCGCCCGCCACCGGTGATCACGATGCCGTTGTGCGGGACGTCGTGGATCTCGTTGTGCGCCACGGTGGTCTCTTCGGAGTCGAAGACCAGGACGGCGGGTGAGCCGCGGTACTCGGTGCCGATGTGGTGGACGAGGTTGTCCTCGACGGTGACGCGAGCCGAGTCCTGGACGGCGATCCCGCTGCCCGAGATCTCGTCGAAAACGTTTCCCCGGACCTCGACGGCGGTACTGCCCTCGATCGCCAGTCCGCCGGCGCCGAGGCGGGTGAAGTGGTTGCCCTCCAGCACGATCCGGCTTACCGAGTCGAAGGTGACGTTGGCCGGCAACTGGCTCGGTGTCGCCGGAACGTGGACGTAGCCCACGTCGGCACCCAGGTCGATCTTCTGGAATTCGCCGCGCTCGTGGTAGCCGTTGCCGTGGTAGTGCAGGTAGCCGCCGGAGCGGGCGGGACCCGGCCAGTTCGCGTCGGCGAAGGTGAGACCGCGCAGCACGATGTCGTGCACGTCGGTCCCGCTGACGAGCGTCTCGAGAACGGGCACGAGCACGGTGGTCTTGCCGATCTCCTCGCCGGGGCGCGGGCGGTAGTGCAGGACGTGTCCGCCCGGTTCGGAGCGGTCGACGGCGAAGGTGCCCGGCTCGCCGAGGAAGGCCACGTTGTTCTCGAGCACCGAGGGCGCGGCGAGACCATCCCAGGTCCCGTCCCCGCCGGCGCCGTACCACTTCGAGTCGTAGAGGGACTTGGCGTTGTCGAACGCGGGCTGGGCCATGGTGATGGTGGTCGAGGAGCCGTCTCCGGAGATCGCGGCGACGGCCAGGCGGGCTTCAGACCACGGATAGACGCCCGGGTAGACGAACTCCAGTCCCGAGGGATCCGGCCACGACTGAGGCTCAACGCTGTCCGTGACGTAACCCGTAGCTGTTTTCGTCACGTTTCCCGGAAGCCCGGTGGTGCGAGCCGCCCGGGCGGCGGGGCGGCCGTCGACGGAGAGCCGTCGTGGTACCAGCTCGCCGATCGGGGCGGTCCACCCGCCGTCGGCGTCCGCGGACCAGCCCGTGATCGTGCGGCCACCGCTGAACGCGACCTGCTCCTGTCCGGCCGTTCCGTAGCCGTGCGCCTGGTAGATCACCCGGAAGCCGTGGGTTCCGGAGTCGGCCTGCGGATCGTCGAAAGCGAGCGGTTCTTCGAGGTGGTAGGCACCGGCTCGGAAGGCGACGACGATGTCGCCGGTCATCTCGGCGGTGCGCGCGCGGACGGCTCTCTGGGCCGCGTGCGGGCCGGCGAACGGCCGGTCGAGGGTGCCTGGCCAGTCGTCCTGGCCGTCGGGGGACACGTACAACCTGTTTTCGGGCATGGCGAAGCGCTCCTGGAGGTTGTCTATCGGATATATTGAGGTTTATAAGATAAACACGATTGAGTGACCAGCGTCAAGGGAGCGGCGGATGGCTGAAGACGACGCGCAGCCGGATCCGGAACGGGCGATCGAGCTGCTGTGGGGGGCGCGCGAACCGGACCGGCCGGGGTTGAGCCTCGGGCGGATCGTCGCGGCGGCGATCGAGGTCGCGGACGCCGAGGGCCTCGGCGCGTTGTCCATGCGCAAGGTCGCGGAACGGTTCGGCACCACGACGATGTCGCTCTACCGCTACGTCCCCGGCAAGGCGGAACTGGTGGAACTCATGCGGGACGCCGTCTACGGGGAGGCGCCTCCGGAGCCCGCGGACGGGCTGGACTGGCGGGCCGGCCTCGAACGCTGGGCGCGGCGGACGTGGGAGGTGTACCGACGGCATCCTTGGCTGGTCTACAGCGCGGGAAGCCGCCGTCTGCCCGGGCCGAACATCATGGCCGGGTACGACCACGCGCTCGACGTCGCTGCACGCGGCGGTCTGGCGCCGGCTCAGGTGATCGCGGTCGTGAACCTCGTGGGCGGCTTCGTCGAGTCGGTCGCGCGTCAGGCGGGGGAGACCGCGGAACTCCAGCGGCGCACCGGGATCTCCCACGAGCGCTGGTGGAGCGAACGCGAGTCCCTGTTCGAGAGGCTGGACGCCTATCCGGCCTTGGCGGGGCTGTGGGAGAGCGGCGGGATGGACGAGCCGCTCGACCCGTTCGAGTTCGGGCTGCAGCGCACGCTCGATGGTGTCCAGGTGCTCGTCGAAAGCCGGCGACGTGAGGTAATGCGTGACGAAAATGGGGGAGCGGAGTGCTCGATGTGCGGGAAGCCGCTGGGCGGGGCAGGGCGGGGACGGCCCCGGGACTACTGCTCGAGAGCCTGTCAGCAACGTGCCTACCGCCGGCGCCAGTCGGCTCGGCCGTGACGCCTCTTTCCTGGGGAAAGTGACGTTTTTTGGGGCTTGGGAGGCTGGTGGGGCGGAGGTGATCCTTCGAGCGTATAACGGCCTATGCGGCGGGGCGATCCAGGGCCGGCTGTCGCCGATCGGCGCGGTTCACCGCAACGACGGGACGCCCCAGGCCTCGGCCACCCGGTCCGGCGTCAGCACCGCGCTCGGCAGGCCTTCGCCGACGAGGTGACCGTCCCGCAGCAACAGGCAGTGGTCCGCCTGATCGGCGACGGCGAGGTCGTGGGTGACGCGCAGGATGGTCACGCCTTCGTCGCGGGCGGCGGTGAGTGCCTCGTCGATCAGGGTCCGGGCGTGCGGGTCGAGTCCGGCCGTCGGTTCGTCGAGCAGCAGCAGCCCGGACTGCTGAGCGAGTCCCTGTGCCACGAGTGCCCGCTGCCGCTGCCCGCCGGACAGGGTGCCCAGCGTGCGGGTGGCGATCGAGGTGATGGCCAGCCGTGCCAGGCAGTCTTCGACCACCGCACGGTCCTTTGTGGTCAGCCGGCGCCACGGACCCCGATGCGCCCACCGCCCCATCGCGACCGTGGCGCGCACGGTGATCGGCAGCGCGTCGGGAACATCGCTGTGCTGGGTCACGTAAGCCGGGCGCTCCGGTCCCGTGGTCGTGACCGATCCGCTGGTCGCCGGCAGCACGCCGGCGATCACGTTGAGCAGGGAGGACTTCCCGGCCCCGTTGGCTCCGACGATCGCGGTGATCCGCGCGTGCGGTACCGCCGCGGTGATCCCGCGCAGCACCTCTTGGGGTCCGTAACTCGCGCGGACCGCGCTCAGCGTGATCGCTGCCGTGTCGTGACTCAACTCGCACTCCTACGATAATGATAGTCATTGTCAGTATAGTGGCGGCGTGGACTGGTTGCTCATCCCCTTCGAAGTGTCGTTCGTGCAGCGTGCGCTGGTGGCCGGGATTCTCGTCTCGGTGGTGTGCGCGCTCGTGGGGACGTGGGTCGTGGTTCGGGGCATGGCTTTCATCGGTGACGCGATGTCGCACGGCATGCTGCCCGGGGTGGCGATCGCTTCGCTCGCCGGCGTGAACCTGGTGATCGGGGCCGCGGTCAGCGCCGGGGTGATGGCGCTGGGCGTCACGGCGCTGGGCCGCTCTCGGCGGCTGTCCCAGGACACGACCATCGGGCTGCTCTTCGTGGGCATGCTCGCGACGGGCGTCATCATCGTTTCCCATTCGCGGTCGTTCGCGGTCGACCTCACCGGGTTCCTCTTCGGCGATGTGCTCGCCGTCGGCCGAGGCGACTTGACCGTCCTCGCCGTCACGCTGGTGATCGTGGCGGTGGTGTCGCTGCTGGGGTATCGCTCGTTCGTCGCGCTCACCTTCGACGCCCGGAAGGCGCACACGCTGGGCCTGCGTCCGGGCCTGGCCAACGCCCTGCTGCTCATGCTGGTGACGCTGACCATCGTGGCGTCCTTCCGCGTGGTCGGCACGCTGCTGGTGTTCGGGCTGCTCATCGCCCCCGCGGCGGCCGCGTTGTTCTGGGCGCGGCGCATCACGACGATCATGCTGTTCGCCTCGCTCCTGGGCATCCTGGCGACGGTCGCCGGGCTGCTCGTTTCCTGGCACTGGGGCACCGCCGCCGGCGCGAGCATCGCGGCCGGCTCGGTCCTGCTGTTCTTCGTTTCCGCGCTGCTGTCCTTCACCTGGCGCCGGCTGAGCGGGCGAATCCCTGACCCGACAACCGAGATCGAGCGTTCACGATGAAATTCCGGACACGCTGGGGTGCCGCTCTGTTCGCGGCGGCGGCACTGACGTCGGCGGCCTGCGGCGGTGAACGACGGAACGAGGTTCCCCCTGCCGAAGCGCCGCCGCACGGGTACGTCGAAGGAGCCGAGGAGGCCGCCGAGGCGCAGTCGCGCCTGGTCGTGGCCGATGCCGGAACGGGTGCCGTGCACGTGGTGGACCTGATCACCGAACAGGTCCGTCCGGCAGGGCGCGTCAACGGCGTGCGGAGCGTCATCGGCGATGGGCGGTTCGGCTACCTGACCGGTCAGGACGAGTCGGTGCACGTGGTCGACAGCGGATCCTGGACGGTCGATCACGGTGACCACGTGCACTACTACCGCGCTGCGGTCCGCGAGGTCGGTGTCGCGCCGGGCCGGAAGCCGCTGAGCGTCCACAGCGACCCCGTGGTGTCGGCCGTGTCCTTTCCGGACGGCACGACGAGCTTGCTCGACCGGGCACAGCTCGACCGGGGTTCCGTCGTCGAGAAGGCGAAGATCGTCCGTGCCGCCCACCTGAGCACGGCGGTGCCCTACCGCGAGCGCATCCTCGCGTCGGTGGCCGACCCGGGCCGGCGCTACGCGCGTGGTGTGCGGGTCTACGACCGGGAAGGAAAGCCGGCCGCGGAGATCGGGCCACCGTGCCCGGAGCTCCAGGGACAGGCGCTCACCCGGCGCGGTGTCGTTTTCGGTTGCGCGGACGGGGCGTTGCTGGTGACGGAGAAGGACGGCGTGTTCGCCGGGGAGAAGATCCCGTATCCGCGTGAGGTCGGCGAGCAGGAACGTGCGGTCCGGTTCGAGCACCGCCCGGGCAGCTCCACCCTCGCGGCCCGGGCGGGAGACGACGCCGTGTGGTCCCTGGATGTCGGCCGGCGGACGTGGAGCCGCATCGAGACCGGTCCGGTCGCCGCCGTGAACGCCGTGGGGGAGGGCGCGCCGTTGCTGGCGCTGACGCGCGACGGTGTGTTGCGGGCCTTCGACACCGCCACGGGACGGGAACAGGCGCAGACCCGGCTGGTGCCGCCGGAAGCGGCCGGTGGTGCCGTCCCGCCCGCGATCCAGGTCGACACCACGCGTGCCTACGTCAACAATCCGGCCTCGGGAGAGGTGTACGAGATCGACTACAACGACAACCTCCGCCGCGCCAGGACGTTCACCGTCGAAGGCAAGGCCAGCTATGTCGTGGAGACCGGCCGATGAGCCCCTCCGGCAGGCGGCGGCGCGCCGTTCTCCCCGTGATTGCGTTGATCACCACGGCACTCCTGGTCGCCACGGGGTGTTCCGCCGCCGGCGACGCCCGGTCCTCGGTGGTGGTCACCACGAACATCCTCGGTGATGTCACCCGCGCCATCGTGGGTGACCAGGCCGAGGTGACGGTGCTCATGAAACCGAACGCCGACCCGCACTCCTTCGGCATTTCCGCCCAGCAGGCGGCCGAAGCGGAGCGTGCCGGGCTGATCGTCTACAACGGACTCGGCCTGGAAGAAGGAATGCTGCGCACCGTGCGGGCAGCCGAGGACAGCGGGGTGCCCGCGTTGCCCGTCGGCGAGCGCGTGAACCCGATCAGCTACACCAGCGACGAAGCCGCCGGGCGTCCCGACCCGCATTTCTGGACCGATCCCGGCCGGGTGCGCGACGCGGTGAACACGATCGCCGAGCAGATCATCGCCCACGTGGCCGGCGTCGACGCGGCGGTGGTGCGAGCCAATGCCGACCGGTACCGCGGCGAAGTCGGCGCCCTCGACGCCACGATGAGCCGCCGCTTCGCGGAGATCCCGCCGCACCGGCGGAAACTCGTCACCAACCACCACGTGTTCGGGTACCTGGCCCGACGATTCGGGTTCGAGGTCGTCGGCGCGGTGATCCCCGGCGGCACCACCCTCGCCTCACCCAGCAGTTCGGACCTGAAGTCCTTGGCCGACACCGTCCGGGCCGCCGGCGTCCCGGTGATCTTCGCCGATTCCTCGCAACCGGACCGGCTCGCGCGCGTGCTGGCGGAACAAGCCGGCCTGCGGGTGGCGGTGACCCCGTTGTTCTCCGAGTCGCTGAGCGAGCCCGGCCAGGGTGCGGCCACCTACCTGGAAATGATGCACGCCAACACCGAGGCGATCGCCACCGGCCTGACCCGGCCTTGAACACGGACCCCACGCACAGCCGATGGAAAGACGAAAGGCAGCAGAAATGGTAGAAGCGCGGTTCACACGGCGGCGAACCATCAGGTACGCCGCGCTCACGGCGACGGCCGCGAGCACCCTCGCACTGTCGGCCTGCGGGTCCGAACCGGCTCAGGGCGGCGCTCCGGCGCCGGCCGCGGCCGTGGTCACCGAGCCCGTCGCCGTCACCTACGACGGCGGGATCTCCGTGCTCGACGGAAAAACGCTGAAGGTGGTCAAGGACATCCCCTTGGACGGCTTCAACCGCCTCAACTCCGCCGGGGACGGCAAGCACCTGCTGGTCTCGACCGCCACCGGGTTCCGCGTGCTCGACGCCGCCGGTGCGGTGCTGACCGACGCCGAGTTCAAGGCACCCAAGCCGGGGCACGTCGTCCGGCACGCGGGCAAGACGGTGCTCTTCGCGGACGGCACCGGCGAAGTGACCGTGTTCGACCCCAAGACGCTCGGCACCGGCCCCCTCCCGGCTCCGCAGCACAAGACGCCGGAACCGCACCACGGTGTCGCGGTCGAACTGGCCGGCGGTGAACTCGTCACCACCATCGGGAACGCGGACTCCCGGCCGGGGATCGTGGTGCTGGACAAGGACCGCAAGGAGATCGCCCGCAACGACCAGTGCCCCGGCGTGCACGGGGAAGCGGCCGCGCGGGGCGAGGCCGTGGTGATCGGCTGCGAGACCGGTGTGCTGGTCTACCGGGACGGCAAGATCACCAAGGTCACCAGTCCCGACCCCTACGGGCGCATCGGCAACCAGGCGGGTTCCGACGTCTCGCCGATCACCCTCGGCGACTACAAAGTGGACAAAGAGGCCGAACTCGAGCGCCCGACCAGGATTTCCCTGATCGACACCGAGAAAGCCACGCTCCGGCACGTCGATCTCGGGGTCAGCTACAGCTTCCGGTCACTGGCCCGCGGCCCGCGGGGTGAGGCGCTGGTACTGGGCACCGACGGCCGGATCCACGTGATCGACCCGGTGACCGGTTCGGTGGTGCGGAAGATCGAGGTGACCGGTACCTGGCAGGAGCCGTTGGATTGGCAGCAGCCGCGTCCGGCGATCTTCGTCCGGGGCGGGACGGCCTACGTCACCGACCCGAACAAGAAGGAGATCCACTCGGTTGACATCGAGTCGGGGACGAAGACCGCGACCGGCGCGCTCCCCGGCGTGCCGAACGAGATCAGCGGAGTGACCGCATAGGACGAACCGCGGGGGTGCCGGGGGCCGGTCCCGGTGGTGGGTGGACGGCCGGAAACGGGCATTCATCCTGTTCGTCTGTCCTGAGGGGACACCGGTGCGGCCGGGATCACGGTCCGGCAGGCGGTATCGACAACCGTTGCCAGGTAGTCTCATCAGGACACGGGCCGCTTGCGGGCTTAGGCTCGCTCATTCCGCGACCGCCGCAACGAGGTGGCGCGGTGCTGGTGCCGGATGACCAAGGAGGCCTCGTGATGCTGGGTGGGATCGCCGTCAAGGCGGCGGGTGTGGTGGTGACCGGCGTCGCCGGCGCCGCGGTGTACGACGGAGTGAAGCGGATGGCCCGGTCGGGTGCTTTCCGGTCGGCGACGGTCGCGGTGACGGCGTGGGGCCTCAAGGGCGCTCGAGCCGCCGAGACCGGCGCGGAGAGGGTGCGGCTGGCGACCGCGGACGTGCTGAGCGAGGCGCGGGAGCGGATCGGGGAGCAGGCGCCCGTTCCCGGTGCGCCGGCCGGTCACGGGCACGAGCACTGACCACCGTGCCGGAAACGCCGCTGACCTTGGTGTCGGACGCCGGCGGGCGGGCCCGGTTCCTCGGTGCCGCCCTGCGTGGCAGCCGGGCGCGCGCGGTCGCCGTCGAAGACGCTGCCGACCGGGTGACCGGGGTTCGTCAGGTGCACGCTTATCCGCGTACCGGCAGCGTCGTGGTGTGGTACGACCGGCGCCGCTGTGACCGGGCCGAGCTGGTGGCCGCGATCGAAGACGCCCTGCGCACGGATCCCGCGGCCGCCGTCGCCCGGGTGCCGCGCTCGGCGGAGGTCGGCTCCGGGGATCTCCTCCGGCTGGCGGCCGGGGGCCTGGCGCTGGTCTTGCTGGGGGTGCGGCGCTACGGGCTGCGCCGTCCGCCGGTGCTCGGCCCGGCCGGCCGCACCGCGGCCACCGCGGTGACGATCTTCACCGGCTACCCCTTCCTGCGCGGGGCGCTGCGGTCGCTGGCCGGCGGGCGCGGCGCGGGGACCGACGCGCTGGTGTCGGCGGCGACGGTGGCGAGCCTGGTGCTGCGGGAGAACGTCGTCGCGCTCACCGTGCTGTGGCTGCTCAACATCGGCGAGTACCTGCAGGACCTCACGCTCCGGCGGAGCCGGCGGGCGATCTCGGAGCTGCTCACCGGCGCGCAGACCCGTACCTGGGTGCGCACCCCGGCCGGCGTCGAGGTCGAAGCCGATATCGCGGACCTGGAGCTCGGCGACGAGGTCGTGGTGCACGAGCACGTCGTCCTGCCGGTCGACGGCGTGGTCGTCGAGGGTGACGGCGTGCTCGACCAGGCCGCGGTCACCGGTGAGCAGCTGCCGGTCACGGTCGCGCCCGGCGCGGTGCTGCACGCGGGTTCGGTGCTGCTGCGCGGCCGGCTCGTCGTCCGGGCGACGGCGGTGGGGGCCGACACCGCGATCGGGCGGATCATCGCGCGGGTCGAGCAGGCGCAGGAGGACCGCGCGCCGATCCAGACGGTCGGGGACACCTTCTCGCGGCGGTTCGTGCCCGCCTCGTTCGCGTTGTCGGCGCTGACCCTGCTGGTGACCCGGGATGTGCGGCGGGCGATGACGATGCTGCTGGTCGCGTGCCCGTGCGCGGTGGGGCTGGCGACGCCGACGGCGATCAGCGCGGCGATCGGCAACGGTGCGCGCCGCGGCATCCTCATCAAGGGCGGCGCGCACCTGGAAGCCGCGGGCCGGGTGGATGCGGTGGTGTTCGACAAAACCGGGACGCTCACGCTGGGCCGGCCGGTGGTGACGAACGTGATCTCATTCGACGACAGCTGGTCGCCGGAGCAGGTGCTCGCCTACGCCGCCAGTTCCGAAATCCACTCCCGGCACCCGCTGGCCCAGGCCGTCATCCGGTCCACGGAGGAGAGGCGGATCGAGATCCCGCCGCACGAAGAGTGCGCGGTGCTGCTCGGCCAGGGGATGCGGGTCCAGAGCGACGGCCGCACCATGCTGATCGGCCATGCCGAACTCCTGCGCGAAGAGGGCGTCCGGATCTCCGCCGAGGCCGAGGAATGGGTCGGCAAACTGCGGCGCGCCGCCGAAACGCCGCTGCTGCTGGCGGTCGAGGGCAGGCTGACCGGGCTGGTGTCGTTGCGCGACACGGTGCGGCCGGAGGCACGGGAGGTGCTGGCCGGGTTGCGTGCCGACGGGGTCCGGCGGATCGTGCTGCTCACCGGCGACAACCCGGAGACCGCGAAGGCGGTCGCGGCCGAGCTGGGGGTCGACGAGTACCGGGCCCAGGTGCTGCCGGAGGACAAGCAGGACGTCGTGCGGCAGCTCCAGGCCGAGGGGTACACGGTCGCGGTGGTCGGGGACGGTACCAACGACGCGCCCGCGCTCGCCTTGGCCGACATCGGGATCGCGATGGGCGTCGCGGGTACGGACGTCGCCGTCGAGACCGCCGACGTCGCGCTCGCCACCGACGACTTGCGAGCCCTGCTGGACCTGCGCGACCTCGGCCGGCGCGCGATCACCCTGATCCGGCAGAACTACGGGATGTCGATCGCGGTCAACGCGGTCGGGCTCACGGTGTCCGCCGCGGGCGCCTTGTCACCGGTGGCGGCGGCGATCCTGCACAACGCGTCCTCGGTCGCGGTGGTCGGCAACAGTTCACGCTTGATCCGCTACCGGCTGCGGCCGTGACCACGCCCCCAAGGGCTTCGGTAGCACACAAACGTACACTGTGAATGGACAGCTCCGAAGTTTTCCGACGCTGTTTCCCGGATTGGCGCAGGCGAGAATCCTTATATCGGAGGATGTGTGTGCGGTCGGTGCCAGCTAGTCTCGCTTCGCCGAAGACATTCTCGGCTTGCTGCGCGTAGCGGCTCCTTCCGGAGAAACAAGGTGAGAGACATGATGGTGAACCCTATTGAGGTTGCCGCGGAAAAGTACGCCCCGGCCGGCGGGGAAATGCTTTCTCCGTTGGAGGTGACCACCGCGCAGACTCCGACGTCCTGTGAGGAGGCGGCGGCGTTGGCCTTGCTCACCGCCGCCCAGAGGGCTACCGACGCCAAGACGGCTTGGCACTGGTTCCACGTGTACGGAGCGCTGGTCAAGAGCGCTGCCATGGGCGGCTTCGTCGACGACGATGGCGTCTCCCTGCTTGAAGCGGGCAGCGAGCTGTCGATCACCGATCTGGCGAGGATCAGGTCCCGTTTCTGATGTCCGGCGGGCTCGCGGAGTGACGCTCAGGCGACCGACCAGCCGCCGTCGCTGGGCAGGACGGCTCCGTTGATGTTGGTGGCGTCGTCGCTGAGCAGCCACACGATCGAGGCCGCCACCTGCTCGGGTGCCACCGGCGCCGTCATGGTCGCCTGCATGACCGGGCCACCGCGGCCGGCCGCGTACGGGGAACGCATCCCGCCGTCGATGCCGGTGATCGTCGGTCCCGGCGCGACCGCGTTGGCCCGCACTCCCTGCGGGCCGTGGAAGAACGCGACACTGGCGGTGTAGCCGACCACGGCGTGTTTCGATGCGGTGTACGCGGCGCCCGCCGCCGACCCGCGCAACGCCGCTTCCGAAGCGACGTTCACGATCGACCCGTGCCCCGCCTCGATCATCGCCGGGAGCACCGCCCGGGTCAGCCGCATCGTCGCGGTCAGGTTGATGCCCAGGACGCGGTCCCACACCGCGTCGTCCACTTCGGACGGTGGGAGGAACCCGTCCATGATCCCGGCGACGTTGGCCAGGCCGTCGATCCGGCTCCCGGCGGCCGCGACGATCTGCGCCACGGTTTCCGGCTCGGTGATGTCCCCGGCGGCCGCGGTGACGGATTCCTCGCCGCACTGTTCGACGAGGCCGTCCAGCCGGGCCGGGTCGAGGTCGGCGGCCACGACGTGGCCGCCTTCCGCGGCGATGCGGACCGCGGCGGCGCGGCCGATGCCGGATCCGGCGCCGGTCACGATGACGGTGCGGCCGGTGAAGCGGCGGTCAGTGCCGTTCTGCGACATGGGTTTCCTTCCTGGAACTTCCTGGCGTTGTCGTCCCGGTGGCGTCGGGCAGATCGAGGCTTTCGCGCAGTGACACGGGTTTGAGCAGGACCGCGGCGAGCACGCCGAGCAGCGCCACACCGGCCGAGATGGCGAAGATGTGCCCGGTGGCGGCTCCGTAGGCGACCGGTGGCGGGTCGCCGGCCGCGGCTCGATCGGCGACCTGGCGGGCCAGGACCGCGCCGAGGACGGCGACGCCGATGGTGCCACCGAGGGACCGGGAGAAGGAGACGGTGGCGCTGGCCGCGCCGATGTCCCGCAGGGGGACGGCGTTCTGCACCACGAGCACGAAGTTCTGCAGGGTCATGCCGACTCCGGTGCCGATCAGCAGCATCGCGGTGCCGATGAAGACCAGGGGAGTGCGCTCGTCGATGAGGCCCAGGCCGGCGAACCCGGCGGTGAGGCTGATCGCGCCGGTGACGAGGAACGGCTTGACGCGGCCGGTCCGGCTGATCCGGCGGCCGGCGACGATCGAGGCGACGAGGATGCCGGCCATCATCGGGATGGTCAGCAGTCCGGCTTCGGTGGCGGTGTGGGCGCGGCTGACCTGGAAGTACTGGCTGAGGAAGACCGCGGCGCCGTACATGGCGGTGCCGGCGGCGAGGCTGCCGAGGATGGCCAGCGCGGTGGTGCGCTGCCGGAGGATGCGGGGCGGGACGACGGGTTCGGCGGCCCGCGTCTCGACCCAGGCGGCCAGCCCGAGCAGCACGAGCGTGCCGCCGACCATCCCGCCGGTCTGCCACGACACCCAGGCGAATGCATCGCCGGCGAAGGACACCCAGATCAGCAGCAGGCTGACCCCGCCGGTGATCAGGGTGGCGCCCCAGTAGTCGATCCGCACGTTTTCCCGCCGCACCACCGGAAGCCGCAGCGTGAGCTGGAGCAGGACCAGCGCGGCCAGCGCCACGGGCACGCCGATGAAGAAGCACCACCGCCAGCCCAGCCAGGGGGTGTCGACGAGGAAACCGCCCAGCAACGGCCCGCCGATGGTCGACAACGCCGTGACGCTGCTCTGGTAACCGGCGTAGCGGCCGCGTTCGCGGGGCGGGATCATCGCGGCGATGGCGATCTGGACCAGGGACTGCAGGCCACCGACGCCGATGCCCTGCACCGCACGCGCCCCGATGAGCTGGCCGGTGCTCTGGGCCAGGCCCGCGGCGACCGACCCGGCGATGAAGACGACGGCGGTGAGCTGGATGAGCGTCTTCTTGCGGTAGAGGTCGGCCAGCTTGCCCCAGATCGGGGTGGTGGCGGTGGCCGCGAGCAGCGTGGCGGTCACGACCCAGGCGTACTGGACGGGCGAGCCGTGCAGGTCGTGCAGCATGCGCGGCAGCGCCGTCGAGACCACGGTGCTGCTCAGCGTGGAGACGAACAAGGCGAGGAGCAGACCGCTGAGTGCCCGGAGGACCTGCCTTCGCTCGGGTGCGGTCACGGCTCTTCCGCGGGCGTCAGGTGCAGGACGGTGCCGCCGGCGGCGGCGTAGAGGGCGTTGCCGGCCGCGGCCAGTCCGGCGAAGGGCCGGGCAGCACCGGGCAGGCCGTGGGCGTGCAACGCGGGCAGCTCGCCGGGCCGCCCGGGGCCGGCCGGCAGGTCGGCCACCGTCCGGACGGCACCGGAAACCAGGTCCACCGCGACGAGCCTGCCCGCCGCGGTTTCGGCGACGTACAGGCAACCGTCGCCGGCCGTGATGCCCTGGGGCGCGCCGAGGCCGTCCGCCAGGACGACAGTGCCTTCCCCAGTGCCTTCCCCAGTGCCTTCCCCGTCGAGGCGGTACACCGCACCGCGCTCCTCGTCGCTCACGCACCAGCGTCCGTCTCCGTCCACCGCCACGTCGACCGGGCGGCCGAAGCCGTCGGCGAGCACGCCGAGGGTGTCCTCGGCGTCGATCGTGACGATGCGGCCCGCACCCGCCTCGGCGACCACGAGCACGCCGTCCGCGCGGACGGCGATGCCGAGGGGCTGGTCGAGGCGGTCGGCTCGGGTGCGGATCGACCTCGTGGCCCGGTCATACGTCCGGACCTGGCCGAACTGCGAGGTCAGGTGGAGCAGCTCGCCGTCGGCCGCGATGCCGTGGACGAAGGGGAGCAGCTCGGTCGTGGTGACGTCGCCCTCGGGGTGCCGCGGCTCGGCGATGCGGTAGTGGTCGGCGGCGTGGACGGTTCCGCCGAGGTCGACCGTCACCCCGTAGGGGCCGGCGAAGCCCCGCGGGGCGATCTCGCGGGTCCGGCCGTCCGGGTGCAGCTCCGTGATGCCGCCGCCGGCGAAGCTGGAGACGAACATGCGGTTCTCGGGGTCGAAGGCGGCGTTGTCCAGCCCGGCCAGCCCGCTGGTGAGCAGCGTCCGGTCGCCGGTGCCGAACAGGTCGATGCGGGTGACGATGCCGGCCGCGCCGCGGGAGAGCACCTGCAGCACACCGCCGAGGTCGAACCGGACGGCGACCGGCTCGTGGACCTCGGCGGCGACGAGCTCGGGAGTGCCGCCGTCGGGCGGGATCCGGAAGACCTCGCCGGTGAGCATGTGCGGGTAGTAGAGGGCACCGTCGGGGCCGAGCTGCATGGCGTTGCCCATGGCCAGCCCGCCGGTCAGCACCTTGACCCCGTCCTCGGCCAGTTCCAGCAACCGGCCGTCCGGGATCATCTCGTTGACGAACAGGCGGTCGCCGACGCAGGCGATCCCGTTCGGCAGCCGGACCTGGTCGGTGACCAGGGTGAACGTGCCGTCGGGGTGGCGTCGCCACACGCGGCCGGGGACCAGGTCGGTGAGGTACATCGAGCCGTCCGGGCCGAAGGCGAGGTCGTCCGGCGTCTGCACCGGCCCGCCGGCCGGAACGACCACCTCGGCATCGCCGGTGGCCAGGTCGACGGCGCTGATCTCGCCGGCGAGGAACTGCGCGACGTACAGCCGGCCGTCCGGGCCGAAGGCGACCCCGTTGGATCCCCGCAACGAGGTGGGCCGGGTCAGCCGGCGGGTTCGGAAGCCGCTCATGCGCCGACCAGGACGTCGGCCAGCCCGCCTTCTTCGCGCCAGCGGCGCAGCAGGTCGTGAAAGACGATCGGCCCCGGGGCGAAGGAGTTGACCAACGGACGCGGTTTGCCCTCGTTGTTGTAGTAGCCGGGGGTGCATTCGGTCAGGAACGCGGAGTTGTCGCGGGCGGTCGCGCGAAGCGTGCCGACCCACGCCTCCTGGGCTTCGGCCGTGGGTTCGATGTACCGGGCGTCGCGGTCGCGGGCCGCGGCGACGACGGCGCCGATGTGCGTGGCCTGCTCCTGGAGGATGTGCACGAAGTTGACGGCGGAGGCGTTCTGCAGCGGCCCGAGGTGGAACAGGTTGGGGAAGCCGTGGCTGTAGAAGCCGTGCAGCGTCTTCGGACCCTGGTGCCACGAGTGCAGCAGGGGGACGCCGTCGCGGCCGTACACCGGCAGCGTTCCGGAGAGGACACCGGAGACGCCGACCTCGAAGCCGGTGGCGAAGACGACGCAGTCCACCTCGAACTCGCGGTCGCCGACGACGACCGCGTTCTCCGTCATCCGGGTGATCCCGCCGTGGTCGGCCGTGTCGACCAGGGTGACGTTCGGCCGGTTGAAGGTCTGCAGGTAGAAGTCGCTGAACGTCGGCCGCTTGCACATGTACCGGTACCAGGGCTTGAGCAGTTCCGCGGTGGCCGGGTCGGTCACGACCTCGTCGACCCGGGCGCGGATTTCGTTCATCTTCACGAAGTCCGCGATCTCGTCGAGGTACTCGCGGTCCTCGGGCGCGAGGCCGGTGTCGACGGCGCCGCCGAGCATCTGCCGCTGCAGCCGGCCGGTGCTGGTCCAGCCGTCGCCGACCAGGTCGTGCTCGGCGTGCCCGCCGGCGACGATGGTGAGGAAGTTGTCCATCCGTTCCCGCTGCCAGCCCGGCCGCAGGGACGCCGCCCACGCCGGGTCGGTGGGACGGTTGCCGCGGACGTCGACCGACGAGGGCGTGCGCTGGAAGACGTAGAGCTGCTCGGCGTCGCGACCGAGGTGGGGGATGACCTGGATCCCGGTGGCGCCGGTGCCGACGATGCCGACCTTCTTGTCCGCCAGCCGGTCCAGGCCGCCGTCGGGGCTGCCGCCGGTGTAGCCGTAGTCCCAGCGGCTGGTGTGGAAGGTGTGCCCGCGGAAGGTCTCGATGCCCGGGATGCCGGGTAGCTTCGGCTGGGTGAGCGTGCCGGACGACACCACGACGTAGCGGGCGCGGAAGGCGTCACCGCGGTCGGTGCGCACCTGCCACTCGGCGGCGTCCTCGTCCCAGCGCAGCTCGGTCACGCGGGTGTGGAACAGCGTGTCGCGGTAGAGGTCGAAGTGCTTCGCGACGGCGATCGCGTGCTGCCGGATCTCCTCGCCGGGGGCGTAGCGCCAGTTCGGCACGTAGCCGACTTCTTCCAGCAGGGGCAGGTATTCGTAGGACTCGATGTCGCAGTGGATGCCCGGGTAGCGGTTCCAGTACCAGGTGCCGCCGAAGTCGCCGGCCTCGTCGAGCACCCGGATCTCCGGCACGCCGGCCTGGCGCAACCGGGCCCCGGTGAGGAGCCCGCCGAAGCCACCGCCGACCACGAGGGCTTCGACGCGGTCGTGCACGGACTCCCGCTCGCCGCGGGGCGTGTAGGGATCGGCCGCGTAGTAGCCGAATTCCCCGGCCGCCCGGCGGTACTGGGCGTTCCCTTCCGGACGGAGGCGGCGATCCCGCTCCGCCCGGTACTTCGCGCGCAGGGCCTCGGGATCGAAGCCGAGCTCCTCGGCGGTGAAGCGCGGGCGGTCCGGAGCTGCCGGTCGGGAGGACATGTGTTCCCTTCCGCCTGCCGGGGCAGGACGTGAGTTCGGGGGCGAGCGGGCGAACGGACACACAACCTAAGTCAACTGCTTGACTTAGGCTACCGTGCAGATCGCCTTCGGGGCCACCTCGGGGCAACGGGTGAAGAGCAGGTTCACGGCCGAGGATTCAGGGGAAGGTGC
The DNA here is from genome assembly GCF_046548975.1 of Amycolatopsis sp. lyj-346. Taxonomy (NCBI): domain Bacteria; kingdom Bacillati; phylum Actinomycetota; class Actinomycetes; order Pseudonocardiales; family Pseudonocardiaceae; genus Amycolatopsis; species Amycolatopsis sp. lyj-346. The sequence continues at coordinate 364,272 of NZ_JAJPWT010000008.1, forward strand.
GCTCACCTGTCGTCGCGCAGGGCAGCTGCGCCGTGCCGGATGCCGAGCGTCGTCAGGCTGTCCGCGCCCAGCACGCGTTCGGCAACGGGCAACAGCTCCTCGAACGCCGCGGCCGCGGCGGCGGGATCGCCTGACTTGCCGGTCCAGGCGGCGACCCGGGCCCGGCAGCGCAGCGTCAACGGATGCTCGTCGCCGAGTTCGACGGCGGCTTTGCCCGCCCAGGCGGTCCACCGTTCGAGGTTCTCGAACGGCACGGTGAGCGGACGTTCGTCGAGGCTGTGCACGGCTTCCTCGCGCTGGCCCAGCTGCCACAGGTAAGCGGCTTCGGCGGCTCGGGCATAGCGCTGCTCGGGCGTGTCGCGGGACTGCTCACTCGCCGGTGCCAGCTCGCCGATCGCGTAGAGGAGTGCGCGATGGGCCGTGACGCGGCCCTGCCGAGGCGCGGGAACGGACAGGCTGACGGTCTCGTCGGGGCTGCCTGCCCGGCTTCGGAGTACGTCGTCGCCGAGGCGGACGAGCGCGTCCCGAAGTTCGGATATGCGTCCGGGGCCGCCCAGCCTTGCGGACGCTCGGGCCAGGATCGTGAGCGGAAGCGGACCGTGCGACGCGGACGCACGAAGGACAGCGCGGACCACGTCGGCCGAGTGGCCCTGCCGAAAGCCGTGCTCGAGGATGGCGGTGCCGTCATCTCCGGCAGCGCTTGGTCTACCCGGTCTCCACTGCCAGTCCGGTTCAGCCGCAAGCCGTCGACGTCGCCGGCGGTACAAGGAGTAGCCGGCCAGGCAGAGCAGCGTCATGATCCCGACGCCGGCCGGATACCACCGGGCCGGTTCAGGGAGCGCCAAAGTCAGCGCAGCGGTCGTGATCAGGAGCGGCGCGACAAGCCGGACCGCACGCACCGTGTCGGCAATTCGCCTCGCCGGGAGGCTGCCTGTTGGGGGAGGGGGACCTCCGCCGGGCGATGCTGCGAGAGTGCTGCCGCATCGGCTGCAGAACCTTCGGGTGCGCGCGTTGCCACTCCCGCAGAGCGGGCACAGCGCCTCGCCGGAGGCCGGCGGTTGCACACCCGCCGGCCGGGAGTGTTGCGCCGGAGGGGCAGGTTCGCTCGCGCCCGTGCGGATACTGTCGGCCCGCCACGACAGGAAACTCCCGCAGACCTCGCAGAACGCCTCTTCGGCAGGGTTGCGGGTTCCGCAGGCGGCGCAGACCAACCCCGCCTCTTCGCGGGTCAGGTGGAGGACCCTCGTGTCCGCTTCGATCGGGGACCGCCGGGCGGCGACGACGAGTTGCACCCGGGCCAGCGCCGGATCGGCGATCACCGCACCCAGGGCCCGGGTCAGCCGCGGCGACTCCGCTGCGTCCAGCCGGTCGAGTCCGTCCAGGGCGATCCGGATCGAGCCGCCTCGCCACTCCTGGGTGAGCACGCGCAGCGGCCCGGCCACATCGAGGTCGAAGGCGCTCGCGTCGAGGCGAGGCTGCTCCCGATAGCGGGCGTGGGCCGCGTCGAACCCGGGGACGCTGCGCCGCAGCTGGCGGGCGAGCTCGGCGGCGATCTGCTCGCCGGTCTGCCCCGGGGTGAGGAGCAGCACCGCGTGCAGCAGTTTCGACGGCACGACGTCGGCCGCGATCGCCGGCCGGGCGAGCGCGGCCACCAGCGTCGACTTGCCCGATCCGGCATCCCCGGTGACGGCGACGCACCGCACGCCCATCAGCAGGTGACCGACGAGCATGCTCAGCGCCGGTGCCGGGCGGTACCGGTCGGTGAGGCGCTCGATCTCCGCGGCCGAGGGGTTGCCGAGCAAGGGGCGCCACGCTTCGGATGCGTTGACCGCCAGCCACAGTCCCTGGTCGCCCTTCGTCGTCGTGCGGACCCCGTCGAAGGCCAGGTGCACGGCGGTCTGCCGGGGGCAGAACGCGGAGATCACCCGTTTCAGGTCCGGGCACCGCAGCCGTTCTCCGAGTTCGGGACGGCCCGAGCGCAGCACGCCGGCCAGGGAGCGGCTGAAGCAGCCGTCGGCGGCGGTGCGGTCGTCCGACGCCGTCAGGACCTCGAAGCGCTTGCCGGCCTGGCCGACGATGTGCACCCAGCGGGCCGCCGCCTGGGTCGCCGCGACTCCGGCGTGGCAGGTGTCGAGCAGGATGACCAGGCCGTCGAGCAGGGAATGGCGGCCGAGCAGTTCTTTGATCCGCTGCGCGAGGTGGAACGCCGTCCGGCTGTCCGGCGGCGAGGTGGCGTCGTGGGTCAGGAAGTAGAAATCGTCGTCGGCGTAGTCGCCGTGCCCGACCAGCGCAAGGAACAACGTCGCTTCGTCCTCGGAGGCGCGTTCGAACGCCGCGGCCACCGCGGTGTCGAGCTCCGCCGCCGTCGGGTTGACCAGCATCGGACGCCCGTCCGCGAGAGCGGGCACGCAGCCACCGAGGTCGGGGTCCAGCAGCGCGTCGGCGACCTCGCGCGCCGCGTCGGGCAGGAATGACAGCAGGTTCAACGACGCGCACTGGGAGGCGATCACCAAAGCTCGTCGTTCACCCACGGTGCTCACGATACGGTGCGTTATGGCTCGAATCGTGCTGGTCCACGGAATCGCGCAGGAACAGAAATCAGCCGACAGCCTGGAAGCGGAATGGCTCCCGGCGCTGGCCGGCGGAGTCCGGACCGCGGGCCACCCCGGCCTCGCCGACCGCCTGTGGCGTGCCGCCCGCCCGGGCGAGGCCCGGATGGCCTTCTACGGTGACGTCTTCGCCGCACGTGGGCAGCAGGGCGCCGACGACGTGCTGGGTGAGACCGAGTGGCCGTTCGCCGCGGTGCTCGCCGAGGAGTGGCTGGCCCGCGCCGCCGTTTCCGCGAGCCGGGAGTCCGATCAGGAGACCGCGCGCCACGAGCTGCAGCTCCTGCACGAAAAGGCGGGGGAGGAACAGGGCGTCCGCGCGGCGGCCCGGCCGGTTCTCAACGCGCTGGTGCGGCTGCGGCCGTTCGCCCGGCTGGGGGTCGCGTTCGCCGAGCGGGTGCTGGTGCGAGCGTTGCGGCAGGTGACCCTCTACTTGACGGATGACGAGGTGCGGGAGCGGGTGCAGGCCAGGGTCGCCGACCTGGTCGGGCCGGAGACCGAGATCGTCGTCGCGCATTCGCTGGGTTCGGTGGTCGCCTACGAGGCCGTCCACCGGCTCGGCCGTCCGTTGCCGCTGCTGGTCACTCTCGGATCACCGCTGGGCACGCGCACGATCGTCTATGAACGCACCCGCCCGCAGCCGCCGTCGGTGCCCGGCTGCCTCGCCCGCTGGGTCAACCTCGCGGACCGCGACGACCTGGTCGCGGCCCGCCCTGACCTGACGGCCCTCTTCCCCGGGGCGGACGGCGTGCTGGAGAGCGGCTACACGGTGGACAACGGCGCGAAACCGCACGAGGCCACCTTCTACTTGACCAAGCGAGAGGTCGGCGCGGCGGTCGCGGCCGTCTTCGCCTAGGACAGCGGCACGCAGAGCGGTGCCTCGTCATTCGGTCGCGCTGGGCAACCGGGTCAGTCCTGGGCGGTTTCGGTGGGGAGCTCCGGTGGCGCCTGCAGATCGTGGGCGCGGAACAGGACGGCGTGCTCGACGCCCATGGCTTTGCCGCTCATCGCGGCGAACTGCGGGATGAAGCCGGCGGGCGCCGGGTGGTCCGGGAGTGCGGCCAGGTACGCGGCGTGCGCCTCCAGCGAAGCGACGCCGAGGCGCAGTGGTTCGCCGGTGACGTCGACGCCGTGGGTCGCGTCCGTCATGCCCGGGGTGAGGTACCAGCGGGCGGAGTGCGGTTCGAGGCCTTCGTCGTCGATCTGCTCGGGGAAGACCCACCGGTTGCCGGCGTCGCGGATCGCGTCGAGCGTCGCCAGCCCGGCCGCGCGGTGGTCGGCCTGGTCGAAGCCGTACGGCGTCTCGACCTCGAAGCCGGTGCCGAAGACGACGTCGGGCTTGAACCGGCGGATCTCCCGGCAGATGTCCCGGCGCAGGTCGAGGCCGTAAACGAGCACGCCGTCGGGGTGTTCGAGAACCGTGAGGTGCTCGACGCCGACGACGGCGCAGGCGGCCCGCTGCTCGGCGACGCGCAGGCGGGCCGTCTCCTCGGGCGGGTTCGGCATGCCGGCTTCGCCGCGGGTGAGCAGGAGATAACCGACGTCGATGCCGCGCGCGGTCCAGCGAGCGACGGCGGCGGACGTGCCGTATTCCATGTCGTCGGGGTGCGCGACGACGCAGAGCACGCGCCGGAACGACTCCTCGGGCAGAGCGGGCAACGTCATGCCGGACATCCTGCCGCATTCCGGGCCTTCGGCAAGCCTCTCGCGCACTTCGGCGAAGAACGCGTTCAACGCCTCCCCGGTCAGAGCGGTTGCGACCCGGTTCTGCCGGTGGGGCACCTGTCCGCCACGCTGGTCCGGGTCAGTGGTGCGACGCCGGCCCCGAGGGTGTTCCACCCGCCTTGCTCCGGCGGGCGCGGTGCCAGGTGATCAGCTGGTTCAGCGTGAGTGCGGCGGCCAGCAGCAGCATCCCGATCCGCAAGCCGTACTTCTGGGGCGTGAGGAACCAGCTGGCCGCGGCCGCGGCCACCAGGAGCGCCACGACCAGCCACGGCCACCACGGCCGGCCGGAAGCCTGTTCTTCCGGCCCGGCATCACCACGATCATGAGCAGACATCTTCACCCCTCCGGAACCTGGTTGAGCACGAAGACACACGGCGGCGCACCGCCAGTGGTTCCGATGCAGGTCTCGGCAGCGATGTCAGGCTTGGCCGATGAAGCCGGCCGCGGCCATGCACGTGCAGGCCACACCCGGTTGAGCCCCCAGCACCCTCTCCGCCACCCCCCGGCGCGCACGTTGCTGCACCGTCCCCGTGACCGACGTTACGGCCGAACGCGCGTGCAAGCTGCGTCCGTTCGGGTATGTATGGAGGCTCGTGACTGCCGCGGGGATTACGCAGCGCAGTGGGGGCGAAAACCGGTCGGCCGACCGGCGGAAGCTATTCGTTGGTCGTGGTGGCGAGACAGGAGTCCGCTTGGCTCTTGGCCTCGGCCAGGAAGATCGTCTGGGCCATCATCTTGTAGCCGGACATGCCTTCCCTGAGCGTCTCGATGGATTCCTCCGGGTGCACCGAGTCGATCACCGCGTTCGGTCCCACGGCGTTGAACTGGTGTGAGACGCCGCGGGGGATCTGCATGTCGACCCAGGAATTGGGCGGAACGATCACGTTGTGGCGATCGCGGACGGCCGGCAGCGGTACGTCCGGCAGGGCGTCGACGAACTCCGTGAGGGGCGCGGCGGTCCACCCGGGGCTGGGCCGGACGATGATCGGCGACAGGCTGGACACGCGGATCGTGGTCGCGGGGCCGGTCATCATCCGCACGAACCGGAGCCCGGTGTGCAGGTGCATCCGGGAGCAGATGTCGCGGGCCCGCACGTCGTAGAAGTCCATCAGGTACCGATCGGCGAAGAAGCCCTCGAAGGGCGGCTCGACCATGTAGACGTCACCCTCCTCGAACTCCTGCGCTCGTTTGAGCCGGCCGGGCGGGGTGGGGTGGTCCGCTTCGTGCTCGTGGGCCCCGCGGACCAGCCCGGCCAGCGCTTCGACGATCCCCAGCGCCGCCGCGGGCGGGAGCTGCAGCAGCGGGGTGACGCGGTTCTGCCCGGTGTCCTGGTGCTCACGGACGTCGAACCACTCGTCCTCGTGGTCGGGGGTCTTCTTCATCCTGTCCGGCATAACGGGAACTCCTGTGGTCGTCATTGTTCGTCTTCGGTGCGGGCCCAGAGGACGCCGCCGAGGTCGTGCCGGCCCGCTCGGAGCACCGAGAAGCCCGCCACCGCGGCACCGTTGCCGCGCCACCGCCGGACCTGCGCCCACCGGTCCGGGTGCGGGGCCGGTTCGCCGCCGTCCAGGAAGGTCCACAGCAGGTCGAGCGCCCAGGGGGTGCCGTCGGCGGCCGTCACGGGGACGGCGTGGGGGAACACCGACAGGCGGCCGTCGCCGAGGGTCGACTCGTGCCCGAACGGGACGTCCGGCGTTCCCGTGATCTCGGCCGCCAGCTCGGTGTATTCCGCGAGGGGCCAGCACGTGCGGAGCTGGGCCTTCCACTGGGCTTTCAGGGCGGCGACGGCGTCGCCGTCTTCTGTCCACTGTGTCCTGAGGAAATCGAAGGCCTCGAAGATCTTTTCGTCGCCGAGGTGCCCCCTCTCGTCGGCTTGTCCGGCGAGGGCGTGTGCCATCGCGGCCAAGGGACCGGCCGGCTGGTGCTTTCCCCGGACCAGGGCGCGGGCGGTTTCGGCGGCGTAGCGCAAGAGGGCTTCGTAGCGGGCGGCCGGTTGCCGCCGGGCGGCGAGCGGGCGCCCCATCGCCTTGCGTTGCGGTTTGCCCGTGGCGGTGGCGAGGAAACCGCCGAACTGCACCACGGCGGGCCGCGTGCCGCTCCGCTCGTAGACCGCACGGACCTCGGCCACGGACTGGTCCGTGGTGACGAGCCCGATCTCGTCGCCGAGGGTCGGCTCCGCGACGCCGACCGCCGCGAACCGGCCCGGCAGCCCGGCCGCCCGCCAGCGCTGTTCGAGGTCGAGCGGGTAGTACTTCTCGCCCCCGCGGTTGATCCGTTCCTTCGTCCGGCCCTTGAGCACCAGCAGGCCGTCGCGGAGTTCCCCGAGGTCGCCGGTGCGCAGCCAGCCGTCCGGGGTCAGGGCTTCGGCGGTGGCCGCGGGATCCTCCCAGTACCCGGTCATCACCTCCGCGGTCCGCACCTGCACTTCGCCCGCGGCCAGGCGGAACTCCGTGCCGGGCAGCGGCAGCCCCACCGGCGGGAACCGGTCGACGTACTGCTCGGTGTAGGCCGTTCCGGTCAGCTCCGGCATGGTGAAACTGAAGTTGACGGCTTCGGTGAGCCCGTAACCCTGCCGCAGCCGGGGGCCGTATCGGCGGTGGAACCGCCGGGCGAGGTCGCTGGTGAGCGGGGCCGCCGCGGTGATCAGGTAGTCCAGGCTGTCCGGCCACGCCGGCGCCGCCTCGACCAGGTCGGCCAGCAGGGCGGGCACGATCGACGCCGTGCGGGCCCCCGCCGCCCGCAACGCGGTGAAGTAGCCGTCCGGGTCGAACTTCGCCTGCACCACGAGCGGGGCGCCGGTCCGGTGGGTGCCCAGCAGGGACATGACCAGTGCGTTGCAGTGGTAGAGCGGCAGGCAGGTGCCGTGGGGACGGTCCGGGGTGAGCCCGTGCAGCGCCGCGGTCTTGGCGGCGTTGCCGAGCACCGCGTCCCGGCTGAGCACCACGCCCTTCGGCGGGCCGGTCGACCCCGAGGTGAACATGATGAACGCGAGTCCCTCGGTGCCGTCCGCCGCGGCCGGGTGGCGGGTGCCGCGCACCTCGCCGGCGGATCCGTCCACAATGGATGCGGCGCGCACCCGGTCGACGATGTCCGCCAGCTGGGCGCCGGTGGTGCGGGGGCCGAGGGGGACGGCGACCAGTTCGAGGTCGAAACAGGTGCGCAGCACCTCCGCGAGCTCGGCCCCGTTCGGCATCCTGACCACCACCCGGGTGCCTGCCGGCAACGTGGCCAGCCCGGTTCGTCCGTGCATCGGCGAAAGCTTCCTTTCAGACGCTCGGCGCGAAGAAGAACGTCTCGCGCTCGAGGAACCGGGCTTCGTCGGACAGCTCGAAGAAGTCGGCGAAGCGCACGGAGACCTCGCGGCCGTCCTTGAGCACTCCGGCGAAGCTCGCGCGGACCACCACGGTGTGCCCGGCGACGACGAGCCGCCCGATGTCGTGCCTGCCGTGGGCGATGATGCGTTGCGAGCGGTAGAAGTCCCGCAGCTCGGCGTGCCCGGTCAGCGCCGCGTAGCCGGGGCGCTGGTACGAGGCGTTTTCGTGGAACAGCGCGAGCAGCCCGTCGATGTCCCCGGAGTCGACGAGCGCGTAGTAGCGGCGGACGGCGCGGCAGGCCTCTTCGGGGCTGATCGTCATGGTTGGTCCCCGTTCAGGTGGCGACGCAGGATTTCTCCCACGAATCCGGCGTTCTGGGGTTGCAGGAGGCGGTGGTGCACGAGGTCGAGCTCGTAGGTGACCAGTTCGCCGCCGATGTGCCGCCGCCAGGGCAGCCAGGCCGGGGTCGCTCCGGTGGTCCCGACGAACACGACGTCACCGGGATAGGTGCCGGGGCGGTGCTCCCGGACGAGCCGGGCGTTGTTGCGGGACACCTCGACGACCCGGCGGACGTCTTCCTCGGTGAAGCGCGCGAAGATGCTGCCCTCTTGACGCAGCGTCGCCGACACCGCGGGGAAGGTGAGCTCGCCGGGGGAGAACTCGCCGTCGTCGCGGCCCACGGCGGTCAGCAGGACCCGCAGGACCCGTTCGTCGTCGATGGACTCGCCGAGGTCCTCGTCCGGACGGGCCTGGGGGTCGAGCAGGAACAGCCGCCCGGTTTCCTCGCCGAGCTCGACGGCCATGGCGTGGGCCACGACCCCGCCGAACGACCACCCGAGCAGGTGGTACGGCCCCGTCGGGTGCACCGAACGGATCTCCGCGAGGTAGCGCTCGACCATCTCGGGGACGCTGCCGGGCAGGTCGCGCACCCCGTCGGGCCCCTCGCCCTGCAGGCCGTACACCGGGTGTGCGCGGTCGATGTGGCCGAGCAGCCCCGCGTAGAGCCAGCTGATGCCGCTGAGCGGGTGAACGCAGAACACCGGCGCCGCGTCGCCGTCGGCGCGGAACGGGACGAGGTGCCCGGCCGAGGGGGCGTCCTCGCCGCCGAGCAGCCGGCTCAGCGCGGCCGGCGTGCCCGCCCGGAACACGTCGCGGATCTTCGGCTCCAGCCCGAGCACCGAGCGGACGCGGTCGACGAGCCGCGCGGCCAGCAGGGAGTGGCCGCCGAGTTCGAAGAAGTTGTCCGTCGCGCCGACCTTCGGGATGCCCAGCACCTCGGCGAACGTCGTGCACAGCAGCTGTTCCCGCAGGTTCTCCGGGACCGTGACGCCGGTCGTCGCCTCCCACGCCGGTTCGGGGAGCCGGTCCCGGAGCAGCTTTCCGTTGGCGTTCAGCGGAAGGTGGTCCACCGTGAGCAGCTTGGCCGGGACCATGTAGGCGGGCAGCGACCCGGCGACGTGCTCGGCGACCGCGTCGAGGTCGGTCGTACCGACGACGTAGCCGACCATCCGGTGGTCGTCGGCGCTGTGCTCGCGCACGGCGACCGCGGCCGCCGTCACCTGCGGGTGGGCGGCCAGGGTCGCTTCGACCTCCCCGAGTTCGATGCGGTGCCCGCGGAGCTTGACCTGTTCGTCCGCGCGGCCGTGGAACCGCAGGACGCCCTGCGGTGTCCAGGAGGCCAGGTCGCCGGTGTGGTACATCCGCGTCCCCGGCTCGCCGAAGGGGTCCGCCACGAAGCGCTCGGCGGTGAGCGGGAGCTGGTGCAGGTACCCCGTCGCCACCCCGGCGCCGGCGATGTACAGCTGCCCGGTCACCCCGGGGGGTACCGGACGCAGCCTGCCGTCCAGCACGTAGCAGCGGGTGTTCCCCAGCGGACGGCCCAGCGGGACGGCGGCGTCCTGCGGCCCGCCGACCCGGTGGGTGGCGGACCACACGGTGGTTTCGGTCGGTCCGTAGCAGGCCAGCAGCGAGCAACCCAGCTCGACCAGTGTGGTGGCCAGCGGGCCGGGGACGAGCTCTCCGCCGATCACCGCGCGCATGCCGCGCAGCACGCCGGGACGACGGGCGGCCAGTGCGTGCCACAGGGACGGCGTCGCCTGCATCACCGTGACCCGGTGGCGTTCGACGCGGTCGAGCAGGACCGCGGGATCGCGCTGGGCCTCCGGGTCGAGCAGGACCATCGCGGCGCCGGTGATCAGCGGCAGGTAGAGCTCGGGGACCGACATGTCGAACCCGGCGGGCGCGGACGCCAGCACCCGGTCCCGCTCGTCGACCCGCAGCTGTTCGCGCAGGGCGAGCAGCAGGTTGACGACCGCGCCTTCCGGGACCACGACGCCCTTCGGCCGTCCCGTCGAGCCGGAGGTGTAGATCGTGTAGGCGCTCCCGGGGGGCAGGACGGCCGGTGGCCCGGCCGGACGGGTCATCGCCAGCCCGCCGGACTCGTGGTGCCGCACCAGCAGGATCGGCCGCGCGTCGGCGAGGATCGTGCGGATCCGGCCGTCGGGCAGATCCGGTTCGCAGGGCAGGTAGGCCGCTCCGAGCGAGAGGACCGCCAGCATCGCCGCGGGCAGGTCCGGCTCGCGGCGCAGCTGCAGCGCGACCAGGCCACCGGGTCCGACGCCGTGGGAGCGCAGTTCGACGGCGAGCTGCTCCGCACGGCCGGCGAGCTGCCGGTAGGTCAGCTCGCGGTCGCCGTCGATGATCGCGGTGGCGTCCGGGGTCCGGGCGACCTGCTCGGCGAACAACGCGGTCACGGTGGTGGCGGGAACGTCGCGGGCGGTGTCGTTCCACGCGGTGAGCAGGCGCGAACGTTCCCCGGGGAGGAGGATCTCGAGGTCGCCGAGCGCCGTTTCCGGCGCCGCTGTCACCGCCCGCAGCAACCGGTCGAACCTGCTGATCAGCAGGCGTGCCGACGCCGGGGTGAACAGATCGCTGTCGTACTCCAGGACCCCGGTCAGCCCGGGGAGACCGCCCAGTGGATCCGCCCGCTGCTGCAGGCTCCACAGCAGGTCCAGCCGGGACGACCGGCCGTGCACCGGAAGGTGCTCGGCGGTGATCTCCGGCAGGTCGAACCGGGCGGGCGGGGTGTCCTGGAAGGCCAGCATCACCTGGAACAGGGGGTGGTGGCCCAGCGATCGGGCCGGGTTGAGCAGTTCCACCAGCCGGTCGAACGGCAGGTCCTGGTGGGCGAACGCGGTGAGGTCCACCGTGCGGACCGTGCGCAGGAGTTCGCTGAACGGAGTGTCGCCGGACAGCTCGGTCCGCAGCACGACGGTGTTGACGAAACAGCCGATCGCGTCGTGCAGCGCGTCGTCGTGGCGTCCGGCCACCGGGGTGCCGATCGGGATGTCGCTGCCCGCGCCGAGGCGGAACAGCAGGGTGGCCAGCGCGGCGTGGAGCACCATGAACACGCTGACGTCGTGGGCTTTGGCCAGCGCGGACAAGCCGGCGTGCAGCTCGGCGCCGAAGTCGAGTTCGATGGTTTCGCCGCGGTGGCCGGTCACGGGTGGGCGCGGGCGGTCGGCCGGCAGCGGCAAGGTCTCGGGAAGGCCGTGGAGGACCTGCTCCCAGTGCGCGGCCTGGGCGGTCAGATCGAGTTCTTCCTGCCAGAGGGTGAAGTCGGCGTACTGCACGGGTTCGCCGTCCCAGTGCGGCGCGTGCCCGGCCACCCGCGCCCGGTAGGCGACGGACAGATCCCGGGTCAGCGGCGCGAACGACCAGCCGTCGGCCGCGATGTGGTGCACCAGCAGCAACAGCACGTGCTGCTCCGGGCCGACCGGGTAGAGCCGCACCCGGACCGGCAGTTCCCCGCCGAGGTCGAAGTGGTGTCCACCGTCGACGGCGAGCAGGTCCGGCACCGCGGTTTCGGTCGCGGGGCGGACTGCGAAGTCGACCTCGTCCGCGGGGGCGACGTGCTGGAACGGTTCCCCGTCGACGTCGAGCACGCGGGTGCGGAGGCTTTCGTGCCGGGTCAGCACGTCGTGCACGGCCTCGCGCAGGGCTTCCACCGACAGCGGACCGGTCAGCCGGACGGCGAAGGGCATGTTGTAGATCGAGTTCGGTTCGGTGAACCGGGTGAAGAACCACAGCCGTCGTTGCGCCGCGGACAGCGGCACCCGGTCCGGCCGCTTCCCCACCGGCAGCGGCGGGCGGGCCGGCGCCTCCCGCCGGGTGAGCCGGAGCGCGAGGGCCGCGGGGGTCGGGGCGTCGAACAGGGTGCGGATGCCGAGTTCGATCCCGGCGCGGGCGCGGATCCGGTTGATCAGCTGGGTGGCCAGGAGCGAATGGCCGCCGAGGTCGAAGAAACCGTCGTCGGCCCCGACTCCGGCCACGCCCAGCGTCTCGGCGAACACCTCGCACAGGAAACGTTCGTCGTCGGTGGCCGGCGGCCGGGAGGCCGGGCCGGCGGGACCGGGTGCGGGGAGCGCCCGGCGGTCGAGCTTCCCGTTCGGGGTCAGCGGGATCGCCGCCACCGGCACCACGAACGCGGGGACCAGATGCCCGGGCAGGACGGCCGCGGCGTGCTGCCGGATCTCGGCGGGGTCGACCGGCCCGGTCGTGACCACGTAGGCGAGCAGGCGGTCGGCGCCGGCCTCGGGGAGCACCACCGCGCGGGTGACCGCGGGGTGGCGCTCGAGGACGTGTTCGACCTCGCCGGGCTCGATCCGGAACCCCCGGACCTTGACCTGCTGGTCGGTGCGCCCCAGGTACTCCAGCGTGCCGTCGGGCAGCCGGCGGGCCAGGTCGCCCGACCGGTAGAGGCGGTCCCCGGGGGCCCCGAACGGGTCGGCGACGAACCGCGACGCGGTCAGCCCCGGGCGGCCGAGGTAGCCGCGGGTGACTCCGGCCCCGGCGACGTACACCTCGCCGGGGCAGCTGGGCGGCACCGGGCGGAGCGCGTGGTCGAGCAGGTGGAGGCGCAGGTCGGGCAGCGCGTGGCCGATGACGCTGCGGGTCTCTGCCGGATCGGTCAGCGCGTGGAAGGTCGAGTGGACGGTGGTCTCGGTGATGCCGTACATGTTCACCAGCAGCGGGCGGCCTTCGCCGTGCCAGGACCGGAGCCGCGCGGGATCGAGCGACTCGCCCGCGAGCACGACGGCCCGCAGCGCCAGCGGCACGGGGCGCCCGGCCTCGGCCGCGATGAGCTGGTAGAAGGCGGACGGCGTCTGGCTGAGCACGGTGACGCGCTCGCGGGAGAGCAGGTCGAGGAACTCCCGGGGCGAGCGGGTGACGGCGTGGGGCACCACGACGATCCGGCCGCCCCGGCCCAGCGCGGCCCACAGCTCCCAGACCGAGACGTCGAACGCGAGGGAGTGGAACAACGTGTGCACGTCGTCCGGTCCGGTCCCGAGCAGGTCGTCGGTCGCGGCCAGCAGCCGGACGACGTTGCGGTGGGACACGACCACGCCCTTGGGGGTCCCGGTCGAGCCCGAGGTGTGGATCACGTACGCGGTGTGGTCCGGGTCCGCCGCGGGCCCGGGATCGGTGACCGGCCGAGCGCCCAGGTCCGTGGCATCGAGGAGCAGGCGTTCGTACTCGGTGGGCAGCGCGGCCCCGGCGGCACCGGTGGTCACGACGAGCACCGGCCGCACGTCGTCGAGCACCTGCCGCAGGCGTCCGGCCGGGTAGCCGGGGTCGAGCGGCACGTACCCCGCACCGGCCTTCAGCACCGCCAGCACGGCGACCACCTGGTCCGCGGAACGGGGCAGCACCAGCGCGACCAGCCGCTCCGGTCCGGCGCCCCGGTCCTTGAGCAGCCAGGCCAGGCGGTTGGCGCGCTCGTCGAGCTCGCGGTAGGTGAGCCGCAGGTCGCCGTCGGACAACGCCGGCGCGTCGGGACGGCTCGCGACGTGGCCGCGGAACAACGCGGGCAGCGTCGTGGTGGGCAGGACGGGAAGGGGCCCGCCGGGGAGCTTTTCGTCCGGGAGCAGCAGCTCGAGTTCGCTCAGGCGCGCACCGGGTGCCGCGCCGAGGCGTTCGAGCACCGCCGCGAACCGGGCGAGCAGGCGGTCCGCCGCGGCGGCGTCGAAGAGGTCCTCGTTGTGGTCCAGCCGCAACCGCAGCCGGTCGCCGGGCATGACCACCAACGCCAGCGGGTAGTGACTGCCGTCGAGCCCCTGGACGTCGGTGATCTCCAGGCCGGGCACCCGGAGGGCCGCCGGGTCCGGCGGGTAGTTCTCGAACACGACGACGGTGTCGAACAGTTCGCCGTGCCCGGCGAGGGCCTGGAGCCGGGTGAGGTCGGCGTGCTGGTGGCCGAGCATCGCCACCTGCTGCTCCCGCAGCGTCGCGAGGACTTCGGTGACCGTCCGGCGGGGGTCGAGCCGGACGCGGACGGGCAAGGTGTTGATCAGCAGGCCGACGATGGCCTCCGCGCCGGGCAGCTCGGCCGGCCTGCCGGACACCGTGGCGCCGAAGACGACGTCGTCGCGGCCGGTGAGCGCGCCGAGCACCGTCGCCCAGGCCAGCTGGACCAGAACGCTGACCGTCACCCCGGTTTCCCCGGCGGCGCGCCGGATCCCGGCCGTCACTTCCGGATCGACGTCGGCGAAGGCCCGGCCCTTGGCGGCGCCGGACCCGGGGCGGCCCCGGCCCGCCACCAGCGTTGGTTCGTCCACATCGGACAACAGGGACCGCCAGGCCGCCACGTCGGCCTCGGTGTCCCGGGCGGACAGCCAGGTCAGGAAGTCGCGGTACGGCGTCGGGGCCGGGAGTGGTTCTCCCGCGTAGAGGGTGAACAGGTCCCTGATCAGGATGGGCATGGACCAGCCGTCGAGCAGGAGGTGGTGCGTGGTGACGACGAGCACGTGCCGCCGCTCGTCCTGCCTCAGCAACGCGGCCCGCAGCAGGGGCGGCGCGGTGAGGTCGAACCGGGTCCGCCGATCGGCGTCGAGGAAGTGCCGGACCTCCTGGGGGGAGGGGACTTCGTGGACGGCCCACGGGACGGTGAACTCCGCCGGGACGACCTGGACCGGCCGGCCCGACGAGCTGTGCTCGATCCCGGCCGAGAGCTGCGGATGCCGCCGCAGCAACGCGTGCAGCGCCCGGTGCAGGCCGCCGGGGTCGACGCTGCCCTCGAGGGTGAACACGAACTGCACGAGGTACGGGTCCGCGCCGTCGTGGTCGTAGAGCGAATGGAACAGCAAGCCCTGCGCCAGCGGGGGCAGGGGAAGCGCTTCCCCGCCGCGGTGCCGGGCGCGCGCCACGAGCGCGCGGAGCACGTCGAACCACCGTTGCGCGAGCTGCGTGACGCGATCCTCGGCCAGCAGCCCGCCCGCCCACGACCAGGCGGCGACGAGCCGGGCGCCCCCGGGCTGGTCGGCGATGACGGTGTTGAGTTCGAGGACGTGGGCCAGGTCCAGCTCCGGCGGCATCGACGAGCCCAGGACCGAGGTACCGGGCAGGGGAGCCCAGTCCTCGTCCCCGCCGACGTCGAAGCGGCCGAGGTAGTTGAACGCCAGCTGCGGCTGGGCGCCGCGCGCGAGGGGCACGGCCGTCTGCGGGTTCAGGTACCGCAGCAGGCCGTGGCCGAGTCCGTGGCCGGGCAGGGCCTCCAGGGCGGCGCGGACCCGCTGGACCGCCTCGTCGAGCAGGCCGTGGTCGGCCTGGGCCGCCTCCCAGGAGCAGCCGGGGTCGAGCACCGCGGGGAACAGCGTGGTGAACCAGCCGACGGTCCGGGTCAGGTCGAGCCCGCCGGCGAATTCCTCCCGGCCGTGCCCTTCCAGATCCAGCAGCACCGCCGGGCCGGTGCCGGGCCGCCAGTCGGCGACGGCCAGCGCGAACGCGGTCAGCAGCAGGTCGTTGACCGAACACCCGAAGGCGGTGGGGGCCTGGTCGACGAGCGGTCCGGTGAGGTCCTCGGGCAGGGACAGCACCTGCGTCCGGCGGGTGTGCTCGGTGTCGGTGCCCGCCGACAGCGGCCGGTCCGTCAGCGGGACGTCCCCGGCCGCCACGACGTCGGCCCAGTGCCGGTACTGGGCCGTGACCGAGGGGTGGTGCGCGTGGGCGTTGAGCCGGCGGGACCAGCGGGCGAACGACGTCCCCACCGGCTGCAGCGCGGGTGGCCCGCCCGCGAGGACCGCTCGTCCGGCGTCCCGCAGGTCGTCGAGCAGGATCCGCCACGAGACCCCGTCGACGACCAGGTGGTGCACGGCGAGGACGAGCGTGCCGGGACGGCCGGCGCCCGCGTCGAACCACACGGCGTGCACCAGCCGCCCGGCGGACGGGTCCAGGGTGGCCTGGACCCGTGCGGTGTGCTCGTCGAGCTCGCGGTCGCTGCCGACCTTCGTGAGAACGGCTTCCGCGCGCGGCAGCACTTCCGCCGTCCACAGGCCATCGGTGGTGGACAGGGAGAGCCGGAGTGCGTCGTGGTGGTCCAGCAGCGCTTGCAGGACCTCGCGCAGCCGGGACTCGGTCAGCCCGGCGGGGACGCGCACCCGCACCGACTGGGCGAACCCGGCCACCGCGCCGCCCTGCCCGCGCAGCCAGTGCATGATCGGGGTGAGCTGCACCGTGGGATCGGTGTCGTTGTCATCGTTGTCGGCCGGCACCGGGAGCCGCGGGGCGGGCCGGACCTCGAGGGTGCGGGCGAGCGCGGTGACGGTGGGGTGGCGGAAGATGTCGGGGGTGCCGAGTTCGAGTCCCGCGCGGCGGGCCCGGCTCGCCAGCTGGATGGCCTTGATGCTGTCGCCGCCCAGCTGGAAGAAGTCCCGGTCGACCGGGACGTGGGCCAGGCCGAGTACCTCGCCGTACAACGCCGTGAGCGTCTTTTCGGCCTGGGTCAGGGATTTCGCCGGGGCTTCGGTGCGCTCGGCCCGGGGTGCGGGCAGCGCGGCGCGGTCGAGCTTGCCGTTGCGGGTGAGCGGCAGCGCGTCCAGCGTGACGATCGCGGCGGGCACCATGAACGGCGGGAGGCGTTCGGCGAGCCGCTGTCGCAGTGCTTCCGGGTCCCGGTCGGTGACCGCGTACGACACGATCCGCCGGGCGCCCGGCCGGTCCTCCCGCAGGACGGTGGCGACCTGGCGGACCCCCGGTTCGCCGCTCAGGACCGCGTCGATCTCCCCGAGCTCGATCCGGAAGCCGCGCAGCTTGACCTGGGAGTCCGCGCGGCCGGCGAAGTCCAGCGTGCCGTCCGCCCGCCAGCGGGCCAGATCCCCGGTGCGGTACATCCGCGAGCCGGGCGGACCCGACGGATCGGCGAGGAACCGCGACGCGGTCAGCCCGGGGCGGCCGTGGTAGCCGCGGGCGACCCCGGCACCCGCCACGTAGAGCTCGCCCACCACCCCCGGCGGCACCGGCCGCAGCAGGTCGTCGAGCAGCAGGATCCGCTTGCCGTCGAGCGGCCCGCCGATCGGGACGGTCGTGGCGGCCGGCTCCAGGGCGGTCATCGCGTGGCGGGTGGCGAACACCGTCGTCTCCGTCGGCCCGTAGCCGTTGACGACCGTGGGCCCGCCCGGCACGGCCAGCAGCCGCCGGACGGCTTCGGGTGGGACGACGTCGCCACCGGTCCACACTTCGCGGACGCCGGTGAAGCAGGCGGGGTTCTCCTCGACGAGCGCGGTGAACAGGCCCGCGGTCAGCCACAACCCGGTGATCCCCGCGTCCGCGACGATCCGTTCGAGCACGTCCGGGTCCAGCCGGCCGGGGGGCGCGACCACGACCTCGCCGCCGGTGAGCAGCGGAACCCACAGTTCGAGCGTGAGCGCGTCGAAGGCGTGGGGCGAGTGCAGCAGGACGCGGGCGGCGGACCCGCCGGTCCACCAGCGGTCGGCGGCCAGTGCGGCCACGTCGGCGTGGGTGACCGCGGTGCCCTTGGGGGTGCCGGTCGAGCCGGAGGTGAACATGACGCAGGCGAGCTGACCGGGGAACACGGTGGCCCGCGGCGGGGTCGCCTGGCCGAGTTCGCCGAGTTCGAGGACCGTCCCGCCGTGGTCGCGGAACCGGGAGACGAGCTCGTCTCCGGCGGTCTCGGCGTCGGTGACGAGCACGCCGATGCCCGCGTCGGCGACGACCCCGGCGAGGCGTTCCGTGCTGTCGCCGCGGTGGAGGGGCACGTAGGCGGCCCCGGCCTTGACCGTGCCCACCACGGCGGCCACCAGGTTCACGGAGCGTTCGAGGAGCAGCCCGACCGTGGCCGGGCTGCCCGCCGAGGCGAGCAGCGCGGCGACGGCGTCGGCGCGGGCGTCCAGCTGCCGGTAGGTGAGCCGTTCGCCGGTCGCGGCCGAGCGCACGGCGAAGGCGCCGGGAGCGGACCGGACCCGATCGGCGAACACGGCGACGGCGGTGGCGCCGGAGGCCGCGGCCGGCGCGCCGGTGCCCGCGGCGAGGACGTGTGCGCGTTCGGCGGGCGTGCACGGCTCGATCCGGGCGAGCGCGGTGTCCGGCGGGTTGTCGACGAGCTGGTGGAGGACGTGGAGGAACCGGTCGCGGGCGTTCGCCAGCAGTGCGCGGTCGTGGTTGGCGGGGTTGGCGTCGAAGTCGAAGCGCAGGCCGCCGTCACCGCGGTCGTAGGCGACGAGGGACAGGTCCTCCGACGGCGGGGCCTGGACGTTGTGGACCGTCGCGGTGCAGTTGCCGAAGCGCAGGCCGTAGGCGAACCGCTGGATGTTGAGGACCGGGCCGAAGAACTTCCGGCCGTCGTCGGGATAACCCAGGTCCCGGCGAAGCTGCTCCCCGCGGTAGCGCTGGCGTTGCTGCACCTGCTTGATCCGCGCGGTCACCTGCGCGGCCAGGCCGGCGATCGTGGCCGACGGGGGCACGGAGATCCGCAGGGGCAGGACGTTCGCCGACATCGAGGGGACCGTCTTGCTCAGGTCGCTCAGCCGGCCGGTGACGGGCAGGCTCAGCACGACGTCCCGGCTTCCGGTCATGGTGTGCAGGAACACCGCCGTGGCCGCCACGATCAGGCGCGACCAGCGCTGGCCCGCCTGGTCCGCGGCGGCCCGGAGCCGGGTGAACTCCGGCTCGGTCAGGGTGGTGGTCAGCCGCAGCGACGAGGTGGTGGCGGGAGCCGGGTGCGGAGCGAGGCTCAGGAAGTCGGGCCGTCCGGCCAGGTCCGCCTGCCAGGCCTGGGCATCGGCGGCGAAGTCGGGTGAGTTCCGGTAGGCGGCCTCTTCGGCCGAGAGCGCGCGCAGGCTGCCCCAGCCGCTGCCGGGCACGGGTTTGCCTTCGGACAACCGCTCGTAGACCTCGGCGATCCGCTGGGACACCAGCGTCATCCCGGCGCCGTCGAGCATGATGTGGTGCGTCCAGAGGAAAAGCAGGTGCCGAGCCGGTGCCAGACGGAGGATTTCGCCGCCGAACAACGGATCCGCGCCCAGATCCAGCGACCGGTCGAGAGCGGCCCGCATCCGGCTGAGCGCGGCGTGTTCGGGATCGGTTGCGCCGCCGAGGTCGACCACCGGAAAATCCCAGTCCGAACGGGGTGACGCGCGTTGCCGGGGCCGTCCGTCGGCATCCGGGATAAAACTGACATTAATTGCTTCGCACTCGTGGCACACGTGCCGGAGGGCCGCTGACAAGGAGCCGACGTCGAGGTCCCCGGCGAGGTCGGTGTACTCCCCCCAGAGGTAGGTGGACGTGGTGGCCGCGTTCGCGTGTTCGGCCAGCCAGATGCCGCGCTGGGCTTCGGTGATCGGCAGTTCCACCTTTCCAGGTTTGCCACAGCGGCAAAGTAAAGTGTCGGTAAAATGAAGTACGTCACATTGACTTGATGTGCAGCGTCTTTTTCGGGCGGTAATCAGGCTTCCGATGCAGCGGCCAGCAGGGTTGTTTCGCATCGTCGGCTGGAACCCACGGTAACCAATTCACCGGGGCGTTATCGCAGTTCCCGTACTCCGATCGGGTACCGCGAGAGCCGAGGCGAGGAGGGCGACGGCGCGATCGTCGTCTTCGGCCAGTTTTTGCAGCACGCCCTGTGCGAGCGCGGGCGGCATCTCGGCGAGGGCCTGGGTGAGGCGTATCCGCGTGGCGGGGTCCGCGGTCGGTTCGGCGAGTTCGTCGATCAGTTCGCTCATGATCCGGTCGGCGCACCCGGCGTCACGGGCCAGGGTGCCGAGGACCTCGGCCGCCTCGACGTCGGTGGTGCCCTCGGCCACCATGCGGACGAGCGTCGGCGCGGCCGCGATCCGGCCCCGCGAACCCAAGGCCAGCGCGGCACGGCCCCGAACGGCCGGGTCCGGGTCGCCGAGTGCCTCGGCCAGTGCCGCGGTCGCCTCGTCACCGGGCAGCTCGGCGATCGCGAGGACCGCGCGCCGCCGGACGTCGACGTCCTCCGAACGCACGCCGGACGCCAGGATCGCCAGCCCGTCACCGCCCGCCCTCGCGAGGGCCCACCGCAGGGCCCCGGCGACGTTCGGATCGGCTTCGGCGAGAACCGCCCCGGCCAGGAGCTCGGCGGGCACCGGCACGTCCTCGGCCGGGGCCAGGACGGCCTGCTGCCGCCGCGCGGCGTGGGGCGAGTTGAGCCCGTGCAGGAGCTCGACGATGCGCAGGACCCCCTCCCAGCCGGAGGGCGCCGAGGCATCGACGGCACGGAGCCGGTCGAGCAGCTCCTGTTCCCGGTCCAGGCGCTCTTGGGTCCGCTGGATGAGGTCGCCGACCAGCTCGGACGGCGTGAAGGCGGGATCCGCCAGCGCGCGTCCGATCTGGCGCAGCGACAAGCCGAGGGACCGCAGGCTCTCCACGTGAAAGATCCGGCGGATGTCCTCGTCGGAGTATTCGCGGTAACCGCCGACGGTGCGGCCCGTCGGCCGCACCAGCCCGAGGGAGTCGTAGTGCCGGAGCATCCGGCTGCTCACCCCCGAGCGGCGCGCGACCTCACCGATCAGCATCGAGTTCCCCCGCGCGGTCCGGGCCGAGCGCGACGATCCGTTTCGCCTCGTCGACGGCCGGGTCGAACTCGGCGTCCGGGTCCAGCAGGAGCCGCTCCGTGGCGCGGGCGTGCTCGCGCACCTCCGGGTCGGCACTCGCCAGGCCGGTCCGCAGCGCGGGCCCGGCCTCGTCTCCGAGCGCGACGAGCGCCCTGCTGAGACTCAGCCGCACCGTCCGGTCGCCGCGGCCGAGTTGTGCGGCCAGGTCGACGGCCAGCCGTTGCCGCTCGCCGTCGGGAACGAGGACGACGGCGGCACGCCACGCACTCCGCGCGACTTCGTCGTCGGCGTCGTGCAGCAGCGACCGGGTGATCGCGGGCCACGCGGCGCCGTCCCCGATCTTGGACAGCGTGTGCAAGGCCTGGCTCCGGGCTTGGGCGACCTCGGAGCCGAGCTCCACCAGCAGGGCCGGCACCGTGCTCTCCGGCGGTAAGCGGGTCAACGCCCAGGTCAGCATGTCCCGCACGAAGAAGTCCGGCTCGATCGCGCACCGCGCCACGAGAACGCCGACGAGCCGGGCGTCCGGGTACGTCCCGGCCGCCAGGGCCGCCTGGAGCCGCGTCGACGGGTTCTCGGAGCTCAACGCGCCGGGCAGGCGCGCGTCCGGTGCGGTCCTCTGTGTCGTGTCGATGGGAATCACCTCCTGCCCACCAGTGAAGACCTTGTCACGCTGTCAAGGTCAACTGTGCCTTTCCGGTAGCGGCCGGGTGGTGTCCCGTATTCCCGGGTGAAGGTCAGGTACGTCAAGGGCGGTTGGCCCACGGTCACGCCGAACCGGCGGGCCCGGCCGGTGGCGCCGCACCGGGTGGTTCGGCTGTGCGGGTGGATCGTGGCGGCCTCTGGTGCGGGTGGGGCGGTCGGCTGGTTAGCGTCGGGTTCCCGGGCAGCACCGTGCGGCCGGGGACGGCGGCGGACGAGCGGGTGGGGAATGGCGAAAGATGCGGGCACACGCCGCCTCGGCCTGACCGATACGGCGCAGGGTGTCGTCGGCGACGCGCACCCGGGTGACCCGGCCGGGAACGATCGCGACGTCCTGCGGGCCTCGTTGATCGAAAGCCATCTGGAGCGCGTGATCGACCGCGGGCTGGACAGCCGGGAGATCAGCGCGTCGCTCCGCCGTGGCGGGATCTCCCGCGATGCGGTCCGGGAGATGGCGTTGACGTCGCAGGAGGACATCCTCGGGCCCGCCGAGCCCGTGCTGGCGCGGCTGGTGGAGGCGCATGCGGCCGGAGCCGACGAGGTGAAGGCAGCCCTGCCGGTCGAATCAGCCGGTGACTTCGCCGTAGCGGCGCTTCGCGAGGCGGCCCGATACCCGGTCGCCTGTGCCTTCGCGGTTTTCGTGTTGCTTTCCGTGATCGTGAGTCAGGTGGCGCAGACCTGGTCAGAGGACGCCAAAGGTCTGATCGCGATGATCAGCATCGCGCTCTCGGTGGGCTCGTATTTCGGGGCGAAAGCCCTGGATCGAGGGATCGGATCCGCGACTCGCCGCAGGCACGAAGCCGACACGGCGCGGTTGTTGGGCGTCTGGGAGCAGGTATTGCTCGACGACGGCGTCTTGCCGGTGCTTCGCGGCGTGGTCAACGGCTTGCTGCCTCCGCCGTTGCGGGTCGTTCTCGACGTCGCACACGCGCCGGATCTGGCCCGGCCCGCCGACGCGACGAAAACCGTGTCGACCAGTTCGATCCGCCGGTTCCAGGCGGTGGCCCGGCGGATGAGCGGCGGCGCCATCGGGATCGCGGGGCCGCGGGGTGTCGGCAAGAGCACCTTGATCACGCACGAGGTCGCCAACGACCCCGCGCCGGTCAAGCTCGTGGTCAGCGCCCCGGTGCAATACCAGGCGCGAGACTTCGTCCTGCACCTCTACGCCGGCCTCTGCGGCGCGGTCATCGATCTCGTCCGCCCGGCGGCGACGATGGCGGCCCTGCGAGCTTCGAGGCGGCGAGTCGCCGCCTCGGCCGCCGTGCTCGCCCTGGTCGCGGCGATGGGAGCAGCACTCGCCTCGTGGGCACGGCCGGGCGCCATCACGTCGCCGGACACACTCACCGATGCCTTCCGCACCGATCAGGTCGCGACGATCACCACCGTGTCCGCCGCGTTCGTCACGGCAGCCGCGTTGGTCACGATCGCCGTGCGGGTTGCCAGGCTGCGGTGGACGAGGAGGCGGCTGCTGAGCAGCGTCGGCCACGCGCAACTGCTGACTGCGGTCGGGCTGCCCGCCCGCGAGCGCCTGGCTCGGATCCGGCTCTTGCAGACCACGACCACAGGGTGGTCCGGCAAGCTCTCGCTGCCGGCGAGCACCGAGGCAGGATGGACCCGGACGGTCCAGTCGTCCGAGCGCGCCCTGACCTATCCGGAGATCGTCGCCGAGCTGCGGGAGTTCCTCGCGTCCGTGGTATCGGCCTTTCGCCAGGGCGGCGGGCCCGACGGTGTCGTCCTCATCGCGGTCGACGAACTGGACAAGATCGAGTCCGCGGAGCTGGCGCAGCAGTTCCTCAACGAGATCAAAGGCGTATTCGGCGTCGACGGGACCCGGTTCCTGGTGTCGGTGTCCGACGACGCGCTCGCCGCGCACGAACGCCGGGGCACCGCCGTCCGCGACGCGTTCGACAGCGCCTTCGACGAGATCGTCCGGGTGGAGCACCTTGAGCTCGCCGACACCAGGGCGTTGCTACGCAGCCGGGTGATCGGCGTGTCGGAACCGTTCCTCGGTCTGGTCCACTGCCTGTCGGGTGGTCTGGCCCGTGACGTCATCCGCGTCGCCCGCTCGATGATCGCCCTCGGCGACGAGACCGACCCACCCGGACTCGAGGCCGTGTGCGCGGCGCTGGTCACCGAGGACCTCCGGCGCGTGACCCACGGGTTCCAGATCGCTGCCGGCTGGATCCCCGACACTGCGGACACGACCCGCTACCTCCGGGTCGTTCGCTCACTTCGGGTGGACCCGCGGGAACTGCTGCTGGCCGCCCGAGATCTCGAAGCCATCGCCACCGGCACCTCGAGTGCCGAATTGTCGGCTCTCGCCCGGCAGAGTGCGGCGTTTGCCTACCACGAAGCCACTCTGCTCGAACTGTCGGTCGTCGATCCGGAAATCTCCGGCGGAACGGCACCTCTGGAGCCGCTTGCCGATGCTCGCCAGGCGCTGAGAGCGCATCCGCGGCTCGCTATCATCATGATCGACGACTTCCGCTCCGCGCGCGGATTTCCGTTGTTGGTTGCGAGGCCCGCAGAGTAACGCGCGACGACTTCGCGGGCCAGGGATTCTCGCAGTGGGTCGTCCGGTCTCCGGCACCGAAGGATCATCGGAGCCCGCCGGGGAAGGCCCGATCCAGGTAGTCCTTGAACTGCACGGTGACCGAGTGCCGGTCCGACGGCCAGCTGGGCACGGCGATCGTGCGGGACCCGCCTCCGGTGCCCCGGGCCACTTCGGTCACGCGGATCGACGGCGCCGCGTCCGGCCGGGCGGGCAGGTAGGCGTCCACGCCGGTCAGGAACGGCAGCGTGCCGAACGGCGGCAGCGCGGTTTCGAGCGCGGAAACGCGGTCGCAGCCGTCGTCGAAGGCGAAGGCGGCGAGGACCTGGCGGACCCGGGGCGCGATCGCCGGGCCGAGGACGTTGACCCCGTTGAACTCCAGGCGGTCGTTGCCGGTCTGGTCGCTCCACCACTCGCGGCCGCGCAGGACCGTGACGGCGGTGTGGGTGGGACACCGGTCGACGTGGTCGCCGATGCCGCCCGGCGGGGAAACCTGCAGCCGCAGGAACCGGTCGCTGCGCTCGAACGGCTCGAAGTAGAAGTGGAGGGCCGGCTGGCCGTCCCGCAGCAGCACCAGTTCGTAGCGGGCGCGGCCGTCGACCCGCAGCGGGCCGAACGAGCCGTCCGGCCCGGTCCGGACGTCGTGGGCGGGGACGGCGCGCCGCGCACCGGTGCGGTCGTCGAGCGGCCAGACCTGCAGCCGGCCCGCCACCCCGGTGTTCTGCGGGAAGAACGTCGCGCGGCCCGCGATCTCGACGCGGCCGGGCGGTTCGGGGGTCACGGCGGTGGTGAGCGGGGGAGTGCCGCGGAGGAACCGGTGGATGTACGGGAAGCTCTCGGCCGACGTGGCGGTCTCGGTGTGGCCCAGGTGGGGCAGGCGGACGTTGGCCGCGCCACCGATGCTGCCCTGGGGCTGCAGGCTGCCCCACAGCGCGAGGGCCGGGACGCCACCGGGCAGGGCGGCGCTGGAGCGGCCGTCGACGTTGACGTACCGGCGCACCAGCGCCGCCCGCGCCGGGGTGGCCAGGAAGGCGTGCATGACCGTCGTGCCGCGGGAATGCGCGATCACGTCCACAGTGGACGCGCCGGTGCGGGCCCGGACGCCGGCGATGAACGCGTCCAGGCCGGTGAGGGCCTGGTCGTTGGTGGCGACACTGGTGTCGTACTCGAAGGAGTGGAGCAAGCGGGCGGGATAACCGTTGGCGGAGAAGCGTTTCGCGGTGGACTGCCACTGGTGCGCGGAACCCTGCTGGCCGTGCACGAAGATGACCGGCGTGCCGCCGCTCACGGCGTCTTCCAGGTTCCGCTTCGCGTCGGCGGGCAGCAGGTATCCGGCGCGGACGTTGGCCACGTCGGCGGCGGTCACCCGGGCGAGGTGGGCGGCCCGGTTCGGGTAGAGCCGCGCGAGGGTCGGCTCGTCGAACGGCTCGTGGGTGCCGAACAGCCGGCAGAACGTCTCGCCGCTGTTGTCGCCGGTGTTCAGCGCGGTCGGCGCCGCGACCTGCGACAGCCGGATACCGCCGGTGGCCAGGCCCAGTTCGTCGCGCTTCTTGGTGACGCCGTCCGCCTCGAAGTCCAGCGGCGGGGCGGTCGGCGGCGGCGCCCCGGTTTCGGTCCACCGCCGCAGGTGCTCGTACGCCGCGGCGGTGACGTGGTGCATCGGGATCCGGCTGAACGGCGGCCGGTCGCAGGCGTACAAGGGCGCTCCGCCGAGATCGCGCTCGGAGATCGGCGCGCGGTAGACCTGCCCCTCGTGGCCCGAGTGCGCCGCGCCCGCGACCTCCCACCGGCGGAACCGGCCGGTGTCCGGCGGCCGTACCGCGCTGCGGACGTCGGTCTCGGACAGGACCTGGAAGACGGGTTCGGCGCCGACGCGGGTGGGCGCGTTGCCGACGATGAACGCGTAGCCGTCGAAGACCGGCCGCAGCTGCGGCAGGACCTTGTCGTAGAGCACGGTCATCCGGGCGGCGGACTGGGAAGCGCCGATGGCCAGCACCGTCCGGGGGCGCAGTCCGCCCAGGACCGTGCCGCCTTCGACCGCGCGGCCCGCCTGGGTGAAGACGTCGTAGGACAGCTCGTCGGCGGGGTGCCGGCCGCCGCCGGTCACGTCGAGGCCGCCGTAGCGGGCCGGGCTCCACGCGCGGAGCTGGTCGACGCCGACCCGCTGGGTCGACACGCCGACCCACGCGTGCCCGGCGCGGATGACCGATTCGGCGTTCCACAGCGCGTCCAGGTCGTACCCGGCCGTGACGTTCTGCCATTCGACCAGCGCGGTGCCGCTGAAGTCGCGGGCGCGGGCCGGCCGCCGCACCACGACACGCGTGGCGTACGGGACGCCGGCGGCGATCTGCGTCCCGTCGGCCGACCAGGCGCCGGCCAGCCCGGAGACGTGGAATTCCTCCTCCACGTAGCCGCGGGCGGCCAGGTCGACCGGGGTGGCGAAGAACGGGTAGGTGTCTTCGATCCGCTCGGCCAGCCGGTCTCCGGGCACGGTACCGGGCAGCGGTCCGGCGACGTGGGGCACGGAACCGGCGGTGGAGCGCGGAACGGGCTGGGCGGACGCGGGCGGAGCGGCGGGAAGGAGCAGGCCGAGGACGGCGGCGAGCAACCCGGCACGACTCCACATCGAGATCGACACGGTGGCTCCCATACCAGCGATGGGGCAGGACTTCGCGAATGTAACGGGCTCGGCACGGTGCGGGCCAGTGCGTGCGGAACGCGTGAGACCGCTGTCTCAGCCGTGCTGCGGCAGCACCGCCCGCGCGGCTCGTTCCACCACTTCGGGATCCGGCGGTGCGGCGCCGAAGAGCTCCGCGTACAGCGCGGACTCGATGATCCGCACGTAGAGGTAGGCCGTCTGGTCGAGCAGGCTGGGCGGCCACGGCAGGCCACGGTGGGTCTCGCGCAGGATTTCCCGTTGCACCGACACGACCCGCCGGTGCACGAGGCCCGAGGTGGTGAACAGCACCCGGGCGGCGGTGTCCGGCTCGCCGCGCAGGAACGCGCGGAACGGCACGGCGGCGTGCAGCCGGTCCACGAACGACCAGGTGACCTCGAGGACACCGTCGGCGCCGCCCTGTTCCCGCCGCTGCCGGGCCCGGGCCAGCTGCCGCTGGGCGAGCCGCCACAGCACCTCGCCCAGCAGGCCGTCCCGGCTGTGCGCCACCCGGTAGAGGGTGGCCCGGCTGATGGCCAGGTGCACCGCCAGCCGGTCCATGTCGATCATGCCGTGCGTCAGGAAGAACCGGCAGGCACCGCGGACGACCTGGTCCCGGCTGACCACCCGCCGGCTGTGCTTCGGGCTCGCCATCGCCACCCCCCACCTCCGCCGGGCACCCGCCCGGCTCGCCCCGGCATCATCGCGCGGCGGCCGCGAAACCCCAACCGGCAAGAGGCCGACGGCCTGCGCCGAGCCGCGCACTCCCTCTGGAGGGGGAGGAAACCCGTTCCGGCGGGGGAAGTACCGCAGGGCCCGGGACGTCAGGGTTGCCGGTATGGATACCACTGATCTCGGCCCGTCCACGAGGATGCGGCTTCCGGTGACGGCGGCTGCCGGGGCGAGCTTCGCGTTGAGCGTGCTGGGTGTGTACTGGCTGGTGTGGGGCGTACCCAATCCGCTGGACCGGCCCGACCGGAAGTTCAGCTCGGCCCTGTCGGCCTACCCGGACGGCTTGGCCAACGGCATCTTCGCCGGCTGCGCCGTCATCGCACTGGCCGGAGCGCTGTGGCTGCTGGCAAGCCGCCGGGCGACGGCCGCGGTGGCCGGTGCGTCCATCGTCGCGTTGCTGGTGCTGATGGACGGCTCCGGCCTGGTCCTCGCCGGCTACCTCCCGGCCATCGTGATCGGTTCGGTCCTGGGTTCCGGCGAGGTGAGCCTGCCGGTCCTGCTGTCCCCGGGCCTGGCGCTGCAGGTGACCCTCCTGCTCACCGTGGCCGCGTTCGGAACGGTCGTCGCCAGGCGGCTGCGCCCCGGGTTCGGCGACACGGGACCGGCGCCGGCCGATCGGGCGCAGCGGCTCGCCCGGGCCGAGGCGCGCACCCGGTTCTGGACGAAGATCGCGATCGAGGCACCGGCGCTCTACGCGCTCACCCGCGTGCTGATGTTCTTCTGCGTGCCGGGGTTCGACATGTTCGGCTTCGGCGAACCGATCCTGTGGGCGGGTCTCGGGCTGGCCGTGTCGGCCGCCGCGGGTGCCTGGCTCACCAGCGGGCTGATCCGGCCCTGGGGCGAGGTGTTCCCCCGCTGGATCCCCGTCTTGCGCGGCAGGCGCGTTCCCATCCGGCTGGCGGTGGTGCCCGGCCTGGTGGTCGCGGTCATGGTGGCGACCACGGCCAAGGACCTCCTGCTGACCTTCGCCACGAGCGACTCGGGCCTCGCCGCGGTGACCGATTGGCCGCTGGTCACCCTGCCGATGCTGCTGTGGCCCTTGTGGGCCTTCGCCTTGGCGATGGCCGCGGCCGGCTACGGCATCCGCCGGCGGCTGACCGAAGCGGAACCGGCAACGGCCGGCCACGGCATCGATCCGGAACGCTGACCTGACGCCGGCCGCGGCGCCTCCCACGCCGCGGCCGCGTCCCCGCAGTTTGGTGGCGTGGACGGCGTCGAGTTCGCCGGCGTAGGAGTCGCGGTAGCGGGCGTGCGTCACCGGGACGGTGAAGTCCTTGTCGCGTGGACGAAGACACTGCCCTTCGAACTACCGGCACGCGATTGTCAGGGAAGGTTTTCACCGGTGGCATTCCGGCAGTCGGTCCAGGATTGCGACGATCCGGCCGAACTGGCCGGCGGTCGCGGCGTGTCCGGCGTGCACGGTGTGGACGTCGAAGCGGTTGCCGGGGGTCAGCCGGTCGGCTTCGGCGATCATGCGGTCCTGCAGGGCGAGGGGGATCATGCGGTCGGCGGTGTGCCGGATGTAGGTCCGCGGGATGCGGCCCCAGGTGTCCGCCCGGACCTGGGAGTTCTCCCGGCCCACGGTCAGCGATTCGTCCGGTTGCAGGGTGGCGAGCACGGCGTGGAACTCGGCGTCGCCGGCGTCGGCCATCAGCGCCTCTTTCAGGTTGGCGAGGATCTCGGTGTCGGCGGTGCGGTAGTTGGCCCGCACCGCGCCGATGACCGCGGGGTCGGCGACCACCAGGGCGGCGACGTTGCCGGCCAGGGTCGTCGAACCCTCCGGGGTGGTCAGGTAGTCCTCCGGGCAGGCCAGGTCCACGCAGCAGAACGCGCTGTCGTAGACGATCCGGTCGATCAGGTGGGGCACCGCGTTGCCGACCCGGTTCAGCGTGGCCCCGCCCATGCTGCCGCCGTAGAGGACGACGGGGCCGAACCCGGCGACGGTGCGGACGGTTTCGATCGCGGCCGCGGTGTAGGCGTCCAGGCCGACACCGGCCATCGGGGACGGCCGGGTCGCCAGGGACGCCGGGTCCTGGGGGCACTGGTAGTCGAGGGCGAACTGGGCGTCGGTGGCGCGGTGTCCCGGCAGGTCCACCCCGACGGTGCGGTGCCCACGCAGCGACAGCGCGTCGATCCCGCCCGGGCTCCCGCTCGCCCCGGTGACGACCACGAACGTCGTCGTGCCGCCCCGGCCGGTTCGGGCCTGCGCGGTGGTGCCGCTTCCGGCGAGTGTGAGCCCGCCGGCTGTCACGCCCAGCGTCGCCGCGCGCAACGCCGTGCGCCTGGAATGCCGTGTGTCCGTCATGACTCCCAGTGCACCGCGCCCGGCCGTCCCGGTGAAAGCGGTGAAGGTGGGTATCCCGGTGCAACGAAAGTTGCCCGCCGGCCCCGGAGCCTACGGGCGGACGTACCGCAGTACCGTCAGGATGAAGATCGTGGTGCCGCCGAACGCGGCGAAGGCGGTGAGGATCGCGAGGGCGACCGGGGTGCCGCCGAGCCAGGACAGCAGCCCGGCGCCGGATCCGGTGATGACGGCCGTGAGCAGGACCATCGCGAGAACGACGCCCCGGTCCTCGCGGTTTCCGCCGCCGGCCGGGTTGGTTTTTGCCATGGTTTCCTCCTGGATCGGTGCGGACCTGACCTGCCGCGTGTCCCGCTCACCACACCGCGTTCGCCGGGTTTTCGTCGATACAGTGGACTGCCTCCCGGCGAACGTCCGAGGTCAGGCGAAGATCTTGCTGTTCGACGACCGCTGGAACGACGGACGGAGACCAGGTGGCCGACGATGCCCCGGCAACGCTGGCCAAGAGCCTGCGGCAGTTGATGCAGGACTCCGGTTGCACGTTCACGCAGATAGAAAAATTTGCCGCAAAGCCGAACCCGGACGTGAAGTTTTCCCGTGGCACGATTTCCGGCTGGCTGGATCCCGGCGATCCGAAGGTCCCCGAGAAGTGGGACACCCTCGAGCTGCTCGTGAAGTACCTCTTGGCGCACGTTCCGGCCGACAGGCGCAGGGGAGAGATCTACGACTCCGGATGGCTGCGGTCGCGCTACGAAGCCGCGAAAAAGGAGCGCGCGCGGGAAGGCCGTGGTGGCCGTCCGCGCAGCCGGAAACCGCGGCCGGCACGACCGAAGCCCAAGGCCTCCACCGCCGGTGCTGCTCAGGACGACGTGCCGCCCCAGCCACCGGGGTACGTGTCACGCGGCGAGCTCCGGCGAATCGTGGCCTCGATCGTCTCCGACGACCCCGAAACGCCGGATCCCGATGGTCACGCCAGGCCGGTCGGCCTGCACGGACCGGGCGGCACCGGCAAGTCCGTGCTCGCCGCGGCCGCCACCCGCGACGAGGAGGTGCGCTGCCGGTTTCCCGGCGGCGTCAGCTGGATTCCGCTGGGGGAGGGCGCCGACCTGCTGGCCGCCCAGCTGCGCCTGCTGCGGCGGCTCGGTTCCTCCGGTGCGGCCCCGCGCACGACGAAGGAGGCCACCGCCCGGCTGCGCCGGATGCTGGCCCGCCGGCAGGTCCTGCTCGTCGTGGACGACGTGTGGTCGGCCGCCGACGCCGAGGCGCTGGGGGTGACCGGAGCCGGCAGCCGCGTGCTCTACACCTGCCGCGATCCGGCGGTGCTGACGACGGTCGGCCCCCTGCTGCACCGGGTCGGCGACCTGTCGCTGCCCACCGCGAAGCAGCTGGTGGCCGCGGTTGCCGGGGTGGACGTGCGCGAACTTCCCGGGATCGTCGACCGGGTCTGCGTGCAGCTCGGTGGTGTCGCGCTGGCGATCGCACTGGTCGCCGCCGCGGCCCGGGACGGCATGCCGTGGGAGCGGATCGCCGACGACCTCGAGAACGGCTCCCGCGAGTACGACGAGCACCCCGCCGCGAACGCCTTCAAGGCCATGCAGGTCGCCACCGGCCGGCTCCCGGCACCGGCGAGGCACACGCTGCTCAGCTTGGCCGTGTTCCCCGCGGACACGCGAGTGCCGATCGAGGTCGTCTGCCGGTTCTGGGCCCACCTGTTCGGCAAGGACGACGCCGGGTGCCGGCGCGAGCTGGCTCGGCTGGCCGGCGCGAACCTGCTGCAGCTGGACGGCGGCGCCGACGTCATCGCCTTCCACGACCTGCAGCACGACTACCTGGCGCTGCACGTCGCGCCGCCGATCGCCGACCTGCACGTCCACCTCCTCGACGCCTACGAGCCGTCGCCGCCGCCGACCGGCTCGCCGCGGTGGTGGCGCTTGCCCGCCGACGAGCCCTACCTCGGCGACCACCTCGTCCACCACCTGCGCGGCGCCGGAGACGGCATCACGCTGGCGGCCACGGTCACCGATCCGGCGTACCTCGTCAGCCGGATCGCGGCGGCCGGACCGCACCGCGCCGAAGCGGATCTCGCCACCGCGGCGGACGTCCTCGGGACCGATCCGGCCGTCGCCTGGTGGCAGGGGTGGATCCGGCGGCACGCGCACTGGCTCGACCCGCAGGGCCCCGAAGACGGTCACGGCGTCGTCGCGACGGCCTGCGCCTGGCTGGCCGCGGATCCCGGGCGGCTCGGCCACGGGATCGACGCCGAGCGGCTCGCGCCCCTGCTGCCCGGGCGGTACCTGCGGGTCCGGTGGGGGCTGAACAGCCCGGGAACCGCGCTCACCCGGGTTCTGCGCGGGCCCGCGGGGCCGGTGCGGGACGTGGCGTGGTCGCCGGACGGCGCCTTGATCGCCGCCGCCGGTGACGACGGCGCGGTGCGGGTGTGGGAGCCGTTGTCCGGACGGTTGCTGCTGACTCTCCACGGCGGCACGGAGGGGGTGGAGAAACTGGGGTGGTCACCCGGCGGCACGTTCCTCGCCGCCGGAAGCCGTGACGGTGTTCTGCGGGTCTGGGACACGACCGAGCGCCAGGAGGTCGCCGTGCTCACCGGCCACACCGGTCCCGTGGGTGCGCTCGCGTGGTCGCCGGACGGCCGCCGGCTGGCCAGTGCCGGCGAAGACGGCACGGCCCGGATCTGGGAGCCGGGGACCGGCCGGTCGTCCGCGGTGCTTCCGCTGTTCAACCGGCGGCTCCGAGCGGATTCGTGGAACTGGCGCCGTCAGGTGGCCTGGTCGCCGGACGGTCGCCGGCTGGCCGTCACCACCTCCGGTCGTACCGCGGTGATCTGGGATCCGGCGACCGGCGGCACCCGGCCCCTGACCGCCACGTTCGGCATGCAGACGATCGCCTGGTCACCCGATGGCCGCCGGGTTGCCGCCAGCAACGACGCGAAGTCGAGGGTGTTCGACGCCGCCGACGGAAAGCTGCTCATGACCCTCGCCGCGGCCGGAAAACCGGGCGTGGTGAACTCGACGGTCTGGTCGCCCGACGGGACCCGGCTGGCGACGGGGGGAGACGACGGGAGCGTCCGGCTGTGGGACGCCACCACCGGGAAGATGATCGCGTCACAGGCCCATCGAGCATGGTGCCACGACCTTGCCTGGTCGCCGGACGGTCGTTGGCTCGCCTACGTGTATTCGGACGAGGCAGGAGTGTGGGAGGTGGCGGGAACCACCACCGCCCCGCTCGGCGGCCACACCGGGTCGATCAACGCCGTGGCCTGGTCCCCGGACGGCTCCCTCCTGGCCACCGCCGGCCGGGACGGCACGGCCCGCGTGTGGGATCCGGGGGCCGGTCGCGACGGCGTCCCGCCCACCGGCGAAACCGGCGTTGGATATCGCACGGTGGCGTGGTCAGCCGACCACAGCCGCCTGGCGACGACCGGCTATGACGGTCAGGTCCGGATCTGGCACGCCGACGGGCGGCACGAGGCCACGGTGAAACCTCCCCGCGGCCGCCCTGTTTACGCCATCGCGTGGCACCCGGCCCTGAACCTGCTGGCCACCGTCGGCGTTGACGGCGCCGTCCGGATCTCGGATGCGGACACCGGTTCGACGGTGCGCACTCTGCGCCGCGGTTTCACCAACGCGATGAAGTACGGTGCGGCCATCGCGTGGTCTCCCGATGGGCGATCCGTCGCCGCGGCCTGCGGCGAAAAGGCTTTCTTGCTGAGCGCGGTGGGCCAGTCCCGGCTTGGCCGCCGCGGTCGTTCCCTCACCCGGCGCCCGCACGAGCAGGACTGGGTCACCGCCCTCGCGTGGTCGCCCGACGGCACGCTGGTCGCGGTCAACCGCCGCAGCGCCGTGACGATCTGGGACGGCACCACGAACCAGGTCGCCGTCACGCTCACCGAAGACCGCTTCTACGACAGTCCGATGGCCTGGTCTCCGGACGGGAAATCGCTGGCCGTGGCGACCGAGGAAGGGACGGTCCGGTTCTGGACCGCGGGTGCCCGGCAGGCCGGGCGCGGGCCCGGCCACGCCGGCCGCATCAACAAGATCGCCTGGTCCCCGGACAGCCGGTCGCTGGCCAGCGCGGGTGCCGACGGCACCGCCCGGACCTGGGACGGCCCGGCCGGCGTGTCCTCCGTGCGGTACGAAACGGACGGTACGGCGGCCGTCACCGTGTCGTGGTCGCCCGACGGCACCCTGCTCGCCATCGGGGAGGACGACGGGCGGATCACGGTCTGCGACCCCGCCCGCGGCACGCCTGCGACACGCATCGCGCTCGAACCCCACACGGACCTGTCCTGGACCTCCGGCGGGCTCGCCATCGTGACCGCGTTCGGTCCGGCCGTCCTGGAAGTGGTGAACTGACCGGGCCGCCTGGGGTCGCCGCCGAGCGTATGTCCACTCAGGACAGCGGAGGGGCCGGGGATTCCCGGCCCCTCCGGCGATCGGAGCGAGTTCTACTCCGGTAGCCGTCCGCGGGCGTAGTCGTAGGACTGCAGCAGCACCCGCCACACCACCTCGATCTCGTCGCGGTCGCGCGGGCCGTACACGAGCTGGGTGTTCTGGATCGGGTGCGGCACGCCCCAGCCCGCCTCCGTGACGATCTTCTTCAGCGTCGACGGCAGGGTCATGTGCAGGCTGCCGTCCTGCTGGGGGTGCAGGTGGGCGAACTCGCGGCTGTTCTTGATGAACGCGTCGGCGGGGCCGGTGCCGAACTCCGGGGCCAGGTGGATCGCCCTGGCCTCCGGGTACGGCACGTGCGTCGGCGCGACGTACACCCCCGCCAGCGAGCGCATCCGCTGCCACAGCTCCTCCTGCAGCGTCGTCGGCGCGATCTGGTTGAGCTGGCCGTGCGGGACCGGGCCGCGGGTGCGCGGGGCCGGGCCCGGGCGGTCGGGAATCTCGAACATCGGTTACCTCCGGAAGTACTCAGACCGGCTGGACCCGCTGGTAGCGCCGGCCGTGGTAGACGAGGGGGTCGCCGGACCGGGTGCGCACCGCGCACACCTCGCCCAGCAGCAGGCCGTGGTCGCCCGCGTCGACGGTGTCGCGGCGGCGGCATTCGACGGTCGCCAGCGCCTCCGGGTGCAGCAGCGTGCCGTGCTCGCCCGGTTCGAAGCCGGTGCCGCCGAACCGGTCGGCGCCCGGCGTCGCGAACAACGCCGCCAGCTCGGCCTGCTCCGCCGTCAGCACGTTGACGCCGAAGTGCGTGCAGCGCGAGAACACGCCGTACGAACCCGACGTCTTCGCCTGGCAGACCAGCAACAGAGGCGGGTGCATCGACACCGACGTCACCGACGTCGCGGCGTACCCGCGTGGCGTGCCGTCGTCGGCGAACGTGGTCACCACGCACACGCCGCCGGCCAGCGCGGCCATCGCGTCCTTGAACTCGTCGAGCAGCGCCGCGGTCATCGGACGGCCCCCACGGCAGCCGGCGTCAGCCACTCGCCGTCGGCGGCACCGAAGCCGCCGGTGCGGGAGAACACCGTGCGCCCACACCGGATCGTGCGCTCGACGCGGCCGGTGAACAGCCAGCCCGCGTACGCCGTCCAGCCGCACTTCGACTGGACGTCGCCGGGGCCGAACGACCAATTCCGCGCCGCGTCGAACAGCACCAGGTCGGCGTCCAGGCCGGGAGCGATCGCCCCCTTGCGGCCGGCGATCCCGAACAGACGGGCGGGCTCGGCGGCCATGAGCCGGGTGACGATCGGCAGCAGCTCGTCCGGGGTCGCGTCCGGCACCCGGCGGCGCAGCCCCGTGTAGAGCGCCGGGAACAGTTCCTGCACCCCCGGCAGCCCGGGCGGGGCGTCCGGCGCGTCCAGGGTCTTGTCCTCGAACGCGTGCGGGGCGTGGTCACTGCCCACAGTGGACACTTCGCCGCGCAGCACCGCGTCCCAGAGCCGGTCCTGGTCGGCCTGCTCGCGGATGGCCGGGCTGAGCCGGATCCGGGCGCCGTAGCGGGCGGTGTCGGCCGCGGTGAACGACAGGTGGTGCGCGGTGACCTCCCAGGTCACCGGCAGCCCGGTCGCGCCGGCCGCGGTGAGCAGGTCCGCCTCCTCGCGGCTGGACACGTGCAGCACGTGGGCCGCGGTGCCGTGCCGCCGGGCCAGCTCGATCAGCTTGGCCACCGCGACGATCCCGCCCGA
This sequence comes from Amycolatopsis sp. lyj-346, assembly GCF_046548975.1. Taxonomy (NCBI): domain Bacteria; kingdom Bacillati; phylum Actinomycetota; class Actinomycetes; order Pseudonocardiales; family Pseudonocardiaceae; genus Amycolatopsis; species Amycolatopsis sp. lyj-346. The sequence continues at coordinate 399,877 of NZ_JAJPWT010000008.1, forward strand.
GCGCGGCCGGAACCGCTCGTAGTCTTGGTACCTCGCGGGCTCGCCCTGCCACTGGTCCAGCAGCCGGAAGACGGCGTCGTCCTCGGCGTGGAACAGCAGCCGCAGCCCCTTGCGCTTCGCGACGGCGAACAGCTCGTCGAGCCGTGCCGGGTCGCGCAGCACGTGCGGCGCCGTGTGGTGCCCGGTCAGGAACGCCTTCGCGGTCATCGCCTCGGCCGGCTCGAACGCCGCCAGCGCCGGCACGTCCTCCGGGTCGACCCCGGCGTGGAAGCGGTAGTCGACCAGGCTGGTCCCGCGGATCTCGGCGTCCTTGGCGCGGGCGTCGTCCGGGGTGAACGTCGCCGGGCGCGTGTTCGGCATGTCGAACACCGTGGTGACGCCGCCGGCCACCGCGGCGCGCGAGGCGTGCGCCCAGTCCTCCTTGTGCGTCAGGCCCGGTGTGCGGAAGTGCACGTGGGAGTCGATCAGGCCGGGCAGCACGTGCCGCCCGGTCGCGTCGATCTCCTCGGTCCCGGACACGCCGCTCCCGGCGGGGAGCACGTCGGCGATCTTCCCGCCGGTGACGGCGACGTCGGCGACGCGGACGCCGTCGGGTCCGGTCACCCGGCCGCCCCGCACGACGAGGTCGTAGTCCTTCACGCGGCCCATGGCATGCTCACCAGCTCTCGGCTCAGATCGTTGGTCGGGCCCATCAGCGCGACGGCGCGGGCATCGCGGGCCATCCGGTTGATCGGGTGCGTCACCACGTACCCGGTGCTGCCGAGCAGCCGGGCGACCGCCGCGACGACGTCCTCGGCCACCTGGGAGGCGTGGATCTTGCTGTGCAGCGTCACCTCGCCGGGGTCATCGCCGTCGCGGCGGCCGGCCCGTTCGACGAGCGCGCGGGCGGACTCCACCTGCCCGCGCAGGTCCACCAGCCGGTGCCGGACGGCCTGCAGGCCCAGCAGGGACTTCCGCTGCGCCGCCTGGAAACCGACGTCCCAGGCGGCTTCGGCGATGCCGACGGACACCGCGCCGAGCGTCGCGCCGGACTGCCGGACGCCGGCGATGATCGTGCTCGCGGCGTCGCGGGGCCCGAGCAGCGCCTCCGGCCCGAGCCGGCAGTCCTTCAGCTCGACGAACCCGGTCGCCGAGGCCCGCATGCCGACCAGGTCCAGGCTGAGGTCCGGCTCGATGCCCGGATTGGCCGCGGGGATCAGGAAGAAGCTCTGCCCGGCGGAGCCGTACGCCGAGTCGTCGTCCTCGGCCACCGGGGTGGTCTGCGCGAGCACCAGGTAGACGTCGGTGACGCCGGCGCCGGTGGTGAACGCCTTGCCGCCGCTGACCGTCCAGCCGCCGCCGGGCAGCTCGTCGGCCACGGTGGCCAGGTTCTTCTTCGCCGCGCCCGCCCCGGACTCGCTCCACGCCGAGGCGGCCAGCCACGCACCGGAGGCCAGCTTCGGCAGCAGTTCGGCGCGCTGCGCGTCGCTGCCCCATTCGGCGATCCGGCTGCACACGGCCAGGTGCTGGAACGCGATGATCGCGGTCGACGGGTCGTGCCGGGCGATCCGCGCGATCATCCGGTTGGCTTCCAGGGAGCCGGCCCCGGCGCCGCCGTAGCGGCGGGGGACGACCAGGCCGGGCAGCGGCGAGTTCCGCAGCGCGGCCAGCACCTCGGGCGCCGGACGGCCGGCCTCGTCGGCCGCGGCGGCGTGCTGGTCGAGCACGTCGATCAGCTCGTCGACGCCGAGTCGCGCGGGCGCGGTCAGATCGACAGCAGGCACGGGTCCTCCTTCAGGACGTGGGGCTCGATCGAGTCGATGGACACGGTGCCGGTGAACGACACCGCCTTCTCCGGGACGCTGACCCAGGCCAGCTCGCTGTCGCGGTCGTGGCCGGTCACCGCCGCGGCGGCGGTGGTGCAGCCGCCCGCGGTGCGGATCCGCAGCGGCGCGGTGCGCCGGGTCTCGCCACCGGCGAGGTGGAACGGGATCGTGCCGCGGATCCGGCGGGCCGCGCCGAGGCAGACGGCGCCGGTCAGCGCGATCGTCGGGTGCCACGACGGCACGGACACCGCGCGCACCGCGAGGCCGTCCTCGCCGTCCGGCAGCACCGCGGCCACCTTCGGGAACGCGCCGCCGACGGGGTAGCCGTACTGCCGCGCGGCCGAGCGGCGGATCGCGCTCATCGTGCGGAACAGCGGCTCCCCGGCGGCGAAGAGCTGCTCCGGGGTGTCGACGCCGAGGTCGTGGCCGGACAGGAACAGGTACGGGTTCCCGACCGAGACCGCGCTGACCCGGATCAGGCCGTCCTCGTACGGCAGGTTCGTGGTCGGCTCGCCGAACGGCAGCAGCTCGCCCAGCGGCACCGCGGGGTGGTTGAGGAAGTGCGCGGTGAACGTCGTCCGGTCGCGGACGCACTCGTCGACCTCGCACACGACGTGGTCTTCGGTGTTCAGCACGCGCACGCGGGTGCGCAGCCCCGGGGCCGGCCGCGGCAGCCAGCCGAGCCTGCCGGCCACCACGACCGACGAGAGCACCGAGTGCCCGCAGCTGCCGCGGAAGTCGAACCGTACCGGGTCACCGGGGAGCACCTGCACGAACCGGTAGTCGAGGTCGAACAGCGGGTGTTCGGAGACCGACACCAGCGCGATCTTCGTGACCGCGGCCAGTCCGTGGGCGGCGAGCCAGGCGACGCCGTCGGCGAGGGCCTCGGAGAGCGCTTCCTCCGACGACGGCAGCTGTTCGGCCGGCAGCACCAGCGTGGAGCTCGGGCTGCCGTGTGCGTGAGCGATGTGGGCGATCATCAGGCCGCCCTCCTTTCCCCGGCGCTGCCGCGGCTGAGCTGCTCGCACCAGATCCGGTGGATGAGCAGGGCCCAGATGGCCAGCGCCGATTCGTCGTTGGGCCGGGCGGCCTGTGCGTCGAACAGGCCGGCGACCGCCTTCGGGTCCAGCTGCCCGCCGCGGGCGAGCGACGGGCCGGACAGCACGTCGCGGGCGTAGGCGTGCAGCGGCTGCCCGGCCGCGAGCATGGCGGTGATCGGCAGGGTGAACGGCTGCTTCGGCCGGTCCAGCACCGAATCCGGGACGAGGCCGCGGGCGGCCGCGTAGAGCGCGCGCTTGACCTCCCGGCCGCGCACCCGGTGCTCGGTGGGCAGCCGGCGCGCCAGCCGGGTCACCGACCGCTGGCAGAACGGCAGCCGCACCTCGACCGCGTGCGCCATGCTCAGGTGATCGACCCGGCGCAGGTGGTAGGCGGGCAGCCGTTCGTCCACTTCGAACTCGGTGATCGCGGCCAGCCGGTCACCGCCCGCACCCCGCAGCCGCCGCTGGATCCGCTCCGCCTCGGTTCCCTTCTGCCGCAGCAGCTCCCGGTAGTCGTCGGAGTAGAGCCGGTTCCGCAGCGCGGCGGGCACGGCCGCCAGTGCTTCGACGTACCCGTTCGGCCAGTCCTCGGTGCCGAGCAGCGCGTCGCGGATCCGGCCGTAGCCGCCGAAGATCTCGTCCGCCGCGTCGCCCGAGAGCGTCACCTTGAACCCGGCGTCGTGCACGCCCTGGAACAGCAGGTAGGTGCTGAGCGTGATCGGGTCGGCGTTCGGCTGGCCCAGGTGCCACACGACCTCGCCGAGCAGGTCCGGGAAGGTCGCCGGATCCGCCTCGATCTGGTGGTAGGTCGCGCCGCAGCGGGCGGCGACTTCGCGGGCGTACTTCTTTTCGTCGAACGGCCAGTCACCGGTGTAGGCGATGTTGAACGCGTGCACGTGCGGCACCTTCTCCGCCAGCAGCGCCGTCACCAGGCTCGAGTCCAGGCCGCCGCTGGTGATCGTGGAGATCGGCACGTCGGCCAGCGCCAGCCGGCGGGTTTCGGTGCGCAGCGTCTCGCGCACCCGCGTCCCGGCCGTCTCCAGGCTGCCGCCCTCGCCGGCCGGGCACGCGCTTTCCGCGCGCCGCGAGATCTTCAGCCCGCCCGAGCGCGTGTAGACGGCGGTGACCGCCCGCGGCAGCACCCGGACCCGCTCGAACATCGTCCGCTCGCCGAACGGCGTCTTGGTGGTCAGGTAGCTGTCGAGGCCCTCCTCCCACTGCTCCCACTGCACGCCGGGAACGCTCAGCAGCGCGGGCAGCTCCGAGGAGAAGTACAGCTCCCGCTTCGCCGGGTTCTCGTGGTAGTACAACGGTTTCATACCCGCGTCGTCGGTCGCGAGCACCAGCTTCGGCTCGGCACGCAGGTCGAGCACCGCGATGGCGTACATCCCGTCGAGGTGGTCGACGAAGTCGAGACCGTACTTGTGGTACAGCGCGGGCAGCACGTTGCCGTCGCAGTGGTCGTGGAAGACGTACCCCGCCGCGTGCAGCTTGCAGCGCAGCTCGGCGTGGTTGTAGATCTCGCCGTTGAAGACGACCTTGATGTCGCGGCCGAGCCGGTAGGGCTGCTCGCCGCCGTCGAGGTCCATGATGGCCAGCCGGTTGTTGCCCAGTGCCCAGCCGTCACCGGCCGCGCTGAAGCGGGCATCCGGGCCGCCGTGCCGCTGCAGTGCCGAGACCGTGCGCAGGTGGTGGTGCGCCAGGTGTCCGCCCAAGTGTCCGTAGATCCGGCACATGACGACTACTTCACCTCCGCGGAAACGCCCGCACGGGCGTAGAGGACGGGGTCGAACGGGGTGGGGCCGCCACAGGTGGCGAACCGCCGCGTGGCCGACTCCGGGTTGCGCGTGCCGTGCGGCACGCCGGGCGCGGCGAACAGGACGTCGCCGGGGGAGACGTCGTGCCAGCGGTCGATCAGGTACATCTGGCCATCGCCTTCGAAGGCGATGAAGGCCTCTTCGCTGTCCGGGTGCTGGTGGACGTTGAAGGTCTGGCCGGGCTCCTGGATCCCGCAGTGCAGGCACAGCCGCGCGCTGCCGGTGCCGGGCCAGAACAGGAAGTTCATCACGGCGGTGCGCTCGTCGGCGGCCACCTCACCGGTGCCGCTGAAGCCGTGCAGCTGCGTTTCGGTGTTCCACAGCTCGTTTTCCAGCCGTGGTGCGGTGCCGGCGGGCTCGCCGCCCTCCAGGCGCGTCCGCCAGACGTACGCGGTCAGGCCGTCTTCGCCGGCTTCGAGCTCGAGGGTCCGCCCGGTCGGCGAGTGCAGCGCGGACCCGCGCGTGACCTCGGTGCGGTGCCCGGTGACGTCGCCGTGGCCGGAGCCGGCGAAGACGACGGCGACGTTCTCCTCCTCCAGCGCCCAGCCGAGCCGCCAGGCCTTGCCGGGGGCGACTTCGACGACGAGCAGGGTCACCTTGCGCGCTCCCATGGCCGGGCCGACCGGTTCCGCGACCCGGCCCCAGTCGAACGGGGAGAAGACGAAGTCCGCCGCGCGGACGATCGTTCCTTGAATCTGGTCGGTGAGCATCCCCAGGTTCCAATCAGGTTGCCGATGATTGCCGTTTCGGTGGGAAGCAGAAATGATCAGTTTCATCGCGGATCCCGCGGTTCGCTTCCAAAGGCGACCGTACTAGAAGCGCGCCGGATGTCGCAAAGCCCTAAATCGGCCGCGGAATGGGTATCTAATGGAGTAGTGATATGGAACGAATCGATTCAGTTCATTTCCGGTACCGCCGAATGTCGGAACGCTCTTATCCTCCGATGTTCGCAAAGATGCCCGGAAAGACGACGTCGCCGTCCGTTGTGAAGATTGTCACGATTGAACCGCTTTGTTTTGGGTACTCAGCTGCGATGCAGTGGGGAGCAAAGGGGGTTCAATGGCAATGATCCGGCACGGCGGGATGGGTTGCAAGATCCGGTCGCCCGATCGGGCAATGAAATGATCGCAACGCGCGCGTAAGAGGTTTCCGGCCCGGGTGGTGGCACGAAAGAGTGGCCGCATACCGACGTGTCCTGAATAGCGCGTCCTGGACACCGGAGGATGCGGCCGGTGAATTCGAGCCGTCGGCGAACGGCTGGCCGGGCGTTATTGCGGAATGGCGAGCAGTGCGGTGTCCACGACCTGGCCCAGCATGGCCTTGTCGCGACAGACCGCGCTCATCACGCGCAGGCCCTGGATCATGGTGACCAGGAAGTTCGACACCGCGGGGATGTCGGTTTCCGGGGGCAGTTCGCCCATGCTGCGGGCCAGGTGCAGGGTGCCGTAGAAGGAGTCCTGCAGGGCCGCGATCGCGTCACGCACGATCCGGTTGGCCGCCTCGTCGTGCGGCACCCGCTCGGTGATCGCCATGACGAGCAGGCAGCCGGGCCGGCCCGGCTCCTTGAGCGCGTCGTCGATCCGGCCCAGCAGCAGGTCGCGCACCACCTGGCGGACCGGCACCCGCTGCATCAGGGACACGCGGGTCGCGTCGGTCGTCAGCCGCACGTACCGCTGCAGGGCGTGCTCGTAGAGCCCGTGCTTGCTGCCGAACGCGGCGTAGAGGGAGCCGCGCCCGAGCCCGGTCGCCTCGGCGAGGTCCTGGATGGAGGTGGCTTCGTAACCCTTGCGCCAGAAGACCTCCATGGCCTTCTGGACCACCTCGTCGGTGTCGAACTCTCGGACGCGGGGCATGGCTCCAGTCTAGAGATGGTGGAACGAGCAGTCAACAACAGGGGGGTGTATCTGGACTGATTGATCAACAATGGCGTGCGTATCGATCAAATTTTCGGCAGCTACGCAGGAAGTTCCGGCATCGAGGTGGCCAAGTTGCTCGCTGAATCTTTACTGAGCGATCCAGAGTTGCTATCGTGGGACCCGACCGCCGGGTGCGGTCCGTGCGCGACCGGTTCCGGTGCGCACCCGCGCCGTGGCCGGTGGTGGACCGAACAAGCAGCCGATCAGACTAGGAGTTCAGTCATGCCTCACGTGCAGCGCCGGTCGTCCGTCAGTGACGAGCTGGCCTGGCAGATCGTCCGCGCGGCCGACGAGGCCGCGAAGGCGACCGACAAGCGGTTCGCCATCGCGGTGGTGGACGAAGGCGGCCACCTCAAGGCGTTCCTGCGGCAGGACGGGGCGAAGCTCAACGCCGTGCAGGTCGCGCAGGACAAGGCCTACACCGCGGCGTCCTCGGCGATGCCGACGCAGAAGTGGTCCGAGGTGCTGGAGGCCGACCCGGTGCTGCGGACCGGCGCGCCGACCGCGATCGACCGCCTGGTCAGCATGGGCGGCGGCCTGCCCATCGTGATCGACGGCGAGCTCGCCGGCGCCGTCGGCGTCTCGGGTGCCCACTGGACCGACGACGTCAAGATCGCCGAGGCCGGCCTGGCCGTCCTCGACGCGGAGTCCTGACCGCTCGCCGAGACCCCCGGGAGTCACGATGCCCATCGCCCTGTTCGTGCTCGGGCTGACGGTGTTCAGCCTGGGCACGACCGAGTTCATGGTCGCCGGCCTGCTGCCGGAACTGTCCGGTGCCTTCGGCGTTTCCCTGCCGCAGGCCGGGCTGCTCATCTCGCTGTTCGCGCTCGGCGTCGTCCTCGGCGCGCCGCTGATCACCGCGGCGACCACCAGGGTGCCGCGGAAGACGGCGCTCGTCGTGCTGCTCGTGGTGTTCATCGTCGGCGAGGTGATCGCCGCGTTCGCGCCGTCGTACGGCGTGCTGATGGCTGCCCGCGTGGTCACCGCCGTCGCGCACGGCTCGTTCTTCGGCATCGGCGCCGTGGTCGCGGCCAACCTGGTCGAGCCGGGCAAGCGTGCCCGGGCCATCTCGATCATGTTCGGCGGCCTGACCATCGCCACGATCGCCGGCGTCCCGCTGGGTACGTTCATCGGCCAGCACTTCGGCTGGCGCGCGACGTTCCTGGCCGTCGCGGTCCTCGGCGTGATCGACCTCATCGGTGTCATCGCGCTGGTCCCGCACCAGCCGCGGGCTGGTCACCTCGGCGTGCGCCACGAGCTGGCCGCCTTCCGCAATCCGAAGGTGTGGCTGGCGCTGGGCACGACCATGCTCAGCCAGGCCGCGCTCTACACCGCCTACACCTACATCGCGCCGCTGCTGACCGACGTGAGCGGCTTTTCGGCCGGCGCGGTGCCACCGCTGCTGGCGCTGTTCGGGATCGGGACGTTCCTCGGCAGCGTGCTCGGCGGCCGGTTCGCCGACCGGTCCCTGATGGGCACGCTGTGCGTGGGCCTGCTCCTGCTCGCGGTGATGCTCGGCGCGTTCTCCCTGGCCGCGCACAACAAGCCCGCCATGGTCGCGACGCTGTTCCTGTTCGGCATCGGCAGCTTCCTGATCAACCCGGCGCTGCAGACGCGGGTGATGAACGAAACCGATGGCGCGCCGACACTGGCGAGCACCAGCAACATCTCGGCGTTCAACGTCGGCAACGCGCTCGGCCCGTGGCTCGGCGGCCTCGGCATCAGCGCCGGCGCGGGACTGCTCTCGCCGAGCTGGATCGGCGCCGGGCTGGCCGTGGCTTCGCTGGTCGTCGCGCTGGCCGCGGTGGGTCTCGACCGCCGGGGAACCGATACCGGGAAGGAGGTGGACAACGATGCCGGTCGTGCACGTGAACTGGTGGAAGGGAGCCGGTGAGGCCGAACGCCGCCAGCTCGTGGAGGAGGTGACGGGCACCGTTTCGCGGCTCGCCAAGTGCCCCGAAGCGGCTGTCACGGTGATCGTCACCGACGTGGAAAAGGACCACTGGGGTCTCGGCGGGAAGCTCGCCGCCGACCTCTGAGCGGAGGCCGGGACAGCGTCGTCCCGGCCTCCTCCTGCCGGGAGGAGCCATGATCGTCATCGGCCCGGACGACCCGCGCTACGCGGACTTCACGGCCGGGATCAACCAACGCTACACCGCGAAACCGTCGTCCGTGCACCTGCCGCGGACCACCGCCGAGGTCGCCTCGGTGGTGTCCGCCGCCTCGGGACAGCGGCTTTCGATCCGCAGCGGCGGCCACTGCTTCGAGGATTTCGTCCACCACGAGGGTGTGGACGAAATCCTCGACCTCGGCGCACTGTCCGATGTGGACCTCTCCGACGGTGTCTTCTCCGTCGGGGCCGGGGCGCGCCTGCACGACGTCTACGAGAAGCTGTACCGCGGCTGGGGCGTGACGATCCCCGGCGGGATCTGCTACTCGGTCGGCATGGGCGGCCACCTCACCGGCGGCGGCTACGGCCTGCTTTCGCGGCGGGACGGCCTGACCGTCGACCACCTGTACGGCGTCGAGGTCGTGCTCGCCGACGGCCGGACGGTCGTCGTCACCCGCGATGCGGCAGGCGCCGAGGCCGACCTGTTCTGGGCGCACACCGGCGGCGGGGGTGGCTCGTTCGGCGTGGTGACGCGGTTCCTGTTCGAGGCACCGCTGGTCACGCCGCCGTCCGAGGTGCTCGTGGCGGCGCTGTCGGTGCCGTGGAAGCACCTCGACGAGCGCGGGTTCGCCCGGTTGCTCGGCGGGTACGCGCGCTGGCACCACGAGCACCGCGCGCCGGACGCACCGGGTACGGCGCTGTCGAGCCTGCTCATGCTGAACCACCGCTGCAACGGCACGGTCGGCCTGGTGGCGCAGGTGGACGCGGCCGCGCCCCACGCGGCCCGCGTCCTCGACGAGCACCTGTCGGCCGTCCTCGGCGACCTCGTGACCACGGAGTTCGCCGCGGCGGGCGAGTTCGGCCCGATGCCCGGGCTGTCCCGCCCCCGGCGGCTGCCGTGGCTGCGGGCAACGCGGTTCCTGGGCACGAACACGCCGGTGCTCAACGACCCGACGCTGCGCGCGGAGCACAAGTCGGCGTACGTCCGGAGCACGCTGCCGGAGTCCCAGCTGCGGACGGCGTACGAGTTCCTGACCCGCCCGGACGTCACGAACCCGAACACGATGCTGGTCGCGTTCTCCTACGGCGGCGCGATCTCGGCGGTCGACCCGGCCGCGACGGCGGTGGCCCAGCGCGACAGCACGTTCAAGCTGCTGTACCAGGCCTTCTGGTCCACAGTGGAGGCCGACGCGGCGAACATCGCCTGGGTGCGCGACTTCTACCGGTCGATGTACGCGGACACGGGTGGCGTCCCGGTGCCGGGCGAGGTGGTCGACGGGTGCTACGTCAACTACCCGGACGCCGACCTGTCCGACCCGGCGTGGAACACCTCGGGCGTGCCGTGGCACGGCCTGTACTTCAAGGACAACTACGCGCGCCTGCAGCGGGCGAAGTCGGCGTGGGACCCGGGCGAGTTGTTCCGCCACCGCCAGTCGATCCGCCCGGCTGGACCCATCCGGGTTTCGCCGAGGTCCTGAACGAGGCTTTCCCGGTAGCGGTGCGGGGCGGGGATGGCCCGAGCGAGGGAGGGAAGATGCGCGGAGTGATCGTCGCCGGCGGCGGGCCGGTCGGCATGCTGCTGGCCGCGGAACTCGGCCGGCAGGGGGTCCGCACCACCGTCGTCGAGAAGCTGACCGAAACCCACGACGAACCACGCGCGGGCACGCTGCACGCGCGCACCGCGCAGTCGTTGCTGCGCCGGGGTTATCTCCCGGCGCCGCCGCGGCCGCGCGACCCGTACGCCGTCGTCGAGGTCCCGTTCCACTTCGGCGGCCGCCCGGTGCTGACGCTGGAATCGCCCGCCGTCGAGGGCACGCCGATGATCGGCCAGGCGCAGGCCGACATCGAGCGGTTCTTCGAGGTGCAGGCGCGGGAAAACGGCGTCGAGGTCCTGCGCGGCCACCGGATCACCGGCGTGCGCGACGACGGCGACCGCGTCACGGTCACCACCGGCCGCGGCGAGCTGACCGCCGGGTACGTCGTCGGCTGCGACGGCGCCCGCAGCACCGTCCGGGAAGCCGCCGGGATCACCGGGACCACCCATCCGGCGACCTTCGCGGGCATCCTCGGCCTCGCGCGGCTGGCGGACCCGGCGCGGGTGCCCGGCGGCTGGACGCAGGGACCGACCGGCTGGACCCTGATCAACGTCAACCCGGCCGGGCACAGCCGGATCCTCACGCACGAGTTCACCGAGCCGCTGCCCGAACGCGGCGCCCCGGTGACGCTCGACGACCTGCGCGCGGCCGCGTCCCGCATCCTCGGCCACGACGTGCCGATGGCCGATCCGGTGTTCCTGGGGCGGTTCAGCGACTTCACGCGGCTGGCCGGCACCTATCGCCGCGGACGGCTCCTGCTGGCCGGGGACGCGGCGCACGTGCACGCGCCGCTCGGCGGGCAGGGCCTGAACCTCGGCCTGCAGGATGCGATCAACCTCGGCTGGAAGCTCGCGATGGTGGTCGCGGGCACCGCGCCGGAGACACTGCTGGACACCTACGACGCGGAGCGGCGCCCGGTCGCCGAAGCGGTCATCGAGAACACCCGCGCCCAGGCGGCGCTGATGCGGCCCGGCCCGGAGTTCGAGCCGCTGCGCGCGCTGGTCGCGGACCTGCTGTCCACACCGGACGGGAACCGGCTGCTCAGCGACCGGATCAGCGCCCAGGGCGTCCGGTACGGCGACGGACCCGGGCTGGACGGCGCGTTCCTGCCGAACTTCCCCCTCGGCGATCGGTCGGTGGCACAGCTGCTGCCCCCGGGCCGGCCGGTCCTGCTGCTCGGCCCGGGGGCGCACGGCCTGGCCGACGCGGCGGCGTGCTGGAAGGACGGCGTGGACGTCGTGGCGCACGAGGAAGACCTGGGCGCCCCGGCGATCCTGCTGCGCCCGGACGGCTACGTCGCCCGGGCCTGCCAAGCCCCGGAACCGCTGACGGCCGCCCTCACCACCTGGTTCGGCCCCCGCTGAGCGTGACGCCGGCCGGCCGTACCGGCTTCACCGCAGTTCCTGGATCCCCACCACGGCCAGCATCTCGAGTTTCGCGGCGGAGTCGGTGCCGACCGCCGGGGTGAACCACAGCAGCCGCTGCTTGGCGTCCTCGCTGAACAGGGTGAGGCAGTTGACCTCCAGCAGCCCGAGTTCGGGGTGCACCAGGCGCTTGCGGTCGTTGCGGCGGAACGCGACGTCGTGGCGCTTCCAGTGCTCCGTGAACTCGGGACTGCGCGCGGTCAGCTCCGCGATCAGCGCGGCCACCTCGGCGTCGTCACCGCGGCGGCGCGCCATGGCCGCGCGGAGGTCGGCGACGAACGAGCGGGCGTGGTAGTCGTGGTCCTCGGCGGGATAGAGCGCCCGTGACGCCGGGTCGGTGAACCACCGGTACAGAAAACTCGCCGTCCACCCCGTCGGGGGCGGTGCCGGGCCGAGCAGCGCGGCCGCCAGCCGGTTCTGCACCAACGTGACGCGCAGATCGGTGACCACCTGGGCCGGGGTGCCGTCCAGCCGGTGCAGCAGGTCGAGCAGCCCGGGGTGGACGTGGTCGGCCGCGCCGCCGTCCGCGGGCACCACGCGGCCGGCGAGGTGGAAGAGGTGGTCACGCTCGTCGCGGCTGAGCCGCAGCGCCCTGGCGAGGGCCGCCAGCATCTGCTCGGACGGCTGGGCGCCGGCCCCGCGCTCGAGCTCGATGTAGTAGTCGACCGAGGCGCCGGCCAGCTGCGCCACCTCGTCGCGGCGCAGCCCGGACACCCGGCGCCGCGGCCCGGCGGGCAGGCCGACGTCCGCCGGCCGGACCCGGTCCCGGCGTGACTTGAGGAAGGCGCCCAGCTCGGCGAGGTTCATCCTGCCACTGTGCCACTCCGGGCCGGCCGGCCGAATCGGCGCTGAGGGGGGTTGGCAGCCCCTGTATGGGTGCGAGCCCGGACGCCACGATGGAGACCACCGCCGACCTCCGGGAGTGATCCGATGCCTCGATTCTCGCGACGACGGGAAACCGCGGAGCAGCGGCGTGCGCTGTCCCGTCGCCAGTTCCTCGGCAACGCCGGCGGCGCGGCCGCCGGTGCCGCCGTGGCCACCGTGGCGGTGGCCGTGCCGGCGACGGCCCAGCCCCCGGCACCGGCGGCGACACCGGGGGAGAACCTGGTGACCGTCGGCCTCCGGGTGAACGGGAACCGCACACGCCTGGAGACGGACCCGCGGGCGACGCTGCTGGACACCCTGCGCGAACGCCTTCGGTTGACCGGTACCAAGAAGGGCTGTGACCGTGGGCAGTGCGGTGCCTGTACCGTCCACGTCGACGGCCGCCGGGTGCTGGCCTGCCTGACGCTGGCCGCCTCCGCCGACGGCGCCGAGGTCACCACGATCGAGGGGCTGGCCGACGGCGAACGGCTGCATCCGATGCAGCAGGCGTTCATCGACCACGACGGCTTCCAGTGCGGCTTCTGCACCTCCGGTCAGATCATGTCCGCGGTCGCGCTCGTCCGGGAGGGGCGCGCCGGGTCCGACGAGGAAATCCGGGAGAACATGTCCGGCAACCTCTGCCGGTGCAGCGCCTACCCGTTCATCGTCGACGCGGTCAAGGACGCGCGCGAGGTGCGGTCCTGATGCGTGCCTACGACTTCACCCGGCCGGGTTCGGTGGACCGGGCACTGCGCGACGCCCGCGACGGCAGCGCGTACGTCGCCGGTGGCACGACGCTGGTGGACCTGATGAAGCTGGAGGTACTGACGCCGTCGCGGGTCGTCGACATCAACCGGCTTCCCCTGCACGGCGTCACCGTCGACCGGACCGGGCTGCACATCGGGGCGCTGGAGCGGATGAGCGACGTCGCCCGGCACGATGCGGTCCGGTCGCGCTACCCGGTGATCAGCCAGGCCCTGGAGCTCAGCGCGTCGCCCCAGCTGCGCAACATGGCGAGCATGGGCGGCAACCTCCTGCAGCGGACGCGGTGCTCCTACTTCCGGGACGTGTCGACGCCCTGCAACAAGCGCACGCCCGGCAGTGGCTGCGCCGCGGTCGCCGGGCACAACCGGATGCACGCCGTCTTCGGCACCAGCGACGCGTGCGTCGCCACCCACGCCAGTGACGTGGCCGTCGCGCTCGTGGCGTTGGAGGCCCAGGTGCACCTCACGGGACGCACCGGTCCGCGCACCCTTCCGCTGGCCGGGTTCTACCGGCTGCCCGGCCGGACGCCGCACGTGGAGAACCAGCTGCGCGCCGGTGAGCTGGTCACCGGGCTGACCGTGCCGCACCTGCCGTGGGCGACCCGCTCGGCGTACCTCAAGGTCCGCGACCGGCAGTCCTACGAATTCGCCCTCACCTCGGCCGCGATCGCGCTCGACATCGGACGCGGCGTGATCCGCGGTGCGCGCGTCGCCGCGGGGGGCGTCGGCAGCACGCCGTGGCGGCTCGCCGCCGTGGAGCAGGCGCTGATCGGCCGGCCCGCGACGACCGCGACCTACGAGGCCGCCGCCGCGCGAGCCGCGGACGGCGCCCGCCCGCTGCGGCACAACGCGTTCAAACCCGCACTGCTGCGCCGGACGCTGGTACGCGCCCTCACCCTGGTCGGTGAGGCCCGATGAGCACTCCCCTCGGTGCCGACGTCGCCCGCGTCGACGGCAGGCTCAAGGTGACCGGCGGTGCCCGCTACGCCGCGGACCACTGGGCGGCCGACTGGGCCGGCCGGCTCGCGCACGCCCACGTCGTGCTCGCCACGGTGGGGCGGGGCACCATCCGCGCGATGAACGTCGACGCGGCGAGCCGCGCTCCCGGCGTGCTCGCCGTCTACACGCCCTTCAACCCGTTGCGGCTCTACGCGGCGTCCCGTGGGGAGACCTACGCACCGCTGCAGGACCGCGACGTCCGCTTCCGGGGCCAGGTCATCGGGCTGGTCGTGGCCGGCACCCTCGAACAGGCGAGGGAGGCGGCCGCGCTCGTCTCCACCGAGTACGACGTCGCCCCGGCCCGGACGTCCCTCGCCGCCGGGATGCCGGGTGCGCCGGCCGGCGGCGTTCCCCCGGCCCCCGTGCTCGCTCCCGGCGTGGCCTCGATCGACGACGCGCTCCGCGCGAGCGCGGTGACGGTGGACGTCACCGTCACCCAGCAGCCCCAGAGCCACATCGCCATGGAGCCGCACAGCACGACCGCGGTCTGGCAGGACGACCACGTCACTGTCTACAGTGGATGCCAGGGACCGGCGAACTACGCGGCCGCCCTCGCCGAACGCCTCGGGGTGAACGTCGCGAACATCCGGGTGATCAGCCCCTTCGTCGGCGGTGGCTTCGGCAGCCGGGTAATAGTCTGGGGCGACGGGATGCTCGCCGCCGCGGCCGCCCGGGCGCTCGGCCGCCCGGTCAAGCTCACGCTGACCCGGGAGCAGGTCTTCGTCCTGACCGGGCACCGGCCCGCCGTGGAGCAACGGGTGCGGCTCGGTGCTTCGCGGGACGGAGTGCTCAACGCGGTCAGTCACCAGTGCCACTCCGAAATGCCGGCCGCCGGCGGCTGGAACGAACGGCCCGCCTCGGAAACCGCGGGCGTGCTGTACCGGACGCCGAACCTCGCGATCGACGAGCGGCTGGTTCCCCTGGACACCCCGGCGACCTGGGCGATGCGGGCCCCGAACGAGGCACCGGGCATGTTCGCGCTGGAAACGGCCATGGACGAACTGGCCGTCGCGCTCGGGATGGATCCGGTCGAGCTCCGGTTGCGCAACTACGCGACCACCGTCCCCGGCACCGGCCGGACGTGGACGAGCAAACGGCTCGACGAGTGCTACCGCGTCGGCGCCGAGCGGTTCGGCTGGGGCCGCCGCAGCACCGTCCCCGGCTCCCGGATCGACGGCGAGTGGCTCGTCGGGACCGGGATGGCGACCGCGATCTACCCCGCCAACCGCTCCGACGTCCCCGTGCGCGTGACGCTGCGGAACGACGGCACCGCCCTCGTCGCCACCGCGACCCCGGACCTCGGCACCGGTACGTACACGATGGCCACGATCGTCGCCTCCGACGCACTCGGCATCCCGCCGGCCCGCGTGGTCGTCCAGCTCGGCGACTCGGCGCTGCCGGCGGGCTCGGCCGCCGTCGGTTCGCGGGCGGCCGGGTCCGTCGCCCCCATGATCCAGGCGGCCGCCCGGTCCTTGACCGGGGAGCTCGTCACGCTCGCCGTCCGGACCGAGCGGTCCCCGTTCCACGGGTTCGACCCCGCGTCGCTGACCTATCGACGGGGCTCCGTCGAGGGGCACGGCCGGGCGGTCTCCTTCGGCGAGCTCATCGACCTGGCCGGCCTGCCGGGTATCGAGAGCACCACGCAGGGCGCGCCGGCCCCGGGCCCCGGCGCCCTCGTGGCGCACGGCTTCGGCGCGCACTTCTGCGAGGTGCGCGTCAACCGGTTCACCGGCGAACCGCGCGTCAGCCGGTTCACCACCATCGTCGACGTCGGGCAGGTGATCAGCGCCCGGACGACCCGCAGCCAGCTGGTCGGCGGCGTCGTCTTCGGCATCGGCGGCGCCCTGCTCGAGACCAACCCGGTGGAGGAGAACACCGGTCGCCTCGCCGCCGCGAACCTCGCCGACTACCTCGTCGCCGTCAACGCCGACATCCCGCGGATCGACGTCGGCTGGATCGACTACGCGGACACCGCCTTCAGCACCACGGGAGCCCGCGGCCTCGGCGAGCTGGCCGCGGTGGGCAGCGCGGCCGCGGTCGGCAACGCCGTGTTCAACGCGACCGGCATCCGGGTCCGGGACCTGCCGATCACGCTGGACAAACTCCTCACCTGACCAGCGCGCCGCGACGCGGGCGGCTGGCTCCCCCGACCCAGAGCGCCCCAATGTGGCCTTCGGTGCGTTGAACGCACCCAAGGTGGCCTTCGGTGCGTTGAACGCACCCAAGGCCACCTTGGGGCGCTGGGGGTCAGCCGTTCCGCGGGGGACGGCCGGCGACGGCGATCCGGTCCGGCAACCGGGCGGCGAGGTGCTTGATCAGTTCGCCGATCCGGCGGGGCACGTGGACGTCGTCGGCCCGGAGCGCGTAGATGTCGGCGGGCGGGGTCGGCACGTCGGGCAGGACGCGCACCAAGGCGCCGCTGTCGAGGTGCGTCCGGACCTGCCACTCCGAGCGCATGATCACCCCGTGCCCCTGCAGGGCCCAGCCGGTCACGACGTCGCCGTCGTTGCTCGACAGGCGGCCGCGCACCCGCACCTGGCGGGGGTTGCGGGCGTCTCCGAAGCGCCACAGGGCGAAGTCGCTCTCGTTCTCGCGGAGCACGATGCAGTCGTGGTCCGCCAGGTCCTCGATCCGCTCGGGCACCCCCCGCCGTTCCACATAGGACGGTGCGGCGCACGGCACCCGGCGGTTCCTCGCCAGCCGGCGCATCCGCAGCGAGGAGTCCGGCGGCGTGCCGACGTGGACGGCCAGGTCGAACTCGTGCCGGTGCGGACGCAGGGGGAGCGCGGACGTGCGCAGCCGGATGCCCACCCCGGGATGCCGGGCGCCGAACTCGCCGAGCAGCGGGGCGACGTGCGCGCGGCCCAGGCCGAGGGTGGCCTGGACCACGATGGATCCGCGCAGCTCGCCGGAGCGGTGCGTGACGAGGTCCTCGAGCTCACGCACCTCGTCGAGGATCTTTTCCAGGCGCGCGGCGAACAGTTCGCCTTCGGAAGTCAGGGTGAGCCGGCGGGTGCCGCGGTGCACCAGGCGCGCGTCGAGCCGGCGTTCCAGGGCACCGAGGCGCTTGCTGACGACCGGGAGCGAGCACTGCAGCTCGCGGGCGGCGGCCGTCAGCGTCTCACTGGACGCGACCACGTGGAAGAAGCGGAGGTCGTCGATCGAGGTGGTCGTCCTTTCCATGAGCGAAAGGATAGGTTGCCGCGGCGGCTCTTGTCGCGTCGTCCACCAGCGGTGAAGGTGAAGGCGCGTGCCACCGGATCGACAGGAGCTGCTCGTGTCCCAGCGTTACCGCATCGCGGTCGTCCCCGGCGACGGCATCGGCCCCGAGGTCGTCCCGGAAGGACTCAGGTGCCTGCAAGCCGCCGCCGCCGTCCACGGGTTCGAGCTCGAGACCGTCCACTACGGATTCGCCAGCGCCCGCTATTGGCTGGAGCACGGCGAGATGCTGCCACCGGATTGGAAGGACGTCCTCGGCGGTTACGACGCGCTCTTCTTCGGCGCGGTCGGGTGGCCCGAGGTGGTGCCCGATCACGTTTCCCTGTGGGGCAGCCTCCTGCAGTTCCGCCGCGGCTTCGACCAGTACGTCAACCTGCGGCCGGTCCGGCTGCTGCGCGGGGTCCGCAGCCCGCTGCGCGACCACGGGCCGGGGGACATCGACTTCCTCGTCGTCCGCGAGAACACCGAGGGCGAATATTCGAGCATCGGCGGCCGGATCTTCGAGGGCACCGACCGCGAAACGGTGCTGCAGGAGACCGTGCTGACCCGGATCGGGGTGGACCGGGTGCTGCGCTACGCCTTCGACCTCGCCGCCGCCCGGCCCCGCAAGCACCTGACGTGGGCGACCAAGAGCAACGGCATCGCCATCTCCATGCCGTACTGGGACGAACGCGCGGCGGCGATGGCGGCGCAGTACCCGGACGTCGTCGCGGACAAGGACCACATCGACATCCTCACGGCCAAGTTCGTCCTGCGGCCCGGGCAGTACGACGTCGTCGTCGCCGGCAACCTCTTCGGCGACATCCTCTCCGACCTCGGACCGGCCTGCGCCGGCACGATCGGGATCGCCCCGAGCGCCAACATCAACCCGGACCGCACCTGGCCGAGCCTCTTCGAGCCGGTGCACGGGTCGGCCCCCGACATCGCCGGACGGGGGATCGCCAACCCCGTCGGGCAGATCTGGAGTGGTGCCATGATGCTCGACCACCTGGGGGAGACCGCCGCGGCCGCCGCCGTCCTCGCCGCGATCGAAAGCGTGCTCGCCGAACAGCCGGACGTGCTCACCCCCGACCTCGGCGGCCCCGGCACGACCGAGGGCCTGGGCACGGCGATCGCCGGGGAGATCTCGGCCCGCACGGCGGTGGCGTCGTGACGCCGCCCGCGTTCGACCCGGTCGGCCTGGAGGTCCGGTGGGACCGGCTCGCGGCCGCGACCGACGAGGCTCCCCGGCGGGTCTGGGACCGCTACCGGCTGCGCCCGGGAACGGAGATCCACCACGACCGGCAGCCGGCGGCATCCCCGCTCAGGACGGCGCGACGGCGGCGGACGGGGTGGGCTCGGCGAGCAGATCGCCGAGCCCGCCCCGTGCGTCCTCGATGACGAGCGCCTCCGCCGCCGCCGAGTCGCCTGCCCGCAACGCGCGGACGAGCGCGCGGTGGCTCCCGTAGCGGTCCAGGCCGAACTTGTCGTTCTCGGCGATGCGTTCGATCAGCCGGGCGCGCCGCTCCGGCCAGGAGAACACCCGGGTCTGGCCGAGCAGGCGCACGAGCACCGGGTTGTGGGCGCACGCCTCGACGACCTCGTTGAAGCGCTGCATGGCGTCGAGCAGCCGGTCGAGGTGGCGGGACACGTCCTGCCCGGCCCGCTGCCGTTGCTCGATGACGATCAGCAGGTCGTCGGCTTCGTCGAGGACGGCGTCGAGGTGGTCCAGCTGGGCCGGGGAAGCGTGCCGCGCGGCGAAGCGGGCCACCATTCCGCGCAGCGCCACCTCCACCTCGGCGAGGTCCTGGATCGCGGCGTCGCCGAAGGCCGCCACCTGGACCGTCCGCGGGCCGGTCCGTTCGAGGAGGCCGTCCTGCTCCAGCCGGCGGATGGCCTCGCGCACCGGCGTCGGGCTCACCGAAAGCCGCTCGGCGAGCCCGCGTTCGGTGACCTTCTGCCCGGGCCGCAGCTCGCCGGTGGCGATCGCGTCGCGGATGGCCCGGTACGCGCGATCGGCCAGCGTGTCGGCCGTCAGGCCCTTCAACGTCTCGCTTGCCATGTCGTCACTCTATCTGCCATGGCATAACCAAGAAGCAACACTTGACCATCTTGCTATAGCAAAATACGGTGGCGGTCACCGCTCCGGCGGCGACGACAGGGAAGGTGCGGGATGACGACGGCGTCGAGCACACAGCGCGCGCGAACGGGACGGCTCACGTTCTTCGTGGCCCTGGCGGTCTTCGCGCAGGAGTCGACGTGGAACCTCTACGACTCGCAGGTTCCGCCGTTGCTCCGCGAGCACCTCACCAGTGCCGCGCTGGTCGGTCTCCTGATGGGGATGGACAACGTGCTCGGCTTCTTCATCCAGCCGTGGATGGGCAACCGGTCGGACCGCACCCGGACCGCGTGGGGACGGCGCATCCCCTACCTCGTCGCCGGCATGCCGCTGGCGGCCCTGCTGTTCGTGGTCATCCCGCACGTCGCGGCCTCGCTGCCGCTGCTGATCCTGGTGATGTTCGGCTACGCGCTGGTCGCGAACTCGTTCAAGCCGATCGCCGAATCCCTGCTCCCGGACTTCGTCCCGCCCGAGCGGCGAAGCCGCGCCAACGCGGTCGTCAAGATCGCGGCCAGCCTCACGGTGATGGTCGCGGCCCTGATCAGCCTCTTCCTGATCGACTCGCACCCGAAGCTGTCGTTCGCGATCCCCGCGGTCCTGATGGTGGTGTCCCTGGTGGTGCTGGCCGCGAACGTGCGGGACAGCCGGTCGCCGGCCTACCGGGCCGCCGTCGAGGAGGAACGCGGACCGGACGGCACGGCGGCGACCGGCCCGCGGGTGCGGGACACCGTGCGCGACATCGTCCGGGACACCGACCGCAGCCGGCTGCTGGTCATCGTGGCCATCCTGCTCTTCGGCGGCGCGTGGGCCGCGTCGCGGGCACTCGTCACGCCGTACGGCATGGAGGTGCTGGGCATGTCCCGCGGCGAAGCGGGCGGGCTGACCCTGCCCAGCGGCGTGGCCTTCATCGTGGCCGCCTACCCGGTGGCGAGGCTCGCCGAACGCTTCGGCCGGCTGCGGCTGATGACGGCCGGAATGACGGTGTTCGCGGCCGGCATGGTGCTCGCCACCGTGGTGCGGACGCCCGCCGGGGTGGTCACCGGCCTCTGCGTGGCGTCCGCGGGGGCGTCCGCGTTCCTGGTCAACGCGGTCGTCGTGCTGTGGAACCTCGCCCCGTCCGACCGGGTGATCGGCACCTACACCGGGCTGTACACCGTCGGCTGGGTCGGCGGCGGCTTCCTCGGGCCGGCCGTGGCCGGCGGCCTGGTCGACCTGACGGGCTGGCCGCTGCTGCTGCTCCACGTCGCGGTCATCGCGCTCCTCGCCGTGCTGGCGGTCGCGCGCGTCAGCGCCCTGCAGCGACGGTCGTCCACCGGGCGGGCACTGTGACCGGGCGCGTGCTGATCACCACGGACCACCTGCGGCCCGGCGACGACGTCGACCGCTTCCTGCGTGGTCACGGCCTGGAGACCGTGCACCGGCCCATGACCGGCCGTCGCGATCCCGCGCGGCTCGCGGCCGCCCTCGCCGGGATCGACGCGGCCCTGGTGGCCAACGAACCGCTGACGGCGGAGGTGCTCGCCCAGGCGTCCCGGTTGCGCGTCATCGTGCGCACCGGCGTGGGGTACGACTCGATCGACGTCACCGCCGCGGCCCGGCTCGGGATCTCCGTGAGCAACCTGCCCGGGATCAACGCCAACGCCGTCGCCGAGTACACCCTCGGCCTGCTGCTCGCGGGCACCCGGCGGCTCGTGCAGTCCGCGCGGGGCGTGGCGCGGGGGAGCTGGCCCCGCGAGGACGGACACGAACTGCGCGGCTCGACGCTCGGGCTCATCGGCTACGGCGCGTCGGCGCGGGCGGTGGTGCCGCTGGCCCGCGCGTTCGGCATGAACGTCGTCTGCACGACGAACGTCCCGGTGGAGCACCGGGATTCCGCTGTCCGGTTCACCGGGCTGCCCGACCTGCTGTCCACTTCGGACTACGTCTCGGTGCACACCGCGCTCACCGAGCGGACTCGCGGCCTGCTGGACGCGTCGGCGTTCGCACGGATGAAGCCGACGGCGTTGCTGGTCAACACCGCCCGCGGACCCATCGTCGACGAGGACGCCCTCGTCGCGGCCGTCCGGACCGGACAGATCGCGGGCGCCGCGCTCGACGTCGTGCGTGAAGAGCCGCTCCCGCCCGGCAGCCCGCTCCGCGACGTGGACGGCATCGTCGTCTACTCCCACCTGGCCGGGCAGACGGCCGAAGCACGCGCCGCCGCGGGCCTGCGCGGCGCCGAAGAACTGGTCGCCGCTCTCGCGGGACGGGCGCGGTTCGTGGTCAACGAAGAGAAATGAGGAACATGGACGCAGTGCGCATCCTGTCGCCGAGCGGCATGCTCGGCGCCGGCTGGGACCACGCGACGATCGAGCGGGGGATCGCGCTGGGCGCCGACGTCATCAGCATCGACGCCGGGTCCACCGACTCCGGTCCCCACTACCTCGGGTCCTCCTCGCCCAAGACGACGGCGAAGGCGGTGGCGCGCGATCTGCGCAGCCTGTTCACGGCCGCCGCGGGGGCGGGCATCCCGGTGATCGTGGGCTCCTGCGGCACGAGCGGGACCGACCGCGGCGTCGACTGGGTCGCCGGGATCGCCGCCGAAGTGCTCGCCGAGGAGGGCCTTGACCTGAAGGTCGCGCGGATCTACAGCGAGCAGAACGCGAGTGACCTCAAAGAACACCTCGACGCCGGCCGGATCCACCCGCTGCCGCCGCTGGGGGAACTGACGGCCGAGACCCTGGAAAGCTGCACCCACATCGTCGGCGCGATGGGGCACGAACCGATCGTCGAGGCCCTGCGCGCCGGCGCCCGGGTGGTGCTCGCCGGCCGCGCCACCGACACCGCGGTCGCGGCCGCCTACCCGCTGATGAAGGGAATGCCCGCCGGACCCACGTGGCACGCGGCCAAGATCGTCGAGTGCGGCGGCCAGTGCACGAGCAACCCGCGCGCGGGCGGGGTCCTCGCCACCATCGACGCGCACGGCTTCACCATCGAACCGCTCGACCCGGCGGTGTCGTGCACGCCGATCTCGGTGGCCGCCCACATGCTCTACGAGTCCGCGAACCCGTACGAAATGCGGGAACCCGCCGGCACCCTCGACGTCCGGAACGCCCGGTACACCGCGGTCGACGACCGGATCGTCCGCGTCGAGGGCTCGGAGTTCCACGTCGCCGGCCAGTACACCATCAAGCTGGAAGGCGCCCGGATCACCGGCTACGAGACCATGTCGTTCTCCGCGATCCGGGACCCGCGCATCCTCGCCGACATCGACGCCTGGGCGGAGCTGATGCGCACGGTGATCACGCAGCGGGTGGCCCAGACGCTGGAGCTGGCGGACGACGAGTACGCCTTCGACCTCCGCCTCTACGGCCACAACGCGGTGCTGGCCGAGCTCGAGCCGGAAAGCGGGCCGCCGCGCGAGGTCGGCGTCATGCTGCTCGTCAACGCGCCCGACCAGGCGACCGCCACGGCGGTCGCCAAGGTCGCCAACCCGCTGATGCTGCACCTGCCGGCGCCGGGGATGGACTACCTGCCCAGCCTGGCGTTCGCGTCGTCGCCGGCCGAGGTCGAACGCGGCGTGGCGTACGAGTTCGTGCTCAACCACGTCGTGGACTGCGCCGCTCCCGGCGACCTGTTCCGGACCGAGCCGGGGGAGAAGACCCATGCCTGAAACCACGCTCGCGGATCTCGCCCACGAGGTCCGCTCCAAGAACGCCGGCCCGTTCTGGGTCACCATGGAGCTCTTCATGCGCGACGCCGAGGGTTACCGGATCGCCGCGGACGAGTCGTTCCTCAACGAGGGCGTGATCGCGCGGCTGTACCGCGTCGAGGAAAGCACCGTCCAGCTGTTCCGGATCCCCTCGCTCAACGTCGTGAAGATCTCCTTCCCCCGCCCGATCGGCCAAGGTTCGTTGCGGGACCGGGACATCCACGCCGGCCAGCACCACGTCCCGCTCGCGCGCCTGCCGATCGCCCGGCCGTCGTGATCGCCGACGACCTCGGTTCGTGGGCGGCCGCGCTGCGCTTCGAAGACCTCGGCGAGCACGCGATCCACACGGTCCGGCAACGGCTGGTCGACACCCTCGGCTGCGGGCTCGGCGCGTTCCACACCGAGCCCGGCCGCGCGGCGCGACGGCTCGCCCGCGCCCTTCCGCCCGGCTCGTCGACGGTGCTGGGCACCGGCTTCCGCGCCACCGCGGACGTCGCCACGTTCGTCACCGGGACGATGGTGCGCCACCTGGACTTCAACGACGGCTACCTCGGGCTCGAGCCGGGGCACCCCAGCGACAACATCCCGGCGTGCCTGGCGGTGGCCGAGGCCGAAGGGCGGTCCGGCCGGGACCTCGTCACGGCCATCGCGCTCGCCTACGAGGTCCAGGTCCGGCTGCAGGACGCCGCGAACCTCCACCGCCGCGGGTGGGACCACGCGAACTACGTGCTCGTGTCCGCGGCCCTCGCCGCGGGCAAGCTCATGGGCCTGGCTGCCGGACAGCTCACCCAGGCGGTCAACATCGCCCTGAACGGCCACCTCGCGATGCGGCAGGTCCGGGCGGGCGAACTGTCGTGGTGGAAAGGGTCCTCCGCGCCGAACGCCGCCCGGAACGCGATCTTCTCCGCCTGGCTGGCCCGGGAAGGGTTCACCGGACCCGCGCCGATCTTCGAGGGCGAAATGGGATTCATGCGGCAGGTGAGCGATTCCTTCGTCCTGGAGCCGCTCGAGTTCCCGCGCGGCCCCGAAAGCCCGTACGCGGTATCACGCACGCTCACCAAGATGCTGCCGACGAACGGCGAGATGCAGACCGCGGTGTGGGCGGCACTCGCGTTGCGTGATCAGATCGCCGATCTGGGCGAGGTCGAGCGCATCGTCGTCGACACCACGCACCTCGGCTGGACGATCCTCGGCAAGGATCCGGAGAAGTGGCGCCCGGCCACGCGGGAGACCGCCGACCACAGCCTCCCGTACACGGTGGCCCGCGCGCTCGTCGACGGGAAGCTGACGGCGTCCTCGTACGATCCGGACGCGCTCGCCGATCCCGTCGTCGGGGCCCTGATGGCCCGCGTCGAGGTGCGCGAAGACCCCGCTCTCACGGCGATGCTGCCGTCCCGCATCCCCAACCGGGTCACCATCGGCCTCGCCTCCGGCGCCGAACTCGTCCGCGAGGTCCACAACGCCCCCGGCGGCCACGGGACGCCGATGACCGACGAACAGTTCGAGAAGAAGTTCGTGGCACTGCTCGAACCGTTGGCGACGGCCGCGCGGTGGCGCCGGATGCTCGACGAGATCTGGCACGTCGACCGGGCGCCGGCCGTCACCACCCTCATGCAGGCCCTGGTCGTCGAGGAGGACCGGGGCCGGACACCCGGGGAGACCTCGTGATCCGCGTCGAAGACCTGCCCGCCGCCCACCCGGGCCGCCGTCTGCTGACCGGCCGCACCCCGTTCTTCGCCGCGCCCACCGAACCGCGCTGCAGCTACTGCGCCTACGTCCCCCGGACCTGGACCCCCGAGGCCCGGATGCCGGTGCTGGTGGCCGTCCACGGCACCGGCCGCAACGTCGGCGCGTTGCGCGAGGGACTCATCCCGTTCGCCGACCGGCACGACCTCATCGTCGTGACCCCGCTGTTCCCGGCGGGCATCGACGACCCGGACGACGTGGACAACTACAAGACCCTCGACGCCCACGGCATCCGGTTCGACCTGGTGCTGCTCGAAATCCTGGAGCAGGTCCGGGTGCGGTGGAACGCGCGGGTGGACACGGTGCTGCTGTCGGGGCACTCCGGGGGTGGCCAGTTCGCCCAGCGGTTCCTCTACCTGCACCCGGAACGGCTCGCCGCCGTCGCGGTCGGCGCGCCGGGCAGCGTGACCCTGCTCGACCCCTCGCTCGCCTGGCCGGAAGGCGTCGGCGACACCCGGCGGCGGTTCGGGATCACCGTGGACCCCGCCGCGGTCGCCCGGGTGCCGGTGCTGCTGGTCGTCGGCGAAGACGACGACGGGCGCGCCGACCTGGCCGCCATGGGCTTGTCCGGCCGGAGCCGGCCGGAGGAACTCGACCGGCTGGCCGCGAGCCTGACCCGCCGCGGCACCGCGGTCCGGCACGTCGTGGTTCCCGGGGTGGGCCACAGCGCCGCGGGGACGCAACCACCGATCGTCGGCTTCTTCACCGGCCTGCTGGCCGGATGAGCCGGCCCGCCACGAAAGGAAGTTCCTTGCCCTCAGCCATCCCCGGCTCCCGCCGGCGCCGTGCGGCGGTGTCCGGCGTGGCGCTCGCCGTCCTGGCCACGCTCGGCACCGCCGTCCCCGGCCACGCGAGCACGACGCGGCCGGCCGCCTGCCCGTCCGGCCTGGCCGGGAAAGCCACCTGCTACACCGGCCAGGACGCCAACGGCGCGTACTACACGATCGCCGTCCCGAAGCGCTGGAACGGCTCGCTCGTCGTCCACGCCCACGGCGGACCGGCCGCGTCCTACGATCCTTCCGACACCACCGAGGACCTGGCGGAGTGGGCGGTGCTGGTCCGGGAGGGTTACGCCTGGGCCGCCTCCTCGTACCGGCGCGGCGGTTACGGCGTCAGGATGGCCGCCGCCGACACCGACAACGTGCGCCGCCTGTTCGCCGACCGGTTCGGCCGGCCCGGGCGGACCTACCTCCACGGGCAGTCCTTCGGGGGCAACGTCGCCGCCAAGGTCGCCGAGACCCACGGCCGGGAACACGGTGCCTACGACGGGGTGCTGCTGACGAGCGGCCTGCTGGCCGGCGGGTCCCGCGGCTACGACCACCGCGTGGACCTGCGGGTCGTCTACCAGTACTACTGCCGCAACCTGCCCCGGCCGGCCGAGCCGCAGTACCCGCTGTGGCAAGGGCTGCCGCCGGACTCCACCCTGACCCCGGACGACGTCCTCGCCCGGCTCCAGGAGTGCACCGGCATCGCCTCGGCGGCCCGGACGCCGGTGCAGCAGCGCAACCTCGACGACATCACCGCCGTCACGCGCATCCCGGAACGCTCGCTGCCGACGCACCTGCAGTACGCGACGTTCCTGTTCCAGGACATCGTGGGGAACCGGCTCGGCGGCCGCAACCCGTTCGGCAACCAAGACGTGCGGTACACCGGCTCCCACGACGACCGCGCGCTCAACGCCGGGGTGGCCCGGTTCGCGGCCGACCCGGCGGCCCGCCGTGACCTCTCCTACGACAGCGACCTCACCGGCCAGGTCCGGCTCCCGGTCCTCACCCTGCACGCGATCGACGACCCGTCGGTCTTCGTGGAACACGAGGCGGCCTACCGCGCCACGGTCCGCGGCGGCGGGCTCGTCCAGACGTTCACGCGGGAATCCGGGCACGACGAGCTGAGTGCCTCCGAGTACGCCACGTCCATCGCCGCACTCGACGGCTGGGTGCGCACCGGACGGAAGCCGACCCCGGGCTCGATCGCGGATTCCTGCGTGGCTTTCGACCACACCTACGGCGGTGGGTGCTTCTACGACCCCGGATACCGTCCCGCCGGCTACGACACCCGGGTCCGGCCCCGGCCCGGTGGGGCCGGCTGGCCGGCCATGACCGCGGCGCAGGAGCGGGCGTGGAGCCGGATCGAAGGCGTGGGGATCGCTCCCTGACCCGTTCGCTGCCGCTGTCCCCTCACCACCGGCGGAGCCGGTGTCCGGCGTCGCCCCAGATCGAGGCGAGCCGGACGCCGTCTTCGGTGAAGAAGAACCAGCTTCCCGCGACCGCCGCGCCGAGGCCGAGGACGTTGGTGAGCGAGGGCAGCACGTACGACAGCGCGGCCGGGGCGTCGAGCGCGTCCAAGGCGATCAGGCGGAGGGTCGACGGCGTGGCGATCGACGCCCCGAGCAGGATCAGCCCGGACCAGGCCAGTTTCCACCGACGGCGCTTGGCGGTGCTGAACACCCGGACCGGCAATCGGCCTTCGCACGAGCGGCAGGTCACGGTGGCTTCGACGAGGCCGGTGGCGGGCCGTGAAACCGGGATGTCGCTCAGCGAGTACCGGACGGTGGTCGTGGCCACGACGAGGTGCTCGCGGTACCGCTCGCCGTGGATGCAGGCCAGCCGTACCTGCGGGTGTTCACCGGTCTCGGCCACGGCTCCCCCACTTCGCCCGTTGCTCCCGCAGTATCGGGCGGTCGCCCGGGGACCGGTCCCGCGCCGCGCACCCCATGCTCGGCGCATGCAGTCGGCGAGTGCACCGGTCACGACCGGGCGGAGCAGGATCGGGTTCGGAGCCGCGCTGGCCCGGGCGGTGCGGCTGAGCTTCCGGTTCCGGGGCCGGGCCTCGCGGCCGGAGTTCTGGTACTTCTTCCTGGCCTACGTGCCACTGGTCGTGGTGCTCGGGGGCATCGAGAACGTCGTGGACGAAGAATGGCTCTACACGGTCGGCACCGTGCTCTACCTGCCGTGGGTGGTGCCGTTCGTCAGCGTCGGGGTCCGGCGGTTGCACGACGTCGGGCGGTCCGGCTGGTGGTGCGTCGGCATCATCTCCTGCGTCGGCTGGATTCTTCTGCTCACGTTCTGGAGCGGGCGGGGCCAGCCGGGGGAGAACAGGTTCGGGCCGCCGCCGCGGTGACGCGGTGTCAGCGGAGCAACACGGCGTTTCGTAGACTGCCCGGGTGACCAAGGGGCGGGTGGTGGCCGGCCGTTATCGGCTGGAGGAGGAGCTCGGCCGGGGTGGTATGGGCGTCGTCTGGCGGGCTGTCGACCTCGAACTCGGCAGGCAGGTGACGCTCAAGCGGGCGTTGGGTGAGGATGCGGGGCAGATCCGGCGGGAGGCCCGGATCGGGGCCGGGCTGCTGCATTCGAATGTGGTCACGGTGTTCGACACGGTGGTCGACGGGGACGCCCGGTGGCTGGTCACGGAGTATCTGGCTGCCCGGAGCCTGGAGGAACTTGTCGACGACGGGGGCCCGCTGCCCGAGGAGCGGGTCCGGCGGATCGGTGCGCAGCTGGCTGGGGCGCTCGCGGACATGCATGCCCGCGGCATCGTTCATCGTGATGTCAAACCGGGCAACGTCCTGGTGACGGTGGACGACGTCGCCAAGCTGACCGATCTGGGGATCGCCCGGTGGACGGAGGTCACCCGCACGGGTGGTGCTCAGTTGACGGGCACGCTGGGGTATGTCGCGCCGGAGGTGGCTGACGGCGCCGAGGCCGGGCCCGCCTCGGACGTCTTCTCGCTGGGGGCCACCCTGTACGCGGCGATCGAAGGCCGGTCGCCGTGGGGTTCGGGTGAGGATGGTCCGTTTGCGCAGATGCGTCGTGCTGCGGCGGGGCGACCGGCGCCTGCGGAACGCGCGGGGCGGTTCGCGCCGGTGCTGGCGGCCTTGATGGCGCGGCACCCGGCTGACCGGCCCGCCGCCGCCGAGGCGGTCACGCTGCTCATGGCGGACGCGCCCGCGCCCCGGCGGCCGCGCCGCCACCTGCGCCGCCGGCTGCTGGCCGGGGCCGCGGTCGCGGCGGTGGCGGCGCTGGTGGCGGGGTTCGTTCTCGGTCGGCCGTTGTGGACCACCACTACCGGTGGCGCGCCGGTTGGGGCGAACACTCTGGGTGCGGATCCGGCGGGGACGGATCCGTGTGCGGCGATTTCGATCAATGCGCTGGCGTCGTTCGGGGAGCCGTTCGTGGATCCCGAGGTGCTGAATTTCGGTACCTGTGTGGTCACGACCACGTTGACGGGCAAGACGGGGCAGGTGCAGACGCGGCTCGATTTGACGGGTCCGTTGCGGTATCCGCCGCGGCCGCCGGTGCCGGGGAAGATGGGGGAGATCGAGTATCCGGATGCTCGTGACGGCTCCTGTGAGCGGGCTATTTCGCTGGCTGATGCGAACCGGGTGGTTGTTACCTCACGTGCGCTGGATGAGGGTGCGAGGGAGGCGCCGGTGTGTTCGTTTTCGGAGTCGGTGCTGTCCGGGGTGCTGACGACGCTGGCGAATGGGCCTTTGCCGCGGCGCGCTCAGCTGCCGGAGTGGTCGCTGGCGCATGTTGATGCCTGTGGTCTGCTCGACGACGCCACGACGGCCGGGGTGCTGGGGCAGGTGAAGAAGCCGGATCGTGGGTTTGGTGGCTGGAAGTGCACGTGGGAGCACGATCCGCGCACGGTCAGCGTGGAGTACAGCCGGGAATGGCCGATCGAAGGGGATGAGGAAGTCCCGGGTGAGCGGGTGCGGGTGGGGAACCGTAATGCGGTTGTGGCGCCGGTGGCTGGTGGGCGTCCGGAGTGCGCTGTGATGGTGGTGCATCGCTCGTATACCCCGGTGTTGCCGGTGCTGAACGGCACTCCTCCGATCCGGGAGGAGGTCGTCAAGGTGGCGGTCGAGGATGCCGGCGCGGCGGGTGGGGACGTGTTGTGTGTGACGGCGCGGTCGTTGGCGGAGGTTCTGGTCCGGCGGTTGCCGTGAACCCGGGACCGGTCCCCGGCGACCTCGGCTAGAAAAGGGGGGAGAGCCGGACCGGAGGAGACGGGACGAGAACGTGGCAATGCAGGTGCTGGCCGGTCCGACGGCCGAGGGGGCTGCCGGACCGGCGCCGCGGACCCGGCCCGACGGCGCGGGCTTCTGCGCCTGCGAACGGAGGCGGCCGTGACCACCGAACGCCTCGACCCGCACCGCCGGCGCAGCCTCCGCCACGGCGTCACCGGCACCGTGCCCGGCATGCTGAGCGCCCTGACCGTCACCGGCGGCGTCGCCGTCCCGCCCGCACCCGGCAACCGGGTGACCTTCGGACGCAACCGCCTGGAAGTCGACGTCTGCGTCGGCGAAGAAGACGTACGGATCAGCCGGGTCCACGGACACCTCGTCCGCGAACGGGACCGCTGGTGGCTCAGCAACACCGGCCGCTCACCGATCCGGCTCTCCGACACCGTCCTGCTCCACCACGACAGCGAACCACTCCCGCTGGCCGACGGCTACACCGCCCTGTTCCTGCGCGGCACCCGCGAACACGTCCTCGAACTGCTCGTCTCCGACGGCGACACCGGCCTCGCCACCCGCCGCCCGACCCACCCGACAGCACCACCGAAAC
>NZ_JAJPWT010000009.1:0-390664 GCF_046548975.1 Amycolatopsis sp. lyj-346
GGGCGAGTTCGCCGAGTTCGGGGGGGATGACGCGGACTTGGGTGCCGGTGGTGGTGAAGGTGACGCGGCCGTCGCCGACGGCGTAGGAGAGGCGGCGGTTGACTCGGTAGGCTCCGCCGGAGACTTCGACCCAGGGCAGGAGTTTGAGCAGCCAGCGGGAGGAGATGCCCTGCATCTGGGGGACGGACTTCGTGGTTGTGGCGAGGGTGCGGGCGGCTGCCCGTCCCAGGCTGGAGGGCACCTGCTCGGATTCCACCGGGTCGGTGACAGTCACAACGAGAACCACCCAATCATTCGCGTTCGGCACGTGCCCGCCCCAGCCGGCACGCCGGTCATGACCTGCTATTTGCTGATATGCGCGGTTTCGTGGCACCGCGAAATCAACATAGCAACCGCGCCGGGTCGCACAATGACACGATCGGGTCACCGGCTTATTGGCTGGTGTGCGGCTTGATCATCTTCCGCTGATCTTCGAACGGCGTGGTCACAGGCTGTCGGCGGGCGTCACTCGGTCGTGAGATTCCCTGGTCGGCGGCATGGTTCGTGGTTGCCCAGTGAAACGGCGGGGATGGTGGTACCCCGCGTCAACTGCGCCGAATCGGCGACTTTCGTGACACTTGTGCGGCCACCCGGATGAATTCCGCCTTTTCTGTTGTCCGCTCGGAAATGGGTGCACTAACTTGAACGGTCCCGGCCGTGGAATGCGCCGGGCAGTGCTTCCCGCGCTTCGCGGGCGAAAGGACCCGGATGAACATCTTCGTGGCCGGCAGTCTCTGGGTGGCCGGTGCGGCCTGCGTCGGTGGCCTGATCGCCTACCTCGTCCGCCGGTTCGGCCGGACCGACGAGGGCAGGCCCGGCAACAACGACGCGGCGGGCCAGGTGTTCACCATCGTCGGCGGGCTGCACGCGGTCCTGCTCGCGTTCGTGCTCATCTCGCTGTACGACGAGGTGAGCACCGTGAGCCAGACCGCGCAGACCGAGGCCGACGGCCTGGTCGCGGCCAGCTGGGCGGCCGACGCGCTGCCGGAGGAGACGAAGGACCGCGTCCACCGCCTCGCCGCGGCCTACGCGCGCACGGTCGAGGAGCAGGAGTGGCCGCGCCTGGCCGACGGCGGCGAGGTACCCGCGACCGGGGCGACCCAGCTGGACCAGATGCGCCGGGCGGTCGCGGAAGCCCCGGCCGACGGTGACTGGCAGCTGGACCGCAAAACCGAGGCGAGCGACCAGCTCTGGTCGGTCTACCAGGCCCGGCAGCAGCGGCTGAGCCACTCCGGGGCCGGCGGCGTCGGCGCGGTCGTCTGGTTCGCGCTCATCCTCGGCAGCCTGATCACCGCGATCCTGCTGCCCAACCTGTTCGGCGGCACGCGGCTGGCCGCGCACGTCGTCATCGTGTCCACCCTGGCCGGCACGATCACGTTGCTGCTGTTCGCGATCTACCAGCTGCAGAACCCGTTCAGCGGCGGGGTGAGCGTGCCCCCCGAGGCGTTCACCTCGGCGCTGGCCAGGCTGGTTTGACCGGCACGCGGATCCGCTGGGCGGCGGCGTTCGGTGTGGCCGCGGCGGTCTCGGTGCTGCTGGCGGCGACGGGCTGGCTCGCGCCCCCGGCGCCCCGCCTCGCGGTGGCGCGGGAGCCGGGCGGCTGCACGGTCCTGCAGGCGGAGAACCAGCGCAGCGGCGCGCCGACGACCTTGCGGCTGCTTTCTCTGCCCGGCGGGGGCACGCAGCGGGTGAGCCAGGCCGGGTACTGGATCAACGCGATGGGCTACTCCGCCGCGCAGGACGTGGTCTACGGCGTGGCCGACGGCACCCGCGCCGGTCGCTACCACGGCGCGCACGCGGTGCGGATCGACGCCGGCGGCGTGGTCACGGACCTGGGGGTGATCCGCCGGGCCGGCGCGCGGCAGCCCGGGTGGAGCCCGGTCACCGGCGCCACCGCGGGCGCGATCGACGGCGACCGCTGGTACGTGCGGCAGGGCAGCGATCTGTACACAGTGGACATCGACCCGGCCGGCCAGGACTACGTGCGGGTGGTGCACCGGACGGCGCTGCGGCCGGTGTCGCTCGCCGTCGGCGTCGACGACTTCGCCTTCGACCCGGCGGACGGGCTCCTCTACGGTGTCTCGGCGACCTCACACGGCCGCAGCTCGGTGGTCAAGATCGACCCGTCCAGCGGGAAGGTCGCGGTGGTGCCCGGGCTCCGGTTCCCCGAGGGCGGCGCGTACGGCTCGGTGGTGCTCGCCCCCGGCGCGATCTACGCCACGGCCAACCACGCCGGGCGGCGCAGCGCCACGTTCCGCCTGCCGCGCGACGGATCGGGCCCGCCCACCGAGGTCGCGACCGGCCCGCCGCTGGTGAGCGCCGACGCGGCCGGGTGCTTCGCCGAGGCACCCGCACCCGCACCGCCGCCCCCGCCGTCGACGCCCCCGGAGCAGTCGTCGCCTCCGCCCTCGACGTCCCCCGGCCAGCCGCCTCCGCCGCCCCGGACCGAGCAGCCGGTGCCCCCGGCACCGGAGCCGCCGCCGCAGCCGCCGCCGCAGCCGCCGCCGGTGGAGCAGCCCGTCGTGGTGCCGCCGTCCCCCGCGCCGGCACCTCCGCCGCCCGTGGTCACGCCCCCGCCGTCCACCTCGGTCCCGCCACCTCCGCCGCCGACGACGCCCCGTGCGCGTCCGGAGAAGGAGGCCGCGCCAGTGGCCCAGGACACCGGGCAGCGGACCGAGGAGAAGCGGCGGTGGGGACTGACGGCGCTGATCCTCGTGCTCGGCGGGGGCGCGGCGGTCGCACGCGGGCGCCGGCACCGGTGAGCCGGGTCAGTACTTGAACTGGTCGACGTTGTCGGCGGTGATGAGCAGGGGGTCGCCCAGCAGGACGGTCTTCGACGTGGCGTCGTACTTCACCGCCGGCAGCTCCAGGCTCACCTTGTTGACCGGGGCCAGCGGCTTGCCGTCGGCGACCTGCTTCGCCGTCCACGCGGTCAGGTAGCCCAGCGACTCGACGTTCCACAGCACCGACTGCGAGCACGAGCCGTCGAGCAGGAACGGCTTGATGGCCTGCGGTGTCCCGACGCCGACGGTGAACACCCGGCCGATCTTCTGCTCGTCGCCCACGGCCTTCGCGACGCCGGGCGCGGATGTCGTGCACTCGCCGATCAGCCCGGTCAGGCCGGGGTGGCGGGCCATGAGCTGCTTGGCGAGGGTCGTCGCGGCGGCTTCGTCTTCGCCCGCGTACACGGTCTCGACGAGCTGGGCCTTCGGGTAGTGCGCGGCCGCGTACTCCTTCTGGACGTCGATCCACGAGTTGAGGTTCGCCGCGGCCCGGCCGCAGGAGACGATCGCGTACTGGCCGGTGCCGCCGGTCTTCGCCATCAGCGCGTCGACGAGCGCGGCACCGATGCCCTGGGCGCTGGCCTGGTTGACGAACACCTCGCGCTGCGTGCCCGGCGCGTCGGTGTCCGAGGTGAGCACGTGGATGCCCTTCGCCCTGGCCTCGGCGATCACGCCGGCGAGCGCGGCCGGGTCGTTCGGGGCCACCACGATGACGTCGACCTTCTTCGCGATCAGGTCACGCAGGATCGTCACCTGCGCGGCCGGGTCGACCGTCGACGGCCCGGTCGTGTGCCACGCCACGCCGAGCTGTTTCGCCGCCTCGAGACCGCCGTTGTCCATCGCCTCGAAGTACGGGATGCCGCCCACCTTGGGCACGAACTCGATCCGGGTCGGCGACGGCGCGGGCGCGCTGCCCAGCTGGTCCGAGCAGCCCCCGAGCGCGAGCGCCGCGACCAGCAGCACCGTCGCGACCAGCCGGAAGGTCTTCGTCGGCCCTCGCATCCCCACCCGTTCCTCACCGAAATTCGATCCGTTCGATCGGTCTGCGCATGGTGGAGACCAAGGGCGAACGTAGGGCCCCGGGTAACTGTGGTCAACGGGATGTGCGCAAAGGGTTACGGAAGTGAGTTCTGCGCCCGGCGTCTTCGAAGATGGATCCCCTGGTCGGCCGCACCTACTACCCAGCGTGACCCTCAAGCGCCCCAATGTGGCCTTCGGTGCGTTGAACGCACCCAAGGCGGCCTTCGGTGCGTTGAACGCACCCAAGGCCACATTGGGGCGTTTGGGGTCGGGGCGGGCGGGGCGGGCGGGGCGGGCGAAGGCGTGCGGTTGGTACCCCTGGGGGGTATAGTGGCGGCATGAGTGAACAGCATGGGGCTTCGTGGGCGACGGCTATCCAGGCGACTCTGCACTGCCTGACCGGCTGTGCCATCGGTGAGGTGCTCGGCATGGTGCTGGGCACGGCGTTCGGCCTGCACAACGCGGCGACCGTGGTCCTGGCGATCGCGCTGGCCTTCGTCTTCGGGTACGCCCTGACCATGCGGGGCGTGCTGAAGTCGGGGCTGGGCGTCGCGGCGGCGTTCAAGGTCGCCCTGGCCGCGGACACCGTGTCCATCGCCGTGATGGAGCTGATCGACAACACCGTGATCATGGCGATTCCCGGCGCGATGGACGCCGGGCTGGCCGGCCTGGTTTTCTGGCTGGCCCTCGCGCTCTCGCTGGCGGTCGCGTTCGTCGTCACGGTGCCGGTCAACAAGTGGATGATCGGGCGGGGCCTCGGCCACGCCAAGGTGCACGCGCACCACCACCACTGAACAGCGCGTCCGGGGAGGTGGCGGCCTCCCCGGACGCCGCTACCCGCTCGAAAGGTCGATCGCGCGGTCCACCTTGCTCCGGTCGAGCACCCGCAGGACGCCTTCCAGCAGGTAGTAGTCGGCGTAGGGCAGTGACACCTCGACGCCGTCCTCGGCCGGGCGGTTGCGGGTGCAGCGGCCGGCGTTGTCCGGGTCGGCCAGCGCTCCCCAGGGCGGATGAACTCCCCCGCCGGGTGGTAGCGCTTGATGAGCGACGACGCGGCCTGAATCGCCCCCGCCTTCCACTTTTCGTCGCCGGTGAGCCGCCACGCGGTCACCTACGACGGGGAGAAGAGGAAGCCGAGGTCGTGGGTGCCCGTGTCGGTCCGGCGCGGCGCGAGCTTTTCCGCGGAGGCCAGCGCGAGGGTCTTGAATTGTTCTTCGCCGCTGTGCAGCCAGGCCAGCCACAACTGACCGGGCCAGAAATCCGGATGGGCGGGCCGTTGTACACCCGGCGGATATTTGTTCACGGTTGTGAATTGTGTGCCGGTGAGCGGAATGGCGGAGAAATGGGCGAAGGCCCGGCGGGGGTCACCGGGCCTTCGCTGATGTCGCGGGTGAGGGCAGTCAACCACGCGACGATCGGGGGTACCGCTCAGCAGTGCGGGGCGACCGGCTGGTCGGAACCCGTCTGCAGGTACGTGTCCGACACGTAGTGCCCGGGGCCGATCCGGTCCCAGATGTTGCTGGTGCCGAACTTGCCGGTGACGGTGTCACCCTCGACGTAGCACTCGATGTTCACCTTGGCGTAGTTCGCCGCGAGGCCCTTGACGGCGGCCGTCGTGCTGGCGCTCGCCCGGACGTTCATCGGGTCGCCTGCCGTGCTGACGACACCGGTCGGGCCGGAGCCGGTCCACAGGTAGGTGACGTTCACGTTGCCGTTGTCCGACATGCCGAGCCCGTCCCAGAAGACGCCGTCGGCGAGGTCGATGCCTGCCGGGTTCTGCACCTTGTAGCCGAGGCCGCTCTTGCCGCCGTTGTAGCCGTTGTAGTAGGCGGCGTACGCCTCGGGCTGGCCCTGCGGCAGGTCCTTGAACTTGGTCCGCACCGACGCGGGGTTCCAGTAGTCGTCCTGCTCGTTCCACGGGCCGACGTCCCACACGGGCGCGTACTCGCACTTGCTGCCGTCGGTCCGGCAGACGCGGACCGAGTAGTTGCCGGTGCCCTTGGGGGCCAGCCCCTTGCCGGAGGGCAGCGCGACGAAGTGGTCGCGGCTGGTGATGACGTGGCCGTTGGCGGTGGTCCCGCCGATCAGGCCTTCGCGGGTGCCGTAGACCTTGTAGGTCAGCTCGGTCCCGGCGGTGACGGCGTTGGTCTGCGGGACGCTGTCGGCGCTGAGCGCGACGCCCTTGACCGCGGGCCGCACGCCGTCGGTGGTGCTGTGCAGGCTGATCCGCACCTGCACCTCGCTCACCGTGCTCTTCAGCGTGGTGCCCGCGGGGGTCCACTCGGTCCAGTCGTTCACGCCGGTCCGGCCGCGGACGTCGACGTCGACCGAAGTGCCCTTGGGGGTGTCGGCGGTCAGTTCCGCGCTGACGCGGTTGGCCGGCGAACCGAGCTTGTGCCCGGCGGTGGTGAGGCTGCCCTCGCTGCCGGCGAACACCCGGGTGGTTCTGTGCCACGCGGCGTCGGCCAGCGTCAGCGTTCCGCCCGCACCGGTGACGTTGACGTCATCGTAGTCCACAGTGGACAAATCGGCGGTCCAGCCGGTGCCTGCGGACGGCGTCGTCGCGGCCTGGGCGGGGGCTCCGGCCAGCGCCGTCACCGCCCCGGCGGCCAGGACCGCCGCAGTCACGCGGCCGGCCTTCATGTTCCGGATCATCCCCGGTTCTCCTCTCGCACCTGTTCGTTCGAAGGTGGAGAAAGACTGACGGGACGGCGTACATGATCCGTACAAGCAGGTTTGTGCGTCAGGCGGAAGCTATGTGCGGCCGCGCTTCCACCACGGCCGGCGGCTCCTTCGGCCGCGTCGACAACTCGCGCCAGATCGCCAGCGCCCGCTCCGAGTAGTCCCGCGACCGCTCCGGCTGCGAAAGCGCCCGGTGCAGCTCGCCGAGCAGCTGCGACACCTCCGCCTCCGACCGCCGGTCCCCGTTGCGGCGGTGCACCGCCAGCGAGTTCACCAGCAGCAGCTGCGCGTGGGCGAAGTCGCCGCTGTGCAGGCACAGCTCACCCAGGTTCTGGTTGGCGTACCCGACGCAGTGGTCGTCGCCGAGGTCGGTGAAGATCGCGATCGCGCGGTCGACGTGCTCGCGGGCCGCCGCCAGGTTGCCCTGGTGCTGGTACAGCAGGCCCAGCCGCTTGAGCGCGTGCGCTTCGCGGTGGCGGTCGCCGATCGAGGCCGTCAGCTCCAGCGCGTCCGTGATCCAGCGCTTCGCCGCCGCGTAACACCCCCGGGACATCCACACCGCGCCCGCGCTCAGCCGGGCCACCGCTTCGCCGTTCGGGTCGTCGGCCTCCGCGAACAGCTTCAGCGCCTCGTGGCAGTGGTCGAGGGCCAGGTCATCTTCGCCTTCGATGCGGAGGATCGTCGAGAGCCCGGTCAGGGCGACGGCGACGCCCTGGATGTCACCGATCGCGTCGAACAGCATCTTCGACTCCTCGAAGGCCACCCGGGCCTCGGCGTATTCGTCCTGGTAGAGCAGGTACTGCCCGAGGTTGCGCTGGACGATCGCCTCGGCCCGCTTCGAGCCCGTCCGGCGGGCCGCCGCCAGCGCGACGAGGTGCGTGCTGTGCCAGTCGTCCTGCGGGCCCCTCAGGTCGAAGTACGGCGTCAGCGCCGAAGCCAGCTGCCAGGCCAGGTCGTCGAAACCGTGCTGGGCGGCCAGCGAAACCGCCGCGACGGTCGTGTGCCGCTCGGCCGCGAACCACGTGGCCGGGTCTTCGGGCAGCACGCCTTCGGGCACGGCGGGGCGCGGCAGCCGGTCGTCGCAGTACATGCCGAAGAAGTGCAGCGGCATCCGGCGCGCCGCCTCCAGCGCGAGCCCCAGGTAGCCCTCCAGCATCCGCCGCAGGCCGGCGCGGGTCTTGGCCGCGTCACTGCGCTCGGCGAGCTCCACCGCGTACACGCGCAGCAGGTCGTGCAGCCGGTAGCGCGGCTGGCCTGCCGAATCGGAGCCGACGAGCTCGACGAGGTGGCCGTCGACCAGGACGTCGAGGACGTCGTCGGCGTCGCGGCGGCCCAGCGCCGCCGCGACCACCCACGCCGGGAACTGGACCGGCCCGAGCAGGCCCAGCCCGCGGAACGCGGTGGCCGCCGACATCGGCAGCAGGTCGTAGGACAGCGTCACGCTCGCGCGGACGGCGAGGTCGCCGACGCGCAGCTCGTCGAGCCGGCGGCGCTCGTCGCCGAGCCGGCCGGCCAGCAGCCGCAGCGTCCAGCCGGGCCGGTGCGTCAGCTTCGCGCCGGCCACCCGGATCGCCAGCGGCAGGTGCCCGCACTGGCGCAGGATCGCCGCGGCGCTCTCCGGCTCGGCGGCCACCCGCTCGGCGCCGACGATGCCCTCCAGCAGCCGCGCGGCCTCGGCCTCGGGCAGCAGGTCGACGTCCACCGGCTTCGCGCCGGCGAGCCCGGGCAGCCGGATCCGGCTGGTCACCAGCACCGCGCAGACACCGGCCCCGGGCAGCAGCGGCCGCACCTGTGCCTCGCTGCCGGCGTCGTCGAGCACGACGCACATCCGCCGCCCGGCCAGCCGCGACCGCAGCAGCGCCGAACGCTCGGCCAGCTCGCGCGGCAGGCCGGCGTCGGGGATGCCCAGCGTGCGCAGCAGCTCGGCGAGCACGCTCATCGGTGCCCGCGGCGACGACGACGTGCCGGCCAGGTCGACGTGCAGCTGGCCGTCGGGGAACTGGTCGCGGACCGCGTGCGCGACCCGGACGGCGACCGCCGACTTGCCGACGCCGGGGGCACCCGACAGCACGATCACGGCGGGCGTGCCGGAGTCCGCGCGCTCCTGCAGCAGGGTGACGACGGTGCGGATCAGGCCGCCGCGGCCGGTGAAGTCCGGCAGGTCGAGGGGCAGCTGGCAGACCGGGGCGACGTCGGCGGCACGCGGGGGGAGGACGTGGTCCGGGACCAGGGTGGCGCGCAGCTCGCGCAGCCGGGCACCCGGTTCGGCGTCGAGCTCCTCGCGCAGGACCCGCTCGGCCGACTCGTACGCCTCGATCGCGTCCCCGGTCCGGCCCGCGGCCCGCAGGGCGACGATCAGCTGCGCCCACAGTTCCTCGCGCAGCGGGTGTTCGGTGACCAGCCCGCGCAGCTCGGCGATGGCCTCACCGGAGCGGCCGAGGCCGATCCGCGCGCGCAGGCGCTGTTCCTGCACCGACAGCCGGAGTTCGGTGAGCCGGGCGATGGTCGCGCCCCAGCTGTGGTCGTGCTGGAGGCCTTCGAGGACTTCACCGCGCCACAGCGCGTCGGCCTTGTCGAGGAGTTTGAGGGCGCTCTCGGTTTCCCCGTCGTCGAGCGCTTCCTGGGCTTCGCCTGCCAAGGCGGTGAAGGCGAGGTGGTCCAGTTCGTCCGGCGACGCGGTCAGCAGGTAGCCGGAGGGCCCGCTGCTGATCCGCTCGCCGAGGGCGGGGTCGATCTCGGCGAAGCGCCTTCGCAGGGAATGCACGTACGTGCGGATGTTCGCCGCGGCCGACCGCGGCGCCGCCTGTGGCCACAGCACTTCCACCAGCACGTCGGTCGAGACGACGACGTTCGGCTGCAGGGCCAGCGCGGCCAGCAGCAGCCGGGGCTTCGGGCCGCCGAGGGCGATCACCCGCCCGGCGGCGGTGACCTCCAGCGGACCGAGGACGCGGATGGTCAGCGAGGTGGTCTCAACCTGCCCGATGAGTTCCCCCATGTCCCGGACTCTAGGACCCGTCCGGCGCAGGGGCTAGATCCATTCGGAGTGTGTGTCCGTGCGCACACGTGCGGTTTTGTACGCGACGTGTACGGCGGAGAGCCACGCTGCGGCCATGAAGCGTTTGAACCTCCGGCGTATCGCCGGCTTAGGGGTGATCCTGGCCGCCGTCGGCACACTCGTGGTCGGCGGCGCGCTCGAGGCGTCGGCCGCGGCGACCGGCACCGTCAAGACCGCGGGTGACCCGCTCAACGTCCGCCGGGCGCCCACCGCGAGCGCCTCGGCCGTCAAAACCGTCGCCAACGGCGCGGCGGTGACCATCGACTGCCAGATCCACGGCACGTCGGTCACCGGCACCTACGGCACGAGCACGTTGTGGGACTACGTGCCCGCGCTCGGCGGGTACATTTCGGACACCTACGTCTTCACCAACTCCGACACGCGGGTGGCGCCCGACTGCGGCGTCGGCTCGGGCAGCGGCCAGTGCGCCGACGCCTGCGCGGGCGAGGCGCAGTACCGCTCGTCCGACTCGCACTTCCTCGTCTACGACACGAGTTCCGACGGCTACTCCGCCGTGGTGGCCTACTGGCTCAAGGGCGGCGCCGGCCCGTTCTACGTCTGGAACTCCGGGGGCGAGGGCACGAAGGTCGACAAGGCCGTCACGGTCCCGCACGGCGGCTGGGTCTTCTACAAGGTGTGCGTCGCGAACTACACGACGGCCAAGCCCGACCTGAAGTCCTGCAGCGACGGCATCACCGACTTCGCGGCCTGACCGCGCCTCCACCACGAGAAAGGGCTTTCCCATGGGTCAGGTAAACCGGCGCAAGGTGCTGCTCGGCGGGCTCGCCGCGGTCACCGCCACCGCGGCTTCGGCGGCGCTGCCGTCGTGGGCGAACGCCCGCACCACGGCCGCCGCCCCCGCCATCCGCGATCCCTTCCAGCTGGGTGTCGCCTCCGGCGATCCGCTGCCCGACAGCGTCGTGCTGTGGACGCGGCTCGCACCCGCGCCGCTCAACCCGGACGGCTTCGGCGGCATGCCGGACGCCACGTACGCGGTCGACTGGGAGATCGCGAACGACGAGGCGTTCAGCTCGATCGTGCAGAGCGGCTCGGTGAGCGCCGCCAGTGCTGCCGGGCACAGTGTCCACATCGAACCGACCGGCCTGCAGCCGGCCCGCGAGTACTTCTACCGGTTCCGCAGTTCCGGCTACCTCTCGCCGGTCGGCCGGACGCGCACCGCGCCCGCCGCCGGTGCCGCGGTCAACCAGCTCAAGTACTGCTTCAGCTCCTGCCAGCACTGGGAGGAGGGCTACTACCACGCGTACAAGGGCATCGTGGCCGACGACCCGGACCTGGTGCTGTTCCTCGGCGACTACATCTACGAGAAGAAGTCGGGCCGCACCGCGCAGGAGCGCAACCCGCGGAGCCTGGCCTTCACCGAGGACGTCACCACGCTCGCGCAGTACCGCGCCCGCCACGCCCAGCACAAGACCGACGCCGACCTGCAGGCCGCGCACGCCGTCGCACCCTGGATCGTGGTCTTCGACGACCACGAGGTGATGAACAACTGGAACGGCACCACCGCGCCGGCCAACGCCGCGCGCAAGGCCGCCGGGTTCCAGGCCTTCTACGAGAACACCCCGATCCGGTCGACGGCCAAGCCCAACGGCGCGTCGATCCAGCTGTACCGGCAGCTGGTGTGGGGCAACCTGGCCCGGTTCCA
Source organism: Amycolatopsis sp. lyj-346 (assembly GCF_046548975.1). NCBI lineage: Bacteria > Bacillati > Actinomycetota > Actinomycetes > Pseudonocardiales > Pseudonocardiaceae > Amycolatopsis > Amycolatopsis sp. lyj-346. The sequence continues at coordinate 11,243 of NZ_JAJPWT010000009.1, forward strand.
CATGCTCGACACGCGCCAGTACCGCAGTGCCCAGGTGGCCGACCCCGCCGGCGACGCCGGTCCGGCCTGCGCCGACATGCGCAGCACCTCCCGCAGCATCCTCGGCGCCACGGAGGAGGCGTGGCTGCTCAAGCAGTTCGAGTCGCACCCCGCGACCTGGGACTTCCTCGGCCAGCAGGTCTTCTTCGCCACGCGGGACGCCGACGGCAACAAGGCCACCTGCGAGGGCAACGACTCCTGGCAGGGCTACGAGGCCTCCCGGAACCGGATCCAGCAGGGCTGGGTCGACCGCAAGGTCGCCAACCCGGTCGTGCTCACCGGTGACGTCCACCGGCACTGGGCCGCCGACCTGCGGCTGGACTACTTCAACCACAGCAGCCCGGTCATCGGCTCGGAGCTGGTCACGACGTCGGTCACGAGCAACAGCGACAACGCCTCCGCGCCCAGCGCGGCCTGGTACGCGAACAACCCGCACGTCAAGTACTGCAAGGGCGAGCGCGGCTACGTCCGCGTCACGACCACGCCGTCGCAGATGCGGGCGGACTTCATGACGACGTCCGACACCAGCGTCTACGACCCCGCGTCGGTGGTGATCAAGACCGACCGCAGCTACGTAGTGCAAGCGGGCAAGCCCGGCCTCCAGCAGGTCTGACCCCGCGGGCGCTACCCTGCGTGACGTGACCGGTGAACTGGGTCTGCGGGAGCGCAAGAAGCTCCGCACGCGGGCGGCGATCTCGACGGCGGCGATCGGGCTCTTCCTGGAGCGCGGGTTCGACGCCGTCGGGGTCGCCGAGGTGGCGCGGGTGGCGGAGGTGTCCAAACGGACGCTCTTCGCCTACTTCCCGACCAAGGAGGACCTCGTGCTGCACCGGTTCGCCGACCACGAGACCGACGCGGCGGACGTCGTCCGCGCCCGCCGGCCGGAGCAGGGGCCCCTGTCCGCGTTGCGGGAGGCGTTCCTGCGGGGGCTCGAGGCGCGGGAGCCGGTGACCGGGCTGTGCGACCTCCCCGAAGTCGTCGCGGTGTTCCGGCTGGTCACCGGCACGCCGGCGCTGGTCGCCCGGCTCGCGGAGTTCGCCGGCGCGGGGGAGGCGGCGCTGGCCGCCGCGCTCGCCGAGGCCGGCGTTCCCGCGCTGGACGCGAGCTTGGCCGCGGCGCAGATCACGGCGGTCCGGCGGACGCTGGCCACGGCGAACATGGCCGCGGTGGCGGACGGCGTCGCCGCGCGGGAGCGCCTTCCGGAGGCCCGGGTGACGGCCGAACGGGCGTTCACGTTGCTGTCGTCCGGCGTAGGGTTCGCCTGAGCACGGCCGATCATGCCGCATTCATGGTCCGGACCATGAAAAACGCACGGGGCCGGCGGGCCGGGCGAAGGTAGACTCCGAGAATCCTGAATGGACACAGGGACCTCCGATCGCGGGGGACCCGCGCCCCGGCTGGGGGTGGCGCGGGTCCCCGGAGCGGCGATCTCGACGTTCCGCTCGTGCCACCGCGTCCGCGAGTGGACACAGTGGACAGTCGGCGGGCGACGGCAGCCCGGGATCAACCAGCTGGGACGGGCGGGCCGTCCAGCCGCCCCCGACGCGGCTGGACGGCCCGTCAGCTCCCCTCGGACAGCAGGTCCACGGTCAGGGCCGCCGTCCAGCTGAACGAGCGGGTGCCGTGGCCGGCGCCGGTCAGCGGGTCGAGGTACTCGGCGAAGCCGGTCTGTGCGGCCGTCTCGACGAGGTCGTCGCGCAACCGGGCGGCGAGGGCGTGTTCGCCGTGGCGCACCAGGCCCTGGCGGACCAGCCAGCCGACGTTGAACCACGACGGCCCGCGCCAGTAGCGGCCGGGGTCGAAGCCCGGTGCGGTGAGGTCGTAGCTCGGCACGCCGTGCACCCGGCCGAGCCGGAAGCGCGGGCCGGTCGCGGTCGTCAGCAGAGCGGGCGCGACCGCCAGGTCCGGCAGCACCAGCGGCAGCAGGCCGGCGCACGTGTGCTCGCGGATCAGCGAGCCGGTGTGGACGTCGCGGGCGAAGAAGAAGCCGGCGGCGCTGTCCCACAACGTCTCCTGCAACGCCTTCTCGACCCGGGCCGCGGTCTCGCGGTGGCCCGCCGACGGCAGGCCGAGCTCGTCGGCGATTTCGGCCAGCGCCAGTTCGGCGTCGGCCAGCAGGGCGTTGAAGCCCGGGTCTTCCACGGCGAAGGCGCCCATGGCCCGGTAGCCGCTGTCCCGGTAGTCGGCGGCGAGCCGGACGTACCGGCCGTAGTCGTCGTCGCTGGGCCGGTCGCCCGCCTCGCCGTGCGTCAGGTCGCGGCGGACGAACCCGGTGGCGGGCGAGACGCGGGCGAGGGGCTCGTCCCAGGCGGGGCTGTTGTCCATGCCCGACTCCCACGGGTGCACGATCGCCACCAGCCCGCGCCCGCCCGCGTTGCGGTGGGTGCGCAGGTAGTCGTGCCAGGCCACCAGCTGCGGGTACAGCGCGGCGAGGAACTCCCGGTCGGGCTCGGCTTCGTGCACCGCGAGCGCGGCGCGGGCGTGGACCGGCGGCTGGACCAGGCCCGACGTCCGCCCGGCGTGCCAGAAGGACGGCCCGGGGAAGTACGCCTCGGCCGGTGTCTGCGGGTCGAACACGATGTGCGGGACGCGGCCGTCGGGCCACTGCGCGGCGAAGAGCGTCCGCAGCTCGCGCCGGGCGTGCCCGGGGTGCAGCCGGCGCAGGCCGAAGGCGATGAAGGCGGAGTCCCAGCTCCACTGGTGCGGGTAGAGCCCCCGCGAGGGCACGGTGGACGCGCCGAGCCAGTTGCCCGCGAGGACAGCCGCGGCCCGCTCCCGTGTTACGTTCATATGTCCAATCTATCTCCGACTTGTGTCTTGTCAATGGACAAAAGTGCGAAAGGAACCGCGCGATGACCACGCCGACCAGTGCGGGCGAGCTGCTGCAGCTGGTCCGGACCGGGCGCGCGAGCACGCGGAAGGCCCTCCTGGAACGCAGCGGGCTGTCGCGCTCGACGCTGACCGCGCGCCTGGACCAGCTCCAGGCGGCGGGCCTGCTCGCCGAGGGCGGCCAGGAGGACTCGACCGGCGGCCGCCCGGCGCGGTACCTGCGGTTCGACGACCGGCACGCGGTCGTCCTCGCCGCGAGCATCGACACCACGCACGCCGAGGCGGCCGTCACCGACCTGGCGGGGCGGGTCCTGGCCCGCCGCGCGGGCCCGCTGCGGGTCGCCGACGGCCCGGAACCCGTCCTCGACCGGATCGCGGAGTGGTTCGAGACGCTGCGTACCGAGGCGGGACGGCCGGTGTGCGGCGTCGGCGTTTCGGTGCCGGGGCCGGTGGAGCCCGGCCGCGCCCGGGTCACCCAGCCGCCGATCATGCCGGGCTGGGACGGCTACCCGATCGACGCCCACCTCGGCGGGCGCTTCGGCGCCCCGGTGCTGGTCGACAACGACGCGAACCTGATGGCTCTGGGCGAGCACCGCGCCCGCCACCCGGATTCGGCGGCCCTGGTCGTGGTCAAGGTGTCGACCGGAATCGGCGCGGGGCTGGTGCTCGGCGGCGAGGTGTACCGCGGGATCGACGGCGGCGCGGGCGACATCGGCCACATCCGGCTCCCGGAGCACCCGGAGGCCCGCTGCCTGTGCGGTTCGCACGGCTGCCTCGCGGCCGTCGCCGGCGGCGGCGCGCTGGCCGCGAAGCTGACGGAGCTGGGCCTGCCGACGACGTCGGGCTCGGGCGTCCGCGACCGCATCACGGCGGGGGAGCCGGCCGCCGTCCGGCTCGCCGAAGTGGCCGGCCGCCAGGTGGGGGAGGTGCTGGCGACGCTGGTCTGCGTGGTCAACCCGGGTGTGGTGGTGATCGCCGGCGACCTCGCCGAGCCGCACTTCGTGGCGGGGGTCCGTGAGGTGCTGTACCGGCGGGCACTGCCGCGGGCGACGCAGCACCTGCGCGTGGAAATCGGCGGCCGCGGCGAAGGAATGGCGGTCGGCGGCGCGGTGGCGATGGTGGTCGACGCGGTGTTCGCCCCGGCGGAGGTGGATCGGCGGCTCGCCGCACGGGCGTGACGGCCGAAGTGCGGTCACCGCCGGACTGTTCCGAGTGGACGGAGCGACCGACTTTAGTAGGTGGTGCGCGCCCCTTTGCCGCACCGCCACAAAACGGACTTAATGCGTATCGAACGCCATTCGTCGCGTTTTCGCCGCGACAAATCGGATTTCCGTACCACGGTTCACGGCCCGCAAATTCCTGGCGAGATAACGGTTCCGCAAGCACTTCCCCGCGAGTGGAACACCGGCTTAGTCTCACCCCGGTGTGCCGAGGCCCGATTTCCGGGGGCCGTTTCGAAGAGGGAGATTTCTGTGCGAAGAAGCTCCACCCTGCTCCTTTCGCTCGCGGTGGTGGGTGGCCTGACCGGCGCCCTGCCGGCGACGGCGTCCGCGCAGGGACGTCAGGACATCCCGCAGTCGCACCCGTTGTGGGCGAACGCGCAGGCGAAGGTCGCCGACACGGCGCCCGCCGCGAAGCTGAGCTTCCGGGTTTACCTGAACCAGCGCGACAACGCCGGTGCCGAGGCGCTGGCCCAGGCCGTGTCCGATCCGGACAGCAGGACCTACCGCCAGTTCCTGAGCCCCGGCCAGGTGCGCGACCGCTTCGCGGCCGGTGACGCGACCGTCGGCGCCGTCAAGGCGTGGCTGACCGGCAACGGCTTCAGCATCGGCGAGATCCCGTCCAACCGCGCCTACGTCGAAGTCACCGGCACCGCCGCCCAGACGGAACAGGCGTTCGCCGTCGACCTCGCCAAGTACCGGGTCAAGGGCCAGACGCTGCGCGCCGCCGACAAGAACCTTTCGGTGCCCGCGAACCTGGCCGGCGACGTGCTCGGCGTCGTCGGTGTCGACCAGGCGACCAACCTGTTCGTGCCGGACCACGCGACCGGCTCCGGCACGCCCTCCGACGTCGCGCCCGGCGACGGGTTCCGCAACGCGCCGCCGTGCAGCGCCTACTACGGCGAGAAGACCGACACCACCGATCCCGCCTACGACGGCAAGCAGCCGCCGTACGCACCCTGCGGCTACACCCCGGCGCAGCTGCGGTCGGCCTACGGCATCGACAAGGCCGGCGCGGACGGCAAGGGCACCACGATCGCCATCGTGGACGCCTTCGCCTCGCCGACCATCTACGCCGACGCCAGCGAGTACGCGCGCCGCAACGACCCGGCGCACCCGCTGAAGCAAAGCCAGTTCTCGCAGCACGTCTTCCCGGTGAACCCCGGCATGGAGCCGCCGGACCAGTGCGACGCGGCGGGCTGGTACGGCGAGGAGACCCTCGACGTCGAGGCCGCCCACGGCATGGCGCCGGGCGCGAACATCCTCTACGTCGGCGGGTCCGACTGCCAGGACAACTCGCTCGACACCGCGCTGAACTACATCGTCGCCGGCCACCGGGCCGACATCGTGTCGAACTCCTACGGCGACGCCGGCGAGGACATCCCGGCCGACGAGGTCAAGGTGTTCAACCAGATCTCGCTGCAGGCGGTCCTCGAGGGCATCGGCGTCTACTTCTCCTCGGGCGACAACGGTGACGAGGTCGCCCGCCTCGGCACGCCGTCGCCGGACTTCTCCGCTTCGGCGCCGTGGATCACCGCGGTCGGCGGCACGTCCATCGCCATCGGCAAGGACGGCAAGAAGATCTTCGAGACCGGCTGGGAGACCAGCAAGTCGTCGCTGACCGGCGGCGTCTACGGCCCCGCGGCCTACACCGGCGGTTCCGGCGGTGGCACGAGCCGGCTGTTCGAGCAGCCCTTCTACCAGAAGGGCGTCGTGCCGGACGCGCTGGCGACGAAGAACCAGACCGGCCAGAAGAAGGGCCGGGTCGTCCCGGACATCTCCGCGGTCGGCGACCCGAACACCGGCTTCCTGGTCGGCCAGACGCAGACCTTCCCGGACGGCGCCTACTACGACCAGTACCGGATCGGCGGCACGAGCCTCGCGTCGCCGGTGTTCGCCGGCATCATGGCGGTGGCCGACAGCTTCGACCACTTCCACCACGGCTTCATCAACCCCGTGCTCTACAAGCTGACCTCCCGCACCGCGGCGATCAGCGACGTGACGCACGTGGACGCCGCGGTGGCCCGCGTGGACTACGCGAACTCGGTCGACGCCACGGACGGCCTGCTCCGCTCGGTCCGCACGCTGGACTACCCGGGCCTGACCATCCACACCACCCCCGGCTACGACGACGTGACCGGCCTCGGCACGCCCAACGGGCTGCTGTTCCTGCTGCTCGTCTAGTCGGTGCTTGCCGGAGTGCCCCCTCGCCGGCCCGGCGAGGGGGCACTTTCACGTGAAAGTGCCCCCAGGGTCCGCCAGGGGGATGACCGCGGTGACGGTGGTGCCGCCGGCGCCGCTGGCGACGTCGAGTTCCCCGCCGAGGGCCTGCACCCGGTCGCGCAGCCCGGCCAGGCCGGTGCCGCCCTCGACGTCCGCGCCGCCGACGCCCGCGTCCGTCACGGCCACCCGCAGCTCGGCGCCCGTCACCTCGATCCGGACGTCGGCGCGGTCGGTCCGGGCGTGCTTCAACGCGTTCGTCAGCGCCTCCGACGTCACGAAGTAGGCCGTCGCCTCCACCGCCGCGTCGAGGCGCGGCACCGTGCCGACGGTCAGCGCCACCTCCATCGGGATGCGGTCGGCCAGCGACCGGACCGCCGCGACCAGGCCCGCTTCGGTGAGGATCGCCGGGCGGATGCCGCGGGCCAGCTCGCGCAGCTCGGTGATCGCCGTCTGCAGCTCGTCGACCGCGCCGGTGAGCAGCGCGCGGATCTCCGGCGGCAGTTCGGCCCCGGACCGGCGACCGGCCATCCGCAGCAGCAGCACGACGCTGACCAGCCGCTGCTGGGCGCCGTCGTGCAGGTCGCGCTCGAGCCGTCGGCGTTCCTCGTCCCCGGCCGCGACCAGCCGCGCCCGCGACGCGCGCACCTCGGCCAGTCGCTGCTCCAGCTCGGCGGTGAGCCGCTGGTTGTCCAGCACCAGCCCGGCGGCCGCGTTGAGCGCGTCGATCGACCGGCTGTCCTTCCACACCTCGTCGTCCTGCACGAGCGCGGCCAGCCCGGTGCCGTCGCGTTCCAGCAGCAGCCGGATCATCTCGGCGTTGCCGACCCTGGCCCGCAGCACCCCGGCCAGGAAGGCCAGCGGCCACAGGCAGAACAGGATCCGGTACGCCTGCAGCAGCGGGCCCGACAGCGGGTGCGCGTCGCCGAGCGCCGTGCCCGTCCCCGAGGTCAGCGCACCGGCCAGGGCGATGACCACCACCGGCGACAGCAGCCGCCGCTGCGGCAGCCGCCCGGTCAGCCAGCGGTAGAGCAGCACGACGACCACACCCGCGCTGATCGCCGTCGCGGCCAGCTCCAGTGCGCGGTCGGCGAACGCGCCGCCGCCCGAGCCCGGCGAGAGCGCCAGCAGGTCGCGCGGGTCGTCGCCGAACAGCAGCCCGACCACGCCCGAGCCGAGCACCACCAGGTAGGCCGCGGCCACCAGCAGCCGCTCCCACCGCGAGCGGAGCCGCCCGTGCGGGAAGGCGAGCACCAGGTGCGCGATCACCGGGCTGGACGCGGCCCGCAGCGGCACGGCGACCGTGTACAGCACCGGGTTCCGCGTGAACTGCAGGTCTTCCAGGAACAGGGCGACGCCGGCGAGGGCGATGAGCACCCCGATCGGGTTGGCCGGGCGCCGCACGTGCGCGACCGCACCCGCGAGCAGGAAGAGGTACCCGGTCGTGGTGCTGAGCGCGGTGTCGAGCGCCGTGTGGGTGCCTTCGCCGGCTTTGAGCGTCAGCGCGACGACGCCGAGCGCAGACCCGGCGGCCAGCAGGCCGGTCATCGCCAAAGTCCGCGGGTGCTGCACTTCGCGACCCTCCCGGTGGGTCCTGGCCGTGGCGTGGAGCAGTCCGGCAACGGCTAACCGTGATTCGTCCGTTCGGGCCGTCGCGTTACACCACGCGGCTGCGCTTTAGGGTGATCGTGACGGGAGGCAGGACATGAGCGGACGCGGTCTGGACGCCGAGGTCTTCGGCGGGCGGATGCCGGCCGGCGGCCGGGACCTGGCGATCGAAACCCACGGCATCGCGCCGGTGCCGGAGGGCAACCGGTTCGGGCACCCGTGGCGGCTGTTCAGCGTGTGGTTCGCACCGAACCTGACGATGACGGCGGTGTTCACCGGCACCCTGGCGGCGTCGCTCGGCCTCGGCTTCTGGACGGGGCTGGCCGCGATGCTCGCCGGCACCGTGCTCGGTTCGCTGCCGGTGGCGTACCTGTCGACGTGGGGCCCGCGCACCGGCACCGGCCAGCTGCCGCTCGCCCGGCTGCCGTTCGGCGGCGGCGTCGTGCTGCCCGGCCTGGTGCAGTGGCTCGGCTCGATCGCCTGGGACGCACTGGTCGGCCTGTTCGGCGGCGAGGCCCTGTCCGAGCTGACCGGGCTGCCGTTCTGGGCGGCGGTGCTGATCGTGCTCGTGCTGCAGTGCGCGCTCGGCGTGTTCGGCTACGCGCTGATCCACCGCGTGCAGGCGGTGATGAGCGTGCTGCTGGTGCTCGCGTTCGCCGCGCTCGCCGTGAAGGTCGTTGCCGGGCACCCGATCGCCGTCGCCGACACCGCGTCCGGCGCGGACCTGGCGGGTGGCGTCGTCCTGTTCACGACGATCACGTTGTCGCTGGCGATCTCCTGGGCGCCCTACGCGTCGGACTTCAGCCGGTACCTGCCCGCTTCGACGTCGTCCCGCAGCATCTTCTGGGCGACGCTGCTCGGCCTCGTCGGCTCGTACGCGATCGGCGAAGGTCTCGGGCTCGCTCTCGGGTCGTCGCTGGGCGACCACACGGCATCGGGGATCGCGCAGCTGCTCGGCGGCGGGTTTCTGGGTGCGCTGGCGCTGGCCGTGATCGCGCTGGCGGCGGTGTCGTCGAACGCGATGAACGACTACAGCGGCTCGCTGGCGCTGCAGACCGTCGGTGTCCGGCTGCGGCGCCCGGTGTCGGCGGTGGTCGTCACCGTGCTCGCGTTCGCGCTGATCCTCTGGATGCACAGCGGCGACCTGTCCACGAAGTTCGAGAACGTGCTGCTGTTCGTCTCGTACTGGATTCCGCCGTTCCTCGGCGTGGTGGTGCCGGACTGGCTCGTCCGCACCCGCGGCGGCCGGCGCGTGGACGTCCTGACGTCGGTGCCCGTGCGCCCCTGGGCGGCGGTGGTGGCGTTCGTGGCAGGGTTCGGTGCCGCGGTGCCGTTCATGAACACGTCCCTCTACACCGGACCGGTCGCGGCGGCCCTGCACGGCGCGGACCTCGCGTACTACGTCGGCCTCGTCGTTTCGCCGGCAGCGTATTTCCTCCTCCGCGGCCGCACTCCGGTTGACCTCGAGTAATGTAGAGGTTTCACGATGGTGGGGTACCCCTCGAAGGAGGAACCATGCCCACCGCACTCGTCACCGGCGCTTCCGCCGGGCTGGGCCGCGCGCTCGCCGCCGCCCTGGTACGTCGCAAGTGGACGGTCATCGGCGACGGCCGCGACGCGGCCGCCCTCGGTTCGGCCGCTCGAGAAGAAGGCTTCACGGCCGTCCCCGGCGACGTCACCGACCCGGCCCACCGTGCCTCGTTGGCCGAGGCCTGCCCTTCGCTCGACCTGCTCGTCAACAACGCCAGTGCGCTCGGCGTCAGCCCGCTGCCGCCGCTGGCGCGCTATCCGTTGGCGGACCTGGAAGAGGTCTACCGCGTCAACGTCTTCGCGCCACTGGCGCTGACGCAGCTTCTGTTGCCCGCGTTGACCGCGGCGCGCGGCGTCGTCATCGACGTCAGCTCCGACGCCGCCGTCGAGGCGTACGAAGGCTGGGGTGGTTACGGCTCCGCGAAGGCGGCGCTCGATCAGCTGACCGCCGTCCTGGGCGCGGAACACCCGGCCCTGTCCGTGTACGCGGTCGACCCGGGCGACCTGCGCACGGCCATGCACCAGCGCGCGTTCCCGGGCGAGGACATCTCGGACCGGCCGCTGCCGTCGTCCGCGGTCCCGGCGTTCCTCAGACTGCTCGACGAGCGTCCGCCGAGCGGCCGCTACCGCGCGGCCGATCTTCTGGTGACGGCATGAACATCCGCTTCGACCTGCCGCCGGACCTGTCGGCGTCGGCACCCCCGGAGTCCCGCGGCCTGTCCCGCGACGGGGTCCGCCTGCTGGTGGCCGGCCCGTCCGGCGTCCACCACACGGTGTTCACGTCACTCGGCGAGTACCTGCGGCCGGGGGACCTCCTGGTCGTCAACACGTCCGGAACCCTCCCGGCGGCGATCGACGCCCGGCGAGCGGGCCGCCCGATCGTGGTCCACTTCGCGACCTCCCTCGACGACGGTTCGTGGATCGTGGAGCTGCGCGCGCCGGGCGGCCCCCTGCTGGACGGCCGTCCGGGGGAGCACCTTTCGCTGGCCGGCGACGCGTCGCTGACGCTGCTGGCCCCGGCGTCCCCGGACACGTCCCGCCTGTGGCGGGCGGCGGTATCGGTGGAGGTACCGCCGTTGCTCGCGGCGGCGGGCCGTCCGATCCGCTACGGGTACGTCCCGCGGGCGTGGCCGCTCGCGGATTACCAGACGGTGTTCGCCCGCGAGCAGGGCAGCGCGGAGATGCCCTCGGCGGCCCGGCCGTTCACCCCGGAGCTTGTGACCGGCCTGGTAACGGACGGCGTGCTGTTCGCCCCGCTCCTGCTGCACACGGGAGTGTCATCCCCGGAGGCGGCGGAGCCACCCCAGGCGGAGCGCTTCCGCGTCCCCCCGGCAACGGCGGCGTTGGTCTCGTGGGTCCGGTCACGCGGAGGCCGGGTGATAGCGGTCGGCACCACGGCGGCCAGGGCGCTGGAGTCGGCAGTGCCGGGCGGCGACTTCGGCGACCTCGGCGACCTTCGTGCGGCCGAGGGCTGGACGAACCTGGTCCTGGGCCCGGACCGCCCGGCGCGGGTGGTCGACGGGATCATCACGGGCCTGCACGCCCCGGAGGCATCCCACTTGCTCCTGCTCGAAGCGGTGGCGGGGGCGGAGGTGGTCCAGAAGGCGTACGACGCAGCGGTGGAGCACCGGTACCTGTGGCACGAGTTCGGCGACGTGTCACTCCTCCTGCGCCACTGATCGGCGGGGGTTGGGAGCAGCCCCCGCCCCTCAAGCAGCCCCCGCCACTCCCAGGGGGGCGTCCCAGGTCCATCGTATCGGCCACCCCCGGCGAAAACCCGGAAAAGCCCTCCCCAAGGCCGAGTTGTCCACACCCCCACCCCCCTGTGGACAACTCTGCCGAACCCCTACTGACCAGCCTCGACCCGTCGCCGTGAGCGGATCAGGCCGCTGATGACCACCGCCGCCACTCCGAGCCCGATGCCGCTGATGATCGATGCCACCAGGCTGGCCGTGCCCGTTGCCAGGCCGAATGCCCCGCCCAGGTACACCGGGATGGAAATCGCCACCGGCAGCCAGTTGCGCAGCGTGAACGCCCGGTCGGACGCCACCCAGAGCACCAGCGTCACCGTCGCGGCCGTGACGACCGGGATCGCCCACACCACCAGGCTCGTCACCGCGTCCATCCCCAGTGACCTGAGCCACTCGAAGGACGCCTGGCCCAGCCCGATGAACAACACGACCAGCGCCACGCGGACGCCGGCGGCTCCCTGGCCCCTGCTCGTCATGTCTTCCTCCCGAATTCCTGGTCCACCCTGTACCACGTCCGGGTGACGCGAGCGGTTGCCCACGCCGGTGACTTTCTCCCGGGCCTTAAGCGTCGCGGCCGCCGATGTCAAGAAATCTCACCAGGATTCCCGGGATGCGGATGGCTATGCGCCTGAGTGGGTGACCGTGCGAACCTCGCCCGAACACCGACGAAAGGCGATGCTGACGTGCGCACCCCTCGGAGAACCCTGGCCTCGGCGCTGGCCGCCCTGACCGTCGTGGGCGTGCTTGCGGGCTGTTCGCGCGCGGACAGCAGCGCCGCCCCGGTCGCGAACCAGGGGGCCGCCGGCGAGGTCCGGGTCGGGTTCTTCCCGAACGTGACCCACGCGCCGGCGCTGATCGGCGTCAAGAAGGACTTCTTCAAGAACGAGCTCGGCGCGACCAAGCTCACCACGCAGACCTTCAACGCCGGCCCGGACGAGGTCAACGCCCTGCTCGGCGGCTCCCTCGACATCGCCTTCATCGGCTCCGGCCCGGCGATCAACGCCTTCACCAAGTCCAGGGGTGCCATCCAGCTGGTCTCCGGCGCCGTCTCGGGCGGCGCGCAGCTGGTCGTCAAGCCCGACATCACCGGCGTCGAGGGGCTCAAGGGCAAGAACATCGCGACGCCGCAGCTGGCCAACACCCAGGACGTCGCGCTCAAGAAGTTCCTCGCCGAGAAGCAGCTGACCGACCAGGTCAAGATCACCAACCTCGACAACCCGAAGACGTTCGACGCGTTCAAGAAGGGCGAGGTCGACGGCGGCTGGCTGCCCGAGCCGTGGGCGTCCCGGCTGGTCCTCGACGCCGGCGCGAAGGTGCTGGTCGACGAGAAGACGCTGTGGCCGGGGGGCCGCTTCCCGTCCACCGTCGTCATCGTGCGCAGCGAGTTCCTGCAGCAGCACCCCGACACCGTCCGCGCGCTGCTCAAGGGCGAGCTCGCCGCCATCGACTGGGCCAAGGCCAACCCCGCGGACGCCAAGACCGTGGTCAACGGCGCGCTCAAGGAGCTGGCCGGCAGTACCCTGAGCGCGGCGGTCCTGGACCGCGCCTTCTCCGGCATCGAGCTGACCACCGACCCCGTCGCCGCCGAATTCCCGCAGCTCGCGCAGGACTCGGTGACGGCCGGCGTGGTCAAGTCGGCGGTGGCGCTGAAGGGTTTCGCGGACTTCGGCCCGCTGAACGAGGTGCTGAAGGCCGGGAACCTGCCCGCCGTCGACGCTCCCGAACTGACCAAGTGAAACCCGGGGGTTCCGCTCCCCGGGACCCCGAAAAAAGAGAGTGATCCGGAGAGGCCAGCGATGACCACGACCCTCCCGACCGGCCGCAGCAGTTTCACCGGCGCGACCGCGGTGCGTCTCGACGGCGTGCGCAAGACGTTCGGCACCGCCGGCCGCGCGGTCGTCGCGCTCGACGGCGTGGACCTGACGGTCGCGCCCGGCGAGTTCGTCTGCCTGCTCGGCGCGTCCGGCTGCGGCAAGAGCACGCTGCTGAACCTGGTCGCCGGCCTGGACGCGCCCTCCGCGGGCGAGATCACGCTGAACACCTCCCGGCCGGCGGTGATGTTCCAGGAGGCGGCGCTGATGCCGTGGCTGACCGCGGCCCGCAACGTCGAACTGCCGCTGCGGCTGGCCGGGTTCGGCCGGACCGAGCGCCGCGAAAAGGCCGCCGAGCTGCTGGACCTGGTCCGGCTGAACGGCGCGGGCGGCAAGCGGCCGCACGAGCTGTCCGGCGGGATGCGGCAGCGCGTCGCGCTGGCCCGCGCCCTGGCCGCGACACTGCGCGTCGGCGGCGACCCGGAGCAGTCGCTCCTGCTGATGGACGAGCCGTTCGCCGCGCTCGACGCCATCACCCGCGACGTCCTGCAGGGCGAGCTGCTGCGCGTCTACCGCAGCACGGGCACGTCCGTGCTGTTCGTGACGCACGACGTGCGCGAGGCGGTCCGGCTCGGCCAGCGCGTGGTGCTGCTGTCGTCGCGGCCCGGCCGGGTCGTGCGCGAGTGGGCGGACGTGCCGCTGGCCGACGCCGCGGAACTGACCGAGGAAATCACCGGGCACCTGCGTGAGGTGATCAGCACCCATGCCGCAGCTTGACCGGTCCGCGGAGGCCGACCTGGACGCGGTCGGCGCCGGATTGGACTCGCTCGACGCCCCCGTCGGCGAACGCCGCCCGAGCTTCTGGAAACGGTTCGCCTGGGGCTTCCTGCCGCCGGTGGGCGCAGTCGTGCTGCTGGTCGTCGTCTGGCAGATCCTCTGGGCCGCCGCCTTCTGGCCGGAGTCGCAGCTGCCCTCGCCGCTCTCGGTGTGGAACGAGTTCTGGGGCATCGTCGTCGACGGCCAGGTGTTCGGCTTCGTCTGGACGTCGGTGCACCGGGCGGCACTTGGCTTCCTCGCCGGCGTGCTCATCGGAACGCCGCTCGGCCTGGTCGTGGCGAAGGTCCGTGTGGTGCGGGCGGCGATCGGCCCGCTGCTGACGGGGCTGCAGAGCCTCCCGTCGGTGGCCTGGGTCCCGGCGGCGATCCTGTGGTTCGGGATCAACGACGCGGCGATCTACTTCGTGGTGCTGCTCGGCTCGGTGCCCTCGATCGCGAACGGCCTGGTGTCCGGCATCGACCAGATCCCCCCGATCCTCCCGCGCGTCGGCCAGGTGATGGGCGCGAACCGGTTGTCGTCGGCCCGCCACATCCTGTTGCCGGCGGCGCTGCCGGGCTTCCTCGCCGGGTTGAAGCAGGGCTGGGCGTTCTCGTGGCGCTCGTTGATGGCGGCGGAGCTGATCGCGCTGTCCCCGCAGCTCGGCATCGGTCTAGGCGCGTACCTGAACCAGGGATCGTCGTTCAACAGCATGGAGACGGTGATCGCGGCGATCTTCCTGATCCTGCTGGTCGGCGTGGGGATCGAGCTGCTGGTGTTCCGCCCGCTGGAGCGTGCGGTGCTGCGGGCTCGCGGGCTGACTTCGTCGCTGTAGAAGTGGTGGCGGTCGTTCCAGCCGGCGGCGAGGGCCGCGACTCCGCCGAACCGCCACCGACGACGTCACCTTTGCCGGAATCCTGCCGGAGAAGGCAGAGACGCCCGGGGCCCCGGCAAAGAATGCCGGGGCCCGGGGCAAATCAGCGCGAGATCAGCGCGAGCGGCGCGCGCCCGCGCGAGTGCCGGACGAGAACGCTGCCGCACCGCCCGAACCCGAGCGGCGAACGCCGCCGCCCGAGGCAGCCGGAGCGGCCGGGCTGCCGGAGCGGCCCGAGGCGGCCTGGCCGCCCGTCCGTCGCGAACCACCCGATGCCGGTGCGCCCGACCGGCGGGCGCCGCCCGAGGCCGCTGCGCCTTCCGAACGGCGCGAAGAGCCGCCCGAACGCTGCTCCTGGCCGGCCGCGCGGGAGCGCTGACCGCCGCGGTTCTCCTTCGGGGCTGCGCTTCGCCGGCCACGGCCGCCGCCCGGGGCAGCTCCCGTCGCCGAGACCTTCTTCGGGCGGCTGTCCACCGCCGGGGCCTTCGAGAACGTTCGCTCGCCCGGGGCCAGCTCGGCCAGCAGCGGGTGGCCCGGGCCCAGCTGGGTCGTCGTCGGCTTGATGCCCGCCTTGCGGGTCAGGTCGCGGACGTCGCGGACCTGGGCGTCCGTCATCAACGTCACCACCGTGCCCGACGCGCCGGCGCGTGCCGTGCGGCCCGAGCGGTGCAGGTACGCCTTGTGCTCCACCGGCGGGTCCGCGTGGATGACCAGCCGGACGTCGTCGACGTGGATGCCGCGCGCCGCGATGTCCGTCGCCACCAGGGTGCGGGCCGATCCGGACGAGAACGCCTCGAGGTTGCGCGTGCGGGCGTTCTGGCCCAGGTTGCCGTGCAGCTCCACCGCCGGGACGCCCGACGCCACCAGCTTGCGCGTCAGCGCCTTCGCGCGGCTCTTCGTCCGCGTGAACACCAGCGTGCGGCCCGGCGCCGCGGTGAGGTCGACCAGCACCGGCAGCCGGTGGGTCTCCTCCAGGTGCAGCACGTGGTGGTCCATCGTCGACACCGGCGACTGCGCCGAGTCGACGCTGTGCGTGATCGGGTCGTTCATGAAGCGCTTGACCAGCACGTCGACGCCGTTGTCCAGGGTCGCGGAGAACAGCATCCGCTGCCCGCGCGACGGCGTCTGGTCCATGATCCGCCGCACCTCGGGCAGGAAGCCCAGGTCGGCCATGTGGTCGGCCTCGTCCAGCACGGTGATCTCGATGGCGTCGAGCTTCACGTGGCCCGAACGCATGTGGTCGGCGAGCCGGCCGGGGCAGGCGACGACGATGTCGATGCCGTCGCGCAGCCGGGTGATCTGCGGGTTCGCGCTGACGCCGCCGAAGATGGTCGTCGTCTTCAGGCCCAGCGGCTTCGCCAGCGGCAGGATCGACGCCTCGATCTGCGTCGCGAGCTCGCGCGTCGGCGCCAGGATCAGCGCACGGGGACGGCCCGGCTTGCGCCGCGTCGGGCCCGCGGCGAGGCGGGCCAGCACGGGCAGCACGAAGCCGTAGGTCTTGCCGGAGCCGGTGCGGCCGCGGCCGAGGACGTCACGTCCGGCGAGGGTGTGCGGCAGGGTCGCCGCCTGGATGGGGAACGGCTCGGTGACGCCCTGGGTGGCCAGCGCGGCCACGAGCGGGGTGGGCAAGCCGAGTTCAGCGAAAGTGCTCATAAGTGCATGCGGGCGTGGAAGCGCCCTGGTCTCCATAATGTGAGAAGGGTTGTCCTGCCCGGCGCAGACCGAGTTGTGCGGCCGCGGCGCGTGGTAGTCGACAACAGCAGCGGGCCGAGGCAGAACTGAGCGGCCCGCATGATCAGTGTAGCGGTAGAGAGTGACGTACCCCCAGTGAGATTGCCCGCAGTCGCGTGGCCTTGCTAAGTTACCGGTCGGTAATCGAGGAGGCCCCACCATGCTGCTGAACCCGCGGGACTACGACCCGGCGCACTTCGACGCCGAGACGCGGCGCCTGCTGCGCGCCACCATCGACTGGTTCGAGCAGCGCGGCAAGGCGAAACTGACCGAGGACTACCACAACCGCACCTTCTACGCCGACTTCATCGAGTTCGCGGGCAAGGAAGGCCTGTTCTCGACCTTCCTGACCCCGGCCGCGAGCGCCGGCGGGAACCCGGACAAGCGCTGGGACACCAGCCGCGTCGCCGCGCTGTCGGAGATCCTCGGGTTCTACGGCCTGAACTACTGGTACCCGTGGCAGGTCACGATCCTCGGCCTCGGCCCGGTGTGGCAGAGCGGCAACGACGCCGCCCGCAAGCGCGCGGCGGACGCGCTGGACGCCGGCGGCGTCGGCGCGTTCGGACTGTCCGAAAAGGACCACGGCGCCGACATCTACTCCTCCGACATGGTGCTCACGCGCGACGGTGACGGCTACCGCGCGACCGGCTCGAAGTACTACATCGGCAACGGCAACTGCGCGCGCACGGTGTCGGTCTTCGGCCGCATCGACGGCGTCGAGGGCCCTGACCAGTACGTCTTCTTCTACGCCGACTCCGAGCACCCGAACTACCACGTCGTGAAGAACGTCGTGCCGTCGCAGATGTACGTCGCCGAATTCCGGCTCGAGGACTACCCGGTGCACGCCGACGACATCCTCCACGTCGGCGCCGAGGCCTTCAGCGCCGCGCTGAACACCGTCAACATCGGCAAGTTCAACCTCTGCTTCGGCGGCATCGGCATGGCGACGCACTCGGTGTACGAAGCCATCACGCACGCGCACAACCGCGTCCTCTACGGCAAGCCCGTCACGGACTTCCCGCACGTCCGCCGCGAGTTCGTCGAGGCCTACGCGCGGCTGACCGCGATGAAGCTGTTCTCCGACCGCGCCGTCGACTACTTCCGCAGCGCGAACCCGGACGACCGCCGGTACCTGCTGTTCAACCCGATCACCAAGATGAAGGTGACCACCGAGGCGCAGAAGGTGATCGGCCTGGTCGCCGACGTCGTCGCGGCCAAGGGCTTCGAGGCCGACACCTACCTCGCGATGTCGAAGAACGACATCGACGGCCTGCCCAAGCTCGAAGGCACGGTGGCGGTCAACCTCGCGCTGATCGCGAAGTTCATGCCGAACTACCTCTTCGCGCCGCAGGAATACGCCCCGGTGCCGACCCGGACCGACGCCGCGGACGACGAGTTCCTCTTCCGCCAGGGCCCGGCGCGCGGCCTGTCGAAGGTCCGGTTCCACGACTGGAAGACCGCCTACGCCGAAGCCGCGCACATCCCGAACGTCGCGCTGTTCACCGAGCAGGCCGGCTACCTGGTCAAGCTGCTCACCGAGGCGGCGCCGGACGAGGCGCAGCAGGCCGACCTCGACTTCGGGCTCGCGCTCACCGAGCTGTTCACGCTGATCGTGTACGGCCAGCTGATCCTGGAGCAGGCGCGGATCACCGGCCTCGACGACGAGGTCGTCGACCAGATCTTCGCGGTGCTGGTGCAGGACTTCAGCGTCGCGGCGGTGGACCTCAACGGCAAGGCGAGCTCGACCGGGGCCCAGCAGGCGATCGCGCTGGCCGCGCTGCGCAAGCCGGTGGTGGACGCCGCGCGGTTCGAGAACGTCTGGGCGCGGGTGCGGGCGCTGTCCGGCGTCTACGCCATGCACCCGTGATGGCGCGGAAGTACCGGCTGGGCGTGACGCGGAAAGCCGCCAACGTGGTCATCGGGGCGCTGCTGGAGCGCGGGATCCCGGTCAACGGCAGCACGGGTTTCCTGCTGACCACGCGGGGGCGCCGGAGCGGCGTCGACCGGACCACGCCGGTCAACGTCCTCGAAGTGGCCGGTGACCGGTGGCTCGTGTCGCCGTACGGGCAGGTCGGCTGGGTGCACAACCTGCGTGCCGAACCCGTCGCCCGGTTGTGGCGCGGCCGTCGGCGCGAGACCTGGGAGGTCGAGGAGGCCGACGCCGCCACGGCGGGCCCGGTGCTGCGCGCGTACGTCCGCAAGATCCCGGTGACAGCGCCGTTCTTCGACGCGAAGCTGACCGGCTCGCCGGCGGCCTTCGCCGCGGAAGCCGATCGACACCCGGTGTTCCGGTTGGCAAGATCGCGGACGTGAAGCGAGAGCGGGCGGCGGAACTCATCTGGGACGCGTGGCTGACCGGCAAGCGGCTGGAGGGGCTTCCGGACGACGCCCGCCCCCGCGATGTCGCCGAAGGCATGGCGGCGCAGGCGGTGCTCGCCGAACTGGGCGGGCCGGTGTCCGGCTGGAAGATCGGCGCGACCACGGTGTACGCCCGGCAGTACCTCGACGTCCCCCGGCCGCTGCCGGGCCCGGTGTTCGAGCGGTTCCACCACGTCGAGGGCGAACCGGTGCCGGCCGACACGATGACGATGGGCGTCGCCGAACCCGAGTTCGCCTTCCGGCTCAAGGCCGACCCGGGCCTGTCGCCGTCGCTGGCCGCGGTGCTCGACGCGGTCGACACGATGTTCCTGGCGATCGAGCTGCCGGACAGCCGCTACACCGACCACCGCCACGCGGGCGGCCCGCAGCTGCTGGCCGACGCGGCGTGCGCGGGCCGGTTCGTCGAGGGCCGTCCGGTGCCGGGGTGGCGCGACCTCGACCTGGCCCGCCGCCCGGTGGTCCTCCACGCCGACGGCGAGGAGTTCGCGCGCGGCAGCGGCAGCCTGGTGCTGGGCGACCCGCGGCTGGCGCTGCACTGGCTGGCGATGGAGCTGCCCCGCCACGGCCGCGCCCTGCGTGCGGGCGAGATCGTGACGACGGGAACGGCGACCCCGCCGTGCCCGATCCACGCGGGTGGCCACGTGGTGGCGGACTTCGGCGAGCTGGGCAGTGTGGAGGCGAGGTTCCGCCCGGCCCCGCTAGAGTGACGAGGTGCTGACGTTCCGTGCGGGTTTCGTCGTGCTGGCGGTGGTGGTGGCGGGGCTCGACGCGGGTTTCTGGGTGTTCGCACGCGGCCCCCACCCGATGACGGCGCGAATCGGCTTCCTGGTGGCGTTCGTGCTGCTGCTGGCGCTGCTGGCGGCGGCCGCGGGCGTGGTGCGCTGGGAGGTGGCGGCCCCGCTGGGCGCGGCCTCGACGTCGGGCCTGCTGTTCGTCGGCGCGGCGGCGATCTTCAGCGTGGGGCTGGGGTTCCTGCTGGCGGCGGTGGTGGAGGCGGCCTTGGTGCGGCGGCTGGTTCTGGACGCGTCGCCGGTCGGGTGGCGCGGGGGAACGTGGCTGATCAGCGCGGCGGCCGCGGTGGTTCCGGTGGTGCTGTTCGCGGTGGGGCTCTTCGCGCTCCCGTGATTTTTTGTCGGTCCCCCCTGCCACGATGTCCCGGTGACGTCTTGGAGAGATCGACTCGGCACCCTCGCCCACGAGTGGCTGCCCGCCGAGCCGGCTTCCGCGTGGACCGCGCTGTGCCGCCCGGGCATCCGCCTGGTGCCCGGCGGCGAGGGCCCGCGCGTGGGCCGGATCGGCGGCGCGCCCGCGATGCCCGCGGAGGTGGCGTGGCCCGAATGGCCGGGGCGGGGGCCCCTCGACTTCGTGGCCGCGGTGGACTGCGCGGCGCTGCCACGGGAGTTCTCGAGCATCCCGTTGCCCGGCGCGGGCACGCTGCTGTTCTTCTACTTCGACGGGTTCCGCCGGGGCGCCGACGAAAACGCGCTGCTCAAGGACGTCGAGGGCAGCCGCGTGCTGTTCGTCCCGGCGGGCGTGCCGGTCGTCGAGCGGACAGCGCCCGAAGGGCCCGTCCCGTACCCGGCCCTCGACCTCTCCGCCGAGGTGGTGCCTACGGTCCCGGAGCAGGAGCACGACCTGCTCGACCAGACGAAGGTCGCGAGCGGGGAGTCACTCGACGAAGCGGCCGAGATGGTGGAACTCCCCGGCGGGTTCGTGGGCTCCGAGGTGTTCGGCGTGCTGGCCGCGCAGGCCCGGGGCCCGGGCCGGGAGCACCAGGTCGGCGGGTTCGCCGCACCCGTCCAGGGTGCGGTGGAAAACGAGATCGCCGCGGCGGTGCTCGGGGACTACGAGGATCCGGGCCGGGCCGAGGAGGCGGCCCGCTGGGTCCTGCTCGCCCAGATCGACTCCGACGACAAGGCAGGCATGATCTGGGGCGACGTCGGAATGCTGTACTGGGTCATCCGTACCGATGACCTCGAGGCCGGCCGTTTCGACCGCGCGCGTGCACCATGCAGTGCGGCTGACGGTGCAGTGCGGCTGACGGTGCAGTGCGGCTGACGGATGCAGTGCGGCTGACGGTGCCGTGAACGCCGAAGGCCACCCCGGCGAGCCGGGGTGGCCTTCACGGACAACGCGTCCTACTTGCCGAATCCGGCCCGCCGAAGCGCGTCGGCCATCGAGCCGCTCGCGTTCCCGCCGCGGGCACCGCCACCGCCGCCACCACCGCGCCGGTCGCCGCCACCGCCGCCACCACCGCTGCCGCCGCGGCGCTGGCCGCCCTGGCCGCCCTGACCGCCTTGGCCACCCTGACCGCGGTCCCGGCGCTCGCCGCCGCCGCGCGAAGTCGCCGCTCCCGGCTCGTCGTCCAGCCGCAGCGTCAGCGAGATCCGCTTGCGCGGCACATCGACCTCGAGGACCTTCACCTTCACGATGTCCCCGGGCTTCACGACCTCGCGGGGGTCCTTCACGAAGTTCTTCGACAACGCCGAAACGTGCGCCAGCCCGTCCTGGTGGACGCCGACGTCGATGAACGCGCCGAACGCCGCCACGTTGGTCACCACGCCCTCCAGGCGCATGCCCGGCTTCAGGTCCGAGAGCTTGTCCACGCCTTCGGCGAACGTCGCCGTCTTGAACGCCGGGCGGGGGTCGCGGCCCGGCTTGTCGAGCTCCGCCAGGATGTCCGTCACCGTCGGGAGGCCGAACGTCTCGTCCACGAACTCGGCCGGGCGAAGCGCCGTCAGCGTCCGCGTGTTGCCGATCAGCGAGCGGATGTCCGTGCCCGTCTTCGACAGGATGCGCCGGACCACCGGGTAGGCCTCCGGGTGCACCGCCGACGAGTCGAGCGGGTCGTCGCCGTCCGGGATCCGCAGGAAGCCCGCGCACTGCTCGAACGCCTTCGGGCCGAGCCGCGCGACCTCCTTCAGCGCCGTCCGGGAGCGGAACGGCCCGTTCGTGTCGCGGTGGGAGACGATGTTCTCCGCCAGGCCCGTCGTGATGCCCGAGACCCGGGTCAGCAGGGGCGCGGACGCGGTGTTGACGTCCACGCCGACCGCGTTCACGCAGTCCTCGACCACCGCGTCCAGCGAGCGCGACAGCGAGACCTCGGACAGGTCGTGCTGGTACTGCCCGACACCGATCGACTTCGGGTCGATCTTCACCAGCTCGGCCAGCGGGTCCTGCAGCCGCCGCGCGATCGAGACCGCGCCGCGCAGCGAGACGTCCATGTTCGGCAGTTCCGCCGAAGCGAACGCCGACGCCGAGTACACCGACGCGCCCGCTTCGGACACGACGGCCTTGGTCAGCTTCAGCTCGGGGTGCTTCTTGATCAGCTCGACGGCGAGCTTGTCGGTCTCGCGCGACGCCGTGCCGTTGCCGATCGAGATCAGCTCGACCCGGTGCCGGGCGCACAGCGCCGCCAGCTCCGCGATCGACTGGTCCCACTTGTTCGCCGGCTGGTGCGGGTAGATGACGTGGGTGTCGACGACCTTGCCGGTCGCGTCCACGACCGCCACCTTGACCCCGGTCCGGAAGCCCGGGTCGAGGCCCATGGTCGCGCGGGTGCCGGCCGGCGCGGCCAGCAGCAGGTCGCGCAGGTTGGCCGCGAACACGCGCACGGCGTCGTCCTCGGCCGCCTGGCGCAGCCGCATCCGCAGGTCGATGCCCAGGTGCAGGAGGATCTTGGTGCGCCACGCCCAGCGCACGGTGTCGCCGAGCCACTTGTCGGCCGGGCGCCCCTGCTGCGTGATGCCGAACTTCGCCGCGATGCGGTGCTCGTACTCCGTCGGCCCCACCTGCGGCTCGTCGGTGGGCTCGTCCGGCGACATCGTGAGGTCGAGGACCTCCTCCTTCTCGCCGCGCAGCATCGCGAGGATCCGGTGCGAGGGGAGCTTGGTGTACGGCTCGGAGAAGTCGAAGTAGTCGGAGAACTTGGCGCCTTCCTCCTCCTTGCCGGACCGGACCTTGGCCACCAGGTGCCCCTGGCCCCACATCTTCTCGCGCAGCTCGCCGATGAGGTCGGCGTCCTCGGCGAAGCGCTCGACGAGGATGGCGCGGGCGCCGTCGAGGGCCGCCTGCGTGTCCGCGACGCCCTTGTCCGCGTCGACGAACACCGCCGCGGCGGCCTGCGGGTCCGTGCCGGGGTCGTTCAGCAGGCCGTCGGCCAGCGGCTCGAGACCCGCTTCGCGCGCGATCATCGCCTTGGTCCGGCGCTTCGGCTTGTACGGGAGGTAGATGTCCTCCAGCCGCGACTTCGTGTCCGCGGCGAGGATCGAAGCTTCCAGGGCCTCGTCGAGCTTGCCCTGGCTGCGGATCGATTCCAGCACGGCGAGCCGGCGCTCGTCGAGTTCCCGCAGGTAGCGCAGCCGCTCCTCGAGCGTGCGCAGCTGCGCGTCGTCGAGCATGCCGGTGACTTCCTTGCGGTAACGCGCGATGAACGGCACGGTCGACCCGCCGTCGAGCAGCTCGACGGCGGCCTTGACCTGTCCTTCGCGCACGCCCAGTTCTTCGGCGATCTTCTGCTCGACCGACACGCTCACTGCAACACGCTCCCGCTTAGCCCTGGATCGGATCCTCTCATTCTGCCGTTTCCGCCACCCCGACTTTCGGATGGGGCCGCTTGACAATCAGATTGGTCTAGTCCACTTTGTGGTGACCTGCCTCACCAGTGTCGTGGAGGTCGCCCGTGGTCCCCAAGGTCCGCTCCGCTCTGCTTTCCTTACTTTCCGTGGTCGCGCTGTGCCTGGGCGTGACTTTCGTGCTCGCCGGCAGCGCCTCGGCGGCGAACATCCTGGCCAATCCCGGGTTCGAAGCCGGCACCACGGGCTGGACGTGCACCGGCACGCCGGCCGCGGTGAGCACGCCGGTGCACAGCGGGAGCCGCGCCCTGAACGCGACGCCGTCGTCGTCGGACAACGCCCAGTGCTCGCAGACGCTCACCGTCTCGCCGAACACGGCGTACAAGCTGTCGGCCTGGGTCCAGGGCAGCTACGTCTACCTGGGTGCTTCGGGCTCGGCCTCGGCGAGCACCTGGACGCCCGGCACCAGCGGCTACCAGCAGCTGTCGCTGAGCTTCACGACCGGCTCGAGCACGTCGCTGACGGTGTACCTGCACGGCTGGTACGGCCAGCCGGCGTACTACGCCGACGACCTCAGCCTCGACGGCCCCGGTACCCCACCGACGACACCGCCGACCACGCCCACCACCTCGACCACGCCGCCGACGACCACCACCCCGCCGACGACGACCACGACGCCGCCCACCCAGGGTGACCTGCCGAAACACGTCCTGACGGGCTACTGGCAGAACTTCTACAACGGCGCCAAGGCGCTGAAGCTCGCCGACGTCCCGGCGAAGTACAACATCATCGCGGTGTCCTTCGCGGACGCCACCGGTACGCCGGGCGCGGTGGGCTTCACGCTCGACTCCGGCCTGTCCTCGCAGCTCGGCGGCTACACGGACGCGCAGTTCAAGGCCGACGTCAAGACCGTGCAGGCACGCGGCCAGAAGGTGATCATCTCGGTCGGCGGCCAGAACGGCACGATCAGCGTCGGCGACTCGAACTCGGCCGCCAACTTCGCGAACAGCATCAAGTCGCTGATCGCGAACTACGGCTTCGACGGCGTCGACATCGACCTGGAGAACGGCATCAACGCCACGTACATGGGCCAGGCGCTGCGAAGCATCCACAACGGCGGCGGCAAGGTCATCACGATGGCGCCGCAGACGATCGACATGCAGTCCACCGCAGGTGGCTACTTTCAGCTGGCCCTGAACATCAAGGACATCCTGACGATCGTCAACATGCAGTACTACAACTCCGGCTCGATGAACGGCTGCAACGGCAACGTCTACGCGCAGGGGACAGCCGACTTCCTGACGGCGCTGGCCTGCATCCAGCTGCAGGGCGGCCTGCGCGCGGACCAGGTCGGCCTCGGCCTCCCGGCCTCCCCGCAGGCGGCGGGCGGCGGCTACCAGGCACCCGCCAACACGGTGTCGGCGCTGAACTGCCTGGCGAAGGGGACGTCGTGCGGCAGCTTCAAGCCGCCGGCGACGTACCCGTCGATCCGCGGCGCGATGACGTGGTCGATCAACTGGGACGCGTCGCAGGGGTACGCGTTCGCCAACACGGTGTCGGCCGGGCTCGCGGGCCTGCCGTGACCGTGCGCTGAGCGGTCCTCCCGGCGGCGCGGTCCGGGAGGGCCCGCTCAGCGGGGCGTCAACGGCAGCCGCAGGGCACCCGGTGCCGCCGGCGGCACCACCGGGTTCTCCGGCGCCACCGCCGTCACGCGCCGGTACGGCTCACCCAGTGGCGGCCGCGGATCGGCCTCCCCGTGGTTCGGCCAGAACGCCATCGCCCGCTCGGCCTGCGCGGTGATCGTCAGCGACGGGTTCACGCCCAGGTTCGCCGAGATCGCCGAGCCGTCCACCACGTGCAGGCCGGGGTAGCCGTACAGCCGCTGGTACGGGTCGACCACGCCGGTGGCGGGGGAGTCGCCGATCGCGCAGCCGCCGATGAAGTGACCCGTGATCGGGATGTTCGCCAGGTCCGTCCAGGCGCCCTGGGGCAGGCCGCCGATCTTCGCGGCCACCCGGCGCGTCACCTCGTGCCCGGCCGGGATCCAGTCCGGCGAAGGGGCGCCCGCCCCCTGCCTGGTCGTCATGCGCCGGCCGAACAGCCCGCGTTTCGTGTACGTCGTCACGGAGTTGTCCAGCGTCTGCATCACCAGCAGCCCGATCATCCGCTCCGACCAGTGCCGCGGGTTGTGGATCCGCAGCAGGTCGCGGCGGGACCGCCACAGCTCCCGCAGCCCCAGCACCCAGCGCCGTCGGCCGGGCTGCCCGTCCACCAGCACCGTCGCCAGCAGGCCCAGCAGGTTGCTGCCGCGCCCGTACCGCACCGGCTCCACGTGCGTCACCGCGTCCGGGTGGATCGACGACGTGATCGCGACGCCCCGCGTGTGGTCCGTGTCCGTCCGCAGCGACCGGGCCGCCAGCACGGCTTCGGAGTTCGTCCGGGCCAGCAGCCCCAGCCGCGGGGACAGGTCGGGCAGCGTCCCGGTGTCGCGCATCCGGTGCAGGAGGCGCTGGGTGCCCAGGGAAGCCGCGGAGAACACGACTTGCGTCGCGGTGAACGTCCGGCGCGCGCGGCCGCCGGTCCGTCGCGTGCCGACCGCGTAGCCGCCGTCGATCGGCCGCACCGACACCGCCGTCGTCAGCGGGTGCACCACCGCGCCCGCCCGCTCGGCCAGGTACAGGTAGTTCTTGACGGTCGTGTTCTTGGCCCCGACCCGGCAGCCGGTCATGCACTCGCCGCACAGCGTGCACGACTGCCGTGCCGGGCCCGCGCCGCCGAAGAACGGGTCTGCCCCGGACTGTCCGAAGTAGACGCCGACCGGCGTGCGCCGGTACGTGTGCCCGACGCCCATGTCTTCGGCGACGTCCCGCAGCACCCGGTCCGCGGCGGTCGTCGCCGGGTTCTCGACCACGCCGAGCATCCGCTTCGCCTGGTCGTAGTACGGCGCCAGTTCGGCCTTCCAGTCGGTGATGTGCGCCCACTGCGGGTCGGCGTAGAAGCCGTCCGGAGGCTCGTACAGCGTGTTCGCGTACACCAGCGACCCGCCGCCGACACCGGAACCGCTCATCACGAACGTGTTCTTCAGCAGCGTCAGGCGCTGGATGCCGAAGCAGCGCAGCGCGGGAGCCCACAGGTACTTCCGGACCCGCCAGGACGTCTTCGCGAACTCGTGGTCGGCGAACCGGCGGCCGGTCTCCAGCACGCCGACGCGGTAGCCCTTCTCGGTCAGCCGGAGCGCGGTGACGCTGCCGCCGAACCCCGAGCCGATCACCAGGACGTCGTAGTCCATCAGCCCGCCACCCGGTAGTCGGCGACGTCGAAGCGCCGGGTCCGGCGGTCGTACTCGGTGACCAGGCCGGGCCAGTTGGCCGTCACCCGGCCGTCGGCCTGCCGGTACCAGCTCGTGCAGGCGCTCCACACGCTGCGGCCCAGCCGCTGCTGCACTTCCCGGTCGTACCGCTCTTCGACCTCCGGCCGCACGTCCACATAGGACACGCCAGGCCGGGCGAGCCGTTCCACCGCCTGCCGGATGTAGCGCGCCTGGCGTTCGATCATGGAGATGATGGACCCGGCGCCGAGGTTCGTGTTGGGCCCGTAGACGCAGAACAGGTTGGGGAAGCCGGGCACGGTCATGCCCAGGTACGCCCGCGCGCCGCCGGACCACTCGTCCTGGAGCGACCGCCCGCCGAGGCCACGCACCGCCATCCGGCCGAGGAAGTCCGTCGCGGCGAAGCCGGTGCCGTAGATCAGGACGTCCGCCTCGATCTCCGTCCCGTCCTCGACCCGCACCCCCTTCTCGGTGATCTCGCGGATCCGCCGCGTCTCGACGTCGACGTCCGGCTGGGCGAGGGCGGGCAGGTAGTCGTTGGTGAAGAGGATCCGCTTGCAGCCCAGCGGGTACGCCGGCTTCAGCTTCGCCCGCAGCTCGGGGTCCTCGATGTGGCGCCGCCGCAGCTGGGCGGTCCGCAGCTCGAACACCTTCGCCAGCACGGGGTGGCGCGTCATCGCGTAGGTGGCGTACTCGGCGAGCAGGAAGATCCGCAGCCTGCCGAGCAGCTGGGTCGGCGGCAGGTGCTCGAACAGCCAGTGCTGCCACCGCCGGTAGCTCGGGTCGGACTTCGCCATGACGTACGGCGGCGTGCGCTGGAAGACGGTGACGTGCTGGGCGCGTTTCCGCAGCTCGGGCACGAACTGCACGGCGCTGGCCCCGGTCCCGATCACGGCGACGCGCTTGCCGGTCAGCTCGACGCCGTGGTCCCACCGCGCGGAGTGGAAGGCGTCCCCGGCGAAGCTTTCCCGGTTCGGGATGTCCGGCAGCACCGGCCGCGACAGCTGTCCGACGGCGGGCACGAAGACGTTCGCCTCGAAGCTCTCCCCGCCCTTCGTTTCGACGCGCCAGAGGCCGCGACCTTCGTCGAAGGCGGCCCCGGTGACCTCGGTCCGGTACCGGATGTGCGGCTCGAGCCCGTACTTCGCGATGACGCGCCGCAGGTAGGCGAGGATGTCGGGCTGGTGCGAGAACCGCTTCGGCCACCGCGGGTTGGGCTCGAAGGAGAAGGAGTACAACGGCGACGGGATGTCACAGGCGGCCCCGGGGTAGGTGTTGTCCCGCCAGACACCACCGGCTTCGGCGGCGCTCTCCAGGATCGTGAAATCGGTGAACCCCGCCCGCTTGAGCTCGATCGCCGTCCCGATGCCGCCGAACCCGCTGCCCACGATCAGCACCGACGGCCCCTTCGCCGAACCAGTCATGCCGCAAAAGCTACGCACCGGAAGGCTGTGACAACAGGCCACGAACGGTCACTCAATCGAGATTTCCGGCCAGCTCACTCTGGCGGCCGGACGCGGACCTCGTGCGTCTCCGCGGCCGCCTCCGCCCACTGCACCAGCCGGCCCGCCGAGCTCTCCAGCGTCGCCAGGTCCCGCTTCGGCAGCTTCTCGAACGGCGACAGCTCGATCACCGCCGCCTTGCGGGACGCCTTGACGTCCCAGACGCCCCGCACCTGCCCGTCGACCAGCAACGCGCCCTTGGCCAGGCCGTTCGGCGAGATCACGCGCTTGCGGTACGCGTCCGAAATCACCCGTGTCCGGTCCGCGTACGAGAGGATCATCTGGTCGAACGGTCCCAGCAGCCGCGGTGGCGCCGGGACGTCCGCACCCGGCAGCGTCAGCTCCGGCAGGTCCAGCAGCTCGCGGCCGTCCTCGTCGCGGTAGCGGCGCAGGTCCATCCCGGCGGCCACCTCGCCCAGGCGGGTGATGCCCGCCCACGTCTGCACGTCCGCCACCGTGGCGGGCCCGAACGCGCGCAGGTACCGCGCGATCAGTTCCGACGGCGAAGGCGGTGACAGGGGAGCACCGACCCATTCGTCCAGGCACGCGTACGTCGTCTGCCCGGCCTTGCCCCAGATCGCCCGCGGTGGGGTCTGCACCAGCGGCAGCCGGGCCCGGGCCAGGTGTGTCAGAGAGGCCTTGGGGACGTCGGGCCAGCGCTGCGCCAGCTCGGCGCCCAGCGCGGTGCCCGGCATCGGGCCACGGAGGAGCAGCTTCCGCGCCGCCTCGGCGACCTCGTCGTGGTCGAGACCGGCTATCTCGCGCGCGTGCTGGGCGTTCTGCTTGAGGTCCCGGTCGTACAGCGGCTGGACCACCGGGCGCCACGCCAGCGCGTCCGCCGCCGTCACCAGGTGGACCGTGCCGCGCATCAGCGCGATCCGCACCACGCGCCGGCTTTCGAGCAGCTCCGCCAGCTCGCCGGGCCGGAACCCCTCCAGCCGCGACCACAACGCGAAGTACGGCGGGAACGGCGCCTGCGCCTGGAGTCCGGCCAGGTGCTCCACCGCGTCGTAGGCGGACATCTTCGCCCGGCGCAGCAGCAGCTGGCGCTCCAGCGTGGCGCGGTTCAGGGCTCGTCGGCTCAAGGTCTCCACGTCGTCACCCTAACGATCACCCAGGACAGTTCCGGTCCTCGATTGGACACGTTCTCCCGGCGTGATCCAGAATTCCGGCCATGGCCGAGCTCGCCGCGCCCGCCGTCGGGGACTGGGACTTCCCCCGCGGCACCGCGAGCATCGAGCTGATGACCCGGTTCGCCGCCGAACGCGGCCTGGCCGCGGGCGAACTGCTCGCCGGAACCACCCTGACGCCGGAGCTCCTCGCGGACCCCTCGGTTCAGGTCGACGCGCGCCAGGAGCTCGCCGTCGTCCGGGCACTGGCCGGTCTGGACGGTGCGGACGCGACGGCGCTGGAGCTCGGGCGCCGCTACCGCGTCACCACCTTCGGCATCTTCGGCTTCGCCTGCATCAGCAGCCCGACGTTGCGCGACGCGATGCTGTTCGCCCTCCGCTACTTCGACCTGAGCTTCGCGTTCTGCATCCCGCACGTCGTCCTCGGCGCCGACCGGCTGACCCTGGAGCTCGACGACAGCCGCGTGCCCGCCGACGTCGCCCGGTTCCTCGTCCTGCGCGACCTGGCCGCGATCTTCGCCGTCATGCGCGACCTCCTGCCCGGGATCGCGCTGGACGAGCTGAGCTTCCGGCACGAAACGTCCACGCCGGAGGAGTACCTGGCCGCGTTCGGCGTGCGGCCGCGCTTCGGCGCCGACGCCTGCCGGGCGACGCTCGACCCGGCGCTGCTGAGCCGGCCGCTGCCGCAGGCCAACGACCAGACCGTCGCCCTGTGCGCCGCGCAGTGCGAAGCGCTCGTCGCGCGACGCCGTCAGCGTTCGGGTATTTCGCAGCAGGTGCGGGAACGCCTGGTCCGGCTCGGCGGTGTCGACGCCGGGATGGACGAGATCGCCCGGCAGCTGGCGCTCAGCACCCGCACGCTGCGCCGTCGCCTGGCCGAAGCGGGGACGAGCTACCGGGCACTGGTCGACGAGGTCCGCCAGACGCTCGCCGAAGAGCTGCTCGACACCGGCGTGCTGTCGGTCGAGGACGTCGCCTACCGGCTCGGGTACGCCGAGGCGTCGAGCTTCATCCACGCGTTCAAGCGCTGGACCGGGCTGACGCCGGCGGCGTTCGCCCGCCGCTTCCGCGCCGCTCGGCAAGCACCGCCGGGTAGGTGATCTTCAGCAGGTTGAGGAGCGCATCGGTGAGGAAGGTGCGCAGCGCCACGCGGTCCAGCGTGCCGCGGATCAGCCACTCCCGCGACGCCGCGCGCAGCATCCCGCCGAACGACCGGATCATCGCGCGCAGTTCTTCGCGGCCCTCGGTCACGCCGGTCATCAGTGCGGCCTCCAGCACCCGGTCGGCGGCGATCTCGTCGGCCTCCAGCATGATCCGCTCGATCTCGGGATCGCGCCCGGCCGCTTCCGGCCCGATCACGGTCAGCCACGCGTCGCGGTTGCGGTCCACGACCTCGATCCACCGTTCGACGCCGATCGCCAGCCGCTGCTCCATCGTGGTGTCCGGCAGTGCCTCGGTGACCGGCGCGGGCACGATCATCAGCTGCCGCACCACTTCCAGGTACAGCTCGCGCTTGCCGCCGAAGTAGTGGTTGATCAGCGGGCGCGCCACCCCGGCGGCCGCGGCGATGTCCGAAGTGGACACCGAGGCGTAGCTGCCCGCCCCGAACAGGTGCCGGGCGGCGGCGAGGATCTCCGCGCGCCGTTCGGCCGGTTCGAGCCGGCGGCGCCGGGGCCGGGTCCCACTGGTCATCCGCTCAGCCTCGCGGGG
The DNA here is from genome assembly GCF_046548975.1 of Amycolatopsis sp. lyj-346. NCBI lineage: Bacteria > Bacillati > Actinomycetota > Actinomycetes > Pseudonocardiales > Pseudonocardiaceae > Amycolatopsis > Amycolatopsis sp. lyj-346. The sequence continues at coordinate 42,292 of NZ_JAJPWT010000009.1, forward strand.
GATCGGCACGCTGTCAACAAGTAGTTGACCCATGGTCAAAAGAGTGACTCCGTTGGCGGCAAGAGGCGTTTCACGTCAACCTTTGTCGTTACGCAACCGGAACAACCCGCCGGTAACTTCCCGGCGTCCGGATGCGACGAGACGGCAGAGGCCCGCGACCGGGGGTAGGAGCAGATGAACGAAGAAGGCGCCCCGATCCGGCCGGCCGGGCGTTGGGTGAGCGTCCGCCTGCAGCATCGCCACGTCAGCTTCGACGAGGGCTTCGAAGCGGACGAACCCCTGCCGGACGGCGACTGCGCGGACGAAGCGTCCCTGTCGTACTCGGGCATCGTGATCTCCGGTTACGACCGGGGCGAGAAGGTGTCCGAGCGCTGGATCCCGCTGGGCATCGACCCGTCCGAAGCGGACGACGAGCGGCTCATCGGCCAGCTGCGCGAAGCCCTGCTGTGGCAGGCGGGCCGTCCACCGCAGACCGCCGAGGAATAACCCTGCCGCGGCTTGTCCTGAGACAGCACAGAGGGTGCTGACCCGCGTTACCGCTCACGACCCGGTGCGCAGCCCTTCGAAGGCCACTTTGCACACCGCGTCCGCCACCTCGGCGGCCGCCGAACCGCGGCGCGGCTTGTACCACTCGATCAGCGAGTTCACCATCCCGAACACGAGCCGCGCGGTCACCGCCGGGTCGACGTCCGGGCGGACGTCGCCCTCCGCTTCGGCCTGCTTCACCAGGTCGGTCACCAGCCGGTCGAACTCGCGCCGCCGGGCCAGCGCCGCGCGCTCGACCTTCGTGTTGCCGCGCACGCGCAGCAGCAGCGTCACGAACGGCAGCCGGTCCGCCAGCACCAGCACGCTGCCACGCACCAGGTGCTCCAGGCGGTCGATCGCGCGCCCGTCGAGCCGAGCCGTCTCCGACGCCACTTCGAACAACCCGTCCAGTGCCCGGTCCACCGCGAGCCGCAGCAGTTCCTCCTTGCTGGGCACGTGGTGGTAGATCGCCGACTTCGTGATGCCGAGCTTGCGGGAGAGGTCCTCCATGCTCGTTCCGTCGTAGCCGCGCTCGTTGAACAGCTTCACCGCCACCTGCAGCAGTGATTCGAGGTCGTAGCCGGGCCGCCCGCGCCGCGGCGCCGTCACGGCTTGTCCCGCTGGTCGACGGTCCGCCGCATCTTGCCCATCGACCGCTCCAGGGTGTCCGGGTCGACGACCTCCACCGACACGGTGACGCCGACCCCGTCCTTCACGCCGTTCACCAGTGAAGTGGCGGCTTGCTCCCGCGATGCGGCCGAAGCGTCGTGCCGCGCCTCTACCCGCACGGTCAGGTGGTCGAGCCGGCCGCGCGTGGACCGGACGAGCTGGAAGTGCGGGCTCAGCCCGGCCGTCCGCAGCACGATCTCCTCGATCTGCGTCGGGAAGACGTTGACCCCGCGCAGGATGATCAGGTCGTCGGTGCGGCCGGTGACCTTGGCCATCCGCCGGAACGCCGGCCGCGCGGTGCCGGGCGACAGCGCCGTGAGGTCGCGGGTGCGGTAGCGGATGATCGGCAGTGCCTGCTTGGTCAGCGACGTGAACACCAGCTCGCCGGTCTCGCCGCCGCCGAGGACCTCCTCGGAATACGGGTCGATCACCTCGGGGTAGAAGTGGTCCTCCCAGATGTGCAGGCCGTCCTTCGTCTCGACGCACTCCTGCGCGACACCCGGGCCCATCACCTCCGACAGCCCGTAGATGTCGACGGCGTCCAGGGCGAACCGCTCCTCGATCTCGGCGCGCATCTGCTCGGTCCACGGCTCGGCGCCGAAGATGCCGACCTTGAGCGAGCTCGACCGCGGGTCGACGCCCTGGCGCTCGAACTCGTCGAGCAGCGTCAGCATGTACGACGGCGTCACCATGATGATCTCGGGCCGGAAGTCGGTGATCAGCTGGACCTGCCGCGCGGTCATCCCGCCCGAGGCCGGGATCACCGTGCAGCCCAGCTTCTCGGCGCCGTAGTGCGCGCCGAGCCCGCCGGTGAACAGGCCGTAGCCGTAGGCGACGTGCACCTTGTGCCCCGGCCGCCCGCCCGCCGCGTGGATCGACCGGGCCATCACCGTCGCCCACGTGTCGATGTCCTGCTCGGTGTACCCGACGACGGTGGCCTTGCCGGTCGTGCCGCTGGAGGCGTGGATGCGCCGCACCTGCTCCTGCGGCACCGCGAACATCCCGAACGGGTAGTTCTCGCGCAGGTCCTGCTTGGTGGTGAACGGGAACCCGGCCAGGTCGCCCAGTTCCTTGCAGTCGTCCGGGTGGACGCCGGCTTCGTCGAACTTCCGCGTGTAGGCGGGCACGTTCGCGTAGGCGTGCCGGAGTGTCCACTGCAGACGTTCCAGCTGGAGCGCGGCCAGCTCGTCCGCGCCGATGTCCGTCTCGATCATGGTCGGTCCCGTTTCGCGGAGAGGACGCGGCTGCGGCCGCGGAATTCGGCGACGACCTCGGGCCCGCCGGGGGTCTCCCGGTGCACCGTGACGTCGTAGATGCCGTTGCGGCCGTAGCGGGTGCGCTCGGTGGCCGTGGCGACGAGGTGGTCGCCCAGCCGGCCGGCCGCGACGAAGGAGATCTCGGCGCCCGCGGCGACCGTCACCGGCCCGTGGGTGTTGCAGGCGCAGGCGAACGCCGTGTCGGCCAGCAGGAAGACGTACCCGCCGTGGGCGATGTCGTGGCCGTTGACCATCGCGGGCGTGATGGTCATGGTCGCCACGGCGCGGCCGTCGCCCGCCTCGGCGAGCTCGATGCCCAGCGCGCGCGAAGCCTCGTCGGCGGCGAACATCGCGTGCGCGGCGTTGGTCATCGGCTCTCCGTCCGCGGACTGACCGAATGGACGGTCACCTGGGGGTGCCGCTCAGTAAAGGCAGTGGCCGGGGCGGTGTCAAGCGTCCACCCCTTCCGATCACGGAGGTCAGCGGTTACCATGCGATTAACTGAACGTCCGGTAGGTAATTCGGTGAGAGGGTCGGACCTGATGGCATTGCTGCGCAGCTACGTCTCGGGCGAGTGGCAGACGGCGGCGGACGAAGGCGTCCCGCTGCACGACGCGGCCACCGGCGAGGAGGTCGCCCGGATCTCGTCGGCGGGGGTCGACTTCGCGGCCGCCCTCGAGTACGGCCGCCGCGTCGGCGGCCCGGCGCTGCGGGAGCTGACGTTCCACCAGCGTGCGGCGCTGCTCAAGGCACTGGCCTCCCACCTGCGCGAGCACCGTGACGAGCTGTACGCCCTCTCCGCTCGCACCGGTGCCACCCTGGGTGACTCGAAGTTCGACATCGACGGCGGCATCGGCGTGCTGTTCAGCTACGCCTCGAAGGGCAAGCGCGAGCTGCCGAACGACACCGTCTACGTCGAGGGCAACGTCGAGCCGCTCTCGCGTGGGGGCACGTTCGTCGCGCAGCACATCGCGACCCCGCTGCGGGGCGTCGCCGTCCAGATCAACGCGTTCAACTTCCCGGTGTGGGGGCCGCTGGAGAAGTTCGCGCCGGCGTTCCTGGCCGGCGTCCCGAGCCTGGTCAAGCCGGCCAGCCAGACCGCGTACCTGACCGCGCGCGTGGCCGAGCTGATCATCGGGTCCGGGATCCTGCCCGAAGGCTCGCTGCAGTTCGTCGCCGGCAGCGCCGGGGACCTCCTCGACCACGTCACCGCGCAGGACCTGGTGTCGTTCACCGGCTCGGCGTCGACGGCGCAGAAGCTGCGGGCGCACCCGGCGATCGTGCGGAACTCGGTGCGGTTCAACGCCGAGGCCGACTCGCTGAACTGCTCGATCCTCGGCCCGGACGCGGTCAAGGGCACGACGGAGTTCGACCTGTTCGTCAAGCAGCTCGTCACCGAAATGACGGTCAAGGCGGGGCAGAAGTGCACCGCGATCCGGCGCGCGTTCGTCCCGGCCGCCCTGCTTGACGACGTTGCTGAAGCCGCTTCGGCGCGGCTCGCGAAGGTGACCGTCGGCAACCCGGCGTCCGAAGGCGTCCGGATGGGTGCGCTGGCCAGCCTGGAGCAGCGCGAGGAGGTCCGGCGGTCGCTGAAGGCGCTGCTGGACGCCGGCAGCGTCGTGTTCGGCGACCCGGAGCGCGTCGAGGTCGTCGACGCCGACGCCGAGCGCGGTGCCTTCATCTCTCCGGTGCTGCTCAAGGCCGACCCCGAGCGCTCCGAGCCGCACGAGGTCGAGGCGTTCGGCCCGGTCTCGACGCTGATGCCGTACACCTCCACCGAGCAGGTCGTCGCCTTTGCCGCGCGCGGTGGCGGCAGCCTGGCCGGGTCGGTCGTGTCCGCCGACAAGGAGTTCGTGCGCGAGGTCGTGCTCGGCGCGGCGCCGTTCCACGGACGGCTGCTGGTGCTCGACGCCGACGACGCCAAGGAGTCCACCGGGCACGGCTCGCCGATGCCGCAGCTGGTCCACGGCGGCCCGGGCCGCGCGGGCGGCGGCGAGGAGATGGGCGGCATCCGCGGGGTCCTGCACCACATGCAGCGCACCGCCGTGCAGGGCTCGCCCGCGGTGCTTTCGGCCGTCACCGGCCGCTGGGTCACCGGCGCGCCGCGTACCGAGGGCGACGTCCACCCGTTCCGGAAGTCCCTGGCGGAGCTGAAGATCGGCGACTCCGTCGTCGCCGGGCCGCGCACGGTCACCCAGGAGGACATCGACCACTTCGCCGAGTTCACCGGCGACACGTTCTACGCGCACACCGACCCCGAAGCGGCGGCCGCGAACCCGCTGTTCGGCGGGATCGTCGCGCACGGCTACCTCGTCGTCTCGTTCGCCGCGGGGCTGTTCGTCTCGCCCGAGCCGGGCCCGGTGCTGGCCAACTACGGCTTGGAGAACCTGCGCTTCCTCACCCCGGTGAAGGTCGGCGACTCGCTGACGGTGACGTTGACCGCCAAGCAGATCACCCCGCGGATCGACCAGGAGTACGGCGAGGTCCGCTGGGACGCCGACGTCACCAACGCCGAGGGCGAGTCCGTCGCGAAGTACGACGTCCTGACCCTGGTTTCGAAGGAGCAGCCGTGACCGCCACCGTGTCGCTGGAAGAACACTTCGAGCACACCATCGAGCGCGACCAGCGGATCGAGCCGCGCGACTGGGTGCCCGAGGGCTACCGCAAGACGATGATCCGGCAGATCGCGCAGCACGCGCACTCGGAGATCATCGGGATGCAGCCCGAGGGCAACTGGATCACGCGGGCGCCGTCGCTGCGGCGCAAGGCGATCCTGCTGGCCAAGGTGCAGGACGAAGCCGGCCACGGCCTCTACCTGTACTCGGCCGCGGCGACGTTGGGCGCGGACCGGGCGGACCTGACCGACAAGCTGATCACCGGTAAGCAGAAGTACTCGTCGATCTTCAACTACCCGACGCTGACCTTCGCCGACGTCGGCGTGATCGGCTGGCTGGTCGACGGCGCGGCGATCTGCAACCAGGTGCCGCTGTGCCGGTCTTCGTACGGGCCGTACGCGCGGGCGATGATCCGGATCTGCAAGGAGGAGTCCTTCCACCAGCGGCAGGGCTACGAGCTGCTGATGACGATGATGAAGGGCACTTCCCAGCAGCGCGAAATGGTCCAGGAGTCCGTCAACCGCTGGTGGTGGCCGTCGCTGATGATGTTCGGCCCGCCGGACGCCGATTCGCCCAACACCGCGCAGTCGATGGCGTGGAAGGTCAAGCGGCACACCAACGACGAGCTGCGGCAGCGGTTCGTCGACATGTCGGTGCCGCAGGCCGAGGCGCTGGGCGTCACCTTCCCGGACCCCGAGCTGCGCTGGAACGCCGAACGCGGGCACTACGACTTCGGCGCGGTCGACTGGGACGAGTTCAAGAACGTGCTGAAGGGCAACGGGCCCTGCAACGCTTCGCGGATCGCGCACCGGCGTCGCGCCCACGAAGACGGCGCGTGGGTGCGGGAAGCCGCCGTCGCGCACGCCGAGAAGAAGGAGCGCAAGTGAGCGACCTGACGGCCGAAGGCGGCCACGGCGCCGTCCCGCTGGAGGGCGTCCCCGCCGCGCCGGGGCCGATCAAGCACGACTGGCCGCTGTACGAGGTGTTCGTCCGCGGCAAGCGCGGGCTGAACCACGTGCACGTCGGATCGCTGCACGCGGCCGACGACCAGATGGCGCTGCACCACGCGCGCGACCTCTACACGCGCCGCAACGAAGGCGTGTCGATCTGGGTCGTGCGCGCGGCGGACATCACGGCGTCGTCGCCGGACGAGAAGGACCCGTTCTTCGCCCCCAGCGGCGACAAGGTCTACCGGCACCCGACGTTCTACGACATTCCCGAGGAGGTGCCGCACATATGAGTTTCGACAACGTGTACGAGGCCATCACCGAGGACAACGACGCGCGCTGGGCGTTCGGCACCGGCTTCGAGGACCCGCTGTCCGGAGTGGACACTTCGGTGCCGTCCGGGGTGGACGGTGCCCGGCTGGCCGCGTACTGCCTGATGCTGGGCGACGATGCGTTGATCTTCTCCCACCGGCTCCAGGAGTGGTGCACCAACGCACCCGAGCTCGAGGACGAGGTCGCGATCGCCAACATCGCCCTGGACCTGCTGGGGCAGGCCCGGCTGCTGCTCGCCCGCGCCGGCAAGGCCGACGGAACCGGCCGCTCGGAGGACTCGTTCGCGTTCCAGCGCCCCGAGAACGAGTTCCGCAACGTCCGGCTGGCGGAGCTGGGCGGCGGGCACTTCGGCCACCTGATCGCGCGGCTGTTCGTGTTCTCGACGTGGCGGCTGGCGCTGTTCCAGCAGCTGGAGTCGTCCGTGGACCCGGTACTGGCGGCGATCGCGGACAAGGGCGTCAAGGAGCTGACCTACCACCGCGACTACGCGGCGCAGTGGCTGGTCCGCCTCGGCGACGGAACGCCGCTGTCGCATTCGCGGATGCAGGAAGGCCTGGACGCGGTCTGGCCGTACGTGGGGGAGCTGTTCCGCACGCACGCCACGGAGTTCGTCGACGCGGCGACCCTGCGGCCGGAGTTCGATCTTGTTCTCGACCAGGCGTTGTCCGCCGCGACGCTTTCGGTGCCGTCGGCCGGCGAGCTGGCGGGCGTGTCGGGCCGGACGGGCCGCGACGGCGTCCACACCGAGCAGCTGGGGTTCCTGCTGGCGGAGCTGCAGAGCGTGGCCCGGGCGATGCCGGACGCGAAGTGGTGACCGCGGCCGCGGTGGCCGCCACGGTCACCGACCCCGAGCTGCCGATGCTGACCCTGGCGGACCTGGGCGTGCTGCGCTCGGTGTCCGAGGCCGAGGGGCGCGTGGTCGTCGCGATCACGCCGACGTACACGGGTTGCCCGGCCATGGACACCATGCGCGACGACCTGGAGCACGCCCTGGTTTCGGCGGGCTATCCGGACGTCGAGATCCGGACGCAGCTGTCGCCGGCGTGGACGTCGGATTGGATTTCCGCCGCGGGGCGGGAGAAGCTGGCCGCAGCCGGCATCGCGCCGCCGGGCGCGGCACCGCGGCGGTCGGGCCCGATCCCGCTGACCCTGTCGGCGCCGGTCGCGCGCGTCTCGTGCCCGCACTGCGGTTCCGCGGACACCGAAGAGCAGTCCCGTTTCGGCGCGACGGCGTGCAAGGCGCTCCGGCGCTGCCGCACGTGCCTGGAGCCGTTCGAACACGTCAAGGAGATCTGAGGTGGCGCGGTTCCACGAACTGAAGGTGGCCGGGGTCGAGCGGCTGTGCGACGACGCGGTCGCGGTGACGTTCGACGTGCCCTCGTCGCTGGCTGCCGAGTACGCGTTCAAACCGGGCCAGTCCCTGACGCTGCGGCGCTCGATCGACGGCCGTGACGAGCGCCGGTCGTACTCGATCTGCGCCCCGGCGGGCGCGGCGCCGCGGGTGGGCGTCCGCCTGGTCCCGGACGGGTTCTTCTCGTCGTGGCTGGTGAACGAAGTCCGCCCGGGCGACACGATCGAGGTGGCCCCGCCGACGGGTTCGTTCACCCCGGACCTCTCGGAGGGCGGCCACCACGTCCTGATCGCGGCGGGCTCGGGCATCACCCCGGTGCTGTCGATCGTGTCCTCGCTGCTGCGGTCGTCCACGGCAACGGTGACGGTGCTGTACGGCAACCGCCGCACGGACACGGTGATGTTCGCGGACGAGCTGGCGGACCTGAAGGACAGCGCACCTTCGCGGCTCGAGCTGATCCACGTGCTTTCCCGCGAGCCCCGCGAGGCGGAGCTGTTCACGGGCCGCTTGGACGTCCCGAAGCTGCGCACGCTGTTCTCCACCTTGGTGCCGGTGGAGTCCGTGGACCACTGGTGGCTGTGCGGCCCGTTCGAGCTGGTGTCGGGCGCGCAGGAGCTGCTGGCGTCGCTGGGCGTGCCGCGCGAGCGGATCCACCAGGAGCTCTTCTACGTGGACACGCCCCCGGCCCCGGTGGAGCACCTCGACCCGGCGGTGGCGGGCGAGTCCTCGGAGGTGTCAGTGGTCCTGGACGGCCGATCGACCCCGATGACGTTGCCGCGCTCGACGTCGGTGCTGGACGGCGCCCAGAAGTTCCGCCCGGACCTGCCGTTCGCCTGCAAGGGCGGCGTGTGCGGAACGTGCCGGGCTCGCGTCACCGAGGGAAAGGTGGACCTGCGCCGCAACTTCGCACTGGAGCAGGCGGAGGTCGAGGCGGGTTTCGTCCTGACGTGCCAGTCGTACCCGGTCTCGGAGACCCTCACGGTCGACTTCGACGCCTGAGCCGTTCGACACGCGAACCGGTAGTCCACAAGGCCGTCCGGTTGTGGACTACCGGGGCCGGCCGAGGCTTTCCGGCGAGTCCAGCCGACCGGCGCCGATAGAATGGACCTGGGGACGCCCCCCTGGGAGTGGCGGGGGCTGTGCTGGCGGGGGCTGTGCTGGCGGGGGCTGTGCTGGCGGGGGCTGTGCTGGCGGGGGCTGTGCTGGCGGGGGCTGTGCTGGCGGGGGCTGTGCTGGCGGGGGCTGTGCTGGCGGGGGCTGTGCCGGCGCGCGGGTCAAAGTTTGCGGCGTCGCCGGCGGCGGGGCCTCGGCTCCGGGGTCTGCGTCACCTGGTCCTCCGGCGCGGTCTCCGGTTCCGCGGGCACCCGAGCCGACGGGTCCGCCAGGCCCAGCATCTCCGCGGCCAGCTGCTGGGAACTCGCGAACATGCCCGTCGGTGCCTCGCTCGCCCGGCGCAGCGCGGCCGGGCGGAGGCGGTTGTAGCCCCGGACCGTCACCGGCCGGCGGGCACGCAGGTCGTACGCCTTCTCCTCCGCCAGCTCCGCGGCCAGCTCGCGGTCGACCAGGATCGTGCCCGGACGGGCCACCGAGGTCAGGCGGGCCGCCAGGTTCACCACCGAGCCGTACACGTCGCCGAACCGCGACAGGATCCGGCCCGAGGCCATGCCCGCGCGGACCGACGGCAACGTCTCGTCCGCCGACGTGCGCTCGGTCAGCGTCAGGGCTATCTCCGCCGCGTCGACCGAGGCGTCCGCCACGAACAGGACCTCGTCGCCGATCATCTTCACCACGCGGCCGTGGTGCTCGGCGATCACCTCCGTGGCCAGGGTCTCGAACGCGTCGAGCACCCGGCTCAGCTCGTCCTCGCCGATCTGGCGCGTCAAGCGGGTGTAGCCCACCATGTCGACGAACCCGACCACGGTGCGGGTTTCCAGGTGTTCCTCCGGCGCCGCGAACGCCCGCCCCGCGTACGCCGCCAGGTGCCGTCGCCAGACGAAGTTCTGCACCTGCTCCAGCTCCGGCAGCAACCGGTCGACCAGGCGCGTCACCTGGCGCTCGCTGCGGCCCAGCTCCGGTTGCTCCCTGATCAGCTGCCACAGCATGTCGACCTGCCACTCGGCCAGCCGCGACAGGTGCTGGCCGAGTGCGCGCGTCACCGAGACCTCGATGCTCGGGTCGATCAGCCCCGACTGCACCAGCTGGTCGGCGGTCCGCATCGCCTCGACGTCCGCGTCGGTGAAGACGACCTCGTCGTCGCGCACGGTCGCGAACCCCAGCGCGCGCCAGAGCCGGCGTGACCGCTCTTCGGGCACGCCGGCCTTTTCCGCCACTTCGAGCCGGGTGTACTTCCGCCTGCCGCCGAGCAGGACGCGTTCGAGCCGCTGCTGCAGTTCCTCGCTCGGATCGGGCACGTCAGGTCGTGTGGACGATCAGCACGTCCACGCCGGACTTGCGAGCCACCTCGGACGGCACCGAGCCCAGGATCCGGCCGGCGATCGTGTTCAGCCCGCGGTTGCCGACCACCAGCAGGTCGGCCTCGCGCTCCTTGACCACCTTGCGCAGCGAGTCGACCGGGTCGCCCTTGACCGCGACCGTGTCGATCTTCTCGGCGCCCGCGCGCGCCGCCCGGTCCCGCGCGGACTGCAGGGTGTCTTCGGCCGGGGCCGAGCCGACGACCTGGTACGCCTCTTCGCCGAGGACGTCCTGGGCCTTGTCGACGTCGGACTGGCTCGCCGGGTAGAACGCACACGCGATGACGAGTGTGGCGCCGGCGTCGCCGGCCACCGCCGCCGCGCGGTCCACCGCCGCGAACGAAGACTCCGAGCCGTCCGTGCCCACCACCACGGTCCGATATGCCGCACCCATGCGCAAAACCTCCAGGTGATCCCGCGTGAGCAGGGACGATAGCCGGTCGGTACCGACCGCGCAGGCTCGTCCGCGCCCGTGTCGGGTGGAAGGTTACTCGCCAGTCGCTTTCTGCGCTCCGCTCGCCCGCGGAGCCGGCTTCGGCGCTGCTTTGGAGGACGCTGCGGGGGGCACTGTGGAGGGCGCTGCGGAGGTGGGCTTGGCTGCGGGCTTCGCGGCCGGCTTGGCCGCGGGCTTCGGCTTCGGCACGTCCGAGGCGCGGATCCGGATCGTCTCTTCGATGTCGGTGACCCGGACCGTCCGCTCGGTTTCGTCGACGGCGTCCGGTTTCTTGTCCGCCACCAGGTCGGCCTTGACGTCGGCGGGCACCTTCACGTCGTCGCCGAGGACGGTGTGCGCCTCGGCCAGCACCGCCCGCGCCGCGCGCACCTGCTCGGCCAGCCCGCCGCGCACCTTCCGCAGCGCGTCGACCCGCTCGTTCGCCTGGGTGATCCGCCGGTTCGACTCCTCGGTGGCCGACGTCACGCGGCGCCGTGCCTCGTCGGCGGCCTCCGCGAGCCGGGCGTTGGCCTCGGTGATCGAGTCCTGACGGCGCTTGTTCGCCTCCGCGACCGACTCCCGCTGACGGCGGTCGATGCCGGCTTTCGCGGCCTTCTCTTCTTCGAGGACCTTCGCGCGGATGTCGGCGGCGTCCTGCGTGGCCTCCTGGACGCGCCGCGCGGCTTCGGCCTTGCTCGCCGCCTCCTGCTCGGCCAGCACCCGCATCGCCTCGGTGCGGCGCGAGGCCATCGCGATCTCGAAGTCCTCTTCGACCTTGGTGCGGCGGTCCTGGGACTCGGTGTCGAGCCGCTTGCGCTCGGCTTCGGCCTCGTCGGTGATCTTCTTGGCCTGCGCCCGGGCGTCTTCGAGGACCTTGCGGTGCTCCGCCTCCATCTCCTTGCGGCGCAGATCGAGCTCGTTGAGCAGCTGCTCGTAGCGCGCACGCATGGCGCTGGCATCCGTCTCGGCCTTCGCCCGGATGTGCCCGGCCTCGGCTTCGGCGCGGGCGCGGGTGTCGGCGGATTCGTCCTGCGCCAGGCGCAACATGCGCTGCAGCCGTTCGGACAGGCCTTCGACGCTCGTCGGCGGCTGGGCGAGCCGGTCGACCTGCCCGCGCAGGTCCGCGATTTCGCCGCGCGCGATCTCCAGCTGGCGGGCGAGGTCCCCCGCCTGCGCGATGGCGGCGTCCCGATCCGCGGTGAGCATCTTCAGATCGGCGTCCAGCCGTTCGAGGTGCTCGTCGACCTGTGCTCGGCTGTACCCGCGCTTCGCCACGTCGAAGCCGGCTCCCAGCGGCACAAGCTCCCGTTCATCGCCAAGGCTCATGGGGCCTACCGTAGCCGCAGCCGGGTCACGGAAGGGTGAGCACCCGGGCCCTGCGCCGAACGCGCCGTCTGCCGCGGCGAAAGGAAGCGCCGGATTCCGGCGGTTTCCCGGGGATTCCCGCCGCCGGGAGCCCGGCGGCTCCCGGCGGCGTCGCGCGTCGCCGTGGCTCAGGCGCCGCGGAACGCGTTGATGCCCTCGAGGTGCTTCGCGCGCTTCTCTTCGTCGCGGACGCCGAGGCCTTCCTGCGGGGCGAGCGCGAGCACGCCGACCTTGCCCTGGTGGGCGTTGCGGTGCACGTCCAGCGCGGCCTGCCCGGTCTCCTCGAGCGCGTAGGTCTTCGACAGCGTCGGGTGGATCAGCCCCTTCGCGATCAGCCGGTTCGCCTCCCACGATTCGCGGTAGTTCGCGAAGTGGGAGCCGATGATCCGCTTCAGGTTCATCCACAGGTAGCGGTTGTCGTACTGGTGCATGAACCCCGACGTCGAAGCGCACGTGACGATCGTGCCGCCCTTGCGCGCGGCGTAGACGGACGCGCCGAAGGTCTCCCGGCCCGGGTGCTCGAACACGATGTCCGGGTCCTCGCCGCCGGTCAGCTCCCGGATCTTCGCCCCGAAGCGCTGCCACTCCTTCGGGTCCTGCTCGGCGTCGTTCTTCCAGAACTTGTAGCCCTCGGCGTTGCGGTCGATGATCAGCTCGGCGCCGAGCTTCCGGCAGATCGCCGCCTTTTCCGGGCTGGACACGACGCACACGGGGATGGCGCCGCCGTTCAGCGCGTACTGCGTCGCGTAGGAGCCGAGGCCGCCCGAAGCGCCCCAGATCAGGACGACGTCGCCCTGCTTCATGTCCGCGCCGTTGCGCGAGACGAGCTGGCGGTAGGCGGTCGAGTTGACCAGACCGGGCGAGGCGGCCTCTTCCCAGGTCAGGTGGTCCGGCTTCGGCATCAGCTGGTTGGCCTTGACCAGCGCGATCTCGGCGAGGCCGCCGAAGTTGGTCTCGAAGCCCCAGATCCGCTGCTCGGTGTCGAGCATCGTGTCGTTGTGCCCGTCGGGGCTCTCCAGCTCGACGTTCAGGCAGTGCGCGACGACCTCGTCGCCCGGCTTCCAGTTGTGCACCCCGACGCCGGTCCGGAGCACGACGCCGGACAGGTCCGAGCCGACGACGTGGTACGGCAGGTCGTGCCGCTTGGCCAGCGGCGAGAGCTTCCCGTACTTCTTGAGGAACTTGAACGTGGGGATCGGCTCGAAGATCGACGTCCACACGGTGTTGTAGTTGATGGCGCTCGCCATCACCGCGACCAGCGCCTCACCCGGGCCCAGTTCGGGCACGGGCACGTCGTCGACGTGCAGCGACTTGCGCGGATCCTTGTCCCGGCTCTCGAGGCCCTCGAACATGTCGACCTCGTCGGCGTGCACGGTGACCCCGCGGTAGCTCTCGGGCACGGGCAACGAGCCGACCGCGGCGGATTCGCCGGTCAGAATGGCCTGCTGGATCTCGCCGAGCTGCGTCATCGGTTCCTCCGCGGAGATGGGGGGCGTTGGCGGCAGAAATTACTCGCCGGTAACACGCGCCCACAACTGTACGAGACGGACAGCACGATTACACGTCGAACTGTGACCGGCTTACCTTGACCGGTTGGCCAGTCAAGCGGATCATCGATGTCGGGTACACCCACCCGACCAGCAGTTTCACCGACGGAGGTGAGCACGAATGAGTGAAGTCTCTACGCGCGCGTGGTCCCGGCCGCACGACTGGGCCGAGGTCGTCATCGGGGTGGTCGCCGCGCTTTCACCCCTTTGGCTGAGCACGGACACGACCGCGATGTGGACGATGGTCGTCTTGGGCGCACTGATCGCACTCGACGGCCTGGTTTCGCTGGCGATGCCGGGCATGGTCTACGGCGAAGGCATCCAGATCGCGCTCGGCGTGCTGCTCTTCATCGCGCCGTGGGTGATGGGGTACACGGAGTTCAACGGCGCATCCTGGACGTCCTGGATCGCCGGGGTGCTGACGGTCATCGCCGGCGCGGCAGCGATGCCGGTCGCGAACGCCGTGCACCGCACGGCCGGGCAGCACTGACGACGCAGGAGGCACGGGAATGACCGAGGATTCGGCGAAGGAGCGCATCCTCTGCGCCGCCGAGGCGCTCTTCGCCGAGTCCGGCTTCGACGCCACCCCGACGTCCCGCATCGCGGAGCAGGCCGGGGTGCCGAAGGGGCTGGTCCACTACTACTTCCGCCACAAGTCGGACCTGCTCACGGCGCTCGTCGAGCGCCTGCCCGACGAGCGCATCGAGCCGGCGGTGGTCGTGGTCCCGGGCGACCTGGTGGGCAGCCTGCGCCGCCTGGTCCGCGAGCTGGACCACCGCTTCAGCCGATCGTTGGGCTTGTCCCACCTGCTGTGGCGCGAAGCCGACACGCACCACGTGGTCCGCGACGCCCTCCACGACCGTTTCCAGATCCTGGTCCGCCAGGTCCGGGCGGTGATCGTGGCCGCAACAGGAGGTGGTCTGCCGACGGCCGACGTGGACCGAGCCTCGGGCCTGCTGGCCCGGGCGGTCAGCCACCGCCACGCAACGGCCCGCCATTCGGAAGACGACCTCCCCGCAGAGTTCGACGGCGAGCTGACGTTCATCGCCGACGCTTTGGCCTCCAAGGCCGCGCCCGCTTAGCCAGGCTGCGGCTTGGCTGGCTGGTGGTCTGCGGGGTCGCCTGCGTGACCGGGCGGCGCTGGCTTGGCCTGGCCGCGCTGGCTTGGCCGGGCTGCGGCTTGGCTGGCTGGTGGTCTGCGGGGTCGCCTGCGTGGCCGGGCTGCGCTGGCGTGACTGGGGCGGGCGTGCTCGGTTGGCGGGCTGCGCCGGTTTGGCCTGGCCGCCGGCCTGGCTGGCTTGGCTGCGCGCTTGGCCGCGGGCTGGGCCGGCTTGGCGGGGGGCGCATGGGTTTCGCCGAGCCGCGACGGCTTGTCGGAGTGCGACCGCTCGGCCAGCTGGGCGCGCTCGGCAGGGCGGGCGCGCTTGGGCGAGCCGGGCGCGCCTGCGCCCCCGGCGGCCCTCGGCCGACGGGCGCTGTGGCCGGGCAGGCCCACCCGGCCTCCGCCGACGTGTCGGCGCCCGCCGGTGTGCTCGCCGGCCGCCGGGCTCTCGGCCGCACGCCGGCCGGCTGCTGTCCGGCTCGGCTGCGCGCCGGGCATCCGCTTGCCCGGCTTTCGGCCCCCGCGCCGGCCGCCCGCCTGCCTGTCTGGCCTTTCAGCCGCGCGCCGACCGGCCGCCCTGCCTTGCTCTCGGCCGCGCCGGCTGGCCGCCTGTCCGGCTCTTGCCGCCGGTGTGTGGCTCAGTGCCGGAGCGGTGCGCGGAATCCTTGTGCCGGAACGAGGTGGCCGGGCTCAGTGCGCCGCCGCGTTCTTGGCCGGCTCCACCAGTTCCACCAGGACGCCGCCCGCGTCCTTCGGGTGGACGAAGTTCACCCGGCTGTTCGATGTGCCCCTCTTCGCCTCCTCGTACAGCATGCGCAGGCCCTTTTCCCGCAGGGCCGCCGCTGCGGCGTCCACATCGGACACGCGGTACGCCAGCTGCTGCAGCCCCGGGCCGCTCTTGGACAGGAACTTGCCGATCGCCGAGTCTTCGCGCAGCGGGGCCAGCAGCTGGATCTGCGTCTCCGTGCCCGCCGTGCCCGGTGCGCGGAGCATGGCCTCGCGCACCCCCTGCTCCTCGTTCACCTCCTCGTGCGCGACCTCCAGGCCGAAGTGCGCGCGGTGGAACTCGATGGCCGCGTCCAGGTCCGGGACCGCGATGCCGACGTGGTCGATGGCCGTCACGAACGGCTGCAGGGCGTCATTCATGGAGGCAGGATAGGGGGCCCGCGCGCCGCGGCGAGGCGGAATCGTCGCGTGCCCCGCCTCACACTGGCTCCATCAAGAAGCCCTGCTCCCGGGTATGGTCGGGAAAACTGCCCATGCGCCGATGCTTGGAGGACGCCGTGTCCGGTTCCGTGATCCTGGGTGCCGCCCGTACGCCGATCGGGCGCCTGCTGGGCTCCCTCAAGGACTTCACGGGAGCTCAGCTGGGCGGGGTCGCGATCAAGGCGGCCCTCGAACGCGCCGGGGTCTCCCCGGACGCGGTGCAGTACACGATCATGGGCCAGGTCCTGACCGCCGGCGCCGGCCAGATCCCGGCCCGCCAGGCCGCCGTCGCCGCGGGCATTCCGATGAGCGTGCCCGCGCTGACGATCAACAAGGTCTGCCTCTCCGGCCTCGACGCCATCGCGCTCGCCGACCAGCTCATCCGCGCCGGCGAGTTCGACCTCGTCGTCGCCGGCGGCCAGGAGTCGATGACCCAGGCACCGCACCTGCTGCCCAAGTCGCGCTCCGGCTTCAAGTACGGCGACACCACCCTCGTCGACCACATGGCCTACGACGGTCT
Organism: Amycolatopsis sp. lyj-346; assembly: GCF_046548975.1. Lineage (NCBI taxonomy): Bacteria > Bacillati > Actinomycetota > Actinomycetes > Pseudonocardiales > Pseudonocardiaceae > Amycolatopsis > Amycolatopsis sp. lyj-346. The sequence continues at coordinate 58,632 of NZ_JAJPWT010000009.1, forward strand.
CTTCTGCGCCTTCGACCAGGTCGCCATGGGCTCTTCGACGGAGAAGTACAACTCCCGCTACGGCATCACCCGCGAGCAGCAGGACGCCTTCTCCGCCCGCTCCCACCAGCGCGCCGCCGAGGCGATCAAGAACGGCTACTTCGCCGACGAGATCGCTCCGGTCGCCATCCCGCAGCGCAAGGGCGACCCGGTCGTCTTCGACACCGACGAGGGCGTCCGCGCCGACACCACCGCCGAAGGCCTCGCCAAGCTGCGTCCCGCCTTCGCCTCCGACGGCACCATCACCGCGGGCTCGGCCTCGCAGATCTCCGACGGCGCCGCCGCGGTCGTCGTGGCCAGCAAGGCGAAGGCCGAGGAGCTCGGCCTCACCCCGCTCGCCGAGATCGGTGCGCACGGTGTCGTCGCCGGGCCCGACGCGAGCCTGCACGAGCAGCCGTCGAACGCCATCCTCGCCGCGCTGGCGAAGGCCGGCCTTGCCGCCGACGCGCTCGACCTCGTCGAGATCAACGAGGCCTTCGCCGCGGTCGGGCTCGTCTCCACCGAGAAGCTCGGCCTCGACCCGGAGAAGGTCAACGTCAACGGCGGCGCGATCGCCCTCGGCCACCCGATCGGCGCCTCCGGTGCCCGGCTCGCCGTGCACCTGATCCACGAGCTGCGCCGCCGCGGCGGCGGGCTCGGCGCGGCCGCGCTGTGCGGTGGCGGCGGCCAGGGCGACGCCCTGCTGCTGCGGGTTCCGTCCGCGTAAGTGGCCAGTGCACTCGACCTCGACGACCTGGTCGGCCGCGCGCGGGACGGACACCCCCGTGCCGTCGCGCGGCTGCTGTCGCTCGTCGAGGACGCCCACCCCCGCGTCGCCGAAATCGCGCGGGCACTGACCCCGCACACCGGGCGGGCCCGGGTCGTCGGGCTCACCGGACCACCCGGCGTCGGCAAGTCGACTTCGACCTCGGCGCTGCTCACCGCGTTGCGCGCGGAGGGCAAGCGGGTCGGGGTCCTCGCCATCGACCCGTCTTCGCCGTTTTCGGGCGGGGCACTGCTCGGCGACCGGATCCGGATGACCGAGCACGCCACCGATCCCGGCGTGTTCATCCGCTCGATGGCCACGCGCGGGCACCTCGGCGGGCTCTCGTGGGCGACCCCGCAGGCGGTGCGCGTCCTGGACGCGGCCGGTTTCGACGTCGTCCTGATCGAGACCGTCGGCGTCGGGCAGTCCGAAGTGGACGTTGTGAAACTGGCCGACACCACGGTGGTGCTGCTCGCCCCGGGCATGGGCGACGGCATCCAGGCCGCGAAGGCCGGCGTGCTGGAGATCGCCGACGTCTTCGTCGTGAACAAGGCGGACCGCGAGGGCGCCGACGCCACGGTGCACGACCTCAAGCAGATGATCTCCCTGGCGCGCCGGGAAATCCGGGGGCCGAGCTGGCGCCAGCCGATCGTGCGGACCGTCGCGGCGAAGGGCGAGGGGGTCGGCGAGGTCGTGCAAGCGCTGGCCGCGCACCACGACTGGCTGGTCGGCCACGACGAGCTGGCCCGGCGCCGGGTGGCCCGGGCGCGCGACGAGGTCGAGGCCATCGCGCTCCGGCGGTTGCGGGCCGAGCTCGTGGACCTGCGCGGCGGGGGGCGGCTCGCCGGGGTCGCCGAGCGGGTCGTGGCGCGGGAGCTCGACCCGTTCGCCGCCGCCGAGGAACTGATCGCGGACCTGCGGGGGTAGCGCGCGCCGGACCGCCGACGCGAGCCGGGCGAGCAGAAACCGTGCCACCGCAACGGGTCTTCGTCGAACTGCCATGGTGCCCTCCTCGTGGTGCGGCGGGTTTGCCGCGTGCTGACCATCGTGCGCCGGGGGTCCGACAATTTCCGGGGTGCGGGGCCCGACATTCACCCGACCGGCTGATGGGGGCGACTTTCGCCGGTTCTGGCCGTCGGTGCCGCGCCCTAGACTGCGGGGCGCTCCGGAACCGGGCGATCACTGGGAGGGCGTGCAGCATGAAGAAGACACTTCTCACCGCACTGGCGGCGGGCGCGTTGTTCGTGGCCGGGAACGGTGTCGCCGCGGCGGCCGACGCCCCGCCGCCGAAGACGACGCACGGGCCCTGCCAGTACACCGAAACCCCCGCCGAACCGCCCGCACGGCCGGTGCCGCTGCCACCCGACCCGCGGCACACGCCGAGCCACGGCAAGGTCGACGTCACCGTCCCGACCAGCCAGGGCGCGCTGCCGCTGCGGCTGGACCGGGCGAAGGCGCCGTGCACCGTGCAGAGCTTCCTGCACCTGGCACGGCACCGGTTCTACGACCACACGGTGTGCCACCGGCTCACCGCGTACCCGACGTTGAAGGTGCTTCAGTGCGGAGACCCGACGGCGACCGGTGAAGGCGGGCCGGGTTACAAGTACCGGGACGAGCTGCCGGTGGATCTGCCGCCGGCCCCGACCGACCCGACCGGCGCCCGTCGCGTCTACGCGCGTGGCCTGCTCGCCATGGCCAACGCGGGGCCGGATACGAACGGTTCGCAGTTCTTCGTCGTGTACGGCGATTCCGCGCTCCGGCCGAACTACACGGTGTTCGGCACGGTCGGTCCGGAAGGGCTGAAGACCCTCGACAAGGTCGCGGCCGGGGGGATTCAGCCGACCGCGGAGGACCCGGCGCCGGTCGACGGCACGCCGGTGCTGCGGACGGAACTGCTTCGCGTCCGGCCTGATTGCTGGTTCTGACGGTGGTCGCGGGCCGCTCCGGTGGGGCGGCCCGCGGGCATCACGTGTGCTTGGAAGGTCGACTCGTGTGCTTGGAAGGTCGACTCGCGTGCCTAGAGGGTCGGTTCGTGTGATTGGGGGCGGGACTCGTGTGATTGGGGACGGAAGTCGTGTGATTGGGGGCGGGACTCGTGTGATTGGGGACGGAAGTCGTGTGATTGGGGGCGGGAGTCGGGTGGTTGGGGCGGGAGTCGGGTGGGTTAGGGGGTGATTTCGGCCAGGGCTTCGACCAGGTTTTGGGTTGCGCCGGCGAAGGCGTGGGCCGGGGTGGCCGCGTAGCCGACGATCAGGCCGCCGGGGGCGTTGGGGGTCATCCAGTGGCCGGCCAGGCCCTCGATGCCGATCGCGCGGCGGCGGCAGGCCGCCAGGGCCGTTGCCTCCGAAGGGCCGTCCGGCGGGAGCATCAGCAGCAGGTGCAGGCCCGCCGCGATGCCGTGCGGGCGCACCGAGTCCGGCAGGGCCGCCAGCAGCCGGGTGCGGCGGGAGCGGTACTCCGCGCGGCTGCGGCGGACGTGCCGGTCGTAGGCACCCGAGTCGATCAGCTCGGCCAGCACCAGCTGGTTCAGCAACGACGGGCGCGAGCCGCTGTCGGCCATCGCCGAGCGGACCGGCTCCACCAGCGAGCGCGGCAGCACCAGCCACGCGAGCCGGAGGGCCGGGGCGAGCGTCTTGCTGGCCGTGCCCGCGTACACCACCCGCTCCGGCGCGAGGGCCTGCAACGCCCCCACCTGCTGGCGGTCGAAGCGGAACTCGCCGTCGTAGTCGTCCTCCAGCACGAACGCGCCCGCATCGCTCGCCCAGCGGGCCAGCGCCGCCCGGCGCGGTGGGGCCAGCGTGACGCCGGTGGGGTACTGGTGCGCCGGGGTGACGACCACCGCCGGACTGTCCAAAGCGGACACGTCGATGCCGTGCCCGTCGACGTCCACGCCCACGATCCGCGGGCCCTGCGCCGCCGCGATCGAGCGGTACATGCCCAGCGAAGGGTTCTCGAACGCCATTTCGCCGATGCCCAGGCCGGAAAGCGCGCGGGACACCACCGCGATGGCGTGCGAATACCCGTGGCACACCACGATCCGCGCCGGGTCGGCGACGACCCCGCGGGCCCGGGCCAGGTAGCCGGCGAGCGTGTCCCGCAGCTCCGGTGCGCCCAGCTCCGCCTCATAGCCGAGTGCCGACGCCGGGGTCCGCAGCAGCGTCCGGCGGGTCGCGGTGAGCCACGCCTGCCGCGGGAACGCCGTCAGGTCCGGACGGCCCGGCCGCAGGTCCCAGCGCGGTGCCGGGTCGCGCGGGACCTGCCGTGGCGCGGACTGGGGGAGCGAACCCGCCGTCGCCACCCGGGTCGGCGCGCCCTGGGCCGTGCGCAGGTACCCCTCGGCGGCGAGATCGGCGTACACGCGCGTCACCGTTCCACGGGCGACACCGAGGTCGTGGGCCAAGGCCCGGGTCGAGGGCACCGTCGCGCCCGCCTGCCACCGGCCGTCCCGGATCGCCGCGCGGATCGCCGCCGCGAGCCCGCTGCGGCCCGTCGAAGGCTGCCAGCCGAGGTGGACGTCGAGCCCGGAACTGGACCACGATTCCGTCATGTGACTGGACCATACTCGTGGACCAGTTCGCACTAGCGTAGCCGCTATGACCAAGCGAATCGGGCTCGGCGGTGCTCCCGAGCTCTACCAGGCGATGGCGAACCTGCAGGCCGAGGTGAACAAGGCCGGCGCCAACGCGGGGCTCGACCCCAAACTGCTGGAACTGGTGAAGACCCGCGCGTCGCAGATCAACGGCTGCGCGTACTGCCTCGACATGCACTCCCGCGACGCGCTCGAGCTGGGCGAGTCGCCGCGGCGGCTGTTCGTGCTCGACGGCTGGCGCGAGACCGACCTGTTCACCGAGCAGGAGCAGGCCGCCCTCGCCCTCACCGAAGCGATGACCAAGCTGCCGGTGACGCAGAGCGTGCCCGACGACGTCTACGAGCAGGCGGTGAAGGTGTTCACCGAGGAGCAGTACCAGGCCGTCGCGTGGGAGATCATCGCCATCAACAGCTGGAACCGGATGACCATCACCAGCCACACGCCGCTGCCGAAGCGGGACGCGTGACCGCCGCCGCGCTCAAGGCGCTGCACGTCCCCGGCAAGCCCCTGGTCCTGCCGAACGTCTGGGACGCCGACACCGCGAAGCTGGTCGAGGCCGCCGGGTTCCCGGCCATCGCGACCAGCTCGGTCGCCGTGGCGGCCGCGCTCGGGTTCGCCGACGGCGAGCAGGCGCCCGCGGACGAGATGCTCGCCGCGGCCGCGCGGATCGCGAAGGCGGTCGGTGTCCCGGTCACCGTCGACGCCGAGTCGGGCTACGGCCTGTCCGGGGCCGAACTGGCGGGCCGGCTGCTCGACGCCGGCGCGGTCGGCTGCAACTTCGAGGACACCGATCACGCCGCCGGTGACGTCCGGCCGGTCGGCGAGCAGGCGGCCCGGATCGCCGCCCTGCGCGAGGCGGCGGGGGACGGGCTGGTGATCAACGCCCGCGTCGACTCCTTCCGCGGCGTGGACCCGAAAGGGGCGCTCGAAGCGGGCGTCGCCCGGGCGAAGGCCTACCTCGAAGCGGGCGCCGACTGCGTCTACCCGATCCACCTGCGCACGCCCGAGCTGATCGCGGAGTTCGTGCGGGCGACCGGCGGCGCGGTCAACACGGCCGCCTGGCCGGGCAGTCCGGGCCTCGAAGGCCTCGCCGGACTGGGGGTGGCGAGGATTTCACTGGGCGGCGGGCTGTGGCAGTACGTGCGCAAGCAGTTCGAAGCGGTGGTCGCCGGCGTCGCGCAGGGCAAGCTGCCGTACTGAATGGCCGGAGGCCGCCGCGAGGGGATCGGGAACACCCTCGCGGCGGCCTCCGGTGTCATGCCGCCCGTGAAAAGCCTGTCGGAAAGCCCTTAGTGGACGACCGCCTTCTCGGCGCCCGCGCCGGTGAGGGAGCGGACCTCCATCTCGACGTACTTCTTCTCGTCGTGCTCCTTGGACAGGACCGTGCCCAGCCAGCCCAGGATGAACGCGGCCGGGATCGAGACGATGCCGGGGTTGCTCAGCGGGAACCAGGCGAAGTCGGCGTTCTTGAACATCGACGTGCTCTTGCCGGAAACGGCGGGCGAGAACACGATCAGCACGATCGTGATGGCCAGGCCGCCGTAGATCGACCACAGCGCGCCCTGGGTGTTGAACCGCTTCCAGAACAGCGAGTAGAGGATCGTCGGCAGGTTCGCCGAGGCCGCGACCGCGAAGGCCAGCGCGACCAGGAACGCGACGTTCTGCCCGTTGGCCAGGATGCCGCCGCCGATGGCGAGGATGCCGATCACCACCGCGGTGATCCGGGCGACCTTGACCTCCGAGTCCGGCGACGTCTTGCCCCGCTTGACGACGTTCGCGTAGACGTCGTGGGCGAAGGACGCCGACGCCGTGATCGTCAGGCCGGCGACCACCGCGAGGATCGTCGCGAAGGCGATCGCGGAGATCAGGCCCAGCAGCACCGGCCCGCCCAGTTCGAGCGCGAGCAGCGGAGCCGCGGAGTTGACCCCGCCCGGCGCCTTCCTGATCGTGTCCGGCCCGACCAGCGCACCGGCGCCGTAGCCGAGCACCAGCGTGAACAGGTAGAACACGCCGATCAGGACGATCGCCCAGACCACCGAGCGCCGCGCGTCGCGGGCCGTCGGCACCGTGTAGAAGCGCATCAGCACGTGCGGCAGGCCCGCCGTGCCCAGCACCAGTGCGATGCCGAGGGACAGGAAGTCCAGCTTGGACGTGCCGGTGGCGCCGTACTGCTTGCCCGGGCCGAGCAGCGTCTCCCCGGCCTTGCCCGCCTTGTCGACGGCGGCCTGCAGCAGGCTGGAGAAGTTGAAGCCGTACTTGCCGAGCACCCACAGGGTGATCACGAGCGCGCCGACGATCAGCAGCGCGGCCTTGATGATCTGCACCCAGGTGGTGCCCTTCATGCCGCCGATCAGGACGTAGGCGATCATGATGATGCCGACCACGGCGATCACCAGCGCCTGCGCGCCGCCGCCTTCGACGCCGAGCAGCAGGGCCACGAGGCCGCCGGCGCCCGCCATCTGCGCGAGCAGGTAGAAGAACGAGACGGCCAGCGTCGACGTCGCGGCCGCGGCCCGCACCGGCCGCTGCTTCATCCGGAAGGCCAGGACGTCGCCCATGGTGAACTTGCCGGTGTTGCGCAGCAGTTCCGCGACCAGCAGCAGCGCGACGAGCCACGCCACCAGGAAGCCGATGGAGTAGAGGAAGCCGTCGTAGCCGTTGATGGCGATCGCGCCGGCGATGCCGAGGAACGACGCCGCCGACAGGTAGTCACCCGCGATGGCGACACCGTTCTGCGGGCCGGTGAAGGCGCGGCCGGCGGCGTAGTAGTCCGACGCCGTCTTCGTGTTGCGGCTGGCCCGGAACACGATCACCATCGTGATGATCACGAAGAGGGCGAAGATGCCGATGTTGAGGAGCGGGTTGCTGCCCTCAACACTCGCGGCGAGGGTGGCGTTCATTCGTGCTCCTTCGCGGTGCCTTCTTCGATGTCTTCACGGATCTTCTCGGCGACCGGGTCCAGTTTCCGGTTGGCGTACCGGACGTAGAGGCCGGTGATCACGAACGTCGAGACGAACTGCAGCAGGCCGAAGAGCAGGCCGATGTTGATGTTGCCGAACACCTTCGTGCTCATGAAGCCGTGCGCGTAGTCCGCGAGGAGCACGTACAGCAGGTACCAGAGGAGGAAGAACGCCGTCATCGGGAAGACGAACCGGCGCAGGCGGCTGCGCAGCTCACGGAACTCGGTGCTTTCGTGTGCGCGTTCCCAGATCGTGTCCGAGGTCTCCGGGGGCCCGCCGGTGTCCGTGGTGCTCATCGCTGCTCCCTGCGACTTTGCGGAAAGTGACGTGCGACACCGTAGGGACGGGTGAGGCGCGCGTGAAGAACTAGCGGTTCAACAGCCTCGCCAGACGACGAACGGTTGACGAACGGTCGCGCGGCCCGGTCGAACGGGGTTCGTCGAGGTGGAGGCGCAGCATCGCCGCCGTCGACCAGGCGGGTGGTCTGCCCCGCAAGGAGACCAGTGCCATTACGCCGAACGCCAACGGTACCGACCATGGTGCCGGTTGCTGCACCAGGATCGCCACCCAGCCGCGCAGCGGCGGCCCGGCGAGGGCGAACAGGATCGAGCCGGACGACGCCACCAGCCCGGTCAGCACGCCGGCGATCCCGCCGGTCGCGGTCAGCCGCGGCCACCAGATGCCGAGCACCAGCAGCGGGCAGAACGTCGACGCGGCCACGGTGAAGCCCCACGTCACCAGGACGCCGGCGTCGAGCTCGGCCGAGCGCAGCGCCAGCAGCACCATCACCCCGGCGACGCCGAACACGGCGATCCGCAGCCGCCGCAGCCCGCCGGGGACGAGGTCGTGCGCGAGCGCGCCGGACATGACCAGCAGCAGGCCGAGCGACGTCGCCAGGAACGCGGCGAACGCGCCCGCGGTCAGCAGCGCCGTGAACAGCCCGCCGGCCCAGCCACTGTCCACCTGGGCCGGGAGCGCGACGACCACCGTGTCGGTGGCGCCCGACAGGTACAGCCCGGGGACGAGGACGCGGCCGAGCACGCCGTAGACACCGGGGAAGAGGTAGAAGATGCCGAGCAGCGCGACGGTGATCGCGGCGGTGCGGCGGGCGGCGCGGCCGTCCGGGCTGGTGTGGAAGCGCATCAGGATGTGCGGCAGGCCCATCGTGCCCAGCATGGTCGCGATGAGGACGGCCCAGGTGCCGAGCAGCGGGTAGCCCTGGTCGCCGAGGTCGAGCAGCGGGCGCTGCCAGTCGGGGCCGCCGAGCGCGGCGCCGCCGCGGACCGCCGGGACGGCCGCGCCGGTGCCGAACACGACCTCGTCCTGGCTGTGCGCGGTGAACTCACCCGGCGGCAGGATCTCGACGACGCCGTTGCGCCGCACCGGCGTCGGTTCGCGGATCTCCATGGTGACGTCGACCTCGAACCGCACCGGCGTCTCGCGCGTGAAGTGGGTGAACTCGACGGGGTTGAGCGCGTCGGTCCGGTTGACCGCGCCGGCCTGCAGCACCAGCCAGATCGCCGGGATGAGGAACAGCAGCAGCTTCAGGACGAACTGGAACGCCTGCACGTACGTCGCCGCGCGCATCCCGCCCAGCGCCAGGGTGACGCTGACCGCGGCGCCGGCCAGCACCACGCCGACCCAGTACGGGGTGCCGCCGACCGCGGCGAGCACCAGGCCGGCGGTGCGGAACTGCGGGACGACGTAGATGGTGCCGATCACCAGCACGACGACGGCGGTGAGGCGGCGGAGAGCGGGGGAGTTGAGCCGGGCTTCGGCGAAGTCGGGGACGGTCAGCGCGCCCGACCGCCGCATCGGCGCGGCGACGAGCACGAGCATCGCGATGTAGCCGGCGGTGAAGCCGACCGGGTACCAGAGTGCCCCGATGCCGTCCTTGACGACGAGCCCGGCGATGCCGAGGAAGGAGGCCGCGCTCAGGTACTCACCGGAGACGGCCGCCGAATTGACCAGTGGCGAAATGCGGCGGGACGCGACGAGGAAGTCCGACGTCGTGCGCATCGCGGCGACCCCGCGGACGCCGATCAGCAGCGTCACGAGCACGACCGGCGCGACGGCGAGCGCGACACCCACTACCGCTCCCCGCCGCGCTCATGCGCCCCAAGGTGGCCTTGGTTGCGTTCAACGCACCGAAGGCCACATTGGGTGCGTTGAACGCACCGAAGGCCACATTGGGGCGCTCTGGTCACTGGTCGTCCTCGAGGCGTTCGGCGCGGCGCAGCTGCCAGCGGGCCAGGAGGGCCATCGCGGGGTAGGGGAGGACCGCGAGCATCAGCCAGGACAGCGGAATCCCCAGCAGCCGGACGGTGTCCAGGGCCGGGAAGAGCGCGAAGACGCCGGGGAGGCCGAGCAGCAGCGCGAACATGAGGACGAGCGCGGGAAGGCCGTGACGACGCTGGGCGGCGTAGAGGGCGGTGGCGCGCTGGGTGTCGCCCGCGGGGAGCCGGGGCTGGCGCCAGCGGCCGCGCGACCGGCGGCGGGCGTGGGCGAGGCGGGTCTGCGGGCTGGTGACGGCGACCCGGCGGATCCTGCTCATCGCGGGTCCGATCCGAGCTGGCCGCGTTGCGCGGCTTCGAGCAGCCGGTCACGCAGGTCCCGCGCGTGACGGCGGCTGACCGGGACGTCGCCGGCCTCCGTGTGGGCCAGCAACCCGCCCGCCGTGTCGCTGCGCAGCTCCAGCACCGCCCCGACGGCCAGCAGGAAACCCCGGTGGACCCGGCTGAACCCGGTGCCCTCCCAGTACTCCTCCAGCCGCGAGATCGGCATCCGCACCAGGTGGACCCCGCCCCGCGTGTGCAGGCGGACGTAGTCGCCGTGGGCCTCCACGAACAGGACGTCGTCACGGCGGACGTACCGGGTCCGCCCGCCCGACTCGACCGGCAGCGCCGCCATCGCGTCCGGGGTCGGCCGGGACGCCGGGGTGGCCATCCGCAGCACCTTCGCCAAGGCCGCGGCCAGCCGTTCGGTGCGGACCGGTTTGAGCAGGTAGTCGACCGCGCCGATGCCGTACGCGGTCACCGCGTGCCCGTCGTGCGCGGTGACGAACACGATCACCGGCGGCTCGCTCAGCTTCGCCAGCAGCGACGCCAGCTCCAAGCCGTCGAGGCCCGGCATCGAGATGTCGAGGAACACCGCGTCGAATCGATCCGCCTGAAGCAGCTTCAACGCCTTCAGCGCATCACCCGCCCCGACGACTTCGCCGACTTCGGGCGCTTCGCGGAGCATGCGGCAGAGTTCGTCCAGCGCGGGCGGCAGGTCGTCGACGGCGAGGACACGCAGGCCGGTCACGGCAGCACCCCCGGCTGGAACCGCGGCACCCGCACGATCACCCGGGTGCCCGCGCCGACCTCGGTTTCGACGGTGAGGCCGTACCAGGGGCCGTACACGTCCCGCAGCCGTCTGTCCACATTGGCCAGTCCGAGACCGGCGGGGTCGTCCTCGCCGGTGCGGCCGGCGAGGATGTCCGCGGCCCGCTTCGGGTCCATGCCGACCCCGTCGTCCTCGACGAAGATCACGCAGTCGTTCCCTTCCGCCTGGCCGTGCACCTGGACCTGCCCGGTGCCCGACCGCGGCTCGATGCCGTGCCGGATCGCGTTCTCCACCAGCGGCTCCAGCACGAGGTACGGCACCGCGACGGCGAGGATCTCCGGCGCGACCCGCACCTGGACGCGCAGCCGCTCGCCGAGCACCGCCTTCTGCAGGGCCAGGTACGTCTCGATCGCCCGGAACTCCTCGGCGACCACGGTGTACTCGCCGTGGCGGGCCAGGCTGTAGCGGGTGTAGTCGGCGAAGTCGAGCATGAGGTCGCGGGCGCGGTCGGGATCCGACCGCACCAGCGACGCGATCACCGTCAGGGCGTTGTAGACGAAGTGCGGCGACATCTCCGCGCGCAGTGCCCGCAGTTCGGCCTGCGCCGCCTGTTCCGCCGACGCCTCGAGCCGTCCCCGCTCCAGTGCCTGCACGACGAGGTCGGCGGCCTGGGCCGCGACCGCGTCCCGGACGTCCCCGACGACCAGCAGCGCCCCGGCCAGCTCGTCGCGGACGTGCAGCGGCAGCACCAGGACGTCCGGTGCCGAGCCGGGTTCTTCGCTGTGGAGCACGCTGTCGAGCACCGTCGCGACGACCGCGTCCGGCCCGGGCCGCCCCGACCACAGCAGGGCACCGGACAGGTCGGCGAGGCCGAGCCCCGGGAAGCCGAAGAGCCGGCGCAGGCGGTGCGCGGCGCGGCGGGCGGGCATGCCGGACAGGCCGTCGCGCAGGTCGTCGGTGATGCGGCGGGCGGCGGCGAGCACCGGCAGCGGGTCGGCGCGGGACGCCGGGCGCAGGTGCACGGTCGAGCCTCCCTCGGCGGCGGTGTCCAGGGCAGTAGATCCTACGGCTACGCGGGCCCGTCGCGGTCGGCCAGCACCTGGGCGTGGCGGCGGAAGCGGCGCCAGGTCCGGTAGTGGTCGATCGCCGTCACGGCGCCGAGCAGGCTCGAGTTCGCCGGGTACGGCCGGTCCGGCAGCGAGATCCACCCGGTCGTGCGGGTCTCCTTGACCGCCACCGGCACCGGCCGGAACGTGGTCGGGTCGAGGCCGTCGCTGTGCCGGACGACCTCGTCGAAGAACCACGCCGACGTGATCAGCGCCAGCACGCCGCGCGACGCCTTGAGCGCCTCCTTCAGCGGCCGCGCCTCCAGCAGCCGGAACGTCTGGTTGATCGCCGGCGCGGTGACGCCGTGGTCGTCGTAGGCGACCTCGCCCGCGTGCAGCGCCATCCGGAGCCGGATCCGCGCTCCGGGGTCGTGCGTGCGGTTGTGCCGGTGCAGCGCGACGGCGAGCGCGGCGGGCAGGAACTCGACGAAGAGCCCCTTCGGGATCTCCGGCGGGACGAGGACGAAGACGCCGTCGCCGCAGTCCTCGCGCCGGCAGTCCGCCCACGGGACGCCGGCGTCGTCGAACGCCCGGCAAAGCGCTCGGTACAGCCCTTTGCGCAGCGCCAGCCGGTGTGGTGTGGTCCTGCGCTGGTCGCCGTAGCCCTCGACGTCCACGGCGAAGATCGTCCGGTGCAAAGCCGGCCGCTCGTACTTCATCGCACCCTCCCTGCGATCATGCATCTGGTAGTGCAAATGCATGTGCAGATGAGTGTGACGCAGGGCACCCGTCCGGGCAAACGGGCGGTGCGGTGAGCGGTTCCCCCACCGCGGTGACCGGCAGTGGGTGTTCACTGCCGGTGAACACCCCTGTTCAGGGCCCTGCACCGGGGACCGTACCGCGCACAGGACCCTGACGGACGCGGGTCAGCAGCTCTGCTTGTAGAAGTACTGCGAGTGGGCGTCCATGTCGGCCTTGGTGATCGAGTGCAGCTCCGCGGTGAGGTTCCGCGTCACCGGCTTCCCCTCGATGGCCGCGACCGCCTGCTGAACGCCCTGGGCGCCGATCGAGGCCGGGTCCTGGGCGATCAGGGCCTGGTACTGGCCGTTCTTGAGGCCCTCGACCTCGGACGGGCTCGCGTCGAAGCCGACCAGATTGACCGCGCCGACCTTGCCCGCGTTGCGCAGGCCGGTCGCCGCGCCTTCCCCGGTGTTGAGGTTGGTCGCGAAGACGCCGATGAGGTCCGGGGTCGACGACAGGGCCGCGGTCACCTTGGACGCCGCCTGGTCGGGCTCGTTCTGGGTGAACTGGACGCCGATCGACTTCAGGTTCGGGGTGTTCTTCAGTTCGTCCTCGAAGCCCTTCGCGCGGGCCGCCGTGGTCGAGGTGCCCGCGATCGTGTCGAGCACCAGGACCGAGCCGCTCTTGCCGGCCGCGAGCTTCGCCATCGTCTGCGCGGCGAGCTTGCCGCCCGCGGTGTTGTCGGAGGACACCGACGACACGGCCACGCCGGTGTCCTTCAGCGAGGTGTCGACCTCGACGATCTTCGCGCCGCGGTTCTTGACCTGCTGGATCGGGGCGAGCATCGCCGTGTCGTCGGTGGGGGCGATCAGCAGCGCGGCCGGCGGGTTCGAGCCCAGCGCGTTGACGAGCTGGGTCTGCATCGCCGCGTCGAACTTCTGCGGTGCCTGCGTGGTCAGCTCGTAGCCCAGTTTCTGCGCTTCGGCCTGCGCGCCGCACTGCAGCGAGATGTAGAACGGTTCGGCCTGCACGCCCGGGATGAGTGCGAGCTTCTTGGAGCCGGCCGAGGCGGCCTGGCCGTCGCCGGACCCGGTCTGCCCGACCGTGCCGGAGCCGCACGCGGTGAGCAGGGCGGCGGCCGAGGCCAGCGCGCCGGCGGCGACGAAAGTCTTGGACAGGTTCATGACGCAAGCACCTCTTTGTACTCGGTTGAACTGCACTCGGTTGAACTGCACTCGGGGGGAACTCAGCGGGAGTTGCGACGACGGCGGCGGCGCTGGTCGAACCAGACGGCGGCGATGAGCACGGCACCGACGGCGATCATCTGCCAGAAGTCCTGGACGTGCGTGATGTTGAAGCCCTTCTTGAGCACGGCCGGGATGAACACGCCGATCACCGTGCCCAGCACCGAACCGACGCCGCCGAACAGGCTCGTGCCGCCCATCACGACCGCGGCGATGGCGTTGAGGTTGTCGGTGGTGTGCGCCGAGATCGTCGTCGACGCGTAGTACGCCAGCGAGAGGAACCCGGCGATCCCGGCCAGGAAACCCGTCAGCGTGTACACCTTCAGCAGGTGCCGGGTGACGCCGATGCCCGCGCGCCGCGCGCCCTCGGCGTTGGAGCCGACCGCGAAGGTGTACCGGCCGAACTTGGTCGTGTGCAGCAGCCACGCGCCGATCAGCGTGATCACCACGGCGACGATGACCAGGTTCGGCACGACGCCGAACGACGTGCCGTAGCCGAGGGTCTGGTTGAGCACGACCGGCACGCTGCGCACGTCCGACCCGTTGTTGAGCAGGTAGGCCGCGCCGAGGGCGGCGCCCATGGTGCCGAGGGTGACGATCAGCGGCGGGATCCCCGCCACCGCGATGAGGAACCCGTTGACCAGTCCCCACACCGTCCCGGCGACGACCGCGGCGACCAGGCCGACGGTGATGACGCCCCAGCCCGCGGCGGAGGCGTTGCCGGCGGACATCGCCTCCATCACCTTGCCGGCCACCATGCCCGCGAAGATCAGCACGGAGCCGACGGACAGGTCGATGCCGGAGGTGATGATCACGAACGTCATCCCGACCGACAGCACCAGCAGCACCGACGTCTCGATGAGCAGCGTCTGGAAGGTGAACAGCGTCGCGAACTCGCCGGGGGCGATCGCGCTGAACACGATGACCAGCGCCACCAGGACCAGCGCGATCCAGAACGTGTTGGCGCCGGCGAGCCGCTTGCCCAGCGGCCGCTTGCCGAACCCGGCGTCCGGCGCTTCCTGGATTTCGGTCACGCCTCCTCCTCGCTCGCGCTCGTCGGCGTCGTGACCGACGGTGCCGTGTCTATTGCGGACCTCGCAGGCTCGGTCACGTGACCTCCTCCTGCACGAGCGCGCCGGTCATCGCGGCGACGAGGTCTTCGAGCTTCGTGTCCGATCCGGTGAACCGGGCGACGCGCTTGCCGAGCCGCAGCACCTCGACGCGGTCGGCGACCGAGAGCACCTCGGGCATGTTGTGGCTGATCAGCACGACGGCGATGCCCTTGTCGCGCACCTTCTTGATGACGTCGAGCACGCGCTCGCGCTGCACGACGCCGAGCGCGGCCGTCGGCTCGTCCATGAACACGACCTTCGACGCCCACACGACCGAGCGCGCCACGGCGACGCTTTGACGCTGGCCGCCGGACAGCGAGCCGATCGGGACGTCCGTGCTCTGCAGCGTCACGCCGAGACGCTGGAACTCCTCGACGGCCCGCCGCCGCATCTCGGCCTTGTCGAGCATCCCGAGCTTGCCGAGGATGCCCTTGCGGTGGATTTCGCGGCCGAGGAACAGGTTGGCCGCCGGGTCGAGCTCGGGGGCGACGGCGAGGTCCTGGTAGACGGTCTCGATGCCGAGGCGCCGGGCGGTGGTCGGCGAGTCGAAGTGCACCGGTGCGCCGTCGAGGAGGATCTGCCCCGATGACGGCTGTTCCGCGCCGGAGAGGCACTTGACCAGGGTGGACTTGCCGGCGCCGTTGTCGCCGATCAGCGCCGTCACCTCGCCCGCGCGTGCCTGGAACGACGCGCCGCGCAGGGCTTCGACGGACCCGTAGTGCTTGGTCAGGTCGATCGCTTCCAGGAGGATTTCGCTCATCCGCGCCTCTCTTCCGGCGCCGGCGGGCGGCAGCGGATCACCGTCGCCGGGCCGGACAGCTCGGTCTGGCCGGCGTCGAACGGGACGACGTAGGTGTCGCCCTTCGCCAGCGCGTGCTCGCCGCCGTGCTCGGTCCGCAGGGTGCCTTCGCCGTCGAGGACGACGAGGACCGCGAAGGACGGATCGAGTGACAACGTTGTCAGCTTGTCGGTACGCAGCTGTTCGGCTCGGAAGAACCGTTCCGAGCCGCCGGCCAGCAGGTCCACAGTGGACGAGCGGTCGCCCGCCGTGCGCTTGATGATCGTGTCCAGCCGTTCGGGGTCCCAGCCCGAGGTGTCCAGCGCCTCGATGGCGGTGTCGAAGCCGAGGCCGAGGTGGCCCTTCTCCGGCGACGTGAGGAAGTCCCGCCACTCGATGGTGAGCGAGAAGTCGGTCGGCTGCTGCAGCTCGACGACGAACACCCCCTCGCCGATCGCGTGCGGCAGCCCGGCCGGGATGTAGACGGTGTCGCCCGCCGTCACCGGAACGCTGTTCAGCGCGCCCAGCATGGACGGCACGTCCTGCTCGCGCGTCCACTCCGACACGGCCGCCTTCGGCAGCGTCTCCTTGAAGCCGGGGTAGACGCGCGGGTCGTCGCCGTAGGTGCCGACGACGATCCACGCCTCCGTCTTGCCGAAGTGGGAGTCGAAGTGCCGCTTCGCGAAGGTGTCGTCCGGGTGGAAGTGCACGGGCAGCCGCTGGCCCGCGTCGAGCAGCTTCACCAGCAGCCCGGTCGACGTCCCGAGCGCCTCGACGTGCTTCGCGCCGAGCCAGCCGTTCGCGTCCGCTTCGACGGCGTCGCGCAGCCAGGCGCCGCCGGGGAGGCGGGTGAGGCCGTTGGTCTCCTGGCCGAACATCGTGGTCGCGGACGCGACCCAGTCCTCCGGGCCGGACTTCTTGTCCGAAGACGCGCCGCGCAGCGCCGCGATGGCGTCGCCGCCGCGGTAGAACTGCGGCGGCTGGTTGGCGGGGAGCCGGATCGGTTCGAGGGTCACGGGGCCACCTCACCGGAACCACGGGCGACGAGATGCACGGGCAGGACGACCTTTCTGGGCGGGGACTGATCTCCTTGGACGCGGGCGAAGAGCAGCTCGGCCGCGGCGTGGCCCAGTGCGCTGACGTCGTGCGCGATCACGGTGACCGGCGGGTTCAGCAGATCCGCCAGCTCGAAGTCGTCGAACCCGACCATCGCCGGGCGGCGCTCGGCGTGCGCGAGGGCGCGCAGGAGGTGCACGGCGACCCGGTTGTTGCCCGCGATCACCGCCGTGGCCGCGTCCGGGCCGTCGAGCAGCCGTTTGACGGTGTTGCCGATCGAGTCCGGCGTCGGCGTCCCCATCGACACCAGCGACTCGTCGTAGGTGATCCCGTTGCGCACGCAGCCTTCGCGGAACCCGTGCAGGCGCTCGGCGGCGGTGAAGATGTCCGGGCTGTCGCCCAGGAACGCGATCCGCCGGTGCCCGTGCCGCGCCAGGTGTGTGACGGCCTCGATGGTGCCGCCGAGGTTGTCCACCAGCACGGTGTCGGCCACGATGTCGCCGGCCGGCCGGTCGATGAACACCACCGGCGTGCCCGCGCGCATCTCCGGCACCAGGTAGCCGTGCTGGAGACCGGCCGGGACGACGAGGATGCCGTCCACCCGCCGCGCGCAGAACTCCAGGACGAGCTCGCGCTCGCGGTCGGAGTTCTCCTCGGACGAGCCGGTGAGCACCTGGCGGCCGAACGACGTCGCGATGCGCTCGACCGCACGGTTCAGCTCGGAGTAGAAGGGGTTCCCGACGTCCTCGACGATCAGCCCGATGGTGCCGGTCGTCGACCCGCGGCGCAGGTTCCGCGCGCCCAGGTTGCGCCGGAACCCCAGCTGCTCGATGGCCGCCATGACCCGCTCGGCGGTGTCGGGGTGCACCGCCGGTTCGTCGTTGACCACACGCGAGACGGTCTTGATGCTCACGCCCGCCAGCCGGGCCACGTCGCTCATCGTGGCCCGCCTGCTCGCGGTGCGCGTGCTGCCGTCCCGATCCCGGCCGAGAGGAGACAACGTTGTCATAGTGACGGGGATTGAACTCCCGACCGGCGTCCTTGTCAACGCCCCGTGTGCGGATTGTGCCGATTCGGCCCCGCGATCGGCGGATCGTGCTGTCCGGAAGCGGACAGGTCCTGACGAGTTCCTTGACTGCTTGGTGAACCGCTGCCCAAGGTGGCCGGGCGCGACAAGGTTGTCATGTCACCCGGTTCCGGTCGCGCTGACGAGGTGGAGAGGCGATGGCCATGGCGCGAGCGCGCTCAAGAGCCGGCTGTGACATTCCTGGGGGGACGACCCCCCGGACCCCCCGAACCGGCTTCGCCGGTGTAGCGGTTTTCCTGGCTTTGGCGGTGACCGCAGCGGTGGCTCCCGCTGTCCCCGCCGCGGCGGCTACCGGCACCGATTACGCGAAGTGGGTCAACCCCTTCGTCGGCACTCGCCCCGGCGGCGCCGACCACGGCACCGGCGGCGGTGCGGGCAACACGTTCCCGGGCGCGGTCGCGCCGTTCGGCATGGTCCAGTGGAGCCCCGACACGGTGAAATCCCAGCCGGGCGGCTACTTCTACGACGACAACGCCCTGACCGGCTTCAGCCTGACGCACCTGTCCGGCGCGGGCTGTTCGACCTACCAGGACATCCCGTTCATCCCTTATGTCGGTGAAGTGACGACTTCCCCGGCGACCGACCCGGCCCGCTACACGTCGACTTTCTCGCACACGAACGAACACGCGACGGCGGGCGCCTACGACGTCACCCTCGACAGTGGAGCGAAGGTCGAGCTGAGCGCGACCCGGCGCACCGGCTCGGCGCGGCTGACCTACCCGGCGGGCGCGTCCTCGACGCTGCTGGTCAACACGTCCGGCTCGGTCAACGGCACCGACGACGCGTCGATCACCATCGGCAAGGACACCATCAGCGGCTGGGCCACCAGTGGCCGCTTCTGCGGCGCGCGCAACAGCTACCGCGTCTACTTCTCGGCCAAGTTCGACACGCCGTTCGCGTCGATCGGCACCTGGAAGAACGGCGCCGTGACGCCGGGCAAGGCCGCCGAGACCGGCGGGGCCAGGACGAAGGTCGCGCAGCCCAACGGCGTCGGCGCCTCGATCGCGCGCCCGGCGAAGACCGCTCCGCAGAACACCACCGTCAGCGGCCCGGGCAGCGGCGGGTACGTCACCTTCGCGAACCTCAACGGCGCCCGGGTGAACGTCCAGGTCGGACTGTCCTTTGTGTCCGTCGACGGCGCGAAGGCCAACCTCAAGGCGGAGAACACCGGCAAGTCGTTCGACACGGTGGCCGCCGGCGCGCGCAAGGCGTGGAACGCCCAGCTCGGCAAGATCGCCGTCTCCGGCGGCTCGGACACCGACCTGACGACGTTCTACACCTCGCTGTACCACTCGCTGATCCAGCCGAACGTGTTCTCCGACGTCAACGGCCAGTACATCGGCTTCGACGGGCGGATCCACACTGCCGACCCGGGCCACGCGATGTACACGAACTTCTCCGGCTGGGACATCTACCGCTCGGAGATCCCGCTGCTGGCGACGATCGCGCCGCACGAGACGTCGGACATCGTCCGGTCGATGATGGCCTACGCGGAACAGGGTGGCTCCTGGGACCGCTGGACGGTGGCCAACGACTACACCGGCGTCATGAACGGCGACCCGTACCACATCATCGTGTCGAGCGCGTACGCGTTCGGCGCGCGGGACTTCGACGCGCAGAAGGCGTTGCTGCTCATGATCAAGGGCGCCACGCAGCCGACGCAGGGCTACACCGAACGGCCGGGTCTCGAGGACTACCAGACCCTCGGGTACGTCCCGGGTGCCGGCGCCGACACCCTCGAGTACACCAGCGCGGACTTCGCCATCGCCCAGTTCGCCAAGCGGCTCGGCGACTCCGCGACGTACACGACGTTCATGAAGCGCGCCCAGAACTGGCAGAACCTCTACAACCCGGGCACCGGCCACCTGCAGCCGCGCAACGCCGACGGCTCCTTCGCCGGCACCTACGACCCGGCCGGCTCGCAGGGCTGGGTCGAGGGCAACGGCGCCCAGTACGACTGGATGGTGCCCTACGACCTCGGCGGCCTCGTCACGGCGTTCGGCGGCAACATCGCGGTCCAGTCCCGATTGGACACCTTCTTCACGCAGCTGAACGCGGGCACGCAGGAGCCGTACGCGTTCATGGGCAACGAGCCGAACTCGAACGCCCCGTGGGTGTACTCCTACGCGGGGGCGCCGGCCAAGACGCAGTCGATCGTCCGGCGCTCGATGACCGAGCTGTACAACCCGCGTCCCGAAGGCCTGATCGGCAACGACGACCTCGGCCAGATGTCGTCCTGGTACGTCTGGGCCGCGCTCGGCATCTACCCGGAGATCCCGGGCCGCGCCGAGTTCGTGCTCAACACGCCGCTGTTCGGCAAGGCCGTGCTGACCACCGGCGCGGGCAAGAAGATCACCGTCACCTCCGCGGGCACGGGTGACTACGTCGCCGGTCTGAAGGTCAACGGCGCCGACGCGGCCAAGGCGTGGATGCCGGAAGCCCTGGTGTCCACGGGCGGCACCCTCGACTTCGCGCGGTCGGCGACCCCGACCGCGTGGAGCAGCGCGCCCGCCGACGCCCCGCCGTCCTTCCGCGACCAGGAGAAGCCGAGCCTGTCGTTCGTCGACCCGGCGCGGGCGGTGACCCCGGCGGGGGCGACGTCCAAGGTGTCAGTGGGGGTGCAGGACCTCTCCGGCACCGCGCGGAGCTGGGCGTACTCCGCGGGCAGCGTCGACGGGATCACGCTGACCCCGGCGGCCGGGAGCATCGCGGTGCCCGCCGCGGGCAAGGCGCAGGCCGAGCTCACGGTTTCGGTCCCGACGGGACTGGCCGACGGTGCCCGCCGCATCCCGGTGACGTTCTCGGCACCCGGGGTGGCCTCCTCGCAGGCCGTGCTCACGGTGCTCGTGGCCCAGCCGAACAGCTGGCTGGCCACGGTGAACAACGCCGGGGTCTCGCCGGACGCGAAGCCCGAGGCAGCGAACTTCGACGGCGGCGGCTGGAGCTACTCGGCCGACGCCCTCGCCGCGGCCGGGGCCGCCCCGGGCGGCACGGTCACCACCGACGGGCTGAAGTTCACCTGGCCGTCGTTCCCGGCCGGTGACCCGGACAACGCGATCGCCGCCGGGCAGACGGTGAACGTCTCCGGCTCCGGGCGGCTCGCGCTGCTCGGCTCGGCGTCGAACGGCAACGCCTCCGGCACGCTGACCGTCACCTACACCGACGGCAGCCAGTCCACCGCCACCATCGGGTTCTCCGACTGGACCCTCGGCGGCGGCGGCGCGCAGCCGGCGTTCGGCAACCGGATCGTGCTGTCCACCCCGTACCGCAACGCTTCGGGCGGCGACCCGCAGCAGATCCGCACCATGGTGTTCGGCACGAACCCGATCACCCTCGACGCGGGCAAGACCGTGGCCGGCGTGACCCTGCCGTCCAACGTCAGCGGCGGTGTCCTGCACGTCTTCGCGATCGGAGTCGGCGCATGAAGAACAAGGTCCTGGTGAGCGCGTTGACGCTCGCCGTGGTGGCGACGGGGGTGAGTCCCGCCGTCGCGGTCGCGGCCGGCGGGGACGCCCTTGACGCCGTCAACACGTTCATCGGCACACAGGACGAGGGCAATACGTTCCCGGGTGCTTCGGCGCCGTTCGGGATGACGCAGGTCAGCCCGATCACCTCGCACTACGCCGGCTACCGCTACACCGACACCGCGATCCGCGGCTTCGGCCACTTCTTCCTGTCCGGCGCGGGCTGCTGGGAGCAGGGCGGCCTGGTTGCGACCCTGCCGACGACCGGGGAAGTGGGTCCCGGCAAGGCGTTCGACACGACCGAGCCGGCCTCGTTCGACCAGAAGCAGTACGCCTCGCCGTTCACCCACGACGGCGAGGTGGGGAAGCCCGGCTACTACAAGGTCCGCCTGACCGGCTACGGCGGCGTCGACGTCGAGACGACGGCGGCGACGCGGGCCGGTGTCGAGCGGTACACCTTCACGAAGCCGGGGGACGCCAACGTCTTCGTCAACGTCGGGCAGGCCAACGACAAGGAACCGGTGACGGGCAGCAGCATCCGCGTCGTCGACGACCGGACCGTCGAGGGCACGGTGGAGTCGCAGGCGTTCTGCGGCGGCAAGGCCTACACGACGTACTTCACCACGAAGTTCGACAAGCCGTTCAAGTCCTTCGGCACGTGGTCGCCGACCGGCGGCACGCCCGGCTCGCGCTCGTCCGGGGGCGGGGCGGGCCTGCGCGGCGCGTGGCTGACCTTCGGCGGCGGCCAGGTCACCGCCACCACGGCGATCTCCCAGGTCGACGCCGCCGGTGCGCGGACGAACCTGGCGTCGGAGCGGATCTCCTCGTTCGACGCGGCCAAGGACGCCGTGCAGCGCACCTGGCGGCGTGAGCTGTCCACTGTGGACGTCAAGGGCGGTACCCCGGACGACCGCACGGTCTTCTACACCTCGCTGTACCACGCGTTGCTGCAGCCGCTGACGGCGAACGACGCCGACGGCCGCTACTACGGCTTCGACAAGAAGATCCACCGTGCGGTCGGCTGGACGTACTACGGCTTCTTCTCGCTGTGGGACACCTACCGCACGCAGAACCAGCTCCTGGCGCTGCTGCGGCCGTCCCGGGCGCGTGACATCGCGAAGAGCATCCTGGCCATCCACGACCAGGGCGGCTGGCTGCCGCGGTGGGCGTACGCGAGCCAGGAGACGAACACGATGACCGGCGACCCGGTCACGCCGTTCCTGGTCGACCTCTGGCGCTTCGGCGCGTTGCCGGGCGAGGAGGTGTACGCCTACCAGGCGCTCCTGCAGAACTCGCGGGAGATCCCGCCCGCCGCGTCGCCGTTCCAAGGGCGCTCGGGCAACGCGAGCTACCAACGGGACGGGTTTGTCCAGTACGACCCGGATTTCCCGAAGAAGGGCCAGGACACCGACCCGAACCACGGCGCGTCGGCGACCCTGGAGTACGCGCTCGGTGACTGTTCGCTGTCGATCATGGCGGCCGCGCTCGGCAAGAAGGACGACGCGGCGGCGCTGGCCGCGAAGGGCCGGACTTACCGGACACTGTGGGATTCGTCGCTGACGGACCGCGGCTTCACCGGCTTCTTCCGGCCGAAGGTCCTCGGCGGCGCGTGGTTCTCACCCGCCGACAAGCCCTACAGCCCGCAGAGCCAGGACGGCTTCCACGAGGGCACGGCCTGGCAGTACCAGTGGCTCGTGCAGCAGGACGTCCCCGGGCTCGTCGAACGCATGGGCGGCCCGGCGGCCACCGGCAAGCGCCTCGACGACTTCTTCGCCTACGACGAACTGGTGAAGAACCCGGCGACGGCGGTGCGCGAGAACTGGGTCGTCGGCCCGTACGACTACTACGACCAGTTCCGCTACAACCCGAACAACGAGCCGGACCTGCACTCGCCGTGGATGTACGCGCTCACCGGGCAGCCGGCGAAGACGTCCACGGTCGTGCGAGCGGCGCACACGTTGTTCACCAACGCGCCCAACGGCGTCACCGGGAACGACGACCTGGGCACCATGTCGGCCTGGTACGTCTTCAGCGCCCTCGGCCTGTACCCGGCCGTTCCAGGGACTGGGAACTTCGTGCTCGACGCTCCGCGTTTCGCGAAATCCGTCCTGCACCCGGAGAACGGGCGGGACATCACGATCGAGGCGGCCGGCGCCGACGGCTCGAAGCTCCAGTACATCTCGGGCCTGAAGATCGGTTCGAAGCCGAGTGACCGCGTGTACGTCGGCGTCGACCAGTTGAAACGCGGTACGACGCTCGACTTCGCGCTCACCGCCGACGCCACGGCGAAGTGGGGGACGTCACCATCGTCGGTCCCGGCTCCGCCCTGCGCGGAGTAGACAACGGACGCTCACGGCCGTGGACCAGACCACAAAGGACCACGGCCGTGAGCATCGTCACGGGCCCCGGTGTTCCCGTGAGGGCCGTCACGCCTCACACTGGTACCAACACGTCCGACAGCGCTGTTGACGTCCATGGCAAGTCCGCCTTGGACGGTGTCGGGCGTTTTCTTGTGTCATGAAACAACGTGGTGAGACCCCACAGGAGGAAGAAGTGTCCAGCAAGGCCGCTCTAGTGTTCCGCGTGGCCGCGGTAGCCGAAGCCCTCTCGTGGGCCGGGCTGCTGGTCGGGATGTTCCTCAAGTACGTCGTCCACTCCTCCGGCGAGGGCGGCGTTCCCGTCCTCGGCATGGTGCACGGCGTGATCTTCGTCCTCTACGTGGTGATCTCCCTGTCCGTGGCGAAGCCGCTCGGCTGGCGCCCGAAGACGCTGGTCCTGGCGTTGCTGGCCAGCATCCCGCCGCTGTTCACGTGGCTGTTCGAGAAGTGGGCGCTGCGCAACGGCAAGCTCGACGGCCCGCAGCGGCTGTCCCACGGCGGGGTCGGCCTGTTCCAGGCGAAGGAACCCGTCGCCGTCTGACTTCCCAAGACGTGAGAAAGGCCCGCGCTTCGGCGCGGGCCTTTCTTTTTGGACAGTGCCTTCTTTGGCGGTGCCTTCTTTGGCGGTGCGCAGCCGCGCCCTTACTCGCTGAAGTCCCCGGCGGCGCGGCGCACCTTCGTCAGCAGGTCCGTCAGCTGCTCGGTCTGCCGCTCGGTCAGCCCGTTGAGCCCGAAGTCGATGGCGGTGACGGCCTCGGTCGCGGCCTCGCGGCGCG
Organism: Amycolatopsis sp. lyj-346; assembly: GCF_046548975.1. Taxonomy (NCBI): domain Bacteria; kingdom Bacillati; phylum Actinomycetota; class Actinomycetes; order Pseudonocardiales; family Pseudonocardiaceae; genus Amycolatopsis; species Amycolatopsis sp. lyj-346. The sequence continues at coordinate 82,974 of NZ_JAJPWT010000009.1, forward strand.
CCCGGCCCTCGGTGGTGATCTCCACCAGCGTCGTGCGGCGGTCCGTCGGGTGCGGGACCCGCTTCACGAGCCCGTCGCGCTCCAGCCGGTCCACTATGTTGGTGACACTGGTGGGGTGCAGCTGGAGCCGCTCGCCCATCACCCGCATCGGCAGGCTGGCGCTGCGGGCGAAGGTGAGCAGCACCAGTGCTTCGTACCGGGCGAAGGTCAGGCCGTGCGGCTTGAGCGCGCCGTCCACCGCGGACTGGATGATCTGCTGGACCCGCATCACCCCGGTCACCGCGGCCATGGTCCCGGAGGGCCCGATCCGGTCCTCCCAGATCCGGGCCGCGCGGGCGATCGGGTCGAACGGCAGCGGACGGTTCATGACACGCGAAGTTACCAGCGGGTACCGGCGGGTGTCGCACGACTGGCGGAAACGACCACCGAAGAAGGGACTTCCGAGCATGATCGTCGCGTTCAGCGTCAGCCCGTCCGGCGGGGACCCCGACGGCGGGGTGAGCGAAGCCGTGGCCCGCGCGGTGAAAGTGGTCCGCGAGTCCGGCCTGCCCAACTCGACCAACGCGATGTTCACGAACGTGGAAGGTGAGTCCTGGGATCAGGTGATGGACGTCGTGAAGCGCGCGGTCGAGGCCGCGGGTGAAGGCTCGTCCCGGGTCAGCCTGGTCTTGAAGGCGGACATCCGGCCGGGCTTCTCCGGCCAGCTCGAGGCGAAGGTGGACCGCATCGAAGCCCACCTCCGCGAGGACTGACCGGTTTCCAGCGCCCCAATGTGGCCTTCGGTGCGTTGAACGCACCCAAGGTGGCCTTCGGTGCGTTGAACGCAACCAAGGCCACATTGGGGCGCTCGGGTCAGGGGAGAGGTGGGGTGAAGGCGACCGTCCAGCGGCCGTCGTCGCTCGTCACCGTCAGCGGGTAGCTGAACGGCTTGCCGTCGCCGAGGGCGCCGGAGATCGTCGCCTGGGTCGGGGCGCCCGCGTCCGGGCCCAGCTCGACGCGCACACCGTGGACGCCGCGGCCGGCGAGCACCGAGACGTACTCCTTCGCGAAGTCGTCGCCGCCCGAGCCGGGGTAGTCGACGAGGTCGGCGAAGGCGTCCGCGTCGTGGCCGGTGAGGGCCGCGGCGAGCCGGTCGCGCAGTTCGGTGGGTGAGGCCGCGCCGGGGTCCGGCTCGTGCGCGATGAGCAGCGTGACCGCGCCGACCCAGACGACGGCGGCGGTGATCGACAGCCCCACCTTCACGTCACGCCGGATGTGCACCCGGCCGAGCCTGCCTCAGCGCTGCCGTCCTGCCAAGCGGACGGGGCGGGAGGGTGCCGAAGCCCACGGCGCGGGGCGTGCGGCACCGGTCGGCGGCCGGCGGCCGCCGTCCTGCCCGGCGGACGGGCCGGGCACCCGGTGAAACTCCTCCGGTGCCCGTGCCAGGATGGAACCGTGACACAACCACGCGGATCTGCAGCGAAGTCAGCGGCCCTGTCCGCCGCCCTCTCCGGCGCGGTCGACCTGTCCGCGCTCAAGGCCCGTGCCGAAGCGGCGCAACGGCAACCGGCCCCGCCCGCCGGCCCCGCCGGTGGTGACGGGCCGCCGCGGCCCGCCCCGGGCGGTGCCGTGATCGATGTCACCGAGGCCACCTTCCAGGCCGAGGTCGTGGAACGGTCCCTGCACCAGCTCGTGGTCGTCGACCTGTGGGCCGAGTGGTGCGGCCCGTGCAAGCAGCTGTCCCCGGTGCTGGAGCGGATGGCCGCCGAGTCCGGTGGCGCGTGGGTCGTCGCGAAGGTCGACGTCGACGCGAACCCGCGGATCGCGCAGCTGTTCGGCGCGCAGTCCATCCCGACGATCGTCGCCATCGCCGGCGGCCAGCCGGTCGACGCCTTCTCCGGCGCCCTGCCCGAGCCGGAGATCCGGAAGTGGATCAATTCGCTCCTGGACGCCCTGCGCGACAAGCTGCCGGGGATCCGGGACGCGGAGGCGGCGGGCGGCCCGGTCGAGGAGCCGGAGGACCCGCGCTTCACCGAGGCGGAAGAGGCCTTCGAGCGGGGCGACTTCGCCGCCGCGCAGGCCGCGTACGAGCGCATCCTCGACGTCGAACCGGCGAACGAGCTGGCGAAGAACGCCCTGGCCCAGGTCAAGTTCACCGCCCGCGCCGAAAACGCCGACCCGGAGGCGCGCGCCAAGGCGGACGCGGACCCGTCGGACCTGGCGGCCCAGCTCGACGCGGCCGACCTGGAGATCGCGGCGAACGAGGTCGAGGCGGGCTTCAAGCGCCTGATCGACACCGTCCGCCGCACGGCGGGCGAGGACCGCAACAAGGTCCGCGAGCACCTGGTGGCCCTGTTCGACCTGTTCGACCCGGCCGACGACCGGGTGATGAAGGCCCGCCGCGACCTCGCGAGCGCCCTGTTCTAGAACGCACGGGAAAGGGCCCCCACCGCGGTGGGGGCCCTTTCCGTGAAACCGATCAGGCGTACTGCTTCGAGCAGACCGCCGAGCCCTCGAGGTAGCCCTTCCGCAGCGCCTCGACCCGGTCGAAACCGCTGTCCGGGCGCTTCCCGTTGACGTCCGCCGACACGAGGCTCTCCGGCTGCAGCAGGTCCGCGATGGCCTCGTCGAGGTCGCCCGCCGACAGGCGCAGGTCGCCCGGCCGGTTGGTGAACGCCGCCCAGGCGCCCACCAGGCAGGCCGTGCGCAGGCCCGCGTTGGCGTTGTCGATCGACGCGCCGACGCCCTTCTGGATGCCCAGCGCGTACCGGGCCGCGACCTCCGAGAACGCCGCGAAGTCACCCATGCCGCCCGGGTCCTCGCCCTTCATCTCGGCCTCGCGGTCGATCGGCTGGGCCAGCTGGGCGAGCTTGGCCATGTCGATGCTCACGGTGTTGTCGTCCGGGCAGTACGACGCCGGCGGCGTGGTCTGGCAGCTGCCGCTGTCGGTGATCTCCGGCGCGGCCACCCCGGCGCCCTTGAACGCCTCGTCGAGGCTCTTCTTCAGCAGTTCGACGGTCTGGGCGTTGAACTTCGCGTCGCCCTTGCCCTTGTCGCCCTTGTCGAAGGGACGCTCGGTGAGCCGGGACTTGATGTTCTCGGCGGTCATCCCCGCACACTCCTTCGGGCCCTTCTCGAACCCGGCCTGGAACGCGTAGGTGCGGTCGAACGCCGTGCCGTGCGCGCCCTTGTCGGCCGCGCTGGTGCCCGCCTGGTCGCGGATCAGGAACATCGACGCCATCACCTGGTTCAGGCCTTCGGACGTCGACACCCGGTAGTACTTGCTCTTGTCCTCGGCGACCCAGCGGAAGTAGCCGCCGGCGAAGCAGTCGGCCTGCTGTTCCTTGACCACGGTCGGGGTGTTCTTGGCGATCCCGGCCTTGTCGCCGAGCCGGTACTGGACGGCGTGGCCGAACTCGTGCGCGAGCACCACGACCACCGACATCGGACCGAAGCGCTGGCGCAGCATCGGCAGCAGCACGCCGCGGTCCCACGCCACCGAGTCGTCGACCGGGCAGTAGAACGCGTTCACGAGCTTCTTCACGCTGCCGCAGCCGGTTTCCTCGGTGTCGGTCTGCGCGTCGTAGGACAGCAGGGCCTTGACCGGCTCGAACTGCTCGCCGAAGTTGGCGGGCAGCATCTCGCCCCAGTACGTCTGGACGTCGGCGATCGCGGCGGTGGCGAGCTTGTCGTCCTCGCCGCCGTCGGCGTTGCGGACGTTCAGGCTCGGCGTCGGCGCGTCCGGCTTGAGGCCGCTCTCGAAGTGCGTCACCGGCAGCCCGGACACGGATCCGGCGCCGTTGTCCTGGACCGGTCCGCTGTTCGAACCGCCCTTGCCGTTGCACCCGCTCACGGCGACCGCCGCGACGGCCAGCAGCGCGATCAGCGCCCGCCGTCCTCCCCCTGGGATCATCTGTCCAACTCGCTCTCGTGCCCACCCGGTACCCGACGGGCAGGACCCTACCCAGGGCATACGCGGGGCGTGCACGTTATCCCCGAACTACTCCCTGCGCACCGCGGCCCGCGGCCCGATATCGTCGCTTCCCATGCGTGCAGTCCGCCGGTTCACCGTCCGCGCCAGTCTCCCGGATTCCCTGTCCGGCCTGGGCGCGCTGGCCACCAACCTGCGCTGGACGTGGCACCCGCCGACGCGTGACCTGTTCGCGTCGATGGACGCCGAGCTCTTCAACGCCGTGCGGGACCCGCTGCGGATGCTCACCGCGCTGCCGCCGGCGCGGCTCGACGAGCTCGCCGTCGACGACGACTTCCTCGCGCGCGCCCGTGCCGCGGCCGAGGACCTGGAGAAGTACCTGTCGGAACCACGCTGGTACCAGCGCCGGGAAGACGACGGCCTGCCGTCCGCGGTTGCCTACTTCTCGATGGAGTTCGGCGTCACCGAAGCGCTGCCGAACTACTCCGGCGGCCTCGGCGTGCTGGCCGGCGACCACCTCAAGGCCGCGTCCGACCTGGGCGTGCCGATGGTCGGCGTCGGGCTGCTCTACCGCAACGGCTACTTCCGGCAGTCGCTGTCGCTCGACGGCTGGCAGGTCGAGCACTACCCGGTGATCGACCCGAACGCCTTCCCGCTGGAGCTGCTGACCGCGGGCGGGCGGCCGGTGCTGATCGGCGTCGCGATGCCGGGCGGGCGCGAGCTGTGCGCGCAGATCTGGCAGGCCCGGGTCGGGCGGGTGCCGTTGCTGCTGCTCGACACCGACACCGAGGCCAACGACGAAGACCTGCGCGGCGTCACCGACCGGCTCTACGGCGGCGACGCCGACCACCGGCTGCGGCAGGAGATCCTGGCCGGCATCGGCGGGTTCCGCGCGGTGCGGAAGTACTGCGAGCTGACCGGGCACCCGCAGCCCATGGTGTTTCACACGAACGAGGGACACGCGGGGTTCCTCGGCCTCGAGCGCGCCCGCGAGATCGTCCAGGCCGACGGCCTCGCCTTCGACGAGGCCATGCCCGCCGTCCGGGCCGGGACGGTGTTCACCACGCACACCCCGGTCAGCGCGGGCATCGACCGGTTCCCGGTGGACCTGGTGCAGCGCTACTTCAACGACGGCCGCCTGGTGCCCGACATCGACCCGCGCCGCGTGCTCGCGCTCGGCGCCGAGGACAACCCCGGCCTGTTCAACATGGCGCACATGGGCCTGCGGCTGGCGCAGCGCGCGAACGGCGTCTCGCAGCTGCACGGGCGCGTCACGCGCAAGATGTTCTCCCGGCTGTGGCCCGGGTTCGACCACGACGAGGTGCCGGTTTCGTCGGTGACGAACGGCGTCCACGGCCCGACGTGGGTCGCGCGCGAGCTGAGCACGCTGCTCGGCCGGGAATGGGGCCTCGACGTCGGCGAGGGGCCGTTGCGCGACGGCGTTTCCGACGCCCAGCTGTGGGAGCTGCGGCGCGAGCTGCGCGAGAAGCTGGTGCACGAGGTGCGGCGCCGGGTGCGTGCGGCGTGGCTGCAGCGCGGCGCGTCGCCGCTGGAGCTGGGCTGGGTGGACTCGGTCTTCGACCCGGACGTGCTGACCGTCGGCTTCGCCCGCCGCGTGCCGACCTACAAGCGGCTGACGCTGATGCTGCGCGACCCCGACCGCCTGCGGACGCTGCTGCTGCACGAGGATCGGCCGATCCAGGTGGTCGTCGCGGGCAAGTCGCACCCGGCCGACGAGAACGGCAAGCAGCTGATCCAGCAGATCGTCCGGTTCGTCGACGGCGCGGACGTGCGGCACCGGATCGTCTTCCTGCCCGACTACGACATGTCGATGGCGCGCTACCTCTACCGCGGCTGCGACGTGTGGCTGAACAACCCGGTGCGGCCGCTGGAAGCGTGCGGGACGTCGGGGATGAAGTCGGCGCTGAACGGCGGCTTGAACCTCTCCATCCGCGACGGCTGGTGGGACGAGTGCTACGACGGCAGCAACGGCTGGGCGATCCCGACCGCGGACGGCGTCGCCGACCCGCTCCGCCGCGACGACCTGGAGGCGGCGGCCCTGTACGAGCTGCTCGGCCAGCAGATCGCGCCGCTGTTCTACGACCGCTCGCCCGACGGCGTGCCCACGGGCTGGCTGTCGATGGTGTGGCACACGCTGGAGACGCTCGGCCCGCGCGTCCAGGCGTCCCGGATGGTCCGCGAGTACGTCGACAACGGCTACCTGCCGGCGTCCCGCATGGTCGCGGCGGCGACCGGTGACGGCTACCGCGGCGCGCTGTCGCTGGCGGACTACCGCACGAAACTCGAGGTGTCGTGGCCGCGGCTGCGGATCTTCGACTCGGAGCTGCTGGTGGAGGCGACCGAGCCGCTGGTGGTGGGCACCGAGGTGACCATCAGGGCCCGCATCGACCTGGCCGGCCTCGACGCGTCCGAAGTGGACATCCAGGCGGTGGTCGGCGGGGTGGCCGACGACGACGAGCTCCGCGACCCGGTGACGGTCCCGATGACCGCCGACGGCATCGGCGCGTTCGCGGCCCGCGTGAAGCTGCCGCGGCCGGGCTCGATCGGCTACACGGTCCGGGTGCTGCCGAAGCACGGCCTGCTGGCGACGCCGGCCGAGCTGGCGCGCGTGGTGCTGGCCTGAGTTCACCAGCCGCGCCCGGGTCCGCCAGGACCGTCCCGGCCAGTCCGATCGAGAGCTTCCACCTGGACTCGGCCGCGGTGGTCCGATGGTTCCTGGACCGGTTCTGGTGCGCGCCGGCCGACGCCGGTCACGAGCCCGTCATCGACCTCGGCGCGCGCGGCGCTTGGCTGTGTGTCTTCGGCGACCGGGGTGCGCTGGACGAGTACCGCGGCGCCGCCGGATGTCACCGGCCCCCGCCCGGAGCGGCACCGGGCGGGAGCGCGCCTTCTCGCTCCCGCCGTCGTTGATCGCCGAGCTGGTGCGCGGCTTCCCCCGGGCTGCGGTACGCGGCCAAGCCCGAGCAGACCGGTGACGTGCTGCTCGCCAGGTCCCTCGGCGAACTCCAGGAAGCGACACGCGTGGGCGCTTGGCGAAGCAGTTGCGCTCGGCCGCGGACGCCCACCACCTCGCGTCCCGGGTGCTGGACGACTACGCCGAGACCCTTGCGGAGCTGGGCGAACTGGCGGAAGCCGCCTGCCGGGAGGCGGCCGGCGAACTCGCCGCGCTCCGGCCGGTGCTCCCCGAGCACGCCGTGGCGGTGGCCGCGCCGGTACCGGCGGTCGGCGGGCCGCCGCTGCTGCCGCCGCCACCGGTCCGGCGAGGCGGGCCGGCTCCCGGGCCCGAACCCGAAGAGCCGGTCGATCCGCGGCTCGGTGACGTGGATCGCGTGGCGTACCGCGACAACCTGCAGGACCTGTGCGACGCCGTGCTCGACCACCTCACCGGCCGCTGACCTGGAGCGGCTCCAGCCGTGAAATCACGCCGCGCACATCCCTGAGCAGAGCTAAGTTGTAGGCATGCGCTTCGGAATGTTCGTCCCGCAGGGCTGGCGGCTCGACCTGGCCGGCATCGACCCCGCGGACCACTGGAAGACCATGCTCGGCCTCGCGAAACACGCGGAGGCGGGCCCCTTCGAATCGATCTGGGTCTACGACCACTTCCACACCGTGCCCGTCCCGACCGAGGAGGCCACGCACGAGGCGTGGTCCCTGATCTCGGCGTTCGCCGCGTCGACCGAGACCATCCGGCTCGGGCAGATGTGCACCTGCATGGGCTACCGCAACCCCGCCTACCTGGCGAAGGTCGCCGCCACCGCCGACCTCATCTCCGGCGGCCGGGTCGAGATGGGCATCGGCGCCGGCTGGTACGAGCACGAGTGGCGGGCCTACGGCTACGGCTTCCCGTCCGCCGGCGAGCGGCTCGGCCAGCTCGACGAGGGCGTCCGGATCATGCGGGACCTGTGGACCACCGGTACGTCCACATTGGACGGCAAGCACTACAAGACCGACGGGGCGATCCTCCGGCCCCTGCCGGCGCAGGAGGGCGGCATCCCGCTGTGGATCGCCGGCGGTGGCGAGAAGAAGACGCTCCGGATCGCCGCGAAGTACGCGCGGTACACGAACTTCTTCCCCGAGCCGGAGACGTTCACGCGCAAGTCGGAGATCCTGGCGGCGCACTGCAAGGACGTCGGCACCGACTTCGACGCGATCGTGCGCTCGGGCAACCTCGGCGTCGTCCTCGCCGAGACCGAAAAGGCGGTCGAGGAGAAGGTGGCCTGGCTGAAGGCGCACTACGCGAAGTACGTCCCGGCGGAGGAGGCCGAGCGGGCGATCGCCACCTTCGCGAGCGGCCCGACGGTCGGCACGCCGGAGCAGGTCGCCGAGCACCTCGCCGCACTGGGCAAGCGCGGCCTGTCGTACGCGATCTTGAACTTCCCGGAGGCCGCGTACGACCGGAGCGGCATCGACCTGTTCACCCAGCACGTCGCCCCGGCGCTGGCGGGCTGAACAGTGTCGGCCGAAAAACCGTCGGTCCCCTTCGGTAACGTGGAAAACGGGGGCTGCTAAGGCACCGCCGGGCTCCCGCCGGCCTGCACGGGCAGGCCGGCGGCGGCCCAGGCGCGGAACCCGCCGTCGAGGTCGGTTGCGTTGCCCAGCCCCAGCCGCTGCAGGTCGGCCGCCGCCAGGCTCGACGAATAGCCTTCGTTGCAGACCACGATCACCGTCGAGCCGGGCGTCACCGAGGGCAGCCGCCACTCGCTGTCCGGCGCCAGCCGCCACTCCAGGTGGATCCGCTCGACGATCACCGCGCCGGGGATCTCGCCCTCCGCCTCGCGGTTCGCCAGCGGCCGGATGTCGACCAGCAGCGCTCCCGCCTCCTGCAGTTCGCGGGCCCGGGCCGGGGTGACCCGGTCCAGGCCGGACCGTGCGGTGGCCAGCAGCGAATCGACAGCGCTCATGACCGGACGATAGCGGGCAGCGGCGGGATTTCCGCCGGGACGTCGGCGAGCGAGGTGTACTCCCGCGTCGCCACCAGTGGCGGCGAATACGCGTGGACGCTGGCCGCGGGCCGGTCGCCGAGGCCGGTGACCTGGTGGGCGCGGCCGGCGCCGAAGCCGAGGCCCTGGCCGGCGACGTGCGTGCGGCGCCGGACCGGGCCGCCGGGGTAGCGGTACTCCTCGCCCAGCTCGCCCTGCAGGACGGTGAACGACCCGGACGCGCCGCCGTGGTCGTGCGGCTTCGTGTGCTGGCCGGGCAGCCACGACAGCAGCCAGAGCTCGACGCCGTCGGTCAGCGCCAGCCGGGCCCACCAGCGGCGATCCTCGTCGAACCGCAGGATGCCGCGCAGGCCCGCGGTCAGCTCGGTGGTGACGGTGGCGGTCAGGTCGGCCAGCTCGCGCGGCGTCCAGAGCAGCCGCGACGGGTGCAGCAGCTCGGGCAGCAGCGGGTCGGTCAGCTGCGGGTGGATTTCGACGGGTGGGCGAACCAGGGACGTGGTCAACGCGGGTGCTCCTCGCAACGGGTGGTGATCGGGACGCCGGGACAGCGCGGCACCGCACGCCTCACGGGGACGCGAGGGATCAGCGGAGCCGCGCCCGCGTACACCCGGCCGAAGCGACGAGGAGCAGGTCGATCGCGCGACGGCGCCAGAACGAGCCCCGGGTCACCGGGGTCACGGGCGCGTCGGCGGACATGCCGTCGATAGTGGCACAACCCACCGTCCCCGACCGGGGCGTTCCACGTCGTGGACAGTTCCGACCTGCCGGTTCGCCGTCTCACCCGGCCGGGTGCGCACGCGCGCGCGACGGCAGACAGAATGGGCCTCGTGAGCGAGCCGATCCAGCCCAGCGAACTTGACGACCTCGTGGTCCGGATGGCCGGTGTCGGCGTCCGCCGGGGGACCAACGACCTCCTCGCCGGCCTCGACTGGACCGTGGAACTGGACGAACGCTGGGTGGTGCTCGGGCCGAACGGCGCAGGCAAGACCACCCTGCTGCGCCTCGCCGCGGCCGAGCTGCACCCGACCACCGGCGAGGTCGACCTGCTCGGCGAGCGGATCGGCCGGGTCAACATCTTCGACCTGCGTCCCCGCATCGGCTTCACCTCGGCCGCCATCGCCCAGCGCGTGCCGGGCGACGAGCTGGTCAAGGACGTCGTGGTCAGCGCCGGCTACGCGGTGCTCGGCCGGTGGCGTGAGGAATACGACACCCTCGACATGGCGCGCGCGACCGAGCTGCTCGACGCGATGGGCATCGGGCAGCTCGCCGAGCGCACCTTCGGCACGCTGTCCGAGGGCGAGCGCAAGCGGGCGCTGATCGCCCGGTCGCTGATGACCGACCCGGAGATGCTCCTGCTGGACGAGCCCGCCGCGGGGCTCGACCTCGGCGGCCGCGAAGACCTGGTCGCCCGGCTGTCCGAGCTGGCGATGGACCCCGACGCGCCGGCCATGGTCCTGGTCACCCACCACGTCGAGGAGATCCCGCCGGGGTTCACCCACGCGCTGCTGCTGCGTGACGGCCACGCGGTGGTGTCCGGGCTCGTCGACGACGTCATCACCAGCGAAAACCTGTCGAAGGCGTTCGACCAGGACCTCGTCCTGGAGCGCTCCGGCGACCGCTTCTTCGCCCGTCGTCGCTAAGCTGTCGCTTACCGGCCGGTAGGGTGCCGGCAGGGCGTCAAGAAGGGCACTTTCACGTGAAAGTGCCCTTGTTGGCCGGTCGTCAACGAGGAGGATGGGCGTGGGAGAGTTCGTAACCCTGGAGGTCAAGGACGGGGTCGGCACCATCCGGCTCGACCGGCCGCCGGTCAACGCCCTGAACGCCCAGGTCACCGCCGAACTCGCCGAGCTGGCGAAGGAGGCCACCGAGCGTGACGACGTCCGCGCGGTGATCCTCTACGGCGGCGAGAAGACCTTCGCCGGCGGCGCGGACATCAAGGAGATGGCCACCCGCACGTACCCGGAGATCGCGAAGTTCGGCGCGACCCTCACCGGCACGCTGGCCGCCATCGCCAACATCCCGAAGCCGGTCGTCGCGGCCATCACCGGCTACGCCCTCGGCGGCGGCCTCGAACTGGCGCTCACCGCGGACTGGCGGGTCGCCGGCGACAACGTCAAGGTCGGCCAGCCGGAGATCCAGCTCGGCGTCATCCCCGGCGCGGGCGGCACCCAGCGCCTGGCCCGGCTGATCGGGCCGAGCAAGACCAAGGACATCGTCTACACCGGACGGTTCGTCAAGGCCGAAGAGGCGCTGCGCCTCGGGATCGTCGACCAGGTCGTCGCGCCCGACGACGTCTACGCGGCCGCGCACAAGTGGGCGGCGCAGTTCGCCAACGGCCCGGCCGTGGCGCTGCGCGCGGCGAAGGCGGCCATCGACGGCGGCCTCGACACCGATCTGGCGAACGGGCTCAAGCTCGAATCGCACCTGTTCGCCGCTCTCTGGGCGACCGAAGACCAGCAGAACGGCATGAAGTCGTTCATCGAAAACGGGCCCGGCAAGGCCACTTTCGAAGGGAAATGACGCCTTGACCGACGTGAACGACCCGGCGCCGAACCCGCACGCCACCGCCGAAGAGGTCCAGGCGGCCTACGCCGACCCCAAGCTGGCGAACGTGCTCTACCACGACTGGGAAGCCGGCACCTACGACGAGAAGTGGTCGATCTCGTACGACGAGCGCTGCATCTCCTACGCCACCGACGTGTTCAACGCCGTCGCGGGCGAGGACGGCCAGCCCTACCAGCACGCGATGGAGCTGGGCAGCGGCACCGGCTTCTTCCTGCTGAACCTGATGCAGGGCGGCGTCGCCAAGAAGGGCTCGGTCACCGACCTCTCGCCCGGCATGGTCCAGGTCGCGCTGCGCAACGCCGAGAAGCTCGGCCTCGACGTCGACGGCCGGGTCGCCGACGCCGAGCGCATCCCCTACGACGACAACACGTTCGACCTGGTCGTCGGGCACGCGGTGCTGCACCACATCCCGGACGTCCAGGCGGCGTTCCGCGAGGTGCTGCGCGTGCTCAAGCCGGGCGGCCGGTTCGTCTTCGCCGGCGAGCCGACCAAGGTCGGCGACTTCTACGCCCGCAAGCTCGGCCAGTTCACCTGGTTCCTGACCACCCGCGTGACGAAGCTGCCCGCGCTGCGCGGCTGGCGGCGTCCGCAGTCCGAACTGGACGAATCGTCGCGCGCCGCCGCGCTCGAAGCCGTGGTCGACATCCACACCTTCGACCCGTCGGAGCTGGAGTCGTGGGCCCGTGGCGCCGGCGCCCAGGACGTCCGCGCGGTCACCGAGGAGTTTGCGGCAGCGCTCGCGGGCTGGCCGATCCGGACGTTCGAGGCGGCGGTGCCCGCCGAGAAGCTGACCGTGCGCTGGCGGCTGTTCGCCTACCACCTGTGGCTGCGGCTGTCCGCCGTGGACAAGAAGGTCCTGGCCAAGATCCTGCCGCGGGAGCTGTTCTACAACGTCATGATCACCGGGACCAAGCGGCCGTCCTGAATTGGGTTATTCGTTCAGCCTCGGCGACGTCGCCCACCTGCGTTCGGACGCGGGGGTGGCGGCGCTCGCCGAGGTCGCGGCACTGCCGCTGACCGACCGCATCGCGTCCGTCGCCGCCGTTCGCCGTCTGGTCGGCGAAGAGCACGCCGCCGCGGTGCTGGAAACCGTGCTGCTGCGGCGGAAAGCCGTCGGCAAACTGTCCGGTGTGGACTTGCTGTTCACGTCCGACGCGCTCCAGCAGGCGAGCGCGTCGATCGTGGCGCGGCACCGGGCCGCCCGGCTCGCGGGGCTCGACGTGCACGACGTCACGTGTTCGGTCGGCGCCGACCTCGTCGAAATCGCCCGCGTGGCGCGGCGCGCGCTCGGGTCCGATCTGGACCCGGTCCGGCTGGAGATGGCGCGGCACAATGGAAGCACGGCCGGGGTCGCGTTCGGGCTCGTCCGTGCCGACGCGCTGCGGCCGGTGAGCCGTTCGGGTGTCGTCGTCGCGGACCCGGCCCGGCGCGACTCCGCCGGACGGCGGGCGTGGAAACCCGCGGACTTCGCCCCGCCGCTGGACGGGCTGGTCGAGGCCCACCCGGGACGAGCGCTGTCCGTGAAGTGCGCGCCCGGCCTCGACTTCGCGCTGACGCCGTGGGCGGACGAGGTCGAGCTGGTGTCCCTGGACGGGCAGGTGCGCGAATCCTGCCTCTGGCGGGGCTTGGGCACCGGCGTCACCCGCCGGGCGAGCGTGCTGCGCTCGGACGGGACACAGTGGACGGTCACCGACACCGAACCGGACGAACTGCCCACGCGGGAGCCGGGGGAGTGGATCGTCGACCCCGACGGTGCCGTCGTCCGGGCCGGGCTGGTCCGCCACTACGCGGCGCGGCACGGGTTGTGGCAGCTGGACGAACGCATCGCGTACCTGACCGGGGACACGCCGCCGCCGGGAGTGCGGGCGTTCCGCGTCCTGGAACACGGGCCGTACACCGAGAAGGCGCTGAAGGCCGTCCTCAAGCGACACGACGTCGGGCGGCTGGAAATCCTGGTGCGGGGCCTCGACATCGACCCGGACGCGCTGCGGCGGCGCCTGAAGCCCCGTGGTGCCGCGGAAGCGTCGGTGGTGCTGACGCGGATCGGGCGGGCACCCGTCGCGTTCCTGTGCCATGCCGAACGCATCACATGAACTTTCGGAGGGTGGAACTCCCGGTGAGCGTGACGTAGGTTCCTCCGGTCGTCTAGTCCTCGGACGAATCGACCGCCGCGCGCTCGAAGGAGCCGGCCAACATCGGCCGGGTCAAGCTGGACGTCAAGGCGTACTACGGCGATTACCTCGACGCCGCGGGCAAACACCACTATTCGGACACCAGTCAGTTCGTGAAGGACACCAACCGGATCGTTTCGGACGCGAAGCGCTTCCTGCAGCAGCAGCTGGGCCGGGGTGAAGAACCCGGCGGTCGTGCAGCACGGCGTCAAGGTGTACTTCCTGACCGGCCGCAACGAGTTCCAGGGCCCGCAGTCGCTGAAGAACCTGGCCAACGAGGGCTACCCGGCTCCGGCCGGCGCGTTCTTCAAGCCGAAGACGACCGCGCCGGACTACCTGCCGTGCGGGCTGACCTGCACCACCGTCCAGTACAAGTCGGGCACGCGGGCGCACATCGAGGCCACCGGCGCGAAGATCGTGCTCAACCTCGGCGACCAGTTCAGCGACCTCGAAGGCGGCTACGCGCTGCGTCCGGTGAAGCTGCCGAACCCGATGTACTACCTGCCCTGATCCCTCGGGACGGAATAACCGCCGGGCCCGGCGTGCTGCTCCCTGTACACAGGATTCTTAGGGAGCTGACATGGCGAAGAAGGTTCTGCAGCCGGGCCCGGACCACCCGATCACCGTCGAGCCCACGAAGGCGCGCGTGGTGGTCAAGGCGGGTGGGCGCGTCGTCGCCGACAGCCGCAACGCGCTCACGCTGCAGGAAGCGTCCTACCCGGCGGTGCAGTACATCCCGCGGGAGGACGTCGACTTCAGCGTGCTGGAGCGGACCGACCACGAGACGTACTGCCCGTACAAGGGCGAGAGCAGCTACTACTCGCTCGACGCGGGCGAGGTGAAGGGCGAGAACGCGGTCTGGACGTACGAGAAGTCGTACGACGCGGTCGCGCCGATCAAGGACCACGTGGCGTTCTACCCGAACGTCGTGGACTCGATCGAGCTCATCGACGACTGAGCCGGACCTCGCTTCACAAGCAGCGCGCCGGCGGCCGGGCCCGCGGTGATCCGCGGGCTTCGGCTCGAGCGTGCTACCTCTGCGCGGCCGCGCGTCGCCGTCCCCGGCCGAGCCACCACTCGGCGGCCAGCAGCGGAAGCACCCAGCCGGTCCACGTGGTGATCCCCGCGATCGCCTGGCCCAGCGCCAATTCGCTGCCGCCGAACGTCGTCTCCAGCTGCGGCGTCAGCACGACCGCGCAGAGCACGCCCCAGACCCGGTTGCTGATGATCGACATGCACAGCGCGAAGCTGCGGACCATCCAGCGGCGGTGCTCGCCGAACCGGCGGGCCCGCGCCATCCGGTAGCCCTGCACGGTGCAGCCGAACCACAGCGCCGCGAGCAGGACGTTCGACACGGCCGCGACCGGGCCGAACGGCGCCGCGAGGGCGATGGCGAAACCGGCGATCGACGCCGGGACCGCGCCGGCGAAGACGTACACGCGCCCGGTGCGGCGGTGCCCGGCCGGGTGCTTCTGCCGCAGCCACGGCCAGATCTGCAGGGCGCAGGTCACCATGGCGAGGGTCGCGAAGCCGATGTGCGTGACGAGCACCGGGTAGTACCAGCCGGTCGGCGCCGGGATCCGCGACTGCGCGGGATCGAGCCCGAGGTAGGGCGGCAGCGAAAAGACCAGGAAGGCCGTCACCAGGAGGCCGAGCGGAAACACCCACGTCCTCGGGCGGCGGACAGCGGTCGTCGTCATGGATCCCCCTGTTTCATACGGTGTACTCGCACCGTATTTTCGGGATTCACACCCGGCAATCCTTGCTGTTGATATTGGGGGAGTACCCTGAAACCGTTCTAGGTCGGCATGGCAAGTGTTCTAGTACGGGGGTTCGTGGCCGAGGCGCCCTATCTGCAGATCGCGGCGGACCTGCGCCGCCGGATCACCGCGGGCGAGCTGAGGCCGGGCGACCGCGTCCCGTCGACCCGGGCGCTGGTCCGCGAATGGGGCGTCGCGATGGCGACCGCGGCGAAGGCGCTGGCTGCCTTGGGTGAGCAGGGCTGGGTCCGCGCGGTGCCGGGCAGCGGCACGGTCGTCGCCGACCGGGCACCGGCCAAGCCGCCGCTGGGCCGTGACGCGTTGGTGCGCGCGGCGATCGCGCTCGCCGACGCCGAAGGCCTCGCGGCGCTGTCGATGCGCCGGCTGGCCGCCGAGCTGGGCGTCGGCCCGATGGCGTTGTACCGGCACGTGCCGGACAAGGACGAGCTGCTGCGGCTGATGGCCGATGTCGCGCTCGGGGAGGCGGAGCTGCCGGAGCCGGGCCCGGAGCCGTGGCGGCGGCGCCTCGAACTCGCCGCCCGCGCGCAGTGGCGGGCGTACCGCGCTCATCCGTGGCTGGCGCCGATCCTGCTCAATTCCCTGGTCCGCCCGCCGGTGCTGGCGGCGGGGCTGAGGCTGGTCGACTGGTCGCTGCGAGCGCTGGCCGGAACCGGCCTGAAGCGGCGGGTGAAGCTGCAGGTGATCATGACGCTCAACGGCTGGGTCGGCGGCCTCGCGGCGAGCAACGCGTTCGAGGTCCAGGCCGAGCAGGACACGGGCATCACGGGCGATCAGCGCCTGGAGGCCGACCTGGCGTTGCTGGGCGAGCACCTGGCTTCGGGCCGGTTCCCGGTGCTGGCCGAAGTGATGACGGGCGTGGAGAACGTCGACCTCGACGAGGCGTTCGAGTTCGGCCTACACCGCCAGCTCGACGGAATCGCCGCGTTGCTGGCCCGCCACTAGACTTGCGGCGGTGCTGATCACCACGGAGAGGCTCACGCTGCACGCGTGGTCCGAAGACTGCTTCGACGATTTGTTCGCGTTGGCCCAGCTGCCCGAGACGGTCCGCTACGTGGGGACGGGCGAGCCGTGGAGCCGCGAATACACGCTGGCCAAGCATCGGGCAACGCTCGCACACTGGGCCGAGCACGGATTCGGCTGGTTCGCGGTATCGGCGGCGCCGGGCTCGTTCGACGGAGTGGTCTCCCTGGTGCGCCGCACGGCCACGGAGTCCGGCCTCGGCGCACCGGCGGTGGAGATGGGCTGGTGGATAGCCCCCTCGGGCTGGGGCCGCGGTTACGCCACGGAAGCAACAGCGGCGGTGCGCGACAAGGCTTTCGCGGCAGACTGGGCCGACCGCCTGCTGGCGGTGTACGAGCCGGCGAACAAGCCTTCGGCGCGGGTGGTCGAGAAGCTCGGCTTCACGGTGCACAGCAAGTTCCTGCTGGACGGGCGCGTGGAGCGGCGGGCGATCCTGGAGCGGCCGAGCTGAGGGTTGTCCACAACGGGGCCGGGGTGTGGATAAGCCGGCCGTCCGGTGGTCGTTTCCGGGGTTTCGTCACACCCCGCCGATAGACTGGACCTGGGGACGCCCCCCTGGGAGTGGCGGGGGACCGGCAAAGTCCTGTCCGGCCGTTTCCCGGCCACGGGTCCGGCCGGCGGCGAGGACCCCGATTCCGCCGAACCGCCACCGACACCGCAGCGACCGCCTACCTCGCCGGCCCCGGCCCGCGACGGACGGCGCGAAACGCAGACAGGCAACTTCGCCGGAACCCTGCCAGGGAAGGGCGGGGGATTCTGTGCCCCCGCCCTCGCTGCCTGACTCAGGCGGATGCCGGAACCGGAACATCGCCGACCCACCGGTGCACCGCTTCCGCCAGCCCTGCCTCACCCGAGCCCGGCGTGCCCACCCACGCGACATGCCCGTCCGGCCGCAGCAGTACCGCGTCGACGTCCGAAGTGGACGGACTCGAAGCGGTCACCACCTCCACGCCGGCCGACCACGTGGCGAACGATCCCGAAGCCGTGAGGTCCAGCAGCACCGGCCGTCCGGCGTGCAGCAGCGCCGCCAAGTGCGTCTCGGCTCCCGAAACCCGCATTGGCACGTCCGGAGCCAACCGCCCCAGCCATGGGTGTGCGCCCGGCTCGTAACACGCGTCCAATCCCGTGATGATCTCCGCCAGCGCCCGGTTCCCCGCCGGGTGGGCCGCCACGCGGCGCAGCAAGTCGGCCCACGGCTCGTCGCCGGCTTCCTCCAGCGCCACCTGGGCCCGCGTGTTCGCCAGGATCCGGGAGCCCGCCGCGTGCCGCTCGGTGTGGTAGGTGTCCAGGAGACCCTCCGGTGCCGTCCCGTGGACCGCCGCCGCCAGTTTCCAGCCCAGGTTGAACGCGTCGTCGAGGGCGACGTTCACGCCGATCGCCCCGGCCGGCGGGTGGATGTGGGCCGCGTCGCCCGCCAAGAACACCCGGCCTTCGCGGTACCGCGAGGCCAAGCGCGCCGCGTCGCCGAAGCGGCTCAGCCAGCGAGGTGCGCGCAGCTCGACGTGGCGGCCGAGGACCGTATCCACCTGGGCCTGCAGCCTCTCCAGCGTGACCGGTGTGTCCTTGTCCGACGGCGGGTCGTCCTCCCGGACCACGACACGGACGTACCCCGGCCGCGGGATGACGAACACGCTCCGCCCGTCCGGGCCCGTCGAAGGGCCGTACGGCAGCTCGCATTCGACGTCGCCGAGCAGGGCGTACCAGCGCGCGTCGACTCCGGGGAAACCGATTCCCGCCTGCTTGCGCACCGTGCTGCGGCCGCCGTCGCACCCGGCGAGGAAGCGGGCGCGGATCGTCCGGCCGAAACGTCCATTGTGGACCACGGTGCGCACGTCGTCCGCGGACTGGGTGAACGACCGCACGTCGTGTCCGCGCAGGATTTCGGCGCCCAGTTCGCGCGCCCGTGCTTCCAGGACCTCTTCGACGCGGGTTTGCGGGATGCCCAGCGAGAACGGGTGGTCCGTTGCCGCGCCGTCGAGCAGGAGCGGGCCGGGCAGGCCGGTGACCGGCGCGTGCGGCACCCGGTGCCCTTCGGCCACCAGCCCTTCGGCCAGGCCGCGGCGGGCCAGCAGGTCCAGCGCCCGCGCGTTCAGGGTGAAGCCGCGGCAATACGGCGGCCGCTCCGGCAGGCGTTCGACGACCGTGGTGCGGACGCCGGCCAGCGCGAGCTCCGCGGCGAGCAGCAGGCCTGCCGGGCCGGCGCCGGCGATGAGGACATCGGGATCGGACACGGTTTCCCCTCAGGAGTTTTCGGGCCACGGCAGGGAGCCGGACCGGATTTCGGCGGCCGTGCGGCGCGCCCAGTCGAGCTCCGCGCGCCAGGCGTGCTGGGCGAACTCGACCTCGATCATGAACAGCCGCGGCATGCCCTTGCCGACGGTTTCCGCCAGCGCGGTGCCGGCGTCGTCGATGCGTTCGGCGAGGTGGCGGGCGCGTTCCTCCAGCGCGTCGGCGGCCCGCTCCGGGCCGAGCGCGCCGAGGTAGCTCACCGCCGCGACGAACTTCGCGTACTCCGCGACCGGTTCGCGGACGAGCTCGTCGAGCCAGGCGACGAACTCCTGGCGGCCGAGTTCGGTGTGCGCGTAGACGGTCCGCTCCGGCCGGTTGCCTTCCCGGACCGTCTCGACCGGCTCGATCCAGCGGTGCTTCGCCAGGGACTCCACGGTGTCGTAGAGCGAACCCGGGTTGATCTTGAACGTCGAGCCCTTGTAGCGCTCGCGCAGCGTGGACGCCATTTCGTACGGGTGCATCGGGCGTTCCAGCAGCAGGCCGAGCAGGGCGAGCGCGAGGGTGTTGCGGATCTTGCGTGTCGGCACTAGTCGCTCCCTATTAGTCGGAACCGACTATACGACGGCCGTCAAGCCACGTGCGGTCTAGAAGCGGGTGTGCTCCCGCCAGTGCTGGAACAGGGCCGCGTCGCCGGACACGGTGAGCCGCGGGTCGTCCGCGGTGACGCGCCCGGTCAGCGCGAGGAGCAGATCGGCGGCGCGGCCCTCGACGACGACGTCGGCCTCCGCGGTTTCCCGGCTCACCTCGACCCCCGGCGGCATCCGCCGGACGAGCCAGGAGACCTCGGGTTCGGTGGCGTGGAACAGCAGTGTTTCGCCGGTGCCCCGCAACGCCGTCCTGTCCAGCGCCGGGTGCTGTTGCCGAGAGAACACGGCCACCAGGCCCAAGCTCTCGGAAATCCCGTCCGCGGCGAGGTCGGCGTCGACGTCGTACGGCGTGCCCGTCGCGAAGGCCGCGTCCGCGCGGTGGACGACCGTTTTGTGGGTCAGCCGCCGCGTCCAAAACCCGGCACGCCGATCGGGGGTCCACGTCGACGTCGGGGTCTCGGGGCCGACCTCGGCCACCGCGGCGACGAGCCGCTCCGCGCCGTCGCGCAACCAGCCGCCGAGGGCGTCGAACGCGGGCGGGCCGTCGATCGTGACGGCCTCGAACGGCACGTAACCCGTGGGCCGGCTCGCGATGATCGCGGCGGACTTGTGGTAGGCGACGCCGACGTGGCAGGCCAGGTCCCGCAGTGTCCACTCCGGACACGTCGGGACGTGTGCGTCCGGGGCGGCACCCGCGATCGCCGTCCCGAACCGGTCCGCTTCGGAGACGAGGGCGCCGGCCAGCCGGTCGTGGCTCAGAGACTTCATTTCGCCACCGTAGGCCGGGCGACGGCGGCCGTGGGGTCGTGATCGGCTGCCCCGAAGCCGGCCTCGGCGGACCTGGACAGCCACTTCGCCGCGGCCCAAGATCCGTAGGGTGGCTGGGTGACTGGGGAGCTGAAACGCGCTCGGCTGGGGGTTTCCGTCGTGTTCGCGGTGTGCGGCGCCGCGTTCGCGACCTGGCTGGCCCGGGTGCCCGCGGTGCAGGGACGGCTCGGGCTCAGCACGGGCGAGCTGGCGACCGGCCTGTTCGGCCGAGCCGCGGGGAGCGGGTGCCGGACTCCGCTGATGATCGCGGACTCGACCGGCACCTGGACGCTCGGTGACCTGACCGTCAACCGCATCGGCTTCGGCGTGATGCGGTTGACGCAAAACGGCAAGGCGTTCGCCGCCGACGCCGTTTCGCGCGATCGTGACCAGGCGATCGCCGTGCTGCTGG
Organism: Amycolatopsis sp. lyj-346; assembly: GCF_046548975.1. Classification (NCBI taxonomy): domain Bacteria; kingdom Bacillati; phylum Actinomycetota; class Actinomycetes; order Pseudonocardiales; family Pseudonocardiaceae; genus Amycolatopsis; species Amycolatopsis sp. lyj-346. Next base: position 103,477 of record NZ_JAJPWT010000009.1, read on the forward strand.
GCCGCGACCACCTGGCCCTGGTGAACCTGCGCGTCGCCGGGCTGCGCGAGGCCGGGCTGATCCGGCACCTCGGCATCGCGCCGGTGGTCTGCGTGCAGAACGCCTACGGCCTGGGCTACCGCCGGGAACAAGACGCGTTCCTCGACACGTGCGGGAAGCAGGGGCATCGCGTTCGTGCCGTTCCTCGCGATCGCCGGCGCCGGACGGGAGGCGGGAGCGGGCGGCGACGAGCACGAGGAGGTGCTCGCCACCGCCCGGGCGCACGGGGCAAGCCGGTGCAGGTGCGGCTCGCGTGGGCACTGCGGCGAGGCCCGAACGTGCTGGTCATCCCCGGCACGGGCACCTTTGGTCATTTGGAGGACAACGTCGCCGCCGGAGACCTCCGGCTCACCCCGGACGAGCCGGCCGGCCTCGGCGCCGTCCACGCGGCTTCACCGGAGAGGTGAGCCGAACCAGCGGGCGAGGTGGTCGTCCAGGTCCCGCTGATCGTCGCCGACCCAGGCGACGTGGCCGTCGGGGCGCACCAGGACAGCCGGAACGTCCAGGGCCGCTGTGGGATCCGCGAGGTGGTCGACCCGGTCCGGCCGGCCGCCGGTGGTCAGCCGTCCGGTCCGGTCCAGCAGCAGACCGCGGCCGCGGTGCAGCCGGTCGTAGAGGCGGCCCTGCTTCACGTCGATGTCGCGCAGGCGGCGGCCGAGCAGGTCGGGGCCCGCGCCGAAGTCGTAGCGGAGGTCGATCGCGGTGATCTTCCCGATCAGGTGGCGGTTCACTTCGTCGAAGTCCATCAGCTCGGTGAGCAGCCGGCGCACGGCCTCCGGGCCCGGTCCGGGCGACGACAGCTCCATCTGCGCGCGGGTGTTGTCCAGCACGGCCTCGGCGACCGGGCGACGTTCGGCCTGGTAGGTGTCCAGCAGCGGCTCCGGCGCCCAGCCGCGGATCTGCGCGGCCAGTTTCCAGCCGAGGTTGAACGCGTCCTGGATGCCCAGGTTGAGGCCCTGGCCGCCGATGGGCGGATGGATGTGCGCCGCGTCGCCGGCCAGCAGCACCCGCCCGGTCCGGTAACGCTCGGCCAGCCGGGTGGCGTCGCCGAACCGCGACAACCACCGCGGGGAGTGCACGCCGAAGTCGGTTCCGGCGATGGCCCGCAGCTGTTGCCGGAAATCGTCCAGGGTGGGTGGTGCCGCGCGATCGCCGACACCCGCGGCGGGGACGACGACGCTGTAGACGCCGCCGAGCGGTCTGAGCCAGAACGGCTTGTGGGTCTCGCCGAGCTCGGCCACCTTGGCGGCGATCTCCGCCGGCGGCGCCGCCACCTCCATCTCGCCCATCAGCGTCTCGGTCCGCGAGGGCTCGCCGGGGAAGCCGACGCCGCTGAGCTTGCGCACCGTGCTGCGCCCGCCGTCGCAGCCGACGAGGTAGCGGCCACGCAGCCGCTCGCCGCCGGCCAGCTCGACGGTCACGCCGTCGTCGTCCTGCCGAAAATCGGCCACGGCGCACCCGTGCCGGACCTGCGCGCCCAGGTGGACCGCGTGTTCTTCGAGGAGCCGGACGACGACCGGCTGCGGGATGCCCAGCAGGTAGGCGTGCGCGGAGTCGAGGTCGCGTGGCGCGGGAGCGGGGATGGCGGCGAAGAATCCGCCGGCCGGCCGCTGCCGTCCGTGGGCGAGGAGACGGTCCAGCAGCCCACGCATGGCCATCAGCTCGAGACTGCGGATGTGCAGCCCGACGATGCGGACGAACGACGCGGGCTCGGTTTCCTGCTCCAGGACGAGGACCCGCACGCCGTGCAGCTGCAGTTCGGCGGCCAACGTCGCGCCGGTCGGCCCGCAGCCGGCGATGATCACGTCCGGCGACGGCTCGGTGGTGGAAGAGTCCATGGGTGGTGCCTTTCGGGAGTGCCTTGTGGTCGAGGCGCTCCCGGCGACACCTACGTCAGTCGCCCGGCCGTGACTGAAGGGGGAGCACCCACGTCGATCCAGCGTTCATGGGTCTCACCTCCTCGGGCGGTGTCACGGTCCCCGGCAAGCTACAAGCCCAGGTCACGGCGTGTCCACTCCATTTGGTCGCCTGCGCGACCACAGCCGGGTTCAGGCTGTCGGGCGGCCCGCTCCCGCGTAGTCGTCGCCGGCCCGGCGGTACGAGTGGACCTGGACCGCCTGGCCGGTCTGGGGCGCGTCGATCATCTGCTGGTTGCCGATGTAGAGCCCGACGTGGTGGATCTTCGTCGCCGGCTCGCCGTAGAAGATCAGGTCGCCCAGCTGCGGGTCGGTCACGTGCGGCACGCTGCGGAACTGCGTGTCGGCCGTGCGCATCAGCTTGATCCCCGCGCTGCCGTACGCCGCCGTCGTCAGGCCCGAGCAGTCGAAGCCCGGATCGTTGCCGCCGGTGCCGTTGCCGCCCCAGATGTACGGGAGGCCGATCTTGTCGATCGCGAAGTTCACCGCGCTCAGCACCGCCGGGTTCGGCGCCGCCGAGCCCTGGCCGACCGTGCCGTAGACGTTGACCGTGGCCAGCGTCCGGTGCAGGAACAGCGGCGCCGGCTGCAGCGTGCCGACCGAGTCCCACCACGCCTGGCCCTGGGACAGGTCGCGGCCGTCGGCGCACAGCGCGCGGCCGGTGGTCAAGGCGGCGTCGTCGATGTTTTGGACATCGGGTTTCCCGCCGGACGTGCTCGCCTGGTACTTGCCCCAGATCGCCGGGGAGAGCTGCATCGGCCCGGCGGCGTTCGCCGTCGAGACGACCTTGTTGTAGAAGTCGCGTACCTCGATCGTCCCGAGCGGCTTGTCCAGGACGCCGGTGGTGCCGAACTGCCCGCCCCGCGACCGGCCGTGGTCCGTGGTCACTTTTCCGACCGCGGCCAGCGTGACCCAGGAAAGGTGGCAGCCGGGGACGTCCTTGCCCAGTTTCGTCGTCGCCTTCGCGTAGCCGACCATCGCGCGCAGCGGGACGTCGAGCCACTGGCTGGTCTTGGACGCCCAGGCGTCGAACTCGCTCGCTTCGGGCACCTTCGGCGGCATCGACGTCTGCGGCGGCGTGGTCGTCGGCGGCTCGGACGGCTTCGGCGACGAGGACGCCGGTGTCGCCGTCGCGGCGGCGTTCGTGGTCTCCTGCTGTTTCGGTGCGAACAGGATGCCGGCCACCAGGGCGCCCGCGACGACGACCACCGCCGCGATCACGACCACGGGCTTCCGGCGGCGGGGTGCGGGCGTTTCGGCCGGGACGACTTCGGGCTCCTCGCTCACCGGGCCGCTCCGGTGAGCCGGTCGAGGACGAAGCCGCGCAGGCCGTCGAGGTCGGTGTCCAGCGCGATCTCGATCGGGCGGCCGGGAGTGAACTGCGGGTCGTCCTCGCCGAGCCGCCGCCGGTCGACCAGGGTCTGGCCGCGCGCCGGGCCGAGGCCGCAGTCGACGTCGACCCGGTAGGTCTCGGTGCGCAGGATGCCCGGCGAAATCGCCTCGGCGACCGCGACGGCGTCGTGCATGACCATCCGGTCTTCGCCGAAGACACGCGTGTAGTGCTGCCGGTAGGTCGACGTCAGCCCTTCGAGGGTGGCGCCGACGGGCCCCGACGACGCGAGCTTCGCCAGCCACTCGCCGTCGACGGCGCAGCGGTGCGTGAGGTCCAGCGGCACCAGCACCACCGGGACGTCCTCTTCGACCAGCACCCGCCGGGCCGCTTCGGGGTCGCTCCAGATGTTGAATTCGGCGGCGGTCGTGCTGTTGCCGAACGTCACGCCGCCACCCATGACCACCAGCCGCGCGATCTTCGCCGCCGCGCCCGGGTGGGCCGCGAGCAGCGCGGCGATGTTCGTCAGGGGCCCGATCGGGGCGATGGTCACCGGTTCGCCGGCGGTGTCCAGCAGATCGAGCATCAGCTGGACGGCGTCGCGCTCTTCCAGCGGACGGCTCGCCTCGGGCAGGGTGTAGGAGTGGCCCGACAGGCCGTCGCCGCCGTGGACCTCTTTCGCGTCACGCGGCTTGGAGTGGACCAGCGGCCGCGCCGCCCCCGCGGCCACCGGCACGTCGGTCCGGCCGAAGAGCTCCAGCAGCCGGCGCGCGTTCGACGTCGTGCGGTCGAGGGGGACGTTGCCGAAAACCGACGTCACACCCAGCAGGTCGACGTCCGGGGACAGCGCCGCCAGCGCGATCGCCAGCGCGTCGTCGACGCCCGGGTCGGTGTCGATGATCAGCTTCGTGCCCATCCCGCTCCCCTTGCCTGCGAACCCGTCCCGCACACAGGTTACGGTCACGGGCATGACGTCGATGTGGGGTGCGCCCGCGCTATCGCGGGTGCGGGCCTGGCGCCGCGCCCGCCGCGACCCGCGGCAGGCGAAGTTCCTGACGGCCGACTCGCTGCGCTGGGTACTGCGCAACCGCGCGTACACGCCCTGGTACCTGGTCCGGTACTACCGGCTGCTCAAGTTCCGGCTCGCCAACCCGCACATCATCCTGCGGGGGATGCTCTTCCTCGGAAAGGACGTCGAGATCCACTGCCGTCCCGGTTACGGACGGCTGGAGATCGGCCGCTGGGTCCACATCGGCGACGGCAACGCCATCCGCTGCCACGAGGGTTCGCTGCGCATCGGCGACAAGTCCGTGTTCGGCCGCCAGAACGTGCTCAACTGCTACCTCGACATCGAGCTCGGCGCGGCCACACTGGTCGCTGACTGGGTCTACATCTGTGACTTCGATCACGTCATTTCGGACATCCATGTGCCGATCAAAGACCAGGGCATCGTGAAGTCCCCGGTGCGGATCGGCCCGGACACCTGGCTCGGCACCAAGGTCAGCGTGCTGAAGGGCACCCGCATCGGCCGCGGCTGCGTGCTCGGCGCGCACGCGGTGGTCCGTGGTGACATTCCGGACTACTCGATCGCGGTCGGCGCACCGGCGCGAGTGGTCCGCAACCGCGAAGACGACTACGCGGCCGACGCCGCCCGTCGCGAGGCCGTCGCGGACATGGCCCGCAAGGCGAACAAGGCCCTGCAGAAGACCCTCGGCGAGCAGTAGGACTACTCAGGACGCGTGGTCGTTTTCCGGCCATAGTGGGGTCGCATGGGGGAGTTCCGCGAAGTCGCCGTGTCCGCGTTGCTCGCCTTGGCGGCGGTGGGGTGGCTGGTTGTCGTCCCGTTCCTGGTCCTGCAAGGCGCGTTGGCGAACCTGCCGGTGTTCGGCACGAGCGCGCACGGGGGCGACGGCTACCTGACCTGGGCGGCCTGGCTCGGCGCCGGCCTGCCGCTGGTGGGCGTGGTCGTTTCGGCGACGACGCGGCGCCGCGGGTGGACGTGGTTCTTCGGGAGCTGCCTCGCACTGGCCGCGGCGGTCGCGGCGCTGAACTGGGCGGACGAACTCCGGCACCGCCCGCCGCCTCCGCCCGGTCCCCGCCACTGCGTCGAACGCAGCGGCGGCGGGAACGACTGCCCGGGCGGCTGACCGGCTCGGCTCCGCCTGCAGCCGCGACGCTCCTGACCTGCGATTTCCCGAGTGGTCGAGAATCGGCCACAGGCTGCCGGGGGCGGGCGTGGTGGGGATCGGCCGGCCAGTCGACGATCACCGCCGGATGGCCGGGAAGCGACCGTGGTCACTTTCTTCGACACGGGCAAGACAACGTCGGCGTCGTGCGCCGGCGCCATGAGCCGGCCGTGAGTCAGATGCGGGCCCGCAGCTGCTCGCGGACCTCCATCAGCGCGAAGCCGAGCAGGTTCAGCCCGCGCCAGTAGTCCGGCTTGGTCGCGTTCTTCTCCTCGCGCGCGAGGCCGCTGCCCCAGACGAGGTCCTTCTTGGACGCCTCGACGAGCACGGCGTCCCCGGTCCCCAGCAGGAACCGGCGCAGGTCGCGGTGGGCGCGGAACTTGGCCAGGTTGCCGTCGACGACGATGTCGAACCGGTGCCGCTCCCAGGTGGCGGCGTCGAACCCGGCGACCTCGCGGCCGAGCACCTTCGCCGCCTTCGGGTCGGGCGTGGTCCGGATCAGCTCGGCCTTCTCGTGGTCGCCGAACAGCTCGGCCTTGCCGGCCATCATGTAGTGCTCGGCGGTCGGGTAGACGACGCCGCCTGCCTCGAACGGGTCGGCCCACCACTGGCTCAGGCAGCTCGCCGTCACCCGCCCGGACTTCGAGGGCGTGTGCCCGTAGAACAGCAGGTACTCGGGCTCCGCACCCTCGTGGACTTTTTCGCGCAACGCCTCGACACTGCGGACACCGTCGACCTTCACCATCCGCCTAGTGGACCACGCGCTCAGAGCAGGAAGTGGAACAGGGGGCTGCCCGGCTCGATCCGCTCCACCTGCAACGGGCTCGCGTCCATCCGCGCCAGCAGCCCGGGCAGGTCGGCCGACCGGGCGATTTCGATGCCGACCAGCGCCGGGCCCATCTCGCGGTTGGTGCGCTTGACGTACTCGAAGCGCGTGATGTCGTCTTCGGGGCCGAGGACCTGCTCGAGGAACCGCCGCAGCGCGCCGGGCTCCTGCGGGAAGCCGACGAGGAAGTAGTGCTTCAGCCCTTCGTGCATCAGCGAGCGTTCGAGGATCTCGCTGTAGCGGCTCACGTCGTTGTTGCCGCCGGAGACCAGGCAGACGACGGTCTGGCCGGGCTCGACCTCGACGACCGTGCCGAGCGAAGCCGCCGCGAGCGCGCCCGCGGGCTCGGCGATGATCCCGTCGGACTGGTACATCGCCAGCATCTCGGTGCACACCGCGCCCTCGGCGACCGCGGTCAGTTCGGCGCCGCTCTCGCGGATCAGGGGATAGGTGACCGCGCCGGCTTCGCGCACGGCGGCGCCGTCGACGAACGAGTCGAGTGCGGGTAGCCGCACCGGGTGCCCGGCCTCCAGAGCCGCGGCCATGCAGGCCGCGCCCGCGGGTTCGACGCCGACGATCCGGACGTCCGGGTGCCGCTCCCGCAACCAGCTGCCGACCCCCGCGAGCAGCCCGCCGCCGCCGACCGGCACGACCACGACGTCGGGCACGAAGCCGAGCTGCTCGATCACCTCGCACGCGACCGTGCCCTGGCCTGCGACGGTGCGGACGTCGTCGAACGCGGGCACCAACGTCGCGCCCGTGCGCTGGGCGTCCTCGTTGGCCGCGGCGAAGGCGTCTTCGTACGTTTCGCCGACCACGACGACCTCGATGTGCGCGCCGCCGAGCGTCGCGATGCGTTCGCGCTTCTGCCGCGGCGTCGTCCCGGGGACGTACACGCGGCCGGTGGCGCCGAGCCGACGGCACGCGTACGCGACGCCCTGGGCGTGGTTGCCGGCGCTGGCGCAGACGACGCCTCGCGCGCGGACGCCCTCGTCGAGCTGGACGATGAAGTTGTAGGCGCCGCGGATCTTGTACGACCGGACGGTCTGCAGGTCCTCGCGCTTCACCCAGACCTGCGCGTCCACCCGGGACGACAGCCGGGCGCTCGGCTCCAGCGGCGTCCGGGTCACCACCCCGGCCAGCCGCTCGGCGGCCTTTTCGATCGTCGCCGCGGTCACCGTGTCGATGTCGTGCACCCCGGTGAATCTACGACTCGCGCGTCCCGGGCAACCGTCCGGCCCTCCGGGCGCATCAAAGGGGTGTCGAACGAGATGGGGGACGTCGATGGACGCCGGATTCACCGAGTACGTGACCTCGCGGGCGGGGTGGCTGCGCAAGGTCGCGTACTTGCTCTGCGGCGACTGGCACCGGGCCGACGACCTGGTCCAGTCGGCGATCACCCGCCTCTACGCGAACTGGCCGCGGGCCTCCCGCGCCGACAACCTGGATGGCTACGCGCGCCGCACGCTGGTCAACACGTTCCTGGCCGAACAGCGGACGTCGTGGTGGCGGCGAGTGGATTTGCGCGAAAAAGACCACGACCCGCCGGCACCGGGCGCGGACGTGGAACTGGCGCTGGACCTGCGGGCGGCGCTGGAGCGGCTGCCAGCCCGGCAGCGCGCGACCGTCGTCCTCCGCTACTTCTGCGACCTGCCGGTCGCGGAGACCGCGCAGGCGCTGGGCTGTTCCGAAGGCACCGTCAAGAGCCAGACCGCGAAGGCCGTGGACGCCCTTCGCGAGTTGCTGCGCGAACCGATCCGGGAGGGACGAGCATGACCGACCACGAGCTGGCCACCAAGCTGAAGGAACTGGCCGAGACGCCCGCGCCGCCGCCCCGGATCGACCTCGACCGCGCGCGCCGGATCGGGGGACGCCGTCGTCGCGTACGGACCACGGCGCTGGCCCTCGGCTGTGCCGCGGCCGTGACGGCGGGCGGCGTGACGGCGGTGTCGCTGTTCCGGCCGGTCCCGCCGCCGGCGATCGCACCGGCGGCCGCGCCGCCCGGGTCCGGAGTGGGCACCCCCACCCCCACCCCCACCCCCGTCATCCCGGTGCCCGTCACCAACCCGATGGAGGCGACGGCGACCTTCGGCTGGCTGCCGGAGCAGATCAAGGACATCGAGTACATGGTCGGCGCCCACGGCGACGGCACACTGGCCATCGGCCGCGGCGAGCTGCCGCCGATGATCTCGTTGTCGATTTCCGACCAGGAACCGCCCATCCCGCACAACCTGGGCGGGCAGCCGTCGCGGATCCCCGTCCGGATCGGCGGCCAGGACGGCTACTGGCTCACGAACGCCCCGGACGACCCGCTGAACCGCGGCGACAGCTACCTGCACTGGCGGACCCGGGAGGGCCGGTGGGCCCAGCTGCACGCGTACTACCTCGTCGGCCCGGATCTGCAGCAGGTGCTGACGCGGGTCGCCGGCGAAGCCACGTTCGGGATCCGGCCGGTCCCGCTCCCGCTCCACATCACGAGCCTGCCGAAGGAGTCCTCCCTCACCGACGGTTACCTGCGGCGCCGCCCCGACCAGGACGGCGTCCCGTGGCGGCTGGTGCTGCAGTACACGTCGGAGGGCGGACTGGCGACGATCAACGTCTCGCCCCCCGGCGGCCCGACGGACGGTCTCGGCGAACCGCAGTGCACGACGAAGAACGGGCTGAAGGCCTGCGTCTCGTTCAACCAGCCGAAGATCGGCGGCGTCACCGCGAAGGAACTGCTGAGCCGGATCACGCTGCTCGGCCCGGACGAGTCGAAGTGGACCACGCGCGTGATCGGCTGATCAGCTCTTGGGCACCGCCGGGTAGGGGACGAAGGTGCTGGTGTTCTCGTCGACGGTGAGCTGCTTGCCGATCGTCGGGAACGCGCGCTGCGAGCAGGCCGGCCGGTCGCAGACTTTGCAGCCCATCCCGATGGGCGTCGCGGCGGCCGGTTCGTCCAGGTCGAGGCCGGTCGAGTAGACCAGCCGCCCGGCGTGGCGCAGTTCGCAGCCGAGTCCCACGGTGAACGTCTTGCCGGGGCTGCCGTAGCCGCCGATGTTGCGTGACACGGTGCGCGCGATCCAGAAGTAGCTCTTGCCGTCGGGCAGCGTCGCGATCTGGGTGAGGATCTTGCCCGGCTGGGTGAACGCCTCGTAGATGTTCCACAGCGGACAGGCCCCGCCGACCCGGGAGAAGTGGAACCCGGCCGCCGACTGCCGCTTCGACATGTTGCCGGCCCGGTCCACCCGCACGAACGAGAACGGCACCCCGCGCTGCTTGGGCCGCTGCAGCGTGGACAGCCGGTGGCAGGCCGTCTCGAAGCCGACGCCGTAGTGGTCGCACAGCCGCTCGATGTCGTAGCGGAACCGTTCGGCCGCGGCCAGGAACGGACCGTAGGGGAGGATCAGCGCCCCGGCGAAGTAGTTCGCCAGGCCGACGCGGGCGAGCGACCGGGCGGCCGGGCCGGAGAACGCCCACGAGTCGGCCAGTTCGGTGATCAGGTCGTCGTACTCGAGCAGCGCGATCTGCGAAGCCATCCGGAACGCCTGCTGGCCGACCCGCAGGCTCGGCGCCAGCCGCAGCACCCGCGTCACCGGCTCGTAGCGGTGCTGCTGACCGGCGGCTTCGTCGATGCCCTCGCTGGTCACCTCGACGCCGTAGCGCTGGAAAAGGCGTTCCTTCAGCGCACTGAGGACCTGTCCGCGCTGCAACGGGATGTCGGCGGCCATCTTCTCGGCGCGTTCGTCCAGTTCGGCGACATAGTTCTCGCGCTCGTAGAAGAAGTCGCGGACCTCCTCGTGCGGCAGCGGTGCGGCAGCGCTGCCGTGCAGGCCCAGGCCGTTTTCGGTGGTCAGCGCGGCGGTGCTTTCGACGGCGCTGCGGTAGCTGCGGTGCAGCTTGACCAGTGCCTGCGCGATCGCCGGGAGGTTCGTGGCCAGCTCGTTGAGCTCACCGGTCGTGACGTCGATGCCGAGGACCTCGTCGAGCAGGGCTTCCTTGACGTCGGCGACCAGCCGGGACGTGTCGTTGTTGGCGAAGAACTCCGTGTCGACGCCGAACGCCTGCGTGATCCGCAGCAGCACCGGCACGGTCAGCGGGCGCGAGTTGTGCTCGATCTGGTTGAGGTAGCTGGGTGAGATCTCCAGCACACGAGCGAGGTCGGCCTGGCTCATCGAGCGGCTTTCGCGGAGGTGCCGCAGCCGCGCGCCGGCGAAAGTCTTCTCCATTCTTGCCCTCCTTCCCGGAAGGTTTCCGGTCCTGAACGGTTACGTGAACGGTCAAGAACGCGGATTTTCGATCAGTTGCGAATCGGCTGATTCGCAACCTTTGCAAAGAGCGTACGTACCCTTCGCACAAATTGGCAAATTGGAGGACTGGACCTCGTTTTCGCTGGCGTGTCAGGGTCAGGCCAAGCAAGGCGAGCAATCGCAACCTTCGCAACACCGGGAGATCCGATGACGGAACAGGCCAAGCAGGCGGCCGCGGAGCTGGCGGCGCAGTGGGCGAACGACCCCCGCTGGGCGGGCGTGCAGCGCTCCTACTCGGCCGAAGACGTGATCAAGCTGCGCGGCAGCGTCGTCGAGGAGCACACCCTGGCCCGCCGCGGCGCGGAGAAGCTGTGGGACCTGCTGCACACCGAGGACTACGTCCACGCACTCGGCGCCCTCACCGGCAACCAGGCCGTCCAGCAGGTCCGCGCAGGCCTCCAGGCCATCTACCTGTCCGGCTGGCAGGTCGCGGCCGACGCCAACCTGTCGGGCCAGACCTACCCGGACCAGAGCCTCTACCCGGCCAACTCGGTGCCGGCCGTGGTCCGCCGCATCAACAACGCGCTGGGCCGCGCGGACCAGATCAACTGGGCCGAGGGCAACACCGACATCGACTGGTACGCCCCGATCGTCGCCGACGCCGAGGCCGGCTTCGGTGGCCCGCTCAACGCGTTCGAGCTGATGAAGGGCATGATTGCGGCCGGCGCCGCGGGTGTGCACTGGGAAGACCAGCTCGCGTCCGAGAAGAAGTGCGGCCACCTCGGCGGCAAGGTGCTGATCCCGACCAAGCAGCACGAGCGCACGCTGAACGCCGCTCGCCTCGCCGCGGACGTGCTGAACGTGCCGTCGCTGGTCGTCGCCCGCACCGACGCGCAGGCCGCGACCCTGCTGACCAGCGACGTCGACGAGCGTGACCAGCAGTTCCTCACCGGCGGCCGCACCGCCGAGGGCTTCTACGAGGTCCGCAACGGCATCGAGCCGTGCATCGAGCGCGGCCTGGCCTACGCCCAGTACGCCGACCTGCTCTGGATGGAGACGTCCGAGCCGGACCTCGAGGTGGCGCGCAAGTACGCCGAGGCGATCAAGGCGAAGTTCCCGGACCAGATGCTGGCCTACAACTGCTCGCCGTCGTTCAACTGGAAGAAGCACCTGGACGACGCGACGATCGCGAAGTTCCAGCGCGAGCTCGGCCACATGGGCTACAAGTTCCAGTTCATCACGCTGGCCGGCTTCCACGCGCTGAACTACTCGATGTTCGACCTGGCGCACGGCTACGCCCGCGAGGGCATGACCGCCTACGTCGACCTGCAGGAGCGCGAGTTCGCCTCGGAGAGCCGCGGCTACACCGCGACCAAGCACCAGCGCGAGGTCGGCACCGGCTACTTCGACAACGTCGCGACGGCGCTGAACCCGGAGAGCTCGACCACGGCGCTCAAGGGCTCCACCGAAGAAGCCCAGTTCCACTGATCCCGGCCGCGGCCTGGCGACGGCAACCCCCACCGTCGTCAGGCCGCGACCTTCCCCTTTCTTTCCTTCCCTGCCCACAGCTCGCGGAGGCACCCCATGGTTGATCGGCTGAACTACCGCATCGAGGTCACCGGGCCGGTCGAGGGCCGGTTCGCCGAGATCCTGACCCCGGCGGCACTCGACTTCCTGGCCAAGCTGGACAACACCTTCGCCGGCCGCCGGCGCGAGCTGCTCGACGCCCGCCGCGTGCGGCGCGAGGAACTGCAGTCCGGCGAGAAGCCGCTCGGCTTCCTGCCCGAGACCCGGCGGATCCGCGACGACGAGTCGTGGCACGTCGCCCCGACCGCGCCCGGCCTGGAGGACCGCCGCGTCGAGATCACCGGCCCGACCGACCGCAAGATGACGGTCAACGCGCTGAACTCCGGCGCGAAGGTCTGGCTGGCGGACTTCGAGGACGCGACGTCGCCGACGTGGCACAACGTCATCGACGGCCAGCTCAACCTCTTCGACGCCATCCGCCGCAACATCGACTTCACCACTGAGGCCGGTAAGCACTACGCCATCAGCGAAGACCCGGCGACGATCGTCGCGCGCCCCCGCGGCTGGCACCTGGTGGAGAAGCACATCCGCATCGACGGCCGCCCGGTGTCGGCGAGCCTGGTCGACTTCGGCCTGTACTTCTTCCACAACGCGCGCCAGCTGCTCGCCCGCGGCGTCGGCCCGTACTTCTACCTGCCGAAGCTGGAGAACCACCTCGAAGCGCGCCTGTGGAACGACGTCTTTCTGCTGGCCCAGCGCGAACTCGGCATTCCGCGCGGCACGATCCGCGCGACGGTGCTGATCGAGACGATCACCGCCGCGTTCGAGATGGACGAAATCCTCTACGAGCTGCGCGAGCACGCGGCGGGGTTGAACGCCGGCCGCTGGGACTACATCTTCAGCATGATCAAGAACTTCGCCGCGCACGGCGCCGACTTCGTGCTGCCGGACCGCGCGCAGGTGACCATGACCGTCCCGTTCATGCGGGCCTACACCGAGCTGTTGGTCCAGACCTGCCACAAGCGCGGCGCGCACGCCATCGGCGGCATGGCCGCGTTCATCCCGAGCAAGGACCCGGAGATCAACGCGACCGCGCTCGAGAAGGTCCGCGCCGACAAGGAACGCGAGGCCGGCGACGGTTTCGACGGCTCGTGGGTCGCGCACCCCGGCCTGGTCCCGGTCTGCCGCGAGGTGTTCGACGGCGTGCTCGGCGGCTGGCCCAACCAGCTCGGCAAGCTGCGCGAGGACGTCCACGTCACCGCCGAGGACCTGCTCGACGTGGCCAGCGCCGGCGGCGAAGTCACCGAGGCGGGCGTTCGCGCGAACATCAACGTCGCCCTCCGCTACGTCGACGCGTGGCTGTGCGGCACCGGCGCGGCGGCGATCCACAACCTGATGGAGGACGCGGCCACCGCGGAGATCGCCCGCTGCCAGATCTGGCAGTGGATCCGCAACGGCACGAAGCTCGAGGACGGCACGGCGCTGACCCGCGAGCTGGCCGTCGAGTTCCTGGACGAGGAACTGGCCTCGGTGCGAGCGGACCTCGGCGACGGCAACCGCCTCGACGACGCTCGCGAGATCTTCACCGAAACCGCGCTGGGCGAGAAGCTGCCGAGCTTCCTCACCACGGGTGCCTACGCGCGGTACCTCACAGACGCCCGGTAGCAGGGCTCTGTTCGATGCGCTCGGTAACGGGTGCTTCGAGCATCCGGCCTCCCCTACCTGACGAGGGGAGGCCGGATTCCACACTGTTGGGATGGTGTGGGTCCGGACCGGTCCGGTGACGGCGGCTCCCCGTCACCGGACCGGTTCATTTCTCGGTCAGAGCAGGAACACCCGTCGCGTCACGAGGTTCGCCGGCGGTTCACAGCAGGTGAAGCCGGTGATGCCGGGAAGCGCGGTGGTGGTGGTCGGAATGGTGACCAGCCACCGGATCGTCCGGACGGCATAGGCCGCGACCAGCATGGCCATCGCCGCGAGCAGGATCGTGGCGAGCCATCGGTGATTCCGGATGACGCCGATCCCGCCGTACTGCAGGACGAAGAAGACCGAACCGAGCGACGAAAAGACCGACCACAGCGTCAGGAACGCGGCTCCGACGAGACCGGCCCGGCTCCCTTTGAGCCCCGCCGGCCCGCTCTTGTCCGACGTTGTGCTTTGCCCGACGGTGTACGCGATCGGGGCGCAGGCAGCGATAGCGACGTAAAGGGCCGACGCGACCGCGAAGGCCGCCGATGCTCCGGGCGCGATCGCCGTGTCGAGCTTGCCGGAGAAGGCCGCCAGCAGCGCGGCGAAGACGGCCGTCAGCGCCGTGAGGTTGCTGGCCCAGCTGTCGGTGAACTTCCACTGGGCGCCGCCGGGCAGGTCGGCGTCGTTCCTCCCGAACGCGACCAGTGCGGCTGCGGCGGTCACGAGGACGGCCGCGATGATCCCGGCGATCAACCCGTGCCCGAGCACGCGCCAGTCGGGCACCGTTTGCTCCGCGTCCGCTGCAAGAAAGATCTTCATGGGACGGCTCCTCTGCGTAATCGCGGCTGGTCGCCGGTAGTCGGCGGCCGACGACGGGTCGTTACGCAGAGTCGTCACTCACACGAGTGCTTTCAGCAGGACTTTCGCGGCTTCGCGGGCCGTATCCGCTTCGCGCGGGTCCCCGGTGATGGCGGCGAGGACGGTCGCGCCCTCGACGAGCGAGAACAGCTGATCGGCGACGCTTCGGTCGGGCACGAGGCCGCGCAGGTAGGCGCGGACCTCGGCCTTGTGCTTGCGGATCGCGGCGGCGATGCCCGGCGCGGGCTCGCCGAACTCGCCGAAGGAGTTGATGAACGCGCAGCCGCGGAAGCCGGGCTCGGCGAACCAGTTCTTCAGCCAGCCGAAGACGGCCAGGGGATCGTCGCCGCGGGCGTGGACGAAATCGCGCAACGAGCCGCGCCAGCGTTCGTCGCGGCGAAGCAAGTACGCCTCGACCAGGTCGTTCTTCGCCGGGAAGCACTGGTAGAGCCGTTTGAGCGAGACGCCGGAGCGTTCGCGGACGGCATCCATCCCGACCGCCTGGACGCCGTGCGCGTAGAAGAGGTCTTCGGCGGCCTCGAGCAGCCGCTCGGTCGCCTCCGTGGAATCCATGTCACCTGCCCCTGGCGCTGAGAATGATCGTTCTCTACTCTAGCGACAGCAACGGAGAACGCACGTTCTCCGCGTCTCGAAGGGAGCTTCCATGACCCCGCGCCCGCCGTTCCCGCCGTTCGACGAGGACACCGCCCGCCAGAAGGTCCAGGCCGCCGAAGACGCGTGGAACACCCGCGACCCCGAGCGTGTCTCGCTCGCATACACGGAGGACTCGGTCTGGCGCAATCGCGACCGGTACGTCGTCGGGCGCACGCAGATCGTCGAGTTCCTGACCGAGAAATGGGCCCGCGAGCTGGACTACGCGCTGCGCAAGGAGCTGTGGGGCTTTCGCGGCAACCGCATCGGCGTCCGGTTCCAGTACGAATCCCGCAACGCCGAGGGGCTGTGGTTCCGCAGCTACGGCAACGAGCTCTGGGAGTTCAGCGACGAAGGCCTGATGCGCCGGCGCGAAGCGAGCATCAACGACGTCCCGATCGCCGAAGCCGACCGCCGCATCTTCGGTCCGCGGCCGGAGCCGGAGCACGGCGTGCTGCTGCCGGTCTTCTGAGTCCGCTCTCGGCGGAAAGCGGTCCGGCCGTTGCGGACCGTGGGCATGCTCGGGACATGACGGCACCGGCGTTCGGCGGCGAAGTGAGCGAGTACTACCAGCGGTTCCGCCGCGGCTACCCGGCCGAGGTGGCGGACCGGCTGGCCGCGGCGTTCGCGCTGACCCGCGACGACGTCGTCCTCGACCTCGGCTGCGGCACCGGCCAGCTCACCCGGGCCCTGGCGCCTCGCGCCGGGGCGGTGCTGGGCATGGACCCGGAACCGGCGATGCTGGCGCAGGCCCGCCAGGCGACGGCGGAGCCGAACGTCGGCTGGCTGCTCGGCGCCGACTCCGACGTCGGCGCGCTGAAGGCCGTTCTCGGGCCGGGGCGCCTGGTCGCGATGACGGTGGCGCAGGCGTTGCACTGGATGGACCACGAGCGGCTGTTCGCGGCGGTCCATCCGCTGCTGCGTCCCGGCGGCGGTGTCGCGGTGGTGACCAACGGCGAACCGCTGTGGCTGCAGGACACGGCGTGGTCGGCCGCGCTGCGGGAGGTCGTCTCGGCGCACCTCGGCACCCCGCTGCACCGGACCTGCGGCACGGATGACGCGAGCCAGGAGCGGTACGCGAAGGCGCTCGCGGCCGCCGGGTACGCCGTGGACTTGACGGTCGTCGAGTACTCCGCGCCGCTGAGTGCCGAGGAAATAGCCGGTGGCGTTTTTTCGGCCATGAGCCCCGAGCAGCTGCCCGGCCCGGACGCGAGGCCGGCGTTCACCGAGCGCATCCGGGCGGCGGTCGATCCGCACGGCCCGCTGCGGGAACGCGTCCGGGTCCGGCTGCTGACCGGAACCCGGTGAACCGGGCGAACCGATCACGGAAGGCGAATACGTACCGGCCCGTGCTGTTCCGCTTATTGTTTCCCGGGGAGGCGGCGCGGATGCTCGCTGCGAGGCGCCGATCGCGCCTCCTGTCCCCGAGGAGTCCCCCATGACCAGCAGGTTCAGAGCTGCCGTCGTCACCCTTTTCGCCGCGTTTGCGCTCGCGTTCGCCGTGGACGGAATCACGACCACGGCCGTCGCGGCCGGTCCGAACTGCGTGCGGCCCTGCCGGTTCTGAGCGGACGGCTACCTAAACTTCCGGGATCTCGGCCGGCACCGGTTCGAAGGCGTTGCCGGTCGCGATCTTGGGCCGGGGCAGCTCGACCGGTTCGCCCGGCTTCGCCCGCCGGTAGACCTCGGCGGTCGCCTCGGCGATGCGGCCCCAATCGAAGTCCGCGGCCAGCCGGGACTGCGCGGCCCGCGCCCGCTCGGCCGCGGCTTCGGCGTCGGAGAGCACCGTCGTCACCGCGGCGGCCAGCGCGGCGACGTCCCCGGGGCTGAAGGCCAGCCCGGTCTCGCCGTGCACCACGACCTCGCCGAGCCCGCCGGCGGTCGACGCGACCAGCGGCGCCTTCGCAGCCGCGGCTTCGAGGGCGACGATGCCGAACGGCTCGTACCGGCTCGGCAGGACCACGGCGTCGGCCGCGGCCAGCGCCGCACGGAGGTCGCGGTCGGAGAGGTGCCCGACGAAGTCGACCGCGCGCCGCACCCGCAGCTTCCGCGCCTGTTCGACCAGCTCGTCGAAGTGTCGTCCTTTTCCGGCAACGACCACGCGGGTGCCCGGGTGACGGCGCCGGATGCGGGGGAGCGCGGCCAGCAGGTCCTGCACGCCCTTCTCCCACTCGAGCCGCCCGAAGTAGAGCAGCACCGGCGCACCGGCCGGGCTGTAGACCTCGCGGGCGCGCGCGATCTCGTCCGCGGGCACCTGCCAGCCGCGCTCCTCGATGCCGTTGTGGATCACCGTGACGTCGGCCGCCTCGACCTCGAAGAGGTACGCGACCTCGCGGCGCATGGCCTGGGAGCAGGTGATCAGTGCGTCGGCGCGGTTGGCCAGCCACCACTCGACCGAGTGGACCTGCTGGTTCAGCGGGTGCGACAGCCAGCCGGAGTGCCGCCCCGCCTCGGTCGCGTGGATCGTGCCGACCAGCGGCACCCGCGCAGCCTCGGCGATCGCGATCGCCGGGTGGGCGACCAGCCAGTCGTGCGCGTGGACGACGTCGGGCTGCCAGGTGCGCAGCAGGTCCTGCGCGGCGCGGATCATGGCGTGCCCCATGGCCAGCGTCCAGGCGACGAGGTCCCGTTCGAAGGTCACGTGCATCGGGTCCTCGGCGACCCGGATGATCCGGACGCCGTCGACGACGCGGTCGGTGCGCGGGTGCGTCCCGGCGTCGGTGCCCGCGGCGTGCCGGCAGAGCACCACGACGTCGTGGCCCTGGCGGGTGAGGTGGGTGGCGAGCGCGTGGACGTGCCGGGCCAGGCCCCCGATGGCCACGGGCGGGTACTCCCAGGACAGCATCAGCACTCGCATGGGCAGAGGTTACTCGCGAGTCGGAAGGCCCGGCGCGCCCGTGCTCGCGAGGTGTTCACATGTGATCTCGATCACTGTTGAGTCAGGGGATGTCTGCCACCATCGACCGGGATGACTCCTCCCGAGGACCCCGGCTGGCGCCGGCTCGACCCGCCTCTGCCCACCCCGTGGAGCGGCGACGTCGCTCCGGACAATGTGCTGCCCGAGTACCCGCGACCCCAGTTCAAGCGACCTCGCTGGCTCAATCTCAACGGAGTCTGGGAGTACGCGGGCTGGCCGTCGTCGCCGGATGAACCACGGCCGTCCGGCTACACCGAGCGCATCCTGGTCCCGTTCCCGCCGGAATCGGCGTTGTCCGGAATCCAGCGACGCGACGAAGTCCTCTGGTACCGGCGCCTCTTCGACGTCCCCGCCGACTGGCGCGGCTCGCGGATCCTCCTGCACTTCGGCGCGGTCGACCAAATGGCGAAGGTCTGGGTCAACAACCAGCTCGTCGCGACGCACGAAGGCGGCTACACGGCGTTCAGCGCGGACATCACCGACGTCCTGCGCGCCTCGGGACCGCAGGAACTGACCGTCCGCGCCGAGGACCGCACCGACATCGAGCCCTTCCCGGTCGGAAAGCAGCGCAACGCACCCGGCGGGATCTGCTACACGGCGTCGTCCGGAATCTGGCAAACGGTGTGGCTGGAACCAGCCCCCGAAACCCGGATCGAACGGCTGGACCTGACTCCGGACCTGACCGGCGTGAGCGTGTTCCCGCAGGTCACCGGCGGTGCCGAAGTCGTTGTCGTCATTTCGGCAAACAACCTCGAGGTGGCGCGGGCGTCGGGTCCGGCCGGGGCTGCGGTGCGCGTGGACGTTCCATCGCCACGCCTTTGGACACCCGACGACCCACACCTCTACTCGGTGCGCGTCCAGCTGCTCGACTGGCATGGTTCGATTTCGGACGAGGTCGGCAGCTACGCCGGCCTCCGGACGATCGGTCTGGTCCCGGATCGGCAAGGGCGTCCGAGGATCGCGCTCAACGGCCGTGTCACTTTTCTGCACGGACCGCTCGACCAGGGCTACTGGCCGGACGGCATCTCGACCGCGCCCACCGACGACGCCCTGCGTTTCGACCTCGAAAAGACGAAGGAGCTGGGCTTCAACTTCGTCCGCAAGCACGTCAAGGTCGAGCCCGCCCGCTGGTACTTCTGGGCCGACACGCTGGGCTTGGTCGTCTGGCAGGACATGCCGTCGCTGACGGTGTCGTTCGACGGCCCGCCCGGGATCGCGCCGGACCCGGTGCCGCGGGCGCGTGAACGCTTCGAGGCGGAACTGGTCGAGATGGTGACGCAGCTGCGAGCCGTCCCGTCGATCGCCGGCTGGGTCCCGTTCAACGAGGGCTGGGGCGAGTTCGACACGGCTCGTGTCGCGGAATTGGTCAAGGCCCTCGACCCGACGCGGCTGGTGATCGCGAACAGCGGCGTCAACTGCTGTTTCTCGCGGCCCGACAGCGGCGCGGGTGACGTCTACGACGACCACACGTACGTGGGCCCGGGTGCGCCGTCGGTGAGCGACGGCCGCGCGATCGTCGACGGCGAATACGGCGGCCTTGGTCTGGTTCTGGACGACCACCGCTGGCCGGGCCCGCCGAACGCCTACGAGATGACGCCGACGCCGGAGCGGCTCACCGAGCGCTACGCCGAGGTGAGCGCTGCCCTCGAGCGCGTCGTGACGGAGCGCGGCTTGTCCGGGGCGGTCTACACGCAGACGACGGACGTCGAAAACGAGGTCAACGGCCTGCTGACCTACGACCGTCGCGTGGTCAAGGTGGATTCGGCGGTGGTCGCGAAGTGCGTGCGAGCGGTGATCGACGCGGGCTCGTCCTGAATTCGACCACAGCCGGTCGCCACAGATCCAGGCAGAGTCCCAGGTGGGCTCATCCGTGATCGCTTTCTCGCCCGAGATGACGCCGGAATGGCGTCGGGAGAATTATTCGGTGCGAGACCGGGAGCGTTTCCGTGATACCTGAACGGTCGCTGATTCAGTCGATCCGGTGAATTCGGCGACGGCGGGGGATCGGCGTCCCCCGCCGTGGTATCACGCCGGCAGTGCCGCCTCGACGGCCTTGACGACCGTCTCGTCCTCTGGCTCGGTGCGCGGCCGGAACCGCGCCAGGACCTCGCCGTCGGCGCCGATCAGGAACTTCTCGAAGTTCCACTGGACGTCGCCGGCCGCACCCTCGGCGTCCGCGGTCTCGGTCAGCTCGGCGTACAGCGGGTGCCGGCCTTCGCCGTTGACGTCGATCTTCTCGAACAGCGGGAAGGTGACGCCGTAGGTCGTCGAGCAGAACGTCTGGATTTCCTCCGCGCTGCCCGGCTCCTGCCCGGCGAACTGGTTGCACGGGAACCCGACAACGGAGAAGCCCTGCTCGCCGAAGCGTTCCTGCAGCCGCTCGAGACCGGAGTACTGCGGGGTCAGGCCGCACTTCGACGCGACGTTGACCACGAGCAGCACCTTGCCCGCGAATTCACCCAGCGAGCTGTCCCGCCCGTCGAGGGTCTTGAGCGGAATTTCGTGGATTCCCATCCGGTGAGTCCCTTTCAGTCGTGCTTCAGCGCCCGGGCGTCGAGGTGCCCGAACGGTCCGTCGTCGGCGCGATACGCGGCGGCGAGCTCCGCGGCCCGCGCGCGATCGCCGCGACGCAGCAGCCCGGCCAGCGCGTCGAAGCGCTCGGTGTGGACCGCCGCGCGACGACGGGCGTAGTCCGCGGCCGAATCCTTGGTGACCATGAACGCCCAGTCGCTTTCCAGCGCCAGCATCGCTTCGGCGACGGCTTGGTCGGCGACGACGTCCCGCGCCGTCCGGTCCAGCCCTCCGACCAGGTCGAGCAGCCGGTCCTGCAGGGCCGCGTTGGCGGCCACCATGTCCTTGACCTGCTCGCCGTCCCAGACGCGCCAGTCCTTGCCGGATCCCCACGACGACGCGGGCAGGTCGATCGGCTCGCCGACGTGGCCGGCTTCCATCGCGCCCTTCAGCGTCGTCACCTGCACGCCCGCCTCGGGGAGCGCGCGCAGCACGCCTTCCAGCCAGGCCGGCCCTTCGTGCCACCAGTGCCCGAACAGCTCCGTGTCGTAAGCGGCGACCACGAGCGCCTCTCGCCCGTGTTGGCGCTTCAGCGACCGCAGCCGCGTCACGACGGTCTCGACGAAGTCCTTGACGTGCGTTCCCAGCACGTCCGCGGCGAGCGCCGGGTCGTACGGCGCCTTGTCCTGCGGCTCGACCGTCTTGCCGGTGACCCGCGCCGCCTTGAGGCCGACCTCGTGCTGCCAGGTGTGGAAGTCGCGGTAGGCGGCGTGGCCGGGGTAGCCGGCCTTCGGCGACCAGACGCGGTAGGTGACCTCGAGGTCCCGGCCGAACGCGAGGACGTCGGTGCCGCCGACCGGCCGCGCGGCCCACGTCTCGCCGCGCAGTGACGGGCCGTCGACCATGAACCGCCGCACGCCCGCGGCCGCGTAGTCGTTTTCCATACCAGGCGCGTAGCCGCACTCCGGCGCCCAAATCCCCTCGGGCCGCGTCCCCAGCCGCAGCGCCGTGTCGGCGAGACCGGCGTTCAATGCGAATTCCCGCACCCGCGGGTCCAGGAGCGGCTGGAACGGGTGGGCCAGCGGCCCGCCGAGCAGCTCGATGGTCGCATTGTCGACCAGGGACCGCAGGACAGGGGAGAAGCCGTGCCGCCACCGCGTCCCGAGCTCTTCGGCCGCGCGGACGGCGGTCCGGTGCTCGGCCGCGGCGAGCTCGCGCAGCAGCGGATCGCCGCGCCACAGCGTCGCCGCGTGCTGGGCGCGCAGCTGCCAGTGGCCGAGCCAGTCGTGGAACGCGCGGATGCTGTACGGGTCGTCGAGCTGCGCGGCGAGCACCGGCGTCACGCCCAGTGTCAGCACGTCGCGGCGGCCTTCGTCGGCGAAGCGCTCCAGGAGCTCCACCATCGGCAGGTAGGAGTGCGCCCACGCCTGGTAGAGCCATTCCTCGCCGACCGGCCAGGTCCCGTGGTGCGGCAGCCACGGCAGGTGGCTGTGCACGACGAGGCAGAAGGTGCCTTCGCTCATCGGCGCACCGCCACGGCGATCAGGTCGAGGCTCGCGTCGAGGTCGTCGCCGTGGATGTCGAACCCGGTGACCTCGATCGCGGCGACGTCGGCGAGCAGGGCGTCCGGCCACTCGGCCTGCCCCGGCAGCTTGCCCATGACCACGTCGAGCTGGGCGTCGATGATCGATCCGCCGTAGCGCTCGTCGAGCGCGCGCACGGCCTCGCCGTGGTGCAGCCCGTGCAGCGATTCGACCTCGAAGCCGGCGTCGGTGAGCAGCCCGGCCAGCTCGAACGGTGCCAGCTCGCGGGTGTGGAACGGGTTCAGCGGCGTGTCGCTGTCCGGGGTGAAGGTCAGCCGGTTCGGCGTCGTGACCAGCAGTTTGCCGTTCGGCGACAACACCCGACGGCACTCGGCGAGGAACCCGGCCTGGTCCCACAGGTGCTCGATGACCTGGAAATTGGCCACGACGTCGACGGCGGCGTCCCGCAGCGGCAGGAACGCCAGGTTCGCCCGCGCGACGGCGACCTCGGGGTAGCGGCGGGCGACGTGCTCGGTGGTCGGGACGTCGTAGTCCAGCGCGAGCACCCGGCGGGCCGTGGTCGCGAGGAGGCTCGCGCCGTAGCCCTCGCCGCAGCCGGCTTCGAGGACCGTCGCGTCCGCGCAGTGGGGGAGCAGGGCGGCGTACGCGGCTTCGTGGCGCTTGAACCAGTAGTTCTCCTCGGCGATGCCGGGGACGGTCCGCTCGCCGGTGAGGTGCAGCGCCTCGGCCCGGGTGGCTGGGGTGGTCACCTCCGCGACCCTAGCGGGTGTCACGTCGGGCCCCGCTGTCTCGTTCCGTGGTCATGCAACGAACCATCACCCGTGTCCTGCTCGTCCTCTTCGGCCTGATCGAAGTCCCCGTCGGCTTGTGGCCGTTGATCTCACCAACCGGCTTCTACCGGGACTTTCCCGGCTTCCGCACCGGCTGGGTGGCGATGGACGGACCGTTCAACGAGCACTTCCTGCGCGACTTCGGCGGGCTCAACCTGGGGCTCGCGGCCCTGCTGATCGGGGCCGCCGTGATCGGCACCACAGCCGTGGCGAGGCTGGCGGCTGTCTCGGCACTGCTGTTCGGCGTCCCGCACTTCCTCTACCACTTCGGCCACGTCGCGCACTACGAGCGGATCGACCAGGTGCTCATCGTCGCGACGACCGGGCTCGGGGTGCTGCTGCCGCTGGTGATCCTGCTGGTCCCGGCACGGCGGGTCAGCCCACCGGCGACACCGTGATGCCGAGCGCGCCGGGGCCGAGGTGCGCGCCGATGACCGTGCTCGCTTCGACGACCATGCTCTCGACCATCGCCGGCACCCGGCGTTCGATCTGCCTGCCGATCTCCAGTTCGTGGTCGCTGGCGCCGAACCGGGTCACGGCGATGTCGGCGCGGAACCCGCCGGACTTCTTCACCGCGAGGTCCACCATCTTGGCCAGCGCGCGCCGCGTGCCGGGGATCCGGGCCAGCGGCGCGACCTCGCCGTCCTTGACCGTGAGCAGCGGTTTGATCGAGAACGCGGTGCCGAGCACGGCCTGCGCGGCGCCGATCCGGCCGCCGCGGCGGAGATACTCGAGGGTGTCGACGTAGATGAACTCGGTGCTCGTGGTGCACCGGCGTTCGGCGGCTTCGATGACCCGGCTGGCGTCCGCGCCGGCCGCCGCGGCCCGGGCGGCGGACACGGCGGCGAAGCCGAGGCTCATACCGGTGGTCCGGCTGTCCAGGACGTGCACCGGGATACGGACCTGCTGGGCGGCCTCCCGGGCCGCGCGGACGGTGTCGGACATGCGGCCGGAGATGTGGATGCTGACGATGGCGGTCGCGCCGGCGGCGGCCGCCTCCTGGTAGGTCCAGAAGAACGCCCCCGGATCCGGGGGCGCGGTGGTGATCGTCTGCCCGGCTCTCATGGCGTCGATGACCTCGCCGCGGTCGAAGCGGTTTTCGTCGTCGAACTGACCACCCATGTTCAGCTGGATCTGGACGACCCCGATCGCCCAGCGGGACGCGACGAGGTCGGGCAGGCAGGAGCTCGAGTCGGTGATGACGGCGATGCGCGCAGGCATGGTGGGGAAGATTAGTGCCTGATACCCACTGCGAGTAGGCCGTGGTTGGTCCGATTGGACGAACGGCAGTTCGGGTGGGGTAACCGGTTGACTACCGGGACGATCGTCCCAATAAATTGCTCATCCAGGTGAATGGCGTCACCTCGACGGGTCCTGCGCGCCGATTGGCCCTAATCTACCGGCCAGTAGAGCACTGTCCCGTGGTCGACCGCGGGCCACGAACCGGGAGGTCGAAGCAGACCCATGACCAACATCGTCGTCCTGGTCAAGCAGGTACCGGACACCTACTCGGAGCGGAAGCTCAACGGGTCCGACCACACCCTTGACCGCGAATCCGCCGACGCCGTGCTCGACGAGATCAACGAGAAGGCCGTCGAAGAAGCGCTGAAGATCAAGGAAGCCGGCGAGGGCGAGGTCACCGTGATCTCGGTGGGCCCGGACCGCGCGACCGACGCCATCCGCAAGGCGCTGTCCATGGGCGCCGACAAGGCCATCCACGTCTCCGACGAGGCGCTGCACGGTTCCGACGCGATCGCCACCGCCAAGGTGCTCGCCGCCGCGATCGGCAAGGTCGAGGGCTTCGACCTGGTCATCGCCGGCAACGAGTCGTCCGACGGCCGCGGTGGCGCCATCCCGGCGATCCTCGCTGAGCTGCTGGGCCTGCCGCAGGTCACCTACGTGCGCGAGCTGACCGTCGACGGCTCGACGATCAAGGCCATCCGCGAGACCGAGGACGGCCTGACCCACCTCGAGGCGAGCCTGCCCGCGATCGTGAGCGTCGGCGAGAAGATCAACGAGCCGCGCTACCCGTCCTTCAAGGGCATCATGGCCGCGAAGAAGAAGCCGGTCGAGACGTTCACCATCGCCGACCTGGGCGTCGACGCGGGCGAGGTCGGTCTCGCCAACGCTTGGTCCACGGTGACCGAGGCCTCGCCGAAGCCGCCGCGCACCGCCGGCGAGAAGGTCGAGGACGAGGGCGACGGCGGCACCAAGGTCGCCGAGTACCTGGTCGGCCAGAAGCTCATCTGACAACGGTCCTTCGAGGAGGAAGTAGAACCATGGCTGAAGTACTCGTCCTCGTCGACCACGTCGACGGTGAGGTCAAGAAGGTCACGCTCGAGCTGCTGACCGCCGCCCGCGCGCTCGGTGAGCCGTCGGCCGTCGTCGTCGGCCCGACCGGGACCGCCGCCAAGGCGAAGCAGGCGCTGGCGTCGCACGGCGCCGCCAAGGTGTATGTCGCGGAAGGCGACGACGCCGCGAACTACCTGGTCACGCCCAAGGTCGACGTGCTCGCCGCGCTCGCGCAGCAGGCGTCCCCGGCGGCCGTGCTCGTCACCGCCAGCGGTGAGGGCAAGGAGGTCGCCGCCCGCCTGGCCGTGCGCCTGGGCTCCGGCCTGATCTACGACGCCGTGGGCGTCAACGGCGACGGCGTGATCGACCAGTCCATCTTCGGTGGCGCGTTCTCGGTCAAGTCCAAGTCCGCGAAGGGCGCCCCGGTCGTCTCCATCCGCCCGGGTGCGGTCGAGGCCGAGCCCGCCGAGGGCGCGGCGGCCGAGGAGACCGTCGAGCTCCCCGCCGTCGACGCGGCGAAGGCGACCAAGATCACCGGCGTCGAGCCGGTGACCGGTGGCGACCGGCCCGAGCTGACCGAGGCCTCGATCGTGGTCTCCGGTGGCCGCGGCGTCGGCTCGGCGGAGAAGTTCGACGTCGTCGAGAAGCTGGCCGACTCGCTCGGCGCGGCTGTCGGCGCGTCGCGTGCCGCGGTCGACTCGGGCTACTACCCGGCGCAGTTCCAGGTCGGCCAGACCGGTAAGACGGTCTCGCCGCAGCTGTACATCGCGCTCGGCATCTCCGGCGCGATCCAGCACCGCGCCGGCATGCAGACGTCGAAGACGATCATCGCGGTCAACAAGGACCCGGAGGCGCCGATCTTCGAGATCGCCGACTTCGGCATCGTCGGCGACCTGTTCAACGTCGCACCGCAGCTGACCGAGGCGGTCGAGAAGCGCAAGGGCTGATCTTCGCCCGCGAAGGGCCTTCCGGGGTGCCCCCGGAAGGCCCTTCGTGCGTTTTCGGGACAGAGAACCCGCCATTAACTGAACGTGCATTTATCGGTCATCGGATGGCACTCTCCGCGGCTTCCTCCGCGCAGGTACACCTTGTTCATGACGACGTCACAGCTCCTCGTCAGCACTGATCAGGCGGGTACCGAGGTCCCCGCCGACGCCCCCCGGTACTCGCTTCTCGTCGCGCACGCGAACGACGAAGTGGTCGCGGCGCAGAAACTGCGTCACCGGGTTTTCGCCGAGGAAATGGGTGCGCGCCTCCACTCCCCGCGGCCCGGTCTCGACGTCGACGAGTTCGACGAGTTCTGCGACCACCTGGTGGTCCGCGACGACAACACGGGCGAGATCGTCGGCTGCTACCGGATGCTGCCGCCGGATCGCGCCGTCCAGGCCGGGAAGCTCTACGCCGACAGCGAGTTCGACCTGACGGCGATCGAAGGCCTGCGACCGTCGCTGGTCGAGACCGGCCGGTCCTGCGTCCACCCGGACCACCGCAGCGGCGCCGTCGTGAGCCTGGTCTGGGCCGGAATCGCCCGCTACATGCTGCTCTCCGGCCACCGCTACCTCGCCGGCTGCGCGTCCGTCCCGCTGGTGGACGACGGCTCCTTCGCCGCCGGCGTGTGGGACGTCCTGCACGCCAAGCACTACTCCGGCGAAGGCACGCGCGTCACGCCGTTGATCCCGTGGGACGCCTCGGGCATCGAGCGCCCGGCGCGGCCCGCGCTGCCGCCACTGATCAAGGGTTACGTCCGGCTCGGCGCCAAGGTCTGCGGGCCGCCCGCGCTCGACGTGGACTTCGGCGTCGCGGACTTCTTCGTCCTGCTGGACCTGCAGAACGTCGACGAGCGGTACCTGAAGTTCTTCCTCGGGGGCCAGGGATGAGCCACGCCTGGATGCCGTCTTCGCCGTGCGGCGACGGCTGCCTCACCGCCGACGACCCGGTGGTCGGCCTCCCGCACCGGGCCCTGCGCTTCGCGGCCGCGAGCTCGGTCGTCCTCGCGGCACTGGTGTCCGCACCGTTGCTGCTGGTCGTCCCCGGCCGCGAGCGCCTGCTCCGGCTGATCTTCCGCGGCGTGCTGCGGGCGTTCGGCGTCCGGCTGGACATCCGGGGCGGCGCCGACTTCCTCACCGCGCCCGCCGGCCGTGGCGCGCTGGTGGTCAACAACCACATCTCGTGGCTGGACATCGTCGCGATCAACGCGCTGCGGCCGATGCGGGCACTGGCCAAGAAGGAGATCGCGAGCTGGCCGGTGCTCGGCGGCCTGGTCCGCCGCGGCGGCAGCATCTTCCTCGACCGCGAACGGCTGACGACGTTGCCCGCGACGATGGCGTCACTGGCCGACGCGCTCCGGACGGGATCGCTCGTCAGCGTCACCCCGGAGGGCACCACCTGGTGCGGCCTGGCCTCGGGCCGCTTCACGACGGCGACGTTCCAGGCGGCCATCGACGGCGGCGTCCCGGTGCGCCCGATCGCGTTGCGCTACCGCCTCGCCGACGGCCGTGAGACCAGCCGCCCCGCGTTCATCGGACCGGAATCGCTGATCGCGTCCCTGCGCCGGGTCGCGGCCCTGCGCGGCCTGGTGCTCGAGATCCACGTCTGCCCGGAGATCGCCCCCGGCCGTGCGGAAACCCGTCGCGAACTGGCCGCGCTCGCCGAGTCGGCGGTCCACTCCGCGCTGGGCACGGTGCAGATCCCGGCCCAGCAGCGCCGCCGGACCCCGCGTCGCCAGGCGGCCCCACTGGCTTCGCCTCCCGCGAAGTGATCCGGGCCCTGTCGCCGCGATCCGGCGGCAGGCCCGGATGGGGGGCCCGGCTCTCTTCGGTCAGCTGACGGCGATGGTCAATTTTCCGCCAGGGTGCCCGCCCTCGCTCTCGACCTGCGCCGCGGCCGCCTCGGCCAGCGGATAGCTCTTGCCGAGCGCGATGCCGACCCCACGGTCGGTCACCCAGCCGGCGATCTCGGTGAGGACCTCACGGGTCTGTTCGCCCCCGCTGGAGAACGGGATCCCCAGCTCGAACGCGGCCGCATCGGCAATGGTGACGATCCGGTCCTTGGTGCCCCGCAGTTCGACGGAACCGGGCAGCACCCCGTGCCCGGCGGCGTCGAACACGGCGTCCACCGGCCCGGACGTGACCTCGCGGACCCGCTCCACCCAGCCGTCGCCGTAGAGGACGGGCACGACACCCAGCGACTTGAGATCGTCGAGGCTCCGGCTGCCCCCGGTCCCGACGACGGTCACCCCCTGCGCAACGGCGACCTGGGCGGCGAACCGCCCGACCGTGCCGCTGGCACCGTGCAGCAGCAGCGTCTCGCCCTCCTGGACCCCGAGCAGCCCGAGGACGCGAAGCGCGGTCTCGCCGGCAACCGGCAACGCGGCGGCGTCCGCCCACGAAAGGCTCGCAGGCTTCGGCGCGATCGTCTTCGCGAGCACGTACTCGGCGTAAGCACCGGTCTCCGACCAGCCGAACACGTCGTCACCCACGGCGAAATCCGCACCCTCCCCGACGGCGTCGACGACCCCGGCGACCTCCAGCCCGGGGACGTGCGGGAACGCAACCGGGAAGTTCTGCTGCATGGCGCCGTTGCGGATCTTCCAGTCGATCGGGTTGACCCCGGCGGCCCGGACGGCCAGCCGCACCTGCCCCGGGCCCGGCTCCGGCGCCGGGACGTCGGACAGCTGCAGGACTTCCGGGCCGCCGTATGCGGAGAAGGTGATCGCTCGCATCGTGGTTCTCGCTCCCTGGTTCGTGACCTTCGGTTCGAATGTCCTCCCCCGGAAGTCAACTCGCCCGGCGGAGCCGCCGAACCGCCCGGACGAGCAGTGTTCACTAGCCGGACGAGCAGGTCGCCGGATCCCGGCCGCGCCTACCTTGGAGGCCATGGACGCTTCCTGGTCGGATCCGCGGCACGTGCTGGACGTCGTCGAGCGGCTCCTGTCGGCGCCGCGGCCCCAGTTGCTCAGCCGGTTCACCGCCGAGCTGGGCAAGCTGATCCCGCACCGCGCGGCCGCGATGCAGACGGGCGACTGCCCGCGCAGCCCGCTCAAGGTCATCGGCGACGAAGCGATCACGCACGCCGTGACGAGCGTCGAGCTGCAGCGGCTGGTCGACCGGAGCGAGCCGGGCAAGGCCCTGGTGACCGACGGCGTGCTCGGTGGCGTCGAGCGGCGGCTGGTCCTGCTCGCCTCGACACCGGCGGTCGGCCGGGGCGCGGTGATCGCCGTGGTGCCGAACGCGCCGGAGCCGCCGTCCGCGGAGCTGGAACTGGCGGCCCAGCTGTGGCACATCGTCAGCACCGACGCGGGCCAGCGGGCAACGGACCCGGGCCCGGACGTCCTGGCCAGCAGCCTCGCCGCCGCCTCCGCACGCGCCCAGGTGATCACCGACCTCGGCCAGACGCACGCGGCAACCCTGGTCACGCTCCTGTCGGTCCTCCGCTCCGGCCGGCTCTCCGACGCCGCCGCCCGCCGTACCGCGGTCGACCTCGCCGCCGACGCGCTGCTGGAGCTCAAAGGCGTCGTCGACCGCGACCAGGTCATGTCCGCGGAGCAGGCGGACGCGGCATTCGCCGTCCTCAAGACCCAGCTGGCCGACCTGATCCGGCACACGGACGTCGACGTCGACCTCGCCGATCCGGTCGGTGACGCGTCCCTCCCGCAGGACATCGCCCACACGGCACGGACGCTGACCCGCGGCCTGGTGCTGGCCGCCTTGGACCGTCCAGCGACCACGCGGCTGAGGGCGTCCTGGCGCGTGGACGGATCGGTCCTGCGGATCACCGTCCGCGACGACTGCCCCGAAGCCGCCGACGCGATCCCCACCCGAGGCCTGACCGACCGGCTCACCGCCCTCGGCGGCCACTGGGAGATCGACGCCGTCGCGGGCTGGGGCACGACGATCACCGCGGCCCTGCCACTCGGCGTGGCCGAACCGCCGGAGCTCCGTCCGCTCGACCGGCTCAACCCGCGCGAACTGGAAGTCCTGTCGGGCATCTCCCACGGCCTGTGCAACCGGCAGATCGCCGGGCAACTGCAGCTCAGCGAGCACACGGTGAAGTTCCACGTCCGCAACATCCTCGACAAACTGGACGTGAGCTCCCGCGGTGAAGCGGCCGCGCTGGCTCGCGACCTGCCACTGGAACCGGTGGCACACCGCACCGCCTGAACCACCTTGACCTCCAGCGGGCTGGAGGTTGCACGCTGCTGATCATGGCCTCGACGATCGATTCCGCACCCCGTCGCCGCAGTGTGCTCTGGAGCGCGGAACACCGGCTGACCACGATCGCGCTGCTGCTCGTGGTCACGTTGGTCGCGTTCGAGAGCATGGGCGTGGCGACGGCGATGCCCACCCTCGTCGCCGACCTCCACGGGACGTCGCTCTACTCGTGGCCCTTCACGATCTTCCTGATCTCCAGCGTGGTCGCGACGGTGCTCTCGGGCCGCATCGGCGACCGCCGCGGCCCGGCACCGGCGCTGCTCGCCGGGCCGGTGCTGTTCGCGGCCGGCCTCGTGGTCGCGGGGACGGCAAGCGGGATGTCGATGCTCCTCCTCGGCCGCGCACTGCAGGGCTTCGGCTCGGGCTTGCTCCTCGTCTCGGTCTCGCTCCTGATCGCGCTGACGTTCACCGACCATGAACGTCCGGTCATCTACGCCGCGAACGCCGCCGCCTGGGTGCTGCCGGCGGTCATCGGGCCTTCGGCGGCCGGGATCGTGACGGTCAGCGTCGGCTGGCGCTGGGTCTTCCTCGGCTTGGTCCCGCTCGTGGCGATCGGGGTGCTCATGCTGGTCGTGGTCGTCCGGCGCTTGCCGTCGCACGAACCCGCCACGGGTGGCCGACGGGCGAGCGTGCCCCACGCGATCATCGCCGCGCTCGGCGTCGCGGCGCTGGCGTGGGCAGCTCAGCACCAGTCGCTCGTCGCGCTCGGCTACGGCACTGTCGGCCTGATCGCGTTGGGCTACGCCCTCCGGACGCTGCTGCCGGCCGGGACGTTGACTTCCCGCCCCGGCCTGCCGACAGTCATCGCCTCCCGTGCCCTGATCGCCGGCGCGTACGCGGGAATGGAGGCGTATCTCCCGCTGACGATGAGCGCGGTCCACGGTTACAGCCCCGCCCTCGCCGGCCTGCCGCTGACGATCACGGCTTTGGGCTGGTCCGCGGCGTCGGCGGCCCAAGGCCGGTACCTCGACTGGTCGAGGGAGGCATCGCTGCGCACCGGGTTCTGGCTCGTCGCGGCAGGCTTGGTCTGCTTCGGCCTGGTTTCGCAGCCCTGGTTCCCCGGCTGGGTCGCCTTCGTGGCCTGCGCCATCGGCGGTGCGGGGATGGGGATCGCCATGCCCGCGATCTCGGTCCTCCTGCTCCGCTACTCGCCCGAAGGCGAGCGCGGATTCAACACCTCGGCGATGCAGCTCGCCGACTGGGTCGGCTCCGCGCTGCTCATCGGCCTGGGTGGCGTCCTGCTCAGCGTGGTCGGCTCGGTTCTCGACCCGTCGCCGGCGATGGCCCTGCTCACCGTGGCCTTGGTGGCGCTCGCGATAGCGGGGGTCCGGCTGACCGGGCGGTGGCCGTCGAAGGTGTGACAGCCCACTTCGAGGGCCAGGGTGGGCTTCGTCACGCGCTGGAGCGGACTACCCTGGAACAGCGATGACCTATCTCGACCACGCGGCGACCACTCCGATGTTGCCCGAAGCCATAGCGGCGATGACCGAGGCGCTGTCCACCGTGGGCAACGCCTCCGCGCTGCACTCTTCGGGCCGCCGGGCGCGCCGTAGGGTCGAGGAAGCCCGCGAAACCATCGCCGAGGCCCTGGGCGCCCGGCCCTCCGAGGTGATCTTCACCGGCGGAGGCACCGAGAGCGACAACCTCGCGATCAAGGGCATCTACTGGGCCCGTCGCGGCGAGCAGGAGCAGCGTCGCCGCATTCTGTGCGGCGCCGCGGAGCACCACGCCGTGCTCGACACCGTCGAATGGCTCGAAGCCCACGGCGGTGCCGAGGTCACTCTGCTCGACGTGGACAGCCAGGGGCGAGTGTCGCCTGACGTCCTCCGGGCCGCCATCGCCGCGGAGCCCGAGACCGTGGCGTTGGCCACCGTGATGTGGGCGAACAACGAGGTCGGCACGATCAACCCGATCGCCGAGCTGGCGGCCGTCTGCGCCGAGTTCGGCATCCCGTTCCACACCGACGCCGTTCAGGCGGTCGGGGCCACACCGGTCGACTTCGCCGCCAGCGGCGCCGCTGCACTCACCCTGACCGGGCACAAACTCGGCGGCCCCTTCGGAGTGGGCGCGCTCCTGCTGGGACGCGACGTCCCTTGTGCGCCCTTGCTGCACGGTGGCGGCCAGGAGCGCAATGTCCGCTCCGGCACCTTGGACGTCCCGGCGATCGTGAGCTTCGCAGCTGCGGTCCGAATCAGCGTCGGGTCCCGAGCCGAGTACGCGAAGCGCGTCGAGGAACTCCGCGACGGGCTCGTCGAGGCAGTCCAACGCGAGGTGCCCGACGCCGTCCTCAACGGTGGAGAGGGCGAGAGGCTGCCGAGCCATGCCCACTTCACCTTCCCCGGATGTGCCGGCGACAGCCTGCTGATGCTGCTCGACGCCAAGGGCATCGAATGCTCGACGGGATCGGCGTGCACAGCAGGCGTCGCCCAGCCGAGCCACGTGCTGCTGGCCATGGGGGCCGACCCGGCGGCGGCCCGCGGTTCCCTTCGTTTCTCCCTTGGCCACACATCCACCGCCGCGGACGTCGAGGCCGTGGCCGCGGAGATCGGTGGCGTCGTCATGCGTGCCCGGCAGGCCGGCCTCGCCGGAATGCGCAAGCAGACCCAGAAGCAAGAGGTGTGAGGCAATGCGGGTTTTGGCCGCGATGAGCGGAGGAGTGGACTCGGCGGTCGCCGCGGCACGCGCGGTCGACGCCGGGCACGACGTCGTCGGTGTGCACCTGGCCCTGTCAGCCAAGCCGGGAACCTTGCGGACCGGCTCGCGGGGGTGTTGCACGATCGAGGACTCGCACGACGCCCGGCGAGCCGCCGACATCCTCGGCATCCCGTTCTACATCTGGGACTTCGCCGAGCGCTTCACCGAAGAGGTCGTTGAAACCTTCGTCGGCGAATACGCTGCCGGACGCACTCCGAACCCGTGTGTCACCTGCAACGAGAAGATCAAGTTCGAAGCGCTCCTCGAAAAGGCGATGGCGCTCGGATTCGATGCGGTCGCGACAGGCCACTACGCGCGCCTCTCAGTGGTAGACGGTGTGCCGGAGCTACGTCGTAGTGCCGACAGTGGCAAGGATCAGTCGTACGTGCTCGCCTCGCTGACACCGGAACAGCTCAGCCACGCCATGTTCCCCCTGGGCGGTTCCTGGAAGACCGACGTGCGGGCCGAGGCGGAGCGACGAGGTCTGTCCGTTGCCAACAAGCCGGACAGCCACGACATCTGCTTCATCCCGGACGGCGACACCAAGAAGTTCCTGGAGAACCGGCTGGGGCAGCGACCCGGCGAGCTCGTGGACGCGGAAACGGGTGCGGTCCTCGGCCGGCACACCGGGGTGCACGGTTTCACGGTCGGCCAGCGCAAGGGGCTGGGGATCGACGCTCCCGCACCGGACGGCCGCCCTCGGTACGTCCTGTCACTCGAACCGGTGTCGGGCTCCGTCAAGGTCGGTTCCGCGGCCGGGCTCGGCGTCAAGGTGATCGAGGCTGACCGCGCAATCTGGCCCAGCGGCCGGCCGCTGACGGAACCCACCGAATGCGTGGTCCAGGTCAGGGCGCACGGAGGCATCGTGGATGCGGTCGCCGACGTGGACGACGACACCATGACGGTGCATTTGCGCGAGCCGCTGCGCGGAGTCGCTCCGGGGCAGGTCGTCGTCCTCTACCGCCCTGATTCCGAAGGCGGGGACGTCGTCCTCGGCAGCGCGAAGATCTCGGGCACCCGCTGATCCTCGGTCACCTCCGCGGCTTCTTCCGCAGCCGGTTCGCCCGTCTGCGACCGGGGTGCATCGACGGTGGTGTTGTCGAATGCACCTGCCCTGATGGCGTCGCGACGTTCACGGTGCCGTCCGGCGTGACTTCGTAGTCCCAGCCAGGCTGTCCTCGCAGCTTGCTGTGCCGCGAACAGAAGGTGACTGCTTGGTCCGCAGCGCCTTCGGCCTCCCCCTTCGCGCGAGTGGCTTTGATCCTGCAACTCTGTGCGGGGCGGGTGCATCCCGGCTGCCGGCACTCTTGGTCGCGAACCCGGATGAACTCGTCCTGTTCGATCGAGTAGCGCGTCGGAGACAGTTCGACCGCATGACCGGTCCGCGGGTCGGTGAGGACCCGACGCAGCGTCGTATCGGCACCGCCGATGATGCGGCGAGCGAGCGCAGCCGCGATGGGGCCGCGACCGGCCAACACTGCGGGAGTCTGGTTGAGGCCGAGGTAGGTGGCCAGGTCGATGTGCAGGAAGACCTCCGTGCGTTCACTCCGGCCACCTGTGCCACTCAGCAGCAGATCGACGGCCACGTCCGCACGGAGCTGATCCAGTGTTCGCGGCTCATCCGGCGTCTTCAACGCTCGGGCGGCCTGGTCGACGCGGGCATAAGCGGCGGTTGCCTTCTCGGTCGGTGCGCTGTTGACCGACAGATGGGACACGCCGCCGTCCTGGTGGTGCACGGTGAGGCGCCGCTCGAGAAGCTTTCGCTCGGTGCGGAGCGCGGCGCCTTCGGGATCGACCTGCGCGGCGGCGTAGGCCGCGGCCCGGCGGACCTGGGTGGCGTTCCGTCCCGGAACCCGGTCCTCGAGCGTCTCGTCGACGACACGTACGTGATCTCCCGAAAGCCACGCCGTCGCATCGGTGACCTTCATGGCGCGATAGAGGTCGAGCCGGCCGTCGTCCATCAGGTTCAGCATGCGGGGGAGGCGGGCAATCAGCGCGTTGGCCGCGGAAACGATTGCGCTGGCGCGGTGTTCCGTTGTGGACAAGGCCAACGCGACTTCCGACGCCGCGCTGGGCTCCCGTCTCCGGCGCACGCTCAGGTTCGCGATCGCTCTCAGCTGGAGTGCTTGGAGCTTCGAGATCTCCGCATCGGTATTGCGGATCAGGTCGATGACTTGGTCGTCTTCCATGTGCTGCAAGGTGTTCGGGTCGGCGCGGACCGCTAGCAGCACGAACGGAAGTTTGCCGTCGGCGCTTTGGGCGGGTGCGGGAACGAGCTTGCGGACTGGTTGTGAAGGTGTCATGGGCTCGACGGTACGACGGTTCGCAAGAAAAGTCATCGAAAGGGCGCGAACGGTCCATTCGCGCCGCTTGCGACTTGACGGATCGCAATTGTTTAGGGATCGTTCGCGTGCGTGGATGTCCGCACGGCGATCACGGGAGGATCAATGTCCGAAGTAGACAATCGCGGTATCGATGCGCGTAGCGGCCGACGCTGCTCAGAGTTTGAGCTTGAATCCTGTGTGACTGGGCACGAACCCGAGGCGCTCGTAGAACCGGTGAGCTTCCGTCCTGGAGGTGTCCGACGTGAGTTGTACGAGGCTGCACCCGCGCCGCCGTGACTCGTCGATCGCCCAGCGAACGAGCTCGGCACCCAGTCCGGTGCCCCGATGGCCGGCGTGGATCCGCACGGCCTCGATCTGGCCGCGAAGCGCACCGCGCCTGGCGAGTCCCGGAATGATCGTCAGCTGCAAGGTGCCGACCGGCTTGTCGCCGAACACGACGACCACCAAGAGCTGGTTCGGATCCGCGGCGATCTCGTCGAAGGCGCGCAGGTATGGCTCGAGGTCGCCAGGATCGTCCCGGGTGGCGCCGAGCTGGTCGTCCGCCAGCATCCGCACGATCGCATCGATGTCTTCGCGTCGTGCCCTGCGGATGGTGTAGTCGGCCACCGGGCCAGTATCACAGGACGCGGGTGAATCCTTGGTAGCTGTACTCGAAGCCGAAGCGTGCGTAGAAGTCTCGCAGGTCGCCGCGGTTGAGTCCCGAATCGAGATGGATGCGTTTGCAGCCGCGCCGGCGGGCTTCGTCGATTCCCCAGGTCAGGAGGGCGCTGGTCACACCGCGCCGAGCGGCGCGGATGCCCTCGAGCAGGCCACGGGGTGCACCGTCCCACGCGAGGCCTCGGAGCACGGTCAGCTGTGCGGTGCCGGCTACGCCGTTGTCGTCCTCGGCCACGACCAGCGTGACGTTCGGGGTGTTCATTAGTTCCCCGAGCGCCGCTGCCAGCGGCTCGCCCGGTGCCCCGAACAGGCGCACGAGCGCCTCGATGTCCGTTGCCCGGGCACGTCTGATGACCTCCATTTCACCCAGTATGCAGGAGGCCGGACGGCGGACCTAACGGCAATGAGGCGGCTACCCGCAGTGTCGGCCGTGCATGCCTCAGGTCAGCGCGTAACGACGGACTCCGTCAACAGCTTGGGCGCTCAGTTTTCCCTGGGAGACCAAAAGATCGAGGTGTGCTGCGGTTTCGAGGACTGCGAGCGTCTGATTGAAGGAGTCCATTTCGGACAGTTTGCGGTTGCGGCGGGTCCAGCCGATCCGGTGTGCGGCTTCGTACGCGCAGGTAGCACCGGCGGCGATTTGCGAGGCTATGGTCTCGAGACGCTGACGATGGTGTTCCAGCAGTTCGTCGACCCGGGTGTGCACGCTTTCGGACACCGGGCCGTGGGCGGGAAGCATGCGGCGGTCCGGCATGGCGCGTACCAGGCGAAGCGAGCCGATGAAGTCGTTGAGCGGCAACTCGGCCGGCACCGGCTGGAATCCGATGGAAGGTGTGATGTGCGGCAGGACGTGGTCGCCGGAGAACAACAGGCCGGCGGTGTCGTCCACGAAGACGACATGCCCGGACGTGTGTCCCGGAGTGGCGACGACTTCGAATTCGCGCCCGGGCAGGATCGACCGCGGGCCTGGGGTCAGCCACTCGTCGGGCGCTTCCCAGAGGTCGGCTTCCGTGTGCCGGAGGCTCGTGCCGAACTGCCGGGCCAGTGCTTCCACGACTTCGCCCGCTCCGGCCTGGAACAGAAGGTCGACCTGGGCTTCCATCGGCAAGCGGTCGGGGTTGCCGGATGCCTTCAGCGATGGCTCTTCGTCCTGGCCGAGGGCGATCTTCGAGCCGAAGTCACGCCGGAGGACCACCGCCTGCGAATAGTGGTCCCGGTGTACGTGGGTGACGAGGAATTCGCTGACGTCGGCGAGTCCGGCGCCGATCCCGCTCAGGGCGTCGGCGAGCTGTTGCCGGGCCACCGTCAGCGCCCAACCGGAGTCGACCAAGACCAGCTTCTCGCCGTCGGTGACCGCGTAGACGTTGACCGCGCGCAGAGCGTCGTTGGGCAGCGGCAACGGGATCCGGTAGACGCCGGCCGAGACCTCGTAGATTCCGGGCTCGGTCCAGTTCCTGTCGCTGCTTTCCGGCAACGGTTCCACGGTGACCTCCGTCCCGGCGAGACTGCGGCGTCCCGGCCTTCATTCACCCTGAGCCGTGCCGGGCCCGCTGTCCACCGGGAGGAGATGAGACGCCGGTCACTCGCTCAGTCGGTGTCCTGTTTCAGGGCGGTGTCGATCGTCAAGGCCGCCGCGACCACCATGCTGGCGAGCGGATCCGGCAGTGGATGCGGGATCTCCACGACGTAGTTGTCGGCGGTGGTGAAGGCGGCTTTGAGGAAGCCACCCCAGGTCTTGGTCACCCGGGCGACCTCGGTGCCGGCGTGGTCGCGGATCGAGAAGTTCCAGGCGCGCCAGTTCTCGGCGAAAATCCCGCCGACCGATTGGCCGTCGACGATGAAGCCGAACCGGATCTTGCCGAAGACGTTCTCCTGGACGATCTCGCCGATCGGCGTCTCGTCGGCCCTGGTGACAACGCACCGCGACTTGAACACCTTCGCCGGCCGCGTCACCTTCAGGACGGTGCTGTGGTTGGCGTCGCGGACCTCGAACTTGTGGGTCAGGAACTGGTCGTAGTTGGTGAGGAGCCGGAGCGCCTTCTTCAGCGTGCTCTGGCCCACCTGGACGACCCCGCCGAGCTGGTTGCCGTGCTGGTCGAAGACGCCGAACTCGTTGGCCATCTCGAACAGCTTGGCGCGCTGGTTGACCACGAGGACCGGTTCGGTGAACAGGGTCCCGCCCCCGGCGCGCGTGCCGCCTCGACCGCGTGTCGCGCGATTGACCTGGCTCTGGATCCGGGCCGGGTCGTGGGCGCGTTCGATGTCCAGCTCGATCGGCTCGGAGTCGCTCGGCGCCGGCGATGGGTGGGCCGGCCGGGTGTCGGCTGTCCAGGCTTGGCCGTCCCACCATCGGTGCTGACGGGGGTCCCGCGCGTCCGGGTACCAGCCCGGCTGTGGTGGCGAACTCGTCATGGCCGGTCAGCCTATCGCCGTGGGCGTACTCATGGTGCCAGTAAAGGAATATGCGCTGAATGTCCGCATCCTGGCGCCCCGGCCGGTGCCGGTGCGCGGCAGTCGACCAGAATCGGTGGTCGTGAGTGAGCGAATCTGGCCCAACGGAGCCGCAACGGCGATCGGCTCGATGCCGGGCGACGATCCTTTCGAAGCGGCGGCGGTGGTGTTCGGCGAGTTGCCCGACTTCCCGCACCTGCCCGAGCTGCCGGCCCGCGGCGTCGGCGCGGACATGCTCGGCCGGACCGCCGCGCTGCTCGTCGACCTGGCCGTCGAGGTCGTGCCGAGTGGCTATCGCGTGGCGTCCCGGCCTGGGCACGAGCATCGCCGTGCGGTTGATCTGCTTCGCTGGGATCTCGACGCCGTGCAGGAGGCGCGAGAGAAGACCGGGGTCACCCCGCCGGTCTTCAAGGTCCAGCTGGCCGGGCCGTGGACGCTCGGCGCGGGGATCGAGCTGCCCCGGGGGCATCGGGTGCTCACCGATCGCGGAGCCTTGCGGGACTTCACGTCGTCACTGCTGGAGGGCCTGACCGAACACGTCGCGGAAGTGCGGTCCAGGACCGGCGCGCCGGTGGTGGTCCAGTTCGACGAGCCGTCGTTGCCCGCGGTGCTGGCCGGTGCTCTGTCGACGCCGTCCGGCTACGGGACCGTCCCCGCGGTGCCGGCGCCCGAGGCTCGTGAGCTGCTCACCACCGTGATCGACGGCGCCCGGCGGATCACCGACAACCCGGTGATCCTGCACTGCTGTGCCGCGAACCCGCCCCTCGGTCTGCTGCGAGAGGCCGGTGCAGACGCCTTGGCCTTCGACCTCTCCGCGCTCGACGGTGCCTCTGCCGCGTTCCTCGACGAGATCGGCGAAGTGTGGGACGGCGGGGCCACGCTGTTCCTGGGTGCGGTGCCGGCGACGATGCCGGGGGCTTCGCCGACTCTGAAGGAGGTCGGCGAGCCGGCGTTCCGGCTGGCCGACCGGCTCGGTTTCAACCGCAGCGTCCTCGCCGATCAGGCGGTGTCGACACCCAGTTGCGGTCTCGCCGGTGCGACGCCGGACTGGATGCGCCGTGCCCTCTCCCTGACGCGGGACCTCGGTAAGGCCTTCGTGGAGCCGCCGGAGGGCTGGTGACGGAATCCGGCAACTCACCGACGTCCGGTTCGGTCGGCAAGTAGCGTTGTCGAAGTCGCCGACCGAACGAGGACCGTCCGAAACCATGCGTCTGTTCCGCCGCAAGAACGCCGCCGCCGATCCGCCCGACCCGCGCACCGCGTGGCCCGAGCAACCTGTGCCGGACGATCCGGCGGCCGCCGCGGAGGCGTTCTGGCACGGCTGGTTCGAGCTGCTCCCGATGGTCAGCGCGGCACTGGGGGAGGGCGAACCACACCGCGTCGAACACGAGCTGTGCCAGCTCGTGGAGGCGCTGCACCCGCGGCTGCACTTCTCGCTGGAGCGAGGTCGCCAGGCGATCTACGCCCTGGTCGTGACCGGTCAGGAAGATCCCGAAGTGCGGCCGTTCACGGACGCGTGGCGGGCCGCGGCGCCGCCGGACGACGCGATCTGGGAGTACCACGACTCGGTTCCGCCGGTGCCCGATCCGACCGAAGTCACGGTAAACCTCGGCGAGCACCGGATCGCGCTGGCCGAGGTCCGGGTCGTTGCCCAGGTGGACGATGACGAGCGCGTGGTCGACGTTGCCGTTTTCCACCCGCGCTTCGGCGACCTCGACGACGCGACGCGGCGGACCATGACCTTCCTGCCGCTCGACGCGACATTGGGTGAACGGCTCGCCGCCGAACGGTTACGGCGCGTCGAGACCGCGGAGGCCGAGCCGGCCGGGTCCATCACCCTTCTGGAGTTCCGTGAACTGGTCCGCGGACTGGACAGCGGACCGAACGAAAATGTCGGTACCTCCGGCTAGGGTTACCACCCGTGAGCAGCACCGAACTCCCCCACGACCAGGTTGCGGCGGTCGACGCCCCGGTGGCCGCGGAGGACGTCACCGACGTCCCGGCCGACGTGCGCGAGCGGCACAGTGCCCTCGCCGAGGAACTGCGTGACCACCAGTTCCGCTACTACGTCCTGGACTCGCCGATCATCTCCGACGGGCAGTTCGACGAGTTGCTGGGCGAACTGCAGCGGCTCGAAGACGCGCACCCGGCGCTGGTCACGCCCGATTCGCCGACCCAGCGGGTCGGGGGCACGTTCTCGACCGAGTTCACCGCGCACGACCACCTCGAGCGCATGCTCAGCCTGGACAACGTCTTCGACCAGGACGAGTTCCTCGCGTGGGGGGAACGCGTCGAGAAGGAAGTCGGGCGCACCGAATTCCTCGCCGAGCTGAAGATCGACGGCCTGGCCATCAACCTCCTGTACGAAAACGGCCACTTGACCCGGGCGCTCACCCGGGGTGACGGCCGGACCGGTGAGGACGTCACGCTCAACGTCCGCACGCTCGACCAGGTGCCGCTGACCTTGACCGGCACCGATCAGTTCCCGGTGCCCGCCCTGGTCGAGGTGCGCGGCGAGGTTTTCTTCCGCGTCGAGGACTTCCTCGAACTGAACGCGAAGATGGTCGAAGCCGGT
The DNA here is from genome assembly GCF_046548975.1 of Amycolatopsis sp. lyj-346. Taxonomy (NCBI): domain Bacteria; kingdom Bacillati; phylum Actinomycetota; class Actinomycetes; order Pseudonocardiales; family Pseudonocardiaceae; genus Amycolatopsis; species Amycolatopsis sp. lyj-346. The sequence continues at coordinate 144,754 of NZ_JAJPWT010000009.1, forward strand.
AAGCCGCCGTACGCGAACCCGCGCAACACCGCGGCCGGCTCGCTGCGGCAGAAGGATCCCAAGATCACTCGCGAGCGCCGGCTGCGGCTGATCTGCCACGGGCTCGGCAAGCGCGCGGGCTTCGAGGCCCAGCGTCAGTCGGAGGCGTACGACGCGCTGGCCGCGTGGGGGCTGCCGGTGTCGCCGCACAGCAAGGTCCTGACCTCGGCCGACGAGCTCACCGCGCACATCGCCTACTGGGGCGAGCACCGGCACGATGCCGAGCACGAGATCGACGGCGTGGTCATCAAGGTCGACCAGGTGGCGTTGCAGCGGCGGCTGGGTACGACGTCGCGCGCGCCGCGGTGGGCGATCGCCTACAAGTACCCGCCGGAAGAGGCGATCACCACGCTGCTGGACATCCAGGTCGGCGTCGGACGGACCGGACGGGTGACCCCGTTCGCGGTCACCGAGCCGGTCACGGTCGCCGGGTCGACCGTGGCCAGGGCCACCCTCCACAACCAGGAGGAGGTCAAACGCAAGGGCGTGCTCATCGGCGACCGGATCGTCATCCGGAAGGCCGGCGACGTCATCCCCGAGGTCCTCGGGCCGGTGGTGGACGCCCGCACCGGCGACGAACGCGAGTTCGTCATGCCCACCCACTGCCCGGAATGCGGCACCGAGCTCGCCTACCAGAAGGAAGGCGACAAGGACATCCGCTGCCCGAACACCCGGTTCTGTCCCGCGCAGCTGCGTGAGCGCCTGTTCCACCTGGCCGGGCGGGGCGCCTTCGACATCGAGGTCCTCGGGTACGAGGCCGCGGTGGCGCTGCTCGACGCGCGGGTGGTCGCCGACGAGGGCGACGTCTTCGACCTGAACGAGGACAGCCTCGCCGAGGTCGAACTGTTCCGGACCAAGGCGGGCGAGCTGTCGGCGAACGCGCGGAAGCTGCTCGCCAACCTCGATGCGGCGAAGGACCGGCCGCTGTGGAAGGTGCTGGTCGCCCTGTCGATCCGGCACGTCGGGCCCACTGCGGCGCAGGCGCTGGCGCGCGAGTTCGGCTCGATCGAACGGATCGAGCAGGCCACCGAAGAGGAGCTTTCGGCGGTCGACGGCGTCGGTCCGACCATCGCCCACGCGACGCAGGAGTGGTTCGAAGTCGCCTGGCACCGCGAGATCGTCGAAAAGTGGCGACGGGCCGGCGTGCGGATGGAGGAGGAGCGCGACGAGTCGATTCCGCGCCACCTCGAAGGGCTGTCGATTGTGGTGACAGGCTCGCTCGACGGCTTCTCGCGCGACGAGGCCAAGGAGGTCATCATGGCCCGCGGCGGCAAGGCCGCCGGGTCGGTCTCGAAGAAGACCGCGTTCGTCGTCGTCGGGGATGCGCCTGGTTCGAAATACGACAAGGCGGTTCAGCTCAAAGTGCCGGTGCTCGATGAAGCCGGCTTCCGCGTCCTGCTGGAGCAGGGCCCCGACGCGGCGCGGGAGGTGGCGCTGCCGACCGAAGACGCGACCATCGAAGAAGCGACTGGGGGAACGGATGAGTGATGTCGAGATCCGGCCGCCGCGGCCCGAGGAGTACGCCGCGGCCGGCGAAGTCACGGTGCTGGCGTATGAGGCCGACGGCCACCTGGCCGACGACGTCGGCTACGACGCGAAGCTGCGTGACGTCGCGCGGCGGGTCGAGGAGGCCGAGGTCCTCGTCGCCGTGGACGGGACGGGGAAGGTGGTCGGCACCGTGACCATCGTGCACCCGGAGTCCGAGTACGCCGAGATCTCGCGTCCGGGGGAGCTGGAGTTCCGGATGCTCGCGGTGGCGCCGTCGGCGCGTGGCCGAGGTATTGGCGAGGCTTTGACCAAGGCGGTGTTCGACCGAGCTCGCGGGTTGGGGCTCCGCAAGGTGGTGCTGAGCAGTGCCGACCGGATGCACAGCGCGCACCGGCTCTACGAGCGTCTCGGGTTCACGCGCCTGGCCGAGCGCGACTGGCGGCCGTTCCCGCACATCGAGCTCATCGCCTATCAGATCGACCTTTGACCTGGGCCTTGTCGAGAAAGGGACGAACCCCAGCGGGGCTCGTCCCTTTCGGCGACGTGAGGGGAGCTCGTCGCTAGCCGTCCAGGACGACCGCGACGATGCCGGCGAGGTGGGCGAGCCGGGCGACCTCGGCGGCGCGGAAGTTCGGCCCGCCCGGGCGGGCGACGAGCAGCGCCTTGCCTGGTTTGCCGAGCGGGGTTGCGGCGAGCTCGGTGCCGAGCTCCTTCCACGTCTCCGGGATCCAGGCTTCCTCGCTGTCGAGAACCGTCGCACGTTCGAGCGGCAGCCACGGCAGGTCGGTGATCGGGGTTTCGGGGGCCGCGCTCGACGAGGCCAGCCGGACCGCGCCGGTCTCCGAATGCTCGACGATCATCGCCCAGCCGGCGCGCACGATGCGGGGGACGCCCTCGGCGAGGATGTCGAGGCCGGACTTCGGCTGCGCGGCGATCTCCTCGACGAGCTCGAGCTCACGGTGCGTGTCCAGAACGCCTGCGTAGGGACGGACCGCGTCGACCTCGACACCCTCGACGCTCTCCGCCGCCGTGATCAGCGCGTCGGGCAGGCGGCCGGACGGGAGCTCGACCACCAGGTCGTCGACGGCGACTCCGCTGCCGCGCTCGACGACGTCCACGCTGAGGATGTCGGCGCCTACCGTGCCGAGCGCCGTGGCGACCGCGCCGAGGGTCCCCGGGCTGTCCGGAAGGAGGACCCGGATCAGGAACGACACCACGCGCCCCTCTCACCTCTGGCGTCCCAGCCTTGCCGTGGGACGCTCGATGCCGGTCGCCGATTGTGACAGACCCGCCCGGCTCGCGGGACCCGCTGTCCGCCGGGCGGGATGTGAGCGTCGCCGGACGGCAGCCGGCTTGCGCCGGGCGTAACCCAGTCGAGTCCGCCCGCGCCGCCACCATAGACTTGCAGCTTCCGAGACAACCCGCACAGCACAACCCGGGAGTCACCCGCGTGCCCAACATTTCCCGAGACGAGGTCGCGCACCTCGCGAAGCTGGCCAGGCTGGCCGTGACCGACGACGAGATCGACGTCTTCGCCGGCCAGCTCGACCAGATCCTGGACTCGGTGGCCAAGGTGAGCGAGGTCGCCGCCGCCGATGTGCCGCCCACGTCGCACGCCGTGCCGCTGACGAACGTCTTCCGACAGGACGTCGTCGTCCCCGGGCTCTCGCAGCAGCAGGCACTGGCCGGTGCGCCGGCCGCCGAAGAGGGCCGTTTCCGGGTGCCGCGGATTCTGGGGGAAGAGCAGTGACCGAGCTCATCAAGCTGACCGCCGCCGAACTGGCGGAGAAGATCCACTCGCGTGAGGTGTCCGCGGTCGAGGTCACGCAGGCCCACCTGGACCGGATCGCCGAGGTCGACGACCACATCCACGCGTTCCTGCACGTCGACACCGAGGGCGCGCTGGCCGCGGCCAAGGCCGTCGATGAGGGCATCGCCGAGGGGAAGGCGCCCGCGTCGCCGCTGGCCGGTGTGCCGCTCGCGCTCAAGGACGTCCTGACCACCGAGGGCGTGCCGACGACCTGTGGTTCGAAAACGCTCGAAGGCTGGTTGCCGCCGTACGACGCGACCGTGACGCGCAAGCTGCGCGAGGCCGGTGTCGTCATCCTCGGCAAGACGAACATGGACGAGTTCGCCATGGGGTCGTCGACCGAGAACTCCGCCTACGGCCCGACGCACAACCCGTGGGACCACGCCCGCATCCCGGGCGGGTCGGGTGGTGGCTCGTCGGCGTCGATCGCGGCGTTCGAGGCCGCCATCGCCATCGGCACCGACACCGGTGGGTCGATCCGGCAGCCCGGGTCGGTCACCGGGACCGTCGGGGTCAAGCCGACCTACGGCGGGGTGTCGCGCTACGGCCTTGTCGCTTTTTCGTCCTCGCTCGACCAGGCCGGGCCCTGCGCGCGGACAGTGCTCGACGCCGCCCTGCTGCACGAGGTCATCGCCGGGTACGACCCGCGGGACTCGACGTCCATCGACGCGCCGGTGCCGCCGGTCGTCGCCGCTGCGCGCCAGGGCGCGAACGGTGACCTGAAGGGCGTCAAGGTCGGCGTCGTGAAGGAGTTCGGCGGCGACGGCTACCAGCCGGGCGTGCTGCGGTCCTTCCAGGCCGCGGTCGAGCAGCTGCGGGCGCTCGGCGCCGACGTGGTCGAGGTGTCTTGTCCGAATTTCGTCTATGCGCTGCCGGCGTACTACCTGATCGCGCCGAGCGAGTGCTCGTCGAACCTCGCGCGGTTCGACGCCATGCGCTACGGCCTGCGCGTCGCCGACGACGGCACGCACAGCGCCGAAGAGGTCATGTCGCTGACGCGGGAGAAGGGCTTCGGCGCCGAGGTCAAGCGGCGGATCATGCTGGGCACCTACGCGTTGTCGTCCGGCTACTACGACGCCTACTACGGCTCGGCGCAGAAGGTGCGCACGCTGATCACGCGTGACTTCGACGCCGCCTTCGAGCAGGTCGATGTCCTCGTTTCGCCCACGACGCCGACCACGGCGTTCAAGATCGGCGAGCGCGTCGACGACCCGATGGCGATGTACCTCGCCGACCTGTGCACGATCCCGTCGAACCTGGCCGGCAACGCCGCCATGAGCGTGCCGAGCGGGCTGTCCGACGAGGACGGCCTGCCGGTCGGGCTGCAGATCATGGCCCCGGCGCTGGCCGACGACCGGCTTTACCGAGTCGGTGCCGCCTACGAGGCCGCCCGTGACGCCGCCGCCGGTGGCTCGCTCATCCACAAGGTCCCGGAGCTGGGAGGAACGAAGTGACTGCCGTGGCCGAGTTGATGGACTACGCCGACGTCATCGAACGCTTCAACCCCGTGCTCGGGCTCGAGGTCCACGTCGAGCTGAACACGAACACGAAGATGTTCTGCGGCTGCCCGAACGAATTCGGCGGTGAGCCGAACACGAAGGTCTGCCCGACCTGCCTGGGCCTGCCCGGGGCGCTGCCGGCGGTCAACGGCAAGGCCGTCGAGGGTGCCATCCGGATCGGTCTCGCGCTGAACTGCGAGATCGCCGAGTGGTGCCGGTTCGCGCGGAAGAACTACTTCTACCCGGACATGCCGAAGAACTTCCAGACGTCGCAGTACGACGAGCCGATCGCCTTCAACGGCTACCTCGACGTCACGCTGGACGACGGCGAGGTCGTGCGCGTGGAGATCGAGCGCGCGCACATGGAGGAGGACACCGGCAAGTCGCTGCACGTCGGCGGCGCCACCGGGCGGATCCACGGTGCCGAGCACTCGCTGCTCGACTACAACCGGGCCGGCGTGCCGTTGATCGAAATCGTGACGAAGCCGATCGAGGGCACCGGTGAGCGGGCGCCCGAGGTCGCGCGGGCCTACGTGAGCGCGCTGCGGGACCTGCTTCGCGCGCTCGACGTGTCCGACGTCCGGATGGACCAGGGCTCGCTGCGGTGCGACGCGAACGTCTCGCTGATGGCGAAGGACGCGACCGAGTTCGGCACGCGCACCGAGACGAAGAACGTCAACTCGCTGCGCAGCGTCGAGCGCGCGGTGCGCTACGAGATGACGCGGCAGGCGGCGATCCTCGCCGACGGCGGTTCGATCAAGCAGGAGACGCGGCACTTCCAGGAGGCCGACGGCACCACTTCGCCCGGCCGGACGAAGGAGACCGCCGAGGACTACCGGTACTTCCCGGAGCCCGACCTGGTCCCGATCGCGCCGTCGCGCGAGTGGGTCGAACAGCTGCGGGGGACGCTGCCGGAGATGCCGTCGGAGCGGCGGAAGCGGATCCAGCAGGAATGGTCGCTTTCCGACGAAGCCCTGCGTGACCTGCTGAACGTCGGTGCGGTCGACCTCGTCGCGGCCACCGTCGAGGCCGGTGCGTCGCCGGACGACGCGCGCGGCTGGTGGGTCAACACCCTCGCCCAGGAGGCCAACGCCCGCGAGGTCGAGCTGGCGGAGCTGGCGATCACCCCGGGCCAGCTGGCCGAGGTGATCGGGCTGGTGACGTCCGGCGAACTGACGAACAAGCTGGCGAAGGAAGTCGTCCAGGGCGTGCTTGCCGGGGAGGGTGAGCCGCGGGAGGTCGTCGAGAAGCGTGGGCTGAAGGTCGTCTCGGACGACTCGGCGCTGCTCGCGGCGATCGACGAGGCCCTGGCGGCGCAGCCGGACGTCGCGGACAAGATCCGCGGCGGGAAGGTTGCCGCGGCGGGTGCCATCGTCGGCGCGGTCATGAAGGCGACCAAGGGGCAGGCGGACGCCAAGCGGGTCCGTGAACTGATCATCGAGCGCGTCGGTTCCTGACGTTGCCGGGTTTCGTCAAAAGCGTCACCTGGCGCGAGTGGCTCGGCCTGGCGGCCGGGCTGCTCGCGCTGGGCTCGACGTTCCTGCCGTGGACCACGTTGACCGCCACCAAACCGGACATCGAAGACATCCTCGCGCAGCTGCCCCGGGGCGACGTCGTCCGCGACGCGTGGCACTCGAGCTTCTTCGCCTGGTGCCCGCCGCTGCCGTTGCTGCTGGCCGGGCTGGCCGTGGTCGTTTTCGGACGAGTCCGGACCCTGCGGGTCAGTGGCCTGCCGCAGCTGTGGCTGGTGGTCGCCGCGGCGTCGCTGCTGCTGATGGTGCTGGGCTGGTTCACCCTGGACTGGGAGTTCGACGCCGACCAGCGCGGCATCTTCGAGGCCGCCGGGGTCGCCATCGGGCCCGGCCTTGGCCGGTTCCTCGGGTTGTTCGCGGCGCTGGTGTCCGGTGTTGCCGCTTTCCTGGACATGCTGGCGATGCGGGCCGAGAGCCGGCAGCCGGGCAAGGCGCGCGGCAAGATCGGCTGATCTTCGCGGACGCGGCGCCACGGGCCCTTTGGTAAGAGTCCTGCCGCCGGAGAATTCCTGACCGGGTACGCGAGTCGTCCGACCGGTGGATCGCGATCGTTGACAACGTTGACATCACGGCCGCCCGTTGCATGAGAAAGCGCTTTCTGGAACGGTCGGAGAGGCGCAGCCCGGCCGCGGACACCGCCGCCCCGTGGGTGGACGGGTGGCGCGGATCGGCGCTGCTGGGGCGCCGGAGCCGTGGAGGGAGACCCGGGTTGGCTCAGGGAAAGCGCTTGCGGGTGGCCGTCGTCGGGACCGGGGCCATCGCGGAAAGCCACCGGACCGCCTTCGAAGCACACCACGAAGACGTCGACATCGTGGCCGCCGCGGACGTCGACGAGGCGCGGGTCGCCGCGTTCTGCGCCGGGACCGGCCACGCCAAGCCCTACCGCGACCTCGGCACCCTGCTCGCCGAGCAGGAGCCGGACCTCGTCTCGATCTGCACGCCGCCGAGCCTGCACGTCGAACAGACGAAGGAGGCGCTCGAGAGCGGGGCCTGGGTCTGGTGCGAAAAGCCGCCGTGCCGGTCGCTGGCCGAATACGACGAGATGACCGCCGCCGAGCAGGACGGTGGGCCGTACGCGGCCTTCGTCTACCAGCAGCGGTCCGGCTCGGCCGCCGTGCACTTCCGGGAGCTGCTTGCGGGCGGGGAGCTGGGGCGTCCGCTCGTCGCGCACTGCCAGACCACCTGGTACCGCGATGCCGCCTACTACGCGGTGCCGTGGCGGGGGCGCTGGGAGACCGAGGGTGGCGGGCCGGCCATGGGCCACGGCATCCACCAGATGGATCTGCTGCTCCACCTGCTCGGCGACTGGGCCGAGGTGCGCGCGATGACCGCCCGGCTCGTGCACGACGTCGAGACCGAAGACGTCTCCACCGCGCTGGTCCGGTTCGAGTCGGGGGCGCTCGCGACCGTCGTCAACAGCGTCCTCTCGCCGGACGAGGTGAGCCGGATCCGGATCGACTGCGAGCTCGCCACCGCGGAGCTCACCCACCTCTACGGGTACGGCGTCGAGGACTGGCGCTATACGCCGGCTCCGCACGTCGCCGGGGAGGCCGTCGAACGGTGGCACACCCCGGCCGCCGACGTCGACAGCTCGCACGCCGCCGCGTTCGCGCCGGTTCTGGCCGCCTACCGGGCCGGGCGGCGGCCGCCGTGCAGCGGGGACGACGGGCGGCGGGTGCTGGAGTTCGCCGCCGCGCTCTACAAGTCCGCCTCCACCGGGCTCGGCGTGCGCCGCGGGGAGATCGGGCCGGGCGACGCCTTCTACCGCTCCATGGCCGGCACCCGCACCCAGACAGGAGCACGGGGATGAGCGCGACGATCACGGTGACCCACCGGCACGGCGAGCACGTTGCCGTCGAGGCGGGCGGCGTCCAGCTGATGTCCTATGTGTACCGGCCCGACCCGGTGGCCTACGAGGCGCGCAAGCCCTACGCCCACCCGCTGCGGACCCTCGGCGGCCGGCACGTCAGCGGCTACCGGCCCGCCGACCACCGTTGGCACAAGGGCCTGCAGATGACGGCGAGCCACCTGTCCGGGCAGAACTTCTGGGGTGGCCACACCTACGTCCCGGGCGACTGGTACCAGGAGCTGCCCGACCGCATCGGCTCCATGCGGCACGACGAATTCGCCGGCTTCACCGTCGAACGCGATCGGCTGAGCCTCACCGAGAACCTCACCTGGGTGGCCAACGGCGGTGACGAATGGGCACGGGAGCGCCGCGACATCGTCGTCCACTCGGTCGAGCCGGCCGAAGGGGCCTGGGTGCTCGACTGGGGGATCGAGCTGACCAACGTCCGCGACGCCCCGCTCGTGTTCGGCAGCCCGACCACCGCCGGCCGCGAGCAGGCCGGGTACACCGGTCTGCACTGGCGGGGGCCCCGGGACTTCGGCGGGGGCCGGGTCCTCGGGCCCGGCGACCTCGAGGGCGAGGCGATGATGGGCGCGCAGGCGCCGTGGCTCGCGTTCGTCGGGGAACACGACGACGTCGACGCGCATTCGACGCTCGTCTTCGCCCACGCGCCCGAGAACGACAAGGCGATCCACGAGTCGCACTGGTTCGTCCGTTCCCAGGAGACGCCCATGGTCGCTTTCTCGTGGGCGTTTTTCGACGAGTTCGAGCTGCCGCCGGGCGAGAGCTTCGCCTACCGCTACCGGATCGTCGTCGCCGACGGGGCCTGGGACCGCGACCGGGTGGCCCGCTACCTCGACGGGCACGGCTGGTCATGAACGATTTCCCGCTCCCGGGTGGCATCGGCGTCTCGCACCTGCGCGCCTACGACTGGGCGGCCGAGGACGGCGTCTGCGGCGGCAGCCCGCACGTCCACCTCGCCTGCACCGAGGCCTACGTCGTCACCGGCGGCCGCGGCGCCGTCCAGACCCTGAGCGTCGGCGGCTACGCGGAGACGCCCCTGAAGGCCGGGGTGATCGCGTGGTTCGCGCCCGGCACCGTGCACCGGATGGTGCAGGACGACGGCCTGCGCGTCACCGTCCTCATGCAGAACAGCGGGCTGCCGGAGGCCGGGGACGCCGTCTTCACGTTCCCGCCGGACGTGCTCGCCGACGCGGCCGCCTACGCCGAGGCCGCGGCGTTGCCGAAAACCGACGACGCCGCCCGGCAGCGCCGTGACCTGGCCGTTCGCGGATACCTGCCGCTGCGTGACGCGCTGCGGGACGGCGATCCGGAACCGCTGCGGGCGTTCCACCGGGCGGCCGTCGCGCTCGTCGCGCCGAAGGTCGCAGAGTGGGTACCGCGCTGGCAGGCCGGGGCGTTGCGGGCCGCCGAACTGACCGGTGCGCACCTCAAGGCGCTCGCCGACGGCGACGGGAGCCACCTCGACCGGTCCGGCCTGCGGGTCGCGACGCCGTCGAACCCCGACGGCTACGGCATGTGCGGACGCCGCGCCGAATACGACATCCCGCTCGACCAGGAAGGCTTGCAGTGATGAACCAGTCCAGCATCGGAGTGCTGCTCAACGGGGTGACGGGCCGGATGGGCTACCGGCAGCACCTCCTCCGGTCGGTCCTGGCGATCCGCGAACAGGGTGGCGTCACCCTGCCGGACGGCCGCCGCGTGCAGCTCGAGCCGATCCTCGCCGGGCGCAACGCCGCGAAGCTCAAGGACCTCGCCGACCGGCACGGCCTGACCGCGTGGACCACCGACGCCGCCTCCGCGCTGCAAGACGTCCAGATCTACTTCGACGCGCAGCTGACCTCGGCACGCGAGCCGTCGGTGCGGGAGGCGATCGCCGCCGGCAAGCACGTCTACGCCGAAAAGCCGCTCGCCGAGACGCTGCCGGCGGCGCTGGAGCTGGCCGGGCTCGCCCGGGACGCCGGGATCTGCCACGGCGTCGTGCACGACAAGCTGTTCCTGCCCGGGCTGCTCAAGCTGCGGCGGCTGATCGACGGGGGCTTCTTCGGGCGGATCCTGTCGGTGCGCGGCGAGTTCGGCTACTGGGTGTTCGAGGGCGACTGGCAGGAAGCGCAGCGCCCGAGCTGGAACTACCGCGCCGAGGACGGCGGCGGGATCGTGCTCGACATGTTCTGCCACTGGAACTACGTGCTCGAGAACCTCTTCGGCCGCGTTTCGGCCGTGACGGCCAAGGCGGTGACGCACGTCCCGCGCCGCTGGGACGAGCAGGGCGAGGCGTACGCGGCGACGGCGGATGACGCCGCGTACGGCATCTTCGAACTCGAGTCGGGGGTGATCGCGCAGATCAACTCGTCGTGGTCGACGCGGGTCTTCCGCGACGAGCTGGTCGAGTTCCAGGTCGACGGCACCGAGGGCAGCGCGGTCGCCGGGCTGCGGCGCTGCCGCGTCCAGCACCGCTCGGCGACGCCGAAGCCCGTCTGGAACCCGGACCTGCCGGCCACCGAGCCGTTCCGCGACCAGTGGCAGGAAGTGCCGGACAACGCCGAGTTCGACAACGGCTTCAAGGCGCAGTGGGAGGAGTTCGTCCGGGACGTCGTCGCCGGGCGGCAGCACCGCTACGACTTCTTCTCGGCCGCACGGGGGCTGCAGGTGGCGGAGGCCGGGCTGACGTCGTCGGCCGAGGGACGGCGGGTGGAGCTGAAGCCGCTGGCGTGAGTCTCGCGCCGGGCCGGCTCGTGTCACGCGGGCCGGCCGGCGCGAGGTTCCGCCCGGACGTCAGTCCTTGCCGTTGCCGCCGCCGGAGGTGGCCGGGGTGATCAGCACGACGCGGTCATCGCTCGAAACCGGGCTGCCGCCGTCCTTGTTGACCGTGCCCGCCACCGCCAGCTGCGGGTTGATCATGCTCATCCCGGCCAGCCGCCCGTACGTCACCGGCGGCTTGCCGGTCTTGCCGTCGAGGCTCACCGTCGGCTTGCCGCTGATCGCGCCGTCCGGGGTCACCGGCAGGTTCTGCAGGTCGCCGGCCAGCGACGTGCCGACCGAGAGCGAGCCGTTGGCGTCGACGAAGTCGGCGCAGCCCGCGACGCCCGGCTTGTCGGGCCACGTCCACGCCGGCGCCGTCAGCGGCCCGCCGGCCTGGACGCGGTAGAGAGCGTCCTTGTCGGCGAGGCGGTCGGTGACCCAGACGCGGCCGCCGTCGGCCGACGCGCACACCCCGCCCGGCGCGTGCAGACCGGTCGCCACCACGAGTGAGCCGTTCGGGTTGCCCGCCGCGGCCTTGCCGGAGGTGTCGATCCGCAGCAGCTTCCCCGCGAGGGAGTTCGCGTCGGCCGCGGCGTTCGGGTTGCCCGCGTCGCCGGTCGCGACCAGCAGGGCGCCCCGGTTGTCGGTGCCGATCGTGCCGCGGTTGCCGGACGCGCCCTTCGGGATGCCGGTGAGCACCGGCTTCGGCGGCTGGCCCTTGGCGAACCGCACGACACGGTTGTCGGTCGGGGTCGTGATGTAGGCGAACACCAGCTGGTCCTCGACGTACGACGGGGACACCGCGAGCCCGGTCAGCCCGCCGTCGCCGTCCGCCTGGACGTCGAGCTTCGCGAAGTCCGTCGCGTCCTTGCCGCCCGTCGCCAGCAGGACGCGGCCGCTCTTGCGTTCGCCGGCCAGCGCGCTCGGCGTGGAGCCGTCACCCGGCAGGCCGGCCACCGCGGCGACGGTGTCCAGGCACGTCGCGATCACCGACGGGTCGAAGTCCTTGCAGCCCTGCGGCGGCGGCACCGGTGCGGCCGACTGGCCCGGCCGCGCCTGCTTGGGGTCGCTCCCGGAGTCCGCGCCGGGGCCCTGGACCTCGGGCGGCGACTCGGGGCTCGGGACGGGAGCGGGGCTGAACGTCTGGCCGGCCGCGGTGTTGTCGAACCGCGCGCACCCGGCGGGCAGCAGGACGCCGCAGGCCAGGATCGCCAGCAGGGCCGAGCGGTAGCGGGTGCGCATGATCCCCCAGCCTAGGGGCCGGTGCGTGAACCATGGGTGAGTACTCCTCGATACGTTGGGGATCATGACGCTGACCGTGCTGGTGCCCGACGACGAGGGCATGACCGTGCTCGCCGAGGTCCCGCGGGTCCTCCCCGTGCGCTACCAGTGGGGCGAGCCGGTGCCGCCCGAGGCCGCGAAAGCCCAGGTGCTCATCCCCGGCAAGCACCCGCCGGGCGAGCAGCTGTGGCGCACGCTGCCGAACCTGAAGCTGATCCAGCTGCTGTCCGCGGGCGCCGAGGACTGGGTCGGCAAGGTGCCCGACGGCGTCCTGCTCTCCACCTGCCGCGGCGCGCACGGCGGGAGCACGGCCGAGTGGGTCGTCGCCGCGCTGCTGTCGATTTACCGGAAACTGGACGTCTTCGCCGTGGCGCAGCGCGAAGGCCGGTGGGAGCGGCAGACGGCGGACACGCTGCAGGGCAAGCGCGTGCTCGTCGTCGGCGCCGGCGACCTCGGGCAGCACCTGCGGCGGCGGCTCGAACCGTTCGACGTGCGCTGCACGATGGTCGGGATGACCGCGCGGGAGGGCGTGCACGGCGTGCGCGAGCTGGCCGGCCTGCTCGAGCACCACGACGTCGTGGTGCTGATGGTGCCGCTGACCTCCCGGACGCGGGGCATGGCCGACGCGGAGTTCCTCGCCCGGATGCGCGACGGCGCGGTGCTGGTCAACGTCTCCCGCGGCGCCGTCGTGGACACCGGTGCCCTGGTCGCCGAATTGACCACGGGCCGGCTGCGGGCCGCTCTGGACGTCACCGACCCCGAACCGCCGCCCGCCGGGCATCCGTTGTGGACGGCGCCGGGGCTGCTGCTGACCCCGCACGTCGGCGGGGCCGTGCGCGGGGTTCGTGGTCGTTCGTACGCCGTGGCCGCGGCCGAGATCGCCCGGTACGCCGGCGGCGAGCTGCCGGACAACCTGGTGCACGGCGAATACTGAGCTCGCCAGGCTCGCCGCGATCCCCTAACCTTCGCGCGTGAGCAGTGGAGACGACTTTTCGCAGCAGCCCACCAGCCTTCTGTCGGGCGTCGAGGACGATCGGTCGGACGACACCCCGCGCCAGGGCGGGCTCGGCCTCGGCCTGCTGATCCTGCGGCTGGCGCTCGGCGTGACCATGGGCGCGCACGGCCTGCAGCACCTGTTCGGCCTGTTCGGCGGGCCGGGCATCGGCGGGTTCGCGCGGGTGCTGGAGACGTACGGCTACCACAAGCAGACGACGCTGCTGTCGTGGATCACCGGCATCACCGAGGTGGCCGGCGGGGCGCTGGTGATCGTCGGGCTGTTCACGCCGCTGGCCGCGGCCGGGCTGCTCGGGGTGGCGGCCAATGCCGTGTACGCGAAGTTCCACGGCGGGTTCTTCGAGGGGGCGGGGCAGGGGTTCGAGTTCGAGCTGCTGCTGGCGTGTTCGGCGTTGAGCCTGCTGTTCACCGGGGCCGGGCCGATTTCGCTGGAGCGGAACACGCCTTGGCGGAGGCGGCCGTTGCCGCTGGGGCTGGTGTCGCTGCTGCTGGCCGCCGCGGCCGCCGTGGTGGTCATCGTTCTGACGCGGTAGCGGTCGGCTGGGGACAACTCGGCGGCTCGGCACGCGCCTGTGGACAACCGCGGTGCGCGGGGCCGGAATTGTCGGTGCGCCCCGGTAACGTTGAAATCGGGGGTCCCCCTGGCCGGTGGGGGTCTTTCGGGCACCGAAAAGGCCGCCCCGGGAAGCCGGGACGGCCCTTTCAAACAGTGCCTGTGCGAGGCCGCGGCGATCCGGCGGCCCGCCGCACGGCGCCAGCCGGGATTACTTGTTCACGTCGCGGACCGCGCCGGTGTCGGCCGACGTGGCCATCCGGGCGTAGGCGCGCAACGCCGCCGTCACCGGGCGCTGGCGGTCCTTCGGCTGCCACGGCCGCTCCGACGCCTCCATCTTCGCGCGCCGCTCGGTCAGCACCGGCTCGTCGACCAGCAGTTCCAAGCGCCGCTCGTGGATGTCCAGCAGGATCCGGTCGCCGTTCTCCACCAGGCCGATCAGGCCGCCCGCGGCCGCCTCGGGGGAGATGTGGCCCACCGAAATGCCCGACGAGCCACCCGAAAAGCGGCCGTCCGTGATGAGCGCGCACTTCTTGCCGAGGCCCGAGCCCTTGAGGAACGCCGTCGGGTGCAGCATCTCCTGCATGCCCGGGCCGCCCGCCGGGCCCTCGTAGCGGATCACCAGGACTTCGCCCGGCTGGATCTCCTTCTTCAGGATCGCCGACACCGCTTCCTCCTGGCTCTCCAGGACCCGCGCCGGGCCCTCGAAGTGCCACAGGTCCTCGTCGATGCCCGCGGCCTTGATCACCGCGCCGTTCTCCGCGAGGTTGCCGCGCAGGATCGCCAGGCCGCCGTCCTTCGTGTACGCGTGCTCGACGTCGCGGATGCACCCCGCCGCCGCGTCGGTGTCCAGCGACGACCAGCGGTTCGACGTCGAGAACGCCTGCGTCGTGCGGACCCCGCCCGGCGCCGCGTGGAACAGCTCGAGAGCAACGGGAGAAGGCGAATCGGCCCGGATGTCCCACGTCTCGAGCCACGACTTCAGATCGCGCGAGTGCACCGACCACACGTCGGTGTTGAGCAGGCCGCCGCGGTACAGCTCGCCGAGGATCGCCGGGATTCCGCCCGCCCGGTGGACGTCCTCCATGTGGTAGTCCGAGTTCGGCGCCACCTTCGACAGGCACGGCACGCGGCGGCCGATCGCGTCGATGTCGGCGATCGTGAAGTCGACCTCGCCCTCCTGGGCGGCCGCGAGGACGTGCAGCACCGTGTTCGTCGAACCGCCCATGGCCATGTCGAGCGCCATCGCGTTCTCGAACGCCGCCTTCGACGCGATCGAGCGCGGCAGGGCCGAAGCGTCGTCTTCCTCGTACCAGCGGCGGCACAGCTCGACGACGGTCCGGCCGGCCTCCTCGAACAGCGCGCGGCGCGCGGCGTGCGTCGCCAGCGTCGAGCCGTTGCCCGGCAGCGAAAGCCCCAGCGCCTCGGTGAGGCAGTTCATCGAGTTCGCGGTGAACATGCCGGAGCACGACCCGCACGTCGGGCAGGCCGAACGCTCGACGATGCCGAGCCCTTCTTCGTCGACCTCGCTGCTGGCCGAGGCCGCGATCGCGGTGATCAGGTCGGTCGGGGCCTGCGCGACACCGCCCACGACGACGGCCTTGCCCGCCTCCATCGGGCCGCCCGAGACGAACACGACCGGGATGTTCAGGCGCATCGCGGCGTTGAGCATGCCCGGGGTGATCTTGTCGCAGTTGGAGATGCACACCAGCGCGTCGGCCTGGTGCGCGTTGACCATGTACTCGACCGAGTCGGCGATGATCTCGCGCGAGGGCAGCGAGTAGAGCATGCCGGAGTGGCCCATCGCGATGCCGTCGTCGACGGCGATCGTGTGGAACTCGCGCGCGACGCCGCCGGCTTCCTTGACCGCCCCGGCGACGATCTCGCCGAGGTCCTTCAGGTGCACGTGGCCGGGCACGAACTGGGTGTAGGAGTTGGCGATCGCCACGATCGGCTTGCCGAAGTCGCTGTCGGTCATGCCGGTGGCGCGCCAGAGCGAGCGCGCGCCCGCCGCGTTGCGGCCGTGGGTGGTGGTCCGGGAACGGAGAGGCGGCACGGGAACTCCCAGGTCAAAGGGTGGCCGGCGAAACTGGTCCTACCAATTTACGCCGACCGCCACCCGGGTTACTCGCCGGGTGACGTCCCGGGCTTGATGTCCTCGGCTTCGAGCACCCCGCTCGGGTCGGCGACCAGTCCCTCGCTGACCAGCGACAGCACCGGCAGGTGCCGGGTCCGCACGGTCGGCAGCGGCACCTTCGTGTCGTCCTGCAGCACCGCCTGCACCCGCGCCTTCTTCGTGATCGCCAGCCCTTTCAGCGCCGACCACGGGATGTCGCGGTGGCCGAACATCGTCCGGACCGCCAGCCCCGA
Organism: Amycolatopsis sp. lyj-346; assembly: GCF_046548975.1. Lineage (NCBI taxonomy): Bacteria > Bacillati > Actinomycetota > Actinomycetes > Pseudonocardiales > Pseudonocardiaceae > Amycolatopsis > Amycolatopsis sp. lyj-346. The sequence goes on from NZ_JAJPWT010000009.1 coordinate 160,952, forward strand.
GCGGGTCGCCACCGTGCGGTGGCGGATCACGAACACCGCCAGCGCGATCGGGATGAGGTAGAGCCACTGCAGGTACGGGATCTCCCCGAGCGCGATCGGCGTCACGCAGATCGTCAGGAGAGCGATCGCCATGAAGGACGTGCGGGGGACGCGGAAGACGGCCTTCCGGCCCTCGTCCTGCTGTTTTTCGGCCACGGGGAAATGGTGCACCGCGCGCACGCCCGGCCCGAACCCGGGTCGGGCGCCAGTGACGTGCACCGCGACGGTGTCCAGCATGCGGACTCGTCATCCCGCAGAGTTGACACCCGCATGGCGTTCGGTCTAGCGTCATCGCCGTGACACCGCTGACCGGCCTCGTACTTCCCAAGCGCGTCGACGCTTAGGGAAGACTTTCCGCTGCGTCGACGCGCGAACCCTCGTGCGACCTTACGGTCGGCGAGGGTTTTTTGTTGCCCTAGGGAAGCAATTCCCCGCCCCACCGCACAAAACCGACCCGAACGAGTGACACCGAGACCTACGAGGCAAATCCGATGACCAGTGCCACGTCGCGCAGCGACGCGAAACCCGGGCCGACGCCCGGAACGCCCGGAGCACGTCCGAAGCCGGCGCCACCGGCGGGAACGCCGGTGCGCGTCACCGGCGCCCAGTCGCTCGTGCGCTCGCTCGAGGCCGTCGGCGCCGAGGTGGTCTTCGGGATCCCGGGCGGCACCATCCTGCCCGCCTACGACCCCCTGCTCGACTCGACGAAGGTCCGCCACATCCTGGTCCGCCACGAACAGGGCGCCGGCCACGCGGCCACCGGCTACGCGCAGGCCACCGGCAAGGTCGGCGTCTGCATGGCCACTTCGGGCCCGGGCGCGACCAACCTGGTCACCCCGCTCGCCGACGCGAACATGGACTCCGTCCCGGTCGTGGCCATCACCGGCCAGCAGTCCCGCGCGCTGATCGGCACCGACGCGTTCCAGGAAGCCGACATCTGCGGCATCACCATGCCGATCACCAAGCACAACTTCCTCGTCACCGACCCCGCGGACATCCCGCGGACCATCGCCGAGGCGTTCCACCTGGCGTCGACGGGCCGACCCGGCCCGGTGCTGGTGGACATCCCCAAGGACGTGCTGCAGGAGATGACCTCGTTCTCCTGGCCGACCGAGCTGCGGCTGCCGGGCTACCGCCCCACGCTGCGCCCGCACGGCAAGCAGGTCCGCGAAGCCGCGAAGCTGATCGCGAAGTCGCGGCGCCCGGTGCTCTACGTCGGCGGTGGCGTCATCAAGGCGGAGGCGCACGAGCAGCTGAAGCAGCTCGCCGAGCTGACGAACATCCCCGTCGTCACCACCCTGATGGCGCGCGGCGCGTTCCCCGACTCGCACCCGCAGCACCTCGGCATGCCGGGCATGCACGGCACGGTCGCCGCGGTCGCCGCCATGCAGCGCGCCGACCTCCTGATCGCGCTCGGCGCCCGGTTCGACGACCGGGTCACCGGCCAGCTGTCCTCGTTCGCGCCGGACGCCGCGATCGTGCACGCCGACATCGACCCGGCCGAGATCTCCAAGAACCGCAAGGCCGACGTCCCGATCGTGGGCGACTGCAAGGAGATCATCGGCGAGCTGATCACCGCCGTGAAGGTGGAGTTCGACCACGGCGGCCGGCCCGACCTCACCGACTGGTGGACCCAGGCCGACGACTGGCGCAAGAACTACCCGGCCGGCTACGAGTGGCCGGACGACGGGTCGCTGTCGCCGCAGTACGTCATCGAGCGGATCGGCGAGCTCGTCGGCCCGGACGCGGTGTACGCCGCCGGCGTCGGCCAGCACCAGATGTGGGCCGCGCAGTTCGTCAAGTACGAGAACCCGCGCACCTGGATCAACTCCGGCGGCCTCGGCACCATGGGCTACGCGGTGCCCGCGGCGATGGGCGCGCAGTTCGGCGTCCCGGACAAGCAGGTGTGGGCGATCGACGGCGACGGCTGCTTCCAGATGACCAACCAGGAGCTGGCCACCTGCGCCATCGAAGGCGCGCCGATCAAGGTCGCCGTGATCAACAACGGCAACCTGGGCATGGTCCGGCAGTGGCAGAACCTCTTCTACTCGGAGCGGTACTCCAACACCGACCTCGGCACGCACAAACACCGCATCCCGGACTTCGTGCTGCTGGCCGAGGCGCTGGGCTGCGCCGGCCTGCGGTGCGAGACCCGCGAAGACGTCGACGCCACCATCCGCCGCGCGATGGAGATCAACGACCGCCCCGTCGTGATCGACTTCGTCGTGGGGAAGGATGCCCAGGTGTGGCCGATGGTCGCGGCCGGCACCGGCAACGACGAGATCATGGCGGTCCGGGGCATCCGGCCGTTGTTCGACGACGACGAGGTTTCGGTGGAGACGACCGAGGCCGCCGCGGAAGCCGCTGGGGAAGGTGAGCGCTGAGATGAGCGTCCACACGCTGAGTGTCCTGGTCGAGAACAAGCCGGGTGTGCTCGCGCGCGTCTCGGGCCTGTTCTCCCGGCGCGGTTTCAACATCGAGTCCCTCGCCGTCGGGCCCACGGAAAACCCCGAGGTGTCCCGCATGACGATCGTGGTCGCCGTGGAAGAGCTACCGCTCGAACAGGTGACGAAGCAGCTCAACAAGCTGGTCAACGTGATCAAGATCGTCGAGCTGGAACAGTCGACCGCCGTGCAGCGCGAACTGCTGCTGGTGAAGGTGCGCGCCGACAACACCGTGCGCAGCCAGGTCCTCGAAACCGTCCAGCTCTTCCGTGCGAAGGTGGTGGACGTGTCCCCGGAGGCGCTCACCGTCGAGGCGACCGGGACGTCGGACAAGATCGGCGCCCTGCTGCGGATGCTGGAGCCGTATGGCATCCGCGAGCTGGTGCAGTCGGGCATGGTCGCGGTGGGCCGTGGCGCCCGCTCGATCACCGCGACTTCGCCCCGTTAGAAACTTTGTAAGTCAGGAAAGGAAGCAGTAACCCCCATGGCAGTGGAAATCTTCTACGACGACGACGCCGACCTCTCGATCATCCAGGGGCGCAAGGTCGCTGTCATCGGCTACGGCAGCCAGGGCCACGCCCACTCGCTGAGCCTGCGCGACTCCGGCGTCGACGTCCGCATCGGCCTGCCCGAGGGGTCCAAGTCGCGGGCGAAGGCCGAGGAGCAGGGCCTGCGCGTGCTCACCCCGGCCGAGGCGTCGGCCGAGGCCGACCTGATCATGATCCTGGCGCCGGACACCAAACAGCGGCACATCTACGAGCAGGACATCGCGCCGAACCTCAAGGACGGCGACGCGCTCTTCTTCGGGCACGGCTTCAACATCCGCTACGACCTGATCAAGCCGCCGTCCAACGTCGACGTCGCCATGGTCGCCCCGAAGGGCCCGGGTCACCTGGTCCGCCGCCAGTTCGTCGACGGCAAGGGCGTCCCGGCGCTCATCGCGGTCGAGCAGGACGCTTCCGGCAACGCCCAGGCGCTCGCGCTGTCCTACGCGGCCGCCATCGGTGGTGCCCGCGCCGGCGTCATCAAGACGACGTTCACCGAGGAGACCGAGACCGACCTCTTCGGCGAGCAGGCCGTGCTCTGCGGCGGCGCCTCCGCGCTGGTGCAGACCGGGTTCGAGGTGCTCACCGAGGCCGGCTACGCCCCGGAGATCGCCTACTTCGAGGTGCTGCACGAGCTGAAGCTGATCGTCGACCTCATGTACGAGGGCGGCATCGCGCGCCAGCGCTACTCGATCTCCGACACCGCCGAGTACGGCGACCTGACCCGCGGCCCGCGCGTCATCTCGCCGGCGGTCAAGGAAGAGATGAAGAAGATCCTCGGCGAGATCCAGGACGGCACGTTCGCCCGCGAATGGGTCGCCGAGGACGAGGCCGGCCGGCCGAACTTCACCAAGCTCGAGGAGCAGGGCAACCAGCACCCGATCGAGGCGACCGGCAAGAAGCTGCGCGACCTGATGTCGTGGGTGGACCGGCCGATCACCGAAACCGCCTGACCTTCTTTCGCACCACAGTCTCATTTCCAAGACGCTGATGGGGACGCCCGCACCGGGCGTCCCCATCAGTGCGTTCGGTGCCCGGGTCGCTACGCTGGAGACATGAATGATCAGCCGGTCGACGACAAGGCGCACATCCGGCACCACCTCGACTTCACGAAGGCCGAGTGGATCCGGGCCGAGCCCGAAGGCGTCACCCTCGACGACTGCGTCGAGTACGCCTTCATCGAGCACACCGACGGTGTCACCTACACCGCGATGCGGCAGTCGGCGAAGCCGGACGGCGTGATCCTCGTCTTCACGCCGGGGGAGTGGGACGCGTTCGTCAAGGGCGTCCGCGACGGCGAGTTCGACCTGCCCGAGGACCTCGAAGAGGCCTGAAGCTCCGGTTGGCTACCGGAGCAGGTCCCGTGCGGCCGGCTGCCCGCACACCTCCGCCCACCTTTCCGGGGTGCTGCCGAAGATCGCGTCGCGGGCGGCGACGTCGGCGCCGTGGTCGACGAGGGTGCGGATGACGCCGAGGTGCCCGGACTGCGCGGCCAGGTGCAGGGCCGTGACGCCCTCGCCGTGGTGCGGGCCGCCGAACGTGCCGCGGAAGTTCACGTCGGCGCCGAGGCCGAGGAGCGTCCGGACGGCGTCGAGCCTGCCCTGTGCCGCCGCCCAGGCCAGCGCGGTGCCGCGGTAGACGTCGGCGTTCACGTCGGCGCCGGCGGCCACGAGCGTTCTGAGCGCGTCGACGCGGTCGTTGCGCGCCGCCCACGCGAGGGCTTCGTTCTTGACCTCGACCGGGTCGTCCGCCGGCTGCCAGCGCGGGAAACCGCTGTGGGGGCGGTAGAAACCGCGGTGGGCGCCGCCACGGCCCGAGGTCAGGAGCTCGGCGAGGAGGCCGGCGTCGCCGAGCCCGGCCGCGACCCGCAGGTTGCCCGGCGCCCGGCTGTGCGCGGCCAGCGTCTCCGCAGCTTCGCGGTGTCCCCAGAACAGGGCGACGACCAGCGGCGTGCCACCGTCACCGCGGGCCGGGACGTCGACCGGTGCGCCGTGCCGCAGGAGCAGGTCGAGCAGGAGCGGCAGGTTGCTGTAGGCGGCCTGGTGCAGGGGTGTCCAGCCGTGGACGTTGCCGCGGGCCGGGTCGGCGCCGTGGTCGAGGAGGATCCGGCTGAGCCGCTCGTCGTGCGTGGCGCCGGCCATGCCGAGCAGGTCGTTGCCGTTGGTTCCGCGCGCGCCGACGAGCCCGGGGAACTCGGTCAGGAGCGTTTCGAGCCGCTCGGGATCCCGTGCCTCGATCGCCCGGTACGCACGGGCGAACGGCTCGCCGCTGTCCACAAGGGACTCGACGTGGGTGCGGAGTGCCTGCCAGGAAACGAAACCGTGCTCGCGGGCGATGACGGCTCGGGCGCCGTCGCGCGTGCGTGGCTGGTTCCAGCGGTCGAACGGCTCGTTCGCGCCGGGCGTGCCGTCCTCGGCCGAGGCGAGCAACCCGAGCGCGCGCTCGGCGTAGTACTCGACGTCCTGGTGGTACGGGTGCTGCAGGCCGTCCCCGTGCTCGGTGACGCGCCGGACGTAGGCCTGCAGCTTCGGCCAGCTCGGGAAGCCGTGGTCCCGGGCGATCCGGAACTGCGCTTCGGACAGCTTCACGCCTTCGGCACGCGCAAGGTCCTTCGCGCGCTTGCGCAGCTGGTCCAGGCTGGGTTTCGCGGGCAGCACGCCCATGGTGCCTCCTTCCCTCGTCGCCCGTGGTCCGCCGGCACCGGGCAGGAAAGAGGTGCGGAGCTGGTGGTGCGGTGAAACGGGGGTGGGCTCGGCCCTTTCCGCGGACGGGGCGCGGCCCGCACCGCGCCCCGCCACCCTACCGCCGAACCCGGATCTCGCGTGATTGCCGACGGAACTCGCGTGATTGAAGCCGGAACTCGCGAGTTACGGCTCCGATCACGCGAGATCCGGGCTCGTTCACGTGGGTTACGGGTCTGGTCACGCGAGATCCGGGTTGCTCACGGGAGGAGGTCGGCCAGGCGGCGGTACGACTTCGGGGTGCGGGCCAGGACCTGGACGCAGACGTGGTCGGCGCCCGCGTCGAGGTGGGCCCGGATCCGGGCCGCCACCGCCTGTTCGCCGCACGGGACGATGGCGTCGACCAAGCGGTCGCTGCCGCCGTCGGCGAGGTCGTCGTCGGTGAAGCCGAGGCGGCGCAGGTTCGCCTGGTGGTGCGGTGCTTGCCGGACGTAGAGGCCGACGTGCTCGCGGGCCGCTTCGGGGGCCGCGTCGAGCACCACCGCCTGCTCGACGGCGAGGTACTTGCCCGGCCCGAGGCGTTCGCGGGCCATCGCCGTGTGTTCCGGCGGGACGAAGTAGGGGTGGGCGCCGTCGGCGCGTTCGGCCGCCAGGCCCAGCAGCTTCGGGCCCAGTGCCGCGAGGACCCGGAGCGGGCGCGGGGACGGCCGGGGCAGCCCCGGCAGCTCGGCCGCGTCCATGCCGTCGAGGTATTCACGCAACGCGGGGAGCGGCCGCGCGCCCGGCCGGTGCCCGCCGAGGCCCGCGATGAACCGGCCCGGGTGGGCCTCGCCCAGTGCCCGGATGGCGCCTTCCGCCGCGAGCGGGGACCGCTGGTCGAACCGCGCGACGCCGGTGGCGATCGTCAGCCGGGACGTCGCCGTGAGCAGCAGCGACGCCTGCGTGAACGCCTCGCGCCCGCCGTACTCGCCGAACCAGATCGCGGCGAAGCCGAGTTCCTCGATTTCGGCGGCCGTTTCCCGCACCGCGTCGATCGGTGCGCCGTCGAAGAACTGCCAGATCCCGACGCTCATCGGGTCACCTCCGGGGCCAGGTCGGCCAATAGGTCCACAATGGAGTCGAACGAAGCTGCGTACGGCGTCAGCAGCACGTGGTCCGCGCCCGCGTCGAGCAGCTCGCCGAGCCGCTCGGCGATCGTCTTCCCGTCGCCCCAGAGGACGAGGTCGTCGACGAACCGGTCGCTCGGGCCGTCGATGTCGGCTCGCGTGTACCCGAGCCGTTCCCAGCCCGCCAGGTAGGCCTGGGCCCGGTGCTCGCGCAACTGCGCGACACTGCGCCGCACGTGGGCCCGGGCGTCCTCGCGGGTGCCGGGGACGACGGCCTGCTGGGGGATCAGCAGCTTGTCCGGGCCGAGGATTTCGCGGGCGTACGGCGTGTGCGAGACCGGCTGGGCGAACGGGTGCGCGCCGTCGGCGTGGTCGCGCGCCAGCTCCAGCATGCGCGGCCCGATGGCGGCCAGCACGCGCGGAAACGCGATGGCCGGGGGACTTTCGGCCGCCGTGGCGTCCATTTCGGACAGATAGCCGCGCATCTGCTCCAGTGGCCGGTAGTCCGCGCCGTACTTCGTGGCTTGGAACGCGTGCCCGATGCCGATGCCGAGGACGAACCGGCCGGGGTGGGCGTGGGCGAGGGTGGCGCCGCCCTTCTCGGCGGTCCGTCCGGGGCGGGACCAGACGTTGGCGATGCCGGTGCCGAGCACGACGTCCGGCACCGACGCGAGCAGGTCGCCGAAGTGGGCGAGCACTTCGCGGCTGCCGGGTCCTTCGCCGCTCCAGATCGAGCGGTAGCCGGCGTCGGCGAGCCGTCGGGTGGCCGCGCGTTCGACGTCCGGCGGTGGGGCGAGTGGCGCGCTCGGCAACCAGGCGCCGACCGCGCCGAGCCGGGCGCGGGTGTCTTCGATCAGGGTCATCCTCGAGTTCCCTCCAGTAAGCTGAGGCTGCCTCCGGTAATATACGGAGGCAGCCTCCGATTGGCTAGCGAGTAAGGTCGGGACTGCGATGACCGACGTGAAACCGATGCGCGCGGACGCCCGCCGCAACTACGAGCGCCTCCTCGAAGAGGCCCAACGCGCCTTCGCCGAGCACGGCGTCGAGGCGTCACTGGAGGACATCGCGCGCCGCGCCGGGGTCGGCATCGGCACGCTCTACCGGCACTTCCCGACCCGGGACGCGCTGCTCGAGGCGCTGTTGCGGGCCCGGTTCGACACCCAGGCCGAGCGGGCCCGCGAACTGCTCGGCCACCCCGAGCCGCTGACCGCCCTGCAGACGTGGCTGGCGGGGCTCGGGGACGCCACCGGCACCTTTCGCGGGCTGGTCGAGCTCACCGCCGACGCGCTGAACGACGAATCGTCCCGGTTGTACGAATCCTGCCACGCCATGCGCGACGTCGGTTCCCAGCTGGTGGAACGCGCGAAGCAGGCGGGCGAGCTTCGCCCCGACGTCACCACGGAGGAGCTGCTTCTGTTGCTGCACGCGACATCCTGGGCGGGTGGGCACCTGCCCGGCGAAGGGGGCATGCAACGGCTGCTGGCTCTTGTTTTCGAAGGATTACGGGCGAGTTAACACCGGGGGACGCCACGGGGCGCTCCTGCGCGTTAAACTCCGGCTCGACCGGGGCACAACGACGTGCAATGACCGTTTGTCGACACAGAGCGTCCTGGAAATGACCAGATAGTGGGAGCCGCATCGTGAGCAAGCCCAATAAGCCCGTCGTCCTCATCGCGGAGAAGCTCGCGCCCTCCGTGCTGAGTGTCTTCGGTGACGAGGTGGAGGTCCGGCACGTCGACGGCACGGACCGGTCCGCGCTGCTCGAGGCGGTGAAGAGCGCCGACGCGCTCCTGGTCCGCTCCGCCACCCAGGTGAACGCCGAGGTCTTCGCGGCCACCACGCAGCTGAAGGTCGTCGCCCGCGCCGGCGTCGGCCTCGACAACGTCGAGGTGCCCGCCGCGACCGAGCGGGGCGTCCTGGTCGTCAACGCGCCGACGTCGAACATCGTCTCCGCCGCCGAGCACGCCGTCGCCCTGCTGCTGTCGGTCGCGCGCCGGGTCCCGGCCGCCGACCAGAGCCTCCGCGGCGGCGAGTGGAAGCGCAGCTCGTTCTCCGGCGTCGAGCTCCAGGGCAAGACCATCGGCGTGGTCGGCCTCGGCAAGATCGGCCAGCTGTTCGCCCAGCGCCTCGCCGCCTTCGACACGCACCTCATCGCCTACGACCCCTACGTCTCGGCCGCCCGCGCCGCGCAGCTCGGCATCGAGCTCGTCACCCTCGACGAACTGCTGACCCGCGCCGACGCCATCTCCATCCACCTGCCGAAGACGCCGGAGACCAAGGGCCTCATCGACGCCGAGGCGCTGAAGAAGACCAAGCCCGGCGTCATCATCGTGAACGCCGCCCGCGGCGGGCTGATCGTCGAGCAGGACCTGGCCGACGCGCTGCGCTCGGGCCACGTCGGCGGGGCCGGCGTCGACGTCTTCGTCACCGAGCCGACCACGTCCAGCCCGCTGTTCGAGCTGGAGAACGTCGTCGTGACGCCGCACCTGGGCGCCTCGACGGCCGAGGCGCAGGACCGCGCGGGCACCGACGTCGCGAGGTCGGTGCTGCTGGCCCTGCGCGGCGACTTCGTGCCGGACGCGGTGAACGTCTCCGGCGGCGGCGCGGTCGGCGAGCACGTCCGCCCGTACCTGTCGCTGACCCAGAAGCTCGGCCAGCTGCTGACCGCACTGAACCCGACGTCGCCGACGTCGGTGACCGTGCAGGTCAAGGGCGAGCTGACCAGCGAGGACACCAGCGTGCTGCAGCTGGCGGCGCTGCGCGGGGTGTTCACCGGCGTGGTCGAGGACCAGGTCACCTTCGTCAACGCGCCGCAGCTGGCGGAGAAGCTGGGCGTGCAGGTCGAGCTGGAGACCGAGCCGGAGAGCCCGAAGTTCCGCAGTCTGGTCACGGTGCGCGCGGTGCACGCCGACGGCGCGGTGCTGAGCGTGTCGGGTTCGGTCACCGGCCTCGACGAGGTCGAGAAGCTGGTCGAGGTCAACGGCCGCGGCTTCGACCTGCGGGCCGAGGGCACCGTGCTGCTGGTCGAGTACCCGGACCGCCCGGGCGTGATGGGCCGGGTCGGCACACTGCTGGGCGAGGCGGGCATCAACATCGAGGCCGCCCAGATCAGCCAGACGACGGACGGCTCGGACGCGGTGATGCTGCTGCGCGTCGACCGGCACATCGACGCGCACCTGCTGGAGCCGATCGGCGCCTCGGTCGGCGCGCACACGATCCGCGCCGTCGACTTCAACTGACGTAACACTTTCGAAGGCCCCCTGTCACCCGACAGGGGGCCTTCACACGCAATCACAACTACATAACGGAGTCTTTTGCCTACGTAAGTAGGTGTTTTGGGGCATTAGGTTCTCTGCGCGAGGTCGAACCACGCGTCGTCGAGGGCACGGCGCTGTGCCGCGCTTCACCGTCGGGGGTGTCAGGAGCGGCAGGCAGGTTCGGGTCCAGACCTCGAGTAAGGGGCCGACTCATGAGCAGATCCCGCCTCCCCGCGCGCGCCACGACGGCGGCCTTCGCCGTCGTTCTGGCGGCCGCGCTCGGGGCGCCGTCGGCGAGCGCAGCCACTGTGCCCATTCCCAACCTGCCCCTCGCCGACGGCGTCGCACCGGCCAAGATCGACGACGCGAAGCTGCAGGGGAAGCTGCCGCCGCGCCTGGGGGCCGCGCAGGGCCGGGTCACCGCGTTCGTCGAGCTGGCCAAGCAGCCGGCTGTCGACGCGTTCACCGCCACGCAGCCGCAGGGCAAGGAACAGGCCAAGCGGGCCGCTCGCGCCGCCAAGGCCGACACCGCCGCCGCGGTGGACTCCGTCGTCGGCCAGCTGCGCGCGGCCGACGCCAAGCCGCAGGTCGTCACCCAGACCGCCAACGCCGTTCCCGGCGTGGTCGTCACCGCCGACGCCGCGAAGCTGCGTGAGGTCGCGAAGCGCGCGGACGTCGTCGCGGTGCGCACGGTCGTCCCGAAGACGCGCACCAACGCCAGTGCTGCGCAGCTGACCAACACGCTCGCCGCCTGGCAGCAGACCGGCAAGTTCGGCGACGGCGTCCGCGTCGGCGTCATCGACGACGGCATCGACTACACCCACGCCGACTTCGGCGGCCCCGGCACCCAGGCCGCCTACAAGAGCGTCGACAGCACCAAGCCGACCCCGCTCTTCCCGACCGCCAAGGTCGTCGGCGGCATCGACCTCGTCGGCGACGACTACGACGCCGCGACTCCCGGCAAGACCACCCCGAAGCCGGACCCGAACCCGCTCGCCTGCGGTGAACACGGCACGCACGTGGCCGGCACCATCGGCGGCTTCGGCGTCACCGCCGACGGCAAGACCTTCAAGGGCGACTACAAGAAGCTCGACGCCAAGAAGGTCGACGCGATGCAGATCGGCCCGGGCACGGCGCCGAAGTCGCTCCTCTACGGCATCAAGGTGTTCGGCTGCGAGGGCTCGACGAACGTCACCTCGCAGGCGCTGGACTGGGCGCTCGACCCGGACGGCGACGGCGACTTCACCGACCACCTCGACATCGTCAACCTCTCGCTCGGCTCCGACTTCGGCGCGCCGGACGACCCGGACTCGCTGTTCGTGCGCAAGCTCGTCGCGAACAACGTGCTGCCGGTGATCTCCGCGGGCAACGGCGGCGACATCAACGACGTCGCCGGCGCCCCGGGCAGCACGCCCGAGGCGCTCACCGTCGCCAGCACGCGCGACGCGGGCATCCTGCGCGACGCCGCCGAGGTCAAGGCCCCGGCGACCGCGGCGGGCCAGAAGACCGGCCAGTACAGCCAGAACTACACCGGCTACGACACCCTGGACGTGACCGCGCCGGTCGTCGCCCTGTCGGCGGCGAACGCCGCGGGCTGCGCGCCGTATTCGGCCGAGGACAAGGCGAAGGCGGCGGGCAAGTTCGTCTGGCTGGAGTGGGACGACAACGACTCGACCCGCGCCTGCGGCTCGGCCGGGCGCGCCAACAACGCGCAGGCCGCCGGGGCGAAGGGTGCGCTCCTTTCGTCCACTTTGGAGCACTTCGGCGCCGGCATCGCGGGCAACGCGGCGATCCCGGTGTTCCAGTTCACCGGCTCCGCCACGAAGACGCTGCGCGCGGCGCTGACCGCGGGCACCCTGGAGGTCCGGCTCTACGGCGCCGGGCGCGCCTCGATCCAGACCTACGACAAGACGATCGTGGACACCCCGAGCTCGTTCACCTCGCGCGGCACCCGCGGCCCGGCCCTCAAGCCGGACGTCGCCGCGCCCGGTGACACGATCACCTCGGCCTTCCGCGGCAGCGGCAACGGCCGGACCGTGCTGTCGGGCACGTCGATGGCCGCGCCGCACACCGCGGGCATCACCGCGCTGATCCGCCAGACCCACCCGGACTGGTCGGTCGAGGAGGTCAAGGCGGCGGTCATCGACACCGCCGGCCACGACGTCTCCGACGGCGCGGGCCACACCTACGCGCCGCAGCGCGTCGGCAGCGGCCGGATCGACGCGAAGGCGGCGCTGGACAACCAGGTGCTCGCCTACGTCGTCGACGACCCGGGCGCGGTGAGCGTCAGCTTCGGCACGGTCGAGGCGTCCGGGCCGGTGACGCTGTCGAAGACGATCAAGCTCGTCAACAAGGGCGTCACGCCCGCCGAGTACTCGGTGGCCTACCAGGCGGTCAACGCGCTGCCGGGTGTCGAGTACACAGTGGACAAGCAGACGGTGAAGCTGACCCCGCGCGGCACCGCCAAGGTGAAGGTGACGCTGAAGATCACCGACCCGAAGGCCCTGCGCAAGGTCATGGACCCGACCATGCAGGCCACCCAGGCCGGCCTGGCCCGGCAGTTCGTCGCGGACGCCTCCGGCCGCGTCGCCTTCACCCCGGTCGGCGGGGCCAAGGTGCCGCTGCGGGTCTCGGTCTACTCCGCGCCGAAGCCGGCGTCGACGATTTCGACGCCGCCGTCGGTGAAGTTCGGGCCGGACGCCACCCAGGCCGTGCTGAACCTGACCGGCAAGGGTGTCGACCAGGGTGCCGGCGCGCAGCGGTACCGCTCGCTGATCAGCGTGCTCGAGCTGCAGGCGGAGTCCCCGCAGCTGCCCGAGTGCGACGCGGACGTGGTCACCGACTGCACGCTGAACAAGACGGCCAAGGGCGGCGACCTCCGCTACATCGGTGCGGCGTCGACCGCGCCGCTGGCGAAGGCCCAGGGCGAGCCGGAGAACGCGATCCTCGCGTTCGGCCTGTCCACCTGGGGTGACTGGGCGAACATCGGCAGCAACACCTCGCCGTTCGTCGACATCGACACGACCGGGGACGGGCAGCCGGACTTCGAGACCTACGTGACCAAGGCGACGTCGACCGACGTGCTCCTGGCCACCACGGTCGCGCTGACCCCGGGCTTCCCGACCGTCGACGTCCAGGCGGTCAACGGCCAGCTCGGCGACGTCGACACCAACGTGTTCGACACGAACGTGCTCACGCTGCCGGTTTCGCTGGCCGCGCTGGGCATCGACGCGGGAGCCGACAGCCACCGGATCTCCTACACGGTGGGCGTCAGCGGGTTCTACGTCGCGCCGGGCACGGCGAACGGGCTGATCGACTACGTCGGCACGCCGCTTTCGTTCGACGCGCTCGCGCCGGGCTACGCGGTGCAGGGCGGCGGCGACGCCGCGCTGGGCTACGTCGCGAAGCCGGGTACGGCGCTGGTCGTGACGCGGAACGCGGCCTCGGCCGCGGCCGACAACGCCCTCGGGCTGCTGGCCATCGAACACCACAACGCCGCGGGAAACCGGGCGAACGTGGTCAAGGTGGACGCGGCGCAGGGCGCCCGGCCGGGGAACGAGCGTCAGCCGATCGGGGCTGGTCGCCGCTAGTCCGCGGCAAGATCGATTTGTGCAGGAGCAGGGGCGTTCCGGGCGGATTTCCGCCGGGGGCGCCCCGCTCGCATTCACCCGATTGGGTGTCTCACCCTGCGGGAGGATGCGGCATAAGGGTGGTGCGGCTACGGCAGTTTGTCTACGGGCGGTAACCTTCCGGCTGCTGGCGTTTTGTTGCGGTGGGCCATCGGTGCGGCCGGTGGCCTGGTCGACGGAGGTGTGTGGATGCGGCTCGCGGTGATCCCAGGAGACGGGATCGGGCCCGAGGTGGTCTCCGAGGCGCTGAAGGTGCTCGGCGAAGTAGTACCGACGGCGGAGATCACGAACTACGACCTCGGCGCCGCGCGATGGCACTCGACCGGTGAACTGCTGCCGGAATCGGTCCTCGGCGAGCTCCGTCAGCACGACGCGATCCTGCTGGGCGCGGTCGGCGACCCGAGCGTGCCCAGCGGCATCCTCGAGCGCGGCCTGCTGCTGCGCCTGCGGTTCGAGATGGACCACCACGTCAACCTGCGCCCGGCGCGGCTGTACCCGGGTGTCCGGGGACCGCTGGCCGACGCGGGCGACGTCGACATGGTCGTCGTGCGCGAAGGCACCGAAGGCCCGTACGCGGGCACTGGCGGCCTGATCCGCAAGGACACCGAACACGAGATCGCGACGGAGGTCAGCGTCAACACGGCGTTCGGCGTCCGGCGCGTGGTCGCGGACGCGTTCAACCGCGCCGAGGCCCGGCCGCGCAAGCACCTGACGCTGGTGCACAAGACCAACGTGCTCTCGTTCGCGGGCTCGCTGTGGTCGCGGATCGTCGAAGAGGTTTCGCTGGAGCACCCGGAGGTGACGGTCGCGTATTCGCATGTGGACGCGGCGACCATCCACCTGGTGACGGACCCGTCCCGGTTCGACGTGATCGTGACGGACAACCTGTTCGGCGACATCATCACCGACCTCGCGGCCGCGGTGACGGGCGGCATCGGCCTGGCGGCCAGCGGCAACCTGGACATGACCCGCCGCAACCCGAGCATGTTCGAGCCGGTGCACGGTTCGGCGCCGGACATCGCGGGCCAGGGGCTGGCGGACCCGACGGCCGCGGTGCTGTCGGTGGCGCTGCTGCTGGACCACCTGGGCCAGAAGGAAGCGGCGCGGCGGATCGAGGCGTCGGTGGCGTTCGACCTGGCCACGCGGGACCAGGCCTCCCCGGGGGCCACCCAGGCGATCGGCGACCGGCTGGCGGCGCTGGTTTCGTCCAACGTGCGCACGGGCTGATTTCTCCGGGAAAGCCCCGCACCCTCGCCGGGTGCGGGGCTTTTCGTGCCCCCGGTCTTCCCGGATGGTGGGAGTCTGGCCCAGTTTGTGGACTTCCCGGGAACCGCTGTGGCATGATGCGACCGTGACCAGCTTCGCGATCATTATCGACGAGCGCGCCGGACGATAGCTCCACAAGAGCACCCGGCGCGCAACCTCTCGCACCCATGCGGGAGGTTTTTTTGTTGCCCCGAAACGCTAGGAGAGACCCGTGACCCGCCAGGAGCCCGCCGATACCCCCCTCGGCGATGCCTTCCACCTCTACGACACGACCCTGCGCGACGGTGCGCAGCGGGAGGGCATCTCCTACTCCGTCCAGGACAAGCTCGCCGTCGCGCGGCTGCTGGACGAGCTCGGCGTCGGGTTCATCGAAGGCGGCTGGCCCGGGGCGCTCCCCAAGGACACCGAATTCTTCGCGCGCGCCGCGAAGGGCGAACTGAAGCTTCGCCACGCCGCACTCGTCGCCTTCGGGGCGACGCGCAAGGCCGGCACCACCGCCGACGCCGACCCGCAGGTCCGGGCCCTGCTCGACAGCGAAGCCCCGGTCATCACCCTCGTCGCGAAGTCCGACCTCCGCCACATCGAACGCGCCCTGCGCGTCGACGTCGACGAGGCCTGCGCCATGGTCGAGGACACCGTCGCGTTCCTGACGAAGGAAGGACGGCGGGTCTTCCTCGACGCCGAGCACTTCTTCGACGGCTACGCGCATTCCCCCGAGACCTCGCTCAGGGTGCTCGACGCCGCCGCCCACGCGGGCGCCGACGTCCTCGTGCTCTGCGACACCAACGGCGGGCAGCTCCCCCTCGGCCTGGCCGAGACCGTCCGGAAGATCAAGGAAAAGACCGGGTTCCGGCTCGGGATCCACTGTCAGGACGACACTTCCTGCGCCGTGGCGAACTCCGTCGCCGCGGTGCAGGCCGGCGTGACGCACGTCCAGTGCACCGCCAACGGTTACGGGGAACGGGCCGGCAACGCCGACCTGTTCGCCGTGACGGGAAACCTGGTGACCAAGCTCGGCATGGACGTCCTCCCGACCGGAGGCGCCGCCGAACTCACCCGGGTCTCCCATGCCCTTGCCGAAATCGCCAACCTCGCCCCCTACTCCCACCAGGCTTACGTAGGGGCGTCGGCTTTCGCTCACAAGGCGGGACTGCACGCGAGCGCGATCAAGGTGGATCCGTTGTTGTACAACCACATCGATCCAGCTTCCGTCGGCAACGACATGCGGGTACTGGTCACCGAGATGGCCGGCAGGGCCAGCCTCGAGCTCAAGGGACGTGAGCTCGGGGTCGACCTTGCCGGCCGGCCCGAAGCGCTGACGAGCGCGATCACGAAGGTCAAGCGCCTCGAAGCGGAAGGGTGGTCCTTCGAGGCCGCCGACGCCTCCCTGGAGCTCCTGCTGCGGCAGGAGGCCGACGTCCCCGCCGAGGCACCGTTCGCGCTCGAGTCCTACCGCGTGGTGCTCGACCACCGCCCGGACGGCGAGGTCATGGCCGAGGCGACGGTCAAGGTGCACGTCGGCGGCGAGCGCGTCATCGCCACCGCCGAGGGCATCGGGCCGGTGCACGCCCTCGACGCCGCCCTGCGGAAGGCGCTGTCGCCGCACCTGTCCTGGTTGGACAGTGTGGAGCTGGCCGACTACAAGGTGCGCATCCTCCAGGGCCACCCCGGCACCGACGCGGTGACGCGCGTGCTCGTCGAGAGCACCGACGGCGGGCGCGAGTGGACCACCGTCGGCGTGCACGGCAACATCGTCGAGGCCAGCTGGCTGGCCCTGTGCGACGCGCTGGTGCACAAGAGCACGACCGTGTCCTGAAGCACGGGTGGAGCGCACGTAGACTGACCAACGTGCGCCTAGCCCGAATTGCTCATCCCGGTGGTGTCGCGTTCGCCTCGATCGAAGGCGACGGTGACGACGCCCAGGTCCTCGAAATCGCCGAGCACCCCTTCGGCCAGCCGAACTTCACCGGCAAGCGGTGGCCGCTGGCCGACGTCCGGCTGCTCGCGCCGATCCTGCCGTCCAAGGTGATCGCCGTCGGCCGCAACTACGCCAAGCACGCGGCCGAGTTCGGCAACGACGTGCCGAGCGCCCCGATGCTGTTCATCAAGCCGTCGACGACGGTCATCGGGCCCCACGCGGCCATCCGCCGTCCGTCGGGCATCGGCCGCGTCGACTTCGAGGGCGAGCTGGCGATCGTCATCGGGCAGCCGGTGAAGAACGTGCCTGCCGCCCGCGCCGCGAGCGTCGTCCTCGGCTACACGATCGCCAACGACGTCAGCGCCCGCGACCTCCAGAAGGCCGACGGCCAGTGGGGCCGCGCCAAGGGCTTCGACACCTTCTGCCCGATCGGCCCGTGGATCGAGACCTCGATCGACCCGTCCGACCTGGCGTTGCGGGCCGAGGTCGACGGCGAGCTCAAGCAGGACGGCCGCACGTCCGACCTCGTCCACAAGATCCCCGAGCTGGTCGAGTTCGTGTCGGGCGTCATGACGCTCCTGCCCGGCGACATCATCCTCACCGGCACCCCCGAGGGCGTCGGCCCGATCGAGGGCGGCCAGAGCGTCTCGATCACCATCGAAGGCATCGGCACCCTGACCAACCCGGTCGAGAACGTCTAACTCCTGGCCGCCGGCTCCATCGGCCGCCGGGCGAACGCCGGAGCGTGCTCCGGCCGCAGCCCCAGGCCGAGGAGCCGGGCCGGGAAGTACGACAGCCGCGGGAACCGGGCGAACGCCTTGATCATCGCCTCCGGCGGGCCGTTGCGCTTGCCGGTCATCACCCCGCGCACCACGGTCCGGTGCATCAGGCGCTGCAGCCCCTGCACCATGAGCGTCGGCGCGAGGCGCCGGATGCGCACCTTGGCCAGCTCGGCCTCCGTCGGGCGGCCCCGGCGCAGCGGCTCGGCCAGCAGCGTCGCCGCCGCGACCGCGTCCTGCACCGCCAGGTTGATGCCCACGCCGCCGATCGGCGACATCGCGTGCGCCGCGTCGCCGACGCACAGCAGCCCGTCGACGTGCCACTTGCGCAGCAGGTTGAGCCGCACGTCGAGGAACTTGACGTCGTCCATCGATTCCAGCTCGTGCACCCGGTCGGCGAACTCGGGGCAGACCTGGGTGACGTTCTCCCGGAACGCCTCGATGCCCTCCTTCCGCAGGTCGTCGCCCTTGGGCGCGAGGTAGGCGACCTGGTAGAAGTCCGGCCGGGGGAGCGGTACCGCGAAGCGGCGGTCCCGCATCTTCGGCATCAGCGTGCTGCCTTCCTCACCGTCGCCGCGGGAAAGCCGGAACCACAAGACGTCGAACGGGCAGTCGTACTCCCGCGGCACCAGGCCGGCCTCGCGGCGGGCCAGCGACCAGCGGCCGTCGGCGGCGATCACCAGGTCGGCGCGGATTTCGCCGGTCTCCCCGGCGCGGGTGCGGTAGGTGATCCCGGCGACCCGGCCCTGCTCGCGCACCAGGCCCGTGCACTCGGTTTCCATCCGCAGGACGAACGTCGGCTCCTTGCGCGCGCTTTCGGCGAGCAGGTCGAGGAAGTCCCACTGCGGGACCATCGCGATGTACGGGTGCGCCACCTTCAGCCGGCTGAAGTCGGCCAGCTTCATCATTTCGCCGTTTTCCCGCGGGAACCCGGCCGAGTGCAGCTCGCTGTGCGGCAGCGCGTGGAACTTCTCGCCGAGGCCCAGCTCGTCGAGCAGCGTCAGCGTCGACGGGTGGACCGTGTCCCCGCGGAAGTCGCGCAGGAAATCGGCGTGCTTCTCCAGCACCGTCACCTCGACGCCGGCCCTGGCCAGCAGCAATCCCGTGACCATCCCGGCCGGCCCGCCACCGATGACGACGCAGCTCGTGCGTTCGGTCATCTCGACCATCTCCCTTATTCATCGCCTGTTGAATAACCTGAGAATGCACCTGTCCGGCACCCGCGTCAAGGGCTGCGACCGGAGATACGCTGATCGGGCGATGGTCGCGCAGCCGCGGGCCGGTCGGCGGAAACCGTCCAAATGCGACAGTCGGCCGACGGTGTCCCGGTTCCGGGCGGCTCCGGCGGCGGGATGCGGAGGTGCCCTTGTGGACGGAGCGGATTCCCAGGCGGGGCAAGGGGTTTCACCGAGGAATCGATTTCTTCGCCGCGGGCGCCGTCGCCGGTGGCGCGTGCGGCGCGGATAACGAACGGGGACGGTTCGCCAACTGGGAGTAGAACCGGCGCGCCGGAACAGGGGAGCGGCAATCACCTCTTTGGCAGCGTCGCGAACGCGGCGGTTGCCCTAGCCTCACTGGGTGGATTTCGCCCTGGTACCCCGGACCCCTTCGCGAACCGCCCCGCCCGCCGCGGTGGCGTCCGAGCCCTGGGCGCCGCCCGAGCTCCGGCTGGTGTGCCTGGACATCGACGACACGCTCATCGACTGCACCGCCGCGATCCGCCGGAGCCTCCACATCCTCACCGGCCGGGGTGACCTGTGGCCGCTGTGGGACCTCATCACCGAAGAGCACGTCGCCCTCGTCGTCGCGGGCGAACTCGACTACGCGACGATGCACCAGCGGCGCACCGACTGCTTCCTCGCCGAGATCGGCATCCTCGCCGACGCCGAGCAGGTGAGCTCCTTCGAGCGTCGCCGCAGAGAACTGCTCGACCACTCCTGGCAGCTGTTCGACGACGTCCTGGACTGCCTGGAGTGGCTGCGCGCCGCCGGCCTGATGCTGGCCGCGGTGACGAACGCCTCGGGCGTCCACCAGCGGAAGAAGATCGCCGACCTGGGCCTGTCGCCGTTCTTCGACCACGTCGCCATCGCCGGCGAGCTCGGCGTGGCCAAGCCCGACCCGGTGATGTTCCACACGGTCTGCCTCGGCTTGGGGTGCGCGCCGGCCCAGGCGGTGCACGTGGGGGACAAACTGGACACCGACGCGATCGGCGCCCGCGACGCGGGCCTGGGCGCGGTCTGGCTCGACCGCGACCGCATCGGCGAACGCGCCCCCGACGGCGTCCACACGGTGGCCGGCCTCGCCGAGCTGCCTGAGCTGCTGGTTTCGGAATACGCCACGATCGGCGTCCCGGCCCAGCGCGGCAGTGGCACCCCCGCCTTCACCGTCCGGAACGGCGTGCTCTAGTATTTCTCCTCGTGCGGTGCTGAACCGGCCAGCCGGAGCAGTACCTCACTGGGGTATGGTGTAATTGGCAGCACGACTGGTTCTGGTCCAGTTAGTCTAGGTTCGAGTCCTGGTACCCCAGCTGCGGAGAGTGACCCCCCTGCAAAGCGGGAAATCGCTTCTGGTAGGTTCTCTCCAGCAAGAAAACCTCTGGGAAACCAGGGAAAGTTCCTAAGCCCCCGTCGTCTAGCGGCCTAGGACGCCGGCCTCTCACGCCGGTAGCGTGGGTTCGAATCCCATCGGGGGTACCAGCAGTTACCACCCAAGCTCGGCTGACCCAGGTCAGCCGAGCTTTTTTGCTGGGGTAGCAGTCACGGCTTGCGAGCTCGGCTGCCCGGCCTCAGAACGAGCCCGGCAGGACGAGCACCGCCCAGGCCGCGACCGGTCCGAGGGCGACGATGCCGCAGGTGTAGGAGACGACCTGCCGGTAGAAGCGGATCCGGTCGACGCCGCGGGCGTTGGCGAGGACCAGTGCGCCGTTGGTGGAGAACGGCGAGACGTCCACGATCGTGGTGGCGATGGCCATGGCGGCGACGACCCCCATGACGGGCAGTGATCCGGTGAGCAGCAACGGAATCGCCATCGGGATGGTCGCGGTGAGGATCGCCGTCGACGAGGCGAACGCCGAGGTGACGCCGACGACGACACACAGCACGAGCGCCACCAGCAGCGGAGCCCCCAGGCCGACCGCGCCGTGGGCGACCCAGCCGATGGTGCCCGAGTGCTCGAGCACTCCGACGTAGGTGACCATGCCGGCGACCAGGAGGATCGTCGGCCAGCTGATGCCCTCGACGGCCTTGCCGAGGTTCTCTCGATCGAGCAGGGCGAGCACGGCACCCGCAGCCAGTGCGAGGAACCGATCTGCAGGTGGAAGGCGAGTGCGCCGACCACGAGCACGACCAACGCCGCGAGCGTGGCGCGCCGGCGCCAGGTCACCGTGATCGCCTTCGTCTTGACCGCGGTGGCCACACCGCCACCGGCCGGCGCCGGCGTACTTCCCCCGGCCGGCGCGTCACCATCAGCCGGGTGCTCGACGAAGCTCTCCTCGCCGCGGCGGCGGAGCATCGCGTAGGTGACGGCGGCGAGCAGCAGGTTGAACCCCAGGCTGGCGAAGAACAACGCGGCGTGGGAGACGGTCAGGCCGGCCTTGGCCACGATGCCGTACACGAGCGCTCCGGACACCGCCATCGGCGAGAACGCCCCGGCGTGGGCACCGCAGATCACCATCATCCCGATCATCAGCGGGTTGATGCGGTAGGTGAAGGCGAAACTCATCCCGATCGGCACCAGCAAGGCGACGGCCGCCGGGGTGAAGGTACCCAACGCGGTCAGCGTGGCTGCCACGGCGAACAGCACCCACGGGACCAGGATCGCGCGGCCCCGCACGAGCCGGATCCCGCCCGCTACCAACAGGTCGATCGTGCCGTTCAGCTTGGCGACGGAGAACAGGTACGTGACTCCGACGACGGTGATGAACAGCGAGACCGGGAATCCCTCGAAGATCTCCTTCTCGTCGAGACCGAACACGAACGTGCCCACGACGAACGAAGCGACCAGCGCGAGGATCCCGATGTTGATGGGCAGCACGGTGGCGATCACGAACATGCCGCCCAGCACCAGGATCGCGATCAGCTGTGATGACATCATTGTCCTTTTTGTACGGTCGGCCCCGACGCTTCCGCCCGGGGCGGGACGGTGCGGGTCAGGCGGCCGAGGCGGCGGCCAGTGTCGTGGGCGAGGGCTCCAGTGGCTCTTCGTCGGGGAGGACGAGCGTCGCGTCGCCGATCCGGCGCGTGGTCCGCGTGACCCCGATGGCGAGCAGTCCGTCGCGAGTGCCCGCGCGGGTCGTCACGACTCCGGCCGGGGTGTCCAGGCGCAGCACCTCCCGCTCGACGGCGGTGAACTCGGACAGGACCGTACCGGGGGTGCGCGCGGCCGCGGTGAGGGCGACGCTTCCGGTGATGGCCAGCGCGGGATGCGTCCGTCCCATGGACAGCATCCGCACGGTCACGTCCGAACGTTCGCGCTGTCCCGCGCTCACCAGGGCGATCTTGGGGACGGCGCGGGCGGCTCCGGCGGGATCGGCGGCGAGCCCCATGCGGACCGCCGCGATGCGGCGGATGCGGTCGAGCCGGTCCAGCAGGTCTTCCCGGGTGTCGAGGGCGGCCGGGTGCGCCGCACCGTCCGCGCCGATCTCGACGGCGGGGACGAGGACGACGGGCGCCCCGGCGTCGAGCAGCGTGACGCGGACCCCGTCCACCAGGTCGACGGCGTTGCCCGTGGGCAGCAACGCCCCGGTCGTCCGGCCGGCCGGATCGACGAACCACAGGTGCACCCCGAGGCCGGGTTGGGTCACCCCGGGAATGTGGTCGCCGCCTTGTTCGGTCACGTGGCCGGAGGGCGTCGGCACCTCGACGACGATCAGCTGGCCGGTGTTGGTGTTGTTGATCCGCACCGTGGTCACCTCGCCGGCCGGGACCACCCAGCCACGCCTCAGCGCGTAGGGCCCGACGACGGCCGAGCAGTTGCCGCAGTTGCTCGTCCAGTCCACCCGCCCGTCGGCGATGCCGATCTGGGCGAACGTGTACTCGACGTCGATGCCCGGCCGGTCGCTCCTGGTGAGCACGACGGCCTTGCTGGTGGTGGAGGTCGCCCCGCCCACGCCGTCGATCTGGCGCGGGTCAGGGCTTCCGTACAGCCGCAGCAGCACCTCGTCCACGCTGCGACCGGGCACCGTGAGCACCTCGCGCTCGAACACCCAGCACTTGCTGGTGCCACCGCGCATCCACGTCGCCGGGATCTCTCGCACAGTCACTCCTCCGCGACGGTGGCATCACCGTCGTAAACAGCCGGGCAATGACGGCTACCGTGACTCGCGCCGAGGATGAACACAATCACGGAAAACTGAACATACGTGAAGGAGAGCTTCAGGCTCCGAGTGTCCCGACGGCGGCACGGAGGGACTCTCGGATCACGAAGTCGCAGTCAAGAGCGCATACGGTGCGTGAAGCTAGACTGCACGGAAGTCCCTGATCGGTGAATTCGCCGCATCGGAATTTTGCCCGAGGAGTGCCCATGTTGGACGTCCGGCGCCTGGCGCTGCTCGCGGCGGTGGTGGACACGGGGTCGATGACCGCGGCCGCGGAACAGCTCGGTTACTCCGCATCGGCGGTCTCGCAGCAGCTGCGCCGGCTCGAAGTGGAGGCCGGTCAACCCCTGCTGCACCGCCAGGCCAGGGGAGTGCGCCCCACCGAAGCGGGAGCCGTGCTGGCCGGCCACGCGCGCCACATCCTCCGGAGGCTCGGTGCCGCGGAGGCCGACCTCGCCGAACTCGCGGGGCTGCGCCGGGGCACCGTCGCGGTGGGCGTGTTCCCGACCGTCGCCAGCGCCCTGCTCCCCCAGGTCGTCAGCCGGTTCCGCCGCCAGTACCCCGACCTCCGCCTGGACGTGCGCAGTACCCGGTTCGACGAGCTCGTCGAACTGCTGGAGAACGGCACGGTCGGCATCGCGCTCTTGTGGGACTACGCGTGGGACCGCGTCGACGTGGCCGGCATTTCCCTGACCCCGCTGCTGGACGATCCGACCGTGCTCGTCGTCGCCGCCGACCACCGCCTCGCCCGCAAGCGGTTCACCACCATGTCCGAACTCGCCGACGAGGAGTGGATCGTCCGCGCCCACGACCATCCGGTGGCCGAGGTGCTCGAACGCAGCTGCCGCGCGGCCGGGTTCACCCCGAAGATCGCGTTCGAGGCCAACGACTACCAGGAGGCGCAGGCCATGGTCAGCGTCGGAGTCGGAGTCGCACTCGCGCCGAGGACGGCCGTGCGCAACCCGAACCCGGACGTCCGCGTTCTTGCCCTCGGCACCGACGTGCCCGCTCGGCGCGTCCTGCTGGCCCACCGCGAGGACCGGCTTCGCGCCCCCGCCGAACTCGCCCTGCACCAGCTCCTCGTCGACATCGCCCGCGAGTACCAGACCAGGAACTGACCGCCGCGAGCCGGAGCGGCACCCGGCGACGTGGAACCGGTGCTCGGCGGTCGACGGTCTGGACGACGTGATGACGGCCGACCTCGCGCCCGAGGCGGTGGTGGGCTGCGAGTACGTCCTGCACGTGGCGTCGCCGTTTCCCGTCGGGGTGCCGAAGTCGGACGACGACCGCGTGTGGACCGGGACCGACTGGTCCAATGTGGACCGTAAAACGTTGCGCCGTCGATCAATTGTTCGATTTTGTGATCGTCCTGTCGGGACGGTCGTGGTATCGAGCACATGTCCTATGAGGACGTTGTTTCCGCTGTTCAGCTGGTCTGGAGGGTAGATTCGCAGGTCAGGGGTTCGGGTTGTGCGCACGCCTCGCGGCTCGGGCCGAAATTCCGCGCGACACAACAGAGTTAAGCTGCTTCCGCTGTTTGGATTTGTGCGGCTTTGGTAATACTCTGTGCGCTGTCGGCCGTGATGGGCCTGACTTGAAGTTCCACTACGGAGGACCGGAATGACGAACAAGGCCCAGCTGATCGAGGCGCTGTCGGAGCGTCTGGGCGATGACAAGAAGGTGGCTGCGCAGGCCGTGGACGGTCTGGTGGACATCATCATCCGGACGGTCAACAAGGGCGAAAAGGTCAACATCACCGGCTTCGGGGTGTTCGAGAAGCGCGCCCGCGCGGCTCGTACGGCGCGGAACCCGCGTACCGGTGAGGCCGTGAAGGTGAAGAAGACGAACGTGCCCGCGTTCCGGGCCGGCACCACCTTCAAGGACGTCATCTCCGGCACCAAGAAGCTGCCCAAGGCGACCCCGGTCAAGCGCGCCACCACCGCGACCCGGGCGACGGCCACGAAGACCGCGGCTGCCGCGGCTCCGGCCAAGGCGACCACGGCCCGCACCACGCGAGCGGCCACGGCCAAGCCTGCCGCGACGACCACGCGGACCCGCGCCACCGCGGCGAAGCCGGCCGCCAAGGCCACCACCGCCACCAAGGCGGCCCCGAAGGCCGCCGCGGCGAAGGCCACCACGGCGAAGGCGGCCACGGCGAAGGCGACCACCACGCGGGCGAAGACCGCGGCCGCCAAGCCGGCCGCGACCAAGACCGCCGCCGCGACCAAGACCGCCGCCGCCAAGAAGCCGGCCGCCGCCAAGGCGCCGGCCAAGCGCACCTCCGCCGCCAAGAAGAAGTAACACCCCCGGCGACGATCGGAAGGGCCCCGCACCTGCCTGGTGCGGGGCCCTTCCCGTTCAGCGAACAAGACCCTGCGCGCGGCCGGGCGGCCGGGAGAAGCACGCCAGGAGCTCGCCCGGGCGGCCGAGGTGCTGCGGCAAAGCGGAGACCAGTACTACGAGGCCCAGGCCCACGAGGCGCTGCTGCTGATCGCGGAGGCTGCGGGCGACGAAAACGCCGGGCGCGCCGCGCTGGCGCGGATGGCCGAAATCCACGTCCGCCTCAAGAGCCCGCGCGCCGAGGAACTCACGGAGCGGCTGGCGCGGTTCCCGAAGGTGTGAACCGGAGCGAAAACTCGTGGGCCCGCGCGCCGGTCCGGACGGTCACCGTCCGGTCTCCGAGGGTGCGGGAGAGCCGGCAGCAGTAGACGGCGGAAGCGGCCGGCGCAACGTCTTCGGGCTGCCAGCCGGGGGAACCGACCCAGGCTTCTCCGGCACACGGACCATGGCCGAGCATCCGCCGGGTGTCGCGGGGACGGCCAGCCGGGCACCGGGATTCGCGTCGAGGGTCGCCCTGGCCCCGGTGCACGCCTCGGCCGCGCCGAGGACCCGGCAGCGCACGATCGCGGCCGCGCGCTCGACGATCTTCAGCTCCAGCTCGGTTTCGTCGGCCGCGACAAGGCCGAGCGAGCCGTGGTCGGCCAGCGCCTGGCCGGCGGCGATGAGCGCGGCCTGCCAGCCGGCGTGCGGCGGCATCAGGACGAGCCCCGGCCGTACTCGACGAGGGAAGAGTGGCGGAGATCTGCAGGTCAGAGGCAGGTGCAGCCGGGTGGTTGCGGCGGACCCCACGTGCTCACCGCGGCATCCCCCGTGGCGGCCCGGCATCCCGCGTGACCACAAAGGACATCCGGCGTGCGGCCGCGGATGACGTGCGATCGTTCCGCACCCTGCGGAAACCGGCGCGTCCGCTTGGCGCCGGGCACCCGATCGGCCGACACTGGCCGTGGCGTGGATGCCGAAGGGGTGGAGGTCCTCCGTTGAGTTCCGAGTTCACCATGATCAAGGCGATCCTCGCGCTCGAGGTGCGGACCGCGGACGGCGGTGCCACGTCGCTGCGGGCCGACCTCGGCTACGACAGCCGGGAGCCCTACGCGGTCGCCCTGAGCCTCCACACCGGACGCGGGCTCGTCGAGTGGCTCGTCGCGCGGGAGCTGCTCATCGACGGCCTCCGGGAACCGGCCGGGCTCGGCGACGTCCGGGTCGCGCCGGCCACCGATCCGGCCGTGACCGTGATCGGACTGAGGTCGCCGGGTGGCCACGTCACGCTCGAAGCGGACACCGCCGAGATCGTCGACTTCCTCTACCGCACCTGCGAGGCGCTGCCGCGGGGCGAGGAAAGCCGCGCGTTCGACTTCGACCGCGAGCTGGCGAAGCTGACCCGCACCCCGGAATGACACGGGGGGCCCGAGTGGCCGGCCGGGACGCCGAAGTGGTCACCGTCCGGAACGGCCTCATCGGGCACACCCGCGGCTACCAGGGTCGCTGAACCGGCTCGGGATCGTCCTCGTCCGCCCGGCGCACCGGGCGTTCCCCGTGCCCGGACAGGGTGTTGAGCACGAAGTCCGCCACCGCTTCGGGTTGCCGCGTGCCCGGCAGCTCGGCGACGACCCGCGTCGACCCGGACGAGCCGTCCTCCGCGACGAGCTCCCAGTCTTCGCCGGGCGTCCAGCGCAGCAGGTAGTCACGCGGGTCGCGCTCTCCGGCGTGGCCCGCGAAGCGGATCTGCCCGCCCGCGAAGTCGCCGGTGCGCGAGCGCGTGTCTTCCGGCTGCAGCCCCAGCTCCGCGGCCACCGCCCGGACGAGCGCGGCCGTGGACGGTTCGTGGTCGGTCATGGCCCGCCCTCCTGTCGCAGCCGGTGGCTACCCGTGCGGGTGAGGCGGGAAACGCCGGCCCGGGGAACCGCGCCGGAAACGGTTCCGCGGCAAGCACTTCCGAGAGGGCTTGACACCCGTCGGTGGTCATTCATACATTCAGTGTCTGTTTGTATGAATGACGGGAGTTGATCCGCATGCTCGGCAAGACCGCCGTCGTCCTCGGAGGCAGTGCCGCCGGCCTGTGCGCGGCCGGAGCGCTCGCCCCGCACTTCGGCCGCGTGCTGGTGCTGGAACGCGACGAACTGCCCGACGGGGCCGAGCACCGCCGCGGCGTGCCGCAGAGCAAGCACCCGCACTTCCTGCTCAACTCGGGGCGGCGCGCGATCGGCGCGCTGTTCCCCGGGTTCGAGGACGACCTCATCGCGGCGGGCGGGCTGCTGCTGATGCCGTCCATGGACGCCGCCTACCTCGACGGGCCGGGCTGGTCGGCCCGCAAGCGCAGTGCCATGACGATGGTCTACGGCTCGCGGATCCTGATCGAACGCGTGCTGCGGGACAAGGTGCGCGAGCTGGCCAATGTCGTCGTCCGCGAAGGGGTCGCGGTGCGCGGCCTGACCACCTCGGCCGGGGAAGTCACCGGTGTCGGCTTCACCGCGGCCGGCGGCGACGAACACGTCGACGCCGATTTCGTGGTGGACGCGATGGGCCGCGGCTCCCCGGTCGCCGGCTGGCTGGCGGCGGCCGGCTGGCCCGAGCCGGAAGTGCAGACGCTCGACGCCAAGGTCACCTACACCTCGCGCTGGTACGACCTGCCTGCCGAACGTCCCGCGTCCTGGTGGTGGCGGCACCTGGTGATCATGCCGACGCCGGACAAGGGCGAGCACCCCGCCGAGCACGAGTTCCTGGTCAACTTCTTCCCGATCGAAGGCAACCGCGTCATCGCCTGCATGGGCTCGTGGGGCCTGGAGATGCCCAGCACCACCGACGCGTTCGTCGAAACCGCGCGCCGGGTGCGGACGCCGTTGTTCGCCGACGCCATGGACCGCTGCGCCCCCGCGTCGCCGGTCCACCTCACGCGGTCGACCGGCAACAAGTGGCGGCGCTACGACCGCCTGCGCACCCGGCCGCGGCGGCTGGTCTTCGTCGGCGACTCGATCTGCGCGTTCAACCCCTTCTACGCCCAGGGCATCAGTTCCGCGTCGGCTTCGGCCCTGCTGCTGCGCGAGCACCTCTCCCGCGCCGAGCGGCTCGACGCGAAGTTCTCCTCACGCTTCTTCGCCGCGCAACGCGCGCTGCTGCGCGTGCCGTGGTCCCTGGCGATGGCCAGGGACCAGGGTTACGCGTGCGCGGTCGGCACCGAGCAGCTGCCGGAGTGGCGGCGGCGCCTCGTCGCGGCCGTGTCGGCCCCGGCGTTCAGCCTCGTCGTCGGCGCCGCCCGGGAGGACGCGGTGGTCGATGAGCACTTCGCCAAGGTGTTCAACCTGGACGAATCACTGGGGCAGATGCTGCGCAACCCCCGGGTCCTCGCGGGTCTGGTGCGCTACCGGCTCCGCGCGGCGCTGGGCAGGCACCGCGTGCCGTTCGGGTTCGACCCCCAGGCCGAGCCGCCGGCCACGGACTATTCGCCGGCCACGGCGACCGCGCGATGAGCACGGCGTGCGGGCCGGACGCCGAAGCCGTCACCCGCGGTCTCGGCTTCGCCTGCGACGACGTCTCGCCGGTGGTTTCGGTGCGGCCGCCGTGGGCGCTCGCCCACTGGACGATGCCGCTGCTGGAACTGCTGATCGTCGGCGGCGCGGTGTTCGCGCTGGTGCACGCCCTCCGCCGTCGCCGCGAGGGCGATCCGGTGAACCTGGCGCTGTGGTGGGCTTCGCTGGTCTACCTCTTCGTCACCGAGCCGCCGCTGTACTTCCCGGAGTGGTTCGGCCTCGACCGGCTGTACGGCTTCATCTTCGCCCACAACCGGTTCACCGTGCAGTTCATGGCGGACCGGCTGCCGCTCTACATCGTGGCGTTCTACCCGGTGATCAGCCAGCTCGCCTACGAGGTCGTGCGCTCGCTCGGGCTCTTCCGGCGGGGCGCGCTGCGCGGTTCGGTGGCCGTGGCCTTCGTCTGCCAGGTGTTCTACGAAGTCTTCGACCACGTCGGCCCGCAGCTGAGGTGGTGGGCCTGGAACCCGGGCAACGCGATCGTCAACCACCCGGCACTGGCGTCGGTGCCGTTGAACAGCATGCTGCTGTTCGCTTCCGTTTCGATGGCCGCGATGACCTACCTCGTCGTGCGGCTGACGGGCGGCCCGCCGCCGCGCCGGCTGACCCCGCGCATCCTGCTGGCCGGCGTCCTCACGCCGCCGACCATGGCGATCGCCGGGATCCCGTCGAGCTTCGCCGGCGACAACGCAGGCGCGCGCGCCTGGATCCTCGGCGTCGAGCTGGGCCTGCTGTGGCTGGCCGGCGTCTGGATCGTCGTGGCGCACCTGCGATCCGGGGAACCGGGCGAGCCGCTGCCGGCGTTCACGCGGTACTACCCGGCCGGTTACCTGGGTGGGATGGCGATCTGCTGGCTCGGGGCCCTTCCGGCGTACCTCGCCGCCGAAGACGGCGTGACCGCGGACGGCACCCCGATCGGCAGCGGGCCGTACGCGCTCGCCTGTTTCGCCGGGGCCGGCCTGCTGCTGGTCGCGCTGTACCGGCGGGACCGCGCCCCTGTCCCGGGCTGAGCGCTCCCTCGGGGAAGATGGGTGGCATGGGGCACCACGGATGGCAGGGCAACCCGCCCGGCACCGAAGACGAGGCACGCCGCCGGATCGTCGAAGCGGCGACGGCGTGCCTCGACCGGGCCGGCCTGGCCAAGACGAGCCTCTCCGACGTCGCCGCCGAGGCGGGCGTCACCCGGCAGACCGTCTACCGCTACTTCCCGGGCCTGAAGGACATCCTGCGCGCGGTCGCGCTGGCGGAGGTCGAGGAGTTCGCCGGGCGGATGGAGCGGCACCTGGCGACGTTCGGGACGGCCGCCGAAGCCGCGGTGGAGTCCGTGGTGTTCGCCGTCCGGACGCTTCCGGGGGAGCCCCACATGGGGCTGCTGCTGCAGGCGGGCGAAGCGGACTTCTTCACCGACGGCGTCGTCTCGCCGCTGGCGTTTTCGTACGGCGCGCGCATCCTCCGCAACCTGCCGGTCGACTGGGCGGGCGCCGGGATCGCCACCGACGAGGAACTGCAAGGCCTCGCCGAGGTCCTGATGCGGCTGTTCCTGTCGTTCCTGCAGTACCCCTCGACGCCGCCGCTCGGCGACGACGAGCTGCGTGCCCTGGTCCGCCGCTGGATCGGCCCGGCGCTACGCGGATGAGGTTTCCGGAAACGCTGCGCGAAATGCGCTGACAATTCCTGACAACGCGGGTGTGTGATGCCTCCCACGTCCGGTGCGGAATGCCGGCGGCGAGGGTTCCGCCCCCGCCACCGGCGCTGCCGTGATCTCTCCCCAGTTGATCTGCCGGCCACCCGCGTTACTTCCTGGCGGCGGCGACCTTCTTGCGCGGGGCACGCTTGCGCGGCGGCGCGGCGGGCGCCTCGGCCTCTTCGACCTGGGCCTGCTCGTAGGCGGCGATCACCTCGGAGGACAGCCGTCCCCGCTCGGAAACCTCGTAGCCGTTCGCGTTGGCCCAGGCGCGGATCTGCTGGTTGCGCTCGCGGTCGGTGGTGCTGGTCGTGGTCGACTGCCCGGTGGCGACGCGGACCTTGCGGCCGCCGATGCGCCGTCCGGCCGCGATGTAGCGGGCCAGCTCGTCGCGCAGGGCGGTGGCGTTCTCGTCCGAAAGGTCGATTTCGTAGGTGACGCCGTCGAGGCCGAACTGGACGGTCTGGGCGGCGGTGCTGCCGTCGATGTCGTCCAGGATCTCGACGAGGACTTTCTGGGCCACTTGAATGCTCCTCAGCTGGATGTGCGTCCGGGGAACGCGACGTGTGACAAGTTGCACAATGGTCGGCGTTCTTCGGTGGAGTGTATCCACCCGAGGAGAGGTACGGCAATTTCCTCTTGCTTCCGCGGAACGGCGACGGTCCGGCGTGGTCCGGATAGGACTGGCCCGCCGCCGTTCGCGGCTTTGCCCGGCAGCGGCGGCGGAGGCGGCAATACCGGCGGAAATGCGGCCGGGAATCTAGTTTCCGGAGGGCGTGGAGCCCTGCTCGCCGTGGTGGTAGGGCGGATCGGTGGCGAGGGCCTCGTCGGCGGCGCCTTCGGCGGGATCGGCCAGGTGCGCCTCCGCCGCGGCTTCTTTCGCCTCTTTGATGAGCTGCCGGCTGTGGGCGAGGTCCGCTTCGGGCCGGTTTTCGTTCGCCGTCATCGCGACTCCTTGGGTCGGATTGCGTTCCGTGCCGGACGGCTACCCGCGAAGCCCCGAACGCAACCGTCGCCGGCCGCGGGCGGAAAGGGTTGTGGGCCGTTCACCCCAACGAGTGGCCACGGTGAATTCTTCGGCGAACGGCGGCGGATCGGGTGAGCCGGTGACCGGGACCGGTTCCGCGAAACCCGCGGAATCCGCGGCGGAAACGGCCGGGCCGGTATCCGGGGTCGTGGCGGCGCCGGGTTCGAACCGGGCTGGTGCACAGTGTTCAAGCCGCCGGAGAGCGGCCGGGGGCTGGTCGGAGGCCCCGGAAGCCTGCGCGCGCCCGGCAAGCCGCGAGCGGCGATCTCAGCCGGGTCTGTGCGCAACCCGGGCCTGGGGGGCGGAATTGCCGGCTCGGTCCTGAACGCGGGTGGCCGGGCCGGGTTTCCCGATCCGCTCACGACCGCCGGGCGGTTGACCGGGCCCGGAATGCCGGAAGGGCCCCGCACCAGGCAGGTGCGGGGCCCTTCCGATCGTCGCCGGGGGTGTTACTTCTTCTTGGCGGCGGAGGTGCGCTTGGCCGGGGCCTTGGCGGCGGCCGGCTTCTTGGCGGCGGCGGTCTTGGTCGCGGCGGCGGTCTTGGTCGCGGCCGGCTTGGCGGCGGCGGTCTTCGCCCGCGTGGTGGTCGCCTTGGCCGTGGTGGCCTTGGCCGCCGTGGTCTTCGCCGCGGCGGCCTTCGGGGCCGCCTTGGTGGCGGTGGTGGCCTTGGCGGCCGGCTTCGCCGCGGTGGCGCGGGTCCGCGTGGTGGTCGAGCGCGTGGTGGCCGGCTTGGCCGCCGCCGCGCGGGTGGTGCGGGTCGTGGTGGCGGCCTTGGCCGGCGCGGCGGCCGCGGCGGTCTTGGTGGCCGTCGCCCGCGTGCTGGTGGCCGCGGAGGCACGCTTGACCGGGGTCGCCTTGGGCAGCTTCTTGGTGCCGGAGATGACGTCCTTGAAGGTGGTGCCGGCGCGGAAGGCGGGCACGTTGGTCTTCTTGACCTTGACGGCCTCACCGGTGCGCGGGTTGCGGGCGGTGCGAGCGGCGCGGGCGCGCTTCTCGAACACCCCGAAGCCGGTGATGTTGACCTTTTCGCCCTTGTTGACCGTCCGGATGATGATGTCCACCAGACCGTCCACGGCCTGCGAAGCCACCTTCTTGTCGCCCAGACGCTCCGACAGCGCCTCGATCAGCTGGGCCTTGTTCGTCATTCCAGTCCTCCATAGTGGAACTACTAGTCACGGCCCATCTCGGCCGACACTGCACACGGTATTACCAATACCGCACAAAATCCAACCGGAGGTCGAAATATTTCCTTGTACGGGGGCAGGTTCCGCCGCCGGATAGCCCCTCGCCGGAGGTCGGCAGGAACGCGGCCCGGACTTCCGCCATGCCTCTGAGCAGGCAAAACCGGGGGTTGGTGCCGTCCACAGTGGTCGTCCATATAGGACCCGAGGCCCTTCCGGAGAACTTTTTGCGCGACACGCCCGAGCGGGGGGTGTCGCGGCGTGTGGCCGAGCCCACCCGGCCCGATCCCGCGCGGCGGCGGGGGATCGCGAGGCCCTCCCGGCCCGCTTCGCCGTGGCGGCAGGCGGAAGCGGAGCCGGTGACGCCGTGCCCGCCCGGCACGACCCCGCGGGCACGGCGTTGCGGCGCAACCGGTCCGCTCCCGGAATGCCTGTGGCGGGGGACGAAAGGCCCTCCCCGAAGGGTGAGCTCACTCGTTCGGCGCAGTCGTGGCCTGCGGCGACGCCGTGGCGAAGCCGGTGGCGGCAACGCCGTGTTGGCCGCGGGACTGTCGGTCCGGCGGGCTAGTCTGCCGCGGGAGGAAGCCCCGGGTGAGACAGGGAGAACCGTGGACCAGGAGACGCTCACCACCGTGGTCGGTCGGGTGGCAGGCACCGAGGACTCGACGCCGCTGCAGTTCTGCGTGGCCATCGATCCCGACGCGTACCTGCAGCTCGACGACGTCGTCGTGACCCGGCGGGAACTGCCCGGGCTCGGCGAAGTCACCTCCTACGGCGTCGTGACGCAGGTGAGCGCGCGCCACGAGGGCGCCAGCTTCGGCAGCGACGTCTTCCTGATCTCCGACGGGGTCCTGCCCGCCCAGGTGCAGGAGATCGCCGAGATCGCCACCACCCGCGTCGAGCCCGAGTGCTACGTGCCGCCGCGGCCGGGCGCCGTCGTCCAGCGGGCCGTGGGAGAAGATCGCGCGCAGGCGCTGTACTTCGACAACATGACCCGCCAAGTGGCGGTCGGGCTGGGCCGGGACGGCGAACCCGTCTACCTCAACATGGACTTCCTCGACGGAACCCGCGGCGCGCACGTCAGCATCAGCGGTGTCTCCGGCGTGGCCACCAAGACGTCGTTCGCGTTGTTCCTGCTGCACTCGATCTTCCGCGGCGGCGCCCTGCCCAACGCCCACAACGCCAAGGCCCTCGTCTTCTCGGTCAAGGGCGAGGACCTGCTGTTCCTCGACACCCCGAACGTCCACCTCGACGAAAAGCTCAAGGCCGGGTACGCCAAGCTCGGCCTGCCCGCCGAACCCTTCGCGTCCGTCGGCTTCTACGCGCCGCCGACGCCGTCGGACACCACGGGGAAGCCTTACGTGACCGGGCGGACCTCGGGCGTGGGCGCGTTCTGGTGGACCATCGCGGAGTTCTGCGCCAAGGACCTGCTGCCCTACGTCTTCGCCGACGCCGAGGACGAGCGCAACCAGTACACGATGGTCATCCACCAGGTCGCGAACCGCCTGCGGCTGGACAGCACCCCGGCGGGCAAGGACGGCGCCGCGAACGTCGACGGCGTCCTGTGCCGCACCTACGCCGAGCTCGTCGACGTCATCTGCGAGCGCGTCACCGACGAGGAAACCCGGGCGAGCTGGGCGGGTGCGGTCACCGGCGCGGGCACGGTCAACGCCTTCATCCGCCGCCTGCGCTCGAGCCAGCGCGCGCTGTCCGGCCTCATCCGCGGCGACCTCGCCGACCACCCCGCACGCCGGTTGTCCACGGAGAACCAGCAGGTGACCGTGGTGGACATCCACAACCTCGTCGAGCGCGCGCAGCGGTTCGTCGTCGGCGTGACGCTCGCCGCGGAGACCGCACGCAAGGAGGCGGCCGGCCCCGGCGGGCTGCTGTTCACGATGCTGGACGAGCTCAACAAGTACGCGCCGCGGGAAGGCAGCAGCCCGATCAAGGAGGTGCTGCTGGACATCGCCGAACGCGGCCGCTCCCTCGGCGTCATCCTGATCGGCGCGCAGCAGACCGCCAGCGAGGTCGAGCGCCGGATCGTCAGCAACAGCTCGGTCCGCATCGTCGGCCGGCTCGACGCCGCGGAGGCTTCGCGCCCCGAGTACGGCTTCCTCCCGGCCAGCCAGCGGGTCCGCGCCACGCTCGCGACGCCGGGCACGATGTTCGTGAGCCAGCCGGAGATCCCGGTCCCGATCGCCGTCGGCTTCCCGTTCCCCGCCTGGGCCACGCGGCTTTCCGAGGCCGGGACGATCCCGGCGGCCACGGCCACATCGAAGAAGAGCGATCCCTTCGCCGGCCTGCCCTCGCGCGGCAGCGACCCCTTCGGTGACGACCCGCCGCCGTTCTGAGTCCGCCTCCCACCCACCGAACGGAAGGACGAAGGGTGAAGTTCCTGCACACCTCCGACTGGCACATCGGCAAGACGCTCAAGGGGCGCAACCGCCTCGACGAGCAGCGGGCCGTGCTCGGCGAGATCGTCCGGATCGCGCGGGACGAGGCCTTCGACGCGGTCCTCGTCGCGGGTGACCTGTACGAGACGTCGGCGCCGTCGGCGGCCGCACAGGAACTCGTGGTGCGGGCACTGATGGCGCTGCGCGAAACCGGTGCCGAGGTGCTCGCCATCGCCGGGAACCACGACCACGCGGCGACGTTCGAGGCGTACCGGCCGCTGCTGCGGGCCGCGGGCATCCAGCTCACCGGCGATCCCCGCCCGGTGCACGACGGCGGCGTCTGCTCGTTCGACGCGCGTTCGACGGGCGAGCGCGTCAACGTCGCCGTGCTGCCCTTCCTTTCCCAGCGCTACGCGGTCCGCGCCGCGGAGCTGCTCGCCGGGACCCCGGCGGACAACGTCGGCCAGTACGACCAGCGCGTGCGGGACATCCTGGAGCACCTCAAGACGGGTTTCACGCCTGGTGCGGTGAACCTCGTCATGGCGCACCTGACGGTGACCGGCGGGACGATGGGCGGCGGGGAACGCGCGGCGCAGTCGATCTTCGAGTACCACGTGCCCGCGACGGCGTTCGGTGCCGACCCCCACTACGTGGCGCTGGGCCACCTGCACCGGCGCCAGTCGCTGCCCGCCGCGTGCCCGGTGCACTACTGCGGTTCGCCGTTCGCCGTGGACTTCGGCGAGCAGGACAACACCAGCGTCGTGCTGTCGGTGGAGGTGAGTCCCACCACGCCGGCGAAGATCACCGACATCCCGTTGACGGCGGGGCGGAAGCTGCGGACGGTCCACGGCACGGTGGCGGAACTGACCGGCCGCGCCGGGGAGTTCGGGGACGACTACCTCCGCGTCTACGTCCGCGAAGCCACC
The DNA here is from genome assembly GCF_046548975.1 of Amycolatopsis sp. lyj-346. Taxonomy (NCBI): domain Bacteria; kingdom Bacillati; phylum Actinomycetota; class Actinomycetes; order Pseudonocardiales; family Pseudonocardiaceae; genus Amycolatopsis; species Amycolatopsis sp. lyj-346. The sequence goes on from NZ_JAJPWT010000009.1 coordinate 197,005, forward strand.
CGGGCCGGGCTGCGGGAGGAGATCCAGGAAGCCCTGCCGAACGCCCTGGAAATCCGCATCGACCCGGAGTTCGCCGCGCCGGTGCCGACCTCGGGCGGCGACCGCGCGATCGCGGACCGTTCGCCGGGGGAGCTGTTCGCGTCCTACTGCGAGGAACGCACTGTCGAGGACAAGCGGGTGCAGGCGCTCTTCGCGCGGCTGCACGACGAAGAGACGAGCGGGGTGTGACATGCGGCCAGTGCTGCTGGAGATGACCGGCTTCGCGTCCTTCCGCGAGAAGACCGAAGTCAGCTTCGCGGACACGGACTACTTCGCGCTCGTCGGGCCGACCGGCGCGGGCAAGAGCACGGTCATCGACGCGCTCACCTTCGCGTTGTACGGCTCCGTCGCCCGTTGGGACCACGAAGGCCTCGTCGCGCCCGCGCTCGCCCCCACGGTGAACCGCGCCACCGTGCGCCTGGTCTTCGACGCCGGCGGCACGCGCTACCACGTGGTGCGGGAAGTCCGGCGCAGTGGCGGCAAGAAACCCACGGTCAGCGTCAAGAACGTCCGCCTGGAACGGCTGATCGACCCGACCGCGCTCGGCGGCCCGGAGGACGACGCCGACGCGGTGGCCGCGGACTCCGAGGTGACCCCGGCGGTCGAACGCCTGCTCGGGTTGACGTTCAAGCACTTCTGCACCTGCGTGGCGCTGCCCCAGGGCGACTTCGCCGAGTTCCTGCACGCGAAGGCCGCCGACCGGCAGAAGATCCTCATCAAGCTGCTGGGCCTGGAGGTCTACGAGCGGATCGGGCGCCGGGCCGGCGTGACGGCGGAGCAGCAGAAGCAGCGTGCCGCCGTCCTCACCGAACAGCTGGGCAGCTACGCCGACGCCACCGAGGAAGCCGTCGCCGAACACGCTGCCCGCAGGGTGGCGCTCGTGGAGCTGGACGCGCGGGTGACCGCGGCGCTGCCGGGGTTGAACGACGCCACCCGCACGCACGACGAAGCCCGGCAACGCGTCGCCACGCTCACGAAGGAACTGAGCGTCCTCGACGCGGTGGAACGCCCGGACGGTGTCGAAGACCTCGAAACCCGGCGTCGCGCCGCGGCGGATGCGGCCACGGCCGCCCGGGGCGCGCTGGAGACGGCGGAAACGGCGGACGAAGCAGCCCGTGCCGCGCTCGCCGCGGCTCCCGCGCGAAGTGAACTGGAACGGATCCGCGCCGACCGCACCGAGTTCGAGGAGACCGGGAAGGCGCTCCCGCGGCTCGAAGAGGCGGCGAAGACGGCGTTGCGGGCGAAGGACGCGGCCGCCGTCGCGGTCACCGAGGCCGTGGCCGTCGTCGAGACGGCCCGGAAGATCCGGGACTCGACGGCCCGTGCCGCGGAGGACGCCGCCGCCGAAGCCGGGCGGGCCCGTCAGGACCGCGACCGGCTGGCCGGGCTGCGGCCGCCGGCGGATCTCGGGGACCTGTCGGCGGATGCGGCACGCGTGGCGAAGCGCACGGCGGCCGCGGCCGCCCGCCTGAGCGCGGCCGAGACCGCCGACACCGAAGCGCGGGCGGCGCTGGCCGCCCAGCCGGACGTCGCCCCGCTCGCCGCGGCCCGCTCCGACGCCCGCACGCTGTACGCGTTGTGCGAGGCGCAGCGGAAGGCCGCGCCCGAGCGGGCCACGCGCCGCACGGAACTCGAAGCGGCACGAAGCACCTTCGCCCGCGCGGACGCCGAAGTGACGGCGGCGAAGGCCGCGGCGGCCGAAGCCGAACGGGCCGGGCAGGCACTGAGCCTGCGGACCGGGCTCGCCGTCGGGCAGCCGTGCCCGGTGTGCGAGCAGGAAGTCACGGCGCTGCCCGACGCGGGCGGGCACGCCCACCTGGCGGAGGCCCGCGAACGCCTCGAGCACGCCGAACGCCGGCGCGCGGCGGCCGAAGCCGCGGTACGCAAGCTGGAACGGGCCGTGGACCGCGACGCCGACTCAGCCGCGACGGCGGCCGCCCAGGCCGAGGAACTGCGCGCGGTGCTGGTGGAGGGCTCGGACATCCGGGGCTTCGCCGCGGGTGGGGGACTTGGCCGCTCGGGTTCCCGAGAGGGTGGCTCGGATATCGGGGGCTTCGCCGCGGGTGGGGGACTCGGTCGCTCGGGTTCCGGGGAAGGCGGCTCGGATATTGAGGGCTCCGCCTCGGGTGGGGGGCCTGGTCGCTCGGGTTCTCGAGGAGCCGGCTCGGATATCGGGGGCTCCGCCTCGGGTGAGGAGCTTGGCCGCTCGGGTTCCGGGGAAGGCGGCTCGGATATTGAGGGCTCCGCCTCGGGTGGGGGGCTTGGCCGCTCGGGTTCTCGAGGAGCCGGCTCGGATATCGGGGACTCCGTCCCGGATGGGGGACTCGGCCACCTGGACCCCCGGGAAGGCGGCTCGGACATCCGGGACTCCGCCCCGGGCGGGAGGCTCCGCCACCCCGGCCCCCGAAAAGCCGGCCCACCGGAATCGCCGGTGCTGCTGCGGCGGATCGAGGCGTCCTTCACCGAGCAGGACTTCGCGGACCTGGTCGCCGCCGTGCGCGAGCGGGGCGAGTGGCTGTCCAAGACGATCGAGGGCCGGGCCCGGGTCGCCGAGGCCGCGAACGCTGCGGACCGGGAACTGGCCGCGGCGCGCGCCGAACGTGCGGCGGCGCAGCGGGAGGCCGACGGCGTCGAGAAGTCGTTCGCGGCGGCCAGGGAAGCCCTGCGGGCCGCGCGCGACCCGTTGGTGGAGCTCGGCGCGCCCGCGGTCGACGGCGACGACGTCCCGGCGGGCTGGCGGCGGCTGACCGGCTGGGCGGCCACCGCGCTGGCGGACCGGCGGACGGCGCTGGCCGCGCTCGAAGCGGCCGCCGAAGCCGTGGGGAAGGAAGCCGTCGTCGCGGCGGACGACCTCGCCTCCGCCGAGCGGAACGCCGAGGAGCGGCGGCAGCGGGCGGTCGACGCGGGCCTGGCCGAGCAGGCCGCGGGTACCGAACTCGCCACCGCGCGGCGCCGGCACGGCGAACTCGCCGCGACGCTCGCCGGCGCGCCCACCGCGGACGTCGTCACCGCGCAGCTGGCGAAGGTCGCTTCTCTCGAAGAAGCCGCGAAGAAAGCGGACGCGGACCTGCGGACCGCGCGGGCGGCCGCGAAACGCGCCACGGAAGCCCAAGCGGGCATCGGCGCCCAGGTCGACGCCGCGCGGCAGCGGCTGTCCCGGGCCCGCGACCCGCTGGTCGGCCTCGGCGCCCCGCCGATCGACGGCTTCTCGGGGGTCCGGGTGGCGGAGCCCCCGGCTCGGGGCGAAGCCCCGGTTGTCACAGACGGCTTTTCGGGGGCCCGGGTGGCGGGGCCCCCGGCTCGGGGCGAAGCCCCGGTTGTCGCAGACGGCTTTTCGGGGGCCCGGGTGGCTTCGCCCCCGGCCGGGGGCGAAGCCCCGGTTGTCACAGACGGCGAGAGCCTCCTCGACGCCTGGACCAGGCTCACGGACTGGGCCGCCGCCCAGGCGAAGGACCACCGAGAGCGGCTGGCCGTCGCGAAGACCGCCGAGAGCGAAGCCGCCGAAGCGTTGCAGGCGGCTGAACGCGCGGTCGCCGTCGACGTCACCGCACTCGGGATCGCCCTGCCGGACGGGCCGGTGCGGGACCGCGTCCCGGTCGCCGTCGCGGCCGCCCGGGCGCGCGCCGAAGCCGACCACGCCGACCTGAAGCGGCGCGTGGCGCGGGTGGCCGGGCTGCACGAAGACATCGCGGCCGCGGAGTCCGAAGCCCAGGTCGCGCGGCTGCTCGCGGATCTGCTGCGCTCGGACAAGTTCCCGCGCTGGCTGATCGCCGGTGCGCTCGACACGCTGGTCGCGGAGGCGTCGGCGTCGCTGCTGGAGCTGTCCGGCGGCCAGTTCGAGCTGACCCACGACAAGGGCGACTTCCTGGTGGTGGACCACAACGAGGCCGACGCCCGGCGCCCGGTGAAGACGCTGTCCGGGGGCGAGACGTTCCAGGCGTCGCTCGCCCTGGCCCTCGCGCTGTCTTCGCAGCTCGGCGCGATGGCCGTCGACGGCGCGACCCGGCTGGAGTCGATCTTCCTCGACGAGGGCTTCGGGACGCTGGACGAAGCCACCCTCGACGTGGTGGCCTCCACTTTGGAGAACCTCGCCGCGTCCGGCTCCCGGATGGTCGGGGTGATCACGCACGTGCCGGCGCTCGCCGAGCGCGTCCCGGTGCGGTTCCTGGTCACCCGGGACGGCACCGGCTCGCACATCGCCAGGGAGGGCGCATGACCGCGGTGGCCGGGATGAACTTCAGCATCGACGCCTGGGATCCGGGTTACGGCAGCTCGATGGAGGCGGAGGAACTCGGCCGCTCCCAGGCCGAAGTCGAGCTCGACGTCGAGGTCCCGGAGGCCGAATGGGCGCCGATCGACCCGTCGCCGGTCTCGCCGCCGGAAGCCGTGCTGTTCGTCGACGGTGTCCGGCGGATCGACGCGCGCGTCTGGATCGACGACCCGGCCGGCACGAACTCGGCGTCCATCGGGATCTGCGCGTCCTACGCGGCGGGGGTCGTGTGCTGCTGCGAGGGACAGGCGCACGTCGTCGGCACCGACGTCCGGCGGGGGCTGTTCACCATCGCCCCGCAGGCCGACGACATCGCCACCCCGGCCGGGATCTACACGGCGCACCGCGCGGCGGCCAAGGAGGACAAGCCGCTGCCGGTGGTGCTGTCGTCGGCGTTGCAGGAGCAGCTGGCCGAAACGGAGCTGGACACGGCGATCCGGGCGCGCACGGCGATCGACGGCCACGTGCGCGGCGACCTGCTGGTCGTGGACGGCCCGCTGCGCGGCCGCGCGCACCTCGACCGGGCCGTCGGGTTCATCAAGAGCCACCAGACGACCTACCTGCCCGGTGAGCTCAACGCGATGGTCGGCAGGCTCGGCCCGCACCAGCGCACGCCGGTGTTCCTGATGGGCACGACGTGGGTCCGGCACTCGTGGTACCTGCGGCTGCCCTCGGTGGGTGGCCCACCGTGGTCGGGGGTCGTGCGGGTGGAGGCGGCGCCGCACCTCGGCCGCGAGCAGGTCGCCGAGCTGGCGAACGTCACCCAGTCGGTGCTGGGGCGGTTCGCGTCGGTCGCCTACAAGGACTCGCGGGCGCCGCAGAACCTCTACCCGATCGCCGGGCTGGAGCGCGACCTGCGGCACCGGCTCGGCGACCAGCAGTTCGTGTACCGGGCGCTGCGGCTGGCCGCGGCCCGCTGAGACCGGGCCCCGGGGCGGCGAGCTGGGGACTGCGCCGCCCCGGGGTGTCCTTTGTGGAGCGTCAGCTCCGGGAGCCGTCACCGGTCTGCGGCGCCCCGGCCGGCTTGACCGCGACCTGCGGTTTCGCCGGTTTCGGCGCCTTCGACGATGTCGGCGGCTTGGGCTTGGTGGCCGGCGGCTTGGGCTTCGTCGTCGTGTCCGGCGGCGGGGTGCCCAGGATCGTGAACGTGCGGGTCGGCGACCGGCCGTTCAAGCACGGGTAGGAGGCGGTGTACTTCCCGGGCCGCCCGATCGCCGTGGTGTGCCCGGACTGCTTTCCCCAGTTCCCGCCCTCGGTCCACTGCAGCGGTGCGGTGAATCCCGTCGACGTGACCGGTCCCCGCGGGGTGCACGCCCCGCCACCCGTCCCCTTCATGATGAACGCGTCGATTCGGCCGCCCGGCTCGACCTCCGAAGTCAGGCTCCACCCGGCTTCGTCAGCCGCACCGGCCGGGGCCGACAGCGCGAGCGTCGCCGCGCTCGCGGCCATGAGGCCGATCAGGGTTTTCTTGAGCATGGTTGGTCCCCTCTCGTTGGTGCTCTTTCCACGCCTGAGCCGGGGAAATGGTTGAGTCCAGTGCTCCCGCGCAATCATCCCGGCGTCCACAGTGGACCCGCTGCCGGGCCTGCGGCGGCCCGGGCCACCGGCACCCGGGCGAGCGCCGAGGCCTCAGGCCTTGCAGCCGGGCGCGGTCGCGGCGGCGGTCATCAGCTCCGGGGACGCCGTGAAGGCGCCGACCGGGTCGTAGGTGCCGTCGACGTCCTGCTGAGCCTGCTCGACGGCCTTGGCGGCCGGGTCCTGGGACGCTTCGTTGCCCGGCTTCGCCCGGTCGAGCTGGACCTTCGCCTCGGTGGCGCGGTCGCGGGCCTTCGTGAACTTCGCGATGAACCCCTGGCGCACGGTCTCGCCGAGCGGCACCGGCGCGGGCGGCAACGCGGTCAGCTTGTCGACCGCCTCACCGGTGCGGGCCGCGATGCCGCCCAGCGTCGCGCTGAGCGCCTTCTGCGCCTCGGCGATCGATCGGGGCGACGGCTGGGGGGTGCCGGCTTCCCGGTTGGTGCGCTCCCGGTAGCCGTGTACCGCGGAGCAGAAGCCGTCCATCCAGCTCACCGCCGCCGGATCGGCGGTCGGCGAGGGCACGATGGTGTCGGCCGGGCGCAGGTTCTGGGTGGCCTGCGGTGTGGCCGGCGGAGTGGCCGGCGCGCCCTCGCACGCGGTCAGCAGCAGGCAGGCGCCGAGCAGAGCGGCAGCAATCTTCATGGATCCCCCCTCGCGTTTGGCGGGTACACGCGCGAGGGCGCCGGAAGGTTGCTTCAGGCGGCGGCGAGAGTGTCGCCCAAGGCCCGGCGGCCCTCGTCGGTGAGCTCGGCCCGCGTCCACTGCCCGACGGCGACGACCCGCGCGGGCCGGATCAGGCCGGCCCGCGCCAGCTGGTGCGCGGTCGCCTGGTCGCAGCAGGGCAGGCCGTCGACCCGCAGGTCGGGTTCACAACTGCAGGTGAGCTCGGCGCGCCCGGCCCCGACGGCCCGCAGCATCGCCAACGCCCGGCGATTCAGTTCGGTGTCCATGTGGTCATCCCCCTCGTGGTGCCGACTGTGAGGAGACGTGACCGCCGTCACCGAATACGCGACATCGGGCAGCGTCACCCGAACAGGTGCATGCGCTCGGCCTATGGGAGTGCACAGGGCTGTGCACTCGTCATGCTCCGGGGTTCCGGCCGGCCGGCGCGCCGAGTGGTCGCGGCATGTCCGGCATCCGGCGAATCGTGTTCCCGGTGAAGCCGTAGTGGCTGAGGAACGCCTGCCGCAGGGTCTCCGCCGAGGCGAACCCGCACCGGCGGGCGACCGCGGACAGCGGCAGGGCACTGCCCCGCACGAGGTGCGCGGCGGCCTCGGTCCGGGCGGCCCGGACGGCGCGGGCCGGGGTCCGGCCCAGGTGGGTGGCGAACAGCCGGGTGAGGTGCCGGGTGGTCATCCCGGCCCGGGCCGCCAGTGCCGCCGGGCTCAGGTCCGCGGCCGGATGCGCGGCGATGTGGCCGAGCAGGTCGCGTACCAGGCGGTTGCCCGTCGGCGGTGCGGCCAGGAACATGCTGATCTGGGCCTGGTCGGCCGGGCGGTGCAGGTAGGTCACCAGTTCGCGCGCGACCGCTCGGGCCAGGGCCGGGCCGTGGTCGTCCTCGATCAAGGCCAGGGTGAGGTCCAGTGCGCTGGTGACCCCGGCCGAGGTGTAGACGTTGCCGTCCCGGATGTAGAGCGGGGCCGGGTCCACCGTCACGGCGGGAAACGTCGCGGCCAGCAGTTCGGCGTATCCCCAGTGCGTGGTGACCTGCCGGTGGTCCAGCAGCCCGGCCGCGGCGAGCACGAACGTGCCCGTGCACACCGACGCGATCCGCCGGCTCCGCCGGGCCAGCCGCCGCACCTGGGTCAGCAACCGGTCGTTCGCGGCCGCTGTCCCCGTCCCGGCCCCGCCGACGACCACCATCGTGTCGATCCGCCCGGTCACCGAGGCCAGCCGCCGCGCGCCGGCCAGCACGATCCCGGACGAGCTGCGCGCGGCCCGCCCCGAGACCGTCGCCAGCTCGACGGCATAAGGGGGCACGGCCCCGTGGGAGTTCGCGATCTCCAGCGCCCCGCTGGGACACGCCACATCGAGGATCTGCAGGTCGTCGTACGCGACGAGCACCACTCGCCGGACCGTGCCGTCCCCGTCCCCCATCACGGAAATCTACCCCGGTGAAGGGAAGGACCGGGGCGGAACCGTCAGAGGCGTTCCTGCAGGGCGTCCGCCGCGGCAAGGAGATCCGCCGCCCAGCGCGCGCCCGGCTTCCGGCCGATCCGCTCGATCGGCCCCGAGACCGACACCGCCGCCACGACCGTTCCCGCGGAATCGCGCACCGGCGCCGAAATGCTCGCCACCCCCGGTTCGCGCTCGGCCACGCTCTGCGCCCAGCCCCGCCGCCGGACCTCCAGGAGCGTCCGCTCGCCGAAGACCGCGTCCGCCAGGATCGTGCGCTGCGTGTGCGGGTCCGCCCAGGCCGCGAGCACCTTCGCGCCCGAGCCGGCCGTCATCGGCAGCCGCGAACCCACCGGCACCGTGTCGCGCAGGCCGCTCGGCGGCTCCGCCGTCGCGACGCACACGCGCTGGACGCCGTCGCGCCGGTACAGCTGGACGCTCTCGCCGGTGACGTCGCGCAGTTTCGGCAGCACCACGCCCGCGGCGTCGAGCAGCGGGTCGGTCGAACCACCCGCGAGTTCGGCCAGCGCGGTACCGGGGCGCCAGCGGCCGTCCGGACCGCGACGCAGCAGCCGGTGCACCTCCAGGCCGACCGCGAGCCGGTGCGCGGTGGCCCGGGGGAGGCCGGTCCGCGTGCACAGTTCCGCGAGGCCGCAGGGGTCGTCCGCGACCGCCTGCAGGACGGCCACTGCTTTGTCCAGTACTCCGATACCGCTATGCTGTCCCACGACCCGATACTAGCGTCCCGCAGTTTGGGAAGTCCAGCATCTGGGAAAACCCTGAACTCGAGCTGCGCCCCTCCTTCGCGGCTCGCACCCGGTTCCGCAGGTGCGCGCCCGAGTTCGACGACGAACCGTGGAAGGAGCCGGAGATGACCAGCCCGACCGGCAAGGCCCGCACGCTGGCGGAGAAGGTGTGGGAAAGCCACCTCGTGCGCCGAGGCGAAGGCGCCGAACCGGACCTGCTCTACATCGACCTCCACCTGCTGCACGAAGTCACCAGCCCGCAGGCCTTCGACGGCCTCCGCCTGGCCGGGCGGCAGCTGCGCCGCCCCGACCTGACCATCGCGACCGAGGACCACAACGTCCCGACCGTCGACATCGAGCTCCCCATCGCCGATCCGGTCTCGCGCACCCAGGTCGACACCCTTCGCCGCAACTGCAAGGAGTTCGGGGTCCGGCTGCACCCGATGGGTGACGCCGAGCAGGGCATCGTGCACGTCATCGGCCCCCAGCTGGGCCTGACCCAGCCCGGCATGACCGTGGTCTGCGGCGACAGCCACACCTCGACCCACGGCGCGTTCGGCGCCATCGCCTTCGGCATCGGCACGTCCGAGGTCGAGCACGTCATGGCCACCCAGACGCTGCCGCTGCAGCCCTTCAAGACCATGGCGATCACCGTCGACGGACAGCTGCGCCCCGGCGTCACCGCGAAGGACATCATCCTCGCCGTGATCGCCAAGATCGGCACCGGCGGCGGTCAGGGCTACATCCTGGAGTACCGCGGCTCGGCCATCGAGGCCCTGTCGATGGAGGCCCGGATGACCGTCTGCAACATGTCGATCGAAGCCGGCGCCCGCGCCGGGATGATCGCCCCGGACGAGACGACGTTCGAGTACCTGAAGGGCCGCGCCCACGCCCCGCAGGGCGCGGACTGGGACGCGGCGGTCGAGAACTGGCGGCAGCTGCGCACCGACGACGGCGCCGAGTTCGACGCCGAGGTGCACCTGAACGCGAGCGAGCTGACGCCGTTCGTGACCTGGGGCACCAACCCCGGCCAGGGCCTCCCGCTGAGCGCCGAGGTGCCCGACCCGGAGGCGATCCCGGACGAGAACGACCGCATCGCCGCTGAAAAAGCCCTGTCCTACATGGACTTGAAGCCCGGCACGCCGCTGCGTGACATCGCCGTCGACACCGTCTTCCTCGGCTCCTGCACCAACGGCCGGATCGAGGACCTGCGGGCCGCGGCCGACGTGCTGCGCGGTCGGAAAGTGGCGGACTCGGTCCGGATGCTGGTGGTTCCCGGCTCGATGCGCGTCCGCAAGGCCGCCGAGGCCGAGGGCCTCGACCAGGTCTTCACCGAGGCGGGCGCCGAGTGGCGCCAGGCAGGCTGCTCGATGTGCCTCGGCATGAACCCGGACCAGCTGCAGCCGGGCGAGCGCAGCGCGTCGACGTCGAACCGCAACTTCGAGGGCCGGCAGGGCAAGGGCGGCCGGACGCACCTGGTCTCGCCGCTCGTGGCCGCCGCCACGGCCGTCCGGGGCACGCTGTCGTCGCCGGAAGACCTGCTCACCGCCGCCCGCTGACCCGAGAGGAGCTCCCACCATGGAACCGTTCACCCAGCACACCGGCGTCGGCGTCCCGCTGCGCCGGTCCAACGTGGACACCGACCAGATCATCCCGGCGGTCTACCTCAAGCGGGTGACCCGGACGGGGTTCGAGGACGGCCTGTTCGCCGCCTGGCGCGGCGACGAGGACTTCATCCTCAACCAGGAGCCGTTCAAGAACGGGAGCGTGCTGGTCGCCGGGCCGGACTTCGGAACCGGTTCCTCCCGCGAGCACGCCGTCTGGGCGCTGATGGACTACGGCTTCAAGGTCGTCGTCTCCGCCCGGTTCGCCGACATCTTCCGCGGCAACTCCGGCAAGGGCGGCCTGGTGGCCGCGCAGTGCGAGCAGCACGACGTCGAGCTGCTCTGGAAGCTGCTGGAGAACGAGCCCGGCACCGAGGTCACGGTCGACCTCGAGACCAAGACCGTGCGGGCCAAGGACTTCACCGCGCCCTTCCAGATCGACGACTACGTCCGCTGGCGGCTGCTGGAAGGCCTCGACGACATCGCTCTCACGTTGCGCCATGCCGGTGAGATCGACAGCTTCGAGACGAGCCGCCCGTCCTGGAAGCCGACGACGACGCCGGTGTCCGCCGGCTAGCCCGATCCTGGGGCGGGATCGCTTGCGCGGCAAGGGATCCCGCCCTCTTCGGGGTGCTTCGCCCAGCTGCCGAACGGCCCTCCGCTAGCCCTCTCACCGGGGCTCGGCGCGAGGCGGAACCCCTCCCGGGGCAAGGGAAAGTTCCGCGTGCCGTTTGGAATTTGTGCTGCGTTGGTAATACCGTGTCGCTAGTCGGCCGACGCGGCCGTGGATCCTTCCTGGAGGACTGGACATGGCCAACAAGGCCCAGCTGATCGAGGCGCTGACAGAGCGCCTGGGCGACAAGAAGGCCGCTTCCGAGGCGGTCGACGGTCTGGTCGACATCATCATCCGGACGGTCAACAAGGGCGAAAAGGTCAACATCACCGGCTTCGGGGTGTTCGAGAAGCGCGCCCGCGCCGCTCGCACCGCCCGCAACCCGCGCACCGGTGAGGCCGTCAAGGTCAAGAAGACCAACGTGCCCGCCTTCCGCGCCGGCACCACCTTCAAGGACGTCGTTTCCGGAGCGAAGAAGCTGCCGAAGGCCACCCCGGCCAAGCGCGCGACGACGAGCACCCGCACGGCCACGTCCCGCACGGCCGCGGCGACGGCGCCGAAGCCGGCCACGACGCGATCGACGACCACGCGCACCCGGGCAACAGCGGCAAAGCCGGCGGCGGCCACGAGGACAACGGCGGCCAAGACGGCGGCGGCCCCGAAGACGGCGGCGGCAAAGCCGGCGACCACGCGGACGAGGGCCACCACGGCAAAGACGACGGCCGCGAAGGCTCCAGCCGCGGCGAAGGCGCCGGCCGCGGCGAAGGCTCCGACTGCCGCGAAGACCACCGCGGCGAAGACGACCACGGCCCGCAAGTCGACGGCAGCCAAGACCCCGGCAGCCAAGACTCCGACGGCCAAAACGACCGCGGCCAAAACGACGGCGGCCAAGGCCCCGGCAAGGCGGACCTCGGCCGCGGCGAAGAAGGACTGAACCGCCCGAAACTGTCGTACCCCTGCGGTACCGTGAAATCCGGGGGACCCCCAGGGGGCGACCCCCTGCTAGACGAGCAGCTTTCCGGCAGGGCCCCGCGCGACGTGCGTGGGGCCCTGCCGCATGTCCGGACCCTGCAGCGGAAGTAGTTCGAGCGCCCGGAGGGCAAACGTCATGAACGAGTCGTTCATGACATCGCCTTGCCTCAGGGGGCGGCTCGCGTACCCCACCCGTCGGTTCGCGTACCGGAAGCGTCGGCCGGCGTACCTGGCCGGTCGGTGCGCGAATCGTGCCGGGGCCTGGGCGAACTGGCTGCCCGGGCGGGGTAATCCGGGTCCCTGGCCGCGAAAGATCGCCGAGGCAAGCCATCCGACCGTCTGGGTACGCGAGCCGACCGTCTGGGTACGCGAGCCGACCGTCTGGGTACGCGAGCCGACCGGCCGGGTACGCGAGCCGACCGTTCAAGTGCGCCAACCGGCGCGTCACCTTGCGTGCGCGGGCCGGAAGTCACCCACCGCAGGCTTGGCGTCCGGACGGGCAGCACGGGTCACCCGGCCGGCCCAACCCCGGCCCCGGGACCGGTTCCGCCCAATTTCGCAAAGTTGCTTGAGCGCCCGGCCGAGTGATGCCACGCTGCGTTCCTCGGGCCCGCGTCCGGCGGGGCCGGTCGTGGGCGAGGCGAACCTGGGGGCGACCACCATCGACATCCGGCTGCTCGGCCCGTTCCAGGTGCTCGTCGACGGTTCGCCGGTCGTGCTGACCAGTTCACGTCAGCGCGCGCTGCTCGCCACCCTCGCGCTCGCCGCCGGCCGTCTCGTGTCGATCGATGCCCTCGCCCGGGGCGTGTGGGGCGAAACCCCGCCCGCGCACATCCGCGGCAGCCTGCAGACCTACGTGATGCGCCTGCGCCGGCTCTGCGGCGAAGACAGCGTCGTCACCGAACCGGACGGCTACCGGCTCGTCGTCGACCCGTCCCGGGTGGACGCCCTGCGCTTCCTCCAGACCCTCGACCAGGCCGCCGCGGCGACGGAACCCGCGCGTCGCAGAGAACTGCTCACCGCCGCGCTCGACGGCTGGGGCGGGGTCCCCCTCGAAGGCGTCGGCTCTCCCGCCCTCGCCGCCGAATGGGGGCCGCTGCTGACCGAGCGGTACCTCTTCGCCGTGGAACAGCGGATCGACCTCGACGCCGGGCTCGTGCCCGACGCGCGGCTCGTCGCCGAACTCACCGATCTCGTCGCCCAGCACCCGCTGCGGGAGTCGTTGTGGGAACGGCTGGTGCGCGCCCTCGCCCGGTCCGGGCGCCGCGCCGAAGCGCTTGCCCGCTACGCCGGGCTGCGGGCGTTGCTGGCCGACGAACTGGGCGTCGAACCGGGCGAAGACCTCCGCCGCCTGCACGCCGAACTGCTCGCCGCCGATGCCGATCCGGCCGTCCACACCGTTCCGCGGCAGCTGCCCTTCGACGTCGCCGGCTTCACCGGCCGCGGCCCCGAACTCGCCGAACTCGACCGGCTGCCGCCCGGCGGCGCGTCCGGCATCGTCGTCATCGAAGGCACCGCCGGTGTCGGGAAGACGTCGCTGGCCGTGCACTGGTCCCACCGCGTCCGCGACCGCTTCCCCGGTGGCCAGCTGTTCCTCGACCTGCGCGGCCACTCCGCGGACACCCCGGTCACGCCGGGCGCCGCGCTGGCCGGCTTCCTGCGCGCCCTCGGCGTCTTGGCCGAGACGCTGCCCTCCACTGTGGAGGAGCGCTCGGCGCTGCTGCGGAGCAGGCTGGCCGGCAGCCGCACGCTCATGCTGCTCGACAACGCCCGCGACGCCGACCAGGTCCGGCCGCTGCTGCCCGGGCCCGGCAACCTCGTCGTGGTGACCAGCCGCAACCAGCTGCGCGGGCTCGTCGCCCGCGACGGCGCCCGCCGCATCGCCTTGCGCTCCTTCGACGACCGCGACGCGACCGCGCTGCTCGCCGGCAGCGTCGGGCCGCAGCGCATCGCCGCCGAACCCGGCGCCGTTGCCGAACTCGTGCAGCTCTGCGGCCGCCTGCCGCTGGCATTGGCGCTGGCCGGGGAACGCGCTTCCCGGTTCTCCGGCGTCTCGCTCGCCGGAATCGTCGAAGAACTCCGCGACCAGCGCCTGCGGCTCGACACCCTGCGCGACCCCGAGGACGCCGGCACCGACATGCGGGCCGCGTTCTCCTGGTCGTACAAGGCGCTGCGCCCGGCCGCGGCCCGGTTCTTCCGGCTGCTCGGCCTGCACCCCGGCCACGGTTTCAGCCTGTCCTCGGCCGCCGCGCTCGCCGGTGCCGACCTGCGCGAAGCGCGTGAGCTCGCCGACCAGCTCGCCGCCGCCCACCTGCTCAACCAGCCCGGCACCGACCGCTACCAGTTCCACGACCTGCTGCGCGTCTACGCGGGCGAACTCGTCGAAACCGAAACGACCGAGGCCGAGCGCTCGGCGGCGCTGCGCCGGCTCGTCGACTGGTACCTCGCCAGCGTCGCCGAAGCGAACAAACTGGTCCGTCCCGACCTGCTCACCGAGGACATCACGCTCGACCCCGCGCCGCTGCCCGCCGTCCGCTTCGCACAGCACGAGCAGACGATCGCCTGGTACACCACCGAACGGCAGGCCCTCACCGCCCTCGTCGGCATCGCCGCCGGTCACGGCTGGACCGCGCACGCCTGGAAACTCGCGTGGCTGCTGCGCGGATTCTTCGCCGAGCGCCACGACCGCGACGACTGGATCACCACCGCGCGCACGGCCGTGGCCGCCACCCGCGACGCCGGCGACAGCACGGGTCTCCAGTACAGCGCCAACAACCTCGGCTCGGCCTACCTGCGCACGCTCCAGCCGGACAAGGCGCTCGAGGCGCTGGAGGAAGCACGCGCCGCGTCCGAGGCCGGCGACGGCACTGCGCTGACGGTGGCGATCCTGTCCAATCTCGCCGGCGCCTACTACGTCCGGGCCGAATACGCCGAAGCCGAACGCCACGCGCTCCAAGCCGTCCACCTGGCGCGCGACCACGGCCAGCGGACGTTCGTGCCGCACGCGCTCCTCAACGTGAGCGCCAGCCGCATCGGCCTCCGCGACTACGACCACGCCGCCGAAGCCGCTCAGGCGGCCCACGAAGCCTTCGCCGAACTCGGCGACCGCTACCACGCGGCGCTCGCGCTCGGGAACGTCGCCGAAGCCCTCGAAGGGGCGGGACGGCACGAAGAAGCGGAGCGCGCCGGCCTCGACGCACTCGCCGAACTGAAGGAACTGAACGCCGACTACGGCACGATCGATGTCCAGATCACCCTCGGCCGGCTGAAGCACCGCACCGGTCGTGCGCACGAGGCGGGCGGCCACTGGGCCGAGGCGCTGACCGTCAGCCAGCGCCTCGGCGACCCCCGCGCTGCGGAGGTGCAGGCTCTGCTGGCCACGGTGC
Organism: Amycolatopsis sp. lyj-346; assembly: GCF_046548975.1. Classification (NCBI taxonomy): domain Bacteria; kingdom Bacillati; phylum Actinomycetota; class Actinomycetes; order Pseudonocardiales; family Pseudonocardiaceae; genus Amycolatopsis; species Amycolatopsis sp. lyj-346. The sequence goes on from NZ_JAJPWT010000009.1 coordinate 212,328, forward strand.
CGACAGATACCCCCTCGCCCGGGGATGCGCCGTACCCCTAGCCCGGCGCAGCCCAACGGGACCCTCAGCTAGTACACCAAGATCGACTGTCACGGCGCTGTCTCGTGGTGACAGCCGCACTTTCCGGCAGAGCCTTGAGGGCGCGATTTCCGGCACGGCTCTTACCCAGCCCCCACCCTCTCCGGGGGGCGTCCCCAGGTCCAGTCTATCGGGGGGTGCCGGCAAAACCGGGCGATCGGCCGTCCGCGGCCGGAGCTGTCCACAGGGTTGCCGGGTTGTGGGCAACCGGTTCAGGAGTGGCTGGGGGAGGGGGCCGGGAGGGCGCTCGGGTGGTAGTCCGCCGCCAGGAGCAGGGGGCCTTCCGAGGCCGTCGGGGGGCGGAACGACAACACCCAGAACGAGCCCTTCTTGCTCGGCACCACGCCGCCGCGGGCCGCCGAGAGCTCCACTCCGTCGCGGTCTGCCAATGCGCTCACCAGGTCCGGGATCACTCCGCCCTGGCTGCACACCACCGGTGTTCCGCCGTCGCCGGCCACCGCCAAGAGCCGCGCCATGCCCAGGACCGGGTCCGGCCAGTAGCCCTCTTCCGAGAACAACGGCTCGTGGCGGACCTCCGCTCCGGCGTCGTCGGCGACTCCGTGGACCGTCTGCACGCACCGCAGCCGCGGTGCCGACAACACCCGGTCCGGGCCGAACAGCGACAGCACCCGGCGCAGCGCCGCCGCCTGGCGCAGGCCCGCCTCCGACAGGGGCCGGAGGTCGTCGTCGCCGGACCACTCGTCGCGTTTGCCCGCCTTGGCGTGGCGCACCAGCAACAGCGTCGTCAAACCCACCGGCAGCTCGCAAAATGCCCGCAGCACCCGGACGTCCTCCGGGCGCGTCAGCAGCTTCTCCGCCGCCGTCGGGTGCAGCCAGCGAAGCTCGTCGACTTCGTCGTTCGGCGCGAACTCGCCGGACACCGCTTCCGCGGCGAAGTAGTCGACCGTCTTCGGCACCGTCCCGGAACCGTTGCGCGACGGCACCGGGTACGCCGTCCGGGCCAGGTAGCGGCCCAGGATCGCCCTGAACCCGGTCTCCTCGCCGATTTCCCGCACTGCGGCCTCGGCGATCGTTTCGCCTGGATCGAGCTTCCCCTTCGGGAACGACCAGTCGTCGTACCGCGGGCGGTGCACCAGCGCGACCTCCGTCGCGCCCCCGGCGACGCGCCACAGCACCGCGCCGGCCGCCCGTACCTCCTGGGTCATCCGGCGGCCCCGTGCAGCTTCGCCAGCTCCAGCTGGTGGTCGCGCACGCGCGAGCCGTCCGCCGGGAACGGCGACCACTCGCCGCTCTCGGTCAGCACCCAGCACCGCGTCGCCGGGTCCAGCGCCGAGTCGAACATGTTGTCGAGCTGCGCGGTCAGCTTCGGATCCTTGACGCGCACCAGCGCCTCGATCCGCCGGTCCAGGTTGCGGTGCATCATGTCCGCGCTGCCGATCCAGTGCGTCCCGCCCGCGCGGAAGTGGAAGACCCGCGAGTGCTCCAGGAACCGGCCCAGCACCGACCGGACGTGGATGTTCTCCGAAAGCCCTTCGACGCCCGGCTTCAGCGTGCAGATGCCGCGCACCACGATCTCGACCGGCACCCCGGCCTGCGACGCGTGGTAGAGCGCGTCGATGACCTGCTCGTCGACCAGCGAGTTGCACTTGATCCGGATCCCGGCCTGCTGCCCGGCCCGCGCCAGCTCGATCTCCTCGCCGATCGCGCGCACGATGCCGCGGCGGATCCCGTGCGGCGACGTCAGGATCGTCCGGTAGGTGTCCTGCCGCGAGTAACCGGTCAGCACGTTGAACAGGTCGGTGACGTCCGCGCCGATGCTCGGGTCGGCCGTGAACAGGCCGATGTCTTCGTAGAGCCGTGCGGTCTTCGGGTTGTAGTTCCCGGTGCCGATGTGGCAGTAGCGCCGGATCGTGGAGCCCTCCTGGCGCACGATCATCGACACCTTGCAGTGCGTTTTCAGCCCGACCAGGCCGTACACGACGTGCACGCCGGCGCGCTCCAGCGTCCGCGCCCAGGTGATGTTCGCCTGCTCGTCGAACCGCGCCTTGATCTCCACCAGCGCGACGACCTGCTTGCCCGCCTCGGCGGCGTCGATCAGCGCGTCGACGATCGGGGAGTCACCGGACGTCCGGTACAGCGTCTGCTTGATCGCGAGGACCTTCGGGTCGGCCGCCGCCTGCTCGATGAACCGCTGCACGCTGGTCGAAAACGAGTCGTACGGGTGGTGCACCAGCACGTCGCCCTCGCGCAGCGTCGCGAAGACGCTCTTCGGCGTCTCGCGCTCGCCGAACGCCGGGTGCGTCGCCGGCACGAACGGCCGGTCCTTCAGCTCCTTGCGGTCCACGGCGGACAGCTGGTGCAGGCAGGTCAGGTCGAGCAGGCCGGGCACCTCGACGACGTCCGCCGGGTCGACGTCCAGCTCGCGCAGCAGCAGCTCGAGCATGTGCTCGCTCATGTCCTGCGCGACCTCGAGACGCACCGGCGGGCCGAAGCGGCGCTGCGCCAGTTCGCGCTCGAGGGCCTGAAGCAGGTCCTCGTCGCGGTCTTCGTCGACCTCGAAGTCGGCGTTGCGGGTGACGCGGAAGACGTGGTGCTCGGTGACGTCCATGCCGGTGAACAGCTCACCCAGGTGGGCGGCGATGAGCTCTTCGAGGGGGAGGAACGTCGCCGTCCGGCTGGTGCGCTCGGTCTCGACGCGCATCAGGCGCGGCACGTTGCTCGGCACCTTCACGCGGGCGAAGCGCTCGGTGCCGCCCTCCGGGTCGCGGACCGTCACCGCGAGGTTGAGGGAAAGGCCCGAGATGTAGGGGAACGGGTGTGCCGGGTCGACGGCCAGCGGCGTCAGGACCGGGAAGATCTGCTCGGAGAAGTAGCTGGACAGCCGGAGCTGGTCGGCGCCGGCCAGGTCGGCCCAGCCGACGATGTGGATGTCCTGCTCGGCCAGCTGCGGGCGCAGGTGCTTCTCGAACGCGCCGGTCTGCCGCTCGACCAGGTCCTGGTTGCGCTTGGCGATGTAGCCGAGCTGCTCGCGCGGGGTGAGCCCGTCCGCGCTGCGCACCAGCAGGCCGGTCTCGTCGCGGCGCTTCAGGCCGGCGACGCGGACCATGTAGAACTCGTCCAGATTGGACGCGAAGATGGCGAGGAACTTCGCCCGCTCCAGCAGCGGCTGCGACTCGTCTTCGGCCAGCGCGAGCACGCGGGAGTTGAAGTCCTGCCACGACAGCTCGCGGTTGAAGTACCGGTCGTCGGGCAGCGTCTCGACGGCGGTCGGCGCGGCGGTGACGGCGGGCGGCGCCGACGGGACGGACCGGAACTCCTCGGCCGCCCGCGCGTTGCCCTGCGTGGAGCTGCGGCGGCGCGGGGTGGCCGCGGCGGTCGTGGTCTTGCGGATTCTGGCCTTGCCGGCGGTGGCACGGGCGGCGGTGTCACGCGCGGTGGACTTCGACGGGACCTTCTTGGCGGCCGCCGGTTTGGCGGCGGTGGTCTTCTTCGCCGTCTCCGAAGATCCGCTGGCCGGGTTCCGTCGCCTCCGCGGTGCGGGCGTGCTGCCGTCGTCTGTGCTCACGGCCCCCATTCTTCACTACGCGACGCCGGATTGCGCAGGCCGCGGTGAAGGTCGGATGAACAGCTCAGCGCAGAACGGCACAGGGTTCGCCGAGGTGGGCGGCGGTGTGTTTTCCGACACCGAGGGCGCGGACGTGGGCGAGATCATCCGGGGTGTCCACGTCGCTGCGCAGGGTCGCCAGCGGCTGCGACAGGGGGATGGCCCCGGACGCGGCGTGCTGCCGCGCCGAGCCGGGCCCGAAGCGGGGATCGAGCGGCTCGCCGGGGGCCGCCAGCAGCAGGGTGGTGCCGGTGCCCTGGCGATCGGCGACGAAGGCCCGGCGCCCGGCGGCCTCGGCGAGGGCGGCCGTGAGATCGACGGCGCGCAGGGCGGGCAGGTCGGCTTGGAGCGCGCCGACGACGGCGGCCGGATCGTCGGCTTTGAGCAGGGCTTCACCGTGGCGGAAGGCGGCGTTGAGGGTCTTTTCGGCAGGCTCGGCGACGATCTCGACCCCGAGCTCGCCCAGCTCCGCGACGGCCCCGGGATCGGTGGCGACGAGCAGAACGCGCCTGATCCGCCCGCTCGAGGCCACGGCGGCGAGGGTATCGGCGGCGAGCGCCAGGACCAGCCCGGGATGGCGATCCGCCTCGACGGCACCACGCAGCCGCGACTTGCCGTCGCGGGGGTGTTTCATCGGCACGACCAGGTCCACGTCCACGTGTCCATCTTTACCCGAAAGCCGGCCGGGGTGGCGGCGGGCGGGGCGGGTTGTCCACAGGCGACGGGTGTTGTGGACAGGTTCGGGGTGGGTGGGGCTTGGGGCGGGGTTTTGTCGGGTGGGGGCGATAGCGTCGATTTCGGGGGTGCCCCGTTGGGGGATGGCGGCCCCCTTGGGAGGGCGGGCTGTGTGTGGGGCGGGCTGTGTGTGGGGCGGGCTGTGTGTGGGGCGGGCTGTGTGTGGGGCGGGCTGTGTGTGGGGCGGGCTGCGTGTGGGGCGGGCTGTGTGTGGGGCGGGCTGTGTGTGGGGCGGTGTGCTGAGGAAGTGTGCTGAAAGAGCCTTCTGCCGGGCGAACTCGCTCTCGCGGGGCCAGCCCCAGGCTGGGCGAGCCGCGCGGTCCGGCAGCGTGCCGCCCGGCGGCGGCCGGGCCGGGCGATGCCAGCGGGCGAGGCCACGGCAGGCGAGGCGGGGCGAGGCCAGCCAAGCCAGACGAGGCCAGCCAAGCCAGACGAGGCCAGGCGGGGCCAGGCCAGACGGGGAGGCCAGGTGGCGCCAGGTCAGGCGGGCCAGACCAGGGCGGGACCAGGCCAGGCGGCGACCCTGCGCGGGCAAGCGCCCAAGCCGCCGAAAAGCGGCTTCCGGCCTGGTCAGCACGCCCGTCGCCGATGGTGAAGGCACCCTCCCTGGACTGGCTGGAGTGCGGCGCGGCAGGATCAGGGCCGACTTGATGCGTGGAGGAGGAGATCGTGGCCCGGCGTGAGAAGGGCGGCTTCTGGGTGGGGCTGGCCGCCGTACTGTTCTACCCGCTCACCGCCATCGGGCGGCGGGTCTACGTCGGGGCCGAAAAGATTCCGCGGCAGGGGCCCGCGCTGCTCGTCATGAACCACATTTCGCACTTCGACCCCGCCGTCGACGCCGTCTTCGTGCACCGGCAGAAGCGCGTGCCGCGCTTTCTCTTCAAGGAGAGCCTGACGCGCGCGCCGATCCTCGGCCCGATCGTCTCCGGGTCCGGGCAGATCCCCGTCTCGCGGGGTTCGGCCGCCGCCGGGGACAGTCTCAAAGCTGCCCACCAGGCGCTCGAAGACGGCAAGGTCGTCGTCATCTACCCCGAAGGCACCATCACCAAGGATCCGGCCGGCTGGCCGAAGGAGTCCTTCACCGGCGCCGCGCGGCTCGCGCTGCAGAACGACGTTCCCATCATCCCCGTCGCCCGGTGGGGCACCAGCCAGATCTTCAACGGCTACACGAAGAGGTTCACGCCGTTCCCGCGCAAGACGATCACCCACTTCGTCGGCGACCCGATCGACCTGTCCGCCTACCGCGGCGGCAACACCCGCAGCGCGACGAAGCTGCGCGAAGTCACCCAGGTCATGATGGACGAGGTGACCCGGCTCCTCGCCGAAATCCGGCACGAGGAACCGCCGGTGACGAAGCCGGGGGACCCGGTCTGATGCGCGCCGACGTGCAGCGGGTCACCGTCCTCGGTGCCGGGTCGTGGGGCACCGCCTTCGCCAAGGTGCTCGGCGACGCCGGGCGGGACGTCACGATGTGGGCGCGCCGCGAACAGGTCGCCGAGGACATCCGGGAACGGCACACCAACGGCGCCTACCTGCCCGGGGTGCCCCTGCCCGGGAACATCACCGCCACCAGCGACCCGGCGAAGGCCCTCGACGCCGCCGAAGCGGTCGTGCTCGCGGTGCCCAGCCAGAGCCTGCGGGCGAACCTGACCGAGTGGCGCGGCCTGTTGCCGCCCGACGCGATCCTCGTCAGCCTCGCCAAGGGCGTCGAGCTCGGCACGCTCAAGCGGATGAGCGAGGTGATCGGCGAGATCGTCGGCATCGACGCCGGCGACGTCGTCGTCGTCACCGGGCCGAACCTGGCCAAGGAGATCGCCGCCGGGCAGCCGTCCGCCTCCGTGCTGGCCTGCGCCGACCACGAACGCGCCGTCGCGATCCAGCGCGCCTGCGCCAACTCGTACTTCCGCCCGTACACCAACACCGACGTCGTCGGCTGCGAGCTCGGCGGGGCCTGCAAGAACGTGATCGCGCTCAGCACCGGGATGGCCGCGGGCCTCGGCCTCGGCACCAACACGATGGCGACGCTCATCACCCGCGGGCTGGCCGAGATGGCCCGGCTCGGCGCGAAGCTGGGTGCCGACCCGCTCACCTTCGCCGGGCTCGCCGGCGTCGGCGACCTGGTCGCGACCTGCTCGTCGCCGCTTTCGCGCAACCGCACCTTCGGCGAACGCCTCGGCCGCGGCGAGACCCTCGAACAGGCGCAGGCGGCGGCCGGCGGGCAGGTCGCCGAGGGGGTCATGTCGTGCTCGTCGATCCGGGCGCTGGCGCAGAGCCTCGGGGTCGACATGCCGATCACCGACGCCATGCACCGCGTCTGCCACGAGGGCGTCGACCCCCGCCAGGCCGGCGCGGAGCTGCTGGGGCGCTCCCGCAAGCACGAGTGGTCCTGATCTCCCGGCAGGTGAGACGTCTTGACCGGGTGGGAAGCGGCTGGGACTCTGGTCGCATGTTCGCGCACGGACTGACCGAGCCGCGGGGCCGCATGGGCCTCCGCTCCGTCCTGCGCGCGTGTCGCTGTTGTCGGTGAACCCCGCCCCGGCCCGGCTCGACACCCTTTCTTCCCGTGAGGACCCTCATGTTCGCCGTTCCCGACAACACCCTGCTGCGTCCCGAGAACCCCGCGCTGCGCCACCCGGTGCGCGTCGCCCTCGAAGTCGCCGCCGACCGCGACCGCTGGCGCCACCTGCTGCGCTACGACCCCGACGAGCGCTTCGCGACGCTGGTGTCGCAGGACGAGCGGCAGGAGGTGTGGCTGATGAGCTGGCTGCCCGGCCAGCGCACCGACCTGCACGACCACGCGTTCGCCAGCGGCGCGTTCACCGTGGTCGGCGGCCACCTGACCGAAGCCGTGGCGCGCCGCGCACCGGACGGCCGCGCGGTCACCGAGCTGCACGCGCTCGCCGCGGGGCAGTCGCGGGTGTTCGGGCCCGGGTACGTGCACGAGGTCCGCAACGAAGGCCCCGACCCGGCGGTCTCCATCCACGTCTACCGCGATGCGGGCCGCGCGATGCGCCCGTACCACCTCGACCCGATCGGCGGCCCGGTCCTGGACTGACCACTCAGTCCAGGTCGCCGCGACGGCGGAACCCGCGTTCGATCCCTTCGCGATCCGCGCCGGCCGCCAGCAGCGCGTGCAGCAGGATCCGCGACTTCCGTGCGTCCAGCCAGCCCGCCATCGTCGCGCCCATCGCGATCAGGCTCGACTCCGAGCCGTGGAAGCCGTACGTCGACCGCAGCGTCGGGCCCGCCCCGGTCCGCGAAGCGACGACCACCGGCAGCGACGGCACCAGCCGCGCGAGCACGTCGGCCGTGCCGGCCGAAACGTGCCCCACGCCCGTCGCGGCGATCACGACGCCGCGCACGCCCGGCAGGGAAGCCACGTGCGCCAGCACCGCACCCGAGTCGTCGAGACCCGCCTCCACCACCGGGACCAGGCCGCCGAAGTCGTCGCCGTCGAGGGACGGCAGCCGCGGCGGCGACGGGTGGAAGTAGTGCACCGCCTGCTCGACGACCATGCCCAGCGGCCCCGCCGGCGCCGAAGAGAACGCCTCCAGGTGGCTCGAATGCGCCTTCCGCACCCAGCGTGCGGCGTGGACGTCGTCGTTGAGCGTGACCAGCACGCCCCGGCCGCGGCTGCGGGGATCGGCCGCGACGGTGAGCGCGTTGCGCAGGTTCGCCGGGCCGTCCGGGCTGAACAGGCCGGCGTTGCGCATGGCTCCGGTCACCACCACCGGTACGTCCGATGGCCAGTGCAGGTCCAGGAAGTACGCCGTCTCTTCGAGGGTGTCGGTGCCCTGGACGACGACGAACCCGTCGGCGTCCTGGCGCAGGCCCCATTCGCGGCAGCGCAGCAGCGTCGCGAAGTCCAGCGAGGCGCTGCCGATCCCGGCGAGGGTTTCCGCCAGGACGTCCATCGGCAGGTCGCCGAGCCCGCCGAGCAGTTCGGCCGCGCCGAACCGCGGGACGGCGCCGCCGTCGCCGTCGACCGGGGCCATCGAGATGGTGCCGCCCAAGGTGGCGACGGCGATCAGGGGACGTGCCATGCCCGCCACCCTATTCAGCCGGTCTTGACCGGACGGCGCCGCGCGTCCGTCAGGGCGTCGCCGCGCGCTCGGCCGCGCTCCTCAGTACGCAGAACTCGTTGCCCTCCGGGTCGGCGAGCACCGCCCAGCCCGTGCCGTCCGGGTTGCGCAGGTCGTTCACCAGCGTCGCGCCGAGGCCGAGGAGGCGTGAGACCTCCTCATCGCGGGGGATGTCCGGCTGCAGGCACAGGTGCAGCCGGTTCTTCACCGTCTTCGGCTCCGGCACGCGCAGGAAGAGCAACGCCGTGTCGTCGTTCAGCTGGAAACCGACCTCGTCGTCGCCCGGCTGGTCCTCGTCCGGGATCGGCTTCCCGGTGACTTCGCTCCAGAACTGGCACAGCGTGTACGGATCGGCGCAGTCGACGGACACGTTCAGCACGGACGACGGCATGGCACTCCTCGGGAATCGGGCAGAGCGGGCAAGCCCGAGTCTGACGCAGCCGCCGGAGGAGGGCGAGCCGATTCAGGACGCCAGCGCCAGCCCCGCGGTCCGGTGCACGCGGCGGCTGTCGTCGACGATCAGGATCTCGCAGCCCGGCCGGTCGGCCGCCCAGGTGATGCCCTCCTCGCCCATCGCGAACGCCGCCGTGGCCAGCGCGTCCGCCGTCACCAGGTCGCTTGCCACGACGGTGACGCTCATCAGGCCCGTCGCCGGCGTGCCCGAACGGCCGTCGAGGATGTGGGAGCCGCGCTCGTACGCCGCCGACGTCGCGATCGCGCCGTTGCGCGACTCCAGGACCGCGCACACCGCCAGCGGCTGCTCGGGGTGGCGCACCCCGACCCGCCACGGACGTCCCGGTTCCGGCTCGCCGGCGGTGACGACGTCGCCGCCGGCGTTGAGGCAGAACGTCGTCGCGCCCTCGGCCTTCAGCAGGTCGGCCGCGCGCTGCACCGCCCAGCCCTTGACGACCGCGCACGGGTCGAGGCCGCGACCGGGCAGCCGCGCGCGGAACGCGCCGCCGGAGAGCTGCTCGTAGTACGCGCAGAGCTCCAGCACCTCCAGCAGGTCGTCGCTCAGCTCGGCGGCCGTCAGCTCGCCGCGGTCGTACCGGCTGACCTCGCTGTCGTCCTTGAAGGGACTGAACCGGGCGTCGACGTCGCGGAACCACGCGAAGACCTCGTCGACGACTTCGGCGAAGCCGTCCTCGTCGTCGCGCAGGTCGAGGGAGATCGGCAGGCCCATCACCTGTTCGACGCGGGTGGTCATCTCTTGCCCCGCGCGTCGATCGCGGCCTGCAGCGACGTCTTGTACGACTCGCTCGTCTCGGTCGCGCCGGTCACCGTGTCGATGTTCGCGCTCTGCGCCTGCATCGCCGCTTCCTGCAGCTTCGGCAGCGCGGTGACCGCCCGCCCGTGGTCCGGGGCCTGCAGCAGCGTGATCGCGGTGAGACGGCTGCCGGTGAAGGTCACCTGGACCTGCACGATCCCGTACACACTGGACTCCGGCGTCCCCTGCGTGGTCACGGTCCCGCCGGAAGTGTCCGGTGTGGACTGCCCGGGTGCCTTGTTGTCCGAAGAGGACGGTGCCGTCGACGGCGCGGCCGACGTCGACGGTGCCGTGATGGCGGGCGGCGGCTGGGCGGCGGCGGTGCTCTGCACCGGTCCCGGCTCGAACCGCCAGACCGCGATGAACCCGGCGATCGACAGCGCGACGACGAAGATGGTCTTCTTCACAACGTTCCCCTAGGCCGCGAGGCTGAAGCGTTCGGCGTGGACTTGGGCGTTCGGCACACGCAGCTCACGCAGGCTGCGCAGCACGGCCGAAGTCATCCCCGGCGGACCGCAGACGAACACGTCCCGCTCGTGCACGTCCGGCACCATCATGTGCAGGTTCGCCGGCCCGAGCAGCACACCGCGCGGGCCCACCGCCTGGTCCGGCCCGGTGAGCAGGTTGACGACGGCGCCGCGCGCCTTGGCCAGCTCGTTCAGCTCCGGCAACAGCACCGCGTCGGCCTGGTTGCGGACGCGGTACAGCACCACGACGTGGCCGTCGATCTCCTCCAGCAGCGCGCGGATCGGCGTGATCCCGACGCCGCCCGCCACGAGCAGCGCGTTGGGCCGCTGCTGGTGGATCGTCGTGAAGGCGCCGTACGGACCTTCGGCGAACACGCGCGTCCCGACACGCAGGTTGCGCAACCCCGCGCTGGCATCGCCGAGTGCCTTCGCGGTCAGCCGCAGGGAGCGGCCGTCGGGCGCGGCCGACAGCGAGAACGGATTGGCCTGCCACCACCGGTCCTTCGTCAGGAACCGCCACAGGAAGAACTGCCCCGCCTTGGCCGGCAGCTTGTCCAGGTTCTTGCCGGACATGTACACCGAGACGACGTCCGGGGACTCGGAAACGACCGCCGTCACGCGCAGCTGGTGACGCAGGTTCCGCCACAGCGGCAGCACGACGCGCCCGGCGAGCACGGCGGCGCCGGCCCCCAGCCAGAGCGTCCACCAGTACGCCTTCGCCGTCTCCGAACCGGCGAACGACTGGCCCAGCGCGATCTGGTGCGTGAAGGCGAGCAGTACGGCGGCGTAGGTGTAGAGGTGGATGAAGTGCCACGTCTCGTAGGCGAGCCGCTTGCGCGCGAACTTCGCCGAAACGGCGCCGACGACGAGGATCACGGCGAAGGCGACCAGCGCCCGCAGGATCCCTTCGAGCGTGTTGGCCATCTCGACCAGCTCGTCGACGAACCCCTTGTCCGAGACCTCCGCGTAGCCCATGGTGATGAACACCAGGTGCGCCAGCAGTGTCCAGAGGATCGTGAAGCCGGTCCAGCGGTGCCAGGTGGTCAGCCGGTCCATCCCGAGGCGGCGGTCCAGCCAGGGCAGCCGGGCCACCAGCAGCAGCTGGAACGCCATCGTCAGCGCGCCGTACATCCCGGCGAGCCTGCCGATCGTGATCAGCACGTTCTGCGAAACCCCGGCCTGCACGAACAGCATGGTGACGGCGGCCACGTTGGCGCCGAGGAAGAGAAAGAGGCCGGATTTCGCGGCGATCCGGGGGCGGATCGCCGGGCGCGCGGCCTCGACGGTCTGCGTCATGGTGCTCACACGGATCCCCCTTTGATTCGGTTCACAAGGCTAGCGTCGGCACCGAGCCTGTGGGGAGGCTTTGCCACGACTGTCGGGTTCCTGTCGGCGCGCCGTTCGGGTACGCCGATCGGCGCGCGCCGGGAGATGATGAAGGGGTGCAGACCCCTGACCCGGTGCGCCTGCTCGTCGTGGACGACGAGCCGCACATCGCCGACCTCGTCGCCACCGTCGCCCGGTACGAGGGCTGGCAGGCGGTCACGGCCGGGACCGGCCAGGCCGCGCTGAGCCGGGCCGCGGAGTTCGGGCCGGACATCGTCGTGCTCGACCTGATGCTGCCCGACTTCGACGGTTTCACCGTGCTCGACCGTCTGCGGGAGGGCGGCAACGCGATCCCTGTGGTCTTCCTCACGGCCAAGGACGCGACGGCGGACCGGATCGCCGGGCTCACCCGCGGGGGTGACGACTACCTGGTGAAACCGTTTTCGGTCGAAGAGCTGATGGCGCGGCTGCGGGCGGTGCTGCGGCGCAGCGCCGGCCTCGCCCACCAGCCCGAAGCGCGCGGGGCCGTGCTGCGGGTCGGCGACCTGACCCTGGACGAGGACACCCGCGAGGTCCGCCGCGGCGACGTCCTGGCCGAGCTGACGCCGACCGAGTACGAGCTGCTGCGCTACCTCATGCGCCGCTCGCCCGCCGTGCTGACCAAGGCGCAGATCCTCGACCACGTCTGGGAATACGACTTCGGCGGCCGGTCGAACGTGGTCGAGCTGGTCATCTCGCACCTGCGGCGCAAGGTCGACGCGGGCGACGGCGAGCCGCTGATCCACACCGTCCGCGGCGTCGGGTACGTCGTGCGGCAGGCCCACCGGTGACGCGGACGGTCCGCCGGTGGTACGAGGCCTGGCAGCGCACCCGGCTGGGCACCCGGATCACCCTCGGCCTCGGCGCGCTCGCGCTGGTGGTGTTCGCGGCCGTCGGCGTCACGACGGTCGGGATCATGCACGGCTACCTCGACCGGCGGCTCGACGAACAGCTGTCCAAGAGCCAGAACACGCAGCTGCCGCTGCTGCGCCAGACGCACGGCTCGCCGCAGTCGGTGTACTCGTGGTACTCGGCGCTGTACACGGTCAAGAACGGCGTCGCCGTCCCGGAGCGGGGCGGCAAGCTGCCGGGTGACGCCAAACAGCTGGCGAAGATCGCCGCCGAGGCGGTGAACGGCGACGTCACCCGGAACATCTACCTGCGCGACGACGGCCCGTACCGGGTGCGGGCGTGCCCGGTCGACACCGACTCGGTGCTGCTGTCCGCCGCGCCGCAACAGGACCTCGACGGCACGGTCCGGCAGCTGATCTGGGTCGAGGTCGGCGCGTTCGCGCTCGCGCTGGCCGTGCTGGTGATCGTGGGACGGCTGGTGCTGCGCCGCGGCCTGCGCCCGCTGGCCGACATGGCCGGGACCGCGCACGACATCGCCTCGCACGACCTCACCGCGAACCCCGACCTGCCGGTGCGCGCGGCGGGCACCGGCGGCGGCGCCGAAGTCGAAGAGCTGCGGACGGCGTTCAACGTGATGCTGGCCCACATCGACACGTCGCTGGCCGCGAAGACCGAGGCCAACGAGCGGCTGCGCCGGTTCGTCGCGGACGCCTCCCACGAGCTGCGGACGCCGCTGACGTCGATCCGCGGGTACGCCGACCTCTTCCGCTACGCCGCGGCGAACGAGCCGGCGGAGCGCGAGGCGCACCTGGCGAAGATCCGCGAGGAGACCGCGCGGATGACCGTGCTCGTCGACGACCTCCTGCTGCTGGCCCGGCTGGACGCGCGGGCCGCCGAGACGCCGTTGCGGCCCGAGCGCGTCGACCTGGCCGAGCTGGCCGGGGACGCGGCGGACGCGTTCGCCGCCGGGCGGCCGGACCACCCGCTGACGTCGGCGTTTTCCACGGCGTTCGTGGACGCCGATCCGGTGCGGTTGCGGCAGGTGCTCGACAACCTGCTGGCCAACGCGGCGATGCACACCCCGCCCGGGACGTCGGTGCACGTCGAGGTGACGGCTTCGGAGGGCGAAGCCGTCGTCCGGATCACCGACGCCGGGCCCGGGATCGCGCCGCCGGACCAGGAGCGGATCTTCGACCGGTTCTTCCGCGTCGACGACTCCCGCACCCGCGGCAACGGCGGCACCGGGCTCGGGCTGTCGGTGGTCCAGTCCCTGGTCACGGCGCACGGCGGCACGGTCGGCGTCGAGTCCGCGCCGGGCCGGACGGTGTTCAGCGTGCGGCTGCCGCTCGCGCGGTGACGTGCGGCGGCGTCGTCCAGCCGGGGGAGAGGTCTCCGGACGGCTCGGGCTCGCCGTAGCCGGTCCGCACGGGCAGCACGCCGGCCCAGGCGGTGTCGGCCGCGACGTCCTCGGGCTCGTCGTCCGGGCCTTCGGCGCGCATCTTGACCGAGGCCTCGGCGAGGTCCAGTGCGAGCACGGCCACCGCGGCGAACTCCTTGGCGTTGACCTCCCGCGCGTGCTCCCACGAGCCGGGCGCGAGGTGGTCGGTGAGCACCTTGAGGCCGTGCATCTTCGCTTCGGCGTCGAGGACCGGCTTCGCCTGGCCGAGGACGACGGCGCTGCGGTAGTTCATCGAGTGGTTGTTCACCGAGCGCGAGTAGACGATGCCGTCCAGCAGCGTCACCGTCACGCAGACGTCGAGGCCGTCCGCGGCGGTGCGGAGGCTGGCCGCGCCGGTGGAACCGTGCAGGTAGAGCGTGTCGCCGTCGCGGCCGTAGCCGGTCGGGAGGACCAGGGGCACGCCGTCGCGGACGATCCCGAGGTGGCAGATCAGGCCTTCGTCCAAGACGGCGTACAGCGCGGAGCGGTCGGTGACGGCGCGGTGCTTCTTGCGGCCGAGCGTGGTGCGGGGCGTGGTGGACAACATGCGACCAGCGTCTCCCGGCACAGTGGCCTCGGAAAACGGCCACTTCTCGTACACTTGGGAAGTCCACTCGAGGAGGTCCCGTGTCCCACGCCGACACCGCGCTCCCGGTCAGCCTCGACCGCGCGGCCGTGACGCCGCTGGCCGTCCAGCTGGCCGACGCGCTGCGCGAAGCCGCGGCGAGCGGCCACCTGCGCGGCGGCGACCGGCTGCCCTCGACGCGGGCACTGGCCGGACGGCTCGGCGTCAGCCGCACGGTGACGTCGGCGGCGTACGAGCAGCTGCACGCCGAAGGCTGGATCGCCGGGCGGCACGGCTCCGGCACGTACGTGACGACCCCGCCTTCCTCCTCGGCATCGGAGGTGCCGGCGCCCGCCGTGCCGGCGCCCGAGGCCGTCACGCCGTCGCTGCTCGACCTCGGCCCCGGCACGCCGTGGGCGGACGGCCTGGACCGCGCGGCCTGGCGCCGCGCCTGGCGGGCCGCGGCCGACCCGGATCCCCTGGTCCGCGCCCACCGGGCGGGGCTGCCGGAGTACCGCTCGGCGGTGTCGGAGCACCTGCTGCGCCACCGCGGGCTGGCGGCGGGCTCGGTACTGGCGACCGGCGGCACGACCGCGGCGGTCGTCGAGCTGGCCGCGGCGGTGCTGGAGCGCGGGGACGTCGTCGCCGTCGAAGAGCCCGGTTATCAGCGCGCGGTGCAGGCGTTCCGGCGGGCGGGGATGCGCGTCGTCGGGGTGCCGGTGGATCTCGAAGGCCTGCGGCCGGAGACGATTCCTCCGGACGCCCGGGCGGTGTACTGCTCACCGGCGCACCAGTACCCGATGGGCAGCAGGCTGAGCGCGGCGCGGCGCGTGTCCTTGGTGGAACGGGCCCGCGCGACGTCGATGCTGGTCATCGAGGACGACTACGACGGCGAGCTGCGGTTCGACGTGGCGCCGCTGCCGATGCTGGCTTCGCTGGCCCCGGACGTGGTGGTGCACTTGGGGACGACGTCGAAGATCCTCACGCCCACGCTGGGCGCGGGCTGGATGGTGGCGCCGGAGGCCATCACCTCGGCGGTGCTGGCGTACCGCGACCTGACCGGCACCCGGCCGTCCCCGGCGGGACAGCGGGTGCTGTACGAGTTCGCGCGCAACGGAGATCTGGGGCGGCATCTGCGGAAACTCCGCCGGGAGATGGCGGAGAGGCGGACCTTGCTGGCGGGAGCGTTGTCCTCGGCGGGAATCCCGGTCCGCGGCGACGACGCCGGAGCGCACCTGGTGGTGCCGTTCGCCTCGGCTTCCGTGGAGGCATCGGTGATCGCTTCCGCCGAGCGGCGGGGGATCCGGCTGGACGGCCTGGCCCGGCACTTCGCCGGAGTGCCATCGGCGCACGGGGTGGCGATCGGGTACGCGGGCTGTTCGCGGGAAGCGTTGGTGGCGGCTTTGCCGACACTGGTGGCTTTGCTGCGGTGAGGCTCCTGTTGTCCACAGTTCGGGGGTGCTGTGGACAACGCGGCCTGGTCGCGGGTTTTCGGGCTTTGAGGTCGGTCCTCGCCGATACGCTCAATTTGGTGGTGGTTCCCCCTGGGAGGGCGGGTCCTGTCCGGGGCCGGGCGGGCCGGGTGGGACCTGCCGGCTCCTCGAAACCGGGCCGGTCGGTGCGGGCTTCCGGCCGCGGCGATGTACGGAAAGAGTCGTTCACTGCGTCCGACGACCTGACGACTCTTTCCTGGCGTCGGACCAGCCGCCAGGAGACTGCCGACGAACCTCGGACGCGCGACACCAGCCGGCGGAGAGAGTCCCGGCCTGCCGGACGTGCCCAACCCGTCACCGGTGCTCTCCGCCGCACCGGGCTCGGCTGTTCCGCGAGGTCACCGGGTACGGTGGCTCACCATGAGCGAGAAGATCCGGGTGGCCGTCGTGTTCGGTGGGCGCAGTAGCGAGCACACCATCTCGTGCCTGTCCGCCGGCAGTGTCCTCGGTCACCTCGATCCCGAGCGGTTCGAGGCCGTTCCGGTCGGGATCACCCGGGAAGGCCGGTGGGTGCTCGGCTCCGGGGAGCCCGGCCAGCTCGCCATTCGCGGCCGGGAACTGCCGTCCGTCGAGGACGGCCAGGGGCTCGTCCTCGCCGGGGATCCCTCCAGCCGGGGGCTCGTTGCCGTGGAACCCGGGCGGGAAAGCGAAGTGCTGTCGCGGGTCGATGTCGTCTTCCCCGTTCTGCACGGTGCTTTCGGCGAAGACGGCACCATCCAGGGCCTCCTCGAACTCGCCGGCATCCCCTACGTCGGGCCCGGGGTGCTCGCCAGCGCCGCCGCCATGGACAAGGAAACCGCCAAGAAACTCCTCGCCGCCGAAGGGCTTCCGGTCGGGACCTACTCCGCGCTGAAGCGCGGGCAGTCCACTTTGGACGTCGAGGAGAAATCCCGGCTCGGGCTGCCCGTGTTCGTCAAGCCCTCCCGGGCCGGCAGCTCCGTCGGGATCTCGCGCGTCGCCGACTGGGCCGGGCTGGAAGCCGCCATCGAACTCGCGCGGGCGACCGATCCCAAGGTGCTCGTCGAGGCCGCCGTCGTCGGGCGGGAGGTCGAGTGCGGTGTCCTCGAATTCCCGGACGGGCACGTCGAAGCCTCGCTGCCCGCCGAGATCCGGGTACTGTCCGAGGACGAAAACGCCTGGTACGACTTCGAAACCAAGTACCTCGGCGACGACGCCGAACTCGACATCCCCGCCAAGCTCGACGACGCCCTCACCGAGAAGCTCCGCACGATGGCCGTGGAAGCCTTCCGGGCGCTGGACTGCCAGGGGCTGGCCCGCGTCGACTTCTTCGTCACCGAAAACCACGAGCTGATCATCAACGAGGTCAACACCATGCCGGGCTTCACGACGAAGTCCGCCTACCCGAAGATGTGGGAGGTCACCGGCATGGACTACGCGACGCTGCTGACCACCCTCGTCGAGACGGCGATCGCCCGCGGAACCGGGCTCCGCTAGGAGAACCGCAGCGGCCGCGCGGGCAGCTTCGCGGCCACCGTGTCCGAGATCTCCTGCAGCGGGCCCGTTCCGGCACTGTCCGGCACCGTCAGCGCCGCGTAGACCTCGCGATCCACGACGTACCACGTCGACGCGCCCTCGCCCGCCACCTGCAGCCACTGCACGCCGTTCACCAGCCGCAGCTGCGCCGTCGGCGTCAGCTCCGGCGGCCGGTCCAGGCCGCAGCGCAGCACCAGCGGGTCGTCCGCGCCCCAGGCCACCGTGGCCGGCGGCGCCGGGGCGGCCAGTTCGCGCAGCTTCACCTGCTTGCCGTTCGACGTCAGCTCCGTCGGGACTGCGCCCAGCAGCGTCGTGCAGCCCGGGGCCCCCGACTGGGGGGCGGGTACCGGGACGAGCGGCAAGGGGCCGGCTGCCGAAGCGTCCGGGGACGGCCGGGTCAGGGCGAACACGGCGACGGCGACCGCCAGGGCCACGGCGAGCGCGGCCGCGGTGACGAGCACCACTCGGGGTGGTGCTCCGGTGTCGGGATCAGGCACCCCGCAACTACACCACTGCTCAGAGGTGCACGACCGGGCAGGTCAGGGTGCGCGTGATGCCTTCCACGTTCTGCACCTTCGCGACCACGAGCTGGCCCAGCTGGTCGACGTTGTCGGCGGCCGCGCGGACGATGACGTCGTACGGTCCGGTGACATCCTCCGAGCTGGTCACACCCGGGATGCTGGAGATCTCGGCAGCCACCGCGGCCGCCTTGCCGACCTCGGTCTGGATGAGGATGTATGCGTGGACCACGGCGCGCCCTTTCGTCGGGATCTTGTCGCTCAAGGTAGGAACGTCATCAGCAACGTATCGCCAGCTCACGGAAAAACATAGGGCATCCGACTATCGGTGATCGATCTTTGTCCCGGTAGAGAAAGCAGAGGTGACCGGTGTCACCGAACGACGGAACGGTCGCCGAGACCGGCGAGTTCGCGCTCATCCGAGCCGTCACGGAAGGACGGCGCCAGCCGCCGGGCACGCTGCTCGGTCCGGGCGACGACGCCGCCGTCATCGCCGCGCCGGACGGCCGCGTGGTCGCCAGCACCGACGTCCTCGTCCAGGGCGTCCACTTCCGGCTGGACTGGTCCTCGCCCGAGCACGTCGGGCGCAAGGCCGTCGCGGTCAACCTGGCCGACGTGGCCGCCATGGGCGCCACCCCGACCACCGTCCTGGTCGGACTCGCCTGCCCGCCCGACACCCCGCGCGAGGTCGTCACCGGGCTGGCCGACGGCATGTGGGCCGAGGCCGAACGCGCCGGCGTCGGCGTCTCCGGCGGCGACATGGTCCGCGCGGACCAGCTCGTGATCAGTGTCACGGCCCTGGGCGACCTCGGCGACCGCGAGCCGGTGACGCGCTCGGGCGCCCGGCCCGGTGACGTCCTCGCGGTGAACGGACGGCTCGGCTGGGCCGCGGCCGGCCTGGCCGTGCTCGGCCGCGGCTTCCGGTCGCCGGTCGGTGTCGTCAACGCCCAGCGCTGCCCGGAACCGCCCTACGAAGCCGGCCCGCGCGCCGCCCTCGCCGGGGCCACGGCGATGATCGACGTCTCCGACGGCCTGCTCGCCGACCTGGGGCACATCGGTGAGGCCTCCGACGTCGGCATCGACGTACGCACCGCCGACCTCGACGTCCCCGCCCGGCTCACCGAGGTCGGCGCCGCCCTCGGCGCGGACCCGCTGGACTGGGTCCTCACCGGCGGGGAGGACCACGCTCTGGTGGCCACCTTCCCGCCGTTCACCGAGCTGCCGGACGGCTGGCGCACCATCGGCGTCGTCACCATGGCCGGCTCCGGGATCACCGTCGACGGCAAGCCGTTTTCGCGAGAAGGCGGCTGGACGCACTGGCGCTGATCTAGGCTTCGGAAGCGTGAGAATCGTTCCAGTTCCCTACGACCACCCTGACGCGGCGAAGCTGATGGCCGCGGTGCAGCAGGTGTACGTCGAGCGCTACGGCAGCGAGGACGCCACGCCGTTGAGCCCCGCCGACTTCGATCCGCCGCAGGGCGTGTTCCTCGTCGGCTACCAGGGCGAGGAGGCGGTCGCCTGCGGCGCGTGGCGCGCCCACGACGGCCCCGAACCGGACTTCCAGCCGGGCGACGCCGAATTCAAGCGGATGTACGTCGCCGATTCCGCGCGCGGCCGTGGGTTCGCGCGGATGATCCTGTCCGAACTGGAGCGCACGGCGGCGTTGTGCGGCCGCAAGCGCGCGGTCCTGGAGACCGGGACGAAGCAGCCGGAAGCGATCGCGCTCTACACGTCGTCGGGCTACGCCGAAATCCCGCAGTTCGGCCTCTACAAGAACGAGCCGGAAAGCCGCTGCTTCGGCAAGGACCTCACCTCGGGGTGAGCTTCAGCAGGGCGGCCGCGTGGGGCCGCAGGGACGCCGACACCGCGGTACCGGCGTCCCGGTGGGCCCAGAGGTCGCGGACCTGCCACGCGCCGGGGATCGAAGCGGAGACGGTCGTGGTGGTGCTGCCGGTGTTGAGCAGCACCACCGCGAAACCGCCGCCGCTCAGCGGTTTTCCCCACACCTGGTAGCCGGGCCCCGCGTCGAGCTGCCGTCCCTGGCTGCCCGCGAAGTCCTGGTCGACGGCGATCACCTCGGCGTTGCCCAGCGTCGCGAGGTCGCTGCCGCCCAGCTTCGCCGGGTCGGTGCCGGCGAACAGCGGCGCGTTCAGCACGGCCCAGACGCTGAAGTGCGCGCGCGACTCGTCGGCGGTCAGCGTGCCGTTGCCGACCTGGAGCATGTCCGGGTCGTTCCACCCGCCGGGCGAGCCGCTGTGGACGGCGACGCCGGCCTGCTGGTCGATCGTCGCGAGCACCGAGTCCCAGGTCGCGACCAGGTCGTTGGTCGTGCGCCACAGGTTCGCCACCGGCCGCGCCCAGGTCCACGGGCTGGAGACGCCGTACTCGGAGATCGCGTAGACGATCGGGCGGGGCAGCGCGGCCAGCTCGTCGCGCATCTTCTCGAACGCGGCCTTCCGGCCGAGGCCGTCGACGGTGTCGGCGTTGCACCAGTCGTACTTGAGGTAGTCGACGCCCCAGCGGCCGAACGTCTCGGCGTCCTGGCGCTCGTGGCCGAGCGAGCCGATGCCGGACGCCGGGTAGGCGTCGTTCGCCATGGCGCAGGTCCGGCTACCGGGGACGGCGTAGATGCCGAACAGCAGGCCGCGGGAGTGGACGTAGTCGGCGAGGTCGGCGATGCCGTGCGGGAACCGCTGCGGGTCCGGCCGCAGGGAGCCGTCCGCCGCGCGGGTGGGTGCCTGCCAGCAGTCGTCGACGACGACGTACCGGTAACCCGCGTCACGCAGGCCGGTGTCGGCGAGCGCGTCGGCGGCGTGGCGCACGACGTCCTCGGTGAGGTCGTGGCAGCGCACCTGGTTCCAGCTGTTCCAGCCCATCGGCGGGGTGCCGGCCAGGCCGTTCGCCAGTGCGGGCGACGCCACCGGGAGGCTGAGCAGCCAGGTCAGCGCGACGAGGAGGAGCACGAGCGCGGTGCTTCTCGGACGGGTCTGCGGTGTCGCGGCGATGCCGTGATCCAATCGCACCGGAAGTGAAACCGCAGTCACCTCGGAGGCGGCATGCCGATCTACGCACTAGGTTCGCTCGAGCCGACGATCCACCCCGACGCCTACGTCCACCCGGACGCGACGGTGATCGGCGACGTCCGGATCGGTGCCCACGCGTCGGTGTGGCCGCAGACGGTCCTGCGCGGCGACCACGGCCACATCGAGATCGGCGAGCGGTCGAACGTCCAGGACGGCTGCGTCCTGCACTGCACCGAACGCCACCCGACGATCCTCGGGCCGTCGTCGGCGGTCGGCCACGCGGTGCACATCGAGGGCGCGACGATCGGCACGGGCTGCCTGATCGCGTCCGGTTCGGTGGTGCTGAACGGCTCGGTGATCGAGGACGGCGGCATGGTCGGCGCGGGCGCGGTGCTGTCGTACGGCTCCCACGTGAAGACCGGCGAGATCGCGCTGGGCGTGCCGGGGAAGACGCGGGAGAACAAGTCGTTCGGCGCGGAGAACATCGCTCTCGTCGTCGAGTCCTACGTGCAGCGGGCCCGGCGGTTCCGCACCGAACTGAGGCGGCTCGACCCGCTCGGGTGACGCCGGCCACGCCCGGTAGGCTTGCGCGCCGTGACCGCACGACCGCTGCAGGACATCGTCGAGGCAGGCTGGGCGAAAGCCCTCGAACCGGTGGCGCCGCAGGTCGCCGCGATGGGGGAGTTCCTCCGCGCGGAGATCGCCGCCGGCCGGACGTACCTTCCGGCCGGTGAACACGTGCTGCGGGCGTTCAAGCAGCCGTTCCACGACGTCCGCGTGCTCATCGTCGGCCAGGACCCGTACCCGACGCCGGGGCACGCGGTGGGCCTGAGCTTCTCGGTGGCGCCGGACGTCCGGCCGATCCCGAAGAGCCTGGTCAACATCTACAAGGAGTACAGCGAGGACCTCGGCCACCCGCTGCCGTCCAACGGCGACCTGACGCCGTGGGCCGAGCAGGGCGTGCTGCTGCTCAACAGGGCGCTGACCGTGCAGCCCGGCAAGTCGAACTCGCACCAGGGCAAGGGCTGGGAAGAGGTCACCGAGCAGGCGATCAAGGCCCTCGCGGCCCGGTCGGAGCCGATGGTGGCGATCCTGTGGGGCCGCAACGCCCGCAACCTGCGCCCGATGCTGGGCGAGGTCCCGTGCATCGAGTCCGCGCACCCGAGCCCGCTCTCGGCGCACAACGGCTTCTTCGGTTCGCGGCCGTTCAGCCGGGCCAACCAGCTGCTGGAGCAGCAGGGCGCGGCGCCGGTCGACTGGAAACTTCCCTGACGATCGGTGTCCGGATCGGCGTGACGGCTCCGACCAGGGGGAAACGGCAGCTCTGGAGGAAACCATGAACGTCACATCGGCCGACGGCACGTCGATCTTCTTCGAGCGGCGCGGGGACGGCCCGCCGGTGCTCCTGGTCGGCGGCGCGTTCAACGACCGGACGACCGTCGTGGGGCTGGCCGAGGTCCTGGCCGTCGATTTCACGACGATCGGCTACGACCGCCGCGGGCGCGGGGACAGCGGAGACGCCGCGGAGTACGCCGTCGAGCGGGAGATCGAAGACCTCGCGGCGCTGATCGCCCAGGTGGGCGGGACGGCGTCGGTGTTCGGCCACTCCTCGGGCGCGATCCTGGCCCTGGAGGCGGCCGCGGCGGGCATCGGCATCGACAAGGTGGTGGCGTACGAGCCGCCGTACGCGACGGACGAGCACCCGCGGGCCGACGTGCTGGACGAGGTGCGCGCCCGGCTGGCGGCGGGTGACCGGGACGGCGCGGTGGCGACGTTCCTGAAGGTCGCGGGCACGCCGGCGGAGGTGGTCGAGGGGATGAAGCAGGCCCCGGTGTGGGGCTGGTTCACGGCGCTGGCGCACACGCTCCCGTACGACCTGACGATCTGCGGCCCGGACGCCCGCCCGCGCACGGAGAACCTGGCCCGCATCTCGATCCCGGTCCTGGTGATCGGCGGCGGCGCAAGCGACGACGCACTCCGGTCAGGCGCCCGCGCGGCGGCCGAGGCGATCCCCGGCGCCCGTCACGAGACCCTGGAAGGCCAGGACCACGGAGTGCTCCAGTTCCCGGAGACGCTCAAGCCCCTGCTGACCGACTTCCTCAAGTAGGCCCCCAGCGCCCCAATGTGGCCTTCGGTGCGTTGAACGCACCCAAGGCCACATTGGGGCGCTTGAGGCGACCACATGAAAATGGCGGGTGCTCCGAAGAGCACCCGCCATTCCAAACTTCTCGCCTCAGCCGCGAACGACCTTGCCCGCCTTGATGCACGAGGTGCACACGTTCAAGCGCTTGCGCTGGGACACACCCACCTTGGCGTGGACGGTCTGGATGTTCGGGTTCCACCGGCGGTTGGTACGGCGGTGGGAGTGCGAGACCGACTTGCCGAAGCCGGGTCCCTTGCCACAGACGTCGCACACGGCAGCCACGTCGAACTCCTTTGGATCTGGGTCATAGAGATGAGCCCAGACGCACTGGGCAACTCGACCATAGTAACCAGTGCGTTCCCGGGGTTCCGCACCGGGTCGATACGCTGCCGGAGGACCGGGCAGGAGGTTACGGGTGCGGGTGCTGGACGCGGCGGCGGTGTCGGCCTGGGCGGCGGGCTGTGTGCGCAGTCTGGCGAGCCTGCGGCCGGCCATCGACGAGATCAACGTCTACCCCGTCGCCGATTCCGACACCGGCTCCAACATGCTCTTCACCATGACCGGCGCGGCGGCCGAACTCGAGATCGCCGCGCCGGAGAACGCCGCTCAGGCGCTGAAGATCCTCGCGCGCGGGGCCGTCGCGTCGGCCAAGGGCAACTCCGGCGTGATCCTCTCCCAGGTCGTGCGCGGGCTGGCCGACCGCGCCGAGGGCGACCTGGACGGCGCGTGGCTGGCGAAGGCCCTCGGCCACGCCGACGAGGTCGCCACCGGTGCCGTCAGCCGCCCGGTCGCCGGGACCATCCTGACCGTCCTGCACGCCGTCGCCCTCGCCGTCCGCGGTGACACGAGCCCGCTGGACGACATCGCGCGGAAAGCCGCGAAAGAGGCCGCGCACGCCCTCGAGAAGACGCCCGAGCAGCTGCCCGCGCTGGCCAGGGCCGGGGTCGTCGACGCCGGGGCGCGCGGTCTGGTCGCCGTGCTCGACGCGCTGGTCGGCGTGCTCACCGGCGCCCCCATCGAGCAGGAACACCCCCTCGAAGTCCACGCGGCCGCCCAAGCCGATGCCTACGCCTGGGAAGTCATGTACCTCCTGGACGGCGTCGACGAGGCGAGCCTGCCGACCCTGCGCAAGGAGCTGAGCGGCCTCGGGGACAGCGTCACCGTGGCCGGCGACGGCTCGGGCAGCCACGCCGTGCACGTCCACTGCGCCGACATCGGCGCCGCCATCGAGGCCGGGCTCGCGCTCGGCCGTCCGCGCCGGATCCGGGTCGAACCGCTGCTCACACCGACGCCGATCGAACCCGGTGGCGGGATCGACCGCACGGTCGTCGCGGTCGTCCACGGCGGGGCGCTGGCCGAGCTGCTGCGCGCCGAAAGCATCCCGGTGCTGGCCGTGCCCGAGGGCGGGACGCCGAGCGTCGAGGACATGATCGGCCTGCTCAACGAGGCCGCCGGGCAGCAGGTGACCGTGCTGCCGGGCAGCGTCGCGCTCACCGCCGCGGCCGACACCGCGGCCGGGCACGCGATGGCCGCCGACCGGGACGTCGTGGTCATCCCGTGCGCGTCACCGGTGCAGGTGCTGGCCGCGCTCGCCGTGCACGACGCCGGCCGCCGCACCAACGACGACGTCGTCGCGATGGCCGAAGCGGCCGCCGCGACCAGGCGTGGCGAACTGCGGATCGCGCAGGAGGAGTCGCTAACCTGGGTGGGCCGGGCCCAGTCCGGCGACGTGGTCGGCCTGGTCGACGACGAGGTGGTGCTGATCGAGCCCGCACCCGCGTCCGAGACGAACCTGGTCGCGGCCGCGATGAAGGTGCTGAACCGGATGCTGGCGCTCGGCGGGGAGCTGGTGACGGTGCTGAGCGGGGCGGCGGCCCCGCCGGGGGTCGCCGAGGAGCTCGCGGAGCAGCTGCGGGTGGAGCACCCGGAGGTGGAGCTGACCAGCTACGCCAGCGGCCAGGCGGACGCCGTGCTGCTGATGGGAGTCGAATAGCGGATGGCCGGACTGCGCGACAAGCTGCCGTTGCTGCTGGGTGCCAAGACGGCGAAGGCACTCGCCACGTCGCTGGACATCGAGACGGTCAGCGACCTGCTGCGCCACTACCCGCGCCGCTACGCCGAGCGTGGCGAGCTCACCGACATCGCCGGCCTCGAGCTGGGCGAGCACGCCACCGTGCTGGCGCGCATCGAAAAGGTGAGCAAGCGGCGGATGAAGGCACGCAACGGGACCATCCTCGACATGGTGATCACCGACGGGAAACGTCGTCTGACCTGCGCGTTCTTCAACCAGGCCTGGCGCGAGAAGGACCTCGTCCCCGGCAAGACCGGGCTGTTCGCCGGCAAGGTGTCCGCCTTCCGCGACACCCTGCAGCTGACCAACCCCGAGTACGAGCTGTTCGACGCCGAGAACGAAGCCGAGGCGATGGACAACTTCCTCGCCGCGATCATCCCGGTGTACCCGGCGGCGCAGGGCATGCCGACGTGGTCGATCGCCAAGTGCGTCCGCCAGGTCCTCGACGTCCTCGAGGTCGACGACGACCCGATGCCCGCCGAGCTGCGGCGGCTGCACCGGTTGTCGGACCTCGACAACGCGCTGCGCGGCATCCACCGCCCGGAGAACTGGGCGCACCTGGAGGCGTCGAAGAAGCGGCTCAAGTGGGACGAGGCCATGGCCGTCCAGCTGATCTTCGCGCAGCGGCGCCACTCGGCCGTCTCGCGCCCGGCGAAGGCCAACCCGCACGTCGGCGGCGGGCTCCTGGACGCCTTCGACAAGCGGCTGCCCTTCGACCTCACCGCGGGCCAGCGCGGGATCGGCGACGAGATCGCCACGGACCTGGCCTCCGAGCACCCGATGAACCGGCTGCTCCAGGGCGAGGTCGGCTCGGGCAAGACGGTCGTCGCGCTGCGGGCGATGCTGCAGGTCGTCGACAACGGGCGGCAGGCCGCGATGCTGGCCCCGACCGAGGTCCTGGCCGCGCAGCACGCCCGGTCGCTGCGGGAGATGCTCGGCGACCTCGGCCAGGCGGGCGAGCTGGGTGCGGCGGAGAACGCCACCCGCGTCACGCTGCTCACCGGGTCGATGGGCGCGAAGGAGCGCAAGAAGTCGCTGCTGGAGATCGTCAGCGGCGAAGCGGGCATCGTCGTCGGCACGCACGCGCTGATCCAGGACCACGTCGAGTTCGCCGACCTCGGCCTCGCCGTCGTCGACGAACAGCACCGGTTCGGCGTCGAGCAGCGGGACGCCCTGCGCACCCGCGGGGCCGGCGACACCAGCCCGCACGTGCTCGTGATGACCGCGACGCCGATCCCGCGCACGGTCGCGATGACCGTGTACGGCGACCTGGAGGTCTCGGCGCTGCGCGAGATGCCGGTCGGGCGGTCGCCGATCGCCACCACGGTCGTGCCGGTCGCCGAGAAGCCCGCCTGGTTCGAGCGGATCTGGCAGCGCGTGCGCGAGGAGGTCGGCAAGGGGCACCAGGCGTACGTCGTGTGCCCGCGGATCGGCGACGAGCCGCCGTCGGACAAGAGCGACAAGCGACCGCCGCTCGCGGTCCTGGAAGTCGCCCCCGAGCTGGAGCACGGGCCGCTGCAGGGGCTGAAGATCGGCGTGCTGCACGGCCGGATGCCGCCCGACGACAAGGACGCCGTGATGCGCGCGTTCTCGGCGGGGAAGCTGGACGTCCTCGTGGCGACGACCGTGATCGAGGTCGGCGTGAACGTGCCGAACGCCACCGCGATGGTGATCATGGACGCCGACCGGTTCGGCGTCAGCCAGCTGCACCAGCTGCGCGGCCGCGTCGGCCGGGGCAGCGTGCCGGGGCTGTGCCTGCTGGTCACCGAGGCCCTCGACGGCACGGCGACCCGCGAACGGCTGGCGGCGGTCGAGTCGACCACCGACGGCTTCGAGCTGTCGCGCCTCGACCTCGAACTGCGCCGCGAAGGCGACATCCTCGGCGCCGCGCAGTCCGGGAAGCGGTCCACGCTCAAGCTGCTGTCACTGCTGCGCGACGAAGACGTCATCGCCGCGTCCCGTGCCCTGGCTCAGGAACTCGTCACCGAGGACCCGGAGCTGACGAAGTACCGCGGCCTGGCGCAGATGGTCGCCGACGTCGTCGACGTCGAGCGCGCGGAGTACCTGGAGAAGAGCTGATCCGCCCGGCCGCCGGCGCCCCGGCGATCGGCCGGGCCCTGCGGCAGGGCTGGCAGCCCGACGGCGCCACCGGAACCGAGACGCTCGACGACGTCACCCTGGACGTGGTGCGGTTTGGCCGCCGGCTGTCGTGAACACCCCGGCTTTCGCGGCCACGGCCGCGGCGGCCGCGGCGACGCCCGCGTCCGACGGCGTGACGCCTTCCCGGGAGATGAGCAGGCGGTAGAAGACCGGCCCGCAGGCCACGCGCACCACCTCCACCGGGTCGGTGCCGGGCGGGACCTCCCCGCGCTCGATCGCCCGGGTCACGGCGACCGCCGAACGGGCGTGGCGGTCGACGTAGAACTCGCGCAGGGCGTCGGCCGCACGCGGGGAGAGGAACGCCGCCGAAATCGACGCCATCGGCAGTTCGCGCTCGCCCGGGGTGGTGAAGTAGCGCACCAGCTCCAGGTTGACGGCGCGGAGGTCGCCTTCGAGGGAACCGGTGTCCGGCACCGTCCACTCCTGCTCGGCGCCCAGCAGCAGGGCGGCCGCGACCAGGCCTTCGGCGGACTCCCACCGGCGGTACAACGTCGTCTTGTGCACGCCGGAGCGTTCGGCGACCGCCTCGACGGTCAGCTCCGCGTACCCGCGTTCGCCGAGCAGCTCCAGGGTGGCGTTGAGCGCGGCGAGGCGGGTCCGCTCGGTGCGGCCGCCCGGTCGCTTCGTCCCGGAAATCTCGGTTGCCAACTGCTACTCCTGTTGCGTTAGTGTGCCCAGTATGCCAGAACCCGAGTCCGTCGCCGTCGCTTCCATCGCCGACCTGATCGGCGACGCCGAGGTCGTCGCCATCGGCGAGAACAACCATCACATCCGCGAGTTCGGCGCGCTGCGCGACCGTCTCCTGCGCCACCTCGTCACCGAGCGCGGGTTCACCGTGCTCGGGTTCGAAGGCGGCTTCCCGGAGGGGCACCTGGTCGACGCGTGGCTGCAGGGTGGCCCGGGCGAGGTCGCCGACGTCGCGCGGGACGGCTTCACGTTCGGTCTCGGCGACTCGGCCGAGGTGCACGAGATGCTGACCTGGCTGCGCGGCCGCGGCGTCCGGTTCTTCGGGCTCGACGTGCCGAGTTCGGCGGGTTCGCCGGTGCCCGCGCTGCAGGCGCTGCGGGCGGAGTTCCTCCGCGTGGATCCGGCCAATGTGTCCCTTGTGGACGATGCACTGGCGGCGTGCGAGCCGTACGCGTCGGTGAGCAGTGCGGTCGCGCCCGGTCGTTACGCGGCGATGGGCCCCGGAGCGCGGGACGCCGCGACGACGGCGTTGACCGTCCTCAAAGGACATGTGGCGTCCCTCGGTCACGGCGACGTCGCCGCGCACCACGCGGAGGGCGCCCTGCGCGTCGACCTGTACCTGCGGGAGCTCGACGCGCTGATGGCGGGCCGCGCACCCGAGCCGCAGAGTTCGTCGCGGGACACGTACATGGCGGCCACCGTGCGGCTGCTGCGGCGGCGGTTCCCGGGCGAGAAGATCGTGCTGATGATCCACAACGGACACCTCCAGCGCGTGCCGTTCTCGCCGATGCCGGGCATGACGGCGCCGTCGGCCGGGACGCACCTGGCCGCGGAACTGGGGGATCGCTACTTCGCGCTGGCGCTCACCGCCGTCGCGGGGACGACGACCGGGCTGGTGCCCGACGAAGCCGCGCCGCTCGGGTTCCGGATGTTCGAACAGGCCCTCGAAGCGCCGGCGGAAGGCAGCGTCGAGGCGCTCCTCGCGGATCAGGCGCCCTGCGTGGTCGCGCGCCCGGCGGCCACGGCCGTCCGGCACGCGCACATGACACCGGCGGTGGACGTCGCGGCCGCGTGGGACGCCGTCGTCTGCCTGGAGAAGCAGGAAACGATTTTCGGGGGCGTCGCCGGGTAGGTGTGCCCGTTCGGCTGATTGCCGTAGCGGCGGCTATGGGCGTTTCCTTCCGGTATGGCCGGGCGGAGGCGGGCGTTGATCGTCGCCAACGGCGAGTACGACAACGCGGGGCTGCAGCGGCTGGGCTCGCCCGCGGCGGACGCCGACGCCCTGGCCGGGGTGCTCGCCGACCGGGCGATCAGCGACTTCGAGGTGCAGGTGGTCCGCAACGAGACCGCTCACGTCGTCCAGGCGGAGATCGAGGACCTCTGTCTCGAGGGCAAGCCCGACGACGTCCTGCTGCTGCACTTCTCCTGCCACGGCCTGAAGGACGATGCGGGCGGGCTGTACTTCGCCGCCCGCAACACCCGCCCCGACCGGCTCCGGTCGACGGCGGTGCCGGCGCAGTTCGTGCAGCAGTGCCTCCGGCAGAGCCGTTCGCGCAGCATCGTGCTGCTGCTGGACTGCTGCTACGGCGGGGCGTTCGGGCAGGGCGTCGCGGTCCGGGCTTCGGGCGACGCGAACGTCCTCGACAGCTTCCGCGGCGGCCGCGGCCGGGCGGTCATCACGGCGTCGAACTCGATCGAGTACGCGTTCGAAGGAGCCAGGCTGGCCTCGGACGAGCCCGCCCAGCCGTCGGTGTTCACCTCGGCGCTGGTGGAGGGCCTGCGCACGGGCGAAGCCGACCGCGACGAGGACGGCTGGATCGCGCTGGGGGAGCTGTACGAGTACTTGTTCGACCGGGTCCGCGAGCGGAACCCGAAGCAGACGCCGAGCCGCGACATCGAGATGCAGGGCGAGCTGTACCTGGCGAAGAGCCGGCGCCGCCGGATCAAGCCGTCGCCGGTCCCGGCCGACCTTTCGGCGGCGATCTCGGCGGAGAACCCGTTCACCAGGCTGGGCGCGGTGGCCGAACTGCGGCGCCGGTTGTCGAGCTCGAACCTGCCGGTGGCGTTGGGGGCGTACGAAGCGCTGAAGACGATGGCGGCGACGGACATCGAGCACGTTGCCGCGGCGGCCTCGGACGCACTCCGCCTCGCGGCGGTGCGGGTCGACGTCTCTGCCGTCCGCCTGTCCGCACCGCCGGGCGCGGTGGCCTCGGCGGAGCTCCGGCTCGCGGGTCCGCCGGTGGCCCGGGAAGCGCGGTTCGAGGCTTCGCACTCGTGGACCCGGGTGACCGAGACGGATTCGGGAGCGGAACTGGCGGTCACGGCCGGGGCGTCGGGGACGCGGCGCGGCAACGTCGTGGTGACCGGGCCGACCGGGGAGGCGGTGGTCGCGGTGGAGATCGAGGCCTTCCCGGTCCCGGAGCCGGAGACGGCCGCGGAACCCGAGCCGTCACCTGCCGAACCTGCGGTGAAGCCGGTACCGGAGCCGGCGGTCGCCGAGGCGGAAGGCGGACCTGACCCGGACTCCGGATCCGCCGTCGCTGCCGGGCCGGAGGCCGGTGGTGCGGTGTCCCGGCCCGAACCGACCGGGGAAGAGCCGCGGCCGGCTGGCCGGCTCCCGCCTGCCGTCGCGGATCCCGTGGCCGGGACGGCTGGGATCCTCGCGATCGCCGCCGCCGTCTTCGCGGTGATCGGGCTCGGCCTGGATTACCACTACAGCGACTCCCTCGCCGAATATCGGCCGGGCATGCCCGGCTACGTCGTGATCGTGGCGTCGGGCGCGCTGGCCGCCGGGTTCCTGACCCTCGTACCGCGAACGAGGCAGCGGACCGGTCCGTCCTTGTTGTTCGGTGTCGGGTTCGCGGCGCTGTTCGGTCTGCTGCGCTTCGCCGGTGAAGGCGTCGTGATCTCGTCGGATCACTCCGATCCCGTGCTGGGCGCCGGGTTCACCTTCGAGCTGCTCGCGCACGGCGCGGTGGTCCTCGCGGCCGGGTGCGCGGTGGTGGCGTTGCGCCGGAACCCCGCGGGCGGGCTGGGCGCCGGCATGGTGCGCGGCTGGGGAGCGTGGCTGGCGATCGGGCTCGGCGCGGCCGCCGCGGCCGGGTGGATCATCCAGCTCACCGTGCTGGCCGAGGAAGACCGGAGCGTGGCCGAGCGGTCCGCGGCCTACTTCGTCCTCGGCGCGGTGCTCGCCGCCGCGCTGCCCGTCGTCGCGGCGATCCTGCGCCCGCCCGCCGTCGGCTGTGCCGTGCTGGGCGCGGGGGCCGTCGGGCTGACCGGAGTGCTGGCACTCACGATCAGCACCCTCGAGTCGTATCACTACCTGAACCTCGCGGGGGAGGGGATCGCGGGGACAGCACTCGCCGGGCTGGTGGTCCACGCCGTCGTCATGGCCGTCCGGCTCCGGCGGAATCAGCCGAACGGGCGACAGCCCTGAGTTGTCGTCCGGGCGCCGCCGGGGTACCACGACGATCATGAGGATGCTTCTCGCGGCGGTGGCCGTGCTCGCCGGGCAGGTCTCGAGCGGTGGGGTGCAGCCCGATCCACCCAGCTGGGGGCTGGACCGGATCGACCAGCGGACCGGCCTCGACCACGCCTACCACTACGCGGGCGACGCCTCGGGCGTCACGATCTACGTGATCGACAGCGGCGTCGACGCGAAGCACCCCGACTTCCAGGGCCGCGTCGCGCCCGGGCGCGACTTCCTCGACGGCGGCTCCGACACCTCGGACACCAACGGCCACGGCACCCGCCTCGCCGGGATCGCCGCGGGCAAGGACTACGGCGTCGCGAAGGGCGCGCAGATCGTGCCCGTGCGGGTGCTCGACAAAGACGGCGGTGGTGCCACCGACCAGATCATCGCGGGGATCGACTGGGTGGCGCAGCACGCCCAGCAGCCCGCGGTTGCCGTCCTCGGCGTCGGCGGGGTGCCGAACGACCAGCTCGACGCCGCGGTCAAGCGGCTGGCCGTGGTGATGCCGATCGCCGTGCCCGCGGGCAGCGAGACGGCCGACGCGAGCGGCTTCTCGCCGGGCCGGGTGCCGGAGGCGCTGACCGTCGCGGCCGCCGATGCCCAGGACCGCCCCGACAAGTCGTCGAACTCGGGTGAGGACGTCGACCTGTACGCCCCGGGCACCGACATCCCGTCCCCGATCGCCGGCGGCACCGGCGCGGGCCCGGAATCGGGCACCTCCGTGGCGGCGGCGTTCGCGGCAGGCGTGGCGGCGCTGTACCGCGCCCAGCACCCCGGCGACACCCCGGCCCAGGTGACCGGCGCCGTGGTCGGAGCGGCGACGCCGGACGCGCTCAAGGGCGTGCCGGACGGCACGGCCAACCGGCTGCTTTACGCGCCGCCGGGATCCTGAAAAGCTGCCCAGGCACCTCGCCCGGCAACCTCCGGCGGCGCATGATGTCCATCACCCGGGACTGAACTCCCGCAGAGCGGGAAAAACCGGGTAACGTGCGTTGACTTACCGATCCAAGAGGGAAGGACCGGGCATGTTCCGCAAGGTTCTGGTGGCCAACCGCGGGGAGATCGCGATCCGGGCGTTCCGCGCCGGCTACGAACTGGGTGCCGGCACGGTTGCCGTGTTTCCGCACGAAGACCGCAACTCGCTGCACCGGCTGAAGGCCGACGAGGCGTACGAGATCGGCGAACCCGGTCACCCCGTGCGTGCCTACCTCTCGGTCGACGAGATCGTCGCCGCCGCGAAGAAGGCGAAGGCCGACGCCGTCTACCCCGGTTACGGCTTCCTCTCGGAGAACCCCGATCTCGCGCGCGCGTGCGAGGAAGCGGGCATCACCTTCGTCGGGCCGAGCGCCGAGATCCTCGAACTCACCGGTAACAAGGCGCGTGCGGTCAAGGCCGCGCGGGAGGCCGGTGTGCCCGTGCTCGGGTCGTCCGAACCCTCACACGACGTCGACGCGCTCGTCGCGGCGGCCGAAGAGCTCGGTTTCCCCGTCTTCGTCAAGGCCGTCGCCGGGGGTGGCGGGCGCGGGATGCGCCGCGTCGAGGACCCCGCGCTGCTGCGCGAATCCATCGAGGCCGCCGCGCGCGAGGCCGAGTCCGCCTTCGGCGACCCGACCGTCTTCCTGGAGAAGGCCGTCGTCGAGCCGCGGCACATCGAGGTGCAGATCCTCGCCGACGGCGAAGGCAACGTCATCCACCTCTTCGAGCGCGACTGCTCGGTGCAGCGGCGCCACCAGAAGGTCGTCGAGCTGGCCCCGGCGCCGAACCTCGACCCGGAGCTGCGCGACCGCATCTGCGCGGACGCGGTCAAGTTCGCCCGGCAGATCGGCTACCGCAACGCCGGCACCGTCGAGTTCCTGCTCGACAAGCAGGGCAACCACGTCTTCATCGAGATGAACCCGCGCATCCAGGTCGAGCACACGGTCACCGAAGAGGTCACCGACGTCGACCTCGTGCAGTCCCAGCTGCGGATCGCCGCCGGCGAGACCCTCGCCGACCTCGGCCTGTCCCAGGACAGGATCTACCTGCGCGGCGCCGCCCTGCAGTGCCGCATCACCACCGAAGACCCGGCCAACGGCTTCCGGCCGGACACCGGGATGATCTCCGCCTACCGCTCGCCGGGCGGCTCGGGCATCCGGCTCGACGGCGGCACCGCCTTCTCCGGCACCGAGATCAGCGCCCACTTCGACTCGCTGCTGGTGAAGCTCACCTGCCGCGGCCGGGACTTCAAGACCGCCGTCGGCCGCGCGCGCCGCGCCGTCGCCGAATTCCGGATCCGCGGCGTCGCCACGAACATCCCGTTCCTGCAGGCCGTCCTCGACGACCCGGACTTCCGCGCCGGCCGCGTCACGACGTCGTTCATCGAGGAGCGCCCGCAGCTGCTCACCGCGCGGCAGTCCGCCGACCGCGGCACGCGGCTGCTGACCTACCTCGCCGACCAGACGGTCAACAAGCCGCACGGCGAGCGCCCGAAGACGCCGGACGCCACGATCAAGCTCCCGAAGCTGCCGAAGGACGCCCAGCCGGCGCCGGGCTCGAAGCAGAAGCTCGCCGCGCTGGGCCCGGCCGGGTTCGCGGAGTGGCTGCGGAAGTCGCCGCACATCGGCGTCACCGACACGACGTTCCGCGACGCGCACCAGTCGCTGCTGGCCACCCGCGTCCGCACCAAGGACCTGCTCGCGGTGGCGCCGGTCGTGGCGAACACGCTCCCCGAGCTGCTGTCGCTGGAGTGCTGGGGCGGCGCGACCTACGACGTCGCGCTGCGGTTCCTCGCCGAGGACCCGTGGGAACGGCTGGCCGCGCTGCGCGAGGCCGTGCCGAACATCTGCCTGCAGATGCTGCTGCGCGGGCGCAACACCGTCGGGTACACCCCGTACCCCACCGAGGTGACCAACGCCTTTGTCCGGGAAGCCACGAAGACCGGCATCGACATCTTCCGGATCTTCGACGCGCTCAACGACGTCGAGCAGATGCGCCCGGCCATCGAAGCCGTGCGCGAGACCGGGTCCGCCGTCGCGGAGGTCGCGCTCTGCTACACCTCGGACCTGTCGGACCCGGGCGAGAAGCTCTACACGCTCGACTACTACCTCAAGCTGGCCGAGCAGATCGTCGGCGCCGGGGCGCACGTCCTGGCGATCAAGGACATGGCCGGGCTGCTGCGCGCACCCGCGGCGACGAAGCTGGTCACCGCGCTGCGCAAGGAGTTCGACCTGCCGGTGCACATCCACACCCACGACACCGCGGGCGGCCAGCTGGCCACCTACGTCGCGGCGATCAACGCGGGCGCGGACGCCGTCGACGGCGCGGTGTCGTCGATGGCGGGCACGACGTCGCAGCCGTCGCTGTCGTCGATCGTGGCGGCCACCGACCACTCGGCCCGCACCACCGGGCTCGACCTGCGGGCGATCGGCGACCTGGAGCCGTACTGGGAGAGCGTGCGCAAGATCTACGCCCCGTTCGAAGCCGGGCTCGCGTCGCCGACCGGGCGCGTCTACGACCACGAAATCCCCGGCGGGCAGCTGTCGAACCTGCGGACGCAGGCCATCGCGCTGGGCCTGGGCGACCGGTTCGAAGACATCGAGGCGATGTACGCCGCCGCCGACAAGATCCTCGGCCACCTGGTGAAGGTGACGCCGTCGTCGAAGGTCGTCGGCGACCTCGCGCTGCACCTGGTCGGCGCGGGTGTCTCCCCGGCCGACTTCGAGGCGGAGCCGAACAAGTTCGACATCCCCGACTCGGTGATCGGCTTCCTGCGCGGCGAGCTCGGCGACCCGCCGGGTGGCTGGCCGGAGCCGTTCCGCACCAAGGCACTGGAGGGCCGCGCCGAGCCGAAGCCGGTCGTCGAACTGTCCGAAGAGGACCGGGCCGCGCTGGTGGCGGAACCGCGCCGGACGCTGAAC
This sequence comes from Amycolatopsis sp. lyj-346, assembly GCF_046548975.1. NCBI lineage: Bacteria > Bacillati > Actinomycetota > Actinomycetes > Pseudonocardiales > Pseudonocardiaceae > Amycolatopsis > Amycolatopsis sp. lyj-346. The sequence continues at coordinate 247,699 of NZ_JAJPWT010000009.1, forward strand.
CGGCTGCTGTTCCCCGGGCCGACGAAGGAGTTCGAGGCGCACCGCGAGGCCTACGGCGACACGTCGGTGCTGCCGAGCAAGGACTTCTTCTACGGGCTGCGGCCGGGGGAGGAGTACCCGGTCGACCTCGAACCGGGTGTGCGGCTGCTCATCGAGCTGGAGGCCATCGGCGAGGCCGACGAGCGCGGCGTGCGCACGGTGATGTCGACGCTGAACGGCCAGCTGCGGCCGATCCAGATCCGCGACCGCTCGATCGCCTCGGACATCCCGGCGACGGAGAAGGCCGAGAAGGGCAACCCGAAGCAGGTCGCGGCGCCGTTCGCGGGCGTGGTGACGCTGCAGGTCGCCGAGGGCGCCACGGTCGAGGCCGGGGCGACGGTCGCGACGATCGAGGCGATGAAGATGGAGGCCTCGATCACGGCGTCGGCGGGCGGCAAGGTGGCCAGGCTGGCGATCACGTCGGTGCAGCAGGTCGAAGGCGGCGACCTGCTGCTGGTCCTGGAGTAGGCCGGATGCCGTGAACGACTCGTGCACGACGCCCGACGTCGTGAACGAGTCGTTCATCACGTCGCCGTCCCGCGATACGCTCGGCGGATGCTGATCAACGCGGTACCGCAACGGCAGGGCGCGGCCGGGCCGCGCGCGGCGGAGCTGCCGGACGGCTGTGTGGCCCTGTCCGAGCTGGCCGGGCACGTGCTCGGCCGGCCCGTCCACCACGTCCGGCAGACCCGCGAAGTGTCCGAAGTGGACCGTGGGATCGCCTCCCGCGCGGTGCTGACCGGCGCGAACCGCGCGGCCCAGCTGGCGGCGCTGGAGGCCCCGGGCGGCCCGGTGCTGACGATCGGCGGCGACTGCGGCGTCGAGCTGGTGCCGATCGGCGTGGCCCGCTTCCGCCACGGTCCCGGGCTGGGTGTCGTGTGGTTCGACGCCCACGCGGACCTGAACACGGCGGAATCGTCGCCGTCGGGGGCGTTCCACGGGATGGTGCTGCGCTCGCTGTTCGGCGAGGGCGACCCGGAGTTCGCCGCGGACCCGGCGTTGACCCCCGGGAACGTGGCGCTGGCCGGGACACGGGTGTTCGACCCGGAGGAACGGGCGGCGGTTGCCCGTGGCCTGGTGGTGGAGTCGCCCGCCGCCTTGGCGGGGGTGGAGAAGCTCTACGTGCACGTGGACCTGGACGTGCTGGACCCGGGCGAGTTTCCGGGGCTCAACTACCCGGAGCCGGACGGCTGGACGATCTCGCGGCTGGTGTCGGAGCTGGACGCGCTGGCCGGGTCCGAGGTGGTCGGCGCGGGCATCACGGAGTGCGTGGGCACCCCGCGCGAGGTCGAGGTCCTGGAACCCGTCCTGGCCGCGGTGGGCCGGCTCCTCGTGAGTGGGAAGTAGGGATCTGACCCGCTTCACCACTCACGACCGGTGGCCGCGCGGACGGCGTTCAGGGCCGTCTCGAGGTCGGGGCCGAGGTCGCGGGCCTGGGCCAGGTAGGCGGCCGCCGCGGCGAGGAGCAGCTCCGCGGGGGCCGGGCGATCCGACGGGCCCGTCACCACCGTGCCGCGGGCCCGTGCCGTCGCCACCCGGCCTGCCGCCTCCAGCTCGCGGTACGCCCGGGCCACCCGTGCCCGACGCCGGCCCGAGATCGCGCGCCAGCTGCCGGATGGGCGGCAGCCTGGCCCCCTCCGGCAGAGCTCCCGACGTCACCGCGCGGATCACCTGGTCGTGCACCTGCCGCCACGGCGGCACGCCGTTCCCGGTGTCGACGACGATCTTCACGCCGCCGCCGGCCGCCGCCGCTTCGCCGGGGCCGTCACCGCCAGGAACGCCGCCAGGCCGGCCACCACCACCACCGCCAGGAACGAGACGAGCTTGCCCGCCGGCCAGCCGATCGCCGTGCACGCGCCGATGCCGAGGCCGATCGCCACCCGGGCGCTGCGGCAGCGCAGCGCCCGGTCGGCACGAGCCGCGCCCACCGCCGGGCGGCGCACTGCCAGCAGCGTGATCGCCGCGCTGACCAGCACCGTGCCCACGGCCACCGCCAGCAGCTTCCCCTGCGCCGTCAGCGCCAGGTGCAGCCCTGATCCCCCGGCCGCCGGCCCGCCCAGCACCAGGATCCACGCCGGGACGATCCCCAGCAGCGTCCGCGGCGCCGGCTCGGCCTCCCGGCGCGGGCCCCGGGACGGCCGTTGCGCCAGCAGTTCGGCGATCAGGCCGCCCAGCAGCAGCGTGGCGAGGATCGTGCCGGCGCCTCCGTCGTCGAGCAGCGGCGGGATCGCGAGGAACAGCCACGGGTACCAGAGCCGGCGCCGCTTGAGGTGGCGGCCGGCCGGCTGCACCTCGCCGTCGTCCGGCTCGGCCACGCCCCAGCGGGTGAGCGCCGGGCGGCGAGGCACACGGAACAAGATGGCGGCGTAACCGCAGCGCGGGCGGCTCGTTGGGGATTCGCCCGTTCGTACGCACGGGAACGTGCAGTCGGCGGGGCAGTTGTCAGCCGATCGCAGCCGGGCCGCGAAAAATTGTCATCGGATTGACAAGAAATGGGTTTTCCTTCACGGGTGTGACACGTTTGGCGTTAGTTTTTCGATGTGTCGGTTGTCACCCCGCAACAGGCGCGGGGTGCCCGGCCGCGGGGTACCCGCGACCGGAGCCCGGAGCGGAGCGAAGGAGCTGCGATGTCGGTGGAGCGCGGATTCGATCACGCTGCGCCGCCACCTGCCGCACTACCGCGCAAACTGGCCGACATCCTGCGGCCCGAGCTGGCCAGCCTCGCCGCCGAAATCGTCGAAGAGATCCGCGCGACCATCCCGGCCTACGCGCGGCCGCTCGACGGGCCCTACGGCAAGTCGATCCGGGCCGGCGTCGAATACGCGATCACGCTGTTCGTCGCGCAGATCGCCGATCCCACGGTGTCGAAGGAACAGTCCCACGAGGTGCACCACCGGCTGGGGCAGAACGAAATGCGCGAAGGCCGCAGCCTCGACACGCTGCAGTCGGCCTACCGCGTCGGCGCGCGGGTGTCGTGGCGGCGGATCATGCGCGTGGGGCGGCGCAGCGGCCTTTCGTCGGCGGTGATGTCCCAGCTGGCCGACGCGATGCTGGCGTTCATGGACGAACTCGCGTCGGTGGCCCTCGACGGCTACCTGGAGGCGAAGGCGCGCACGGCGGGCGCGCTGGACACCTGGCGCCGCAAGCTGCTGCACCTGCTCCTCGAGACGCCGCCCGCGTCGCCGAAGGCGATTGCCGAGCTGGCCCAGCTGATCGGCTGGCCGGTGCCCTCCGACGCGACACCGGTGGCGATCTGCCCGGCCGGCGGCGTCGCCCCGGCCCGCCGGCACGCCGGGCTGGACGCGGACGTCCTCGCCGAACTCGACACCCCCGACCCGAAACTGGTCGTCCCCGGGGAGCTGAGCAGCGCCCGGCTGGCGGCGCTGCAGGTGGCGCTGCCGGACTGCCGCCTGGCGATCGGCCCGTGCGTCCCGCTCGCTTCGGTCGCGGATTCCCTGCGCTGGGCCAGGAACGCGCTGCAGCTGGCCGAGCGCGGCGTCCTGGCGGCATGTCCGGTGCTGCGCGCGGAGGAACACCTGGCGACCCTGCTGGTCAACTCCGACACCGGACTGGTCGGCACGCTGCGGCACCGCCTGTTCGCGCCACTGGCCGACATGACGGGCAAGCAGCAGGAGCGGCTCCTGGAGACGCTGCGGGCGTGGCTGGACAGCCAGGGCAACGTGGTGGAGATCGCCGAGCGCCTCGGCGTCCACCCCCAGACGGTCCGCTACCGCATGCGCCAGCTGCAGGCCACGTTCGGCGACAGCCTGCGCGACCCGGCAGCGCGCTTCGAGATGGAGCTGGCGTTGCGCGCGGGAGCGGCGCCGTTGCCGCTGCGGTACCCGGTGAGCGAGCTGCTGCCGTCGCCGCGGTCGGGCGGGTCGCGTCCACAGTGGACATCGCAGTAGCCGGCCCGTGGGTCAGGTCACCGGCAGATCCGGCGTGAACGCGGTGCTCTGAGCCGGGCTGCTCCCCTTGCGGTTGCAGCTCATCGGCCCCTCGATTCGGTCCTACCGCGGTTGCGTGGCCGCCTTCTTCGCGGCCGCGCCCGGCGAGCCCGGTGCCGGCGGGTTGGAGCCCTCCGGGCAGTCGGCGGGGTCGGGTGTGTCGCAGCCGACCAGGTTGTGGGTGTCGACGTAGGCCTGGTTGCCCGGGCCCGAGCTCATGCCGTCGAGCAGCGGGTTCAGGTCCTGCCCGCCGGTGCCGCAGCCCGTGAAGCCCGGCAGCGTGAAACCGCCGTTCGGCTCGGTGCTGACGTGACCGACGCCGAACGCTTCGTACGGGCCGTCCAGGACGAGGTGCACCGGTTCCTTCGTCACGCAGCCGGCCCCGAGGTCGAGCGGGACGCCGTTGATCTTCGCGCTGCTCATCCGCGCCATCACCCGCAGATCCGCGTGCAGGGAAGGCAGCTGGGTGACCGGGTCGGTGTACAGGTTGCCGGTGAAGTCGATCATCCGCTGGGTCTGGTACTCGACCGGCAGGAACTCGACCGTCGCGCTCACCGGCACGAACCCGAAGCCGAGGAAGGTCGCGGTGACCGGGCTGAACGCGGTCGAGCCGGTGACCCACGAGTCACCGGTGTCGATGTTCACGTTGATGAACCCGTTGACCAGGAGGGACGGGTCGGAGACGACCGTCGCGCCCAGCCTCTTGACCGTCGACTTCGTGAGCACGCTGACCAGGCCGAGCGGCTGGGTGTACACGTTGGGGGGCGGCTCTTCGTCCGCGGCTGTCACGCCGCCGGGTGCGGCGGCCGGCTGCTTCTGCTCGGGGCCCGGCAGCGTCTTCGGCAGCACGAGGATCTTGCCCAGCGTGGCCTGCCGGCCCTCGTCGAGGGTGCACGCGACCTTGGGCGGCGCAGTGGTGGCCGGAGCCGCGTCGGGCGCCGGGACGGCTTCGAGCGCGAGGGTCGGCGCGGTGACTTCGAACGTGACGGCGCCGACGGTGTTGATCGCGATCTCCGGCACGGCGCCGGTCGCGGTCAGGACGACGTCGCCGGTCTCCGGCAGCGGGGCCGGGGCCACGACGAGGGAGACCGGGACGCGGTCCGAGCGGTCGTCCTGGCGGACGGCGAGGTCGAGTTGCACCGCTCCGCGCAGCGAACCGGTGGTGGCGCCGGCGGGCAGGAACGAGAGCGCGACGTCGCGGGGGAGGCTCACCTTGACGGAATAGCCGCCGATCGTCGCCGACGTGCCGGTCTTCGCCTGCGCGGGCAGCGTCGCCGTCGTCTCGACGGTGAGCGCGCGCGGGCCGAGCGGGTCGGCGAACGGGCAGTGCACCGAGACCGACGCGCTCGCCTGGGTGTCCGGCGGGACCGCGGGACCGGGAGCGGCCGAACCGACCCCCGTCAAGGCGCCGTTGGCCACGGACAGCAGGCCGGCGGCCGCCAGCGCGGTCACCGTGGCGGAGCGGGGCCGGACTCGACGTGGCATCGGTTTCCCTGTGTGTTCGGTGGTGCGGAAAACGGAAAACCCGGCGCGGGCCCCTCTCGCGAGAGGACCGCACCGGGAACCCGGTCAGGAGACGGTGATGCTCGGGCTGAACGCCTTGTTCTGCGCCGGGTTGGTGACCTTCAGGTTGCAGCTCATCGACCACGGGGTCCAGGTGTTGGTGGACTTCTTGTGGAACTCGAGGGCCGCCGTGACCGTCGTGCCCATCGACAGCGTGTCGGTGCCCGCCGCCGCCGGCGCGGTGTAGGTCGGCACGCTCGACGTCGCGACCTGCGAGATGTTCACCGTGATCGGGCCGCCGGCCGGGTAGATGGTCTCCGGGATGTTCAGCCCGGTGGCCGCCGGCTGCGACAGGGTGCCCGACGCCGCCGTCACCGGCACCGTGGCGGTGCCGCGGATGCCGTCGTAGCCGACCGCGGTGAGCAGCGCGTGGACACCGGCGCTGATCGTCGCGGAGCCGCCCACGTTGGCCGGGGTGAGGGTGCCGCCCGCCGCGACGGTGTCCTCCGCGTCCAGGTGCGCGGTCACGAGAACGGGCTGCGGCGTGATGCCGGGGAAGGTGCAGGTGTAGGTCAGGGGGGTGGTGCCGCCGGCGGTGTAGGTGACCGTGGCGGCGGCCGCGGTGCCCGCGGTCAGCACCGCGATGGCGCCGATGGCGGTAGCGGTGGTCGCGATTCCGGCTGACAGCCTGCTGAGTCGGGACATACTCATCTCCTTTGATTCAGTACAGTCTCGGCTTTGGCTGATCGATTGCTCGCCGTCGTTGCTCCGATCACGTTCGCTCGCCCCCATTGCCCCGAGCGGCGGGACGTGAATTAACCGACGTGCGAGGTGGAGGTCCATCTGCCGGGAATAAGGCTACTCGCGAGTTCATTACGGAACAAGACTTTGTGGCATCGTCAGTCGGCCGCACCGGGGCGGCCGGGGTTTCTTGTTCGCTCCCGCGCAGGACCGCCGGCGGTTTCATCGGATCTTGACAAAGAACCGCCGCGTGGCCGAACGGTGCCGGGAACGGTCTACCATTCACGATCTTGCCGAAGCAATCTGGGATAACGAAACGGGAGAAAGGAGGCTACCGTGCCGCTTACTTCACGTTGTGAACGGGTATCGCTCAGGGCAGCCGCATTGACGGTCTCGGCGGCGATGGCCCTGTCACTGTGCGCACCACCGGCGTCCGCGGCCACCGTCGGCGGGGTGATCGGCTGGGGGAAGCAGGACTACAGCATCACGGTTCCGCCGCCGAACGTGCTGGCGGGGGTCTCCGCCGTGTCCGCGGGCAGCACGACCGTGCTGGCCCTGCAGAGCGGCGCGGTCTTCGCGTGGGGCGCGAACAACTGGGGCGCCAACGTGGTCCCCGCCGAGGCGCAGTCCGGGGTCGGCCAGATCTCCTCCGGCTGGGGGCACGAGCTGGCCCTCAAGAACGGCAAGGTCATCGCCTGGGGCAACAACTGGTACGGCCAGACCACCCTGCCGGCCTCGGTGAGCAGCGGCGTCATCGCGATCGCGACGTCCAACATGCACAGCCTGGCCCTGAAGCAGGGCGGGCAGGTGGTGAGCTGGGGCACGCGGACCGACGTGCCGGCGTTCGCGCAATCCGGTGTCACCGCGATTTCCGCCGGGGGCGACCACAACCTGGTCATCAAGAACGGCGGCGTGCTGGCGTGGGGCAACAACGCCTACGGGCAGACGACGGTGCCGGCCGGGCTTTCTTCGGGTGTCACGGCGGTCTCCGCCGGGTTCAGCCACAGCCTCGCCCTCAAGGACGGCCGCGTCTACGCGTGGGGCAGGAACAACTACCACCAGATCGACGTCCCGGAGGCGGCGCTGTCCGACGTCGCCGGGATCGACGCCGGAGCCAACCACAACCTGGCTTTCAAGACCAACGGCGACATCGTCAACTGGGGCTCGAACTTCGTCTTCGAGTCGGAACCGGTGACGTGCGGGCCGGTGTTCGCCGTCTCCGCCGGGGACAACGACAGCTTCGTGCTGAAGGAAGACGTCAACGCGCCCTGCTGAGCGAACGGGTGGCGGGCGGGTCGCCCGCCACCCGGTGGGTCAGCTCTGGGGTGCGGTCAGATCGAGCGAAATGGTGTTGCCCGGCCCGGAAACCAGGGCGCCGAGCGCGAGGTCGGCGATGAAGCAGTTGCCGAACTCCGGGATCGTGTACGTGGCGCTGACGGTGATGGCCGGCGCCGTGATGTCGATGTTCGGTGCGACCAGGTTCAGCTCGACGGGGGTCTTCGTCCGGCAGGCACCGGGCACGGTCGGCAGCGGGATCACCGGCACGAGCAGCCCGACCCGGATGTCGGAGATCTCCATGTTCGCCTTGGCGTGCGTGGTCAGCGTGCCGTCGGCGATGGTGCCGGTGGCCGGTCCGAGCGGGAGCACCTTGACCTTGGCCTTGATCCGGAACAGCCCGGAGACCAGCGAAATGTCGGCCTGCGACGGCGGCAGCGCCAGGTCCGCGCTGAGCCCGACCGAGCCGGTCTGGTCGTCGATGATGAGGTTGCCCTGGAGGGTGCCGGGACCGAGGTGCATGGTGCTGCCGGTCTTCTTCACCGTGGTGGTGCCGGCGACGCTGTAGGACACGGGGATTTCGATGATGTCGGCCGAAGCCGGCGTCACGGCCACCCCGCCGAGCACGACGGCCGTCGCCGACGTGAGCACGGCCAGTCTCTTCAGCTGCGTTGCCACGGACATGGTTGTCCTCCTTTTGCGTTTCCCGTCCGTTTCCGGGTGCTCCCGGAAACGGTTTCGTACGGTTGTTTCAGCGAGGCTCGAGCTCGGTGACGACCCAGCCGCCGGTAGTGTGCTCCGCGGTCACGGAAAGCTGCGCCGCGGCGCTGTCGGTCGCATTGTTGTCGGCCCGGACGGCTGATTGATCGAGAAAGACGAGTAACCGCGCGTGACCATTCTTGAGTTCCTGCACGGCGATGGCCGAAACGCGCGAAGTGAGCACGAGTTTCTGCTCCGGCGCCTTGCGCCGGACTTCGGCGAAGAGCTTGTCGTAGGAATCCTTGGCCGCCCCGCGCAACACGGCGGCGGCGGCCTTTTCGGTGACGTCGGTCCGGTCGTAGGAGTAGGAGAAGATCCGGTTGACGGCGAGGGTGACGGCGGAGGTGACATCGGCGGTGGCGGCCACGTCGGTGAGCGCCAGGTTCGCGGCGGCGGGGTTGGCCGCGGCGGAACGGGCTTCGAGGGTGAACCAGACACCGGCCCCGGTGAGGACGAGGGCGGCGGCGAGGAGGAGGGCCGGGAGGCGGCGCCAGGCGGGCCGCGGTTTGGCGGGTTTGGTTTCGGCTTCAGCGGCTTCGACTTCGGCTTCCGGCTTGGCCGCTTCGGTTTCAGCCGCTTCGGACTCGGCGGCTTCGGGCTCAGTGGCTTCGGGCTCAGTGGCGGTAGTGGCGGTAGTGGCGGCCGCGCGGTCGGGCTCGGTGGTCGCGTTGTCCTCGGCGCCCGGATCTCCCGCGGCCCGATCCGCGCCGGGCTCCGCGACGCCGGGCTCGGGGGCGGTCGTGCCTCCGTCGTTTCGCCCGGGCTTGTCCCCGGCGCCGGTGGCAGCACCATCGCCGGCGAACTCTTCCGAGGCGCCCGCCGTCACCGTCTTCGCGCGGCTCATCGGGCACCCACCGGCAGCTGGTCGAGCGCGCTGAGCTTCCACCCGTCCGGGGTCCGGCTCAGCGCCGCCGCGAAGCGGTTGCGCTTGACCGCCGGGGCCGTTCCCTGCTTGGCCATCGTGATCTCCACCGAGGCCAGCAGCTTCGCCGTGCCCGCGTGTTCGTCCAGCTCGCTCAGCGCCGCGTCCACCACGCGGCCGGTCGCCACCGTCGCGTTGGCCGCCAGGGTCTTCTTCGTCGTCTCGTCCGTGCGGGCCAGCTGGTCGTGCAGCGGCCCCGTCGAGGCGGACAGCCAGCGGCCCAGCCCGCCGTCGACGTCGTGGTGGTCCAGGGTGTTCAGCTGGGCCACCAGCGTGCGGCCGGCCGCCAGTGCCTCGTCGCGGGCCACCCCGTACGTCACCGAAGGCGAGTGGGCCGCTGCGTACCAGGAATACCCCGACCAGCCCGCGAACACGGCCGCCGCCGCGGTCAGCGCCACCGACGCGAGCTTCAGCGCAGCCACAGCATCTCCTCGAGGCTCGTCGCCGTCGCCTGCGTGCCGAGCCCGAGCGGGCCGGCCAGCCCGCCCGGCAGCGCCGGCGCCGGGACCGGCGGGTGCGGCGCGTTCTGCGAACCGCGGACCGAGCTTTCGTTCCCGTACGGCAGCGTGCAGGCCGCGTCGGTGCGGAACGGCATCGGCGAGAGGTTGTTGCTCGGCTCGTGCGGCGTCTTCTCGTAGCCCTGGGTGCACGGCGGCGGGTCGTCGAAGTTCAGCACCAGCCCCATCCGCAGCGTGTCGCCGGAGCTGTTCAGCGCCGAGCCCACTGCCGCGACCGCCTTCGGCGTGTTGACCAGGAACTGCTCTTCCGCAGCGGTGCGGGTGCCGAACACCCGGGCCGTGGTCAGCAGGTTGGCCAGCAGGATCGGCAGGCCGGGGTCGTTCTCCTTCAGCAGGCCCGCGAGCTCGGACGCCGCCGGCGGGGCGGCCGCGATCAGCCGCCGCAGGTCGCCGTCCGAACTGGCCAGCTGCTGAGCGAAGACGCGGGCGTTGCTGCTGAACGCACGCCACTCCGCCGACGAGGAGATCTGGGTGCGCAGCACCGTCGCGCCGTCGTCGATCAGCTTCGACGTCTGCGGCAGGTGGGTGCTCGCCTCCTGGGTGAACGTCGTCGCCGAGTCCATCAGCGTCTGCAGGTCCGGGCCGGTGCCGCGCAGGGCGTCGTCGAGCTCGTTCACCACCGTGCGCAGGTCCTGGGTCGGCACCGACGCGGTGAACGAGTCCAGGTTGGTCAGCAGGCTGTTCACCGGCAGCGGCAGCGTCGTCGACTCGCGCCGGATCACCGAGCTGCCGTCGAGGTAGGGCGCGTCGGCGGTGCGCGGCTGCAGGTCGACGTACTGCTCGCCGACCGCCGAGCGGTTCGCCACCACGGCCCGCGAGTCCGCCGGGATCGGCGGGGCCGCGTCGTCGATCAGCAGGTCCGCCTCCATCCCGGTGACGGTGAGCCGCAGCTCGCCGACCCGGCCGACGGCGACGCCGCGGTAGGTCACCTCGCCGTTGGTGAACAGCCCGCCGCCCTCGGCGAGTTCGAGCTTCACCGTGTAGCTGCCGGAACCGAACAACCGGCCCAGCCCGGCGTAGTTCGCCCCGACGAACGCCGTCGTGGCCAGCGCGATCACGACGAACAGGACCACCTGGACACGTATTCTGCGGCTCAGCATCAGCTGCCTCCGGAGACCCGGCTCCCGCTGCTCGGCAGCGGGAGCGTCGGCAGGCCCGGCGGGACACCTTCGCCGGGCGGGGGCAGCGGCACGCCGGGTGCCGGGATCATCGAGGCGTAGGCGTTGATGTAGTCGCCCTTCACCGCGTCGAGCACCGAGTCCGGGAACGGGAACGTCGGCAGCATCTGCAGCGACTGCGGCAGGTCCTTCCCGGCCGCGGCCAGCTGCCCCAGGATCGGGGCGAGCGCCCGCAGGTCGGCGACCATGTCGTCGCGGGTGCGGTCGACGACGTCGGTGGCCACCGTGGAAAGCCGGTCCAGCGACTGCAGCATCGACACCAGCTGCGTGCGCTGCTCGGTGAGCGTCCGCAGCCCCGGCGTCAGGTCGGTCAGCGCGCCGGAGACCTGCTCGTGGCGGTTCGCGAGCGTGGCCGAGAGCCGGTTCAGCCCGTCGAGCGCTTCGGTGATGTCCGAGCGGTGGGCGTCCAGGTCGGTCACCAGGGTGTTGACCCCGGAGAGGAACGACCGGATCTGGTCTTCGTTGCCGTCCATCACCTTCGACAATTCCCGGTTGATCGTCTGCAGCTGCCCGATCCCGCCGCCGTTGAGCAGCAGGGAAAGCGCGCCGAAGATCTCTTCGAACTCGGGGTTGCGGTTGGTGCGGTCCAGGGTGATCGTGGCCCCGTTCGCCAGCCGCGCGGTCCCGGCGGGTTTCGCGTCACCGGTTTTCGCGTCACCGTCCGGTGGGGCGAGCTCGACGAACTTCTCGCCGAGCAGGCTGGACTGGCGCAGCCGCGCGACCGCGTTCGCGGGCAGCACGACGTCGCCGTTGACCTCCAGGACCGTTTCGGCCGTCCAGCCGTCCCCGCCCAGCCGGACTTCCCGCACCCGGCCGACCGGGACGTCCCCGACCTTCACCGCGGCCTGGGGTACCAGGTCGAGCACGTCGGCGAACTGCACGGTCACCGAGTACGGGTGGTCGCCGACGTCGGCGCCGCCCGGCAGCGGCAGGTCGTAGACCCCCTTGAACTCGCCCGGCGAGCAGCCGGCGAGGGCCAGGCAGCCGATCGTCACGACCGTGAGGATCCGTTTCACCGCCCGCCTCCGCTCGTGTAGACCTCGCCGGTGACCGGCAGCGGCAGCGGCTGGAGGTAGTAGTCCAAGTTGCCGCGGCCGAGCAGCCGCCCGGTGGCCGGGTCGACCGCGTTGAGCACGTTCGTCACCGCCAGCGGCACGACGTCGAGCGTTTCGGCCAGTGACTGGCGCTGCTCGACCAGCGTGCGCGTGGTCGTCACCAGGTTGTCCACATTGGCCTTGAGCGCGCCGCGGTTGTCGCGGATGAACGCCTGGACGTCGGCGAGCGCGTGGCCGAGGCCCTCGAGTGCCCTGGCCAGGTCGCCGCTGTTGGCGGCCAGGGTGCCGGAGATCTGCGCCAGCTGCTGGTTGACGTTGCTCACCTGGCTGTCGTTGGCGGCCAGCATGGTGGTGAACCGCTGCAGCTCGCCGACCGTCCCGAACAGGTCGCTCGAGTTGCCGGCCAGCGTGCGGGCCAGCTGGGCGAAGTTGCGGACGCTGTCGTTGAGGGCGCGGCCGTTGCCCTGCAGGTTCTGCGCGCCGGTCGTCAGCAGGTCCGACAGCGCGCCCTGGGCGTTGGCGCCGTTCGGGCCGAGTGCCTTCGAAATCGTGTCGAGGCTGGCGTAGAGCTGGTCGAGCTCCACCGGGGTGGCCGTCCGCTGGATCGGGATGGACGCGCCGTCCGGCAGCCGCGGCCCGCCGCGGGCCGGCTTGGCGAACTGCAGGTAGCGGTCGGCGACGACGCTGGGGGCGATCACCAGGAGCGTGGTGTCCTCGGCGATGCCGACCGAGCCGTCGAGGCTCAGGTCGACCTGCACCTGCTCGCCGCGCGGGGTGACCGCGTCGACCTGGCCGATCCGGACGCCGAGCACGCGGACGTCCGAGCCGGGGTAGACGCCGACCGCGCGCGTGAAGAACGCGGTGACGTGGTGCTGGCCGGAACCGGCGAACACCCACCACAGCGCCGCGGTCACGACGAGGGCGAGCAGCAGCGCGGCGGCGACGAAACGGCTGGCCAGTACGCCGGCGCGGGTGGTGGTCAACGCGCTCACTTCGCTCCTCCCGGGTTCTTCGGCGGGGTACAGGGGTCGTGGTTCTCGGGCAGCAGCCCGCAGAGGTAGGCGTCGATCCAGCGGCCGTTGCCGGTCGCGTTGGTGAGCACCCGGAAGTACGGCCCGGCCAGCTGCAGGCCACGGGTGAGGTTGTCGTTCTGCCGCTTGAGCAGGTCGGTGACCTGGTTCAGCGACTGCAGGGCCGGCTTGAGCGCGTCGGCGTTGTCCCGCACCAGCCCGCTGAGCTGCCCGGCCAGCCGCGCCGTGCCGTCCAGCAGGTCGCGGATCGCGTCGCGGCGGCTGTTCAGCTCGGTGAGCAGCAGGTTGCCGTCGCCGATCAGCTTCTCGAAGTCGTCGTTGGAATCCGCCAGCGTCGTGGTCAGCTTCCGCGCGTTGGACAGCAGTTCGGCGATCTGGCTGTCGCGGCTGGAGACGGTCTTGGACAGCCGGGACAGCCCGTCGAGCGCGCTGCGGACGTGCTCGGGGGAGTTGCGGAAGGTGTCCGACAGCGTGGTGAAGCTGTCCGCGAGCTGCTTGGTGTCGATCGCGCCCACGGTGTCGGCCAGGCCGTTGAAGGCGTCGGTGACGTCGTAGGGCGTGACCGTCCGGGTCCGCGGGATGGGCTGGTCCGGCTGCTGGACGTCCTCGCCGGTGGGGTTGAGCGCGAGGAACTTGCGGCCCAGCAACGTCTTGATCTTGATTTCGGCGGACGTGCGGTCGCCGATCCAGGCGTTCTTGACCCGGAAGGAGACGAGGACGTGGTCGTCGGCCAGCCGCACGTCGCGGACCTCGCCGACCTTGATGCCGGCGATCCGGACCTCGTCGTCCGGCTGCAGGCCGGCGGCTTCGGAGAACTCGGCCTCGTAGGTGGTGCCGCCGCCGACGACCGGGAGGTTGTCGTAGTTGAACGTGACGGTCAGCAGCGCGGCCAGTGCGACACTGCCGATCACGCCGAGTACGAGCGGGTTGCGCTCCTTGAAGGACTTCACGATTCGCACCTCGGCGTGGGGACGAACACGCCGCGCTGGGGCGTGGTTTCGAGCGTGGCGCGGCAGAGGAAGAAGTTCATCCACGACCCGTAGGTGGCGGTCCGGCCGATCGCGTCGAACTTCACCGGCAGGTTGGTCAGGAAACTGTCCACATCGGACTGGTTCTGGGCCAGAGTCCCGGCGACGTCCTTCAGGCCGGCGATGCTGTCCTTCAGCGGCGGGCGGGCCTGCTCGAAGAGGCCGGCGGTGGACTCGGTGAGCGCGCCGATCCCGCTGATCGCGTCGCCGATCGCGACGCGGTCGCCGGCCAGCCCGGAGACCAGCTCCCGCAGGGTGGACACGAGGTTCGCGAGCGCGTCGCCCTTGCCGTTGACCGTCTTGAGCACTTCGTTGAGGTTGCCGATCACCTCGCCGATCACCTGGTCGCGCCCGGCGAGGGTGGTGGTCAGCGAACCGGTGTGCTGCAGCAGGCTCTCGACGGTGCCGCCTTCGCCCTGCAGCACCTGGACGATCTCGCCGGAGAGCTCGTTGACGTCGTTCGGCGACAGCGCCTGGAACAGCGGTTTGAAGCCGTTGAACAGGTCGGTGAGGTCCAGCGCGGGTGTCGTGCGGTCCAGCGGGATCTCGGCGCCTTCGGGCAGCTGCTCCCGGGTGGCCGTGTTCCCGCGCTCCAGCGCGACGTAACGCTGGCCGACCATGTTGCGGTACTTGATGATCGCGCGGACGTCGGCGGGCAGCCGCCGGCCCCGGTCGAGGGAGAACCCGACCACCGCCCGGTTGCGGTCGCCGATCTCGAGGGAGGAGACCTGGCCGACGCGGACCCCGGAGATGCGCACGTCGTCGCCGACGTTGAGCGAGGTGGCGTCGAGGAACTTGGCCGTGTAGCCCTCGGTGGCGCCGACGCCGGAGTTCGTGATGGAGATGGCCAGCACCGTCGTCGCCAGCGCGGTGACGGCGATGAAGATCAGGCTCTTGATGAGCGGGGCGGCGATGTTCCTCACTTGAGCGTCACCTCCGTGCCGCGGTAGAGCGGCCCGACGAGCACGCTGCTCCAGTCCGGGACCGCGCCGGCGGGCACCCCGATCGACGGCGCGACCAGCGTGGCCAGCAGCTGCTGCTCCTGCGGCGAGTTCGCGACGCCGAGGTCGCCTTGGCCGCCGGCGAGCAGCGGGTGGCCGGTGGTGCCGGGTGCCGCCGCGGCGGTGCCCGCGGTGGGGGCGACGCCGGAGGGGTAGCAGCGCGGCTCGCCGCCGCCGGTGAAGCGCGGGTCGTCCCGGCCCGGGAGGTACTTGCCGGTGTCGGCGGTCACCGCGACCTCGGCGTGCACGCCCGGTTCGTTCGTGCCCGCGCCGAGCACCTTGTCCATGGATTTCCTCAGTGCGTTGAGCGAGCCGATCGTGCAGGCGAAGCTGGGGGAGTACTTCGCCGCGATCTCCAGCGGTGCGCGGCTGTCGGCGGCCAGTGCGATGAGGTTGTCCCGGTTGTTCGCCAGGAACGTGGTGACTTCCTGGGACGACGACGTCACCTGCTGGTACACCCCGGCCAGGTCGGCCTGCTTCTCCTCGACCGTGTTCAGCGTGACCGCGGAGGCGGTGAGCGCGTCCAGGAGGTCGGGCGCGATGTCGCCGTAGAGCCGGGAAACCGTCGCGAGGTCCCGGACGTCCGAGGTCAGCTGCGGGAGGTGGGGGTTGAACTCCTCCAGGTAGTCCGCGGCGGTGCCGATCGTCCGGCCGAGCTGCTCGCCGCGTCCCTCCAGTGCCGTCGAAACCGCGGTCAGCGTCGTCGCCAGCTTCTGCGGCTGGACCGCCTGCAGCACCGGCAGCAGGTTGTCGAAGACCCGTTCCAGCTCGACCGCGTTCGCCGAGTGGTCCTGCTCGATGACGTCCCCGGCGACCAGGTGCGGAGCCCGCTCGCCGTCCGGGATGGACAGCTGGACGTACCGCTCGCCGAACAGCGTCTTCGGGACCAGGAGCGCGGAGACGTTGCGCGGCAGCATGTCCACCTTGCCGGGTTCCAGGGCAAGCGCTATCTCGGCGCCTTGCGGCGTCGCCCGCACGTCGCGGATCTCGCCGACGAGCACGCCGCGGGCCTTGACCTGGCCGCCCGGCGAGAGCTGGTTGCCGATGCGGCTCGCCTTGAGCGTCACCGGGACCGTGGTGACGAAGTCCTTCTCGTACACCTTGATCGAGAGCGTCACCAGCACGCCCATCACCACCAGGAACAGCACCCCGGCGGTGCGGACCCCGGCCTTGCGGCGGGTATCGCGTCTCATCCGGCCACCTGCACGGTCGTCGTCGCGCCCCAGATCGCCAGGGACAGGAAGAAGTCGAGGACGCTGATCGCGACGATCGCGGTGCGCACCGCACGGCCCACCGCGACGCCGACGCCGGCCGGCCCGCCGCTCGCGCGGAAGCCGTAGTAGCAGTGCGCCAGGACCACCACGACGCTGAACACCAGGACCTTCCCGAACGACCACAGGACGTCGCCGGGTGGGAGGAACAGCAGGAAGTAGTGGTCGTAGGTACCCGCGGACTGGCCGAAGAACCACACGGTGACCTGCCGGGAGGCGAGGTAGCTCGACAGCAGC
The DNA here is from genome assembly GCF_046548975.1 of Amycolatopsis sp. lyj-346. Lineage (NCBI taxonomy): Bacteria > Bacillati > Actinomycetota > Actinomycetes > Pseudonocardiales > Pseudonocardiaceae > Amycolatopsis > Amycolatopsis sp. lyj-346. Next base: position 264,204 of record NZ_JAJPWT010000009.1, read on the forward strand.
CCGATCGCGTACAGCGGGATGACGGCGAGGAAGCCGGCGATCACCCGGGTCGTCACCAGGTACGGGACGCTGGGGATGCCCATGACTTCGAGCGCGTCGATCTCCTCGGAGATCCGCATCGCGCCGAGCTGCGCGGTGAAACCGCAGCCGACCGTGGCGGAGAGGGCGAGGCCACTCACCAGCGGCGCGATCTCGCGGGTGTTGAAGTAGGCGGAGACGAACCCGGCGAACGCCGACGTCCCGACCTGGTTCAGCGCCGAGTAGCCCTGGAGGCCGACGACCGTGCCGGTGGCCACGGTCATCCCGATCATCACGCCGATCGTGCCGCCGATGACGGCCAGCGCGCCGCTGCCGAAGCTGACCTCGGCCAGCAGGCGGACGACTTCGCGCAGGTAGCGGTGCAGGGCACGCGGGGTCCAGGCGATCGCGCGGAGGAAGAAGAGGATCTGGTCGCCGAGGGTGTCGAGGAAGCCGAACCGGCGGTCGACGGCCTCGCGTACCCGCGCGGTTCTCGGGAGGTCCGTGGTCGTCACTTCAGCTCCCCTTGGGCGGCACGAGTTGCAGGTAGACGGTGGTGAGGATCAGGTTCAGCACGAACAGCAGCAGGAACGTGATGACCACGGACTGGTTGACCGCGTCGCCGACGCCCTTCGGGCCGCCCTTGGGGTTGAGCCCGCGGTAGGAGGCGACGACCCCGGCGACGAAGCCGAAGATGAGGGCCTTGATCTCGCTGATCCACAGGTCGGGCAGCTGGGCCAGGGCGGAGAAGCTGGCCAGGTAGGCGCCCGGGGTGCCGTGCTGCATGACCACGTTGAAGAAGTAGCCGCCGAGCACGCCGACGACGCTGACCATGCCGTTGAGGAAGACCGCGACGCCCATCGCGGCGAGCACCCGCGGCACGATGAGCCGCTGGACCGGCGAGACGCCGAGCACCTCCATCGCGTCGATCTCTTCGCGGATGGTGCGGGAGCCGAGGTCGGCGCACATCGCGCTGCCGCCGGCCCCGGCGATGAGCAGCGCCGTCACGATCGGGCTGGCCTGCTGGATGATCGCGAGCACGCTCGCCGCGCCGGTGAACGACTGGGCGCCGATCTGCGTGGTCAGCGAGCCGATGTGCAGCGCGATCACCGCGCCGAACGGGATCGAGACCAGCGCCGTCGGCAGGATCGACACGCTCGCGATGAACCAGAACTGCTGGATCAGCTCCCGGACCTGGAACGGGCGGCGGAAGGTCAGCCGGACGACGTCGAGGCCGAGCCCGTAGAGCCGTCCGGTCTGCCGCAGTGCGGCCGCCCCCGGGAACGACGTCGTCGTCGTTCGTTCCGCCATTCGTGTGCCTCCAGCGGTTTCGGCGGCACGCCGAATACACCCGAGATGACCAAGGGGAAATGGACCGAACGGGCTAATAATTGCCGGCCATTCACGGTCTCGGGGGCACCGTGCCGTTTCCTACTGGTCGGTACGCTAACGACGGCCTTGCTGGGAGACAAGAACTTGAGCGGGATCACGGGGTCACGGGCTGGTAACCGCGCATTTCTTGTCCGCTACTGACAAACGGACCCGATCTTGTTGTCAGCAGAGGAAAAGAAACTCGCCTCCGGGGCACCGCGGCGGTGCACGTCCTGCGCGCCGGTGTCAATTCCCGTGCACCGGAACGGTCGACACGCGTACCCAGAGGGTCGGTTCGCGTACCTGGGGAGTCGGACGGCGAGCCGACCGTCCAGGTACGCGAACCGACGGTTCCGGTACGCGAGCCGACCGTTCCGGTACGGGCCGGCGGGTCAGGACTTGAGGGCGGCGAGGAGCTCGTAGGAGCGGACGCGGTCGGCGTGGCCGTGGACCATCGTGGTGACCATCAGCTCGTCCGCGCCGGTGTCGGCCAGGAGCTGCTCAAGTCCCTTTTGGACGGTTTCCGGCGAGCCGACGATGCTGGAGCCGAAGCGCTCGGCCAGGAACGCGCGGTCCATCTCGGTGTACGGGTACTCCGCGGCCTCTTCCGGCGTCGGCAGCGCGATCGGGCGGCCGCGGCGGAGACTGAGGAACGTCAGCCCGCTGGGGCCCGCCAGGAAGCGGGCGCGCTCGTCGGTTTCGGCGGCGACCACGGACACGCCGAGCATCACGTACGGCTCCTCGAGCACCCCGGGCCGGAAGTTCTCCCGGTACAGCTGCACGGCCGGGACGGTGTTCTCGGCGGCGAAGTGGTGCGCGAAGGAGAACGGCAGCCCGAGCCGCCCGGCGAGCTGGGCGCTGAAGCCGCTCGAGCCGAGCAGCCACACCGGCGGCTGGTTGCCCTCGGCCACCACCGCGTTGACGCCGCGAGCCTCCGAATGGGTGAAGTAGCCGATCAGCTCCTGCAGGTGCTCCGGGAAGTTCTCCGCGGACAGCCCGCCGGGGCCGCGCAACGCCAGCGCCGTCCGCTGGTCGGTGCCGGGTGCCCGGCCGATGCCGAGGTCGATCCGGCCCGGGTGGAACGCCTCCAGGGTGCCGAACTGCTCGGCGACCACCAGCGGCGCGTGGTTGGGCAGCATGATCCCGCCCGACCCGACGCGGATCCGCTCGGTGGCGTCGGCGACGTGCCCGATCAGCACGACGGTGGCCGAGCTGGCGATGCCGGGCATGTTGTGGTGCTCGGCCAGCCAGTAGCGGTGGTAGCCCAGCCGTTCCGCGGCGCGGGCGAGGTCCAGGGTGTTGCGCAGTGTCTCGCCGACGGTGTTCCCCTCCGAGACGGGGGACAGGTCGAGCACGGACAGCGGCACGTCAGGCAGTGAGCTCACAACCGGGGTCAACGCCCCGGTGCCGTCATTGCTTCCCGCCGGGCCGTCCGGGCTCCCGGGCGTGACGATCTTCACGCCCGGGTCGGGTGCGGCCGGTGCGCCGTGCCGTGAGGCCGGCCGCGGGATTCCCGCACCCGGCCGCGCGGGATTGGCTACGGTGGGCGAACCGGAAAATGAGAAACGGGAGGACGGGTGCCGCGTCCCGAGCGACCTTTGGATCCCGGCGACGATCTGCTGATCGAATTCGCCGCGGATCTCCGGCGTTTGCGCGAGAGCGCCGGAAATCCGACCTACCGCGAGCTCGGGCGGCGGGCGCACTACTCGGCCGGCACGCTCTCGGAGGCCGCCGGCGGGCGGAAACTCCCCAGCTTGGCGGTCACGCTGGCCTACGTCAGGGCCTGTGGCGGGGTGACGGCGGAATGGGAGGAACGCTGGCACGCCGTCGCCGAAGAGTCGCGCGCGGACGGTGCCGATTCACCGCCGGAGCCGGAACCAGGGGAAATTCCGCCATACGTCGGGCTGGCTGCTTTCACCCCGGCCGACGCGGGTCGATTCTTCGGCCGGGAACGGCTTGTCGAGAAACTCGTCGAACGGCTCGGGAGACAACGTTTCCTCGCCGTCCTCGGCGCGTCCGGCTCGGGGAAGTCGTCCCTGCTGCGTGCCGGTCTGCTGCCTTCGGTGAAGGGGCCGGCCGTGCTGCTCACCCCGGGGCACCGGCCGCTGCAGGAGTGCGCGGTCAAGTTCGCCGCCGCGCTCGGCGTCGCGCCCGGCGCCCTGCTCGACGACTTCGCCGCGCACCCGCGCAACCTCGGGCTCGCCGCCCGTCAGCTGGTGGAGCGCGGGGGCGAGGACCTCGTGCTGGTCGTGGACCAGTTCGAGGAGGTCTTCACCCTCTGCCAGGACGACCAGGAGCGGGCCCGCTTCCTCGACGCGCTCGTCACCGCGACCACCGAACCGGGCAGCCGCACCCGGGTGGTCCTCGGCATCCGCACCGACTTCTACACCCACTGCGCCCGGCACGCGGAGCTCGCCGAGGCCATGCAGGACGCCCAGGTCCTGGTCGGCCCGATGACGACCGAGGAGCTCCGGCAGGCGATCTCGCGGCCCGCCGTCGACACCGGCTACCGCGTCGAGAACGCACTGGTCTCGCGGCTGGTCGCGGACGCCACCGGCCAGCCCGGCGTGCTGCCGCTGCTGTCGCACGCGCTGCTGGAGACCTGGCGGCGGCGCCGCGGCACCACGCTGACCCTCGCCGGGTACGAGTCGACCGGCGGCATCGAGCGGGCCATCGCGCAGACGTCCGAAGGCACCTTCGCGAAGCTCTCCCCGCGTCAGCAGCGGCTGGCGCGGCAGATCTTCCTCCGCATGACCGCGCTCGGCGAAGGCACCGAAGACACCAAGCGGCGCATCGGCCGCGCCGAGCTCGACGCCGACGACGCCGACACCGCCGTGGTTCTCGCCGAGCTGGCCGCGGCCCGGCTGGTCACCCTCGACGAAACCGGCATCGAGATCGCCCACGAGGCCCTTATCCGCGGCTGGCCGCGGCTGCGCGAGTGGCTCACCGAAGACCGCGAGGGCCTGCGTGTCCACCGGCAGCTCACCGAGGCGACCGGCGCCTGGGAGTCCGTCGACGAGGACCCCGGCTGGCTCTACCGCGGCACCCGGCTGGCCGTCGCCCGGGAGTGGGCCGCGCGCCAGGACGCGGCGCTGTCGCGGCGCGAACGGCGGTTCCTCGACGCGAGCCTCGCCGTCGAGCACGCCGAGCAGGAACGCGACCGCCGCCGCACCCGCCGGCTGCGCCAGCTGGTCGCCCTGCTCGCGGTGCTGCTGCTGGTGGCCGTGGCCGCCACGCTCTACGCCGTGCGCGCCGAGACCACGGCCACCCGCCAGCGCAACGACGCGCTCGCCCAGAAGGTCGCCGGCCAGGCGCTCGCCATGCGCGCCACCAACCCCGCGCTGGCCGCGCAGCTCGCGCTCGCCGCGTACCGCCTCGATCCCGGGGCCGAGGAGCGCAGCGGCCTGCTCGGCATGTTCGGCTCGCCCTACGCGACGCGGCTCACCGGGCACACCGGCCGGGTCAACACCGTCGCCCTCCGCCCGGACGGGCAGGTCGTCGCCACGGCCAGCTGGGACGGCACCGCCCGGCTCTGGAACGTCCGCGACCCGCGCCACCCGGTGCCGCTGGGCGTGCTCGCCGGCCACGAAGGCAACGTGAACAACGTCGCCTTCGCCCCCGACGGCCGGACCGTCGCCACCGCCGGCTTCGACGGCACCGTCCGCGTCTGGGACGTCTCCGACCCGGCACGGCCGGGACCCGGCACGACGATCGAGCAGCACGAAGGCAAGGCCTACGCCGTCGCGTTCAGCCCTGCCGGGCCGCTGCTGGCGACCGCCGACGTCAAGGGCACGATCCGGCTCTACGACACGACCGACGCCGCCCACCCGCGGCCGTCGGGGGAGCTGACCGGGCACACCTCCTACGTCAACAACCTCGCCTTCAGCGGCGACGGACGGCTGCTCGCCTCCGCGTCGGCCGACAAGACCGCGCGCGTCTGGGACGTCGCTTCGCGGCGCGAGCTCGGCGTCGTGGCCGGGCACACCGACGTCGTGCACTCGGTCGCGTTCCGCCCCGGCGGGCCCGTCCTCGCCACGGCGAGCCAGGACCAGACCGCGCGGCTGTGGGACGTCGCCGATCCGGCCCACCCGGCACCGCTGGCGTCGCTCACCACGCACAAGGCGACGGTGCGCTCGGTGGCGTTCACCGCCGACGGGCGCACGCTCGCCACCACCGGCTTCGACCGCACGGCCCGGCTGTGGGACGTCGCCGACCCGCGGCAGCCGCGGGAGCTGCAGTCACTGCCCGGGCACACCGGCGCGGTCGTCTCCGCGGTGTTCACCCGCGACGGCCGCACCCTCGCCACGGCCAGCGACGACCAGTCCGCCCGGCTCTGGGACCTGCCCGGCCCCGCCATCTCCGCGCACACGGCCCAGACGTGCCACGTCACCTTCGGTCCCGGCGGCAAGCTGCTGGCCTCCGGCGGGTACGACGAAACCGTGCGGCTGTACGACCGCACCGACCCGCGCGCGCCGCGGGCGCTGGCCACGATCGGCGGGTTCGGCGACGCGGTCTGCGGCGTCGCCGTCAGCCCGGACGGCCGCACCCTGGCCACCGGCAGCTGGGACCACACGATGACGCTGCGGGACATCACCGACCCGGCCCGTCCCGGGCCGCCGGTGGTGTTCAACCGGCTGCACGACGACGTCGACGCGGTCGCGTTCAGCCCGGACGGCAGGCTGCTGGCCACCGCGGGCGACGGCCACACGGCCCGGCTCTGGGACCTGGCCGACCGCGCCCGGCCGGTCGAGATCGCGAAGCTCGAAGGCCACGACGACGACGTCCACACGATCGCCTTCAGCCCCGACGGCCGGACGCTCGCCACCGCCGGCTGGGACCACACCGCGCGGCTCTGGGACATCTCGGCGCCCCGGGCGCCGCGGCCGCTGGCGAAGCTGGCGGGGCACACCGACACGATCTTCTCGGTCGCCTACAGCCCTGACGGCAGGCACGTCGCCACGGCGAGCGCCGACCGCATGGTGCGCCTCTGGAACGTCGCGGACCCGGCGAACGTGCCGCCGCCGGTGGTCCTGGACGGCCACACGGACGTCGTCATGTCGGTGTCCTTCAGCGGCGACGGCCGGACGCTGGCGTCCGGCAGCTACGACCGGACGATCCGGCTGTGGGACGTCGCCGCGGCGACGCCGTACGCGGTCCTGCCCGAGCAGCGCGACCGCATCTACATCGCGCAGTACGCCCCGGACGGCCACACGCTGGCGGGCGGGGGAGCGGACGGCACGGTGCGGTTCTGGGAGGGCGATCCGGACCGGGCGGCCGAGCGGATCTGCGCGGCCGTGTCACCCCGGATCACCGAAGCCGAGTGGAACGAGAGCTTCCCGGACCTCGAGTACACCCCGCCCTGCCCCTGACCGGGTTGTTCGGCGTTGTTGTTCGGTGCCGGAGCGCGGACACCGAACAACCCGGATCGACTAGACATGCCCTCGGACGAGCTCGTCCCACGACGTTCATTTCACCGGGGGTCTGAAGGGCTCCTTCGAGGACACGGGAACCCGCCTCCCGCTCCGCGAAGGGGCCCTTCAGCGTTTACCGCTGTTACTGCTGTTACTGCTCCCGGGTCCAGGCGAGCGCGACGGTCATGGCGTCGAACCGCCAGCCCGCGGGAGTGCGCGCGGCGGTGCAGCTGACGCGCAGGCCACTGCTCTGGTGCGGCGGTTCGCCGTCGCGGAAGAAGTGGACCAGCTGGTTGGCGGTGGCCTTCGCGTGGTCGCCGTCGAGGTCCACCAGGACGTCCCCGTGCACGTGCTGGGTGCGGAGGCCCTCGACTTGGCTGCGCTTCAGGAAGGCGATCACCTCTTCGAGGCCGTGCATCTCGCCGCGCGGCGAACGAGCGACGACGTCCGGGTGGTAGACGTCGCCGGCGTCGTCGTGGCGGCACTCGTCCAGCAGGTTCGCGAGGCGGGCGAAGAGGTCGGCGATCTCGAGGCGGTCGTCGGCGGACATCGGTCTCCTTGAAGTTGGTGGGACCAACACTACCGCCATAGTGTTGGTCTCACCAACACCATTAGAGTGGCTGCGCATGGAGGAGATTCCCGAACGCCTCACGGCGAAGCCGAGCTGGCTGATCACGCAGCTGGCCGTGCACGCCCGCCGGCTGGTGTCCGGCGGGTTCGCCGAGGCCGGGGCGCGCGGGTACCACTACCGGATGCTCGCCGCGCTCCACGAGTTCGGGCCGTCGAGCCAAGCCGAGCTCGGCCGCCGGTGCCGCGTGGACCGCAGCGACGTCGTCACGGCCGTCGGCGAGCTGGCCGAACTGGGCTTCGTCGACCGCACCCCGGACCCCGGCCACGGACGCCGCAACCGGATCACGCTCACCGCGGCCGGCACGGCACAGCTGCGGCGCATGGACGAGGTGCTCGACCGCGTGCAGGACGACCTGCTCGCGCCACTGTCCGGGCAGGACCGGCAGACCCTGGCACGCCTGCTCCGCCAGGTCCTCGCCCACCACGAGCCGGACTGACAGCGCCCCAAGGTGGCCTTGGTTGCGTTCAACGCACCGAAGGCCACATTGGGTGCGTTGGACGCACCGAAGGCCACATTGGGGCGCTCGGGCCGACCGGGCGTCAGGCGGCGGGGATCCAGTCCGGGTTCGAGGCGAGCACGATCAGCTGCTGCGTCGCCCGGGTCAGCGCCACGTACAGCACGCGGCGGCCGGTCGTCGACTCCGTGATCAGGTCGATCGGCTCCACCAGCACCACCGCGTCGTACTCCAGGCCCTTCGAATCCAGGCTGCCCACGACCTTGAGCCGCTCTTCCGCGTGGCCCGACAGCCAGCCCGCGACCTCGGGCACCCGGTCCATCGCCGTGATGACGCCGACCGTGCCCTCCACCGCGCCCAGCAGCTCCTTCACCGCCGCCTGCGTCGCCGAGGCCAGGCCGGCCGCCTCCACCGGGCGGACCTCCGGCTCCACCCCAGTGCGGCGGACCGCCACCGGCAGCTCGCCGGCCTCCGCGTGCCCGGCCACGACCTTCGCCGCGAGGTCGAAGATCTCCGCCGAGTTCCGGTAGTTCGTGCGCAGCGTGAACCGCCGCCGGGCCGTCTTGACACCGAACGCCTGGTCCCGCGCCGAAGCCGCCTCCGCCGGGTCGGGCCACGAGCTCTGCACCGGGTCGCCGACCACCGTCCAGCTCGCGTACTTGCCGCGCCTGCCCACCATCCGCCACTGCATCGGCGAAAGGTCCTGCGACTCGTCGACGACCACGTGCGAGTACTCGTCGTAGTGCTCCGGCCGCGTCGGCGCCCGGCCCGAGCGTTCCGGCTCGGCCTCGATCACCTGGCGCCGCTTGCGCTTCGGCGGCGGCCCGAGCAGGACGCGCAGCTCGTCCAGCAGCGCCACGTCCGCGATCGACCAGCCGCGCGACCGGTCCGCGAAGTCCGCGGCCAGCATCGAGATCTCGTGCCGGTTCAGAATGCCCTTCGCCGCCGCGGCCAGCCGCTTCTCCTCGCCCAGCCACTTGAGGATCTGCGCCGGGTACAGCACCGGCCACCAGACGACCAGGAAGCGGTGGAAGTCGATCCGCTCGCCCAGGTCGGTGACCAGCTCGGCGCGGTCGAACGGCCTGCCGTCGTCCTTCGCGTGCTCCTCGGCCTTCGCCGCCAGCGCGTCCAGCAGCATCTCGGCCGCCCGGATCCGCTGCCGGTTCGGCGGCGCGCCCTGCGTGTGGGCCTTGCGGCGGACCTTCTCCAGCTCGCGGGCGTTCAGCTTCAGGACTTCGCCGCGGTAGACGATCCGCATCTCCTCCGGCGCCTCCGGCGGCGTGTCGCGCAGCGCCCGCAGCAGCACCTTCCGCATCCGCAGCGACCCCTTGACAGCGGCGAGCGGCGCCGCGTCCTGCCGCGTCGCCTCCAGGCCGTCGAGGACTTCGCCGAGCGCGCGCAGTTCGACGTTCGTCTCACCCATCGAGGGGAGGACCCGCGAGATGTAGCTGGTGAACACGCCCGAGGGCCCGATCACCAGCACGCCGGCCCCGCCGAGCTGACGCCGGTAGCGGTACAGCAGGTAGGCGGCGCGGTGCAGGGCGACCGCGGTCTTGCCGGTGCCCGGCCCGCCGGTGATCTCGGTGACGCCGCGCCACGGCGCCCGGATGACCTCGTCCTGTTCCTTCTGGATGGTCGCGACGATGTCGCGCATCTTCTCGCCGCGCGAGCGGCCGAGGGCGGCCATCAACGCGCCTTCGCCGACGATCTGCATGTCCTCGGGCACGGCGTCGGCCATCAGGACGTCGTCGTCGACGTCGAGGACGTTCTGGCCCGAGCAGCGGATCACGCGCCGCCGCACGACGTCCATCGGCTCCTCGGCCGTGGCCTGGTAGAACGCGGCCGCGGCCGGCGCGCGCCAGTCCGTGACGAGGTTGTCGAACTCGGCGTCGCGGATGCCGAGCCTGCCGACGTACACGCGCTCGGTGTCGAGGTGGTCGAGCCTGCCGAAGACGAGCCCTTCGTACTCGGCGTCGAGCGACTGCAGCGTCTGGTTGGCGTGGTGGACCATCATGTCGCGCTCGAACAGCATCGACGCCTGCTCGAAGATCGCCTCGCGCTGCGCGCCCTGGCCGATCTCATAGCCCTTCGTGCGCATCGCCTCGGCCTGGATCTTCAGTTCGTCCAGACGGGTGTACACGCGATCGACGTGGGCTTGTTCGATGGCGATCTCGGCCCGTCTGACCCGAGGTTCGGACACGCATGGCTCCTTGACAGCGTTGGGATCGCCTCCGAGGGCGAAGAACGACTCTACGCGGTGGCCCGGGCGGGGACACCCGTGTCCCGGTCATCCGCGCGGCGCGGCGTCCCCCCACAATCGGGGGGTGACCAGGATCGTGGCCGGGACGGCGGGCGGACGGCGGCTGAAGGTGCCGCCGAAGGGCACCCGGCCGACGTCGGAACGCGTGCGGGAAGCCCTGTTCAACGCCCTCGGCACGGCGGGCGAACTGGACGGCAGCCGCGTCCTCGACCTCTACGCCGGGTCCGGCGCGCTCGGCCTCGAAGCGCTCTCCCGCGGCGCGGCGGACGCCCTGTTCGTCGAGTCCGACCGGCGGGCCGTGGACGTCCTGCGCGGCAACGTCGCGGCGCTGGGCCTGGGCGGCACCGTCCGGGCCGGGCAGGTCGAGGCGGTCGTCGCGGCCCCCGCGCCCGCCGCGTTCGACCTCGTGCTCGCCGACCCGCCGTACGCCGTGGACGCGGCCGCGCTCGGGTCCGTGCTGGCCGCGCTGGCCGCGGGCGGCTGGCTGGCGGCGTCGGCACTGGTGGTGATCGAGCGCGCCGCCCGCGACGGCGAGCCGGACTGGCCGCCGGGCTTCGAGCCGACGCGCGCGAAGAAGTACGGCGACACGGCCGTCTTCTGGGCGGAGTACACGGCTGTGTCGTGAATAACGCGGCGGAGACCGGGTGCGGCACGGTAGCGTCCGCGCCATGCGGCGTGCGGTCTGTCCCGGTTCCTACGACCCGGCCACCAACGGCCACCTCGACATCATCGAACGGGCCAGCCGCCTGTTCGACGAGGTCGTCGTCGCGGTGGGGGTGAACCGGTCGAAGAAGGGGCTCTTCGAGGTCTCCGAACGGCTCGACATGCTTCGCGAAATCACCGCGAAGCTCGGCAACGTGCGGGTCGACTCGTGGGAGGGCCTGCTGGTCGACTACTGCCGCGACCACGACATCGCGGCGGTCGCCAAGGGCCTGCGCTCGGTCAGCGACTTCGACTACGAGCTGCAGATGGCGCAGATGAACCGCGAGCTCACCGGCGTCGAGACGCTGCTGATGGCGAACAACCCGGCGTACGGCTTCGTGTCCAGCTCGCTGGTCAAGGAGGTCGCCGCGCTCGGGGGCGACATCGAGCACCTCGTCCCGCCGATCGTCTACGAGCGGCTTTCGGAGAAGTTCCCGAAGCTGGGGAACTGACCCTCCACAGGGGAGCCCGCGGTGTCCGGTTCCCGTCGTTCGGCCCCCTCCGTTCGTCGGGATTTCGGCCCGGTGGTGCGGGAGTTCACGTCGGCGTCTCCTGAGGAACATCCGATCGGGTTACGGTCCGAAAATGACCAACTACCGATCGCGCCTGGCTGCCGTCCTGCTCGCGCTCCTGGCGACGCTGTTCGCCGGGGTCACCACGGCCTCCGCGGCCTCCGCGGTGGCCCCCGCCGTCGTCGCGCAGAACGCCTGCGGGAACCTCGCCGGTTTCTCGCACACGACGCTCTCGGCGCTGCCGCCCGAGGCGACGACGACGTACAACCTGATCCAGACGGACGGGCCGTTCCCGTACCCGGACAACGACGGTGTCGTCTTCGACAACCGCGAAGGCATCCTCCCGGCCTGCGCGTCGGGCTACTACCACGAGTACACGGTGCCGACGCCGGGCTCGACCACCCGTGGCACGCGCCGGATCGTGACCGGCAGCGCCGGCGAGTACTTCTACACCGGTGACCACTACGCCACCTTCAAGGTCATCGACGTCGGCGGCGGCAGCGGCACGCACGCCTGCGGCGACCTCTCGGGCCTGGCGAAGATCGGCTACTCGCAGCTGTCGTCGGCGGCGAAGACCGTCGTGAACAACGTCCGCAGCGGTGCGGCCACCGGCACGACCTACGAGAACCGCGAGGGTGTGCTGCCGTCCTGCGCGTCGGGCTACTACCGGCTCTTCGCCGTCGGCACGAACGACCGCGTGATCTCCGGCAAGGCGGGCGAACTGGCCTACACGCCCGACCGCTACGCCACCTTCAAGCGGATCGACCTGAATTCCTGATCCGTGCAACGCGCCGCGCCCCCTCGTCCGTGAGGTACACCGGGACGAGGACGAGGAGGCGCGATGCGGGCTGCGGACGACGCGGACTTCCGGGAGTTCGCCCGGGCGCGGGCCCTCGCGCTGAGACGGACGGCGTACCTGCTGTGCGGCGACTGGCACCTGGCCGAGGACCTCGTCCAGAACGCACTGGTCAAGCTGTACCGCGTCTGGCCGAGGATCACCCGGCGGGGGCCCGTCGACAACTACGCCCGGCAGGTCCTGCTGCGCTGCTGGCTCGACGAGCAGCGGCGGCCGTGGCGGCGTCGCGAACGCCGTGACGGCGTCGTGCCGGACCAGCCTTCTCCCGCGCCGGAGACCGGGATTTCCGGCCCGCTGCTGCGCGCACTCGCCGAGGTTCCGCCGAAGCAGCGCGCCGCCGTCGTCCTCCGCTACTGCGCCGGCCTGCCGGCGGCGGAGGTCGCGCAGGTGCTGCGCTGCTCGGAGGGAACCGTCCGGAGCCAGGCCGCCCGCGGGCTCGAGACCCTGCGGGGCGTGCTCGAGCACAGCGCGGAGAGGAGCGCGTGATGCACGACCTCGAAACCCGCCTGCGCGAGGTGGACGTCCCGGAACCGCCGCTCGGCTTCGACACCGACGAGGTCGCCGACCGGGCCGCGCGCCACACCCGGCGGCGCTGGGCGGGGATCGCCGTCACGGCCGTCGCGGCGGCTTCCGTGGTGGCCGCGCTCCTCTTCGGCCCCGGACCCGCCCCGGCGCAGCCCGCGGCCCCGCACCTGCCGCCGTCGCCCGCCGAACAGGCGCGGATCAACCAGGCGTTCACCGACGCACTCGCCCGGGTGCTGCCCGGGCGGCGGAGCCTGACCGTGGGCCGGTCGTACTCCGACGCGGTCACCCCGGACCGGATGAGCACGTCGGCCCTGGTCGTCGACGCGGCCGGACGGCCGGGGTCCCTGCAGCTGACGGTCCGCGGCGCACGGAGTTCCCAGCAGGTCGTCCCGGCCGGCCGGGCCTGCTCCGAGCCCGTCCGGGCGACACTCTGCACCCGCTCCCCGCTGCCCGGCGGCCAGGAACTGGTGATGTCCTGGCTGAGTCGCGAGGAAAGCCCGGGGGTCTTCGTGCCGTGGCTGCACGAGGGGTTCCTGTACCGCCCGGACGGCTCGACCGTGACCGTCGTCGTCTTGCCGGAGCTGCCGCTGACCGAGGAGCAGTTCACGCAGGTGATCTCCGATCCGGCCTTCGTGCTGCGGTAGCCACGCCCGGTGCCGGGCGTGGCCGAGGGGGACACGCCCGGTGCCGGTGGCGTTCACCGCTTCGGCGCCCGATGCGGGCAGACTGGGGCACAGCGACAGGGGATTGGAGTTGCCGTGTACCGGGTTTTCGAGGCGCTCGACGAGCTCGTCACGATCGTCGAGGAGGCGCGCGGCGTCCCGATGACGGCCAGCTGCGTGGTGCCCCGGGGGGACGTGCTCGAACTCCTCGACGACGTCCGCGACGCACTGCCGGCGGAGATCGACGACGCCCAGGACGTGCTCGACAAGCGCGACGACCTGATCCACGCGGCCCGCAAGGAGGCCGGCGAGACGGTGGCGGGCGCGAACGCCGAGGCCGAGCGCGCGATCGCCGAGGCCACGGACGAGGCGGAGCGCATCCTCGCCGACGCGCGTGCCCGTGCGGAGCAGATGCTCGCCGACGCGCACGACCAGGCCGACCGCACGGTGGCGGCGGGCCAGGCGGAGTACCAGAACCTCACGGACCGCTCCCGGGCGGAGTCCGAGCGCATGATCCAGGCCGGCCGCGACGCGTACGACCGCGCCATCGAGGACGGCCGCGCGGAGCAGGCCCGCCTGGTCGCCCAGACGGAGGTCGTCCAGGCGGCCCACGCGGAATCGGCGCGGATCGTCGACGAGGCCCACTCGGAGGCCGACCGCCAGCGAGCGGACTGCGACGCGTACGTCGACGGCAAGCTGGCGGAGTTCTCGGAGCTGCTGGCCACGACCCTGCGAACGGTCGACTCGGGGCGCAACCACTTGAGGTCCCCGGCGAACCTGCCCAGCTCGGGCGGGCGGCCGACGTTGTACGACTACCAGGTGTGACGAGCTTCTCAGCCGCTCCCCGTGACTGACCACCGGCTGACGCCGCTCGAGCCGCCCACCCGGGTGCCAGGTCAAAAGGGGTGGCGGCCCGTGCGTACCCTGGACAGGATGTCCGAGAACAAGACCCCCCAGCTCGACGACCGCAGCCCGTGGGTGATCGACACCCGTGAGCTCGGTCGTCACGCCGGCCTCAGCCGCGCCGTCCAGCGCAGCGTGCCGGTGGAGACGCCGCTCGGCGTCCCCGATGTCATCACCATCGAGGCGGGCTCCGAGCTGGAACTCGACCTGCTCCTCGAATCCGTCGTCGAAGGCGTCCTCGTCAGCGGCACGGCGAAAGCCCTGGCGACGGGTACCTGTGCCCGCTGCCTCGACCCGCTGACCGAAGAGGTCGAGGTCGAGGTCCAGGAGCTGTTCGCCTACCCGGGGTCGGTCACGGAGGAGACCACCGACGAGGACGAGATCCCCCGGCTGATCGACGACCGGATCGACCTCGAACCCATCGTGCGCGACGCCGTCGTGCTGGCTCTGCCGCTGGCTCCGCTGTGCACCGAAGACTGCGCCGGGCTCTGCACGGAGTGCGGCGTCAAGTGGGCCGATCTCGAGCCCGGACACGGGCATGAGAAGATAGACCCTCGGTGGGCCGCACTGGTCGAGCGCTTCGACGAGAACGCGGGCGAAAAGCCTGCGCAAGGACCCAGCTGAAAAGAGCAAGCCTGACGAGCGTCCAGCTCGATCCGGTGAGAAAGTTCGCTCGCACCGCGAGCAGACCGTCATAAGGAGATCTACTCGTGGCCGTCCCGAAGCGGAAGATGTCGCGATCCAACACGCGCTCCCGCCGCAGCCAGTGGAAGGCGGCTCCGGTGCAGCTGGTGCCCTGCTCCAACCGCGCCTGCAAGCAGCCGAAGCTCCAGCACATCGCGTGCCCGTCGTGCGGCCAGCACAACGGTCGCCAGGTCGTCGAGCCCGCCTGATCGGGTAGCCGACATGGGGGGCAAGACGCCCGGGGGACCCGCAGCCGATCCGGCGCCGTTGCTCGAAGCGCTCGGGGTCACCCTCGACCCCGAGCTGCTCCGGCTTTCGCTGACCCACCGTTCGTACGCGTACGAAAACGGGGGACTGCCGCCGAACGAGCGGCTGGAGTTCCTCGGTGATGCCGTGCTCGGCCTCGTCGTCACCGATCACCTGTACAACACGCATCCCGACCTGCCCGAAGGTCAGCTCGCGAAGCTCCGCGCCAGCGTCGTCAACATGCACGCACTGGCGCGGGTGGCGCGCGGGCTCGGCGAAGGCGGGCTCGGGGCGCACCTGTTGCTCGGCAAGGGCGAAGAGCTCACCGGCGGCCGGGACAAGGCGAGCATCCTCGCCGACGGGCTGGAGGCGGTGATCGGTGCCGCGTACCTCGAACACGGCATCGAAATCGCGCGCAAGCTCGTGCACCACCTCTTCGACGGCCTGCTCGCCGAAGCGCCGCTGCGCGGGGCCGGGCTCGACTGGAAGACGAGCCTGCAGGAGCTGACCGCGTCGGCCGGTCTCGGCGTGCCCGAGTACAAGGTCGAGGACACCGGGCCGGACCACCGCAAGGAGTTCACGGCCACGGTGCTGGTCGCCGGCCGTCCCCTCGGCCACGGCACCGGGTCGACGAAGAAGGAAGCCGAGCAGAAGGCCGCCGAGACGGCCTGGCGTTCGCTGTCCGCCGAACTCGAGGCGCAGAAGGCCGAACCGGAGTCCTGATCAGCGGGAACCCCCGTTGACTTCCGCCGCCCTCCCTCCGTAGCGTGGTGATCATTCGCCGCGCGTACTCGATGGAGAGGTGGGGCGGATGCGTTCGTTCTTCGTACCCTTGATCGCCGCGGCGCTCGTCGTCGTGCCCGGCCCGGCGGCGTCGGCCGCGCAGGTCAGGGTGACTTCGCTGGCGGCGCTGCAGTCCGCGATGGACAAGGCGAACCCCGGTGACACGATCACCCTCGCCGACGGCACTTACCCGGCGAGCTCGACGCTTTCGATCAAGCGGTCCGGCACCGGTTCGGCACCCGTGACGATCGCCGCGGAGCACTCCGGCCAGGCCACCATCACCGGCTCGAAGACGTTCGCCTTCGCGAGCGGCGTCTCGAACGTGGTGCTGCGCGGGTTCAAGTTCCGCAACGGCGCTTCGCTGAGCGTCCCGGCCGGCGCGTCGAACAACCGCCTGACCCGCAACGACTTCCAGCTCACGACCGACGGCAACTGGGTGACGGTCGGCGGCGACGACACCGTCGTCGACCGCAACGTCTTCCAGAACCGCACCGGGCAGGGCGTGTTCCTGCAGATCCTCGGCCCGTCGGGCGCGATGGCGAAGCGCGTCCACGTGCACCACAACTACTTCTTCAACCACCAGTTCGCCGGCTCGAACGGTGGCGAGTCGATCCGGCTCGGGCTGAGCGACCGCCAGTCGTACACCGCGAACGCCCTGATCGAGCACAACCTGTTCGAGAAGGCCGACGGCGACAGCGAGGCGATCTCCGTCAAGTCGTCCGGCAACGTGGTGCGGTACAACACGATCCGGGACAGCAGGGGCTACATCGTGCTGCGCCACGGCAACCGCAGCACCGTCGAGGGCAACGTGCTCTTCGGCTCCGGCATCCGGTTCCACGGCAACGACCACAAGATCATCGGCAACTACGTGGCGAATTCCGGCGACCGCGCGATCGTGTTCGGCTCCGGTGCCGAAGCCGACAGCGGGCCGGCGAGCAAGCTCCACGACCGGCCCGACCGGGTGACGGTCGCGTACAACACGGTGCTGGGCAGCACGTCGGTGATCGATGGCGACGGCGGGGACTTCAAGCCGAAGGACTGCGTGGTCGCGGACAACATCGTCAAGGGCACCTCGGGGACGCTGGTGACGCTGCCGGCCGGCTCGGTCGTGAAGTACGAGGGCAACATCACCTTCGGTGCTGCGGCGGGGATCCCGTCGCGCAACGTCGACCCGAAGCTCGTCAAGGACGCCGCCGGGCTCTACCGGCTGGGGCCGGGCAGCCCGGCGATCGACACGGGCACGGGGTCGTACCCGTACGCGGCGAAGGACTTCGACCTGCAGGCACGGACGGGCACCTTCGACGTCGGCGCCGACGAGTACTTCGCTTCGGGCGTGACGCGGGTTCCGCTGACGAAGGCGGACGTGGGCCCGGCCGCGCCGTAGCGGCGCCGTTTCGAGAACTGTCGTACCCCGCGGGCACAATGGCCGTATGCCCGAACTCCCCGAGGTCGAAGTCGTCCGCCTGGGCCTGCAGGCGCACGTCGCGGGGCGGACCATCCGCGAGGCGGAGGTCCTGCACCCGCGCGCGATCCGCCGGCACGCCCTGGGTGCGGAGGACTTCACGCAGCGGATCGCCGGCACCCGCGTCGAGGCGGCGCGGCGCCGGGGCAAGTACCTGTGGCTGGAGCTGTCCGACAAGGAGGCGCTGCTGGCCCACCTCGGCATGAGCGGGCAGATGCTGGTCCAGCCGGCGGGCGTGCCGGACGAGAAGCACCTGCGGGTGCGGCTGCGCTTCTACGACGACGGGCCGGAGCTGCGTTTCGTCGACCAGCGGACGTTCGGCGGCCTGGCGCTGGACGACCTCAACGACGTCCTGCTCCCGGACACGATCGCCCACATCGCCCGCGACCCGATGGACCCGGAGTTCGACCTCGACGCGGCGGTGCGCGCGCTGCGGTCGCGGCGCACGGAGGTCAAGCGGGCGCTGCTCGACCAGACGCTGGTGTCGGGCATCGGCAACATCTACGCGGACGAAGCTTTGTGGCGTGCCCGCCTGCACGGGTCCCGGCCGACCGCAAAGCTGACGATGGCGAAGGGACGAGAGCTGCTGTCCGCGGCGTCGGACGTGATGAACGCGGCCCTCGGCGCGGGCGGGACGTCGTTCGACGCGCTGTACGTGAACGTCAACGGGCAGTCGGGGTACTTCGACCGGTCGCTGGACGCGTACGGCCAGGAGGGGATGCCGTGCCGCCGGTGCGGCACGGCGATCCGGCGGGAGCCGTTCATGAACCGTTCGTCGTTCTCGTGCCCGCGGTGCCAGCCGCGGCCGAGGCGAACTCGGGTTGATAAAGGAGGTTCGCCTTTCAGCTAGGATGAATATGCCTGGTAGCTGAGGGAGTGCAACGTGGTCAACGAGCCCGGAAAGTCGACGCTGGCCGACAAGATCGACCGGCTGTTCCACGTGGTCCGCAGGCCCGATCGGGAGCCGTACAGCAACGAAGAGGTCGCCAAGGCCTGCCGCGAAGCGACGGGCGAGAGCTTTTCGACGACGTACTTGTGGCAGCTGCGCACGGGCCGCCGCGACAACCCGACCAAGCGGCACCTCGAGGCACTGGCCCAGTTCTTCGGAGTGCCCCCGGCGTACTTCTTCGACGACGAGCAGAGCCGCAAGATCGCGGAGGAGCTGGCCCTGCTGGGCGCCCTGCGCGACGCGGGGGTGCGGGATCTGGCGTTGCGCGCGGTGACACTGTCCTCGGACGGCCTGGACACGATCAGCGACATGATCGACGCCATCGCCCGCAGAGAGGCCGGCCGCGGCGGCCCGAAGAAGGAGAGCTGAGGGTGGCGGTGGCCCGGCCCGCGGGCCGGGGTGTGGTCGCGGATCGCCGAGCCGGCTGGGGAGCTGTTCGCGGGGCGCTGTGTCCGCGCTCGTGTGTGGGGGCGCGGGCTTGAGGGGGTCGCGTCGAGTCGTGGGTGGGGTTGCCGCTCGCGGGACGCGCGGGTTGCGGGATTTGCGCCGACGCCGCGGGCGGGCTGCGGTATGCGGGAACTCGTGTGCCGGGGGCGGGCGGTGGAGTGTCGCGCCGAGTCGTGGGTGGGTTCCGAGTTCCGGTTCGCCGGACCTCCCACCCGGGGCCGCGGCCGGTGCCTGCGCGTCGGTTGGCGGGCGTGCCGGGTATCGTCGCGAGTCGCCGTTCCGGCCGCCGAGCCGGTTGCGGGGAACCGTTTTCTGCGTCCGTGCGTCGGATTTTTCCCCGGCCGCGCAACCACCGGCGCTCTGCCGCGTTGATCCGGCTGGAACCGTTCGGCTGCGGCGTGGTGGAGGAGGGCTGAGGTGGCGCGACCATCGTGGCGGTGGCGGCGACCGGCTCGCTCGCTCTGGCGGCGGGCCCGTCAGGTGGCCGATGGCGTCAGCCTGCCCGAACCGTTCGATGCCGAGGACTTCGTCGCGGGCCTGGCCGCCGCGCGCGGGCGCCCCATCGAACTGATGCCGGTCAGCGCGCCCGAAGGTGCTCCGTGCGGGTTGCTGATGAGCACCGAACGCGCCGACTACATCCTCTACCCGACCAACACGACCGCGCTGCACCGGCGGCACATCCTGCTGCACGAGGTCGGGCACCTGCTGTGCGGCCACGTCGGCGCCGGGGCCGGGGCCGACGGCATCGCCGTCGACGCCGCCATCGATGCCGCCGCCGGACGGCAGCTCATGCCGAACCTGTCGCCCGAGCTCGTCCGGCGCGTGCTCGGGCGCACCACCTACTCGGAGGTCGAAGAGCGCGAAGCCGAGCTCGTCGCGAGCCTGCTCGCGCAGCGCGTCGTCCGGCCCGCGGAGCCGCCGCGCGAACCCGCGCCCGGTGTCCCGGACGGCGTGCGGCGCTTCGATTCCGTGTTCGGCCGCCGTACGCCGTGATCGAAACCCTCGCCTACTACCTGTGCCTGGCGGCCTTCGCCGGGTTCGGGTACAAGCTGATCGAGGCGCGCGGCAGCCAGCCGGTGCGCACCATGTGGTTCCTCGCCGGCTTCGGCGTCTGCATCGCCGCCGGCATCGTCGTGCTGACGCCGGCGATGTCGGCCCTCGCCGGCCCGGGGCCGGTGGCCGAATGGGTGCTGAGCCTGGCCGGCGACGAACTGAAGCTGGGCGCGATCGGGTTCGCGGTGGCGTTCACGCAGTCGGTGTGGCGCGGCGAAGGCGCGCGGCTCGCGCCGCACGCGCTGTTCACCGGAGCGACGATGGTGCTCCTCGCGGTGTCCTTCGCCCTTTCCGAACCGCGGCGCGTGGGCGACGACACGGTCTTCGCGGACGCCGGCCTGCCGTTCGCCCTGGCCGACAAGGTGTTGTTCCTGGTCTACAGCCTGATCAGCCTCGGCCTGCTGTTCGCGGTGTTCGCCCGCAGTGCGTGGCACGCGGAGCCGGGACCGTTGCGCACGGGGCTGTGGCTGCTGGTCGTCGGGGTGGGCGCGGCGACCGCGTGGACGTTCTGGGACGTCGACGACGTCGTGCAGCTCGCGCGGACGGCCCGGATCGGCGCCCGTGAGGACCTGCCGTCCTCGGTGCTCGCGGCGGTGACGGTCGGTTTCGTGGCGGCCGGGGCGACGCTCAGCGCGTGGTCGCCGGCGGTGGCGTCGGTGATCGGCCGGGTTCGCGCGTACCGGGCGTACCGCCGCATCGAGCCGCTGTGGACGGCGTTGCGCACGGCGGTCCCCGGTATCGCCCTCGACCCGGGCCGCGAACTGGCAGGCGGCGCGGAGTTCGCGCTGTACCGCAGGGTCATCGAAATCCGCGACGGCCACCTGGCCCTGCGAGCCCACTTCGACCCGGACCTCCCGGCCCGCGCCGAGGCGGCGGCGCGCCGGGCGGGCGTCCGCGAGGCGGAGGTGGCGGCCACGGTGGAGGCGGTCACCCTGGCAGCGGCGATCGAGGCAGGCCGCACGGGACGCCGCTTCGCACGCGAACCGGACCACCCCGCGGAACCGGACACGGAACCGGACACGGAAGCGGACGTGGCGGCCGAGGCGGCCTGGCTGGTCCAGGTGAGCCGCGCATGGCGCCGCCGCGACGCGGTGGCGCAGCGAGTCCGCACATCAGCATCCACCTGACCTGGCCCTGGCCCCAAACGCCCCAAGGCCACATTGGGTGCGTTCAACGCACCGAAGGCCACATTGGGTGCGTTCAACGCACCGAAGGCCACATTGGGTGCGTTGGACGCACCGAAGGCCACATTGGGTGCGTTGGACGCACCGAAGGCCACATTGGGTGCGTTGGACGCACCGAAGGCCACATTGGGTGCGTTGAGCGCACCGAAGGCCACATTGGGGCGCATGGGGAGCTCGTGATCAGCGCGGGTAGCGAGCCCCGTTCACCGTCACCCTCAGGGTGTACAGGGAACTCGAAGCCGTGATGAACAGCTCGTTTCCCCTCGCTCCGCCGAACGTGAAGTTCGAACAGACCTCCGGGATCCGCAGCTTCCCGATCCTCGTCCCGTCTGCGGCGAAACAGTGCAGACCGTCGTGGGCTGCCGCCCATACCTGGCCTTCGCTGTCGACCCTCACTCCGTCGAAGCCGCCGCTGTCGCTCGTGGCGAAGATTTCGCCGCCCGTCAGCTTTCCGTCCGCGCCGACCGCGAACACCCGGAGGTGGCTCGGCTTCTGGCGCGTGTCCGCGATGTACAGCCGCGACTCGTCGGCCGAGAACGCCAGGCCGTTCGGCCGGGAGAAGTCGTCCGCGACGATCGTCACCGAGCCGTCCGGGGCGGCCCGGTACACGTGGCACGCGCCGATCTCGCTCTTGGCCCGGTACCCCTCGTAATCGCTGTCGATTCCGTAACTCGGGTCGGTGAACCAGATGGACCCGTCCGAGTGCTCGATCACGTCGTTCGGGCTGTTCAGCCGCTTCCCCCGGTACTCCGCCGCCAGCACCGTGATCGAGCCGTCGTGTTCGGTGCGCGTCACACGGCGGCGGCCCTGCTCGCAGCTGACCAGCCGGCCCTGCCGGTCCACCGTGTGGCCGTTCGCGTACCCGGACGGGTGACGGAAGACGCCGACCTGGCCCGTCGTCTCGTCCCAGCGCAGCGTGCGGTCGTTCGGGATGTCGCTGAACACCAGGTAGCGGCCGGCCGGGAAGTACGCCGGCCCTTCCGTCCAGCGGCAGCCCGTGTGCAGGCGCTGCGTCCACTCGTCGCCGTTGACGCGCGTGAACCGCTCGTCCAGCACCTGGAACTCCGTCTTGATCCGGTCCATCGCTCATCTCCCCATCAAATTCTGTCAAAAGAATGCATGACCGAACCTGATATGGTCAAGTCGTGGATGAAGTAGATCGCATCTTGTTGACTGAGCTTCAGCGCGACGCGACGCAGGCGTACGCCGCCCTCGGCAAGGCCGTCGGGCTCTCCGCGGGCGCGGCCCACGAACGCGTGCGCAAGCTCCGGGAGCAGGACGTCATCCGGCGGACCACCGTGGACGTCGACCCGGCCGCGGTCGGCCGGGGGGTCGCGGCCTTCGTGCTCGTCGAAGCGAACGCCTGGATGGGCGACCGTCCGGTGCGCGAAGCCCTCGAAGCGCTGCCCGAAGTCGTCGAGGCCCACGTCATCGCGGGCCCGGCGTCGCTGCTGGTCAAGGTGCGCACGGCCACGACCGAGGACCTCCAGGCGTCGCTGCGGCGGCTCTTCGCGATCGACGGCGTCACCGGCACGCAGACGATCGTGGTCCTCGAATCCTTCTTCGAACGGCCGGTCGACACCCGGGCCTGAACGCGACGACACGCGCACCCGAACCTCCGCCGTGCACACTACTGCGCAATGCGTGGTACCTTCCCATGCGTACGACTGGAGGGTGCAGTGGAGATCAGTCAGCTGCTCAAGGGCGTGCTCGATCTCGCCGTCCTCGCGGTGCTCCGCGAAGAAGACGGCTACGGGTACGACGTATTGCGAAGACTCCGGGCCGCCGGCCTGGACGAGGTGGGGGACGCTTCGGTGTACGGGACGTTGCGCAGGCTCTACAAGGCCGGCCTGCTGACCTCGTACGTGGTGCCCAGCGAAGAGGGTCCCCACCGCAAGTACTACAGCCTGAACGAACCGGGCCGGGCCCGGCTGGCGGAGTCCGGCAAGACGTGGCAGAGCTTCGCATCGACGATGAACGTGCTTTTGGGAGAGGCAGCATGAGCGACAAGCCGACCGCCGTGCGGGTGTATCTGGCGCGGGTCCGGACCGCGCTCGCCGACCTGCCCGCGAGCGAGATCGAAGAGATCCTCGAGGACGTCCGCCCGCACCTGGCGGAACTGGAGGCCGAGCTCGGGGAGGGTGCCCGCGTCGAGGCCCTCATCGAACGGCTCGGCTCGCCGGAGAGCTACGCCGCCGAGCTGCGTGCGTCCGGCGGGTACCCGGCGCCGGGGGAGGGCGCCACGCAGGTGCTCACCACCACCGCCGCGCCCAGCCTGGTGAAACCGCGGATCGCGTTGTGGGGCCTGGTGTTCTGTGCGCTGGCGTTCGCGCTGCTCGCGTTCGGTGCCGCCGTGACCGTCAACCCCGACGTGCTGATCGGCCTGCTGGTCTTCGCGCCGGTGTTCCTCGTCAGCCTGGTCCTGCTGCTGCGCGGCGGGGTCGAGCCGGTGCTGGCG
Source organism: Amycolatopsis sp. lyj-346 (assembly GCF_046548975.1). NCBI lineage: Bacteria > Bacillati > Actinomycetota > Actinomycetes > Pseudonocardiales > Pseudonocardiaceae > Amycolatopsis > Amycolatopsis sp. lyj-346. The sequence continues at coordinate 287,775 of NZ_JAJPWT010000009.1, forward strand.
CTGCCGGAAGCCGGCTGGCTGCGGGCCACCATGGCCAAGGGGCGCGAGCAGGAGGACGCCGGCAAGCTCCTGCGCTACCTCGGTTCGCTCAAACCGGCGTGGTGGGTGCTGTGCGCGGTCGTGCTGGTCGCGTTCGGGCTGCTGTTCATGCTGCGGCACCGGAGTGCGGTGCTGCTGCTGCCGTTCCTGGTCCTCGCGGCCGTGGCGGCCCTGTGGGCGGGCCCGCGGGTGCGCGGCGACCGGCGGCTGCTGTGGGTGGCCGTGCCGGTCTCGGCGTTCGTCATCGGCGGCGCGCTCGGCGGGTTCGGCGCCGCGATCGACCTCTTCTCCCGCGGCGGGTCTTCGAGCCCGCCGTCGTACTACACGTCGTCATCCGACGGCTACGGCAACGACCAGCTGACCTACGGCGGCCGCGACGTCGAGAACGTCTACGCCTTCGACGCCGAAGGCAAGCCGCTGACGGAGGTCTACCTCTACGACGAAGAGGGCAGGCCGCTCACGCTGACCCGCTACGGCTGCGAGCGCGCCAGCGGCAGCCGGCAGAAGATCGGCGAGGACAACCGGTTCCCCCGGCCGAAGATCGAGCAGGGCGTCACCGACGACCAGGGCAACTACAACGGTTACAACGGCTACCGCGGCTCCTGCCGCGAGCTGGGGGGCGTGCCGTTCAGCGCGGCCATCCCGAAGGTGACGGTGCCGCCCACGACCACCTCGTCGCCCGCGCCGGCCTCGCCGACGCCGACGCGGTAGGGGACGAACGCGCCCGAGCGGCGGTCGGGGCCGCTCGGGCGCGTTCACCCGTTCCGAACGCGCCTGAAACGCCGGGCGAACGCGAGCGTGCTGAGCTGGGCGGGTGACGCCATCCACGGACCGTTTCGCCCCGCGCACCCGGGTCGTCCACGGGTACGAGCGCGCCTACCGGATGGCCGGGCGCGGGCCGGCCCTGCTCTTCCTGCACGGCATCGGCGACGACTCGTCGACCTGGCTGGACCTGCTGGCGTCGCTGTCGGCCGACTTCACGGTGATCGCGCCGGACCTGCTCGGCCACGGCTCTTCGGCCAAGCCGCGCGCGGACTACTCGGTGGCGGCCTACGCGTGCGGCATGCGCGACCTGCTGACCACCCTCGACGTCGACCGGGTGACGGTGGTCGGGCACTCGCTCGGCGGCGGCGTCGCGATGCAGTTCGCCTACCAGTTCCCGGAACGGTGCGAACGGCTCGTGCTGGTCGGCTCGGGTGGGGTCGGGGCGGGTGTCCACCCGCTGCTGCGCCTGGCCGCGGCGCCGGGGGCGGGGCTGGTGCTGCCGCTGCTGGGGACGCCGCCCGCGGTGGCGGTGCTGCGCGGGTTCGCCGGGCTGCTGCGGGTCATCGACGATGCGGACCTCGACTACGTGCTGGCCCGGTACGTGCGGCTGGTCGAGCCGGGCACGCGCTCGGCGTTCCTGCGGACGCTGCGCTCGGTCGTCGACTGGCGCGGGCAGGTGGTCAACATGCTGGACCGGTGCTATCTGACCCAGGGCATCCCGACGCTGCTCGTGTGGGGCACGGAGGACCGGGTGGTGCCGAGCGGCCACGCGCTGCGTGCGCACCGGGCGATGCCGGGCAGCAGGCTGGTCCTCTTCGAGGGCGCGGGCCACTTCCCGCACCGGGCGGATCCGGAGCGGTTCCTGGAGATCCTGCGCGAGTTCCTGGCGGAGACGCCGCCGGCGCGGTATGACCGGGCGCGGTGGGGGCAGCTGCTGCGCGCGGGCCGTCCGGCGGAAGCTCCCGAGACGGCGGGGTACCCGGACGTGCCGTCGGTGTCGTCGGGGACCTGAGCAGCCCCCGTTTTCCACGCTGCCGGCGGGCACCGACGGTTTCCGGGGTGGCCGGCGGAGTTGTCCCCAGGCACGGCGAAGGCCGCCTCCCGGGGGAGGCGGCCTTCGGTCTTCCGATGGGTCAGTGGCCGAACGCGCTGCGTGCCGCGAGGTCCGCCAGCAGGGCGCGGCCCTTCTCGGCGTTGCGGGGCTGGGACAGGACGTCGTAGCGGCGGGCCACCAGCTGGCTCTGCGAGATGAACCCGCGCTTGTTGCGGTTCACCGCGTAGCCCAGCGCGCCGAAGAGCAGGTTGAACCCGAGACCGGCGACGAGGCCGATCACGATCGGGACCATGCCCGCACCCGGGTTCAGCAGGCTGAGCATCAGGCCGAGGAACAGGCCGAACAGCGCACCGGACGTCGCCGCGCTGCCGAGGACCTTGCCCCAGGACATCTTGCCCGCGACCCGCTCGACGAGCATCGGTTCCACGCCCACGATCGTGACGTCGGTGACGGGGAAGTCCGCGCCCGCGAGGTGGTCGACCGCCCGCTGTGCCTGCTCGTAGGACTCGTACGAACCGATCGGCCAGCCGGTGGGCAGGGTCGGCAGCTGGGGCCGGGCCTGCTGCTGTCCGATCGTGGTCTGCTGCGTGAATGCTGTGGTCATCGATCTCACCTCTCTTGTCCTGTCCAACGTGCGGCGGTCCCGGTTTCCTCCCGCGCGGGCGAATTCACAGACTCTTCTCAGCCGGGCAAGGCGGACAATCCGACCGATCGTGTAAAGGTACAAAAAGATACCTTTTCTCGGGTTGACCCGGCTCGTGTCACCGGGTAGGAAGAACCCGCAAAGGATTCGTATCAAACCTTTGGGGCGACGGATGGCACGCAGGCGAGGCATGCTCACGCTCGACGAACTCCGGGCGCGCGTGGATGCGGGCACGATCGACACCGTGCTCGTCGCGCTCACCGACATGCAGGGCAGGCTGCAGGGCAAGCGCTGCTCGGCCGAGTACTTCCTGGACGAGGTCGTCGGCCACGCCACCGAGGCCTGCAACTACCTCCTCGCCGTGGACGTCGACATGAACACCGTCGACGGGTACGCCCTCTCCTCCTGGGACAGCGGGTACGGCGACTTCGTGCTGCGCCCCGACTTCGAAACCCTACGCGAGGTCCCGTGGCAGGAGGGCACCGCGCTGGTGCTGGCCGACGTCGAGCGCGTGCAGGGCGGGCCGGTGCCGGTGTCGCCACGCCAGATCCTGCGCCGCCAGCTCGACCGGCTCACCGAGCGGGGACTCGCCGCCTACGTCGGCACCGAGCTCGAGTTCATCGTCTTCGACGACACCTTCGAGGCCGCCTGGGACAAGCGCTACCACGGCCTCAAGCCCGCCAACCAGTACAACGTCGACTACTCGATGCTCGGCACCGCGCGGCTGGAGCCGCTGCTGCGCCGCATCCGCAACGACATGGCCGGCGCCGGGCTCTACCCCGAGTCCGCCAAGGGCGAGTGCAACCCGGGCCAGCAGGAGATCGCCTTCCGCTACACCGACGCCCTGAGCACGTGCGACAACCACAGCGTCTACAAGAACGGTGCCAAGGAGATCGCCGCGCAGGAGGGCAAGAGCCTCACCTTCATGGCGAAGTACAACGAGCGCGAGGGCAACTCCTGCCACATCCACATCAGCCTGCGCTCCACCGAGGGCCGCGCCGTGCTCGCGGGAGACGGCGAGCACGGCTTCTCGAAGCTGATGGAGCACTTCCTCGCCGGCCAGCTCGCCGCGCTGCACGAACTGACGTACTTCCTCGCGCCGAACGTCAACTCCTACAAGCGGTTCGTCCCCGGCAGCTTCGCGCCGACCGCGATCGCCTGGGGCACCGACAACCGCACCTGCGCGCTGCGCGTCGTCGGGCACGGCGAGTCGCTGCGCGTCGAGAACCGGGTGCCGGGCGGCGACGTCAACCCGTACCTCGCCGTGGCCGCGCTCATCGCCGCCGGGCTGCACGGCATCGAGAACGAACTGGAGCTCGAAGAGCCGTTCACCGGCAACGCCTACAACTCCGGCCGGGACACCGTGCCGACCACCCTGCCCGAGGCCGCCGCGGCCCTCGCGGGCAGCGACCTGGCGCGGTCGGCCTTCGGCGAGGACGTCGTCGACCACTACCTGAACGCGGCGAAGATCGAGATCGACGCCTACAACGCCGCCGTCACCGACTGGGAGCTGATCCGTGGCTTCGAACGGCTCTGACGCGCGGCCCGTCATCGGCCTCACCAGCTACCTCGAACCGGCGAAGTTCCTGGTCTGGGACACCCAAGCGGCACTGTTGCACCGGGTCTACGTCGACTGCGTCGTCGCGGCGGGCGGGATCCCGGTGCTGCTCCCGCCGGTGACCGACGCGCACGAGAAGCTCGTGTCCACTGTGGACGGCCTGGTGCTCACCGGCGGCGCCGACGTCGAGCCCGCGCGCTACGGCCACGAGCCGCACCCGGCCACCTACGTCCGGCCCGAGCGGGACGCGTTCGAGTTCGGCCTGTTCGAGGCCGCGCGCCGGGCGGGCAAACCGGTGCTCGGCGTGTGCCGCGGCCTGCAGGTGATGAGCGTCGCCCTCGGCGGCACCCTGGTCCAGCACCTGCCGGAGGCGAAGGAGACGACCGGGCACCAGCCGGCGCCCGCGACGTTCGGCCGGGGCACCGTCACGCTCGCCGAAGGCAGCCGGGCGGCGGCGATCCTCGGGCCCGAAACCAAGACCCTGTGCTACCACCACCAGGCGATCGACCGGCTCGGCGCCGGCCTGGAGGCCGTCGGGTGGGCCACCGACGGCACGATCGAGGCCGCGGAGGTGCCCGGCGAGTTCACGCTGGGCGTCCAGTGGCACCCCGAGCAGGACAGCGACGACGTCCGGCTGTTCGCCGCTCTCGTCGACGCGAGCAAGGAGAGGGCATGACCACCAGTTTCGACGTCCTGAACCCGGCCACCGAGGAGGTGGTGCGGACGGTCGCGCTGACCAGCGCCGAAGAGGCCGACGCGGCGATCGCCCGCGCGCACGCGGCGTTCCCGGCCTGGCGTGACGTCACCCCCGGCGACCGCGCGCGGCTGCTGCGCCGCTTCGCCGACGCCGTCGAGGCCGACATCGAGCACCTCGCGCGGCTGGAGGTCGAGAACTCCGGGCACACCATCGGCAACGCCCGCTGGGAAGCCGGCAACGTCCGCGACGTCCTCAACTACTACTCCGCCGCGCCGGAACGCCTGCTCGGCAAGCAGATCCCGGTGCCGGGCGGGATCAACGTCACCTTCCAGGAACCCCTGGGCGTGGTCGGCGTGATCGTGCCGTGGAACTTCCCGATGCCGATCGCCGGCTGGGGGTTCGCGCCCGCGCTCGCCGCCGGCAACACCGTGGTCCTCAAGCCCGCCGAGCTGACGCCGCTGACCGCGCTGCGGCTGGCCGAGCTGGCGCGCGAAGCGGGCATCCCCGAGGACGTCTTCCAGGTGCTGCCCGGCAAGGGGTCCGTGGTCGGACAGCGGTTCGTCGACCACCCGGGGGTGCGCAAGGTCGTCTTCACCGGCTCCACCGAGGTCGGCAAGCAGATCATGGCGGGCTGCGCGGCGCAGGTGAAGCGCGTGACGCTGGAGCTCGGCGGCAAGAACGCCAACATCGTCTTCGCCGACTCCGACCTGGAGAAGGCCGCGGCGACCGCGCCCTACGGCGTCTTCGACAACGCCGGCCAGGACTGCTGCGCGCGGTCGCTGATCCTGGTGCAGGCGAGCGCGTACGACCGCTTCATGGAGCTGCTGGAACCCGCGGTGCACGGCGTCGTCGTCGGCGACCCCGGCGACGAGAAGACCGAGATGGGCCCGCTGATCTCGGCCGCGCACCGCGAGAAGGTCGCCTCCTACGTGCCCGGCGACGCGCCCGTCGCGTTCCGCGGGACGGCACCCGATGGCCGCGGCTTCTGGTTCCCGCCGACCGTCCTCACCCCGCCGGACCTGCACCACCCGGCCGCGGCGGAAGAGGTCTTCGGCCCGGTCGTCGCCGTCGTGCCGTTCGCGGAGGAGGCCGACGCGATCCGGATGGCCAACGCGACCGAGTACGGCCTGTCCGGGTCGATCTGGACCCGTGACGCCGGCCGCGCGTTCCGGGTGGCGCGCGGTGTCGAAGCCGGCAACCTCTCGGTCAATTCGCACTCGTCGGTGCGCTACTGGACGCCCTTCGGCGGCTTCAAGCAGTCCGGCCTCGGACGCGAGCTCGGCCCGGACGCCGCCGCGGCGTTCACCGAAACCAAGAACGTCTTTCTGAGCACGGAGGAGTAATGGTCCAGCGTTTCGAAGGCCGCGTCGCGGTCATCACCGGCGGCGCGAGCGGCATCGGGCTCGCCTCGGCCCGCCGTCTGGCGAGCGAAGGCGCGAAGGTCGTCATCGCGGACCTCACGCCGGCCGAAGGCAAGGCGGCCGCCGACGAGATCGGCGGCGCGTTCATCCAGACCGACGTCACCGACGCCGAGCAGGTCGAGAACCTCTTCCACAGCACGGTCGAGCAGTTCGGCTCGGTGGACGTCGCCTTCAACAACGCCGGCATCTCGCCGCCGGAGGACGACTCCATCCTCACCACCGGCATCGAGGCGTGGGAGCGCGTGCAGCGGGTCAACCTGACGTCGGTGTACCACTGCTGCAAGGCCGTCCTGCCGCACATGCAACGCCAGGGACGCGGTTCCATCATCAACACCGCGTCGTTCGTGGCGGTGATGGGCGCGGCGACGTCGCAGATCTCCTACACCGCGTCCAAGGGCGGCGTGCTCGCGATGAGCCGCGAGCTCGGCGTGCAGTTCGCGCGGGAGAACATCCGCGTCAACGCGCTGTGCCCGGGCCCGGTGAACACCCCGCTGCTCAAGGAGCTGTTCGCGAAGGACCCGGAACGCGCGGCGCGGCGGCTGGTCCACGTGCCGGTCGGCCGGTTCGCCGAGCCGTCGGAGATCGCGGCCGCGGTCGCCTTCCTCGCCAGCGACGACGCCAGCTTCATCACGGCGTCGCAGTTCCTGGTCGACGGCGGCATCTCCGGCGCGTACGTCACCCCGCTCTAACGCTTGGTCGGTTTCTTGACGCCGTAGACCTCCCGCAGGTAGCTCCAGGCGGCGTTGAGCTTCTTGCGCTCTTCGGAGACCAGCCGTTCGCGGCGGCGCAGCACGCGGACGGCGATCTCGGAGGCGAGGAAGGCGCCGGCGGCGAAGGTCAGCACGCCGACGATCAGGGTCAGGGCGATGATGGTGGTGGTCATGGTGACCAGCGTCGGAGCGCCGTGGGCGATTTGTCCCTGCGCAAAGCTAGCGGGTTTCGTTAGTTTTGTGAGGTGACGCACTGGCGCGCCGACGAGTGGGCGGAAGCGGTCCGGGCCGGCATCCGTTCGCGGGGCCTGTCCCTGGACGAGGCCGCCCGGCGCATCGGCGTTCCGACGTCGACGCTGCGCAGCTGGATCGAGCACCGGCACGCGCCGAAGGTGACGGTGTTCGACCACTGGGCCGAGCTCGCCGCGGTCACCGGGCTCGGGGAGGCCGAGCTGCTGCGCGTCGCCGGGGTCCTGCCCGACTCGCTGGCTTCGCCGGTGCACGTCGCGCAGGCGGCGAAGGCGTTGCGGGAGGGCATCGACCGGGCCGGGCAGTTCCTCCGGCAGGCCACCGCGCTCGTCTACTCCTCACCCGGCACGCAGGTGGCGAACGCGATCGCGGCGTCGCCGATCGACTGGGAGATGCGGATCCGCTCGGCCACCCGCGGCGACGAGGTCCGCGTCACCTACCACCACTACGTCGGGATCGTGCCGCCGCGGGACCTGCCCCACGACGACGCCGAGGTGCGCCGGATCATCGAGCACGACGTCCTCGGCGAGCTGTGGCAGCCGCTCGGGCTGTACTGGCGGGTCGCCGAGGTGCACGACTGGCACGAGCCGCCCCGGCTGGTGATCCAGGTGCCCGAGCAGGAGGCGACGCGCCCGCCCGCGCCGTCGCCGGTCGTCGCCGCGCCGCCGGTGGTGGTGCTGTCGCCGATCTGGGGGTACGGCGAGCTGCTGGCGTCGCTGGTCGCCGACGGGCTCGGGTTCGGCAACGTCGACTTCCGCTACTTCGGCCTCCCGGACGCGATGGCCGACCGGGTCCGGATCACCGCCCGCGAGCTGGCCGAACCCGCGCCGCGGCTGGTGCACTCGGTACCGCCGATCATGCTGCTGCACGGCCTGGCCGTGCCGGACCTGACCGGACGGCTCCCGGTGGTCGTCCGGTACGGGCCGCGCATGCGTGCCCGGGCGGCCCGCATCTACCGCGAGCCGCTGCTCGAAGCCGGGTTCACGGACCCGCTGGACGGCGCTCGCGCGATCGAGGAAGCGGTCTCGGTCCCACCGGGGTGCGCGTACTTCGAGGTGACCATGGACGACGCCGACGTCTTCGACGGCGACCGCCCGTCCCTGGACCGGCTCAACGACTCGGTGGCCTGGCACGCCGAGCAGATCGTCGAGCAGGTCCTGCTGGGCGCGGGCCTGCCGCCGGTGCCACTGGGCGGGCCGCTGAAACGCCTGGTCCTGCCGTCGGGCCGGGTCCGCCGCCCACCCGCGCTGGCCGGGACGGTGGTCCGCCGCGGCCCCGGCGCACCGTGACCCGAGCGCCCCAAGGTGGCCTTGGTTGCGTTCAACGCACCGAAGGCCACCTTGGGGCGCTCGGGGGGTGGTCGAGGACTGATGTGGTGTTGGCCGGGTGACGTAGACGCCCGCGGGAAGTGCCGGGTACCGTAACCGCCACAACTGCAGATCGGGCCGTTGAGCCGAGGCGGGAGAGCCCTCACGAAGTCGGTGGGGCACCGAAGGAGCAAACTCCCCGGAATCTCTCAGGTACCTGCTACCGCTTCGCGCGAGGCCACTCTGGAAAGCAGGCGCACCCGCGCCTCACCCAAGGTGAAAGCCGCTGCACAGGCGGTGAAACTCTCAGGTGCCATGACAGAGGGGGAGTTCCAGCGCACCGTTCTGTCCGGTGCCCGGCCCAAGGAGCTCCCGATCACTTCCACGCAGTTCGACGCCCGCCACATCGGCCCGTCCGAGGCCGAAACCGCCAAGATGCTGGCCGAGTGCGGCTACGGCAGCCTGGACGCCCTCGTCGGCGCGGCCGTGCCGAGCGCCATCCGCGCCACTCGTGACCTGCGGCTCCCGCCCGCCGCGTCCGAAGAGGAAGCCACCGCGGAGCTGCGCGCGCTCGCCGCGCGCAACCGGCCGATGACGCAGATGATCGGCCTCGGCTACTCCGACACCGTCACCCCCGGCGTCATCCGCCGCAACGTGCTGGAGAACCCGGCCTGGTACACCGCGTACACGCCGTACCAGCCGGAGATCTCGCAGGGCCGCCTCGAAGCCCTCCTCAACTTCCAGACCATGGTCGCCGACCTGACCGGCCTGGCCACCGCGAACGCGTCGCTGCTGGACGAGTCGACCGCCGTCGCCGAAGCCGTCACGCTGATGCGCCGCGCGTCGAAGTCCAAGTCGAACAAGGTCGTGCTGGACGCCGAGTGCCTGCCGCAGACCATCGCCGTCGTGCGCACCCGCGTCGAGGCCCTCGGCATCGAGGTCGAGGTCCGCGACCTGCTGACCGGCCTGCCCGAGGACTTCTTCGGCGTCGTCGTCCAGTACCCGGGCGCCTCCGGCGTGCTGCGCGGCCGCGGCTTCTACCACGCGATTTCCGAGTCGGCGAAGGCCGCGGGTGCGCTGTTCACCGTCGCCGCCGACCTCCTCGCGCTCACCCTGATCACCTCGCCCGGCGAGTTCGGTGCCGACGTCGCCGCGGGCTCGACCCAGCGCTTCGGCGTCCCGCTCGGCTACGGCGGCCCGCACGCCGGGTACATGTCCGTCCGCGCGGGCCTCGAGCGCTCGCTGCCCGGGCGCCTGGTCGGCGTCTCGGTCGACGCCGACGGCAACCCGGCCTACCGGCTCGCGCTGCAGACGCGTGAGCAGCACATCCGCCGCGAGAAGGCGACGTCCAACATCTGCACCGCGCAGGTCCTGCCGGCCGTGCTCGCCGCGATGTACGCGGTCTACCACGGTCCGGACGGCCTCAAGCGGATCGCCCGGCGGGTCCACGGCCTGGCCGCGGGCTTCGCGGACGCTCTCCGCAAGACCGGCGTCGAGGTGGTGCACGAGTCCTTCTTCGACACGGTCGTCGCGCGCGTCCCCGGCCAGGCCGCCGAAGTCCACGCCGCCGCCCGTGCGGCCGGCATCAACCTCGGTCACGTCGGCGCCGACCACGTCCGCGTCGCCTTCGACGAGGTCAGCACCCCCGCGATCACCGCGGAGGTCCTCAAGGCCTTCGGGGTCGGAGAAGACGTCCAGGACGGCGTCGCGCTCCCCAACGGCCTGGCCCGCGAGAGCGGCTTCATGGGCCACGAGGTCTTCGGCACGCACCGCTCCGAGACGGCGATGCTGCGCTACCTGCGCCGGCTGTCCGACCAGGACTACGCGCTCGACCGCGGCATGATCCCGCTCGGCTCCTGCACGATGAAGCTCAACGCCACCGCCGAGATGGAGCCGATCAGCTGGCGCGAGTTCGCCGGCATCCACCCGTTCGCCCCGGCCGGGGACGCCGAGGGCTACCACGTCCTCGTGGCGCAGCTGGCCGAGTGGCTGGCCGAGGTCACCGGCTACGACAAGGTGTCGCTCCAGCCGAACGCGGGCAGCCAGGGCGAACTCGCCGGCCTCCTCGCGATCCGCGCGTACCACCGCGCGAACGGCGACGAAGCCCGGGACGTCTGCCTGATCCCGTCGTCCGCGCACGGCACCAACGCCGCGTCCGCGGTGCTCGCCGGGATGCGCGTCGTGGTGGTCAAGTGCACCGACGAGGGCAACGTCGACCTGGCCGACCTGCGGTCCAAGGTGGACACCCACAAGGACACGCTCGCCGCGATCATGGTGACCTACCCGTCGACCCACGGCGTGTACGAGCACGACATCGACGAGCTGGCCAAGATCGTCCACGACGGCGGCGGCCAGGTGTACGTCGACGGCGCGAACCTCAACGCCCTGCTCGGCCTGGCCAAGCCGGGCGAGTTCGGCGGCGACGTCTCGCACCTCAACCTGCACAAGACCTTCTGCATCCCGCACGGCGGTGGCGGCCCGGGCGTCGGCCCGGTCGCGGTGCGCGCGCACCTCGCGCCGTACCTGCCGAACCACCCGCTGCTCGACGCCGCCGGCCCGGAGACCGGCGTCGGCCCGATCAGCGGCGCGCCCTACGGCTCGGCGTCGATCCTGCCGATCTCCTGGGCCTACGTCCGGATGATGGGCGCGCCCGGCCTGACCGCGGCCACCGAGGTCGCCGTGCTGGCCGCGAACTACGTCGCTTCCCGCCTGGGGCCGCACTACCCGGTGCTCTACACCGGCCAGGACGGCCTGGTCGCGCACGAGTGCATCCTCGACCTGCGGCAGCTCACCAAGGAGACCGGCGTGACGGTCGACGACGTCGCCAAGCGGCTCATCGACTACGGCTTCCACGCGCCGACGATGTCCTTCCCGGTCGCGGGCACGCTGATGGTCGAGCCGACCGAGTCCGAGGACCTGGGCGAGATCGACCGGTTCTGCGACGCGATGATCGCCATCCGCGCCGAGATCGACGAGGTCGCGAACGGCAAATGGAGTGCGGAGGAGTCGCCGCTGCGCGGGGCGCCGCACACCGCCGAGACGCTGGTCGGGGAGTGGGACAAGCCGTACAGCCGTGAGCTGGCCGTCTACCCGGCCGGGGTGTCGCGGAAGAACAAGTACTGGCCGCCGGTGCGGCGCATCGACGGCGCCCGCGGTGACCGCAACCTCGTGTGTTCCTGCCCGCCCCTCAACGCTTACGAAGGCTGATCCCGTCTTGAATCACACAGCGTCGAAAGAGACCTCCCTCCACGGAGTCCACAAGGGACTCGGTGCGCTGTTCACCGACTTTGCCGGCTGGTCGATGCCGGTCCGCTACGCCAGCGAGCTGGCCGAGCACAAGGCCGTCCGCGAGGCGGCCGGGCTGTTCGACCTCTCGCACATGGCCGAAATCCACGTCACCGGCAAGCAGGCGGCCGACGTCCTGGACTACGCGCTGGTCGGCAACCTCACCGGGGTCAAGCCGGGCCGGGCGCGGTACACGATGATCTGCAACGCCGAAGGCGGCGTGCTGGACGACCTCGTCGTCTACCGGCTGGCCGACGAGCACTACCTGGTCGTCGCGAACGCGGGCAACGCGAAGGTCGTCGCCGACGCACTGGACGAGCGGGTCGCGGGCTTCGACGCGGTGGTGGACGACCGGTCGGAGACGACCGCGCTGATCGCCGTCCAGGGCCCGAACGCCGCGGCGATCCTCGGCGCCGTGACCGGCGCCGACCTGGCCGCCCTCAAGTACTACGCCGGCGTCCCGGCGTCGGTGAAGGGCCACGACGTCCTGCTCGCCCGCACCGGCTACACCGGCGAGGACGGCTTCGAGCTGTTCGTCGACGCGGACGAGGCACCCGCGTTGTGGCGCCTGCTGATGGACGCCGGCGAGCCGCACGGCCTGGTCCCGGCGGGCCTCGCCTGCCGCGACACGCTGCGGCTCGAAGCCGGGATGCCGCTGTACGGCAACGAACTCACCGTCGGGCAGAGCCCGTTCGAGGCCGGGCTCGGGCGGGTCGTCAAGTTCGAGAAACCGGGTGACTTCGTCGGCCGCGCCGCCCTCGAAGAGCGGTCCAAGGCCGACGTCCCGCGCGTGCGGGTCGGGCTGAAAGGCGCCGGCCGCCGGGCCCCGCGCCACGGCTACCGGCTCCTGGCCGGCGACACCGAAATCGGCGAAGTCACCAGTGGCGCGTTGTCGCCGACGCTGGGTTACCCGATCGCCATGGCGTACGTCGATCGGGCGTACGCCGAGCCCGGCACCGAACTTTCCGTCGACATCCGGGGCAGGATCGAACCCGTCGAGGTCGTCGCCCTGCCCTTCTACTCCCGCGCGTAAGGACTTTTCCCTGTGAGCATCCCCGAGAACCTGCAGTACACCAAGGAACACGAGTGGCTGAGCCTGGACGGCGACGTCGCCACCGTCGGCATCACCGCCTTCGCCGCCGAGTCGCTCGGTGACATCGTGTTCGTCCAGCTGCCCGAGGCCGGGTCGGCCATCACCGCGGGCGAGGTGTTCGGCGAGGTCGAGTCGACCAAGTCGGTCAGCGAGCTGTACGCGCCGGTCTCCGGCGAGGTCGTCGAGGTGAACGGCACCACATCGGACACCCCCGAGGTCATCAACTCCGACCCGTACACCGAAGGATGGCTGCTGAAGGTGCGTCTGACCGGGGACGTGCCGGACCTGCTCGACGCCGCCGCGTACGCCGCGCTCACCCAGGAGAACTGATGACGACTTTCGACGCCCACCTCGCCGACGTCGACCCCGAGGTCGCCGCGGCCGTCGCGGACGAGCTGACCCGCCAGCAGTCGACCCTGGAGATGATCGCCTCCGAGAACTTCGCCCCGGTGGGCGTGCTCGAAGCGCAGGGTTCGGTGCTGACCAACAAGTACGCCGAGGGCTACCCGGGCCGCCGCTACTACGGCGGCTGCGAGCACGTCGACGTCGTCGAGCAGCTCGCCATCGACCGCGCCAAGGCCCTGTTCGGCGCCGAGCACGCCAACGTCCAGCCGCACTCGGGTGCGCAGGCCAACGCGGCCGCGATGTTCGCCGTGCTCAAGCCGGGCGACACCATCCTCGGCCTCGACCTGGCGCACGGCGGCCACCTGACGCACGGGATGAAGATCAACTTCTCGGGCAAGCTCTACAACGTCGTCGCCTACCACGTCGACAAAGAGACCGGGATCGTCGACCTCGCCGAGATCGAGCGCCTCGCGGTGGAGCACAAGCCGAAGCTCATCATCGCCGGCTGGTCGGCGTACCCGCGTCAGCTCGACTTCGCCGAGTTCCGCCGCATCGCCGACCTCGTCGACGCTCGTCTCATGGTGGACATGGCGCACTTCGCCGGGCTGGTCGCGGCCGGGCTGCACCCGTCGCCGGTGCCGCACGCCGACATCGTCACCACGACCACCCACAAGACCCTCGGCGGCCCGCGCGGCGGGCTGATCCTGTGCCGCGAGGAGCTGGCGAAGAAGATCAACTCGGCGGTGTTCCCCGGCCAGCAGGGCGGGCCCCTGGAACACGTCATCGCGGCCAAGGCCGTCGCGCTGAAGATCGCCGCGAGCGAGGAGTTCAAGGAGCGTCAGCAGCGCACCCTCGAAGGCTCGCGCATCCTGGCTTCGCGGCTGTCGCAGGACGACTGCGCCGCCGCGGGGGTGCGGGTGCTCACCGGCGGCACCGACGTCCACCTGGTGCTGGTCGACCTGGTCCAGTCCGCCTTGGACGGGCAGCAGGCCGAGGACCGGCTGCACGAGGTCGGCATCACGGTCAACCGCAACGCCGTCCCGTTCGACCCGCGCCCGCCGATGATCACCTCCGGCCTGCGGATCGGCACGCCGGCGCTGGCCACCCGCGGCTTCCGGACCGAAGACTTCACCGAGGTCGCCGACGTCATCGCCGAGGCCCTCAAGCCGGACTTCGACGACGCCGTGCGGGCCAAGCTCCGCGACCGCGTCGAGACGCTGGCGAAGAAGCACCCGCTGTACGCGGACCTTTCCCGATGAGCGCCCAGCCCGAGGGCCGGAAGCTGTTGCGTCTCGAGGTTCGCAACAGTGAGACGCCGATCGAGAAGAAGCCGTCGTGGATCAAGACGCGGGTGCGGATGGGTCCGGAGTTCACGGAGCTCAAGGGTTTGGTGCGGCGTGAGGGTTTGCACACGGTGTGCGAGGAGGCCGGTTGTCCCAATATCTATGAGTGCTGGGAGGACCGTGAGGCCACGTTCTTGATCGGTGGGGATCAGTGCACGCGGCGGTGTGATTTCTGTCAGATCGATACGGGTAAGCCTGCTGCGTTGGACACTTCCGAGCCGCGGAAGGTGGCGGAGTCGGTGCAGGCGATGGGGTTGCGGTATTCGACGGTGACCGGTGTCGCCCGGGATGATCTGCCCGACGGTGGTGCGTGGTTGTATGCGGAGACTGTGCGGCAGATTCACGCGTTGAACCCGGGTACGGGTGTGGAGTTGTTGATCCCGGACTTCAACGCCGACCCGGCGCAGCTTGCGGAGGTTTTCGGGTCGCGGCCGGAGGTTCTTGCGCACAACGTGGAAACAGTTCCGCGGATTTTCAAACGCATTCGTCCGGGATTCCGCTACGCTCGGTCCCTGGAAGTCATCACGGCCGCGCGTGAAGCGGGTCTGGTGACGAAGTCCAACCTGATCTTGGGCATGGGCGAGACGCCGGACGAGGTGGCTCCGGCGATGCAGGACCTGGTCGACGCCGGGTGCGAGATCCTGACGATCACGCAGTACCTGCGGCCTTCTGCGCGGCATCACCCGGTCGATCGGTGGGTGAAGCCGGAAGAGTTCGTCGAGCACTCCAAGGCTGCCGAGGCGATGGGCTTCGCCGGGGTGATGGCCGGGCCGCTGGTGCGTTCGTCGTACCGCGCGGGACGGCTCTACGCCCAGACCAAGCGTTACCGTGGAGAAGAGCTGCCGGAAAACCTGGCGCACCTCGCCGACCAGGGCCCGGCCTCGCAAGAGGCCAGCTCGCTGCTGGCCCGATAGGAAGGGGCGGATCAATGGCGATCAGCGTCTTCGACCTGTTTTCCATCGGCATCGGCCCGTCGAGCTCCCACACCGTCGGGCCGATGCGGGCGGCACGGACCTTTGTGGACGGACTCGGCGCCGAGCTCGCCTCGGTGTCCCGCGTCCAGGCCGAGCTGTTCGGCTCGCTCGGCGCGACCGGCTTCGGCCACGGCAGCGACAAGGCCGTCCTGCTCGGGCTGTCGGGTGAGCGTCCCGAAGAGATCGACACCGAGACCGTGCCGGGCCGAGTCGCGGACATCCGCGCGTCCGGGCGGCTGCTGCTCGGCGGCACGCACGAGATCGCGTTCGACGAGGACACCGACCTCACCATGCACCGCCGCAAATCCCTGCCCGCCCACCCGAACGGCATGGTGTTCCGCGCGTTCGACGCCGGCGGTGCGCTGCTGCGCGAGCGCACGTACTACTCGGTGGGCGGCGGCTTCGTCCGCGACGAGTCGTACGAGACGGACACGGTGTTCGTCGAGGACTCGACGCCGGTGCCGTACCCGTTCCGCACCGGCGCGGACCTCCTGGCGCACTGCGCGTCGACGGGCTTGCCCATCAGCGAGATCATGCTGGCGAACGAGCTGTCGTGGCGTTCGCGCGACGAGATCCGGGACGGGCTGCTGCGGATCTGGGCGGTCATGGCGGAGTGCGTCCGCAACGGCTGCACGCACGACGGCGTCCTGCCGGGCGGCCTGAAGGTCCCGCGGCGGGCCCGCTCACTGCACGAAAAGCTCCTGGCCGAGGACGGCGCGGACGATCCGCTGTACGCGATGGACTGGGTGAGCCTGTACGCGCTCGCCGTCAACGAGGAGAACGCGGCGGGCGGCCGGGTGGTGACGGCCCCGACCAACGGCGCGGCGGGCATCATCCCGGCGGTGCTGCACTACTACCAGCGCTTCATCCGGCACTCGACCGACGACGGCATCGTGACGTTCCTGCTCACGGCGGCCGCGATCGGCTCGATCCTCAAGCAGACGGGCTCGATCTCCGGTGCGGAGGTCGGCTGCCAGGGCGAGGTCGGCTCGGCCTCGGCAATGGCGGCGGCGGGCCTGACGGAGGTGCTGGGCGGAAGTCCGGCCCAGGTCGAGAACGCGGCCGAGATCGGGGTCGAGCACCACCTCGGCCTGACGTGCGACCCGGTGGGCGGCCTGGTCCAGATCCCGTGCATCGAGCGCAACGCGGTGGGCGCTTCGAAGGCGATCCACGCGGCGCGCATGGCGATGCGCGGCGACGGCAGCCACGTGGTGACGCTGGACAAGGCGATCAAGACGATGCGCGAGACGGGCGCGGACATGAGCGTGAAGTACAAGGAGACGGCCCGAGGCGGGCTGGCGGTGAACGTCATCGAGTGCTGACCCCACCGGAGCTTTCACGTGAAAGTGCCCCGGGTGGGGTCCTCCGGCTTCACGGCCAGCCGCAAGCCGACTTCGACCAGGCGCCAGCCCAGTTGCTGTTTCCGGGTTCCCGGGGTTCGGCTCGGCGTTGCGCGGCCCGGTGGGCGGTTGCGCACGCCGCGGCGCAGCTCGCCTTCGCGTTCGTGGACCAGGTCCTCGGCCATCAAGAAGTGCACCGGATCGCCCCCTGCGTCGATGTTCGGTGTCGGTGACCCCATCGTCGCCGGGAGTGGCCGTCCGGTGCCACCGGTTTTCCGCCCCGCGAACGCGGGTCGCGAACACAGGGTGATGATCGCCCCGGTCCGCGCCCGCCCGTGGCCGGCCGGACAGCGCCTAGACTCGCGGGATGGAGTCGACCTCGGTGGTGAACGCCGGCGAAGCGCTGTTCCGGCCGGTGCGCACCGGCAACGCCTTCGAGGAGACCGTCGAGCGGTTGCTGCAGGCGATCCGGCTGGGGGTCGTCGGCGCGGGGGAGCGGCTGCCGTCCGAGCGGGAGCTCGCCGAACGGCTCGGCGTCAGCCGCGTCACCCTGCGCGAGGCCATCCGGGCGCTCTCCGACGCCGGTTACGTCGAGTCACGCCGGGGGCGCTACGGCGGCACGTTCGTGAACGAAAGCCTGCCCTCGCCGGCCGAGCGGTCACCCAGCGGCAAGGTCGACGTCGTTTCGCTGGAAGACGCGCTGAGCCTGCGGTACGTCCTCGAGACCGGCGCCGCCGAGATGGCCGCCGCGCGGTCGCTGAGCCCGGCCGACCGGCAGCACCTCACCGGCACGCTCGCCGAGGCGGCGGGCGCGGACCTCGACGACTACCGCCGGAAGGACTCCCGGCTGCACCTGGCCATCGCCGAGGTGACCGCGTCCGGCTCGCTGACCACGGCGATGGCCGACGCCCGCACCCGCGTCAACCAGCTGCTCGACCGGATCCCCCTGCTCCCGCCCAACCTCGAGCACTCGAACGCCCAGCACGAGGCGATCGTGGACGCCATCCTGGCCGGCGACGCGCCCGCCGCGCGCCGGGCGATGGCCGAGCACATCGAGGGCACGGCCTCGCTGCTGCGCGCGTTCCTCTCCTGAGCTTCCCGGGTTTCGACGGATTCGCCTTCACAGGATTCGAACAACCCTCGGTGCTTCTCCACAGAACCTTTTCACCCGTCCGGCCGTCATCCATTCGTGACCTTGCCGACGGAGGAAGAAGCCGAAACCCCCGCGAAGCCGGACACCGGGCGGTGGGGCCGCGTCCGGCGGATCGCCGGCTGGACGTTCGCCGTCCTGATCGGCGGCCCGTTGATCGCCTTCTGGGTCGCCTACCTCGTGCTCGACGTCCGCAGTCCGCGTGAAGTGCTGGCCGGGCTCGACAAGACCGTCGTCCTGCACTACGCGGACGGGTCCGAGCTGCTCAAGGTGATCCCGGCCGACGGCGACCGGAGGTTCGTCCCCTACTCGCAGGTGCCCGCGAAGCTGCGGGACGCGATCATCGCCACCGAGGACCCGACCTTCTGGGACAACCAGGGCTTCGACCCGACCGGCATCGGCCGCGCCTTCCTCACCGGCGTCGGCGGTGGCTCGGGGATCACCCAGCAGTACATCAAGAAGTCCACCGGCGACGAAGACGCGACGCTCTGGCGCAAGTTCGCCGAGCTCGTCCTGGCCACGAAGATCACCCAGGAGCAGAACAAGGAACAGATCTTCGAAAGCTACGTCAACATCATCTCCTTCGGGCGCGGCACGTTCGGTCCCGCCGCGGCGATGAACGCCTACTTCGGCAGGCCGCTCGACGACTCCATCACCTGGAGCGAAGCCGCGTTCCTCGCCGGGATGATCCAGTCCCCGTCGGTGCACGACCCCGCCGCCTCCGGTGACGTCCACGCCACCCGGCGCTGGCAGTACGTGCGCGACAAGCTCGTGAGCCGCGGGTACGTGACCGGCGACGAGAAGATGGCCTACCCCGGCAACGAGATCCAGCCGCCGTCGGAGACCCGCGCGGGCCGCGTCACCTACGACGAGTTCCACATCAAGCAGCAGGTCCTCGCCGAGCTGGAACAGGACGGCTTCCCGCTCGGCCGGCTCCAGCAGGGGAACATGACGGTCGAGACGACGCTGGACCGCAGCCGGCAGGATGCCGCGAAGAAAGCACTGCGGGACAGGCTGAACGGCGAGCCGCCGGAGTTCCGCGGGGCCGTCGTCGCGATCGACCCGGCGACCGGGGCCGTCCGCGCCTACCACGGCGGTGGCCAGGGCGTCCGCGACTACGCGGGCACCCCGCACGCGCTCGGCACGGCGTTCCACCCGTTCACCCTCACCGCGGCCCTGCGCCGCGGCTACGGCGTGGACCGGCCGATCCCGTCGCCGTCGAAGCTGACGTTCCTCGGCGAGAACTTCCAGTACCCGGACGTCTGCGGCCCGAAGTGCACCCCGCGCACGGCGATGGAAACGCACGCCGACGGCCCCTTCGTCGCGCTGGCGAAGAAACTGGGCCCGGACGCGCTGAGCGAGGCCGCCCGGCTGGCCGGCATCCCGGACGCCGTCGACGGCGTCCCGACCCTGCGCGAGAAGGACGGTTTCCTGATCGGGCCGGGCATCGCCATCGGCCGGTACCCGCTGCGGCCGCTGGACGTGGCCGGGGCCTACGCGACCTTCGCCGCCGAAGGCCGGCGCGCCACCCCGCACCTGGTGGCGAAGGTGCGCGACGAAAGCGGCGCGGTCGTCTGGGAACACCCGGACAGCGCGGCTCCGGCCTTCGGCGACGAGAGCCGCCGCATCGCCGCCGAGGTCACCGAGACGCTGGGCACGGTGCTGCCCGGCGGCCGCCCGGCGGCGCTGCGCACCGGCGAGGCCGAGCACGGCACCAGCCCGGACAACCAGGACGCCTGGGCCGTCGGCTACACCCCGCAGCTGGCGACGGCGGTCTGGGTCGGCTCCGACGACGAGCGGCGGCTCAAGGACGCGAGCGGCCGGAAGCTGACCGGCGACGTCGTCCCGGCCGACGTCTGGCGCGCGTTCATGACGGCCGCGCACGGGGGACCGCCGCCCGTGACGCGGCCCGTGCGGTGAGTCAGCGGACCAGGGCCAGCACGAACCCGTCGTGCCCCTTGCCGCCGACGGTCTGGACGGCGGTCGCGTCGATCCGGTCCTCGGCGGCCAGCAGGGCGAACATCTCGCGGGCGCCGCGGACGTTCGGGTCGTCGCTGCCCGCGTCGGCCACCCGGCCCCGCCGGACGACGTTGTCGACGACGATCGTCGTCCCCGGCCGGGAGAGCGCCAGCGAGGCACGCACGTAGTTCGCGAGGTTGGCCTTGTCGGCGTCGATGAACACGAAGTCGAACGGCCCGGTCAGCGTGGGCAGCGTGTCGAGCGCGGCGCCGACCCGGATGTCGGCGACGTCCTCGCCGAAGCCCGCCCGCGCCAGGTTCGCCTTGGCGACCTCGGCGTGCTTCGGCTCGTACTCGCACGTCACGAGCTTGCCGCCGGGCGGCAGCGCGCGGGCGAGCCAGATGGTGCTGTACCCGCCGAGCGTGCCGATCTCCAGGATCGTGCGCGCCCCGGCGAGCCGGGCCAGCAGGTTGAGGAGCTTGCCCTGGTTGGGCGCGACGGCGATCGGCGGCAGCCCGGCGGCGTCCGCGTCGGCCAGCGCGGCGTCGAGCACCGGGTCGGGGGCGAGCAGCGCGCCGGCGAGGTAGTCGTCGACTTCGGTCCAGGTCTGGTCGGTCATGGCACCTCCACGATCAATTTAGCCCGGATGGGATCATGCTCGCCGACGGCGTTTCGGCGGAAAGGTGACCATGGACGACTACCGCGTCGTCGCGGACGCCCTCGCCGCCGACATCGAAGCCGGCCGGCTGCGTCCCGGCGACCGGCTCCCGCCCCAGCGCCGCTTCGCGCGGGAGCGCGGCATCGCCGGCTCCACGGCCGCCCGCGTCTACGGCGAGCTCGTCCGGCGCGGCCTCGCGGTCGGCGAGGTCGGCCGCGGCACGTTCGTCCGCGCGGCCAAGCCGCCGCCCGAACCCGCCCTCGCCGAGCCCGGCGACGCCCGCGTCGACCTCGAGCTCAACTTCGCCGTCCTGCCGGAGGAGTCGGCGCGGCTGGCCCGCGCGCTGGAACCGCTGCTGCGCGAAGACGTCCTGACCGCGGCCCTGCACCCGATCGGTGCCGCGGGCACCCCGGTGGCCCGCGAGGCGGCGGCCGGGCTGCTCGCCCGCGGCGACTGGCGCCCGGACCCGGCGACGGTGCTGTTCACCGGCAACGGCAGGCAGGCGCTGGCGGCCTCGATCGCCGCGTTCGTCCCGGTCGGCGAGCGGCTCGCGGTGGAATCGCTGACGTACCCGGTGGTGAAGGCCCTCGCGGCGCGCCTCGGCGTGGAGCTGGTGCCGATCGAGACCGACTCCGCCGGGCTGGTGCCGTCGGCGCTCGCCGCGGCCGGGCCGGTGCGCGCGCTCTACGTCCAGCCGACCCTGCACAACCCGCTCGGCACGACGATGCCACCGCAGCGCCGCGCCGAGCTGGCCGAGGTCGCGGCCCGCCTGGACCTGCCGGTGATCGAGGACGGCATCTACACGTTCCTGCGGGACGACGTCCGCCCCTTCGCCGCGTACGCGCCGGAGCGCACGGTGTTCGTCGACAGCCTGTCCAAGCGGGTGGCGCCGGGGCTGACGGCGGGTTTCCTGGTGTCGCCGCCGTCCTGGACCGCGCGGCTGGCGTCGTCGGTGCGTTCGGGCGCCTGGGCCGCGTCGCGCTTCGCCGTCGAGGCGGCGACGCAGTGGATCGTGACGGGCACCCTCGCCGGGATCGAGGCGGCGAAACGGCGTGACGCGGCCGCGCGGGCGGCCGTGGTGGCGGAGAAGCTGCCGGGCCTGCGCGGCGACCCGGCGTCGTACCACCGCTGGTGGGAGCTGCCGGAGCACTGGCGGGCGGAGACGTTCGTCGCGGCGGCGGCCCGCCGCGGGATAGCGCTGTCCCCGGCGGCGGCGTTCGCGGTCCTGCCCGGGCACGCCCCGAACGCGGTGCGGATCGCGGTGTCGGCCCCGCCGGTGCCGGCGCTGGCCACGGCGCTCGACGTCCTGGCGGACCTGGCGAGCGGCCACCCGGACGACCTGCTGACCGACTGACGGCGCCGTGGCCCGGGGTCAGGGCGCGTACTTGCCCACGAAGCTGCCGCAGGTCACCACGCGGCCGGTGAGCCGGGCCTGGATCGCCGTCTCCAGCCCCAGGTACGTGAACACCGGCGTGTCGGGCGGCACCTCCGGCGGCACCGGGCCGCCGGTGGCCAGCAGCCCGGTCGGGACCGTCTGGAACAGCACCAGGTACCCGCCTTCGCGGTTGAGCTCCGCCGTCTTCGCGAGCATCCGCTCCGGGGCGTCGCCCACGATCTCCAGCGGCAGCGGCCACTCCAGCGGGAACGGGTTGCGCAGGCCGAACGCCGGGTAGGCGAACGCGTTGTCCGGCAGGACCGCCGTCCGGCGGGCCGGGAAGCGGTCCACGCAGTCGCGGATCTGCTGCACGTACCGGAACGTCGACGGGTTCGTGCGGATGCCGGACATCGCCGGGGTGACCGCCCCGAGGTCCTCGGTCAGCCGGTCGTGCCCGAGGTCGAGGTAGGCCGCCTGGTCGTGGCGCGCGACGACGACCCAGCCGCAGACCGCCACCGCCACACACCCGGCCGTCGCGGTGACCCAGCGCGGGGCCAGCCGCGGCCGGGGCGGGACGAGGTGGCTCAGCAGCAGCAACGCCGTCAGCGCCAGGGTGCCGGTGAGCAGCGTCGGCGTGTCGTTGCCCCAGGACAGGCTGGTCATGAACCCGGTGGCGAGCACGAGCAGCCCGGCCCACGGCACCTTCCGCCGCACGGCCGCGTACACCGGCACGCTGACCGCGACGATCCACCACAGGACGTCCGCCCAGCGCGAGGAGCCGGTGAACCGGCCGTCGACGACGGTCCAGACCACCGCCGCGGCGCCGGCGAACACCAGCACCCAGGACGCCACCCGCCCGGCCGCGCCGAGCCGGTCACCGGGCAGCCGGACGGCCAGCAGCACCACGGCGATCGCGGCGAAGAAGCTCAGCTCCCGCACGGGTGCCCTGGTCAGCACCTCCGGGTCGTCGAGCCACAGCCCGAGCAGCCGCTGGCCGTACGCGGGCACGCCGCCGGTGAGCTGCTCGACCATCTCCGTGAAACCGCCGCCGAGGCCGACCCACGCCACGTACGCCAGCCCGGGGGCGCCGAGCGCCAGGAGGTCGAGGACCAGCCGCCGCCACCAGTTCGCCGTGCGCAGCGCGCCCGCCCGCGTCGCCGGGTGCAGCAGCAGCCAGAGCACGCCGATCACCGCGGCCAGCGCGAAGCTCTGCTTGACGAACACCGCGCAGCCGAGCAGCACCAGCCCGCCGCGGCGGGCGAACGCGCGGCCGCTGCCCAGGCCCGCGTCCAGTGCCCAGGCGCCGCACGCGGTGAGCGCGATGCCGTCCACGGTGTGCCAGGCCATCAGGGGGAAGGCGTTGAGGTTGATCAGCGACGCGGCCGCGACCATCGCCGTCATGCCCGGGCCCCACTCGAGCACGCGGCGCCGTGTGACCAGCGCGGCGAACGCGATGGTGGCCACCACGATCTCGATCATGGACAGGAAGCTGGAGCCGAAGAACAGCGGCATCGGCAGCACGTAGTCGGCGACGTGCAGCACCGCGGACCCCAGCGGGCGGGCGGAGATGATGTCGGCGTGCGGGACTTCGCCGTGCAGCACGCGCCACGCCTGGGCGAGGATGAAGCCCTGGTCGGAGGGGTGGAAGCCGAAGCGGCCGACGCGGAGTTCGGTGGCCAGCGCGAGCAGCAGCACCCAGCCGGCGTGGATGCTCCAGCGCAGCAGCGGCCGGGTCGGCCGGTGCGCCGCGGGTGCCGTGGCGACGTGCGCAGGACTCGCCACGTCCACGCCCCGCCCGCCTTCCGCTCCCGATCACACCCGGGAAGCGATGGTAGCGGCCGGGGCGCGCACCCGGCGGACCGGTGCGAACGCCACCCCGGGGTGACCGGGGTGGCGTTCGCACCGACGTCACCCGAGGGTGCGCCGCGCGGTGCCGATCACGGCCGTCTTGTCGTTCGCCGCGCTGCGTTGCCCTGTGCTGGATACCGGCATTTCGAACTCCCCAGTTGAAGCCCGTACGGGTGTACGGGACTCGCGCGAGGTTAGAAGCAGCGTCGGGTGCGTGCCACCGTTTCGGCGGAATTCGCGAAAATCAGGCACGACGGCGCCAGATGAGGCGGGTCACCGCCGCCGCGACCGACGCCGGCGCGGACGGGCGGGGAAGACCGCGTGCCTCGGGCGCGGACTCCGGCATCGCCCGGTAGGCCAGGTGCGCGGCGAACCGGGCCAGCCGCGGCGCGGCGAGCGTCGCCAGTTCGGCGGCACGGCCTTCGGGGAGGCTGAGGATTTCCGGCCGCTCCTCGCACGCCTGCACCACCAGCGCCGCGGCGCGTTCCGGGCTGCTGGACGGGATCCCGCGGTAGCCGGTCGGCGCGATCATCGGCGTCCGGACCAGTGGCATCCGCACCGACGTGAACGTGACGCCGTCCGAAAGCGTCTCGCGTCCGGCGCTCAGCCCGAACTCCTCCAGTGCCGCCTTCGACGCCAGGTAGGCCGAGAAGCGCGGCGTGTCGGTCTGCAGGCCCTGGGTCGTCACGTTGACGACGTGGCCGAACCGGCGGGCGGCCATCGACGGCAGGAAGCCGAGGACCAGCCGCACCGGGCCGAAGTAGTTGATCGCCATCGTGCGCTCGAAGTCGTGGAACCGCTGTGTGGACAGCGCGACCGAGCGCCGGATCGACCGGCCGGCGTTGTTCACCAGCACGTCCACCGCGCCGTGGTCGCCGAGCACGTCCTTGACCAGCGCGTCGACGGCGTCGCCGTCGGTGAGGTCGCACGGGTACGCCGCGGCGGCGCCCCCGGCCGCGACGATTTCCGCCAGCAGTTCTTCCAGCTCGGCGGCGCGGCGGGCCACGAGGATCACCTTCGCGCCCTTGCGTGCCACGGCGAGCGCCGATGCCCGGCCGATCCCGGACGACGCGCCGGTGATCAGCACCGTCCGCCCGGCCAGGCCGTGGGTGCGGCGCGCGCGGTCGGGGTCGAGGCAGGCCTGCCAGTACCGGTAGAGCGGCGCGGCGTAGTCCCGCAGCTCCGGGAGTTCGATGCCGCTGCCGGACAACGCCGTCGTGGTGCGCGCGGTGTCGAAGACGACGTCCATGGTCAGGTGCGGCAGCACGGCCAGGGGGACGCCCAGTTCCTCGAGGACGGCCGCGCGGGCACCCCGGCCGCCGGGCACGCGGTCGATCCCGGCCGCGGCCGCGTGGGCCAGGCGCCCGCCCGCGCGCCGCAGCGCGCCCGACGGCCCGGCGGGCAGCACGGCCCGGATCTCCGGTCCGCCGGCGGCGCGCGCGAAGGCGTTGTAGACGGAGCCGAGTGACTGCGGGCGCGCGGCGGCGAGGTGGTAGGTCGTCCCGGAGGGCGCGTCCCGGTGCATCAGGTGTTCCATCGCTTCGACGACGTAGTCGACCGGAACCAGGTTCGTCGCGCCCAGGTCGGGCGCGGCCAGCGGGAGCCGCCGGGGCAGGGCCGCCAGCCGCGAGATGGCCGGGAGGAAGTAGTAGGGCCCGTCGACCTTGTCCATCTCGCCGGTGCGCGAGTCGCCGACGACGGCCGAAGGCCGGTAGACGCGGAAGGGCAGCGGCTGCTCGCGGACGAGCTTTTCGGCCTGGAACTTCGTCGCGTGGTACGGCGAGCCGAAGCGCTGGCCGAGGTCGAAGTCGGTCTCGGTGAACCGCCCGGCGTGGTTGCCGGCGACGGCGATCGACGACACGTGGTGCACCAGGCCCGCTTGCGCCGCGGCGGCGAAGGCCAGCAGGTGGCGGGTGCCCTCGACGTTGGCGCGCCGGTTGGCCTCCTCGCCGGCGGTCAGGTCGTAGATCGCGCCGAGGTGGACGACGTGGTCGAGGTGGGGCAGTCCGGCGGGGTCGGCGCCGAGCCGGGGTTCGGCGAGGTCGCCGAGCACCGGGTGCAGCTTGTCCGCGCCCGGCCAGTCGCGCGCCAGGCCGGCCAGGCGCTCGCGGGAGGTCTCCCGCACCAGTGCGTACACCGCGGACGTCTCCGGCCGCCGCAGCAGCCGGGCGACCAGGCGTTTCCCGATGAAGCCCGTCGCGCCCGTCACGAAGTAGGTCGTCATGGCCGGTCCCTTCTCGTCGGGACGGACTCTAACCTACTGAAAAGTAGGAACGGTAGTTGTCAGTGTTCGCGGGGGTCGGCCCCCCGAAGGGGCTCCACCCCCTCGGAACCCCCGGATCAGGTTTCCTCGTCGTCGGTCGTCGCCACGACGGCGTCCCGCAGCGCGGCCCGCAGCCGTCCGACGTCGAGCGGCCCGAGCACCGCCGCTTCGCCCGGCGGCGCGACCAGCACCACCTTGTCGTTGCTGACGAACACCGTCACGTCCCTGCGCCTGCCGGCCAGATCCCGGCAGCCGATCGACCACTCGCCCCGACTCATGGTCGCCGCCCTCGCTTCCCTTGTCGTGGTCGTGCTCCGAACGAGGGTGGGAGCGGCCCCCGGCGGCGCTATGACGCGGGTTCACCCGATCTGCCTACTCGCGGGTTTTGTCTTGCGCTTTGCGGCTTTTCGGCGTACTTACGGGTCGTCGCGCGGCCGGTTCGGGAGTAGCGTCCGGATCACAAGCCATCTCTGGGAGGTATGGATGTCGGAACCGCGGAAGATCGTCATCGTCGGTGCGGGCCTCGGTGGGGCATCCGCGGCGGCCGCGGTGCGAGAACGCGGTTACACCGGCGAAATCCTCTTGCTGGGCGCGGATCCGCACCGCCCGTACGAGCTGCCCCCGCTGTCGAAGGGCGTGCTGCTCGGCAACGCCGACGAACCGGACTGGGTGCACGAAGAGAAGTTCTACGCCGAGAAGGACATCCGCTTCGGCGCCGGCGTCACGGCGACCCGGATCGAGCTCGGCGCCCGGCTGGTGCTGGACGACGCGGGCGGCGAGCACGGCTACGACCGGCTCGTGCTGGCGACCGGCTCGCGGCCGCGCCGGCTGCCCGTGCCCGGCGGCGACCTGCCCGGGCTGTACACGCTGCGCACCCTCGACGACGCGCTCAAGCTGCGTTCGGCGTTCGCCGCGGCCGGGCACGTGGTGATCGTCGGCGCCGGCTGGATCGGCTCCGAAGCGGCCGCGGCGGCCCGGACGCACAACGCGGAGGTGACGGTCGTCGACCCGGTGCCGGTGCCGCTGGCGAACGTCGTCGGCGAGACGGTCGGCGGGGTGTTCCGGGACCTGCACGTCTCGAACGGCGTGCACTACCGCCTGGGCGAGCAGGTCGCGGAGATCACGGGCGGCCCGGACGGCGTCCGAGGCGTCCGCCTGGGCAGCGGCGAAGAGCTGACGGCGGACGTGGTCCTGATCGCGGTCGGCGCGGTCCCGAGGGTGGAGCTGGCCCACGCGGCGGGCTTGGAGCTCTCCGACGACGGCGGCGTGTCCGTGGACGCGGGCCTGCGCACGGCGGCCCCCGACGTCTACGCGGTGGGCGACATCGCGGCCCACTTCCACCCGCGGTTCGGCCGCCGGGTCCGCGTGGAGCACTGGGCGAACGCGAAGGACCAGGGCACGCACGTGGCGCAGAACCTGCTGGGCGGAAACGAGCCGTTCGTGGCGTCGCCGTACTTCTTCACCGACCAGTACGACCTGGGCTGCGAGTACCGCGGCCTCGCGGACCCGGCTTCGGACGAGCTGGTGGTCCGGGGCGACCTGGCTTCGCGGGAGTTCACGGCGTTCTGGCTGCGCGAGGGCGAAGTGGCGGCGGCGATGAACGTGAACATGTGGGACGACGGCGACGCGCTGGGCGCGTTGGTCGACGGCCACGCGAAGGTGACGGCGGAGCAGCTCAAGACGGCCGACCTGGCGTCGCTCACCTGAGGTGTTCGCGGATCAGGGCGTCGAGCCGTCGCCAAGCGGGTGACGACGCGTTGACCGCACCCTGCACCAGCGCCGGGATCGCGGAACCCTGGTCGTAGGCGGGCAGATCGTCGCCGTAGCGCGCGCGGGTCGCGGTGACGATCTTCCCGGCCAGGGCGTCGACGCGCGGGTCGTGCGGATCGGCGTCGTGCACCTGGTCGTACTCGAGGACCAGCGAGAGCAGCGCCGGGTCGGCGACCATCGCCGCCTGGTCGCGGAAGTTCGTGCGAGCCGTCTCCGGGTGGGTGGCGAACACCAGGGTCCACAGGTCGTTCTGCAGCGTCACCCAGCGTTCGCTGAACCCGAGGCCCGGCAGGCGGGCGAGGTGGGCCACCACCTCGTCCGGCAGAGGGGAGAGGCGGCCGTCGGCCAGCTGCCGGAGGCGCTGCCGGGTGGTCTGCAGGGCCTGGATCCGCGCGGCGAGGTCGTCGTCGATCTGCCGGAGCGCCGCCGCGAGCCCGTCACCGCCGCGGAGTTCGCGGATCCGGGCCAGCGGGACGCCGGCCTCGGCGAGCGTGCGGATCTTGATCAGCTCGACGGCGTCGGAAGCGCGGTAGCGGCGGTAGCCGGACGCGTCGCGTTCCGGCTCGGGCAGCAGGCCCTTCGCGTGGTAGACGCGGATCGTCTTGGTCGTCACGCGGGCGTACCGGGCGAGCTGTCCGATGGTGAGCACGCGGCCATCCTCGCACTTGACCTTGCCCCAGGGGCAAGGTTGCATGCTGGCTCCCATGACCGATCACGAAACCCTGCGCGCACTGGCCGACGAGGGCAACGAAACGGCCCTCGACCGCCTGGCCGACCTCGCCGACACCCGCGGAGACGTCGAGGAGCTGAGCGAGCTGCTGGACGAAGGCTGCGAACGAGCGGGCGAGCTGCTCACCCGCCGCGCGGTCGCCGCCCGCGACCTGCTGGAACTGCAGCGCATCGCCGACGCAGGCCACGAACCGGCGGGCGAGGAGCTGGAACGCCTGCTCAGGAAGTGACGTCGCCTTGCCGGTACCGGCGTAGTCCCGGCGGCCGTGCCGTGCTGTCCTGAGCTCAGCCGAGTCGTGGCTGCTCGACCAGCCGATATCGGAGGTAGGACTGGGCTGCCTCGCTGAGGCGCGTCGCACCGGGGAAGGGCGTCGTAACGGCCCGGTAGCTCCACAGACCGGCCACGTAGCACGCGAACGCGGTGACGGCCCCGTCCGATCGGGGCGGCCAGCCGGCCACGGTCTCCGCCCACGCCTCGGCCGCACGCGGTTCGTGTCCGGCGGCTATCAACCGGACGACGAGAAAAGCGGTGTCCACCCAGCGTGCTCCGGAGGCAGGCCGCCCCCAGTCGAGCACCCGGACCGATCCGGCGTCGTCGATGACGAACTGGTGCTCGTGAAGGTCGGTGTGGAGCAGCGAGTCGCCGTAGACCAGGCCGGGCACGGCGTGGCACCACTCGGTCAGCAGGTCGAGGTCCCAACCGGTCGCGGGGTCCGGGGTCAGGGCCGCCCATCGGAGCCACCAGTCCGACACGTTCCAGCGTTCGCTGAGCGAGGGCGCGACGCCGCCGGGGAATTCACCCAGCCCGGTCACAGTCGCCGCGACCAGCTCGAGGTCGGTGGACCCGGGTGACAGTTCGGCCGGCCGGCCGTGAACGAACTCGAATCCCGCGACGAACCAGCGGTCTTCTGCGTCGACGTCCGCGCAGAACCGGACGTCCGGAGCGACCCCGGGCGCCAAGCCGCCGGCAGCGACCTCGTTGCGAAGCCACCGCATCTGGGGGCTCACACCTCGGACACCCTTCACGAAGACGTCACCCTGACCGCCGTGGACCACGAGGGCGATCGAGCAGTTCTGACCTCGCTCGACCTCGCGGACGGCAGTGGCCGGGCCGACGTGACGCTGAACCGCGTCGCGTACCGCATCCGGCAGGGCAGCCCAGGAGTACCGCTCCATCACGACCGGACCGTAGCAGCGCCGACGAGGTGGTGGCAGCCGGTGTCGCCGCTGGAGTGCGTGCAACCCTGGTTGCACTGGTGGCAGTCCGCCGGAGTGGTCCACAGTGGAAGGTCCACCGCGAATCCCGCGAGCCGGACGGCGGTGATCGTTCGGCTCGCAGTCTCCCGAGGCGTCCGGGAGATCGGTACGAGCCCGGTATCGGCCGGTTCGTGGTGGATGAAACGTCCGGCGACCCGATCGCAGAAGCCCGCGTACTCGCGGGTGTAGAGCAGGAACGTGTGCCAGCCGATGTCCACGATGTCGCTGGGGGCGAGCGGTTCGGCTGACCGGGCGCAGGTGCCCAGGAAGGCGAGTGCCTGACCCATGATCCGCACGGCGTACTCGCGGCCGAGCTGGTGTTCCCGGGCGATCCGGTCGACAAGCCGGTCGAAGAGCTCCTCCGGAACGAGGTCTTGCCCGTCGCGTTCTTTCTCGGCGCTCGCCAGGTTGTCTCCGCTGCCGATTTCGTCGAATGTCGTGGTCACGCCTTGAGTGTCGATCACCGCCCGGATTTCCCGGAGGGCATTCTGGAGGGCATTGAAGGGGCGGCCCGGGGCAATCTGGATCGGCGTTACCGCTGGTCACGGGCGTACACTCCACGGGATACGCCAGGGAGGGCATCGGAGTGGCCACGCCGAACGCAAAGCTTCGCGCTGCGCGCGAAGGGAAGCCGTCACGCGCGAAACCGGGTGAAGGCATGACGCGCGCGGAGCTTGCCGACGCGGTGAACCTCTACCTCTGGGACACCAGGAAGAGCCGCCACCACCTCGACGCGGACACGATCAAGCGCTACGAAGGCGGCAGGGTCGGCTGGCCGGGTGAGGCGTACCGGGAGGGACTGCGGGCGGTCCTCGGTGCGGCAACGGACGCCGACCTCGGTTTCCGCCCGACGAGACGGGGTTGCGCCCCTGTTCCCCGATCCGTGGTGGCGCTTCCGGCCGCCGCGCCGGATCGCCCCGGTTGCGTCGAACTCGGCGAAACTCCGGCCGGCTACCTGGCGTCGATGTCGGTCGAGACACCGGTCCTGAAGCGGATTGGCTGGACCGATGTCGAGCATGTCCGGGCGATCACCCGTGCGGCCGCGATGTCGGAGAACCTCTTCGGTGGTGGCTTGTCCTGCGAGGCTGCTCTGCGGCAGCTCAGGTGGGCGGCCCGGCTGATCGATGCGCGGGCTGCCGACGACGTTCGCGACGCCCTGTTCGAGGCGGTGGGCAACCTCAGCGGGGTGGTCGCGTTCTCCGCCTTCGACATCGCCGGCCACGACGCAGCCGATCGGTGTTTCCGGTTCGCCTTGTGGTGCGCCGACCAAGGGAAGTCGTGGGCACTGCGGGCGAACACGCTCGCGGAAATGTCACGCAAGGCGGCATACCTGGGGGAAGTCGACGACGCGCTATCGCTTATCGAGTTCGCCCAGGTGCGATCGGATCGGGTGTCCGCCACGGCCCGGGCGATGTTGTGGACGATCCGGGCCTGTCTGCTCGCTTTGACCGGCCGCACGGACGAGGCGATCGCGGAGGTGGATCGTGCGGATGAGCACTTCGACGCCCGCGATCCGGCGGCGGACCCGCCGTGGCTCTGCTACTACGACGAGGCCGAACACCAAGGAAGCACAGGAAAGGCGCTCGTCCCCGTCGCGCGGGCCCGGCAGAAGACGGAGCCTGCGGCGCTACGACTCGAAGCCGCCGTTCGCCTGCAGGGTGCGGACTACCCACGATCGCGGACCTTTTCGCGCATCAGGCTCGCAACGCTCATGATGTCGACGGGTGATCCCCGCCAAGCAGCGTCCATCGGACAGCAAGCCGTCCTCGACGCCGCGTCGCTGCGCTCTCGGCGGATCTCGAAGGAGCTCGATGACCTGGCGTCGGTCTCTGTGCACCACTCCCGCATCGAAGACGTCGCCGCACTGCGGCGGGACATCGCCTCATTGACCCGGCACAGTGCCTGAGACGATCGATCACGTGAGCCCGGATGCGACCAACGCCGAAGGGGTGCTGGCCCGGGCGGCGAGGATCGCCGGCCTCGGCACCGCGGGAGCCGAGCTGATCCGAGACGGATCGAACGTGATGTACCGCTTGCCCGCCGACGTCGTCGCCCGGATCGGGCGCCCGGGTACCGGAGACACGGCACGGCGTGAGGTGCTCGTTTCGCGGTGGCTCGCCGAGGCAGGTTTGCCTGCCGTCCGGGCGTTGGCGGAGGTACCCCAGCCCGTCATGATCGGGGATCGGCCGATCACCTGGTGGGTGGCGCTTCCGGCGCACCGGCCGGCGACTCCCGCCGAACTCGGCGCAGTCCTGGGCCGGTTCCACTCGCTGCCCGCACCGCGGATTCCCGGCCTGCCCCGGCACGACCCGTTCGCCGGCCTCGGCCGCCGGATCGGCCGGGCAACCGCGCTCGATCCGGGCGATCGGGCGTGGCTCGAACGCCACCTCGGGGAATTGGAGCGGCGCTACCAGGACTTCGCCCGCACCGGGCCGACCGGCGTGATCCACGGAGACGCGTGGCAGGGCAACGTGGCCGTGCCGGGAACCGGGCCGCCCATCCTGCTCGACCTGGAGATGGTGTCTTTCGGTCGGCGTGACTGGGATCTGGTCCAGATCGCCGTGGATCACACCGACTTCGCGCGGATCACCACGGGGGAGTACGAGTCGTTCGTCGCCGGATACGGTGGTCACGACGTGACCAGAGTGCCGGGCTACCGCACGCTCGCCGACATCCAGGAGCTCCGTTGGGTGTCCTTCGCCCTGAGCAAGGCCGGTACCCGGCCCGAAGCCGCAGAGCAAGCGCGGTACCGGATCGCTTGCCTCCGCGGTGACGTATCCCGGCCTTGGTCGTGGACTGCGCTCTAACGCGTCCCGACTTCGTCCCGCGCCAAGACCAGGTAGGCCACCAGCGCCAGCACCGCGAACCCCGCCATGGTGGCGGCCATCGGCACCGCCGTCCCCGGCCCGCCGAGCCCGGCCAGTGGCGTCGCCACCGCGCCGACCGCGAACTGCAGGACGCCCAGCAACGCCGAGGCCGCTCCGGCCGAGCGGGCGTGGGGTGCCAGTGCCAGGGAACTCGCGTTCGGCATCACCAGGCCGATGCTCGACACCAGCAGGAACAACGACACCAGCAGCACCGCCAGCGGCGCCCGGAAAACCGCCGATGCCAGCACGAAAACTCCGCCAGCGACGCCGAGCAGCAAGCCGGCGAGAAGCAGGACGCGTTCGCGGACCCGGCCCACCAGGCGGCCGTTGAGCTGGCCCGCCAGGACGATCCCGACGCCGTTCACGCCGAACACCACGCTGTACGCCTGCGGGCTCAACCCGTACACGCCCTGGAGCGCGAACGACGAGCCCGAGATGTAGGCGAACATCGACGCGAACAGCAGCCCCGATGCCAGCGCGTACCCCGCGAACGAACGGTCCCGCGCCAGCCGCCCGTAGGTGCGCATCACCTGGCCGAGCCGCGCGGGAGACCGCGATGCCGACGGCTCCGGCAGGAAGAACACCACCACGGCCAGCAGCAGCGCGCCGAACGCCGTCAGCACGACGAACACCCCGCGCCACGACGTCCAGTTCAGCAGCTGCCCGCCGATGAGCGGGGCCAAGATCGGGGCCAGGCCGCTGACCAGCATCAACGTCGAGAAGAACTTCGTCATCGCGGTTCCGGAGAACAGGTCCCGGACGGTGGCGCGGGCGATCACGATGCCCGCCGCGGCGCCGAGGGACTGCACGAACCGCGCCGCGACCAGCAGGAGTGCGTCCGGGCTCACCGCGCACAGCACCGAGCCCACGACGTACAGCACCAGCCCGGCGATCAGCGGGCGACGGCGGCCCAGTGCGTCCGACAGCGGCCCGAGCACCAGCTGGCCGAGCGCGAGCCCGGCGATGAACGCGCTGAGGGTCAGCTGGACCGTGCTGTCCGCCGCGTGCAGGTCGGTCGCCATCCGCGGCAGCGCGGGCAGGTACATGTCGATCGACAGGGGCCCGAAGGCCGTGAGGCCGCCCAGCACGAGGACGAACTTCAGCTGCGCCCGCCGGCTCGGCGCGGTACGTTCCGCCGTGGTGGTCATGCACGTCCTTTCGTCCCCTACGGGGACCAGCGGGGCGGGCGCCGGTGCTATTCCGGCTGTGATCGGTGACACCCCGTGGTCACCCGACAGTGAACCACTACTGATCCGATCAATTTTGCAGCCGATTCGGCGATTGCTCTGGATCAGCGGTCACGACTGCGATATACATCGGATGTCTGGTCGATGTGGGTGAAGGGAAACATCCGTGCAGCTTGTGCGCCTCGGGGAGCCCGGCAGTGAGCGTCCGTTCGTGCGTGCCGACGACGGCACGACCTACGAGCTGGGCGGTCTCACCGCCGACATCGACGGCGGCTTCCTCGCCGCGGACGGGATCGCGCGGGCCGCCGCCGCGCTCGCCGCCGGGGAGCTGCCGGCCGCTTCGGTGACCGGCCTGCGCGTCGGCGCGCCGATCGCCCAGCCCGGCAAGGTCGTCTGCATCGGCATGAACTACCGCCGCCACGCGGAGGAGACCGGCGCGACGCCGCCGGCCGAGCCCGTCGTCTTCATGAAGGCGCCGGATGTCGTGGTGGGCCCCGGCGACGACGTCCTCATCCCGCGCGGCTCGGTCAGCACCGACTGGGAGGTCGAGCTCGGCGTCGTCATCGGCAAGACCGCCCGCTACCTCGAAAGCGTCGACGAAGCCCTCGAGTACGTCGCCGGCTACGTCGTCTCGAACGACGTCTCCGAGCGCGAGCTGCAGTTCCGCGCCGGCCAGTGGGACAAGGGCAAGTCCTGCGAGAACTTCAACCCGCTCGGCCCGGCGCTGGTCCCGGCGAGCGAGGTGCCCGATCCGCAGGACCTCGGCCTGCGGCTGTGGGTCAACGGCGAGAAGAAGCAGGACTCGTCCACCAAGGACATGATCTTCGGCGTCGCCGAGATCGTCCACCACCTCAGCCAGGTGATGGTGCTGCGGCCGGGCGACCTGATCAACACCGGCACCCCCGAAGGCGTCGCGCTCGGCCAGCCCGACCCGAAGCCGTACCTGCGCGACGGCGACGTGATCGAGCTCGAGATCGACGGCCTCGGGCGGCAGCGCCAGGCCGCGAGGCAGGCCTGACCATGGCGAAGATCATCGGCATGGAGGTCATGGACGTCCGGTTCCCGACGTCGAAGGAGCTCGACGGCTCGGACGCGATGAACCCCGACCCGGACTACTCCGCCGCCTACGTCGTGCTGCACGCCGACGGCGGCCCGGACGGCTACGGCCTCGCGTTCACCATCGGCCGCGGCAACGACGTCCAGGCCGCCGCGATCCGCGCGCTCGCCCCGCACGTCGTCGGCCGGGACGTCCCGGAGGACGCGGCTGCGCTCGGCGACCTGTCCCGCACGCTCGTCGGCGACTCGCAGTTCCGCTGGCTGGGCCCGGAAAAAGGGGTCGCGCACATGGCCGTCGGGGCGGTGGTCAACGCCGCGTGGGACCTCGCCGCGCGCCGCGCCGGCCTGCCGGTCTGGCAGTTCGCCGCACGGATGACGCCCGAAGAACTGGTGTCCCTCGTCGACTTCCGCTACCTGAGTGACGCGCTCACCGAAGCCGAAGCCCTGGACATCCTGCGTCGCGCGGAACCCGGCCGGGCCGAGCGCGCGAAGCAGCTGGAAACGAACGGCTACCGCGCCTATAGCACGTCACCCGGCTGGCTCGGGTACGCCGACGCGAAACTCGTGCGGCTCGCCGAGCAGGCCGTCGCCGACGGCTTCGAGATGATCAAGCTCAAGGTCGGCGGCAACCTCGAGGACGACGTCCGCCGCATGAAACTCGCCCGCGAGACCGTCGGCGACGGCATCCGGATCGCCGTCGACGCCAACCAGCGCTGGGACGTCGCCGCCGCGGTCACCTGGATGACCGCGCTCGCGCCCCACGACCCGTACTGGATCGAGGAACCGACCTCCCCGGACGACATCCTCGGCCACGCGGCCATCGCGAAGGCCCTCGCGCCGATCAAGATCGCCACCGGTGAGCACGTCCAGAACCGCGTGATGTTCAAGCAGCTGCTGCAGGCGAACGCGATCTCCGTGCTGCAGCTGGACGCCGCCCGGGTCGGCGGTTTCAACGAGAACCTGGCGATCCTGCTGCTGGCCGCCAAGTTCGGCGTGCCGGTGTGCCCGCACGCCGGCGGGGTCGGGCTCTGCGAGCTCGTCCGGCACCTGTCGATGTTCGACTTCGTGGCGGTGTCCGGCACCGACGCGGACCGCTCGATCGAGTGGGTCGACCACCTGCACGAGCACTTCACCGACCCGGCCGTCGTCGAGGGCGGCCGGTACCTCGCCCCGACCGCACCCGGGTTCTCCGCGCGCATGCACGACGCGACACTGCGCCGGTTCCGCTTCCCGGACGGTCCCGAGTGGACGGAGACCGCAAGTGAGTGAATTCGAGGGCCTGGTGGCCGCCGTCACCGGAGGCGCCTCGGGCATCGGCAAGGCGGTGGCGACCTTGCTGGCCGAACGCGGCGCGCAGGTGGCGGTCCTGGACCTGAACCCGGGCGACGACGGCTTCCGCTGCGACGTCTCCTCCGACGACGAAGTCCGCGGAGCGATCGACGCCGTCGTGGACCGCTTCGGCCGCCTCGACATCCTGGTCAACAACGCCGGGATCGGCGCGCAGGGCGACGTCACCGTCAACGGTGACGACGAATGGCACCGCGTGTTCGACGTCAACGTCGTCGGCATGGTCCGCCTCGCCCGGGCCGCACTGCCGCACCTCAGGAACTCGCCGTCCGCGGCGATCGTCAACACCTGCTCCATCGCGGCCTGGGCGGGCCTGCCCAACCGCGCGCTCTACTCGGCCAGCAAGGGCGCCGTGCTCTCGCTGACCCTGGCCATGGCGACCGACCACCTGCCCGACCGGATCCGCGTCAACTGCGTGTGCCCGGGCACGGCGGACACCCCGTGGGTGGGCCGGCTGCTCGACGCCGCCGACGACCCGGCGGCCGAACGCGCGGCCCTCGCGGCCCGCCAGCCGATGGGCCGGCTGGTCACCGCCGACGAGGTCGCGAACGCCGTCGTCTACCTCGCCAGCCCCCTTACCGCTTCGACCACCGGCACCGCGCTCGCGGTGGACGGCGGCATGTACGGCCTGCGGCCCCGCGGTCCCGTTCAGCAGTAACAGACTTGATTTTCGCTGTCATCAAGGAGGATGCGGTGCGTAACAGGGTGATCCAGGTGGCCGCCACGGCCACCGTCTGCGGTCTGGTCCTGGCCGCCTGCGGGTCCACTAAGGACAATGCCGCGGCGCCGGCGGGCGGCGGCAACCCGGGTGGCAAGGTCGGGGCGACGCTGCCGCTGCTGACCTCGCCGTTCTGGCAGGCCTACAACAACTACGTGCCGCAGATGGCGAAGTCCGAGGGCGTCGACGTCCTCCCGACGGTCAACGCCGACAGCGACCCGGCGAAGCTGATCACCGACATCGGCACCTTCCTCAACCAGGGCGTCAAGGGCCTGGTCGTGACGCCGCTGGACTCCGCGGCCATCGTCGCCGGGCTCAAGCAGGCCGAGAACAAGGGCGTGCCGGTGGTCGCGGTCGACGTCGCGCCCGAGAGCGGCAAGGTCGCCATGGTGGTGCGGGCCGACAACAAGGCCTACGGCACCAAGGCCTGCGACGCGATCGGCGAGAAGGTCAAGTCCGGCAAGGTCGTGCAGATCATGGGCGACCTGGCCTCGGTCAACGGCCGCGACCGCTCGGAAGCCTTCCGCGACTGCATGAAGCAGAAGTACCCCGGCGTCCAGGTGCTGGAGATCCCGGCCGAGTGGAAGGCCGACAAGGCGTCCTCCGGGCTGGACAGCATGCTGACCGCGAACCCGGACATCAAGGGTGTCTACATGCAGGCCGGCGGCGTCTACCTCGCGCCCACCCTGCAGGCGCTCAAGCGCAAGAACCTGTTCTTCCCGGCCGGGGACCCGAAGCACATCGTGCTCGTGTCCAACGACGGCATCCCGCAGGAACTGGCCGCGATCCGCGCGGGCGAACTGGACGCCACGGTGTCCCAGCCGGCCGACGCGTACGCGAAGTACGGCCTGTACTGGCTGAAGAAGGCCATGGCGGGCGAGACGTTCAAGGCCGGGCCGACCGACCACGGCAGCACCATCGTGGAAATCCGCCCCGGCATCCTCGAGGACCAGCTGCCCGCGCCCGTCATCACCAAGGACAACGTGGACGACAAGGCCCTGTGGGGGAACAACCTGTGACCGCGCTGCCCGCCGGTGAACCCGCCGCCGGAGTGGTCAGCGCCGTGGGCGTCGGGAAGCGTTACGGCCCGACCGTGGCGCTGCACGACGTCAGCCTCACCGTGCACCCCGGCGAGTCGCACGCGCTCGTCGGGCGCAACGGGGCCGGCAAGTCGACGCTCGTCTCCATCCTCACCGGCCTGTCCGCCCCGGACACCGGGCACGTCGAGTTCGGCGGCGAGCCGGCCCCGCCCCTGTCCAAACAGGACGACTGGAAGGCGCGCGTCGCCTGCGTGTACCAGCACGCGATGGTCGTCCCGCAGCTCACCGTGGCCGAGAACCTGTTCCTCAACCGGCAGGCGGGCGGCGGGTTCGCCATCGGCTGGAAGACGCTGCGGCGCAAGGCCCGCGAGCTGCTCGGCTCGTGGGACGTGCACGTCGACGTCGACACCCCCGCCGGAGACCTGTCGGTGGAGGACCGGCAGTTCGTCGAGATCGCCCGCGCGCTGTCCTACGGCGCCCGGTTCATCGTCCTCGACGAGCCGACCGCGCAGCTGGACAGCCAGGCCATCGAGCGGCTCTTCGAGCGGATGCGCCAGATGCAGGCGGGCGGGGTGACGTTCCTGTTCATCTCGCACCACCTGCACGAGGTGTACGAGGTCTGCCAGGCGGTGACCGTGCTGCGCGACGCGAAGCACGTGCTCACCGCGCCGGTCTCCGAAGTGGGCCGCGCGGAACTGGTCGACGCGATGACCGGCGAGCCGGGCGGCCTG
This sequence comes from Amycolatopsis sp. lyj-346, assembly GCF_046548975.1. Taxonomy (NCBI): domain Bacteria; kingdom Bacillati; phylum Actinomycetota; class Actinomycetes; order Pseudonocardiales; family Pseudonocardiaceae; genus Amycolatopsis; species Amycolatopsis sp. lyj-346. The sequence continues at coordinate 326,553 of NZ_JAJPWT010000009.1, forward strand.
TCGGTCCGCGACGCCGCTTCTCGGGAGGCTCTCGACGCCGAGGCGGCCGAGATCCTCGCGGTCGACGGCCTCTCCGGCGACGGCTTCCGGGACGTTTCCTTCCGGCTGCGCCGCGGCGAGGTCGTCGGGTTCGCGGGGAGCAACGCCAGCGGCAAGCACCAGGTCGCCGAGACCGTCTACGGCCTGCGGACGCCGTCCGCGGGCACGATCCGCGTCGACGGCTCACCGCTGCGGCCCGGTGACATCCCGGCGGCGCTGAAGGCCGGCATCGGCTGCGTGCCCCGCGACCGGCACCACGAAGGCCTGGTCCTGGACCACTCGATCGCGGACAACGCGACCATGTCCATTTTGGGCAAACTGGGCCGCGGCGGGATCGCTTCCCCGGCGACGCGGTACGCGAAGGCGTCGCAGGCCCTGAAGGACTACGACATCGTGGCCGCGGGCGCCGATCAGCCGGTGTCGGACCTCTCGGGCGGCAACCAGCAGAAGGTCGTGCTGGCGCGGGCGCTGCTGAGCGATCCGCGCGTGGTCGTGCTGATCAACCCGACCGCGGGCGTGGACGTGAAGTCGAAGGAGGCGCTGCTCGCGGTCGTCGACCGGGTGCGCGCCGAGGGCAAGGCGGTGCTGATCGTCAGCGACGAGCTCGACGACCTGCGCCTCAGCGACCGGGTCCTGGTGCTGCGCGCCGGGTCCGTCGTCGCCGAACACCAGGCCGGGTGGTCCGACGGCGACCTCGTGGCCGACATCGAAGGAGTCGAGCTTTCGTGACGGACGTGATGACCTCTCCGCAGACGGAGCTGCCCGCGCCACCTCGCCGCCGGAAAGCCGTCTGGCTGCGTGAACTGGCGCTGCTGCCCGCGCTGGTCGTGGTGTTCCTCATCGGCGGCCTGGTCGACGACACCTTCGTCGGCTGGAGCAACATCGTCAGCATCCTGACCGCGTCGGCCGCGCTGTCGCTGGTCGTGCTGGGCGAGTCGCTGGTGCTGATCACCGGCAAGTTCGACCTGTCGCTGGAATCGACCATGGGCCTGGCGCCCGCGCTGGGGGCGATGGTCGTGCTCCCGGCGGCGTCCGCGGGTTTCGGCATCGAGATGCCCGCCGCGGTGGGGCTCCTGGTGATCCCGCTGTGCGGGGCGCTGGTCGGGTTCGTCAACGGCTTCCTGATCGTGAAGCTGAAGCTGAACGCCTTCATCGTCACCCTCGCCATGCTCACCGTGCTGCGGGGCGTGCAGGTCGGCTCGACCAAGGGCAAGACGCTGTTCAACCTGCCCGACTCGTTCACCAACCTGGCGACGACGACGTTCCTCGGGCTGCCGATGTCGGTCTGGCTGGCGGCGCTGCTGTTCGCGGTCGCCGGCTGGGTGCTGCGCTACCACCGCGTCGGCCGCGCGCTGTACGCGATCGGCGGCAACCGCGAAGCCGCACGGGCCGCGGGCGTGCGCGTGGACCGGATCGCGTGGGCGGTGTTCGTCGTCGCCGGGATCCTCGCCGCGATCGGCGGGCTCGCCTACACCGGCTACGTCGGCGCGCTGGGCGCGAACCAGGGGTCCGGGATGATCCTGCAGGTGTTCGCGGCGGCGGTGATCGGCGGCGTCTCGCTCGACGGCGGCAAGGGCACGCTCGTCGGTGCGTTGACCGGCGTCCTGCTGCTGGCGTCGGTGTCCAGCCTGCTCAACTACGCGCACGTCACGGCGGAGTGGCAGGGTGCGATCTACGGCGCCATCATCCTGGTCGCGCTGATCATCGCCCGGTACGCGGGCGGAAAGCCCCAAACCTGACGCTCACCCCGTGAAGATCCGACGTGTTCCGGAGGTAGGCGTGCTACGAGGCTTCCGCGGCCGGCTCCGCGTCCGAGTCGGGCACGGTCGGGTCGTCCGCGGTGCCCAGTGCGTTGCGCAGCCACTGCTCCACGCCCGCGACGTGCACGGTCGCCCACGAGCGGGCCAGCTCCGGCTCGCGCGCGGCAATGGCCTCGTAGATCGCCGTGTGCTGTTCGCGGGTCTTCGCGACCGCGCCCTCCTGGGTGAGGCCGCGCCAGATCCGGGCGCGGGCGGTCGGTCCGGAGAGGCTGTCGAGCAGCGAGCAGAGCACGGGGTTGCCGGAGCCGTCGGCGATCTTGCGGTGGAACTGCAGGTCGTTGGCGACCAGCGCTTCCACGGTCGGCGCGTCCTCCAGCTCGCCGAGCAGCGTGCCCAGCTCCGCGATGTCGGCGTCGCTCATGTGCAGTGCGGCCAGTGCGGTCGCGGCGGGCTCCAGGATCCGGCGCACCGCCAGGAAGTCGAGGACGGTGTCGTCGCGGTGGAAGTCGACGACGAACGTCATGGCGTCGAGCAGCAGGTTGGGCTCGAGGCTGGTGACGTACGTGCCGTCGCCCTGCCGCACGTCGAGCACCCGGATCAGGCACAGCGCCTTGACGGCCTCGCGCAGGGAGCTGCGCGAAAGCCCGAGCCGCTGGGCCAGCTCGGCCTCCTTCGGCAGCCGGTCGCCCGGCGCCAGCTCGCCGGAGATGATCATGTCCTTGATCTTGTCGATCGCGACATCGGTGACGGGCATCGTGTCCGCCCTTCCCTGCAACAGACCTCGGATGTTTCGTGGTACTCCCCAGCGTGCCATGTCCCGGCGAAGGAGGGGCCATGACCCACCAGCGCAGACCGGAACGGGTGGCTCTGCACACCCGGCTCAAGCCCGGCAAGGAAGCCGAGTACGAGTCCGTCCACGCGGTCATCCCGCCCGAGCTGGACACCGCGCTGCGCGAAGCCGGCGTCCACTCCTGGCGGATCTGGCGTAACGGTCTCGACCTGTTCCACGTCCTCGAAGTCGACGACTACAAAGCCATGCGCGCGGCACTGCGGGACCACCCCGCGAACGTGCCGTGGCAGGCCAGGATGGCCGGGCTGCTGGCCGTCGAGGACGACTACTCCGGCGGCGACACCGGCATCGGGCTGGTCTGGGAACTGCCGGTGAAGGAGTGACGGCGTTGGAACTCTCCCTGTCCCCGCTCGGTCTCGGCTGCGCGCAGCTGGGCAACCTCTACCACGCGATCAGCGACGAGACGGCGGCCGCGACCGTCCGGCGCGCGTGGGACGAAGGCGTCCGCTATTTCGACACCGCGCCGCACTACGGCCTCGGCCTGTCGGAGACCCGGCTCGGCGCGGCCCTGCGCTCGTACCGGCGGGACGAGTACGTGGTCTCGACGAAGGTCGGCCGCGTGCTGGAGCCGAACCCGGACGGCGCCGGCGCCCGGGACGACCAGGGCTTCGCCGTCCCGGCCGCGTACCGGCGCCGGTGGGACTTCAGCCGCGACGGTGTGCTGCGGTCGCTCGAAGAGAGCCTGACCCGGCTGGGCCTCGACCGCGTCGACATCGTGTACGTCCACGACCCCGACGACCACTTCGAGGACGCCCTGCGCGGCGCCTTCCCGGCGTTGCGGGAACTGCGGGAGCAGGGCGTGATCGGGGCGTTCGGCGCCGGGATGAACCAGGCGCCGATGCTGGCCGAGTTCGTCCGCCGCACCGACTTGGACGTCCTGCTGGTGGCCGGCCGCTACACGCTGCTCGACCAGCCCGCGCTGGACGAGCTGTTCCCGCTGTGCGCGGCACGGGACGTCCGCGTGGTGGTCGGCGGCGCGTTCAACGGCGGCATCCTGGCGACCGCCGAACCGGGCCGGGTCTACGACTACGCCGAAGCGCCGGCGGAGCTGGTCGAGCGGGCCGCGCGGATCGCGGAGGTCTGCGCGCGGCACGGCGTCGAGCTGCCGGAAGCGGCGCTGGCGCTGCCGATGGCGCATCCGGCGGTGGTGTCGGTGGTCGTCGGCGCGCATGATCCGGACCAGGTCGGTGTGAACGCGCGGCGGGCGCGGGCGGTCGTGCCGCCTGCCCTGTGGACCGAACTGATCGACGCGGGCCTGCTGCGTGCCGACGTCGTCATCGCCGAAGGAGTCTCATGATCGACGCGCACCACCACCTGTGGGACCCGTCGCGGCGCGCATACCCGTGGCTGGCGGGGGCGGCCATGGACCCGATCCGCCGCCCGTACACGGTCGAAGACCTGCGTGCGGTGACGAAGGCGGCGGGGGTGCACGCGACGGTCCTGGTCCAGACGGTGTCCTCGGAAGAGGAGACGGCGGAGTTCCTCGCGACGGCGGCCGCGGAGCCGGTGATCGCGGGCGTGGTCGGCTGGGTGGACCTCACGGCGCCGGACGTCGTGGACCGGCTGGCCGCCCTGACCGGCCCGCTCGTCGGCATCCGGCACCAGGTGGAGGGCGAGCCCGACGACGACTGGCTGCTGCGTCCCGAGGTGGTCGCCGGGCTCAGCGCGGTCGCGGCGGCCGGCCTGGCGTTCGACCTGCTGGTCCGCCCCGCGCAGCTGCCCGCCGCGACCGAAGTGGCGTTGCGCCTGCCTCAGCTGCGCCTGGTGCTCGACCACGCGGCGAAACCCCCGATCGCGGCGGGGGAGTGGGAGCCGTGGGCGTCCGGCGTGGCCGCGCTGGCGGCGCGCGAGAACGTCGTGTGCAAGCTGTCCGGGCTGGTGACCGAAGCCGACTGGACCGGCTGGGAGGCCGGGCACCTGCGCCGGTACGTCGACCACGTGCTCGACGTGTTCGGCCCGGCGCGGCTGCTGTTCGGCTCGGACTGGCCGGTCTGCGAACTGGCGGCGTCCTACGAGGTGGTCCTCGACGCGGCCATCGCACTGACGGGCTCGCTCTCGGACGCCGAGCGCCTGGCCGTCTTCGAGCACAACGCCCGCACGGCCTACCGGCTGGATGCGGGCGGGGCTACCTCCTCCAGGGGGTAAACGAGGTCTCCCCGCCCGCCGCTGATGTGGTCTGTCAGAACTCTTCGTCGCGGATCATGCCGCGCAGCCGGGTCAGCGCGCGGTGCTGCGTCACGCGCACGTTGCCGGCGGAGATGCCGAGTGCCTCGGCGGTTTCCTGGGCCGAGAAGCCGACCGCGATGCGCAGGGTCAGGATCTCCTGCTGTACCCGGGGCAGGGTGGCGAGCAGCCGGCCGAGGCGGGCGCCGAGGTCGAGGTGCAGGGCGTGCGATTCGGGCTCGTTGCCTGCGGTCAGCGGGTGCTCGGGGAGTTCGGGGACGGGCTCGGAGCGGTCGCGGGCGACGGCGCGGTAGGCGTCGGCGACCTTGTTCGCCGCGATCGCGTGCACCAGGTACAGGAACGAGCCGCCGCGGTCCTGGTAGTCGGGCAGGGCCTTGAGCACGGCGAGGCAGACTTCCTGGGCGACGTCGTCGGCCGACAGGTAGGAGAGGTCACGGCCACCCATGCGGGCGCGGCAGTAGCGGACCACCACCGGCTCGATCATCTGCAGCAGCGAGTGGATCGCGGCCGGGTTGCCCTCGCCCGCGTCTTTGACGAGGGGGTCGAGGTCCTCCTTGGTGAGCCGTCCGCCCGGGCGGGGCAATGACTCGGGGGTGCGATAATCGCGAAGGCTCGCTGCGGATGGTTCGGTGGTCCTCGGCGGTGCTGTCATGGTCGTCTCCCCGGCCGACCCTCGACCGTCGCTGCCGGGGGTTCAACACTCCGTAACTGATCCATCGCAGATGCTCCGGTGGATCGGGGCCGATCTGCGGTCCGTGCGACGCAGGGTAATCGTAAGCACCTCCGGGTGGGTCAGTCCAGATTTCAACGACCAATACCCCGTTAGCAGTATCGACCGTGATGTTCCCGCGACCCGTCCCCGCACATTGCGATTAATCGGTTTCAGGATGTGCCGAGTTCACTCGTCAGTGGAAGACGACCACGGAAGCGGCGGTCACGGTCACGGCGAGCGACGCAAGGGCGGGAAGGACGGGGCTCGGCGGCCCTGGTTCGGCCGCGCGCAAGGCCCGTTCGCGGCGCATTCCGATGGCCGCCAGCAGGGCAGATGTCGCCGCGGCGAGCAATGCGGGGATCACCGTGCCACCCCAATGGCGCTGGGCGGCGGAGTGCAGGAGCAGTACGGTGCAGGCGGCGGACGCCAGTGCGGTCCGCCGCCAGGCGAGCCCGGTGCGCTCGGCTTGGGCGCCGCCGGCGGAGGTCACGGCCGGATCTCGGCAGGCATGACGGTATTTTTGCCGTCACGATAATCGCGAACCGGCGGTATTCGCGTCCGGAGGCGCCGCTCGCCCGCTTCGGTCCGTCCGGTTCGGCGAGAAGGGTGGCCAGGCGGAGCGGCATTTCCGGCCGTCACCGTCCGCAGCCGTCCGTGTCACTCACGAGACTGGTGTCACTCACGGGACTGTCACTCACGAGACCGCCAGCAGCACGGCCGCGGCAACGATGAGCGCCAGCAGCCCGACGGTGAGCGCCAGGATCATCCGGCTCGGCGGCAGGGGTTCCCCGGCCCGCATCGCGATCTGCACCCGCCGCCACCGCGGGTACGCGGTCGCGGCGAGGACGGCGGCCAGCACGACGCACAGCCCGGCGAGCACCGTGCTCGCCGCGGCCGGCGACGGCACCAGCTGGTGCACGGCCACGCCGCCGGCGAGGAGGCCGAGGGCCGTGCGGAGCCAGGCGAGGAAGGTGCGTTCGTTGGCCAGCGTGAAGCGGTAGTCCGGTTCGGTGCCGCCCGCGTGGGGCTTGATGTCGTCCGGGTTGATGTCGTGCGGGGCCACGTCCGCAGACGCTAGCCGGTGTGGGTGGCCGGGGCCGGTTCGGTGTGGTGCGCGAAGACCCACCAGCGCAGCACGGCGAACCGCACGAACCCGCCGACCAGGCTGGCCAGCAGCAGCGTGCCGGTTTCCTCCCACGACGTCGGCCGGTCGACGACGGCGTCGAGGACGGCCAGCACGGCCGAGCCGTACAGGGCGTAGAAGGCGAAGGTGAGCACGTCCTGCAGGTGCCGCTTGCCGGCGTTGCTGCGTCGCCCGGCGAAGGTGACGCGGCGGTGGAACTCGGTGTTCCCGGCCGTGGTGAGCGCGATCGCGACCAGGTTCGCCGGCTGGGAGCCGAGCTGGTCGCGCAGCAGGAGGAACAGAACGGCCTGCAGGCCCGTCGTCACCACGCCGGCCACGACGTACCACGCCGCGTGCGTGCCGAGCTCGTGGTGGCGGTCCGGGTCGGTGGCGAGCAGCCGGTGTTCCGGTGCGCACCTGGTGGTGGCCATGATCCCAAGCTACTCTGCATTCACAAACTTGTGAATGTGTTAAACCCAGTTGAAGAAATGTGATCCCGCTGACACCGGTTCCCCGTGACGCTGCGGGGTTTCACCGCCCCGCCGCCCGGGGTAGGTCACCGGCGACGAGATGTTTCCGACGCGCCAGGAGGGCCAGTGAGTGACCGCGACTCGGCCGAACCGCAGAGCTTGAGCCCCAGCGAGGCGCTGGACGAGGACGAGCTGCGCGTGGATTCGCTCGAAGAAGGCATCGAGCCGCCCGAGCACTGGAGTGCTGCCGACCGGTACGGCACCACGCCCCGGGAGATCCGCGAAGGCGAACCGATGGACCAGCGGCTGGCCGAAGAGGTGCCGGACGCCGAGCCGGAGCCGGTCCCGGAGCGCCCGCTCGCGGCGACGCCGGCGGCGGAGCTCGACGAGACGATCGAGGACGCACCGCCCGACTTCGAGCCGGTTGTGGCGGAGGACACCGTGCCCCGGCGGCATTCGAACCAGGGCCGCCGCGAGACCACGGACTACGCGGGCGAATCGGTGGCGGACGCCATTCGCGCGGCCCGGCAGGGCTGATCCGCTCAGACTGCACGTCCGTTCGGACGCCCCTAGCGTGGGGCACCAGTCATCGGACCGCGACGAAGGGAAGGCCCAAGATGCTGACCGTGACCGAAGCCGCCGCCGAGGCGATCACCGCTCTGACGAGCCAGGGGGAAGGTGACGCCGGGCTCCGCCTGGCGGTCCAGAACGCCGACGGCGAAAGCGCCCAGCTGGCGCTGTCGGTGGCTCCCGAACCGGCAGAGGGTGACAGCGTGCTGGGCGAGGAGCAGGGCCCGAAGGTGTTCCTCGAGCCACAGGCGGCAGCGTTGCTGGACGACAAGGTGCTCGACGTCCAGGAGGACGAAGCCGGCGGCGTGGCGTTCGCCGTGCTGCCCCAGCACACCAGCTGACCGCGGCGGACGGGCCTTTCGCCGTTCGGGTGCGGAAGGTCCGTTCGCTCGCGGGAGCGCGGTCGTCAGCGGGACCAGTCGCGGACCAGCTCCGCGGCGCGAGCGCGCAGCAGCTCCGCGGCGTGCAGCCGGGCGTGGTCCAGTGAAGGCGCGTGGTCGATCAGCGCGCTGCTCCCCACCACCCCCAGCCGCGCCAGCCCCGCCGCGTCGAGCTGGATCCGGCCCGCCAGTGCCAGCAACGGCACCCCGCGGTGCCGCGCGCGGTCGGCGATGCCCGCCGGGGCCTTGCCGTTCAGGCTCTGCTCGTCCAGCGATCCCTCGCCGGTGATGACCAGGTCCGCCCCGTCCAGCGCCGCGTCCACCCCGGTCAACCCCGCGATCAGGGCGAACCCGGATTCGACGTCCGCCCCGAGCGCGATCGCCGCCGCGGCCACCCCGCCGCCGGCACCCGCGCCCGGCACCCGCGTGACATCCGGCGCGCCGCCCACCTGCAGTGCGTGCGCCCACCGCGCCAAGCCCTCGTCGAGCAGCGCCACCTCCGCCGGCCCCGCACCTTTTTGCGGCCCGAACACCGCCGCCGCGCCGTCCGGGCCCAGCAGCGGGTTCGTCACGTCGGTCGCGACCGCCACGTGCACGCCGGCCAGCCGTTCGCGCACCGGCGTCAGCTCCGTCGACGCCGCCCGCGTCAGCGTCCCGCCGCCCAGGCCGACCGGCGCGCCGAACGCGTCGAGCACACCGGCGCCCAGTGCCCCCAGCATCCCGGCGCCGCCGTCGGTGCTGGCCGTGCCGCCGACCGTGAGGACGAGCCGCTTCGCGCCGTGCATCAGCGCGTCCGCCAAGAGCTCGCCGACGCCCCAGGTGTGCGCGGCCAGCGCCGTCGCGGGACTCGGCTCGACGAATTCGATGCCGCACGCACGCGCGGACTCGACGTACGCGGTGCCGTCCAGCACGGCATACCGCGCTTTGACCGACTCCTCGAGCGGCCCGCGAACGGTCAGCCGCACGATCCGCGCGCCCGCCGCTTCCAGGACGTCCAGGGTGCCTTCGCCGCCGTCGGCGACCGGGCAGGTGACGATTTCCGCGTCCGGCAAGGCCTCGCGCACGCCGAGCGCGATCGCCTCCGCGGCCTCGACCGCGGTGAGACTGCCCTTGAACTTGTCGGGCGCGATGACGACACGGGTCACGGCTTCACCTCCGTCAGCGGGGGACGCCCGGCGAGCACCGCCGCGACGTTGCGCGCGGCCAGCACGGCCATCGCGGTGCGGGTCTCGACCGTCGCCGACCCCAGGTGCGGGCTGAGCACGACGTCGTCCCGGCCGAGCAGCCGCGGCTCGACCTCGGGTTCCTTCTCGAACACGTCGAGCGCGGCACCGGCGATCTCCCCGGCTTCCAGCGCATCGGCCAGCGCCGCTTCGTCGACGACCGGGCCGCGCGTGGTGTTCACCAGGTACGCGCCGGGTTTCATGGCCCGCAACGCGCCGGCGTCGATGAGGTGCCGCGTCTCCGGCGTCAGCGGGCAGTGCAGCGACACGACGTCCGCGCGCGCCAGCAGCTCCCCGAACGGCACGTACTCGGCGTCTGTGTCCTTTTTGGACCGTCCGGAGTAGACGACGGACATGCCGAACGCGGCGGCCCGGTTCGCCATCGCCCGCCCGATCTGCCCGAACCCGACGATGCCCAGCGTCTTGCCCTGCAGCCCGGAGCCGAGCAGGAAGCCGAGGTGGAACGACCACGGCGTGCGCGAGCGCAGCAGCCGTTCGCCCTCGCCGAGGCGTCGCGTGACGGCGAGCAGCAGGCCGAAGGCGAGGTCGGCGGTGGCGTCGGTGAGCACACCCGGGGTGTTGGTGACGACGACGCCGCGTTCGGCCAGCGCCGGGACGTCGACGTTGTCGTACCCGACGGCGACGTTCGCGACCACCTTCAGCCCGGGGCCGGCGGCGTCGGCCAGCGCGCCGTCGAGCCGGTCGTGCAGCATCCCGACGACGGCCGACGCGCCGGCGACGAACTCGTGCAGTTCCGCGGGCGTCAGCGGACGATCGGCGGGGGAGACCGCCACCTCGCCCGCCTCGGCGAGGAGCTTCACCGCGTCGTCGGGAATCCATCGGGTCACCGCGATCTTGGCCACCTCGACAGCCTAAGCCAAACCACCGACGATTTTCGGGGGCTCGGGTGGCGGAGCCCCCGACCTGGGGCGGAGCCCCAGATGTCACCGACGATTTTCGGGGGCTCGGGTGGCGGAGCCCCCGACCTGGGGCGGAGCCCCAGATGTCACCGACGATTTTCGGGGGCTCGGGTGGCGGAGCCCCCGACCTGGGGCGGAGCCCTAGATGTCACCGACGATTTTCGGGGGCTCGGGTGGCGGAGCCCCCGACCTGGGGCGAAGCCCCAGATGTCACCGACGATTCAGCCCACCCGCGTCAGCCGCACCACGGCGCTCGCGTAGCCGCTGCCCGGGAAGTCGACGCCGAGGCCGTGGCTCAGCAGCACCGCCCCGTGGTGCACGACGCCGTCCTGGTCGCGGTAAAGCCCGGTCGGCTCCAGCCCCGCGAACCGCGGCGGGGTGAACGGCCGCGCGAACTCCGTGGGGCGCCGCCAGAAGAACACGACCACTTCGTCGCCGAGCACGTACTGCACCGCGGTCAGCGCCGCGACCGCCGGATCGGCCAACCGGTACAGCGTGCCGTGCTGCACCACGGGCCGGATCTCCTTGTACAGCGCCACGAGGGACGTCGCTTCGGCGAGTTCGTCCGGCGTCCAGCGCGGCAGATCGCCGCCCAGGCCGAGCACGCCCGCCATCGCCACGTGGAAGCGGAAGCTCAGCGGCGCCTCCCGTTTGGTCGCCGGGTTCGGGCTGTCGGTCACCCAGGCCGACATCGTGCCCGCCGGGTAGAGCTGGCCGTAGCCGTGCTGGATGGTGATCCGGTCGGCGGCGTCGGTGTTGTCCGACGCCCAGATCTCGTCGGTCCGCGCGAGGATGCCCAGGTCGGTGCGGCCGCCGCCGCCCGCGCACCCCTGGATCCGCAGGTTCGGGTGGTCGGCGCGCAGCCGGTCCAGAATCGCGTACACCGCCCGCACGTGGCCGACCCACAGCCGCTGCGCGTCCGGTCCGGCTTCGGGCCAGCCGGCCTCGGTGAACGCGCGGTTCATGTCCCACTTGAGGTAGTCGATGCCGTGCTCGCCGACCAGGCGGTCGAGCCACTTGTGCGCCCAGTCCGCGACGTCGGGGCGCGCGAAGTTCAGCACGAGCTGGTTGCGCAGCGTCGTCCGGGAGCGGTGGGCCATGTGCAGCACCCAGTCCGGGTGCGCGCGGTAGAGCTCGCTGTCCGGGTTGACCATCTCCGGCTCGACCCACAGCCCGAACTGCATCCCGTGCGCGTGAACCGCCTCGGCCAGCGGCCCGAGCCCGCGGGGGAAGCGCTGTTCGTTGGCGATCCAGTCGCCGAGCCCGGCCGAGTCGCCGGTGCGGGCGCCGAACCAGCCGTCGTCCATGACGAACAGTTCCGCCCCCAGCCGGGCGGCCGCGGCGGCGAGCTCGGTCTCGGTCTGCTCGTCGACGTCCCAGCCGGTCGCTTCCCAGGAGTTGTAGACGACCGGGCGCAGCTCGCCCGGGTGCGGCTGGACGAACTCGCGGACGTACGCGTGCCAACGCCGGCTGGTGCCGCCGAAGCCGTCGGCCGCGTAGAGCCCGGCGAACACCGGCGTCTCCCACGTCTCGCCCGGCTGCAGCCGCCAGGCGACGTGCTCGTGCCCGAACCCGCCGGTCCACGTGACGCGGCCGGTGTGCGTGCGCTCCACGGTGATCCGCCAGCTCCCGCTCCACGCCAGCGCCGACGACCACACCTCGCCGCCGGTCTCCGTCGCGTCGCCCGCGTCGAGCATCACCCACGGGTTGACCTGGTGGCCGGAGGCGCCGCGACGGCTGGTCAGCGTGGTTTCGCCGACCGGCAGCGGTTCCCGCAGCACGCCGTACTCGGCGCTCCACGCACCGGACGTCCGGCTCAGCCGCGCGCCGTCGCGCCGGGGGAGCGTCCACGACGCGGAATCCGTGCGCAGCAAGGCCATCGGTTCTTCCGTGCCGGTGTGCCGCAGTGACGTCCAACGCTCGACGACGTCGCCGCGGACGCGGTAGTGCAGGGACAGCTCCAGGGGGTAGTGCCGGTCCGCGAGCCGCACGACGAGTGTGTCGTCTTCGAGTGCGAAGCCGTCGTAGCGCCACTCGAGCGCCGAAGTCCCGTCGGCGTACCGGACGGCCAGTGCCGCGACGCCGAAGAACGCGCCGCCCTCGGCCGGGAGCTCCTGCCGCTCGTCACCGGGCTCGTCGAAGCTGCTGTCGGCCGGGTTGCGGCGCGCGGCGACCTGCGTGGCCTGGGCCAGCGTCAGCGGCGGGCCCCAGTGGACGTGCCGCGGGCGGTCGTCGGCGTCCAGCCGGAAGGCGTACGAGCTCTCGGGCGTGCGCAGCAGCCAGAGCCGGTGCGCGGGGTCGTGTTCGACGAGCGACATGACCGACAGCGTAGAGCTGACCAGCGCAGACTTCGCTCGCTGCCCGCGCCCGGAAAAAGTCCCCTTCGACGTGCGCGCGTCATCCATTGGGTGGAAGACGTCTGGTCGGGCCGCCCGGTGCCGTGCTATGTTCGGTTGCAGAACGAGTGTGCGTGATGCGAACAGTCCGAACGATGCGGAGGGTGTGATGGCGGAGCTGCTGTCGCTGGAGGAGGCCGTGGCCCGGCTGGTGCACGACGGCGACATCGTCGCGCTCGAAGGGTTCACGCACCTCATCCCGGTCGCGGCCGGGCAGGAGATCATCCGGCAGCGCCGCCGGGATCTCACGCTGGTGCGGATGACCCCCGACATCGTGTACGACCAGCTCATCGGCGCGGGCTGCGCGCGCAAGCTGATCTTTTCGTGGGGCGGCAACCCGGGTGTCGGCTCGCTGCACCGCTTCCGTGACGCGGTCCAGCACGAGTGGCCGGTGCCACTGGAGATCGAGGAACACAGCCACGCGGGCATGGCGAACCGGTACGTCGCCGGCGCGTCCGGCCTGCCGTTCGCGGTGCTGCGCGGGTACACGGGCACCGACCTCCCGGCCCACACCGACACGATCAGGCCGATCACCTGCCCGTTCACCGGCGAGAAGCTGACGGCGGTGCCGGCGCTGAACCCGGACGTCGCGATCGTCCACGCCCAGCGCGCGGACCGGGACGGCAACGTCCAGCTGTGGGGCATCACCGGCGTCCAGAAGGAAGCGGTGCTGGCGGCGAAGCGGTCCCTGGTGACGGTCGAGGAGATCGTCGACGAGCTGGCCCCCCGGCCGGGTGCGGTCGTGCTCCCGGCGTGGGTGGTCACGGCGGTGGCCGAGGTCCCCGGCGGCGCGAAACCGTCGTACGCGGCGGGGTACTACGAGCGGGACAACTCGGCGTACCAGGCGTGGGACAAGGTGGGCCGCGACCGCGAAGAGTTCACGAAGTGGCTGAACGAGCTGACCGGGGTGAAGGCATGAGCGCCCAGTACTCCTCCGACGAGATGATGAGCGTCGCCGCGGCCCGCGCGCTCGGCGACGGCATGTCCTGCTTCGTCGGGATCGGCCTGCCGAGCAAGGCGGCGAACCTGGCCCGCCGGGCGCACGCGCCGAACCTGACGCTGATCTACGAATCCGGCTGCCTCGGCGCGAAGCCGTCCCGCCTGCCGCTGTCCATCGGCGACGGCGAGCTGGCCGACACCGCGGACGCGGTGATCAGCGTGCCGGAGGTGTTCAACTACTGGCTCCAGCCCGGCCGCATCGACGTGGGCTTCCTCGGCGCGGCCCAGCTGGACAAGTTCGGCAACATCAACACGACGGTGATCGGCTCGGACTACCACGACCCGAAGGTGCGGCTGCCCGGCGCGGGCGGCGCCCCGGAGATCGCGGCTTCCTGTGGCGAGGTGTTCGTCGTGCTGCGCCAGAACCCCCGGGCCTTCGTGGAGAAGGTGGACTTCGTGACGTCGTTCGGCCACGGAACGGGCAAGGGCGACCGCGCGCGTCTCGGCCTCCCCGGCCGGGGCCCGACCCTCGTCGTGACGGACCTGGGCCTCCTGCGTCCCGACCCGGAGACGGCCGAGCTGACGTTGACCGAGCTGCACCCCGGGGTGGACCTCGACCGCGCCGTCGCGGCCACGGGGTGGAAACTGAAGGTGTCCGACGACCTCGCGACCACCCCGGCCCCCACGGAGCAGGAGCTGACCCTTCTGCGAGACCTGGAGAAGGCAAGCGCATGACCGACGTCTACATCCTCGACGCGATCCGCACCCCGTTCGGCCGCTACGGCGGCGCACTGGCCGGTGTCCGTCCCGACGACCTCGCCGCCGGGGTCCTGCGTGCGCTGCAGCACCGCAACAACCTCGACCCGTCCACAGTGGACGAGGTCACCCTCGGCGACGCGAACGGTGCCGGCGAGGACAACCGCAACGTCGCCCGCATGGCCGCCCTCCTCGCCGGCTGGCCGACGACCGTCCCCGGCAGCACGGTCAACCGCCTCTGCGGCTCCGGCCTCGACGCGGTGATCCAGGCCAGCCGGGCGATCCAGGTCGGCGATGCCTCGCTCGTCGTCGCCGGCGGCGTCGAGTCCATGACCCGCTCGCCCCTGGTCATGCCCAAGCCGGAGAAGGCGTTCCCGGCGGGCAACCAGACCCTCTACAACACCGCGCTCGGCTGGCGCATGGTCAACCCGGCGATGCCGTCGCAGTGGACGATCTCGCTCGGCGAGTCCACCGAACAGCTCGCCGAGCGGTACGGCATCGGCCGCGACGAACAGGACGCCTTCGCCGCCCGCAGCCACGTCAACGCCGCCAAGGCGTGGGACGAGGGCTTCTACGACGACCTGGTGGTCCCGGTCGAAGGCGCCGGCCTGACCCGCGACGAAGGCATCCGCCCGGACTCCAGCCCCGAGAAGCTCGCCAAGCTCAAGCCGGTGTTCCGCAAGGAGAACGGCACCGTCACGGCGGGCAACGCGTCCCCGCTGAACGACGGCGCCTCGGCCCTCCTCCTCGGCGACGAAGCCGCCGCCGGCCGCCTGAACAAGACCCCGCTCGCCCGGATCGCCGGCCGCGGCGCGGCGGGCGTCGACCCGGACGTCTTCGGCATCGGCCCGGTGCGCGCGGCGGAGATCGCCCTCGAGCGCGCCGGCATCGGCTGGGGTGACCTGACCGCGGTCGAGCTCAACGAGGCCTTCGCCGCGCAATCGCTGGCTTGCCTGCGCGACTGGAAGGA
Organism: Amycolatopsis sp. lyj-346; assembly: GCF_046548975.1. Lineage (NCBI taxonomy): Bacteria > Bacillati > Actinomycetota > Actinomycetes > Pseudonocardiales > Pseudonocardiaceae > Amycolatopsis > Amycolatopsis sp. lyj-346. Next base: position 341,845 of record NZ_JAJPWT010000009.1, read on the forward strand.
CCTGGATCCGGAGATCGTGAACACCCACGGTGGCGCGATCGCCATCGGGCACCCGCTCGGCGCATCCGGCGGCCGCATCCTCGGCACCCTGGCGCACGACCTGCACCGCCGCGGCGGAGGCTGGGGCCTCGCCGCCATCTGCATCGGCGTCGGCCAAGGGCTGGCTGTCGTCCTCGAAGGCCGGTAAGGAGAAAAACGTGGCCACTCCGACCGAATTCAGGCTGCCGCGCTACGGCGAAGACCCCGAAGGCACCCACCCGCCCCTCGACTCCGGCGGCTACCGCTCCACGGCGCTGCGGCACCCGAAGCAGGACCTCGTCCTGCTCCCGCAGATGCTGACCGAGGTCACCGGCCCGCTGCTCGGGCCCGGTCGCCTCGGCGAGCACGACAACGACCTCACCCGGCAGCACGCCGGCGAACCGCAGGGCCAGCGCATCATCGTCACCGGGCGGCTCCTCGACGGCGACGGCCGACCGGTGCGCGACTCCCTCGTCGAGATCTGGCAGGCGAACGCCGGCGGCCGCTACCGGCACACCGGCGACCGCTGGCCGTCCCCGCTCGACCCGAACTTCGACGGCGTCGGCCGCACCCTGACCGACAGCGACGGCCGCTACACCTTCACCACCATCAAGCCCGGCGCGTACCCGTGGAAGAACCACGACAACGCCTGGCGCCCGGCGCACATCCACTTCTCGGTGTTCGGCTCGGCGTTCACCCAGCGGCTGGTCACCCAGATGTACTTCCCGGACGACCCGCTGTTCTTCCAGGATCCGATCTTCAACTCGATCCCGGACGAGAAGGCCCGGCAGCGGATGGTCTCGCGCTACGACCACGACATCACGCAGGCCGAGTGGGCGCTCGGGTTCCAGTTCGACATCGTGCTGCGCGGGCGCGGCGCGTCGGTGTTCGAAGAGGAAGAGGACGAGGACGAATGACCAGGCTGCTGCCCACCCCTTCGCAGACCGTCGGCCCGTACCTGTCGATCGGGCTGCCGTGGCCCGACGGGCCGCACGTCGTGCCCGAGGGCACGCCGGGCGCGTTCTGGATCCGCGGCACCGTCCGCGACGGCAACGGCGACCCGGTCCCGGACGCCATGATCGAGACCTGGCAGGCCGACCCGGACGGCGGCTTCCGCCACCCCGACGACCCGCGCGGCGCGGCGAACGGCGAGTTCCGCGGCTTCGGCCGCTGCCCGACGGAGACCGACGGCACCTACGGGATCCTCACCCTCCTCCCGGGTGCCGTCCCCGGCGAGGGCGGCACCACGCAGGCCCGGCACATCGACGTCTCGGTGTTCGCGCGCGGCCTGCTCAACCGGGTCGTCACGCGGATCTACTTCGAGGACCAGGACAACTCCGGCGACCCGGTGCTGGCGACGGTTCCGGAGGAGCGGCGCGGCACGCTGATCGCGGCGAAGACCGGCGACGGCTACCGCTTCGACGTGCGGTTGCAGGGGGACGGCGAGACCGTCTTCTTCCGGGTGTGACGGCCGTGAGCGCCGTGAAGCTGCACCGCGTCGTGGAAGGACCGGGGGACGGGCCGGTGGTCGTGCTCGGCGGGTCGCTCGGCAGCGACCTGCGGATGTGGGAACCCCAGGTCGCACCGCTGGTGGAGCGCGGGTTCCGGGTGGTCCGGTACGACACGCGCGGGCACGGCGCGTCGCCGGTCCCGCCGGGCCCCTACGAGCTCGAAGACCTGGGCGCCGACGTCCTGGCGCTGCTCGACGAGCTCGGTGCCGAGCGGGCGCACCTGGTGGGCCTGTCGCTCGGCGGCATGACCGGGATGTGGCTCGGTGTCCACGCGCCGGACCGGGTCGCGAGCCTGGTGCTGTGCTGCACGTCCGCGAAGCTCGGCCCGCCGTCGATGTGGGCGGACAGGGCCCGCACGGTCCGCGCCGAGGGCACCGCGGCGGTGGCCGCGGCGGGCGTGAGCCGCTGGCTGACGCCGGGGTACCGCGAGCGGCACCCGGACCGGGCCGGGTTCCTCCGCGCGATGATCGCGGCGGTCCCGGCGGAGGGCTACGCGGCCTGCTGCGGCGCCATCGAGCGGATGGACCTGCTGGAGCTGCTCCCGAAGATCACCGCGCCGACCCTGGTCGTCGCGGGCGCGGACGACCCGGCGACCCCGCCGGGGGAGCACGCCCGGCCGATCGCCGAAGTCATCCCCGGCGCGCGGCTGGAAGTGGTGGCGGACGCCGCGCACCTGGGCAGCTACGAGCAGCCGGCGGAGTTCACCCGGCTGATCCTGGATCACTTGGAGCGAGCATGACGGACCGCCACGAGCAGGGTATGAAGGTGCGGCGCGAGGTGCTCGGCGACGAGCACGTCGACCGCGCGGTCGCGGGCACCACGGACTTCAGCCGCCCGTTCCAGGACTACATCACCGAGGGCGCGTGGGGTTCGGTGTGGGCCCGCGACGGCCTGGACCGCCGCACGCGCAGCTGCGTGACACTGGCGGCGCTCACCGCACTGCACGCGCACAACGAGCTGGCGATGCACGTCCGCGCGGCGGTCCGCCACGGGCTGACGGCGGCGGAGATCGGCGAAGTCCTGCTGCACACGGCGGTCTACGCCGGAGCCCCGGCGGCGAACGCGGCGTTCGCCATCGCCCAGCGCACCCTCGCCGAGCTCGGCGAGCCGAGCGCCCGGCCCGCCGACGCCGGATAGGGTGCCGGGCATGGACGTGACGAGGCCGTCGTTCGAGGTCCGGCTGGACAGCGAACCGGCGCACCGTGGTGCCCACCACGTGCAGTCGCTGGAGCGCGGGCTGGCCGTGATCAAGGCGTTCCACGCGGGCGCGTCCGAGCTGACCTTGAGCGACGTGGCCCGCGCCACGGGCCTCACCCGCGCGGCGGCGAGGAGGTTCCTCCTGACGCTGGCCGACCTGGGTTACGTCCGCAGCGACGGCAAGTACTTTTCGCTGACGGCCCGGGTGCTGGAGCTGGGCTACGCGTACCTGTCGAGCATGACGCTGCCGGAGGTCGCCCAGCCGCACCTGGAGCACCTGTCGGCGCGGGTGCACGAGTCGAGCTCGGTCTCGGTGCTGGAGGGCACCGACATCGTGTACGTGGCGCGGGTGGCGGTGTCCCGCATCATGACGGTGAGCATCAACGTGGGCACCCGCTTCCCGGCGTACGCGACGTCGATGGGCCACGTCCTGCTCGCGGGGCTCGGCGAGGCGGAGCTGGAGCAGTACTTCCTGGTGGCGAGCCTGGACCGCCTGACCGAACACACGGTGACGGCTCCCGAGCGCCTGCGCACGGAGCTGGCCGGGGTAGCCGCCCAGGGCTGGGCGATGGTGGACCAGGAACTGGAGGAAGGCCTCCGTTCGGTGGCCGCCCCGCTCAGGGACCGCACCGGCCGGGTGGTGGCGGCGGTCAACCTGTCCACCCACGCAAGCCGCACAACGGCGGAGTCGGTGCGGAAGGACCTGGTCCCCCCACTGCTGGAGACGGCCCGGGCCATCGAGGCGGACCTGGCCGTCGGAGCCCCGGACCACGCCCGTGGCTGAACCGCCGTTCAACCATCGGCGGGTGGCCGGGGCGTGGGCCGGGCGGATCCGCCGACGGGTGCCGTGGGGCGAGTCGCTGCACCGCGCCGGGCCGGCCCCAGCGCGGGTGCCCGTTGCGCAGTGGTCGGCGGTGCGGGTCGCCGAGCCGCCCGGAACCGTGCCCGTGGCCGAACGAGCGGCCGCCCCGATCCCTGGCCGGCCGCCTGCCCTTCGACCACCTCCCGTGGCCGGGCCGGCCCCGGCCGCGGCAGGCTCGGCCTCGTGACCAACCTTCCCCGTCCGGTCGCCGGGCTCCTGCTCGCCGCCGGGGGCGGGCGGCGCTTCGGGGGCCCGAAAGCTCTCGTCGAACTCGACGGTGAACCCCTCGTCCTCCGTGCCCTCCGCACGCTGACCGCCGCCGGGTGCGCGCCCGTGCGGGTTGTCGTCGGGGCCGCCGCCGACCAGGTCCGTGCCCTGCTGCCCGACCCCGAGCTGGCCGTCCCCGCCGAGGACTGGGCCACCGGCATGGGTGCCTCCCTGCGCGCCGGCCTCGCCGCCCTCGCCGCCCTCGAGGCGGCCGATCAGCCCGTTGCCGCGCTCGTTCACCTCGTCGATCTGCCGTGGGTCGGCTCCGGCGTCCTCACCCGCGTGGCCGCCCACGCCTCCGCCGGAACCGTCGCCCGTGCCGCCTACGAGGGCGTTCCCGGGCACCCCGTGCTGCTCGGGCGGCGGTGGTGGGGCGAGGTCGCCGGGAGCGCCCTCGGCGACCGCGGTGCCCGTGACTGGCTCGCCACCCGCGCCGACCTCACGCTGATCGAGTGCGGTGACCTCGGCAGCGGCCGGGACGTCGACCGCCCCGGTGATCTGGCGGGGCCCGCCTGAACACCTACGATCGACAGCGTGACGGACTCGCCCGAAGAACTCGCCGCCGCGCTCGATGCGACCGGTTACCTCGCCGATGACGGGCTGGCGACCGCCGGTTTCCTCGCCCTGCGGATGGGACGCCCGCTCTTCTGCGAGGGCGAGCCCGGCACCGGCAAGACGTCCCTCGCCCTGGCCCTGGCCACCGCGCTGGACCGGCCGCTCATCCGCCTCCAGTGCCACGAAGGCATCGACGCCGCCCAGGCCCTCTACGAGTGGGACTTCCCCCGTCAGCTCCTGCACCTGCGCGCGCTCGAAGCGGCCGGGGGCGGGCACCTGGACGTCGAGGCCGCCGAGCGCTCGCTCTACACCGAGCGGTTCCTGCTGGCCCGGCCGCTGCTCCAGGCCCTGATCAGCGCTCCCTGCGTCCTGCTGATCGACGAGATCGACCGGGCCGACGACGAGTTCGAGGCCTTCCTCCTGCAGCTGCTCGACGAGCACGCCGTGACCATCCCCGAGTACGGCGAAGTCCGCGCCGAGCGTCCCCCGTTAGTGGTGCTCACCTCGAACCGGACCCGCGAGGTGCACGACGCGCTCAAGCGCCGCTGCCTCTACCACTGGCTCGAACACCCGGACCTGGTGCGGGAGGTCAAGATCCTGCGCCGTAGGATCCCGCGGGTAAGTGAAGCTCTGGCTCGGCAAATTGCTGAAGCGGTGCATCGGCTCCGTGAAATGGACTTGCTGAAACCACCGGGAGTAGCGGAGTCGCTCGATTGGGCAGGGGCTCTCTTAACTCTTCAGTGTGACGAGCTGGACGCGGCAACGGCGGCAAGAACGCTCGGGGCCGTCCTGAAATACAGCGAAGACCTCGACCGGGTCAGGGCGAAACTCGACGCCCTGTTCGCCTGACCGCCCCGGGTCGGGGGGCCGGTGTGGTCGAAGCGAGGAGGACCTGGGGATGAGCGTGGCCGAGACCACGGAGACGAGACCGCCGTCCGAGGTGGCACCGGACCGGACGGCCGGCCCGGCGACCGCGCAGCGGGGCTGGCGGGGCAAGCTCGCCGCCGTGGCCGCCGTGCTCGGCGGCACCGTGCTGATCGCCGTGCACGCCACCTTCTACGGCCACTGGCTGATCGACGACTCGGCCATCACGTTCGCCTACTCGCGCAACCTCGCCGACGGCTTCGGGCCGGTGCTCCAGCCCGGCGCCGCGCCGGTCGAGGGGTACTCCAACCCGACCTGGATGGTCCTGTTCGCCCTCGGCAAGCTCGTCGGTCTCTTCGACCACGGGACGCTCTTCGGCATCAACGACCAGATCCTGTTCCCGAAGGCGCTCGCGCTGGCCTGCTGCGCCGGCATCCTCGTGCTCTTCTACTTCGGTGCGAAGGTGCTCAGCCGCCGCCCGGCCCTGATCACGTTCGTCGCCGGGGCCGCGCTCGCCGCGATCCCGTCGTTCGTCATCTGGTGCTTCTCCGGGCTGGAGAACTCCCTCTACGCCCTCACGGTCGCCGCGCTCGCGGTGGTGATCGTGCGCGCGGTCCACAGCGGCCGGCTCCTCGACACCCAGATCGCCGTCGGCACCGGGCTGATCGCCATGCTCGCCGCGCTGACCCGGCCCGACGGGATCATCTACGCCGGTGCCTACCCGATCGCCGTCCTGCTGTTCCTCAAGCGGGAGCTGCTCGGCCGCAGCGTCCGCGCGGTCGTCGTGTCCGTCGCCGGCTTCGCCGTGCCGTACGGCGCGTACATGGTCTTCCGCTGGTTCGAGTTCGGCCGCCTGGTCCCGAACACGGCCGTCGCGAAGGGACAGGAGCCTCCGACGATCGAGGACCTCGCCCGCCCCGGCGACATCGTCTCCTACGTGGGCTGGCTGGTCGTCGCGGTCGCCGTGGCGTGCCTGGTGGTGCTGCTGGTCCGGCCGTCGCGCCTGCGCACCGGGCTGATCGCCCTGATGGTGCCGTTCGGGCTCACCGTGGTCGCCTACATCGTGCTCGAGTACGACTGGATGGGGCAGCTGCGGTTCGCCACCCCGGTCTGGACGCTGGGCGCGTTCGGTGGTGCGATCGTGGTCGTCGAGGCGCTGGCCGCGGCCCGGCTGCGCGGCCGGATCGTGCTCGCCTGCCTGCTGGTGGTGGCGCTGGTCAGCTCGGTGAGCGGGCTCTACGACCAGGGCAAGTCCTACCGCGCCAACGTCAAGACCGCGTTCTGCATCGTGGCCGAGCGCGACGCCCGGTCCATCAACGGCTTCGCCGACATCCTGAAGCTGCCCGACTCCGCGCAGGTCGGCCTGATCGACCTCGGCGGGACGTCGCTGGGCAGCCGCATCCGGGTGCTCGACCTGGCCGGCCTCGGCGACAAGCAGGTCGCCGACTACCTGCACGAGTCCGACGTGACGGGTGTCCGCAACTACGTCTTCGACCAGGAGAAGCCCGAGCTGATCACGTTCATCGGCTCGTGGATCACCACGCTGGGCTTCGACAAGGACCCGCGGTTCGAGCGCGAATACGAAACGATCTACGTCAACCCGCCGATCGGCAACCTGACCATCGATTCGCGCAACTGGGTCAGCTACCACGTCCGGCGTGACCTGGTCGACGACGCGAAACTCGCGGAACTCAAGGCCTACGCCCAGAAGACGCTCCCGCCGCTGCTGGAGCTCAACAAGACGGCGGGGCTGCGCGGCTGCGCGAACATCCAGCCCGGCTTCAAGGCCGCCGCCTGACCGCAGCACCCGGCGCCCGCCTCGACGGTCCACAAAGGACCGGCGAGGCGGGCGTTTTTAATTGCGTTGCCGCTCCCGGCGGACTCGGGCATCCTTCTTTTCACCACAGCACAGCACGCCAGTCCCGAGAGGAGGAGATCGTGATCCGACGGCAAGACCGGAACCGATGCGGCGCGATCTCCCGCGTCGTTCGCTGAAATTCCCCTTTTCTTTCCGAAAAGCTCTTCGCGCCCACCCGCCGCTACCTTGGGTCGGCTGCGGCGAAGAGCGCGGTCTGCGTGCCTGCCCGGGGAGGGGTGGGTGCGCAGACCGCCCTGTCCCGGTAGCTCAGCAGGACAGAGCGCGGCGCTACGAACGCCGAGGTCCGAGGTTCGACTCCTCGCCGGGACGCCAGAAAGGCGCACAATGGAGGTATGACCACCGTCGCCGATCCGGTCGCGGGGTACGCCGGGTTCGCCGCCGCGCTGCGCGAAGCCGGTGTCGCCTGCGACGCGCACCGCGTGCAGGCGTACCTCACCGCGGTCGCCGAGATCGACGTCGCCGAGCCCACGCAGCTGTACTGGGCCGGGCGGCTGACCCTCTGCTCCAGCCCCGACGACCTCCCGTACTACGAAGAAGCCTTCAGCCAGTGGTTTTCCATCGAGACCACCACTCCGCGCCGCGCGACGCCGGTCGCGCCCCAGCGGGCCCGGATCGCCCCGCTGGGCGAGACCGAAGGCGGGGACGCCGAGGGCGGTGAAGGCCACGACCAGCTGAAAGTCGCCGCCAGCGCGCACGAAGTCCTGCGCCATCGCGACCTCGCCGAGCTGACCACGGCCGAGCGCGAACACCTCCGCGAGCTGCTGGCCGGCCTGAAACCCGTGCTGCCGAAACGCCCGGCCGCCCGGCGGACGCCGTCCCGGCGCGGGCGGCTCGACCCGTCGCGGACGCTGCGCGCCATGCTGGCCAGCGGCGGTGAACCCCTCAAGCTCGTGCACGCCCGGCGCGGCAGCCGGCCACGGCGGGTCGTGCTGCTCATCGACGTCTCCGGCTCCATGAGCCCGTACGCCGACGCCCTGCTGCGGTTCGCCCACGTCCTGACGCGCGCGGCGCCGCCGTCCGTCGAGGTGTTCACCCTCGGCACGCGGCTGACCCGGGTTTCGCGCCAGCTGCGGCAACGCGACCCGGAACGCGCGATGCTCGCGGCCGGCTCGGCGGTGCCCGACTTCGCCGGCGGAACCCGGCTCGGGGAGACGCTCCAGGCGTTCCTCGACCGCTGGGGACGGCGGGGCGTGGCGCGCCGCGCCGTGGTCACCGTGTTCTCCGATGGCTGGGAACGCGGCGACACCGGCCTGCTCGGCGAGCAGCTCGCGCGGCTGCGCCGGCTCGCGCACGCCGTATTCTGGGTGAATCCGCACGCCGGCCGTGCGGGCTACGCTCCGGTCCAGTCGGGCATCGTGGCCGCGCTGCCCCACATCGACCGGCTGCTGGCCGGGCACACCCTGGCCACCTTGGAACGACTGCTCGGGGAGATTTCCGATGCGTGACGTACTGGACGACGTGTTCCGCCGCTGGTCCGCGGGCGAAACCGTCGGGCTCGGCACCGTGGTCGCCACCTTCTCCTCGGCCCCGCGCGCGCCCGGCGCCGCGATGGTCGTCGCGCCGGACGGCACGGTAGTCGGCAGCGTGTCCGGCGGCTGCGTCGAAGGCGCGGTCTACGAACTCGCGCAGGAGGTCGTCCGCGAGCGCAAGCCGGTGCTGCAGCGCTACGGCGTCACCGACGACGACGCGTTCGCGGTCGGCCTGACCTGCGGCGGGATCATCGACATCTACGTCGAGCACGTCGACCGCGCGTCGATGCCGGAGCTCGGCGACGTCGTGGCGTCGGTGCGCGGCGGCGAGCCGGTCGCGGTCGTCACGATCATCGAGCACGAACGCGAAGGCCTGGTCGGCGAGCACATGATCGTCTGGCCGGACCGCACCGCGGGCTCGCTCGGGTCGTCGCGGATGGACGACGCGGTGGCCGACGACGCCCGCGGCCTGCTGGCCAGCGGCCGCACCGGCACCCTGCACTACGGCCCGGACGGGCAGCGCCGCGGCGAGGGGATGGCGGTGTTCGTCAACTCCTTCGAGCCGCCGCCCCGGCTGCTGGTCTTCGGCGCGATCGACTTCGCCGCCGCGATGGCCCGCATGGGCGCCTACCTCGGCTACCAGGTCACGGTGTGCGACGCGCGGCCGGTGTTCGCCACCGCCAGCCGGTTCCCGGACGCCCACGACGTCGTCGTGGACTGGCCGCACCGCTACCTGCGGGCCGAGGCGGACGCCGGCCGCGTCGACCAGCGCACGGCGATCGCGGTGCTGACCCACGACCCCAAGTTCGACGTGCCGCTGCTGGAGGTCGCGCTGCGCCTGGACGTCGGGTACGTCGGCGCGATGGGGTCCCGCAAGACCCACGACGACCGTTTCGCCCGGCTGCGCGAGGCCGGGATCACCGAGGCGGAGCTGGAACGGCTGTCGTCGCCGATCGGTCTCGACCTGGGCGCGCGCACGCCGGAGGAGACGGCCGTGTCGATCGCGGCGGAGATCATCGCGCTGCGCTGGGGCGGCGGCGGCAAGCGGCTCGCGGAGCTTTCGGGACGCATTCACGGCTGAGTACGCCGGCTGGTCCATAAAGTTCACCCCTCCGGAATTCCGCATCTACGGAGTTGCGATGCGTTCCGGCGCGTATCTGCGGAACCGGTAGTTGAACGCGTGACAGCAGGTCTTGTCGGCGCGTAGGTCGCGTAGCACGCTCGGGGTTTGTGAGCCCGATCACTGTCGGGCAGGCCGTTCCCGAACCGGCTTTGGAGGCCTGATGCGCATTACCGTCAACGTCGACGGCACGAAGTACACCGACGAAGTCGAACCCCGCACCCTCCTCGTGCACCACCTGCGAGAGCGGCTCGGCAAGGTCGGCACCGTCGTTGGTTGCGACACCAGCAACTGCGGCGCCTGCACCGTCCACCTCGACGGGCACAGCGTGAAGTCCTGCTCCGTGCTGGCCGTGCAGGCCGACGGCTGCGAGGTCACCACCGTCGAGGGCCTCGCCCGCGACGGCAAGCTGCACCCGGTGCAGCAGGCGTTCCATGACAACCACGCGCTGCAGTGCGGGTTCTGCACCCCGGGGATGATCATGCAGTCGATCGACCTGCTGGCCGACAACCCCGACCCGGACGAGCAGGCCGTCCGCGAAGGACTGGAAGGCAACCTCTGCCGCTGCACCGGGTACCAGAACATCGTCCGCGCGGTCCGCGACGCCGCGAAGCAGATGAGGCCCGGCGCCGGGCCCGAAGCCGAACGGATCGCCGAGAACAAGCACGTCGGCGTGGGTGGTGACTGATGACCGCCACGATCGAACCGGAAGTCGGGAAGTCCCGTCGCCGCAAGGAGGACGAGCGGCTGATCACCGGCCGCACCCGGTGGACCGACAACATCACGCTGCCCGGGATGCTGCACCTGGCCGTCCTGCGCAGCCCGTTCGCGCACGCCGAGATCGTTTCGATCGACACGTCGGCGGCGAAGAGCGCGCCCGGGGTCATCGCCGTCTACACCGCCGGGGACCTCGACCCGGAAGGCGCGGTCGGCATGCCGTGCGCGTGGCCGATCACGCCGGACATGAAGGCGCCGCGCCGCCCGGTGCTGGCCGCGAGCACGGTCAACTTCGCCGGTGAAGGCGTCGCCGTCGTCGTCGCGCGGTCGTCCGCCGAAGCGCACGACGCACTCGAGCAGATCGACGTCGAGTACGACGAGCTGCCGGTGATCCTCGACATGGAAGCCGCGATCGCCGACGGTGCCCCGCTGGTCCACGAGGATCTCGGCACCAACACGAGCGCGGTCTGGAAGTTCGACTCCGCCGAAGCGGGCACCGGCGGCAACGTCGAGGACGCGATCAGTTCGTCGGAGGTCGTCCTCAAGCGCCGCTTCCGCCAGCAGCGGCTCGTCCCGGCCTTCATGGAGCCGCGCGCCTGCGTCGTCGACCCGACCGGTTCGCAGATCACCATGTGGTCGGCCACCCAGATCCCGCACATCCTGCGCGTGATGTCGGCGCTGACGCTCGGCATCCCCGAGCACAAGCTGCGTGTGATCGCCCCGGACGTCGGCGGCGGCTTCGGCGGCAAGATCGGCGTCCTGCCGGAAGAGATGATGTCGCTGCGGGTCGCGCGGAAGCTCGGCAAGCCGGTCAAGTGGAACGAGACGCGGTCGGAGACGATGCTCGCCGCCCACCACGGCCGCGACCAGATCCAGGACATCACCATTTCGGCGACCCGCGACGGCCGGGTCACCGGCCTCAAGGTCGAGCTGCTCGCCAACCTCGGCGCGTACAACGGCCTCGTCGGGCCGGGCGTGCCGATCCTCGGCGCGTTCATGTTCAACGCGATCTACAAGATCCCGGCGTACCACTTCGCGTGCACCAACGTGTACACGACGACGACGCTGACCGACGCCTACCGCGGCGCCGGCCGCCCCGAGGCGACGTTCGCGATCGAGCGGATCATGGACGAGCTCGCCGTCGAGCTGGGCATGGATCCCTTGGCGCTGCGCGAAAAGAACTGGATCAAGCACGAGGAGTTCCCGTTCACGACCGTGGCCGGGTTGACCTACGACTCCGGCAACTACGAAGCCGCGACCGAAAAGGCCAAGCAGCTCTTCGACTACGACGGCCTGCGCGCCGAGCAGGACAAGCGCCGCGCGTCCGGCGACAAGGTCCAGCTCGGCATCGGCATCTCGACGTTCACCGAGATGTGCGGGCTCGCGCCGTCGCGGGTGCTCGGCTCGCTGGACTACGGCGCCGGCGGCTGGGAATACGCGTCGATCCGGATGCTGCCCACCGGCAAGGTCGAGGTCACGACGGGCGCGTCCGCGCACGGCCAGGGCCACGAGACGGCGTGGAGCCAGATCGTCGCCGACCAGCTGGGGGTCGCGTTCGAGGACGTCGAGATCCTGCACGGCGACACGCAGTCCTCGCACAAGGGCATGGACACCTACGGCTCGCGGTCGCTGGTGGTCGGCGGGATCGCCGTCATCAAGGCCGCGGAGAAGGTGATCGCGAAGGCCAAGCCGATCGCGGCCCACCTGCTCGAGTGCGCCGAGGACGACCTGGAGTTCGCCGGCGGCAAGTTCACCGTGAAGGGCACCGGCACGTCCACCACGATGGGCGACGTCGCGCTCGCGGTGTTCGCGGCGCACAACCTGCCCGACGGGGTCGAGCCGTCACTCGACTCGGACGCGACGTTCGACCCGGAGAACTTCTCGTTCCCGCACGGCACGCACCTGTGCGCCGCCGAAGTGGACACCGAGACGGGCCGGATCAAGCTGCGCTCGTACGTCTGCGTCGACGACGTCGGCGTCGCGGTGAACCCGCTGATCGTCGAGGGCCAGGTGCACGGCGGGCTCGCGCAGGGCATCGCGCAGGCGTTGTTCGAGGGCACCGAACACGACGAAAGCGGCACGCTGACGACCGGCACGTTCGCCGACTACCTGCTGCCGTCGGCGGCCGACCTGCCGTCGTTCACCACCGACCGCACGGAAACGCCGTCGACGACGAACCCGCTCGGCGCCAAGGGCGTCGGCGAGGCGGGCACCATCGCGTCCACCCCGGCGGTGGTCAACGCCGTGATCGACGCCGTGCGGCAGTTCGGCGTCGACGACATCGAGATGCCGCTGACCCCGATGCGGGTGTGGCACGCCATCCAGCACGGCACCACCGACGCGGGCGGCCCCGGCCGCGACGAAGCGGGCGGCGGGCTCGGCTCCATCGACGCCACCGGAGGTGCGCAGTGATCCCGGCTCCCTTCGACTACGTTCGCCCGTCCACAGTGGACGAAGCGGTGCAGGCGCTGGCTTCGGCGGGCGAGGACGCCAAGGTGCTGGCCGGCGGGCAGAGCCTGCTGCCGGTGCTGCGGATGCGGCTCGCCGCGCCCACCACGCTGGTCGACCTCGGGCGCGTCGCCGAACTGCGCGGCGTCCGCGAGGAGGGCGACGAGCTGGTGATCGGCGCGATGACCACGCACTACGACGTCCAGCGGGACGCCTTGGTGGCCGCGCACGCGGCGTTGCTCAAAGCGGCGACGGACACGGTGGCCGACCCGCAGATCCGCCACCGCGGCACGCTCGGCGGCGCGATCGCGCACGCCGACCCGGCCGGCGACCTGCCGGCGCCGGTGCTCGCACTGGACGCGTCGCTGGTGGTCGCCGGGCCGTCGGGGCGGCGGACGGTGCCGGCCGCGGAGTTCTTCCGCGACCTGTTCACGACCGCGCTGGCGCCGGACGAGCTGCTGGTCGAGATCCGTGCGCCCAAGCACACGGGGTGGCGGGCGCACTACGAGAAGTTCAACCGCGTCGCCCAGGCGTGGTCGATGGTCGCGGTCGCGGTCACCGTCCGCACCGAGGCGGGGGTCATCGAGGAAGCGCGGGTCGCGCTGACGAACATGGGCTCGACCCCGGTCCGCGCTTCGGGCGTCGAGGCGGCACTGGTCGGCGTCCAGGCTTCGGCGGACGCGATCGCCGCGGCGGCCTCGCACGCGGCGGAGGGCACGAATCCGCCGGTGGACAGCAACGCCGACGTCGAATACCGCCGTCACCTCGCGGAGGTGCTGACGGGCCGCGCGATCGCGGCGGCGGCCGGCGCCTGACGCACGCCCCGGGGCCGCGGTCCGTTCGCCGGGCCACGGCCCCCGGGCGGCTAGGGTGGGGTGCGGACACCCCAGGTTCGGCAGAAAGGAGGTCGGCCCGTGCGGCTCGACCACGAATTCACCGTCCCGGCTCCGATCGGCGAGGTCTGGCAGGCGGTCGTCGACCCCGAGCGCGTCGCCCCGTGCATGCCGGGCGCGACGCTGACCAAGGTCGAAGGCGACAGGTTCAGCGGAACGGTGAAGGTCAAGCTGGGGCCGATTTCCCTGTTGTACAAGGGAAATGGCGAGTTCCTCGAGAAGGACGACGCCGCGCACAAGGTGACGATCAAGGCCTCGGGCAAGGATTCCCGCGGCTCCGGAACAGCGGCGGCGACGGTGACGCTGACGTTGACGGAGACGGACGGCGGAACCCACGGAGCGGTGGCCACCGACCTGTCGATCACGGGCAAGCCGGCCCAGTTCGGCCGCGGGTTGATCAGCGAAGTGGGCGGCAAGATCCTCGACACGTTCGCGGGTTGCCTGTCGGGCAAGCTGGCCCCGGCCGAGAAGGCGGCAGCTGCTCCGGCGGCGGCCCCCGCGGGGAGCGCACCGGAGAAGGAGGCCACGGCGGCTGCCTCGGCCGGACGTGGTGCCGTGAAGGAGCCCGCGGCGGCGGCCCCCACGGGGAGTGCGCCGGCGAAGGAGGCCGGAGCGGCGGCCTCGGCCGGAAGCGGTCCGGAGAAGGGAACTGCAGCGGCGGTCCCTGCGGCGGCGGCTGCTGCCCCGCCGGTGGCCGAGCCTGTCTTGAAGCCGGTGCCGGATCAGGGCGCGCCCGTGACCGAGCCCACGGCCACGGCCGAGCCGGTGGCCGAGGCGCAGCCTGCGGTCAAGGCGGCGCCGGCCACCCCGGAGATCAACACGGAGCCGAAGGCCAAGCCGGCGGATCGGCCGGCGTTGCACAGCGTCCCGGCACCCCCGGAGACCGAGGCGATCGACCTGCTCGACTACGCGGGACAGCCGGTCCTCAAGCGGGCGGTCCCGGTGCTGGCCGCACTGGCCGCGGTGGCCGGTCTGGTGGCGATCGTCCGAGCACTGCGCAAGTGAGCCGGCCCGCGTCGACGGCCCGGTCCGCCGTGCCCCCGAAGGTGATCCGTCCGTGAGCCGTTGACCTGCGTCGATCTACTTTGTGCGGGTCTTCGGGCACCGACGTGACCCATAAATCCCCCGGATTGGCGACGCGGCTCGCTGGAACGGCTACGCTGGGCTACCTGGTCGGCCGAACTTCGCGCAAGGGGAACGTCACGATGCCGGTTCGTCACGTCTGTGGCCTCGGCTCTTGAGAGCGCAGGCCGCCGTGCGCCGGGAAGCCCTTTCCGCCTGGCCGGGCTGGCCGGCGCGATGGGCGATGTGGGGTGGCGCGAAGGCCCGCTGGATCGCCTACGCCCTCGGCTGCGAACTGCTGGCCGTCGCCACGACCGGGACCGCGCTGGCGACCGGCTTCGGCGGCCCGGTGCGTCCGGGGTGGTTTGCCGTGCTGGTCGCCCTCGGGGTGGCCCAGGCCGAGATGTCGCGCCGCATCGAGCGGTTGCGCCGGTGGATGAGCGGGCAGACGCACATCAACGTCACGTCCGTCTGGTACCTCGCCGGTGTCGTCCTGCTCCCGCCGGCGTGGGTGGCGCTGCTGGCCGTGGTGCTCTACACGCATTTGTGGCTGCGAGTGTGGCGACACGTCCGCACGCGGCCTGCGCACCGGTTCGTCGCGAGCACGGCTTGGGCGATGCTCTCGTGTTTCGCGGCTTCCTCCGTTCTCGCGGTGCTGGGGTTGCACGGGACGCCGTTGCAGACGCCGCGCGGGTTGTTCGCGTTGTGCTTGGCGGCCGCGGTGTTCGAGCTGGTGAACGTCGGTCTCGTGGCGGCCGGCATCTACCTGTACACCAGCCAGCGTTCGGCGGCCGACCTGATCGGCACGTGGGAGGACAACGCGTTCGAGCTGGCGACCCTCTGCCTCGGCGGGCTCGCCGCCCTCGCGCTGGTCGAGCAGCCGGTGCTGGTGGTGTTCGTGGTGGCGCCGTTGTTGCTGCTGCACCGCTACCTGCTGTTGAAGCAGCAGTTGCAGGTCGCGGCGGTGACGGACGAGAAGACGGGGCTGCTCAACACCGCGGGCTGGCATGAGTCCGCGATGCGCGAGCACACCCGCGCCCAGCGCCGCGGTACCGTCGGGGGTTTCGCGGTGCTGATGATCGACCTCGACCACTTCAAGCGGATCAACGACACGTACGGCCACCTGACCGGCGACGACGTGCTGGCGGCGGTCGCGGTGGCGATCTCCGGTTCGGTGCGTCAGGGCGACACGGTGGGCCGCTTCGGCGGCGAGGAGTTCGTGGTGCTGCTGCCGGGCATCGGCCACGCGGACGTGCTGGCGATCGCCGAGCGGGTGCGGGTGGCGGTGGGCGAGCTGAACGTGGTGATTTCGACAGGCGCGGGAACGGTCCGGGTGAGTGGCCTTTCGGTGTCGATCGGGGTCGCCCGCCATCCGGAGGCGGGACCAACCCTCGACGATGTTCTCCGCACGGCCGATGCAGCGCTGTACCGGGCCAAGGAGGCCGGCCGCAACCGGGTCGCGGTGTAAGGCCGGAGCCGGGTTGTGACGTGGGGCGGCTTGGGTCGCCGCTGGAGGAGTCGGCTCGCGGGTGGCGGAACTGGCTGGCGCGTGTCTTGCGGTGCGGAATGGCTTGGTGGCAGCCGGAACGGGCCGCCGCTCCAGAGGCGGGGATCGGCCGGACGTGGGGCGACCGCCTGGCGCGGGGCGAGCGGGGCTGGTGGATCTCGGCCGGTGGCCGGTGGCCGGTGGCCGGTGGCCGGTGGCGGTGGCCGTTGTGATGTAGGGCGCGAAATATGGTGCTGCCGGGGTTGTTGGACTTTTCATGAGCGGCGCGGATCACGAGACGGATGTTGTGGTCGTCGGGGCCGGGCAGGCCGGGTTGTCTGCTGCCTACCACCTGCGGCGGGCCGGGTTCGAAAACCGGAACGGGTTTGTCGTGCTCGATCACGGGAAGCGGGCCGGGGGTGCCTGGCAGTACCGGTGGCCGTCGCTGGTGCTGGGGAAGGTGCACGGGATCCATGACCTTCCCGGCATGGCCTTCGGCACTCCGGACGTGACGCGTCCCGCCTCCGAAGTCGTCTCCGAATACTTTGCGCGCTTCGAAAGCGTCTACGACCTTCCCGTGCTCCGGCCCGTCGACGTCCAGTCCGTGACGCGGGTGGGGGAGCGGCTGGTCGTTTCGAGCCCGGCCGAGTCCTGGGCCGCGCGGGCCGTCATCAGTGCCACCGGGACCTGGGACCGGCCCTTCTGGCCGCGCTATCCCGGCCAGGAAACCTTTGCCGGGCGCCAATTGCACACCGCCGACTACACCGGTCCCGGAGACTTCCGCGGACGGCGGGTGGTCGTGGTCGGTGGTGGGGCTTCCGCCGTCCAGCTGCTCATGGAGTTCGCCCCGCTCGCCCGCGCGACGGCCTGGGTCACGCGCCGGCCGCCCGTGTGGCGTGACGAGCCCTTCAGCGAGGACTGGGGACGCCACGCCGTCGCCAAGGTCGACGAGCGGGTCCGGGCCGGACTGCCGCCCGAAAGTGTGGTCAGCGTGACCGATCTGGCCGTGACGCCCGAAGTGCGGGCCGCCCGCGCCGCCGGGATCCTCGACCGGCGGCCGATGTTCGAGCGGATCACGCCCGACGGCGTGGTCTGGGCGGACGGCTCGCGGTTCGACGCCGACGTGATCCTCTGGGCCACCGGATTCCGGGCGGCGATCGACCACCTCGCGCCGCTGCACGTCCGCGAACCCGGCGGCGGCATCCGCCTGGACGGCACGCGGGTGGTGCTCGAACCGCGGCTGCACCTGGTCGGGTACGGGCCGTCGGCGAGCACGGTCGGGGCCAACCGGGCCGGCCGGGCCGCGGTGGCGGAAATCCGGAAACTGCTGCGCTCGGAGGGGTGACGGTCTTCGCCGGACGGTGCGGGCGTGGGTGGTGGGAGCCATGCAAACCACGCTACCGAACATCTGTGCGAACACCATCGCTGGATCGGGTGATCTTCTTCGGCGGCGCTTTTCCTTGCGCAGCAAGGGATCTGGGCGCGAGGTCTTCGAAAGACCTTCAGGCGTCGCGGTCTGGCACGCGCACCACGGTCCGCGTGGCTTCGGCGACTTCGCGGCGCTGGCCCGACAGCTCCAGCCGCAGCAGGGTCAGGTCGACGAAGTCGGCGCCGGGGTCCGCGAGGTCGGGTGCCGGTTCGCCGAGGGGTGCCCGGGCGGCCCGGCGGCCGTGCTCGCGGACCTGGCGCACGGCGATGGCCACCAGCCACGACCGGAAGCTGCCGGGGTCGCGCAGCCCGGCGAGCCCGTTGACCACCCGCAGCATCGTCTCCTGGACGACGTCGTCGACGTCGGCGTGCCCGGCCAGCGCGCGGCCGACGATGTTGTAGACCAGCGGGAGGTACCCCGCCACCAGTTCGTCCAGGGCGGCCTGGTGGCCGGCCTGTGCCGCCACCACGGTCGCGGTACCGGGTTGTGCGTCGCTCACGGTCCTGCGCTCCTCGGTCGTCATCTTGCCCTCGCACAGGAGACGGCCGCCGCCGGGCCGGATAACCGGTCCCGGGGCACGGAACAGGGGCCCGCTCACCGGCGCAGGTCATGAGCAGCGGAAACGGTGAGAAAGTCACCCTCTTGACCGATTCAAGGACGAGACAAGTCTTGTCAGCCGGATCATCCCCTCGTTACAGTCCGATTAGTTAGGAAACTTTCCTAACGCTTAACCCGACGCCGCAGCCCACCCGCCACCGCCAGGCCCGTAAGGAGCGCGACGTGCCGTCCACCCGACTACGTCCTCTTGCCCGACTCACCCCGGTGATCGCCGCCGTGGTGCTGTTGCCGTCCGCGATCGCCGCGGCCGCCGGCGCCGAGGCCGCCGATGTCCTGCTGTCGCAGGGAAAACCCGTCGCCACCTCGACCGTCGAAAGCTCGTCGTACACCGGCGCCAAGGCCGTCGACGGCAGCACCACCACGCGCTGGGCCAGCGCCGAAGGCGCCGACCCGCAGTGGCTGCGGATCGACCTCGGCCAGTCCGCGAGCATCCACCGCGTCGTCCTGAACTGGGAAGCCGCCTACGCGAAGAAGTACCGGGTCGAGGTCTCCGACGACGGGACGTCGTTCACCACCGCCGCCACCGTCGACACCGGCGACGGCAAGATCGACGACCTCGGCGGCCTGACCGCCCGCGGCCGTTTCGTCCGCTTCGTCGGTCTCACCCGCGGGACGAGCTACGGCTACTCCTTCTGGGAAATGCAGGTCTTCGGCTCCACGGACACCTCCGGCGACACGCAGGCCCCGAGCACTCCGGCCGGCCTCACCGCAGGCACGACGACCGCCACGAGCGTCGCGCTGACCTGGGCCGCCGCAACCGACAACGTCGGCGTCACCGGGTACGACATCCTTCGCAACGGCACGCCCGTCGCCACCAGCGCGACGACGTCCTACACCGACACCGCGCTCACCCCGGCCACGAGCTACACCTACGCCGTCCGCGCGCGCGACGCCGCGGGGAACGCCTCGCCCGCGAGCCCCCCGATCACGGTCAAGACCGCGGCCGGGAGCGCGGGATTCGTCCTCGCCGCGGCCGGCGACATCGCCGAGCGCTGCACCGCGAGCAGCTCGAGCTGTGTCCACGTGAAGACCGCGAAGCTGGTCGAAGCCATGAACCCGGCGGCGGTCATCACCATGGGCGACAACCAGTACGACGACGCCCACCTCTCGGACTTCAAGTCCTACTACGACACGACGTGGGGCAAGTTCAAGAGCAAGACCAAGCCGATCCCCGGCAACCACGAAACCTACGACGACACGCCGTACAAGGGGTACGACGACTACTTCGGCGCCATCGCGAAGCCGCAGGGCAAGCGCTACTACAGCTGGGAACTGGGCAACTGGCACTTCATCGCCCTGGACTCCAACGACTTCGCCACCCACGAATTCGGCCCGAGCGAGCAGCTGGCGTGGCTGAAGCAGGACCTCGCCGGCAACACGAAGGGCTGCGTCGCCGCGTACTACCACCACCCGCGGTGGAGCTCCGGTGACCACGGCGACAACCCGGACAGCATCGAGCTGTGGAACCTGATGGTGGCCAGCAAGGTCGACCTGGTTCTCAACGGGCACGACCACGACTACGAGCGGTTCGTGCCGCAGAACGCCGACGGCAAGGCCGACCCGAGCGGGCCGGTCGAAATCGTCGGCGGCAGCGGAGGTGCCGGCCTGTACGACCTGAGCCCGGCGCACCCGACCACCGCCAAGCTGCTCAAGACCCACGGCGTCCTGAAGCTGTCCATGACGGACACGTCGTTCCAGACCCAGCTGATCGGGGTCGACGGCAAGGTCCTCGACAGCAGCCCGACCTACCCCTGCCACTAGGAGGCCCGGGCATGTACATCGCGACCGGCCGGACCTCGGACCTGGCGTCGGGGACCGAACGCAAACCGGCGCTGAAGCGGGTGTCCGCCAACGTGGTGGCACTCGGGACGGTCAGCCTGGTCACCGACGTCTCGTCGGAGATGGTCACCGCCGTCCTCCCGCTCTACCTGGTGCTCGGCCTCGGCCTGAACCCGCTGCAGTTCGGGCTCCTCGACGGGCTCTACGCGGGTGCCACCGCGGTCGTGCGGGTGCTCGGCGGGCACCTCGCCGACCGGTGGCGGCGGCTCAAGGCCGTGGCCGGGTTCGGGTACGGCTTGTCCGCGGTGTGCAAGCTCGGCCTGGTCGCGGCCGGATCGTCGGTCGCGGCCATCGGCCTGGTCCTCGCCGCCGACCGCACCGGCAAGGGGCTGCGCACCGGCCCGCGTGACGCGCTGATCTCGCTCAGCAGCGAGCCGGCGACGCTCGGCCGGTCGTTCGGGGTGCACCGGGCGATGGACACCGTCGGCGCCTTCCTCGGCCCGCTGGTGGCGATGGCGGTCCTCGCGCTGAGCCTCGGCAGCTACTCCAGCGTGTTCTTCACCAGCTTCTGCATCGCGGCCGTCGCCGTCCTGCTGCTCGCCCTGTTCGTCCGCGACCGGCCCGGCGGCGCCGACCGCGCGGCGGTGTCCGCCAGAGCCGCCCTCGGTCTCCTGAAGCAGCGGGACTTCCGGCGCGTGACGCTCTGGGCCGCCCTGCTGGGCCTGGTGACGGTCGGCGACTCGTTCGTCTACCTCGTCCTGCAGCGCCGCTGGGAGATCGCGGCGACGTACTTCCCGCTGCTGCCACTGGGCACGGCCGGGGTCTACCTGCTGCTGGCCGTGCCGCTCGGCAAGCTCGCCGACCGCGTCGGCCGCTGGCCGGTGTTCCTCGGCGGGCACGCGGCGCTGGGCCTGGCCCTGGTGCTGCTCTGCGGCCCGCAGGCGGGGCTGTGGCTCGCGGTGGTCGCGCTCGGCCTGCACGGCGTGTTCTACGCGGCCACCGACGGCGTCCTGATGGCCGCGGCCGGCCCGCTCGTCCCGGCCGGCCTGCGCGCCACCGGGCTGGCCGTGGTGCAAACGGGCCAGGCCGTGGCCCGGATGCTCTCCTCCGTCCTGTTCGGACTGGCGTGGACGCTGTGGGACCTGCGGCCCGCGGTGCTCGTCGCCGCGGCCTGCCTGGCCGCCGTCGTCCTCGCCGCCGCCTTCGCGAAACCGGTGCGCCCGTGAAGAAACTCGTCCTCGCCCTCACCGGCACGGCGCTCCTGGCCGCCGCTGCCGTCACGTACACGGTCAACGCCCGCCACGGCACCGCGGACGCCGGACCCGCCGCCGCGGTGACCCTGGCACCCGGGCAGCTGCTGTTCCGCGACACCGCCACTGGGCGCATCGGCGCCGTCCCGCTGGCCGGCACACAGGCGAAACCGCAGCTCAGCGACCTGAAGTGCGACCGGTTCGCGGTGGCGAAGCAGACGGCGGTGTGCCTGGCCGTGCGGCCGGGCACGCTCCCCGCGGTCACGGACGTCCGCGTCCTCGACGACCACCTCGCCGTCCGCCACACCGAAACCCTGCCCGGCACCCCGAGCCGCGCGCGGGTCTCGCCGGACGGCAAGCGCGTCTACTGGACGCTGTTCGTCACGGGTGACTCCTACGCCCAGACCGGCTTCTCGACCCGCGCCGGGCTCTACGAGGTCGAGACCGGGCGGCTGGTCAAGACGATCGAGGAGCTGCCGGTCTTCAAGGACGGCAGCCGCTACTTCGCGCACGACGTCAACTACTGGGGCATCACCTTCGCCCCCGACGGCAACCGGTTCTACGCCACGCTCGGCAGCAAGGGCAAGACGTACCTCGTCGAAGCCGACTACGCGCGCTACCGGGGCAAGACCCTCCGCGAGAACGTCGAATGCCCGTCGCTGTCCCCGGACGGCAAGCGGGTCGCCTTCAAGAAGAAGGCCGGCGACGGCTGGCGGCTGGCCGTCCTCGACCTCGCGAGCATGCGGGAGACCGAGCTCGCCGAGCCGCGCAGCGTCGACGACCAGGCGCTCTGGCAGGACGACCGGACGATCCTGTACGGGCTGGACAACGCCGTCTGGGCGGTCCCGGCGGACGGCTCCGGCGTGCCGCGGCGGCTGGTCGGCGGGGCAGCGTCGCCGGCTGTCACTCAGGACCCGAGGTAACGCACCTGGCCGCCCTTCCCGCGCTCGTAGCCGTCCCGCCCGGCCAGGTGCTCCGGCACGCCGACCTCCCACCAGGCCCCGGCTTCGGTCCACGTCGACGGCTGCGTCTTCACCACGACGACGGCCGGACGCTGCTCCGAGACGGCCGCTTTGCGAGCCGACACGTACGCCGCACGAAGCGAGTCCACAGTGGACGCGGTGAACACCACGCAGCCCAGTGATTCCGCATGGCGCGCGAAGTCGACCCGTGGCGGAGAAGCGTGCGAAGTCGTGCAGTCGGCGTAGAAGTTGTTGAACGGCTTCCCGCCCTGGCCCTCCTGCAGCCGCGCGATCACCGCGTACCCGTCGTTGTCGCAGACAACGGCGACGAACGGGTGACCGGCGAAGGCCGCCGAGAACAGCTCGGAGTTCAGCATCAGGTACGAGCCGTCGCCCAGCAGCGTCGTCACCAGGCCCGGGTGGGCGATCGCCGCACCCCACGCACCGGACAGCTCGTAGCCCATGCAGGAAAACCCGTATTCGACGTCCATCGAGACCGAACCGGACCCGCGCCAGCCGCCGATCAGCTCGCCCGGCAGCCCGCCCGACGCCGTCATGACGTAGTCGCCGGCCGCCGAGAGGTCGTTGACCACCCCGACGACCTGCGCGTACGACGGCAACTCGCCCGGAGAAGAGCGCAGCGAGTCGATGTGCGTGTCCCACGAGCCCCGTTCGGCCGCGGCTCGCGACGTCCACGCCGGGTCGACCCGCCAGCTCTCCAGCTGGGTGGCGAGGTCCACCAGGCCCGCGTCGGCGTCCCCGACGACCGACAGCGCCCCGTGCTTCACCGCGTCGAACCGGGCCGCGTTGAGCGAGACCAGCCGGACGTCGGGGGAGAAGACCGTCCAGGACGCCGTCGTGAAGTCCTGCAGCCGGGTCCCCACCGCGAGCACGACGTCGGCGGCCGCCGCGACGACGTTCGCCGACGTCGAGCCGGTGATGCCCAGCGGCCCCGCGTGCAGCGGATGCCCGTGCGGCACCAGCGTCCGGCCCGCCGTCGTCTCCACGAGCGGGATCCCGTGCCGTTCGGCGAACTCCAGCGCGCGCTGTCCGGCGCCCGAGTACCGGACACCCCCGCCGAGCACCATCAGGGGCCGCTTCGACGCCCGCAGGACGCCGGCCGCCTCGGTGACCGAACGCCGGTCCGGGCGCGGGCGCGGCGGCCGGTGCGTCACCGGCTCGAACAGCGCGTCCGGGAAGTCGAACGTCTCGGCCTGGACGTCCTGCGGCAGCGCCAGGGTCACCGGCCCGGCGTCGGCCGGGTCCGTGAGCACCCGGGCGACCTGCGGCAACGTCGAGATCAGCTGCTCGGGCCTGCTGATCCGGTCGAAGTAGCGCGAGAC
Organism: Amycolatopsis sp. lyj-346; assembly: GCF_046548975.1. Lineage (NCBI taxonomy): Bacteria > Bacillati > Actinomycetota > Actinomycetes > Pseudonocardiales > Pseudonocardiaceae > Amycolatopsis > Amycolatopsis sp. lyj-346. The sequence continues at coordinate 365,574 of NZ_JAJPWT010000009.1, forward strand.
CGCGCGGAAGGCGTCGTTCACCGTCGCGGTCGCGTCGCCGAACGGCTCGATCTGCTGCAGCACCGGGTCCGGCGCCCGGTTGGTGAACGTGTCGCCCGGCAGCAGCAGCACCGGCAGCCGGTTCGCGTGCGCCACACCGGCCGCGGTCACCATGTTCAGCGCGCCCGGCCCGATCGACGACGTCACGACGCCGACCTGCCGCCGGTGCGTGGCCTTCGCGTACCCGACCGCGGCCAGCGCCATGCCCTGCTCGGTGTGCCCGCGCCAGACCGGGATGTCCCCGCGGTGTTCCTCCAGCGCGGTGCCGAGGCCGAGGACGTTGCCGTGGCCGAAGATCGCGAACACCCCGGGGAACAGCGGGACTTCCGCACCGTCCAAGGTTTCCGAACGCTGGGCGAGGATCCAGCGGACCAGCGCCTGAGCCGTCGTCAGCTGCTGCGTTTTGCGGGGGCCAAGCCCCCGCACCCCGGCCGAGGGCTCTGCCCCCGGACCCCTGAAGTTGTTCACTGCACACGCCCTTCATGACTGGTGACGGGGCACCGCGGATCGAGGTCCTGCGTCGCCCACGTGTCGCGGACCCAGCCGTGCGCCGGGTCGTCGCAGAACGCCATCGAGCGTTCCGAAGCCGGTCCGGCCAGGACGTTCAGGTAGTACATCGGGTAGCCCGGCGCGGCCACGCACGGCCCGTGGTAGCCGCGCGGGATGAGGAAGACGTCGTGGTCGCGCACGGCGACGTCCTCGTCCAGCTCGCCGTCGCTCGTGTACGTCCGGTGCAGGCCGAAGCCTTCGCGGGACGGCGTCACCCCGTCGCGGCCGGCAACCCGGAAGTAGTAGATCTCCTCGTTGACGACCTCGCACTCGGTCGCTTCGTCGTGCTTGTGCGGCGGGTATGACGACCAGTTCCCGCCCGGCGTGATCAGCTCGCACGCGTTGAGCTTGTCGGCGTGGTCCCACACCCCGGGCACGCCGAAGTTGGTCACCTGCCGCGTCGCCTGGCCGGCGCCGCGAACCTCGACCGGCACGTCCTCCGCGGGACCATACGCAGGGGAGAGGCGCCGGGTGCAGCGCGCCATCGGCAGCGCGACCTCGAGACCGTCCTTCGTCGACAGCTCGACTTCGGCGTCCCGGGGGATGTAGGCGAAGTCCGTCACGCGAGTGAAGACCGAGTCGCGCCCGCGCAGTTCGAAGACCTGCCCGTCGACCCGGACGGTCGCCGAACCGGCCAAGGGCAGCACGAACGCCTCGAACTCGCCGGTGTGCAGGACGCGCGTCTCGCCGGGGGCCAGGGAGAGCACCCGCAGCCCGGAGTACCGCCACCCGGCGGTGTCCGGGGTCAGCCGGACCGGGTCGGCGTTGTCGGATAGTGTCCCCAGTGGACGGTGCAGCTTGCTCATTTCGCAGCCTCCAGTACCTTTGCGGCGGCTTCCACGGCGGCGCGGGTGTCGCCGCCGGGCGGGTGGAGCAGGGTGCGGCCGATGACCAGGCCGCGGACGACCCTGTGCCACGGCATCCGGTCCGGCGGCATGCCGCCGAGCACCACCGGCAGGGTCGTGGCGCCCAGGACACCGGTCGAGCCGGTAGGCGGCAGCTTCAGCCAGGTGTGCGCCGACGTCGTCCCGAGGGCGGATGCGATCGTGACCACTCGGGCCAGTGAATCCGGGTTTTCCTGCGGCACCGGCTCGATCATGGCGACCAGGCCGTACGCGGCCAGCTCGGTGACGGCGTCGGCGCAGTCCTGCAGGTTCGAGGCCGGGCCCGGGCCGGAATCGACGGTTCGCAGCAGCATGTCGCCGCCGTCCAGCTCGCAGTCGACAAGCGTCCGGGCGTCGTAGCCGGTGAAGCCGTCGTCGCGGTTCATCGACCCGAAGACGATCTTGTCGTGCAGCGCGCCGAGCAGGAGCAGGTCCTCGACGATGTCCGGGGTGCCGACGACGCCGTCGACGGCCGGGCTCGCCAGTGCGACCAGCAGCCGGTCCAGCAGCGTCCGCCGGTCCGGCGCTCCCCGTGCCGGGTGCTCGGCGGCGACCAGGAACAGGGTTCCGTTGTCGGACAGCAGCCGGGAACGGCGCTTGCGGGTCGCGTACGCCTGGCGGACCGCGCTGGGGTTGGTCGCGCGGGTGTGCAGCAGCTCCGTCCAGCGCTTGTCGGAGAGCATCACAGCAGCTCCTCGATCTCCCCGGCGGTCGGCATGGCGTCCGCGCAGGCCAGGCGCGAGGCGACGAGCGCGCCCGCGGCGTTCGCGTACTCCGCGATCCGCACCGGGTCCCAGCCGGACAGCAGGCCGTGGATCAGCGCCCCGCCGAAGCCGTCGCCGGCGCCGAGCCCGCAGACGACCTCGACGCGTTGCGGCGACACCGTCCAGCGGCCTTCCGGAGTCGCCACGAGGACACCTTCGGCGCCCTTCTTGATCACCGCCAGGTGCAGTCCCCGTTCCAGCATCCGGTCCGCGGCGGTGTCCGGGTCCGCGGTGCCGACGGCGACCTCGGTCTCGGTCCGGTTGCCGACCGCGACCGTGACGTGGTCGAGCATCCAGCCGATCTCGGTGCGCGCGCCGGCGACGTCCGGCCAGAACATCGGGCGGTAGTCCAGGTCCAGGACGGTGTGCTCGCGGCGGCCGCGGGTTTCGAGGATCTTCCGCTGGGTGGCCCGCGCCGGCTCGGCGGACACGCCGGTGCCGGTGACCCACAGCAGCGGCACCGACTCGACGACGTCCCACGGCACGTCCTCGTCGGTGAGGGTGAGATCGGGCGCGATGGGGGAGCGGTAGAACAGCAGCGGCGGGTCCGCGGGCGGGTTCAGCTCGCAGAACACCACCGGCGTCTGGAGGTCCGGCGAAGTACCCACGAAGTCCGGTGAGACGCCGAAGCCGTGCAGGGCCTGCCGCACGTAGTCGCCGAAGCCGTCCGGGCCGACCTTGGTCAGCACGGCCGTGCGCCGGCCGAGCCGTGCGGCGGCGACCGCGACGTTGGTCGCGGTCCCGCCGAGCGACTTGGCGAACGTGCTGACCCCGGCCAGCGGCACGCCGCTCTGCTCCGGGTAGAGGTCGACGCCCACCCGGCCGATCGTCAGCGCTTCGATGGTCATGCCGCCTCCGCGGGAAAAAGTACGTCGGCGGGAGTCACGCCTTCTCCACCTGCCGCAACTCGTGTTCCAGGGCTTCCAGTTCGGCACCGCCCGCCATCTGCCGGGTGAGTTCACCGATGTCGATCTCGGACTTCTCGTAGTGCCCGAGCGCGGCACCCCGCTTGAGCAGCAGGAACCGGTCGGCGACCGGGTAGGCGTGGTGCGGGTTGTGCGTGATGAGCACGACGCCGAGCCCGCGGTCACGGGCCTGGGCGACGTACTTCAGCACCACCCCGGCCTGCTTCACGCCCAACGCGGCCGTCGGCTCGTCGAGGATCAGCACCTTCGCGCCGAAGTACACCGCACGGGCGATCGCGACGCACTGGCGTTCACCGCCCGAGAGCGTCCCGACCGGCTGTTCGACGTCCCGCAGGTCGATGCCCATGTCGGACAACGCCTGCTTCGTCGTCTCGCGGCCCTTCTTCCGGTCGAGCATCCGGAACGGGCCGAACCCGGTCGTCGGCTCGGAGCCGAGGAAGAAGTTCCGCCAGACGCTCATCAGCGGCACCACGGCGAGGTCCTGGTACACGGTCGCGATGCCGCGGTCGAGGGCTTCGCGTGGCGAAGAGAACCGCACGGGTTCGCCCTCGATCAGGAACTCGCCCCGGTCGTGCTGGTGCACGCCGGCCAGGATCTTGATCAGCGTCGACTTCCCGGCGCCGTTGTCGCCGAGCACGCAGGTGACCTCGCCCGCGTTGACCACAGTGGACACCTCGCGCAGCGCGATGACGCTGCCGTAGGTCTTCCCGATGTCCTTGACCTCGAGCAGGCTCATCGGCGTACCCTCTCCGCGCGGCGCCGGAAGGCGTTGTTGACCAGCACCGCGGCCAGCAGCATGACGCCGAGGAACAGCATGAACCAGTCGCTGTTCCACTGCGCGAACACGATGCCCTGGCGGGCCATGCCGAAGATCAGCGCGCCGATCGCCGCGCCCACCGCCGAGCCGAACCCGCCGGTGAGCAGGCAGCCGCCGATCACCGCGGCGATGATGTACTGGAACTCCAGCCCGATGCCCTGGTTGGCCTGCACGCTGGCGAAGCGAAGGATGTTGATCGAGCCGACCAGCCACGCGCCGAGCGCGGTGCCCATGAACAGCAGGATCTTCGTGCGCACCACCGGCACGCCGACCGAGCGGGCCGACACCTGCGACCCGCCGACCGCGAAGATCCAGTTGCCGAACCGGGTCCGCACCAGCAGCCACGCGGCGATCGCCGTGACGACGATCCACCAGACGATCGAGGACTGGAACTCCGTGCCGCCGATGTCGAACGTCGACGCGAACAGCCCGCCGGCCGACTCGTAGCCGCCGGCCGAGCGCATCCCCGACACCTGGACGGTGTTGGTGACCAGCCGCGTCACGCCGAGGTTGAGCCCCTGCAGGGCCAGGAACGACCCCAGCGTGACGATGAAGCTCGGCAGCCCGGTCTTCATCACCAGCCAGCCGTTGAACGCGCCGACGCCGAGCGCGAAGGCCAGTGACGCCAGCAGCGCTAGCCAGACGTTCCAGCCCGCCTGCGTCGCCAGGATCGCCGTGACCAAAGACGTCGACGCCGTCAGCACGCCGGCCGACAGGTCGAACTCGCCGCCGACCATGAGCAGCGCGACCACGACGGCCATGATGCCCAGCGTCGAGGAGTCGTCGAGCCAGGTCGCCACGCCCAGCGGGCTGAGGAACTGGCCGGTGACGACGGAGAAGAAGAGGAACACGAGCACGGCGCCGAGGAGCGCGCCGATTTCGGGCCGGACGACCAGCCGGTCCGTCAGGCTCTTCTTGGCTATGCGTTCGTCGGGTTGGGCTTGGATCTCACCGGCTTTTGGGGGGTCCAGGGGGGCTCGCCCCCCGGCTGGGGTCTGGGGCTCGGCCCCAGAAGACGCTGCGGTCATCGCGTGCCGCGCTGCGCGTACGGGGCCACGGTGTCGATGTTGGTCTTGTCGACGAAGCCGGGGCCGGTCTGCACGGGCTTGCCGCCGCCGATGGTGTTGCCGTTCTCCTTGTACAGCTTCAGGAACACGATCGGCAGGTAACCCTGCTCGTACTGCTGCTGGTCGACGGCGAAGAGGATGCTGCCGTCCTTGATGGCCGCGACGACGTCGGCGTTCAGGTCGAACGTGGCCACCTGAGCCTTGGAGCTCGCTTCCTTCGCGGCGGCGACGGCACGGGCCGCGACCTGCGAGTTCAGCGCCAGCACGGCGTCGATCGACGGGTCGGACTGCAGCGCGCCGCGGATCCGGGCCTGCGCGTCGGTCGGGTTGGAGATGTCGACCTGCAGTGTCGTGACGTTGCCGAAGGTCTGCTTCGCGCCGTCACAGCGCTGGTTCTGGCCGATGTTGCCGGCCTCGTGGATGACGCACAGCAGCTTCGTCTTGCCGGCCGCCTTGAGCCGCTGGCCGGCGCCCTGGCCCGCGAGGCCCTCGCTCTGCCCGACGTGCGCGATCGCGCCGAACTGGGCGCTGGAGTCCTCGCCGGAGTTGATGGTGACGACCGGGATGCCGGCCTTCACCGCGTTCTGGATCGACGTCTGCAGCGCCTGCGGATTGGCCATCGAGACGACCAGGCCGCCGACCTTCTGCGCGACCGCGTTGTCGATCAGCCGGGCCTGGTTGCCCGGGTCGCCGTCGGAGAAGTAGTCGACGCCGACGTCCAGGTCCTTGCCGGCCTGCTCGGCGCCGTTCTTGACGACGTTCCAGAAGGCGTCGCCGGCGCTGCCGTGGGTGACCACGGCGACCTTGAGCGGGCCGCCCGTGCCCGGCGCCGCGGCGGGCGCGGAGCTGGAGCTGCTGCCGGAGTTGTCGGCGGTGGGGCCGCTGCAGGCGGCGAGCACCAGCCCGGTGGCGGCGATCGCCGCCACGCCGGCCAGCTTCTTGAGAGAGAACACAGTCACTCCTTTGGGACCAGGTTGCTAGAGGGAGTCGGTGATCTTCGCGAGGTGGGCCAGGCTGCGCTCGGTGTCGCGCCGGGGCAGGTCGTCGGGGCTCTCCTCGCCGAGGGCGGTGTCCTGTTCGAGGACGTACCAGCCGTCGTAGCCCGCGGCCTGGACGGAGCGCACCATCGCCGCCACGTCCACGTCGCCCTCGCCGAGCGGGGTGTACATGCCCCGCCCGACCGCGTCGGTGTAGCCGAGCCGGCCCGCGCGGACCTCGGCCGCCAGGTCTTCCCGGACATCCTTGAGATGCACGTGCCCCACCCGTTCGGGATACCGCTTCGCCAGCTCCACCGGATCCGTCCCGCCGATCATCAGGTGCCCGGTGTCGAGGCACAACCCGAGGTCGGAGTCGGCGAGGAAGCGTTCGACCTCGGCCTGCTGCTCCACGTGCGTCCCGACGTGCGGGTGCAGCACGGTGCGCAGGCCGTGGGCCGCCGCGATGTCGCGGATCTTGCCGGCGGTGTCGACGAGGGTCGCCCATTCGGCGTCGCTGAGCCGCGGGCGCTCGTCGTAGCCGTCGAGGCCGGTCGCGGCGGCTACGACCAGTACGTCACCTCCGCAGGCGGCGAACAGCGCCGCGGATTCTTCGGCTTCCTTGAGGGCGTTCTCCTGGTTCTCGTGGAGGACGACGGCGAGGAAGCCGCCGACGAGCGTCAGGTCGTATCCGCTCAGCAGCGTCCGGAGCTCGGCCGGGTCGCGGGGGAGGTACCCGGGCGGGCCCAGCTCGGTGGCCTGGACGCCGAGGGCCGCCATCTCGCCGAGCACGGTCGGCGCGTCCAGCACCCGGCCCCAGCCCGGGACTTCGCAGACGCCCCAGGAGATCGGCGCGGCGGCTACTCGGATCGTCGCTGTCACAAGGGGCCTCCGTTGGTCCGTTGGAGCGCTCTATTGATTAGAGCGCTCTAATCTTGTAGCGTCCGTCACAGCAAAGTCAAGGCCGAGTTTCCGGTGATCAGGGGAGGTGCGCGTGGTCCGTCCGACCATGGAGGACGTCGCCGAACGGGCGGGGGTTTCCCGCGCGCTGGTCTCGCTGGTGATGAGGAATTCACCGAAGGTGTCCGATGCGCGGCGCGCGGCCGTGCTGCGTGCGGCCGAAGAACTCGGCTACCAGCCGCACGTGATGGCGCGGTCGCTGGCCAGCCGGACGTCCACCGTGCTCGGCGTGATGGTCAACGACCTGCGCAACGCCTTCTTCGCCGACGTCGTCGAGGGGCTCGACGCGGCCGCGCAGGCCGCGGGCTTCGACCTGATCCTCAACACGGGCGGCCGCAGTCCCACCCGCGAGTGGAACGCCCTGCACAACCTGCTTTCCTTCCGCCCGGCGGGGATCATCCTGCTTTCGCCGGTCGTGCCGGCGGCGTCGATCCAGGTCGCGGCCAAGCAGTGCCCGGTCGTGCTCGTCTCGCGGACGATCCGTGCGTCCACGGTGGACACGGTGAACGACGACGGCGAGGCGGGGTCCGCGCTGGCCGTCGACCACCTCGCGGGGCTCGGGCACCGGCGCATCGCCCACCTCGACGGGGGTGGCGCGGCCGGTGCGGCCCAGCGGCGCCGCGGGTTCCAGTCGGCGATGCGGCGCCACGGGCTGGAGCCGATCGTGGTGCGCAGCGAGCACACCGACACCGGCGGCGAGAAGGCGGTGCGCGAACTGCTGGCGACGTACTCGCGGCTCGACCTGCCGACCGGACTGGTGGCGGGCAACGACTTCAACGCCGTCGGGGCGATCTCGGCCCTGGAGGAAGCCGGGCTGCGCGTGCCGGAGGACGTCTCGGTCGTGGGGTACGACAACACGTCCTTGGCCGCGCTGCGGCACCTCTCACTGACCACAGTGGACCAGCCGCGCACCGAGATGGGGCGGCTGGCCTTCGAAGCGCTGATCGAGCGCGTCCGCGGGGAACGCACGGAGCCGGTCCGGCACCTGCTGCACCCGTCTTTGGTGGTCCGCGCGACCACGGCCCCGTTTTTGGGCCCGATCGGCCCAGTTTCTGCGACAGGAGGAGCACGACGATGAGGTTGGGACTGGCGGGCACCGGCCGGATCGGTACCGCGCACGCGGAGACGCTGAAGGGTTTCGAGGAGGTCGAGTCGGTCGTCGTGGCCGACGTCGACACCGCGCGAGCCGCTTCCGCCGCCGCGAAGCTCGGCGTCGAAGCGGCCTCCCTCGACGAACTGTTCGCCGCGGGGCTGGACGGCCTGGTCGTCACGGCGGCCACGGACGCCCACCCCGGCCTGATCATCGCCGCGGTCGACGCGGGCATCCCGGTGTTCTGCGAGAAGCCGGTGGCCGCGGACATCCCGGGCACCCTGGCGGTGATCGACCGGATCGGTGCGTCGGACGTTCCGGTCCAGATCGGCTTCCAGCGCCGCTTCGACGCGGGCTACGCGGCGGCTCGGGCCGCGGTCGCGTCGGGCGAGCTGGGCTGGCTGCACACGCTGCGCGCGACGACGTTCGACCCCGCGCCCCCGCCGGCGGAGTACGTGGCCCACTCGGGCGGGCTGTTCCGCGACTGCGGCGTGCACGACTTCGACATCATCCGCTGGGTGAGCGGCCGCGAGGTCGAAGAGGTGTACGCGATCGGCGCGAACCGCGGCGAGCAGTTCTTCCGCGACGCGGGCGACGTCGACACGGCGGCGGCGACGCTGACCCTGGACGACGGCACGCTGGCGACGGTGTCGATGACCCGCTACAACGGCGCGGGTTACGACGTGCGCCTCGACGTGCTGGGCTCGGTGTCGGGTGTGGTGGTCGGGCTGGACGACCGGGCCCCGCTGCGGTCGGTGGAGCCGGGGGTGGCCCCGCTGCCCGGGCCGGCGTACCCGGGCTTCATGGAGCGCTTCCGCCCGGCGTACACGACGGAGCTGCGGGCGTTCCTGGACGTCGTCGCGGGCCGGGCCCCCTCGCCCTGCGGGGCGGCCGATGCGCTCGAAGCGTTCTACATCGCCGAAGCGTGCGAAGTGTCGCGCAGGGAACGCCGTCCGGTGAAGCTGGCGGAGGTCCGCCGCTAACGTGGCCGGGTGACCGACGTAGCTCTGACGCCCTTGGCCGAAACCGCGCTGGCCCGGCTGCTCGACGCGGCCGTGACCGGGGCGGATCCCCTCGAGGTGATGCCCCCGGTCGACGACCCGCCCGGCTGGACCCCCGCTCGCCGGGACGCGTTCCTGGCGTTCCACCGCGCCCGCTCGCTGGACCCGGCGACGGCGGTGGAACGCACGTGGGTGATCGACGCCGACGGCGAGGCGGTCGGCGCGGCCCGCCTGGAACCTCGCGGCGACGCGGTCGAAGCGGGCATCTGGCTGACCCGCGCCGCCCGCGGCCGGGGGATCGGCAAGCAGGTGACGGCGTTGCTGCTGGCCGAGGCCCGGGCGAGCGGCGCGGCCACGTTCGTGGCCTCCACGACGGCAGGCAACCACGGCGCCCGCTCCCTGCTGGCCGGGCTCGGCGCCGCGCTCACCACCAACGGCGACGAGGTCGCCGCAGCCTTGAGTCTCGGCCCGGCCGGGGAATCCGCCGCGGCCGGTCGTGAGTGGTAAGGGGGTTCCCACCTGCCTTACCACTCACGACGAGCGGTCGAGCGTCAGGAGAGCTCGAGCGTGGGGGAGTACATCTCGATCCAGTGGTACAGGTCCAGCAGCCGGTCCAGGCCGATCCGGTCGGCCGGGGCCATCGCCGCGGAGTCCACTTCGGACACCCGGTGCGCCCAGGTGCGGTCGACCAGGCCGAAGACGGCGTGGCCCGGCTCGGCCAGGACCTCCTTGGCCTGCTGCTGCAGCGCCGCCGCGTAGCCCGGGTCCTGCGTCGACGGGTACGGGCTCTTCACCCGCTGCGCCACCGACGCCGGCAGGACGTGCGAAGTGGCGTGCCGCAGCAGGCTCTTCTCCCGGCCGTCGAACGTCTTCAGCGACCACGGCGTGTTGTACACGTACTCGACCAGCCGGTGGTCGCAGAACGGCACGCGAACCTCCAGGCCCACCGCCATCGACGCGCGGTCCTTGCGGTCCAGGAGCATCCGCACGAACCGGGTCAGGTGCAGGTGGCAGATCGTCCGCATCCGCGCCTCGACCGCGGACTCGCCGTCCAGGTGCTCGACCTCGGCGACCGCGGAGCGGTACTGGTCGCGCACGTAGGACTCCAGCTCCATCTTGCCCATCAGCTCGGGCGTGTAGATCGACGTCCGGTCGGTCAGCATCGCGCTGCGGAAGGCGATCCACGGGAACGTGTCCGCGTTGACCGCCGCCTCGTCGAAGAACCAGCGGTAGCCGCCGAACACCTCGTCGGCCGACTCGCCCGACAGCGCCACCGTCGACTCGCCGCGGATGGCCTTGAACAGCAGGTACAGCGACGTGTCCATGTCGCCGAGGCCCGCGGGGATGTCCCGTGCCCGCAGCACCGCGCGCCGCACCTCGGGGTCGGTCAGCTCGGCCGGGTTCAGCACGACGTCCTGGTGCGCGGACCCCACCAGCGAAGCGACGTCGCGGACGAACGGCGAGTCCGCCGTGTCGCGCATCTCGTCCGGCTTGAAGTTCTCCTCCTGGCCGAAGAAGTCGACGGAGAAGGTCCGCAGCTGCTCGCCCTGCTCGGCCAGCCGCGCGGCCGCCAGCCCGGTGACGGCGCTCGAGTCGAGCCCGCCGGACAGCAGGACGCAGCGGGGGACGTCGGCGACGAGCTGCCGGTTGACGATGTCGGTCATCAGCTCGCGGACGCGCGCGACCGTGGTCTCCTGGTCGTCGGTGTGCTGCTTCGCGTCCAGCTTCCAGTACGTGCGGGTGCGGACGCCTTCGCGCGAGACGGTGACGATGGTGCCCGGCCGGACCTCTTCCATCCCCTTCCACAGCGACCAGCCGGGCCGCTTGGTGAACGCCATCAGCTCGCGCAGCCCGTCGGTGTCGACGACCTTCGCAGCCAGCGGGTTGGCGAGGATCGCCTTCGGCTCCGAGCCGAACAGGACGCCGTCGCGGGTCGGGTAGTAGTAGAACGGCTTGATGCCCATCCGGTCGCGGATCATGACCAGCCGGTCGTCGCGCTCGTCCCAGATCGCGAAGGCGTACATGCCGTTGAGGTGGTCGACGACCTCGTCGCCCCACTGCAGGTAGCCGTGCAGCACGACTTCGGTGTCGCTGTCGGTCTCCCACCGGTGGCCGAGCTTGGTCAGCTCGTCCTTGAGCTCGGTGAAGTTGTAGGCCTCACCGCTGTAGACCATCGCGACTTCGCCGTTCGGCGTGGACACCGACATCGGCTGACGGCCGCCGGGCAGGTCGATGATGGCCAGCCGCCGGTGTCCCAGCGCCACGTGCTCGCGCACCCACGTCCCGGAGTCGTCCGGGCCGCGGCAGGCCATCGTGCCGGTCATGGCGTCGACCACGTCCCGGCGGCGGGTGAGGTCGGCGTCGTAGGAAACCCAGCCGGCGATACCGCACATGGAGAAACCCCTCTCCAGAGATTTGCTTAGCCGATACAACTATCGGTAACACAGGTGTAACACGACCTGAAGACCTTGTCTGCCCGAATTGCACTTTCCGCACTTGTTTGGTCACTCTTTGTGGTGTGAGTCACCGCCGTCACAGGCCCATCAAGGCGGCGTAAACGGGTGTCAGGAACGCATCAAGACGCCGTCAGCCGCAGGCCGGGACGAGGTCCCGGAGCCGCACAGTGAACGCGTCCGGTCACCGAACCCGGTGACCCGTCTTGAGAGGTGCCCTGTGGCCGACTTGCTCTACGCCGTTCTGCTGATCGGCATTTTCGTGGTGCTCGCGCTGGCGCTGCGCGGGCTGGAGAAGCTGTGAGCGGCGCCGGGACCGTGGCCAACGTCGTCGGCGGACTGCTGGCGCTGGGCCTGCTCGTCTACCTGTTCGTCGCCTTGATCAGGCCGGAGAAATTCTGATGCGCCCCGACGTGCTTTTCCCCGCGGAGGGGCTGAAATGACCGACACTACGGCCGGGCTCATCCAGCTCGGCCTGCTGCTCGCCGCTCTTGCCGCGGTCTACCGGCCGCTCGGCGACTACCTGGCGCGTGTCTTCTCCACCGAGAAGCACCTCAAGCTCGAAAAGGGCCTCTACCGGCTGTTCCGCGTCGACCCGGACTCCGAGCAGCGGTGGCCGACCTACGCCGCGGGCGTGCTCGGCTTCTCGTTCGTCTCGGTCGTCCTGCTCTACCTGCTGCAGCGCCTGCAGCCGCTGCTGCCGTGGAACCTGGGCCGCGGTTCGGTGAGCCCCGGCGTCGCGTTCAACACGGCGGTTTCGTTCGTCACCAACACGAACTGGCAGTCCTACGTCCCCGAGACGACGATGGGCCACTTCGTGCAGATGGCCGGGCTGACGGTGCAGAACTTCCTGTCGGCGGGCGTCGGCCTGGCCGTGGCGATCGCGGTGACGCGGGGCTTCGTCCGGGCGAAGACCGACCGGCTCGGCAACTTCTGGGTGGACCTGACCCGCGGCACGGTCCGCGTGCTGCTGCCGATGGCGTTCGTGTTCGCGCTCGTGCTGGTCGCGCTCGGCGTCGTGCAGAGCCTCAAGGCCGGCGTCGCGGTCACCAACCCGGACGGCAGCACCGGCACCATCGCACTGGCCCCGGCGGCGAGCCAGGAGGCGATCAAGGAACTGGGCACCAACGGCGGCGGCATCTTCAACGCCAACTCCGCGCACCCCTTCGAGAACCCGACCGCCTGGTCGAACCTCGTCCAGCTGTTCCTGATCCTGGTCATCCCGGTGAGCCTGACCCGCGCGTTCGGCACGCTCGTCGGCCACCGTCGCCAGGGGTACGTCCTGCTGAGCGTGATGGGCCTGCTCTGGGCCGCGTCGCTGGCGATCATCTGGTTCTCCGAAGCCACCGCGAGCAACCCGGCGGCGCTGGCCGCCGGGGCGGGCATGGAAGGCAAGGAGCAGCGCTTCGGCATCGGGCTGACGTCGCTGTTCGCCGACACCACCACCGGCACGTCCACCGGCGCGGTCAACGGCGCCCACGACAGCCTGTCCGGGCTCGGCGGCGGAGGCTCGCTGCTGAACATGCTCTTCGGCGAGATCTCGCCCGGCGGCGTCGGCACCGGCCTCTACGGCATCCTGGTGCTGGCGATCATCGCGATGTTCCTGGCCGGGCTGATGGTCGGGCGCACCCCGGAGTACCTGGGCAAGAAGCTCGGCAAGCGCGAGGTCACCTGCGCGGCGATCGCGATGCTGGCGATGCCGACGGTCGTGCTCCTCGGGTCCGGGATCGCCCTGCTGCTGCCGGGCACGGCGGGCGCGCTGGGCAACACCGGCGCGCACGGGCTGTCCGAGATCCTCTACGGCTACGCGTCGACCGGCAACAACAACGGCAGCGCGTTCGGCGGGCTGACCGCCACGAGCGACTGGTTCCAGTCGTCGTTCGCCGTCGCCATGGCGTTCGGCAGGTTCGTGCCGATCATCGCCGTGCTCTGCCTGGCCGGTTCCCTGGCCGCCCAGCGCAGGGTGCCCGAAACCGCGGGCACCCTGCCCACCACCGGGCCGCTGTTCGCCACGCTGCTCACCGGCACGGTGGTGCTCGTCGCGGCCCTCACGTTCATCCCGGCGCTCGCGCTCGGGCCCATCGCGGAGGCACTCGCATGACCGTCACCGAAGAACGACCGCAGGTGACTCCCGCCGCCGAGACGCCGGGGCGGGTCGGCGCGGGGATCTTCAGCCCCCGCCAGCTCTGGACGTCGCTGCCGGATGCGCTGCGGAAGCTGAACCCGAAGCACCAGCTCGGCAACCCGGTGATGTTCGTGGTGTGGGCGGGTTCCGCGCTCACCACGGTCTTCGCCGTCACCGACCCGAGCGCGTTCACCATCCTGATCGCCGTCTGGCTCTGGTTCACCGTCCTGTTCGCGAACCTCGCCGAGGCCGTCGCGGAAGGACGCGGCAAGGCGCAGGCGGAAAGCCTGCGGCGGTCGAAGAAGGAGACCGTCGCCCGCCGCCTCACCGAGGACGGCGAGGAACAGGTCCCCGGCGTCGAGCTGAAGATCGGTGACCTGGTCGTCGTCGAGGCCGGCCAGGTGATCCCGGGCGACGGCGACGTCGTCGAGGGCATCGCCACCGTCGACGAGTCGGCCATCACCGGCGAGTCGGCCCCGGTCATCCGCGAGTCCGGCGGCGACCGGTCGGCCGTCACCGGCGGCACGACCGTGCTGAGCGACCGGATCGTCGTGCGCATCACCACGAAACCGGGCGAGTCCTTTGTGGACCGCATGATCGCGTTGGTGGAAGGCGCTTCGCGGCAGAAGACGCCGAACGAGATCGCGCTGACCATCCTGCTCTCGACGCTGACGATCATCTTCCTGCTCGCCGTCGTCGCGCTGCAGCCGATGGCCCGCTACTCCGGCTCCGAGCAGCCGGTGATCGTGCTGACCGCGCTGCTGGTCTGCCTGATCCCGACGACGATCGGCGCGCTGCTGTCCGCGATCGGCATCGCGGGCATGGATCGCCTGGTGCAGCGCAACGTCCTGGCCACGAGCGGCCGTGCGGTGGAAGCCGCGGGCGACGTCTCGACGCTGCTGCTCGACAAGACCGGCACCATCACCTTCGGCAACCGGCGCGCCACCGAGCTGATCCCGGTCGGAGCGTCCACTCCGGACGAACTCGCCCGCGCCGCCCGGCTGGCCAGCTTGGCCGACGAGACCCCGGAGGGCCGCAGCGTCGTCGAGCTGACGGCGGACCACGCGGACCGGGACGAGCCCGGCGAATTCGTCCCGTTCACCGCGCAGACCCGGATGTCGGGCCTCGACACCGGCGGCCGGCGGATCCGCAAGGGCGCCGCTTCGGCGGTCCGCGCGTGGGTGCGCGACAACGGCGGCGAGTTCCCCGACGAGACCGAGCGGGTGGTCGACGAGATCAGCGCTCAGGGCGGCACTCCGCTGGTCGTCGCCGAGGACGCCGTGGTGCGCGGCGTGATCCGGCTGTCCGACGTGGTCAAGCCGGGCATGAAGGAGCGCTTCGCCGAACTGCGCTCGATGGGCATCAAGACGGTGATGATCACCGGCGACAACCCGCTCACCGCGAAGGCCATCGCCGCGGACGCCGGCGTCGACGACTACCTCGCCGAGGCCAAGCCCGAGGACAAGATGGCGCTCATCAAGCAGGAGCAGGAAGGCGGCAGGCTGGTCGCGATGACCGGCGACGGCACCAACGACGCCCCCGCGCTCGCGCAGGCCGATGTCGGCGTCGCGATGAACACCGGCACCTCGGCCGCCAAGGAAGCCGGGAACATGGTCGACCTCGACAGCGACCCGACGAAGCTGATCGAGATCGTCGGGATCGGCAAGCAGCTGCTGATCACCCGCGGCGCACTGACCACCTTCAGCGTCGCCAACGACCTCGCGAAGTACTTCGCCATCCTGCCTGCGATGTTCACCGGTATCTACGCCCAGCTGGGCGGGCTGAACATCATGCACCTGGCCACGCCGAAGTCGGCGATCCTCTCCGCGGTCATCTTCAACGCGCTGATCATCGTCGTGCTCATCCCGCTGGCCCTGCGCGGCGTGCGGTACAAGCCGTCGTCGGCCTCGGCCCTGCTGCGCCGCAACCTGCTCGTCTACGGCCTCGGCGGGATCGTCAGCCCCTTCCTCGGGATCTGGCTGATCGACCTGCTCGTCCGCCTCATCCCCGGAATCGGGTGACTTTTCGTGAACACACTCGTCAAGCAGACGTGGGCCGGACTGCGTGTCCTGCTCGTCATGACGGTCCTGCTCGGGATCCTCTACCCCCTGGCCGTGTGGGCCGTCGCCCGCATCCCCGGCCTGAACGGCCACGCCGAAGGCTCGGTCGTCACGCAGAACGGCCGAGCGGCGGGATCGTCGCTCATCGGCGTCGACCCCGTGCCCGCCGACCCGGCGCACGACCCGTGGTTCCACACCCGGCCCTCGGTGGTCAGCCCCGAGCTGCCGTCCGGTGCGTCCAACAAGGGCCCGTACGACGAGGGCCTGGTGAAGACGATCCAGGAACGACGTGACCTGATCGCGAAGCGCGAAGGCGTGTCGCCCGATCAGGTACCACCGGATGCCGTGACGGCTTCGGGCTCGGGCCTCGACCCGGCGATCAGCGTCGCCTACGCCGGCCTGCAGGCTGCCCGGGTCGCGCGGAACACCGGCCTGCCCCTCGACCGGGTGAAACAGCTGATCGCGCAGAACACGAGCGGGGCCGGGATCGGTGTCCCCGGCGTCACTGTGCTCCCGCTCAACTTGGCCGTGCGAGCCGCGGCCGGAGGGGCACACTGACACCGTGACCACGGAGAACAGGCCGCGCCGGGGAGAGCTGAGGATCTACCTCGGCGCGGCCCCGGGCGTCGGCAAGACCTTCGCCATGCTCGGCGAAGCGCGCCGGCGCCTGGACCGCGGCACCGACGTCGTCGTCGGGCTGGTGGAGACGCACGGCCGCGAAAAGACGGCGGTACTGCTGGAGGGCCTGGAAATCGTCCCGCGGCGGCAGGCCGGGCACCGCGGCCGCGACTTCGACGAGATGGACGTCGACGCGATCCTCGCGCGCGCCCCGGAGGTCGCGGTCGTCGACGAGCTCGCGCACACCAACGTGCCCGGCTCGCGCAACGCCAAGCGCTGGCAGGACGTCGAACAGCTGCTGGAGGCCGGCATCGACGTGCTCTCCACGGTCAACGTGCAGCACCTGCAGAGCCTCAACGACGTCGTCGAGCGGATCACCGGCGTCACCCAGCAGGAAACCGTGCCGGACGAGGTCGTCCGCCGCGCCGAACAGCTGGAGCTGGTCGACATCACCCCCGAGGCGCTGCGGCGGCGGCTCGCGCACGGCAACGTCTACCCGGCCGAGCGGATCGACGCCGCGCTCGGCAACTACTTCCGCCCCGGCAACCTCACCGCCCTCCGGGAACTGGCGCTGCTCTGGGTGGCCGACCAGGTCGACGTCGCCCTCCAGCGCTACCGCGCCGAACAGCGGATCACCGACACGTGGGAGGCGCGCGAACGCGTCGTCGCCTCGATCACCGGCGGCCCGGAGAGCGAGACGCTCATCCGCCGGGCCAGCCGGATCGCCACCCGGGCCGGCGCCGAGCTGCAGGTGGTGCACATCCTGCGCGGCGACGGCCTGGCCGGGGTCAGCCCGGCCGCGATGGCCCGCTGCCGCAAGCTCGCCGAGGAGGTCGGGGCGACGTTCCACACGGTCGTCGGCGACGACGTCCCGGCCGCCCTCCTGGACTTCGCCCGCGGGGTCAACGCGACCCAGCTCGTGCTCGGGACCTCGCGGCGCTCACGCGTGGCACGGTTGTTCGACGAGGGCATCGGCGCTTCGGTGGTCAGCCGGTCGGGGCCGATCGACGTGCACATGGTCACCCACTCCGAGGCGGGCGGGCGGCTGCGGACCTGGCCGGCCGCGAACCCGCTGGGGCTCTCCCGGCTGGTGACGGGCTGGGTGCTGGGCATCGTGCTGCCGGTGCTGGTCACCCTCGTCGGCGTCTTCGTGCCGAGCGGGCTCGACTTCGCCACGGACGTCATCGCCTACGTCCTGGCCACGGTGATCGTCGCGCTGGTCGGCGGCCTCGGGCCGGCGCTGGTCGCGGCCGTGCTCGGCGCCGGGCTGCTCAACTTCTTCTTCACGCCGCCGCTGTACACGCTGAACGTCCACACGCCGCAGAACCTGGTGACGCTGATCGCGATGGTCGTGGTCGCGGTGCTGGTCGCGCTGGTCGTCGACCAGGCCGCGCGCCGGGCCACGCAGGCGGCGCGGGCGCGGACCGAGGCGGCTCTGCTGGCGTCCTACGCCCGGACCGTGCTGACCCACGCGAACCCGATCGAGCGGCTGCTGGCCAAGGTCCGCGAGAACTTCGGGCTGACGTCGGTGACCCTGCTGGAGAAGCAGGACGGGGCGTGGCACTGCGTCGCGACCGCGGGGGAACACCCGTGCGCCGATCCGGACGAGGCCGACGCCGATATCGCCGTCACCGCCGACGTGCACCTGACCCTGCGCGGCCGGGCGCTGCCCGCGGCCGACCGGCGGGTGCTGGAAGCCGTGGCCGGCCAGGCGCTGCTGGCTCTGCGCCAGCAGCGGACGGCGGCCGCGGCGGCGCGTGCCGAGCGCAAGGCCGAGGCGACCGAGCTGCGCACGACGTTGCTTTCGGCCGTCGGGCACGACCTGCGGACGCCGCTGACGTCGATCAAGGCGGCGATCGGCAGCCTGCGTGCGCCCGACCTGGCGCTGTCCGAAGAGGACACCGCCGAGCTGATGGAGGCGATCGAGCTGTCCGCCGACCGGCTCGCCGGGCTGATCGACAACCTCCTGGATTCGTCGCGGCTGGCCACCGGGGCGGTCAAGCCGCACCTGCGGCCGGTGGGCTACGACGAGGTCGTCGCGCACGCCTTGTCCAATGTGGACGACTCGGACGACGTGGTGGTCGCCGTCGACGACCGGCTCCCGTCGGTGCTGGCCGACCCCGGCCTGCTGGAAAGGGTGGTGGCGAACGTGCTGGACAACGCCCTGCGGCACGGCGCCGCACCGGTGTCCGCGCGGGCCAGCACGCACTCCGGCCAGGTCGAGCTGCGGATCGTCGACCACGGCAAGGGCCTGCGCAAGGGCGCCGCGGACTCGGCGTTCGCGCCGTTCCAGCGGCTCGGCGGCGACCGGGACACGACGCCGGGCGTCGGGCTCGGGCTGTCGGTGGCGAAGGGGTTCACCGAGGCGATGGGCGGCACGATCCGCGCCGAGGACACCCCGGGCGGCGGGCTCACGGTCGTGGTTTCCCTGCCCGCGTTCAGCGTCGAGTTCGAAGAGGAGGGGGTGCGATGAGCGACCCGGGAGCCACCGTGCTGGTGGTGGACGACGAACCGCAGATCGTGCGGGCACTGCGGATCAACCTGACCGCCCGCGGCTACAAGGTGATCACCGCGCACGACGGCACGGCCGCGCTCAAGGCGGTCGCCGAGACCAAGCCCGACGTCGTCGTGCTCGACCTCGGGCTGCCCGACCTCGACGGCACCGAGGTGATCGCGGGCCTGCGCGGCTGGACGACGGTCCCGATCATCGTCCTGTCCGCCCGCGGCGACTCGGCGGACAAGGTCGAGGCCCTCGACGCGGGCGCCGACGACTACGTGACGAAGCCGTTCGGCATGGACGAGCTGCTGGCCCGGCTGCGCGCGGCGGTCCGCCGCTCGGCGGTGGCGGGCGCGGACGGCGCCGACGCGGTGGTGGACACGGCGTCGTTCAGCGTGGACCTGGCGGCGAAGAAGGTCCGCCGCCACGACGGCGTGGAGGTCCACCTGACGAAGACGGAGTGGGGCGTGCTGGAGCTGCTGGTCCGCAACCGCGGGCGGCTGGTGGCGCAGAAGCAGCTCCTGCACGAGGTGTGGGGCCCGTCGTACGAGACGGAGTCGCACTACCTGCGGGTGTACCTGGCCCAGCTGCGGCGGAAGCTGGAGCAGGAACCCTCCCGGCCCCGGCACCTGCTCACCGAACCCGGAATGGGCTACCGCTTCGAAGTCTGACCTGCAGACCTGCTCTGCGGGCCTGCTCTGCGGGCCTGCTTTGCGGGGTGGTCCCAAGCGCCCCAATGTGGCCTTCGGTGCGTTGAACGCACCCAAGGTGGCCTTCGGTGCATTGAACGCACCCAATGTGGCCTTCGGTGCGTTGAACGCACCCAAGGTGGCCTTCGGTGCGTTGAACGCACCCAATGTGGCCTTCGGTGCGTTGAACGCACCCAAGGTGGCCTTCGGTGCGTTGAACGCAACCAAGGTGGCCTTCGGTGCGTTGAACGCACCCAAGGTGGCCTTCGGTGCGTTGAACGCACCCAATGTGGCCTTCGGTGCGTTGAACGCACCCAAGGTGGCCTTCGGTGCGTTGAACGCACCCAATGTGGCCTTCGGTGCGTTGAACGCACCCAAGGTGGCCTTCGGTGCATTGAACGCACCCAATGTGGCCTTCGGTGCATTGAACGCACCCAAGGTGGCCTTCGGTGCGTTCAACGCACCCAATGTGGCCTTCGGTGCGTTGACCGCAACCAAGGCCACCTTGGGGCGCTCGGGCCTAAGCCGTGGTGCTGGTTCCCGGCGTGCTCGGGGAGGGGGCGCCCGCCGAGCTGGAGCCGCCGCCGGGCGTGGTCGTCGGTGTGGGGTCGCTCGATGTCGGGGGCGTCGGCGACGGTGTCGTCGTCACCGGCGGCTTCGAACTGGAGGGCGGCGTCGGGTGCTGGCTCGTCACCGGGGGCGGGTTGCCGCCGGTGTCGCTGCGCGGGGGCGGGGGTGGCGAAGGGTGGGTGACGACCGTGGTGGTCGTCTTGCCGTCCGGGCTCACCGACACCACGGTCGTCGGCGTGCTCGACGACGTCGGGCTCGACGTCGTCGGTGCGCCGCTGGAGGTCGACGGCTCGCTGGACGACGGGCTCGCCGGCAGCGTCTGCACGCCGGCCGGGAGGGTGCCCTGGCCGCCGGGGCCGCCCGTGCCGCCCGCGGTGGTCGCGGGGCCCGGCCCGGCGAGCTCGGCCACGGCGGCGAACGCGGTCGCGACGACCAGCCCGGCCACCCCGAGCACGACGTACCCGGTGCGGTTCGGTTTGCTGCTCTTGGGCGGCGCGGTGTCGATCCTGGTGATCCGAGAGCTCGAATCCGACCCGGCGGGGCGGGGCATACGGGGCTCCTAGGGAATTCGGGGAGGCGCGGTGCTGAGGTCGTGGATCGGGCAAAGCCACGGCGGGGGAGCGACCTCGGCGGGGAGATTATCACCGGCGTGCGGGTATTCGCCCAGCTAGTGGCCTTGATCCGTTACTGTGCGCGGTCGGTTGGCCCGGAAGGAGTGCAGGACGTGAGTGAGGAAGAAACCCACACCCGGCTGACGGCGTGGGTTCGCGGCCGGGTCCAGGGCGTGGGTTTCCGCTGGTGGACCCGCAGCCGGGCGCTGGAACTCGGCCTGGTGGGGAGCGCGAGCAACCTTGCCGACGGTCGTGTCGAGGTGATAGCGGAAGGTAGTCGCGACCACTGTCAGCGGCTGTTGGCCGCGTTACGGTCGGGAGAATCACCCGGAAGTGTGGAGCACGTCGCCGAGCGCTGGTCCGCGCCGAAGGGGGGACTCGCCGGCTTCGTCGAGCGGTGAAGTCGGCCTTGGTCCGTCCGGGTCGGTGCGACTCGTGGTGTTGCCGATGCCGCACCGGGTGTGCTAGGCGCGCCGAGGAGGGGCGCGTCCGGCGGACCCCGGACGCCCCCAGGTAGCCTGGGACGATTGAACCGCCAGTACCCGCGGCCAGAGGGGTCAGCACCACGTGCACCTGAAAAGCCTGACGCTCAAGGGCTTCAAGTCCTTCGCCTCGGCCACCACGCTGCGCTTCGAACCGGGCATCACCTGCGTGGTCGGCCCGAACGGCTCGGGCAAGTCCAACGTGCTGGACGCGCTGCGCTGGGTCATGGGCACCCAGGGCGCCAAGGACCTGCGCGGCGGCAAGATGGAGGACGTCATCTTCGCCGGCACCGCGGGCCGCGCCCCGCTCGGCCGCGCCGAGGTCACCCTCACCATCGACAACGCCGACGGCGCGCTCCCCATCGAGTACTCCGAAGTGTCGATCACCCGCCGGATGTTCCGCGACGGCGCGAGCGAGTACGAAATCAACGGCGACCGCTGCCGCCTGATGGACGTCCAGGAACTGCTGTCGGACTCCGGCATCGGCCGCGAGATGCACGTCATCGTCGGGCAGGGCCAGCTCTCGGCGATCCTCGAGTCCAAGCCCGAAGAGCGCCGCGCCTTCATCGAAGAGGCCGCCGGCGTCCTCAAGCACCGCAAGCGCAAGGAACAGACCCTGCGCAAGCTGGCCAACATGCAGGGCAACCTCGACCGCCTCGGTGACCTCACCACCGAGCTGCGCCGCCAGCTCAAGCCGCTGGGCAAGCAGGCCGAGATCGCCCGCAAGGCCCAGTCGGTGCAGTCCGAGCTGCGCGACTCCCGCCTGCGCCTGCTCGCCGACGACCTGGTCACCCAGCGCGACGCGCTCGCCCGCGAGGAGGCCGACGAGCGCACCGCCCGCCAGCGCCGCGCCGAGGTCGAGCAGCACCTCGAGATCGTCTCCGCCGAAGAAGCCGAGCTGGAGGCCTCGCTCGCCGAGGACGCTCCGCTCCTGCAGACCGCCCAGGAGACCTGGTACAAGCTGTCCGCGCTGGCCGAGCGGCTGCGCGGCACCGTCCGCCTCGCGATCGAGCGCCAGCGGCACCTCTCCGCCGACGTCTCGACGAACACCGGCGGCCGCGACCCCGAAGAGCTCCTCGAAGAGGCCGAGCGCGTCGCCGAGCAGGAGGAGGAGCTCAACGAGGCCGTCATGGAGGCCCGGGAGCTGCTCGCGGAGACCGTGCTGCGCCGCGAGGACCTCGAACAGCGCGTCCAGGCCGCCGAGCGC
This sequence comes from Amycolatopsis sp. lyj-346, assembly GCF_046548975.1. Taxonomy (NCBI): domain Bacteria; kingdom Bacillati; phylum Actinomycetota; class Actinomycetes; order Pseudonocardiales; family Pseudonocardiaceae; genus Amycolatopsis; species Amycolatopsis sp. lyj-346. The sequence goes on from NZ_JAJPWT010000009.1 coordinate 387,957, forward strand.
GCGCACTGGGCCGCCGTCCGCGCCATCGCCGACCGCCGCGAGGGCATGGCCAAGCTGACCGGCCAGGTGGAGGCGCTGCGCAGCAAGAACGGCGCCACCTCCGACGAGATCGACCGCCTCAGCGTCTCCCTCGAAGAAGCCGCCGAGCGCGCCGAGGTCGCCGTCGAGGAACTCGAGATGGCCAAGGCCGAAGGCGGTGTGGAGGAGTCCGACGACGCCGGCCTGATGGACCGGCACGACCGCGCGGTCGAGGCCAACAACGCCGCCAAGGCGCGCGTCGAAGAGCTGGTCAAGGCCGAGCGCGCCGCCGAGCGCGAGATCGCGTCCGAAAAGGCGCGCGTCGAGGCGCTGTCCATCGGGCTCAAGCGCAAGGACGGCGCGGGCGCGCTGCTCGGCGCGTCCCACGAACTGCCGGGCCTGCTCGGCTCGGTCGCCGCGCTGCTCACCGTCGAGCCGGGGCACGAGGTCGCGCTGGCCGCGGCCCTCGGCCCGGTGGCCGACGCGATCGCCGTCGCGGGCGGCGAAGACGCGCTCCGCGCGCTGAAGTACCTGAAGGACACGGACTCCGGCCGCGCGGGCATCCTGCTCGGCGGCCCCGAGTCCACTGTGGACACGCAGGCGTGGCCGCCGCTGCCGGAAGGCGCGCGCTGGGCCCGCGAGGTCGTCACGGCGCCGGCGCAGCTGCGGCCCGCCGTCGAGCAGGCCCTCGAGAAGCTGGCCCTGGTCCGCGACCTCGACGCGGCGCGGCACCTGGTCGCGGTCCACCCGGACGTCCGGGCGGTCACCGCCGAGGGTGACGTCTTCGGCGCCCGCTGGGCGATCGGCGGGTCGGGCAAACGCGAGAGCGTGATCGAGGTCCAGGCCGCCGTCGACGAAGCCGGGGTGCGGCTGCGCACGGCCGAACGCCAGCTGGAGCAGTACGCGGCCGAGCTGGAAGGCGCCCGCGCCGAGCAGCAGGCGCGGCGCGAAGAGGTTTCCCGGGCCAAGGACGCCCTCGGCGAGGCGAAGGTCCGCAAGGCCCGCTCGTCGGAGCGGCTCAACCGGATGCAGCAGGCCGCCCGCCAGGCGCAGGCCGAGGTCGAACGGCTGTCCGGGCAGCGCGCGAAGGTCGAGCAGAGCCGCGTCCAGGCGCTCGCCCAGCTCGCCGAGCTGGAGGAGCGGCTCGCCGCCGTCGCCGAGCAGCCCGTCGAGAACGACCCGGACACCGCCGAGCGCGACGCCGCCGTCGAGGAGCTGGCCGTCGTCCGGCAGGAGGAGATGGAAGCGCGGCTCGCGCAGCGCACTGCCGAAGAGCGCGCACGCAGCATCGCGGGCAAGGCCGAAGGCCTCCGCCGCGCCGCGCACGCCGAGCAGCAGGCCCGCGAGCGCGCCGAGCGCGCCGCCGCGGCCCGCAAAAGCGGCGCCGAGATCGCCAACGCCGTCGTCAACGCCGGCGAGCTCGCGCTGGAGCGCATCGAGCACTCGGTCCAGCGCGCCGCCATCGAACGCGACCAGGTCCAGGCCCGCCGCCAGAGCCGCGAGCAGGCACTGACCGGCGTCCGCGCCAAGGTCCGCGAGCTCACCGGCGAGCTGGAGAAGCTGACCGACGCCGTACACCGCGACGAGGTGCTGCGCGCCGAGCAGCGGCTGCGGCTGGAGACCCTGGAAGCCAAGATCGCCGAGGACTTCGGCATGGGGCTGGCGGACCTCGTCCGCGAGTACGGCCCGGACGTCCCGGTCCCGCCGAGCGCGGGCGAGATGGCCGAGTACGAAGCGGCCAAGGCCCGCGGCGAGGACGTCACCCCGCCGCCGCCGATGCCCTACGACCGCGACACCCAGGCCCGCCGCGCCAAGCGCGCCGAGAAGGACCTGTCGTTGCTGGGCAAGGTGAACCCCCTTGCGCTGGAGGAGTTCGCGGCGCTGGAGGAGCGGTACAAGTTCCTCTCCACGCAGCTGGAGGACCTCAAGGACACCCGCAAGGACCTCGAGGCCGTGATCAAGCAGGTCGACGAGAAGATCCTGGAGGTCTTCGCCTCGGCGTACGCGGACGTGGCGCGCGAGTTCGAGACGGTGTTCAGCGTGCTGTTCCCCGGCGGCGAGGGCCGGATGGTCCTCACCCAGCCGGACGACCTGCTCAGCACCGGCGTCGACGTCGAAGCGCGCCCGCCGGGCAAGAAGGTCAAGCGGCTGTCGCTGCTTTCGGGTGGCGAGAAGTCGCTGGTCGCGGTGGGCATGCTGGTCGCGATCTTCCGCGCCCGGCCGTCACCGTTCTACGTCATGGACGAGGTCGAGGCGGCACTCGACGACACCAACATGCGCCGGCTGATCGGGCTGCTGGAGCAGCTGCGCGACTCGTCGCAGCTGATCATCATCACCCACCAGAAGCCGACCATGGAGATCGCCGACGCGCTCTACGGCGTGAGCATGCAGGGCGACGGCATCACCAAGGTGATCTCCCAGCGCCTGCGCACCGCCGACGACGAACCGGTCGCGGTCGGCTGAGCCTTCCGGACCACTGGCGGCCGAGCCACCGCGTGCCAAAGCGCCCCAATGTGGCCTTGGTTGCGTTCAACGCACCGAAGGCCACATTGGGTGCGTTGAGCGCACCGAAGGCCACATTGGGTGCGTTGAGCGCACCGAAGGCCACATTGGGTGCGTTGAGCGCACCGAAGGCCACATTGGGTGCGTTGAGCGCACCGAAGGCCACATTGGGTGCGTTGAGCGCACCG
>NZ_JAJPWT010000010.1:0-371055 GCF_046548975.1 Amycolatopsis sp. lyj-346
GAGTGTTTCGGTGGTTATAGCGTCAGGGAAACGCCCGGTCCCATTCCGAACCCGGAAGCTAAGCCTGACAGCGCCGATGGTACTGCAACCGAAGGGTTGTGGGAGAGTAGGACACCGCCGAACTTACTTGAGAGAAGGGCCTGGGCCCGGTCGAGACAATAGTCTCCCGGCCCCAGGTCCTTTTCTCCATTCCCACCCCCTTTGCCGTGTCGACCCCCTGATCACCGGTGTCGACTCCCTGATCACGCGAGTCGACCCTCCAGACACACGAACCGACTCTCCAGGTACGCGAACCGACCGCCTGGGCACGCCGGCCGACCCTCCAGGCACGCGAGACACCCCCCGCCGCCCGCCACCGGCGTGAGCAGGCACCGAACTCACGTGATCAAACCCGGAACTCGCGTGATTGAAGACGGAACTCGCGTGATTGGAGGGTCGACTTGCGTGATTGAAGGGTCGACTCGCGTACCTGGAGGGTCGGGTGGCGTACCGGGAGGGTCGGTTAGGGGGTTGGGCGGCGGAGGAGGTAGGTGTCCATGATCCAGCCGTGGCGTTCGCGGGCTTCCGCGCGGGTCGCGCGGATCTGGGCCGCGAGGGCCGGGGTGAGGGGGCCCGAGATGAGGATCTCGTCGGACGTGCCCACGTAGGCGCCCCAAAAGATGTGCAGGTCCGAAGAAGTGAATTGGTCGAACGTCGTGTGGGCGTCCAACAACACGAACACGTCGTCCACGCCTTCGGGCCAGCCGGAGGCGAGACGGCGGCCCGTTGTGAGCTGGACTGCCCGGCCGATCTGGTTCATCGTCGTCCGGTGGCGGGCCACCAGCGCCGAGATGCTGCTGATGCCCGGCACCACCTCGTACTCGAACGACACGTTCCCGCGCGCCAGCACCGCCTCGATCAGCGCGATCGTGCTGTCGTACAGCGACGGGTCGCCCCACACCAGGAACGCGCCCACCTCGTCCGGAGAAAGCGACGAGAGGATCAGCTCCTCGTACACCGCCGCCCGCGCCGCGTGCCAGTCGGCGACCGCCGCCCGGTAGTCCGCCGGCTCGCGGTCGCGGGGTGGGTCCGATGCCAGCACGACGCGGTACGAGCGCGTCACGAACCGGTCGAGGATCTCCTGCCGCAGCCGCACCAGGTCGGCCTTGCCGGCACCCTTGTCGAGCACGAAGAAGACGTCGACGCGGTTGAGGCGATCGATCGCCTGCACCGTCAGGTGCTCCGGGTCGCCGGCGCCGATCCCGATCGCGTAGAGCTTCCGCATGCCGCGAGTCTGACGGCCCCGATGGAGAACCCCTACCCCCGATGGGTATAAAGGAGGGAGACGAAAGGAGCGGGAAATGGCCGAAGCGACCTACACCGTCGAGGGCATGACCTGCGGACACTGCGCCACCTCGGTCCGCGAGGAGGTCTCCGAGCTCGACGGCGTCCGGCAGGTGGACGTCGACGTCGAGAGCGGACGCGTGACCGTGACCAGTGACACGCCGCTGACCACCGATGCGGTTGCCGCCGCCGTCACCGAGGCCGGCTACCGCCTGGTCGCGTGAGCCCGGCCGAGGTGGCCACCGCGGCCCGCGTCGAGCTCGCCATCGGCGGGATGACGTGCGCGTCCTGCGCGGCCCGCGTCGAGCGGAAGCTCAACAAGGTCGACGGCGTCACCGCGACGGTCAACTACGCCACCGAAAAAGCCCAGGTCAGCTACCCGGGCCGGCTGTCGGTCGACGACCTCAAGGCCGTCGTCGAAGCCGCCGGCTACTCCGCGCACCTCCCCGAGCCGGAGACGCCGGAGGAGGAGCCGCCGCGCACGCGGTTGCTGGTCTCCGCGGGCCTCACCGTCCCGCTGATCGTGCTCGCGATGGTCCCGGCCTGGCAGTTCGCGGGCTGGGCGTGGGCCGCGCTCGCCCTGGCCGCCCCGGTCGTCACCTGGGGCGCGTGGCCGTTCCACCGCGCCGCCGCGGTCAACCTGCGGCACGCCACCGCCACGATGGACACGCTGATCTCGCTCGGCGTCGTCGCCTCCGTGGTCTGGTCGCTGTACGCGCTCGTCTTCGGGGGCGGCCACCACCACCTGTACTTCGAGGTGGCCGCCGCGATCACCACGTTCATCCTGGCCGGCCGCTACTTCGAGACGCGGTCGAAGCGCCGCGCCGGCGCCGCCCTCCGCGCGCTCATGGACCTCGGCGCGAAGGACGTCACCGTGCTCCGCGACGGCGAAGAGCACCTCATCCCCACCCAGGACCTGCAGGTCGGGGCGGTCTTCGTGGTCCGGCCCGGCGAGAAGATCGCCACCGACGGCGTGGTCGTCGAAGGCGGCTCCGCGGTCGACGCGAGCATGCTCACCGGGGAATCCGTGCCGGTCGAGGCCGGGCCGGGGGACGCGGTCACCGGCGGCACCGTCAACATCGGCGGCCGGCTGCTCGTGCGCGCCACCCGCGTCGGCGCGGACACCCGGCTCGCGCAGATGGCCCGCCTCGTCGAAGCCGCGCAGAACGGCAAGGCCGAGGTTCAGCGGCTCGCCGACCGGGTCTCCGCGGTCTTCGTGCCGGCGGTCGTCTTCGCGGCGCTCGCGACCCTCGTCGGCTGGCTGGCGACCGGCGGAAGCGCCGCGCAAGCGTTCACCGCGGCCGTCGCCGTCCTGATCATCGCCTGCCCGTGCGCGCTCGGCCTGGCGACGCCGACGGCGCTGCTGGTCGGCACCGGCCGCGGCGCCCAGCTCGGCATCCTCATCAAGGGGCCCGAGGTGCTCGAGTCCACCCGCCGCGTCGACACCGTGGTCCTCGACAAGACCGGCACGGTCACCACCGGCCGGATGGCGCTCGTCGAGGGTGACGGCGAGGTGCTGCGGCTCGCGGGCGCCGTCGAGGCCGCCTCCGAACACCCGGTCGCCCGCGCCATCGCGGACGCGGCCCGGGAGCGCTTCGGCGCGCTGCCCGCCGTCACGGAGTTCCGCAGCACCGCGGGGCTCGGGGTGACCGGCGTGGTCGAGGGGCGCGAGGTCACGGTCGGGCGGGCGGCGTTCGTCGGCGGCGATCTCGTCGAGGCGGAGGGCGCCACCGCGGTCGGCGTGGCCTGGGACGGCGAGGTCCGCGGGCGGCTGGTCGTCGCCGACACGATCAAGCCGACGTCCGCGCGGGCCGTCGCCCAGCTGCGCGAACTCGGCCTGACACCGGTGCTGCTGACCGGTGACAACGCCGGCGCGGCCCGGGCCATCGCGGCCGAGGCGGGGATCGGCGAAGTCGTCGCCGAGGTGCTGCCGGAGGAGAAGGTCGCCGTCGTGAAGCGGCTGCAGGCCGAGGGGCGTGTGGTGGCGATGGTCGGCGACGGCGTCAACGACGCGGCCGCGCTCGCCCAGGCCGACCTGGGCCTGGCGATGGGCACCGGCACCGACGCGGCGATCGAGGCGAGCGACCTGACGCTGGTGCGCGGCGACCTGCGCGTCGCGGCCGACGCGATCCGCCTGGCCCGCCGCACGTTGGCGACGATCAAGGGCAACCTGTTCTGGGCGTTCGCGTACAACGTGGCGGCGCTGCCGCTGGCCGCGCTCGGCCTGCTCGACCCGATGATCGCCGGGGCGGCGATGGCGTGCTCGTCGGCGTTCGTGGTGAGCAACAGCCTCCGGTTGCGCCGGTTCCGCTGACACCCCGGGAGGGTATAGTCGGGGGCAGGACTGCCGACGACGGGGAACGGGTGGGCGATGACGGGTTACGGCAACGAGCGGGACGCCTATCTGAAGCGCCTGCGCCGGATCGAGGGGCAGATCCGCGGGTTGCAGCGGATGGTCGAGCAGGACAAGTACTGCATCGACATCCTGACCCAGGTCTCGGCGGCGACGAAGGCCCTGCAGTCGTTCTCGCTGGAGTTGCTGGACGAGCACCTGGCGACCTGCGTGGTCCAGGCCGCGGCGGCCGGGGGCGAAGAAGCGGATCTGAAGGTGCGGGAAGCGTCGGACGCGATCGCGCGGCTGGTCCGCTCGTAGGCCGGGCAGGTGCGGTCAGCGCACCAGAACCGCCAGGGTCAAGCTGCCCGCGTTGGTCGTGAAGTGCACGATCACCGACGCCAGCACACCGCGGCCCACGTGGCGCCACCAGTGCATGAGGACTCCCGCCACCCCCGCCGCCGCCATGGCCAGCACCTGCAGCACCACCGTGGGCGTCGAACCGAACACCGCGTGGACCGCCGCGTTGCGGCCGATCGCCAGCGCGGGCAGGGCGTGCCACAGACCGAACAGGGCCGCCGCCGCGACGATCGGTCCCCAGCGCCACCGGTCGTCGCTCGCCCCGAACAGGGCCGGGAGCACGCCGCGGAACGCCACCTCCTCGATCAGGACCGTCCCGAACAGGATGCGGCCGCACGTCAGCCACAGCAGCTGGCCCACGTCCGGGTCGCCGACGCGGCCGTCCTGGTAGACCGTGCGCAGCGCGGGCACCGCCAGCGCGATCCCGAACACCAGTGCCACCAGCCCGGCCCCCGCCAGGCCGGCCAGCGCCGGACGGCGGAAGCCGAGTAAGCCCAGGTCACGCCCCGTGTACCCGGCCGCGCGGCCCAAGAGGACCAGGAGGATCGTCGCGACCAGGCCGCACAGCGGATACGCCCAGCCGGGCAGCACGCGGTTGGCCAGGGTCGTCGCCGCCGCCAGCGTCAGCACCGCCGCGACCACGGCCGGCACCCGCCGGGCCATGGCGGGCGCGGCGTCGGTCAAGGCCGGCTCAACCGACCGCGTCGGTCAGGTCGTCCGCGGGTGACCGCCGCTGGATCGGCACTCTCTTCGACATCGGCAACGTCGCTTCCGGGTCGAACGGGCCCGGGCGTTCGTCGAGCGCCACCGCCGCGTCGGCCAGCAGGGCACGGCAGCCCGCCAGGCTCGCGTGGAGCTTGTCGCGGACCTCGGTCAGCGCCGTGACCTCGCGTTGGGCCGCCGCGACCAGCGTTTCGCCGTGGCTGGTGGCGTCCGCGACCAGCTGCGCGGCCTTCTTCCGCGCCGCGGCCAGCTCGCCTTCGCCGGTGGCGATCAGCTGGCCGGCCTTGGCCCGCGCGGCCGCTTCCTGCTCGGCCAGCTCGCGCATCGCGTCGGCGCGCCGGACCGTCATGGCCCGCGTGTGGTCTTCTTCCTGCTCGGCACGGCGGTGCGCCGCGGCCTCGTCGAGCTCACGGCGGCGCTGCTCGGCCGCGCGCACGAACTCCTCGTGCTCGACCCGCCGCCGCTCACGCTCGGCCTCGGCTTCGGCGACCAGCCGGCGTTCCTTCTCGGTGAGCCGGACGGCCTCCGCCTCGGCCTCGCGCCGGATCCGCGCCGCGGCTTCCGTTGCGTGCGCGGTGATTTCCGCCGCTTCCTCGCGGGTCAGCTCGATCATCCGGCGCGAGCGCTCCTGCAGCGCGTCCGCCGGGATGGGGGTCAGGCTGATCCGGTCGATCTTCACGCGGAGCTCACGGTTCTCCTCCGCGAGCGCGGTGCCGCGCCGGTGTGCCGCGTCGCGCTCGGCGGTGAGTCTCCGGATCTCGGCCTCGGCCCACGCGACGTATTCGGCGACCTGTGCGCGGTGAAAACCGCGCCACGCCAGGTCGAATCCGGGCTGCGTCTGCGCCACGTCCTCGCCACCGCCGGGGGCCATGCCTCACCTCCGAATTGGATGGTTTCTCCCCGGTCGCGCGTTTCCGTTGCGGCGCCGGGGAATTTCACGTGTACCCCAGTGTGCCGCAAACCCGCCACCGTGCGCTGCCCGGGCGGGTGACCATTCGTCGAACGGTTCCCCGCGGCCGGTGGACGTGCTCCGCACGCCGGGCAGTTCGGCCGGTTCCCCGGCGAGGTCGCAGAGGTCACCGCGCCCGTCGAGGCGCAGCGTCACGATCGCAATCCGTTGTCCCTCTTCGGAAAGGGCTCGTGGTCGACGTCGACGTGGACCACGAGGTGGGCAAGGTCACGGCCTGCGGGTGTTCGCGAGCCGCAAGCGAGGAGAACCGCGAAGGCTCCTCACCAGGGCATACTGGCCGGGAGCACCGATCGGGCCAGGGTGAGGTGGACGTGTGACAGCGAGTCAGCCGGTCCCGGCACCGGACTTCGTGGGCTACCCGGAAGTGCGGCGCGGCATCCGAGCCCTGCTGCAGGGCAGGCCCGCCACCCACCGCCGAACGGTCCCGGCGTGTCCGGAGTGGACGGTCGAGGACCTGCTCGCCCACCTCACCGAGATCGCCGAGCGCGTCCTCGCCCGCCACGGCGGCACCCCACCCGCACCGGCCGCGGGCCTGGCGGTGCCGGAGCTGCTCGACCGCTGGGACGACGTCGGCGAGGAGCTCGACCGGCGGCTCGCGGACGCGGGCGGCCACAGCGGCGAGGTGATGGTGATGGACGCCTTCACCCACGAACTCGACCTGCGCGCCGCCCTCGGCGTCCCACCGCCCGCCGAGCACCTCGCCTGGGCGCCGAGCTTCGAGGTGCTGGTCCGCGGCTTCTCCGGCTCGGTCGCCGCCCGCGGGCTCCCGGCCCTGCGGCTGCGCACAACGGGCGGCTCGGAGTGGACCGCGGGCAAGGGCCGGCCGGCAGCATCGGTGACGGCCCCGGCCCTGGAGCTGTACCGCGCACTGGCCGGACGCAGATCACGCACCCAGCTGACGACGCTGGACTGGACAGAGCCCCCGAGCCGCTGGCTGCCAGCATTCAGCTGGGGCCCGTTCAGCCCCCCGCCGTCCCCCGGGGTGTAAGCCTCGAGGAGGCCACGGCAGCACCCCACCCAACTCGACCCCAACGGCACCCAGGCCCCCCGCAACCCCGAACCGAAGCCAGAACACGGACGGCAGCGCCGGGTCAAGGCACGCCTTCCCGCCTTGACGCGGTGCTGCCGTCCGTAGTCACAATCGGGCTTCGGGGTGGCGGGAGAAACGCCAGGTCACCCGCCGGGCGGAGTCACCGTCAGGAGGGCCGCCAGCGCGAGCACCACCACGCTCAACACGACCTCCACCGCCACCGCCACCCGAAGTTTGCGCAGGTCGCTGGTCACCGTCGTGCCGCCGCCCGCAGCCGGAACCCGCAACCCCCGGTGCACCGCGCGGCGGGAGCGGCTCGCCACGGCCAGCAGCACGGCGAAGCCGGCGATCTTCAGCAGCAGCAGTGCGCCGAACCGCGTGGTCCAGAGCGTCGACAGCGACGGCATGATCCGCAGCGCCAGCACGGCGCCGCTGATGGCGATCGCCGTCACCGACCAGGTCGCCATGCGGGAAAACCTCGTCGCGACCGGAGCCAGGTCTTCGCCGGGTGCCGGGCGGTACAGGCCCAGGGCCAGCTGGACGAGCCCGCCCGCCCAGACGGCGATCGCGCCGAAGTGCACCAGGTCGGCCGTGACCGACACGAACATGATCGGGTCGGTCACCGGGTGGCCGGTGGCCGAAAAGCTCAACAGCACGAGGAATCCGGTGATCATGGCCGCGTTCTCGAAGCGGGACCGCGACGGGTCCGGCGGCCCGGGCCGCAGCAGGCGTGGCAGCACCAGGAGCAGCGCCGCCACGGCGGCCAGCCGGAGCAGCAGCAGCTTCCCGTAGGCGACGCGCAGGGTGTCGGCCAGCAAGGCCGTGTCGAACACGGCGGTCAGGTCCCGCCCGGCCGCGTACGGGCCTTGCAGCACGAACGCGGCGACGGTGGTCGCCGCGACCAGCCCGGCGCCCGCGTGCAGCAGCAGGCGTGCCCGGCGGTCGGTGCGGGCGGCGGGGCGGCACAGCAGCACGAACGCCAGCCCGCCGAGCAGGACGACGCCGAGGTAGGCCAGCCAGCGCACCGCCGTCGACGCCGCGTTCACGGCCGCGTCGGTGCCGGTGGCCGCGGACACCGCGCCGGCCGAGGTGACCAGCGGCCCGGTGCCGATGACGAAGGCGAAGGTGCCGCGCACGGGGTGGGAATCCCCCGAGACGAAGGCGTATTCGACGAGGTAGCTGCCGTCGGGCAGGTCCGGCTTCAGCCGGACCGCGACCTGCTCCGCGGCCTCCCCGGGCTGGAACACCGGCCCGGTGTCCACCTGACGGCCCCCGAGGTCGACGACCTTGATCGACCCCGGCTGGATCCCGACGTTCTCCGACAGGGTGACCGACACGAGGGACGGCGCCGCACTCAGGCGGGCGCCGTCCCCCGGGTTCGACGACACGATCTCGACGTGCGCGGAAGCCGGAGTCGCGCCGAGCACCAGCCAGCCGATCAGGAAGGCCAGCAGGGCCAGCGCGCGCTTCACGCCGCGAGCGCGGGCTGTTTCGGCTGACCGCAGAGGCACTGGGTCAGCTCCCGCTCGGCGGCCGAGGCGCGCCGGTGCAGGACGACTGCGACGATCATCGGGATGGTGACGATCGTGTTGTAGAACAGGTGCAGCTCGACCCGGGGGATCAGCAGCTGGACGATGCTGCTGGGCACCTTGCCGCCGCCCAGCCGCCAGCCGGACTGCGCCTGGATGAACAGCAGCAGGTGCTCGATGTGGTGCCAGAACTGGAGGGCCAGCGCGAGGTTCCACCACTGCCGGGAGCGGCCGGCGAAGCCGTGCCGCAGGACCCACAGGAACACCAGCATCACCAGGGCGTAGCCGTAGTGCAGCCACTCCTGCGAGATCAGCCACGGGAACGGCACGCCGAGCACGCCGCGCGCACGGGCCGTCGGCCAGCCGAAGCCGTAGATCTGGACGGCCTGGACGATGTGCTCGGCCCAGTGGGCGACGACGATGATCATGAAGGCTGCCAGCGCCCGGTGGTGGTTCCTGCTGTTCAGGTTCCCCAGAAAGCCGGACGGCCGAGCGAGTTCGGACGTCGACATGCGTGCCCCTCTGTTCGGATTGCGGAAAACGGCGGGTTCGTCGACCTTAACCGCCGGATACGTCCGATCCGTTACTCCGGATTGCCGATCCTGTGCGGCTGTCCGGCGAACGGGGCCGGCAGCCCGCCCGCGAGGACGGCTGCCGGCCCCGTTGCCCGCGCCGGAGGAGATCAGTGGAAGGCGAGGCCGTCCGGCAGCTCCGGCTTCGGCGGGATGCGGAACAGCTTCGTGAACAGCTCGAGGTGGGCGAAGTCCCCCTCGATCCGCACCCGGCCCGTCGCCATCGCCTCGGACGCGGTGAGCTGGCCGTTCACCAGGTCGATCAGCTCCGGGCCCTGCGGCTCGATGACCAGGTCGGCCGCCGGGTGGTCGCCCGAGCCGACCTTCAGCGTCCCGTCGTCGATCATCGCGTGGATGATCAGCGAGTCGTGGTGGCGCAGCACGTAGGTGACGTGCACGCCGGCCGCGGCCTCCTGCTGGAACGTCGTGTAGAGGGAAAGGATGGCGGCGTCGTTGGTGAAGACCTCGTCGTCCTTCGGGTGTCCCAGCGACCGCGCGCCCCACAGCCCGAGGTCGAGCAGGATGTGGTCGAGTTCGCTGCCGTACTCGGTGAGCTCGTAGACCAGGCTCGCGTCCAGCTGCGGCAGCACCCGGCGGCGGATCACCCCGGCCTGCTCGAGCTCGTTGAGCCGGGACGACAGGATGCTGGCCGGAATCCGCGGCAGGCCGCGCTGCAGGTCGGTGTAGCGTTTCGGGCCGAGCACGAGGTCACGGATGACGAGCATGGACCACCGCTCCCCGACGATTTCGAGAGCGCGCGCCAGGCCGCAGAACTGTCCGTAGGTGCGAGTGGTCGTCATACTCGATCCTCACTTGTGGGTCTCGGTCGAACGGGCCGGGGCGGAGCCCGCGGGCGCAAAGCCCTCACGAACCAGGTTGACGAACGGCGGGCGGCGCGGACCAGTGCGGAGCACACCCCCCGGACATGTGTTTCACGCGAACGGACATGCGTTTCGCATATCCGGTTCGATGTGCGGCGCACTGGCCGCAGGTCCCGGCCGCGGAGAAGAATCCAGGTTCTCGGATCGCGCGCACGGGACACAGGAGTGCAGATGAGTGGACGAGTCGTGCAACCCGCCCCGCACCGGTCGCGCGCCGCGGCGACACCGGTCACCGGCGCTCCCGTACTCGCCTTCAAGCGGCACCTGCGCGCCGAAGTGCACGCCGGGAAAGGCGCCTACCTGTTCTCCGAACAGGGTGTCATCTCGATGCGCGGCGCGCGCATCGAGTCGCTCGCCCCGCTGCTCGACGGCACCCGGGAACTCGCCGAGGTGCTGCGGGCCCGGCCGGCCGGGATGGCCCCCGAAGAGGTCGCGGCGATCCTGGCGCAGCTGATGGACGCGGGCCTGCTCTCGGTCCGCCCGGCACCCGAACCCGCGGTCGACGAGCGGGAGCTGGCCTACTGGGACGCGTGCGGCATCGACACGGCCTCGGTCACCTCGCGGGTCACCCGCCCCGGGGTCCGGCTGGTCGCGGTCGGCGAGGACGTCGACACCGGCGTGGTCGGGCGGGCGCTGGCCGACGCGGCCCTGGAGGTGGCGCCGGCCGGGACCGCGGCGGACGCGGCGGACCTCAGCATCGTGCTGTGCGCCGACTACCTCGACCCGCGGCTGGGTGCGATCGACGCCGAGCACCGGCGGACCGGCCGCCCGTGGCTGCTGGCCCGGCCGTCCGCCGCGCAGGTGTGGATCGGCCCGGTGCTGCGGCCCGGCGAATCCGCGTGCTGGCACTGCCTGACCAACCGGCTGTGGGGGCACCGGCACGCGGAGGCCTGCGCCCAGCAGCTGCTCGGTCACGAGGGCCCCGCGCGCCGTCCGGCCGCCGCCCTGCCGTCGCTGACCGCCGCGGCGGCGCACCTGATCGCGCTCGAGGCCAGCAAGTGGCTGGCCGGCTACCGGCACAGCGGCCAGCAGAGCGTGTGGGTGCTCGACACCCTTGACCTGCAGGGCAAGCGGCACGAGCTGCGCCGTCGGCCGCAGTGCCCCGGCTGCGGGGACACCGGCCTGATGGCGGCGCGGGCGGCCCGGCCGATCGTGCTCGAACCGGCCCGCAAGACCACCTCGACCGGCGGCGGGCACCGCACCGCGACGCCGTCGCAGACGCTCGAGCGCTACCGGCACCTGGTCAGCCCGATCACCGGGATCATCAAGGAGGTCCGCCCCGACCCGGCGGCGCCGTCGTTCCTCAACGCCTACCGGTCCGGGCTGAACGTCGCCCGCGGCGTCACCGGGATGGCCGGGATGCAGGCCGGGTTGCGCAGTGAGAACGGCGGCAAGGGGGTCAGCCCGATCGACGCCGAGGTCGGCGCCCTCTGCGAGGCCGCCGAGCGCTTCTCCGGCAACTACCAGGGTGACGAGCTGCGGATCCGGGCCTCGTTCGAGGAGCTCGGCGCCGAGGCGGTGCACCCGAACGACTGCATGCTCTTCTCCGAGCGCCAGTACCGCGAGCGGGCCGCGTGGAACGGCGCGCACGGACTGTTCCAGCACGTCCCCGAGCCGTTCGACCCGGCGGCCTCGATCGACTGGACCCCCGTCTGGTCCCTGGCCGGGCAGCGACGGCTGCTGCCCACCGGGTACCTGTACTACGGGGTGCCTGCCACCTCCGGCCTGCGGGGCCTGCACGCGGACTCCAACGGCACCGCGGCCGGCAGCAGCCTCGAGGACGCCGTCCTCCAGGGCACGCTCGAGCTCGTCGAGCGGGACGCCGTCGCGCTGTGGTGGTACAACCGCACGCCGGTGGCCGGGGTGGACCTCGCCTCCTTCGGCGACGGCTGGCTGGAGGAGATGACCGGGCACTACGCCGGGATGGGCCGCGAACTGTGGGTGCTCGACGTGACGTCGGACCTCGGCGTCCCGGTCTTCGTCGCGGCCTCGCGGCGCACCGACGGCCCGCACGAGCACATCATCTTCGGCTTCGGTGCCCACCTCGACCCGAGGATCGCCGTCCGGCGCGCGGTGTCCGAGCTGAACCAGATGATGCCGGACGTGCTCGTGCGCGGACACGATGTCGACGACCCCGATGCGGCCCGCTGGCTGGAGTACGCGACGGTGGCCAACCAGCCGTACCTGCGGCCCGCCGCCGGGCTGCCGGTGCGGACCGCGGCCGACTTCACCTTCGTCCACCGCGCGGACGTCCGCGACGACGTCATGGCGCTGGCCCGGACGCTGGCGGCGGCGGGCAGCGAGCTGCTCGTGCTCGACCAGACCCGTCCCGACGTCGAGCTTCCGGCGGTGAAGGTGCTGGCCCCCGGCCTGCGCCCGTTCTGGGCGCGGTTCGCGCCCGGCCGGTTGTTCGACGTCCCGGTGCGGCTCGGCAGGCTGGCCGAGCCGACGCCTCACGAGGGTCTCAACCCGTTCCCCATGTTCCTCTAGGACACTGCGTGCGGAGAACGACGTTCCGTCGTGGGTATAGGAGTTTGCGGTGGTTTCCGAGAGCCCGGAAGGGCACGTCGAAACGGTCCGCCTGTGGTCGCTGACCGAAGACACCTTGCTCGAGGCCGGTGACGACGGGTCCCTCGTCGCGATCACCTGGTGGGGCGAGTACGAGTTCGCGGACACGGCCGAGGGCGTGCGCGAGTCACTGGGCCGCCTCGTTCTCGGGCCCGTGTCGATGGCGAACCTCGCGGTGTCGGGCCGGGCGAGCAGCGACTCCTGGCGGATGTCGCTGCGGAAGGTGCTGACCCGGCTCTCCGGCTCGGTGGTGCGTTCGCTGGCCCTCAACGACGGCCGCGGACCGGTGCTTTCGGCGATCCCCGTGACGCAGTTCCCGGTCTTCCCCGACGGCCCGCTGCCGGCCGGCAGGCTGGTCCGGCTGTCGCGGTTCACCGCCCTGCGCGCCGACGAGGGCGCGCTGCTGGCCGAGTCGCCGGGAGCGCGCTACAAGGTCGCGCTGTTCCGCCCGCCCGCCGTGCTGATCGCGTCCTCGCTGGCCGCTCCGACGACGGTGGAGCAGCTGGCCGCCACCACCGGACTGGCCCCGGCGGTCGTCGCCGACGTGGTGGAGTACCTCGTCGCCGCGGGCGTCGTGCTCGTCGGTGACGCCGAGGGCCGGTTCACCGACCACGGTGACCTGGAGACGGCGATCTGGACGCACGACGACCTGATGTTCCACGCGCGCAGCCGGACGTGGCAGCGGGGTTCGCCGCCGGAGCCCGACGCGAACCGGTCCGGCGCCGAACCGCCGGTGGTCAAGCAGGTCACCGCGGGGCCGACGTTCCCGCTGCCCCGGCCGGACCCCCGCGCCCTCGCCGCCACGGACCCGCCGCTGGCCGCGCTGCTGGAAAGCGACCACGACTGCCCGGAGTTCAGCACCCGGAAACTGACGGCCGCGCAGGTCGGCGAGTTCCTCTTCCGCGCCGCGCGGGTGCGGTCGGTGGGGCCGGCCCACCTGCCCGGCGGCCCGTCGCACGAGGCGTCCCAGCGGCCCTACTTCAGCGTTGCCTGCCTGTACGAGCTGGAGATCTACGTCGGCATCAACCGCGGCGCCGATCTCGCCCGCGGCATCTACCACTACGACCCGCTCTGGCACACGCTCACCCTGATCAACGACGACGAGGCCGTCCTGGACAACCTGCTGGACATGGCGATGATCGCCGCGGGCGGCCACCGCCGCCCCGCCGCGCTTCTGACCGTCACCACGCGGATGTCCCGGATCGCCTGGGTGCTCGGCGGTGCCGCCTACGCGACGACGTTGCTGCACCTGGGTGCGCTGCAGCAGGTCCTCTACCTCGCCGCGAAGGCGATGGGGCTGGCCGCGCACGCGGTGCCGGTCGACGCCGGCGACCGGGTCGACCGCGCGCTCAAACTGGAGTGGCCCGCGGAGGTCAGTGTCGGAGAGTGCGTGCTGGACTTCCCCGCGTAGCGCGGAAACCGCCGAAATCCCCCGTGGCGGCGATCCGGATCTGCGGGAACGGCTGTTAGATTGCTGTTCTGAGCGCTGCGAAGCTTTCTGGGGAGGCGCTGCATGATCGCGACAGCGAGGGCACACGGCGCAAGACTCCGATCGTGGTACCCGGGTGTGGCAAACGGAGCAACGCTGCCGGTGTCGCGTTCGGGCACCCCGGATCGACTGCCGGGCAAGGCGTTCCCGGCCCGGTTCGTCTACGCGGTGCACGCCGGGGTCTGTCTCGGGATCGGCGTGCTCGGCCTGCTGGGCCCGCTGCGGACCGTGCAGTCGTGGCCCGCCGTGCTCCTCGCGTGCGGCTACGTGGTCGCGCTGATCGCGGCGCACCTGGTCGGCTTCGGCTACGGGCGCATCCGGTTCCGCGGTCCGGCACTGGCCGTGCAGGCCGTGCTGGGTGTCCTGCCGGTGGTGCAGCTGGGCGTGGCGTGGATCGTGCTCAGCAGCTTCTTCGCCGGCAGCGTGCTGCTGGTGGCGAAGACGGCGGTGTCGATCCCGGTGCTCGTGCTCGTCTGCGGTGGTGCGGGGCTGTTGTCCGGCGCGTCCGGCCAGGCCATCGCGGACGGCGTGCACGGCGCGGTGCTCACCTCCGTGGCCGCGGTCGCCGTGTTCGGCCTGGCGTGGTTCGTCCGGCTGGCCGCCGAACGCGAGGGCGACCGGCGTCAGCTGACCGCCCGGGTGGTGGCCGAGGAACGGCTGCGGTTCAGCCGGGACACCCACGACCTGCTCGGGCTGAGCCTGTCCGCCATCACCCTCAAGGTCGAGCTGATCCGGCGGCTGGTGGACACCCAGCCCGCGCAGGCCCAGCACGAGCTCACCGAGCTGGCGACCATGTCCCGCAAAGCCCTCGCCGACGTCCGCTCGGTGGCGGCCGGGAAGCGGGAGGTGTCCCTGGCGGACGAGTGCCGGGCCGCGGCCGCGGTGCTGGCTTCGGCCGGGGTGACCGTGCGCTTCGACCCCGAGCTGCCCGGGCAGCTCCCCGAGGCGGTCGCGACGACGTTCGCCACGGTGCTGCGGGAAAGCGCCACGAACGTGGTGCGGCACAGCGAGGCGTCGTGGTGCGAGTTCGCCGTCGGCGTGTCCCGGGGCGAGGCGTGGCTCCGGATGCACAACGACGGCGTGGTGCCGGCCGACGGCGAGGACTGCGCGGAGGAGCACGGCTGGGGGCTGCGGAACCTGGCGCACCGCGTGAACCTGCTCGGTGGGGAGCTGACCGCCGGGATCCGCCCCGGTGGGACGCACCTGCTGCGCGTCACCGTCCCGATGGCCCGGTTCGGGCCCGCTCTTCAGCCGGCGGACCGGTTCCCGGCGCCGCTCAGAGCCATTCGGCGTCGGTGGCGATCCGGATCGCGTGCACCCGGTTGCGAGCGTTGAGCTTCGTGACGGACGCGGCCAGGTAGTTGCGCACCGTGCCGGGGGACAGGAACAGGTCCGAGGCGATGTCGGCGACGTTGCGCCCGCGCGCGGCGAGGGCCAGGATCTCCAGCTCCCGCGGCGTGAGCGGGCAGTCGTCGGCCTCCCACGCGGACAGCGCGAGCTCGCTGTCGATGACGCGCCTGCCGATCGCGACCGAGCGCACCGCGTTGGCGAGCTTGTCCGACGGGGCGTCCTTGAGCAGGAACCCGTTCACCTTGGCGTCGAGCGCGCGCCGGACCGTGCCCGGGCGGCCGAGGCTGGTGAGGATGAGCGTGTGGCATTCCGGGACGTGCTCGTGGAGCTCGGTGGCCGCGGTCAGCCCGTCCTTGCCCGGCAGATCGATGTCGATGACCGCGACGTCGGGCCGGGAGGCCTTGGCGGCGGGCAGGATCTCGTCGCCGGAGTCCACTTCGGCGACGACCTCGATATCGGACTCGAGGTTGAGCAGGGCGACGAGGGCGCCGCGGACCATGTCCATGTCCTCGGCCAGCAGAACCTTGATCACGTCGGTCCCTCGCTTCCCCCGGTCGTGCGTTCCCCGCTCGTGGAATTGTACGCCATTGGGCGGTCCCGTCCCGGCATTCGCCGGGCGCACCGGGACGATCCGGACCGGCGAATCGGTTCCGTCAATTCCGGTTCGCGACGGCAGAACTGCCGTCGCCGTGACTGCTCGGTGGTGCCCGCGCACGGAATCCCCTTTCCTCGGCACCGGGTCCGGCGGGCGTCCTCCCCGGGACGCCCGCCGGGTGCTCAGACCGCGACCGGACGGCGGACCGGCGCCCGCCGCAGGTCCGGCAGCGCCAGCAGGACCGGCGGGTCGAAGCCGTGCCGCGGCCGCAACCGGACGTCGACCAGGCTCGCGGCGACCCCTCGGTGCACCGTCACGGGCCCGGACAGGCCGGTCAGCGGCCGCGGGCCGCGGTCGTCCTGCGGGGTGGCCCCGTAGGCGTGGGCGATGACGTACCAGGAACCCAGCGGCACGTCGGTCAGCGTGTACTGGCCCGCTCCCGGCACGATCGCGTACCGGGCGGGTGTGCCCTCGGCGATCTTGGCCGGGAAGAGACCGACGAACACCTGGCCCGTGTCCCCGCCCGGCGGCCGCCAGACGTGGCCGCGCACGGCCACTTCGGACCCCGGCTGACCGGTGCGTTCGGCGATCCGCGGGGACATCCCGCGCAGCTGCCGGTACCCCGTGGGGGAGAAGCCGACGCTGCCGCTGAACCGGGCGCTGAACGTGCCCACGCTGTTGTAGCCGACCTGGTGGCTGATGTCCGCCACCGAGATCCCCGTGGTCACGAGCAGCCGTTTCGCCTCGGCCAGGCGCAGTGCCGAGAGGAACCGCCCGGGCGACAGCCCGGTCGCCCGGAGGAAGACCCGGGTGAAGTGGAACTTGCTGAACATCGCGGCCCGGGCCAGGTCGTCGATGGTGAGCCGGTCGCCCAGGTTGTCCCGCATGGTCATGATGGCGCGTGCCACGGCCTGCCGCACGATCTCGTCCATGGTGGCCGTCCCTCCAGTCGCCGGGCCGGCCGAGGCACGTTCCCCTGCGAACGTGTTCGGCGTCGGCAATTCGGTATGGCAGAACTGTAGGTCGTCGGCCGTCTACTTCTTAAGTGCTCAGTGCACCGTTCCGAATGGATTTCGCAGGGCCAGGACATGCGTTTTGCACATGCGCGCCGCCGACGTGTGAAGCGGCCGGTCAGTGGGCACCTAGACCCATGACATCGGCACGTGCATAGGCACATTGAGCGCCGGGTCGAACGCGCAAGGTGACCAAATTGGTCCTTGTGGCGGACGTCGACGCCCTCGGATGCCCCATTTGGCGGAATGGTGGGCACTGCGCGGAGCAGTCATAAAACACAGTGGCCCGATGATGCGGGCACTGGCCTCGGGATCCGCGTTCGCGGACTATTTAAGTCACATGAGGCTTTCATCTTCGCCACTGGGGAGTACACAATGTCTGCAAATTTTTCCGCCAACGTCCGCGTGCTTTTCGAGGACCTCGGCTTCGAGGTCGAGAAAATCTGTGCCGTCGAATCCGGCCTGGTGATCGACCGTTTCGACAGCCGGCCGGGGGAAACCTTCGTCCGCGCCTCGATCTGCGGCACGCGCGCCGACTTCGAGATGACTGTCGAGCTCGCGGCCTAACTGGACTGAACCAGTATTTCTACTGGTCCCGGTCCTGGTGAGCCGGTCGCCCGCGGTGCGGTGGCCGGCTCGCTCGCGTTCCGGGACCGTCGTGGAACCCGTTCGGGAATTCCGCCCACCGTGTGTGCAGGTAATCTATTACTTACGGTAGCCGTTCGACTCCGCATGGCGTATCGGCCGTGGCTTTCCCCGTATCACCGCCGGGATATTTGCATGCCGAACCCCGAACGGCTCAACCATTGTCTCCGTCGAAATGATTAACTGAGGTTCTGGGGAGTTCATGGAGGCGGAGGCGCTTGGTGATCAAAGTGCTCGTGGCCGAAGACATGCACATCGTCCGTGGGGCGCTCGTCGCGTTGCTGGGGCTGGAGCCCGACATCGACGTCGTGGCCGAGGTGGCGTCCGGACCGGAGATCCTGCCCGCGGCCCGGGCCACGGCCGCCGACGTCGCGATCATCGACATCGACCTGCCGGGCAAGGACGGCCTCACCGCCGCCGGCGAGCTGCACGAGCAGCTGCCGAACTGCCGCACCCTCATTTTGACCAGCCTCGGCCGTCCCGGGACGCTCAGGCGCGCCCTGGACGCCAAGGTGAGCGGTTTCCTGCTGAAGGACGCGCCGCCGGACAAGCTGGCCAACGCCGTGCGCGGGGTCGTGGCCGGCCGCCGGATGGTCGACGGCGACCTCGCGCTGGCGGCGTGGGACAGCGTCGACTGCCCGCTGACGGCCCGCGAGCTCGACGTGCTGCGGATGACCTCACAGGGCTACGGGACGGTCGAGGTGGCCGCCCGGCTCTACCTGTCCGCCGGCACCGTGCGGAACTACCTCACGACCGTGGTGGCCAAGCTCGGGGCCCGCAACCGGGTGGACGCGATCCGGCTGGCCCGCGAGTCCGGCTGGCTCTGAACGGCGGCGTCCGCCCGGCCGGGCGGACGCCGCCGTGGGGAATCAGGGTGGACGTGGCCCGGGTCCGTCCGATCAGACCGGCACGACCGCGCGGAGGCGGAACCGGCCGTCGTCGGCCAGTCCGGCGGTGAGTTCGCCGCCGACGTCCGCGACGCGGTGGGTCAGGTTCCCGATGCCGCTGCCGGGAACCCCGCCGCCCGGGGGCCGGCCGGAACCGTTGCCTTCCGGGTTCGCGGGGCGGGCGGCCGGTCGGCCCGCGCCGCCGACGCCGTCGTTGACGATCTCGAGCGCGACGCCGTCGTCCGTGCGGTGCATGGCGATCTCGCACGTCTCGACCCGGCTGTGCCGGAGCACGTTCGTGACGCCCTCGCGCAGGACCACGGCGAGCACCGTGCGCACGGGTGCCGGCAGGTCGTCGGAGAGCATCTCCATCCGGACCCGGACATCCGCCGCGGTCAGCACCGAGCGGGCCGTGCGGGACTCGCTGTCCAAGGACAGCTCCCGGTAACCGCTGGCCACGGAGCGGACGTCGGTCAGGGCCTGCCGGGTCAGGTCCAGGATCTCGAGCAGTTCCTCGGTCGCCCGGTCGCGGTCCAGCGGCAGGATCCGCCCCGTGAGTTCGCTCTTCAGCGCGATCGCCGAAAGGCTCATGCCGAGCAGGTCGTGCAGGTCCCTGGCGAACCGCAGCCGCTCCTCGGCGACGGCCATCTCGGCCAGCCGACGCCGGCTGTGGTCCAGCTCGGCCTCGAGCCGGGACAGCCAGAGCATGCCGAACACGATCAACCCGATCATGATCGTGCCGGTGGAGAAGAGGATCACGTACAGGGCGTCCTGCCCGGCCTGTCCGGCCACGTACTGCAACCACAGGTAGACGCCGGTGTTCACGGCGAAGAACAGCCAGCCCGCGACCGGCGGCAGAACCAGGAGCCCGCAGCCCATCAGCAGGGAGGGCATGCTCACCCAGTCGTGCTGCAGCGGCAGCAGCGGGAGGTAGATCAGGCAGGCCTGGACGAACAGCATGGCGATGCTCTGCCCCGAGCGGAGCCGGGTGGTCGGCCGGTTGAAGTACGCGAACTGCAGGGTCAGCAGGGCCGCCACGGACCCGACGACCATGGCGATGTGCCAGAGGTTGGTGGTCAGCAGCAGCTCGTGCAGCACCGCCATCATGCCGAGCAGCCCGAAGGTGACCGGCAGGAGTACCCGGATCCGCCGTGACTCGGCGTCGGACTTCCGGTCCTCCTCGTCGGCCGGGGCCGCCACCCCGGCCTGGTCCGGGAGCGGCAGCTCGACCCGCAGGCGGAACCGGCCGTCGTCGCCGAACCCCGTGGTCACCGTGCCGCCGAGCGCGGCCACCTCGCCGGGGAGCCGGGTGAGCAGCTCGGAGCCGGCCGGGACGTCGTCGGGGTTCACGCCGTCGTTGACGATCGCCAGGCTGACCCGGCCGTCGACCTGGCGGATCTCGATGTCGCAGTGTTCGACCTCGCTGTACTGCAGGACGTTCGTCACGCCCTCCCGGAGCACCTTGGCCAGCAGTGCGCGGGACTGGACCGGCAGGTCGTCGTCCGGGTCGAGGTGGACCCGGACGGCGATGTCCGACGCCGTGAGCAGGGACTGCGCGGTGCGGAACTCCTTCTCCAGGGACAGCTCGCGGTAACCGCGGGACACCGCCCGGACGTCGGAGAGCGTGCGCTGCGCGATCGCCGTGATCTCGATGAGCTGGGCCTGTGCCTGCTCGCGCGACTTCCGCAGCAGGCGGTGGACCAGTTCACCCTTGAGGGCGATGGCGGAGAGGCTGATGCCGAGCAGGTCGTGCAGATCGCGGGCGAAGGCCAGCCGCTGCTCGGCGACGGCGCGCCGGGCCAGCTCGGTGCGGGCGCGGTGCAGCTCGCGGATCATCCGGGCGAGCTGGGTGAGCAGGTAGAAGACCAGGCTGTAGAACGCCGCGCCGCAGACGGTGTAGATCGCCAGGACGGGCGGATCGAACTCCAGTTCGATCCAGAGCACGGCGGCCAGGTTGACGCCGAACAGGGGCCACGCCAGCCGGGACGGCAGCGACAGCAGCACGCAGCCCCCGAAGAACACCGGCATCGCGGCCCACATGGCGTCGAACGTCAGGACCGGGACGTAGCCCAGCGCCGCCAGCACGATGAGCAGCAGCCGGCTGGTCCTCGAGTCGAGCCGGACCGAGGGCCTGCTGTAGTGCAGCAGCTGGACGGTCAGCAGCACGGCGACCGCGCAGACGGCGTAGCCGACCTCGAACGAGCTGATCGGCAGGGGCAGCAGGCTGGCGAGGAGGACGAACCCGAACCCGGCGACGACCACGGTGATCATCCCCGCGGCCAGGTAGGCCGCCAGTTTCGGGCGCCGGTCGACGACCGTGGTGCCGCGCGGCTCGGCGGTGGGTGAGAGCGGCGCGGGATCGAGTGCGGCAACCGGAGGCATTTGCGGCGGTCCTCCGGCGGGTCGGCGGCGCACAGGTCTGGCGGGGTGGTCCGGGCTGAGCGATGTCGTCATCGTCCTGGCCAATCGTATCTCATGCCGGCGGCTCGCCGGTACGTCGAGGAGTGGCCGTGCCACAGCGTTTCCCGCCGGATCGGGCCGTTCTGGTCCAATACTGGTTCAGTCGCGGCGGCGGTCGCCGGCGACACCCACGAGTTCGAGGAAGTCCAGGTGCGGCACGGCGATCGTGCCGACGTGGAGCACGATCCGTCCGTCGAGGACGAAGAAGCTCAACCCGGGAGCGTCGGTGCCGCCGGTGCCCTCGAGGTACCGGGTGGCGGGGAAGTCCGCGCTGAACCCGGTGCTCACGGCGGAGTACCCCGGCAGGTCCCAGCCGAAGTGGCGCCCGTACTGTGCGAACTTCGCGTACGGTGCGTGAAAAACCAGCACGACGCGGGTGCCGGCGGTGTGCAGCGCGGCGGCGGTCTCCGTCGCACGCACGGCGGCTCCCGGCCGGCTGCAGTCCGGCGCCGGGTGGTGCACGGCGAGCCGCCGGTGCCTGCCGAACAACCCGGCCAGGCCCACCCGCCCGGCCGGACCGTCGAACTGGTACTCGGCCGCCGGTACGGCACGGGGCCGGGGCAGCATCGGTCGGCTGAGGTCGGGCAGCACCAGTTCGGTCATGATCGCCTCCGGGTGGCAGCGCGTGGGTTCGCTCCGCGGATTGTGCGGCCCGCGCCCGGCTCCGGTCACCGGTTCGGGGGTGATCGGAGCAAGGTGGGAGACGCGTGCGGCGCCCGCCGGCCCCCGGGGCCTAGGCTCGCGGCATGGCGAGGTACTTCGACGTGCACCAGGACAACCCCCAGCGGCGGGCCGTCGGCCAGATCGCCGACCTCGTGCGGCAGGACGGGCTGATCGCGTACCCGACGGACTCGTGCTACGCGCTGGGCTGCCGGCTGGACAACCCGGACGGTCTCGACCGGATCCGCGCGATCCGCAAGCTCGACCGGCGGCACCACTTCACGCTGGTCTGCCAGGACTTCGCGCAGCTGGGCCAGTTCGTCGTCGTGGACAACGCGGTGTTCCGCGCGATCAAGGCGGCCACCCCGGGCCGCTACACGTTCATCCTGCCGGCCACCAAAGAGGTGCCGCGGCGGCTGATGCACGAGAAGAAGAAGACCGTGGGCGTGCGCATCCCCGCCCACGTCGTCACCCAGGCGCTGCTGGCGGAGCTCGGCGAGCCGCTGGTGTCGAGCACCCTCCTGCTGCCGGGCGTGGCCGAGCCCCTCACCCAGGGCTGGGAGATCAAGGAGGAGCTCGACCACGCCGTCGACGCGGTCGTCGACTCCGGCGACTGCGGCACCGAGCCGACCACGGTGGTCGACTTCTCCTCGGGCGAGGCCGAAATCGTCCGCCGCGGCGCCGGCGACCCGGACCGTTTCGCCTGACCGTCAGTCCACTTCGGACGTCCAGAGTGGATCGCGGCGCGCCTGCGCCAGGCCCAGCCAGCGGACGGCTTCGTCGCCGGTGGCGGTGACCGCCAGTCCGGTGAGCGGACGGCGGCCGGTGAACAGCAGGCAGAAGTCTTCGGCCGGGCCGGCGATCCGGTCGGCCGTGTCCGGCGGCCCGAAATCCCAGCGGGCGCCCAATGGCGCGGTGAACTCGAACCGGAACGGCCCGGCGGGAGGCTCGCCGTGCCCGGCGTAGGCGGCGTCACGGGTGCGGACGCCGTAGTAGGCGACGTGCCCGACGCTGTCGTTGCGCTCGAGCCGCGCGCCCAGGGCGTCCGCGATGTCCTGGCCGCGGGCGAACACCGCCGTCAGCAGGGCCGCACCCAGCACCGAGGGCTTCATCGCCCCGCCCGGCCACGGGATGTCCGCGGTCGTGGTGGCCAGCAGGTCCGTGGCCTTGCGGTGCTCCGAACGCCAGGCGACCACGGCGTCGCCGAGCATCCCCGAGTTCGTGATGCGGGGCGCGACAGCGCTTTCGTCGCCCTCGACGCTCAGCACGATCCGGCGGGCGATGACCGTCAGTTCGGCCAGGTGGGCGGTGATCGACCGGCCGACGGGCAGCATCACCGTTCCCTCGTGGTCGCGGATCAGTTCCGCGAGGATGTCCGCCTCGGAGGCGAGGTCGGCGTGCACGTCTTGCATGGGGGGCGTCCTCCGGACGTTCAGTGCTGAGGCGTAGATGCTCCTCCTGCGGCACCGCCGCCGACCACTCGTGGATTGCGGTGCCGGATCGGCTATGTTCGCCGGCAGGTGGTCAGCGAGCGCGGGGAGACGGAAATGAAGTACCTGCTGGCGATGCACATGAACCCGGACGTCTGGGCCGGGCTGTCGGACCAGGACAAGGACGAGGTGATGACCGGGCACGGCGAGTTCATCCGCCGGATCCGCGAATCCGGCGAGATGATCAGCACCCAGGCGCTCGGCGGCCCGGCCGAAAGCGCGGTGGTCCGGGTCGCCGGCGGCGTGCCGGCCGTCACCGACGGCCCCTTCGCCGAGTCCAAGGAGTTCCTGGCGGGCTTCTACCTCGTCGAGTGCGCGAGCCGGGAGCGGGCCTGCGAAGTGGCCGCGATGATCCCGGACGCGAAGATCGAGGGGCTCGGCATCGAGGTCCGCCCGGTGGTGTTCTTCGCCGACGCGGAGGCCGAGTCCGAGTTCGCCGGGTGAGCGGACCGGCCGCGGTCGGCGAGCTGCTCCGGCCGCTCGTCCCGCGGGTGCTCGGCGTCCTCGTGCGCCGCTACGGCCAGTTCGACGCCTGCGAAGACGCCGTGCAGGAGGCGCTGATCGCCGCGTCGGCGCAATGGCCGTCCGAAGGGGTGCCGGACCACCCGCAGCGCTGGCTCGTCACCGTCGCCGCGCGCCGGCTCACCGACCATTGGCGCAGCGAAAGCGCACGACGGCGCCGGGAAGAGTCCATCGCGGTGCGCGAACGGGCGGACGCGGACGCGGTGGCCGGCCCCGGCGAGGAGCGGCCGTCCGATCGGGACGACACGCTGACGCTGCTGTTCCTGTGCTGCCACCCCGCCGTTTCCGAGCCGTCGCAGGTGGCGCTGACGCTGCGCGCGGTGGGTGGTCTCACGACCGCGCAGATCGCCAAGGCGTTCCTCGTCCCGGAAGCGACGATGACCCGGCGCATCACCCGCGCCAAGGAGAGCATCGCGGCGGCGGGCTCGACGTTCGGCGAGCCCGCGGCGGCGGAGTACGCCGAGCGGCTGCGGGTCGTGCTGCAGGTGCTGTACCTGATCTTCAACGAGGGGTACACCGCGACGTCCGGCACGGAGCTGCAGGTGCCCGAGCTCGCGCACGAGGCGATCCGGCTGACCCGGGCGGTGCGCGCGCTGCGGCCGGACGACGGCGAAGTCGCCGGCCTGCTCGCGCTCATGCTGCTCACCGACGCCCGCCGCGCCGCCCGCACCGGGCCGGGGGGAACACTGGTGCCGCTGGCCGACCAGGACCGCGAGCACTGGGACCAGGCGATGATCGCCGAGGGGACGGCGCTGATCGGCGCAACGCTCGGCCGCGGCCCGGTCGGGGGCTACCAGGTCCAGGCGGCGATCGCGGCCCTGCACGACGAGGCGCCGAGCACGGACACGACCGACTGGGTGCAGATCGCGCAGCTGTACGAGGTGCTGCAGGAACTGGCGCCCAGCCCGGTGGTGACGCTGAACCGGGCGATCGCGGTGGCGATGGTCGACGGCCCGGCGCGTGGCCTGGAACTGCTGGACACGATCGCCGGCGACAGCCGGATGAAGCAGAGCCACCGGTTCGACGCGGTGCGCGCGCACCTGCTGGAGCAGGCGGGTGACCCGGCGGCGGCCAGGGAACACTACCGGCGGGCGGCGCGGGGTACGGCGAGCGTGCCGGAGCGGCGGTACCTGGAGGAGCGGGCAAGCCGGTTGGAGCTCGGCACCCGCGAGGAAGGTGCCCTTCCGCGCACGGGAACGAGCCGGAGGGACCGAAGTCCCTCCGGCTCGCGGCCGGCTCGAACCGTCCTCAGTGGAGAGAGACCCCGTCCTGGATCTCCGGGGCCGCCGTCAGGCGGAACAGGGTCGTGAACAGCTCGAGGTCGCGCAGGTCGCCGTCGATCGAGACCTTGCCCGTGCGCACCGCCTCCGGCGGGGTGACCTGGCCGCCGATCACGTCCAGGAGGGCCGCGCCCTGGCTGGAGCGGATGATCAGGTCGGCGTCGGGGTAGCGGCCCTCGGAGACCTTGAGCGCCCCGTCGTCGACCATCGCGTGCAGGATCATCGTGTCGTGGTACTGGATCTCGAACGTGACCTGGACGCCGGCCGCGGCTTCGCTCTGGAACGTCGTGTACAGGGAAAGGATCGCCGCGTCCAGGGTGAAGACGTCGTCCGGGCCGGGGTGGCTCAGGGAGCGGGCGCCCCACAGGCCGAGGTCGAGCAGGATGTGGTCGAGCTCGCTGCCGTACTCGGTCAGCTCGTAGACCAGGCCGGCGTCGAGGTCCGGGCGGATCCGGCGGCGGATCACGCCCGTCTCCTCCAGCTCGTTGAGCCGTGCCGAAAGGATGCTCGGCGGGATCTTCGGCAGGCCGGCCTGCAGCTCGGTGTAGCGCTTGGGGCCGAGCACCAGGTCGCGCACGATGAGCAGCGCCCATCGTTCACCGACGAGTTCCATGGCGCGGGCGAGTCCGCAGTACTGGCCGTAGGTGCGGGTGCGTGCGGTCATTGATCCTCACTTCTGTCGTGCGGTGGAAGCGTCAGTGGTGGTCGCCCTCGGAGATGAGGTCGCGGTGGAGCAGCTGCAGCTCGTCACACGGCTCGACGCCGAGTTCTTCGCTCAGCCGCTTGCGCATGCTGCGGTAGACGGCCATCGCGTCGGACCGGCGTCCGCTGCGGCCCAGCGCCCGCATCAGCTGCCCGTGCAACGCCTCGTCGAGCGGGTTCCCCGCGGTCAGCGACCGCAGTTCCCCGATCAGCTCACGGTGGCGCCCGCTGGTGATCTCGGCCTCGATGAGCATGTGCAGGGTGTGGCGTCGCTGCTCCAGCAGCTCCACCGTGTACGGTGCCAGCATCGGTCCACAGTGGACGTTGGCGAGCGGCGGACCGCTCCAGAGGTCCAGCGCCGCGCGGAAGCGCAGCGCCGCGGCCGCGTGCTCGTTCTGGCGCAGCAGTTCCTGGCCCTCCTGCTGGAGCCGGTCGAAGCGGAAGACGTCGACCTGGGCCGGGTCGATCCGGAAGATGTACCCCGGTGCCCGGGTGGCGAGCATCGCCTCGGCGCTCTCGGCGAGGCTGTTCTGCTCGATGCACCGCCGCAGGTGGTAGATGTAGGTGTGCAGCGTGGTCCGCACGGTCCGGGGTGGATTGCTCGCCCACAGCTCCTGGGTGATCGAGTCGACGTGCACCATCTTGCCGGGCCGCATCACGAGCAGGGCGAGCAGCTGCAGGATCTTCGGTGTGGTCGGTGCGTAGTCGACGCCGTCGCGCAGGACGCTCAACGGGCCGAGGACGGTGAACTCAACCACACCTTCGGGTGGTTTGACCGGTCGTTGAGCCACGCCGACCAGTCCGTCCGATAGCTTCTTTTCGGAGTACATGCCGGGCGCCTCCAGTGTTCCTGCTCCGATGTCTCGAGCTCCCCAGTGCAGCCTCGCCGGATCGTGGTGGTCGACCCCGGGCTGTCCACTGTCGAATGTGACAGAGCGGCGGGGCACCAGCCAGTGAACCGTCCACCAGAGTCAAGATGTGTTTCGTGCGGCGGACCCGTGGGTTCCGCACGGTTCCCACCCCCGCCGCGAACCCCCGCGGGCCGGGCCGGCCGGGCAAACCCCAGGTCCCGATCATCCCCGCGGCCGGGCGATGAGGATCCGCGGCCGCTATCACCCGCCGTATCCGAGCGTCTGTCAGACCGGGCCCGTGCGAGACGCATGCGCCGGGGGTGCGTTCGGCACTTCCGGCGCGTGCGGCCCGCACGGGCCCTGTTCCGATGCTGCGCCGTCCTCCTTCGACTCTCGATCGGAGGTCCACCGGCCTGCGAGGTCTGGCGTCTTACCTGGCGGCGATGGGTTTTGACGCCGTAGGAAATTCGAGGTTGGACTGATGATCTTGCGATCGGTTGCGTCAGGGGGTGCCGACGGCGGTGAGCCGGCGGCCGGTGTGGAGCGCTACAGGCAGGACCTCGACCAGGTGGTCCAGCCCGCCGTTCTGCGCGCGATCGAGATGATCCTTGATCGCTACTTCGAGCCGATCACGCTTTCGGCTCTCGCGTCCGAGGTGTACGTGAGCCCGTTCCACTTCTCGCGCATCTTCGCCAAGGCGACCGGGGTGACGCCCGGCCGGTTCCTCACCGCGGTGCGGCTGTTCGAGGCGAAGCGGTTGCTGCTGACGACGTCGCTGACGGTGTCGGACATCGTCTGCAGCGTCGGCTACAGCAGTGTGGGCACGTTCACCAGCCGGTTCGTCCGCGCGGTCGGGATGACCCCGACCGAGTACCGCGAACCCGAGGTCGGTGAGCTGCTCGTGGCTCACTCGGCGTACTTCCAGCGGTTGCCTTCGCTGCGTTCCCTGCGGGCGGCCGGCAGTTCGTGCGCGTCCCTGCAGTCGGGCAGCGGACGGCTGACCGTGCGCTTGAGGATGCCGGAGGACGCCGCGCCGGCCACCGTGCTCGTCGGGGTGTTCGCCGACGCGGTGCCGCAGAGCGGTCCGGTGGCCTTCGGCGGGCTCGCCGAGACCCGGTCCGCCGAGCTGACGCTCGACGGCGTGCCGGAGGGCAACTGGACGGTGATCGCGGTCGCCGACCACGGTGCGGTGCGGCAGGTGCCGTCCGGGCCCGCGTTCACCGTCGCCACCTCGGCGGCGACGGTGGCCGAGTTCGAGCCGACCACGGTGACGATGCGGCTGCGCCCGCCGTCCCTGATCGACCCGCCGATCGCGATCACGCTGGCGTCGCGGCAGTCGCCGGCCGGCCAGCGGATGCTCGCGGCGCAGCGGGCCCACCTGCGTGCCGTGGCCTGACCCACCCGAACGAAAACGAGGACTTCAGATGTCGACTTTCCTGGGTGTGCTGCGCAAGCGCGTGCTCGCACCGTCACTGGCCTCCGTCGGGTTCGAGGAGCGCGGTTTCCCCATCACGCCCACCACGGCGACGGCCCGGCTGGAGGCGGTGCCGCAGGCCGTGGTGTGCGGGTTCGAGTGGGCGATCGAAGGCGCTTCCCTGTGGGAACTGGAACGGCGGCTCGCGCTCGTCGAGCCGGAGCAGCGCGGATTCGCGTACGAGGGCGCGACCATGGGCTACACGATCCTGGACGCGATGCCGGGCGGCGGCCGCGACCGCACGAAGGCCCTGCTGGAAGGCCCGGGGGAGCCGCACATCTTCCTCACCTACATCGGGATCGGGTTCGCGATGGCCCGGCTGCCGCGTCCACTGTGGAAGAACATCCTGCCGGAGCTGACCGGCGTCCACCACCACCCGGTGATGAGCTGGCTGGCGGTGGACGGCTACGGCTTCGACCGGGCCTACTTCGACACCCGCCGCTGGATCGACGAACAGGCCGAGCCGGCACCGTACCCGTGGGCGGGGCGCGCGGACTACTTCCCGCGTGCTTTCGACCAAGGCGTGGGCCGGGCGCTGTGGTTCATCCACGGCGGGGTGCCCGAGGCCGTCGCCGCGGCGGTGGACGCGTTCGCCGAAGCCCGCCGCCCGGACCTGTGGAGCGGGGTCGGGTTGGCGGCGACGTTCGCCGGCGGCGCCGGCCAGGCGGGGCTGGCGGCGCTGCGCCGCCTCTCCGGGGCGCACCACGCGGAACTGGCGCTGGGCGTGGTGTTCGCGATCAAGGCGCGCACCTATTCGACGTACGTGCCGGAGCACAGCCGGCTCGCCGCGGCCGTGCTCGCGGACCTCACCGTCGAAGCCGCCGAGGCGCTCGCGGACCGCACGGAGGTGCCGTTCGACGACGTCGGCCCCGTCCCGCCGTACGAGCTGTGGCGGGCGCGGATCCGGGCCGAGTTCGGTGCGGGAACGCTGCGCGTCGCGGGTTGATCCCGCGGCGCTCGCAACTGTGGAGTAGACCCGTGACCACGGCTTATGTGAGCGTGGAAGCTGTGACAACCGGGGCCTCGCCCCAGGCCGGGGGCTTCGCCACCCGGACCCCGAAAAGCACATGATGGAACCCGAAAAGGGGGAGAGTGCGTTGGGCAATGGTTGGCGTGCGCTCAGGCGCCGAATCCTGACACCGGACGTTTCGGAGACCTCGCTGGTCAAGCGCGGCTTCCACAGGAAGAGCCCAGCCGCTCAAGAACGGCTCGAGACGGTCGGGGAGAAATTCCTCCTCGGCTACGCGCACGCGGTCGAAGCGCGTTCGCCGGAGCAAGCCGAGGAATGGCTCGAACAAATTCCGACACAATTCCGCGGCTTCGCCTACGAAGGCGCCGGAATGGGGTACGGCGTTCTCGACGGGCTGCCGTTCGGCAAGAGCACGAACGTCGCCGAGTTCCTGGCCGGCCCCGGCGAGAAACACGACTACATCATCTACGTCGGGGTCGGCTGGGCCATGTGCCGGCTCCCCCGGTTCGCGTGGCCGAAGGCGTCGGGCTTCGACCCGCTGCTGCGCTGGCTGGTGCTCGACGGGTACGGCTTCCACCAGGCGTACTTCAAGACCGAGAAGTACATAAAGCAGCAGCACCAGGACGCCGGCTTTTCCTGGCCGGACCGGCGCTACGACGGCTACGCGCTGCGGGCCATCGACCAGGGCATCGGCCGGGCGCTGTGGTTCATCTGCGGCACCGACGTCGAGCTGGTGGCCAAGACGATCGAGGAGTTCCCCGAGTCGCGCCACGGCGACCTGTACGCCGGGGTGGGGCTGGCCTCCACCTACGCGTGCGGTGTCACCGCCGACGAGCTGGCGGAGCTGGTCGACCGCGCCGGCATCCACCGCGGGCAGCTGGCGCAGGGGAGCGCCTTCGCCGCCGAGTGCCGGGTGCGCTCGGGCCTGATGATCCCGGAGACGGAGATGGCGGCCCGCGCGATCTGCGGCATGTCCGCCGAACGCGCCGCGGCCATCACCCAGGAGGTCCGCCCGGCCGTCGTCGTCGACGGCGACGACGTCCCGGCCTTCGAAACCTGGCGGCAGCGGATTGCCGACGAAGTCCTCACCCACGGAGGTAAGAAGAAATGACCACGACCTTCGGCTGGCTGCGCAAGCAGCTGGCGGGCATCGTGGCGCTGGTGCTGATCCTCGGCCTGTTCCTGGTCGCGCGCCTGCCCAGTGTCTCCGCCGCCGAGCAGGACACGATGGCGGACAAGTTCCGCTTCACCCCGATGACGATCGCGCTGCCCGCGGCGAAGAAGTCGCAGTCGATCCGGACGGTGAACAAGGAGTACGAGAAGATCGCGGCCTGGATCTCCTCGGTGGGGGCCGCGATCGCGATCAACGACATCAGCGGCAGCGGCAAGACCAACGACCTGTGCCTGGTCGACCCGCGCAGCGACCAGGTCGTCATCACGCCGACGCCGGACTCGGGCCCGCGGTACGCGCCCTTCGAGCTCGACCCCGCGCCGGCCCTGCCGACGTGGGACTACATGGCGCCGATGGGCTGCGTCCCCGGTGACTACAACGAAGACGGCCGGACCGACATCCTCGCCTACTACTGGGGCCGCACCCCGGTGCTGTTCCTGCAGAAGGCCACCGCGACCAAGTTCGACGCCTCCGCGTTCCAGCCGACCGAGCTGGTGCCGGGCAACTTCCGCGGCGCCGACGGCAAGTACAACGGTCCACTGTGGAACACCGACTCCGTCACCATCGGCGACTTCGACGGCGACGGGCACGTCGACGTCTTCGTCGGCAACTACTTCCCGGACAGCCGGGTGCTGGACCCGAACGCCGACGGCGGCATCACGCTGAACCAGTCGATGTCGCACGCGGTGAACTCGGGCGCCAAGTTCATCTTCCGCTGGACCGGGGCCACCTCCGGTGCCCACCCGAGCGCCCAGTACATCGATGCCTCCCAGGGCATCCCGGAGAGCGCCCGCCTCGGCTGGACGCTGGCCTCCAGCGCGACCGACATCGACGGCGACAACCTGCCGGAGCTCTACATCGCCAACGACTTCGGCCACGACCACCTGCTGTACAACCGGTCGACGCCGGGGAAGATCGAGCTCTCCGAGGTCACCGGGGTCCGCGGGTTCGACGACCCGAAGTCGAAGGTGCTGGGCCACGACTCCTTCAAGGGGATGGGCGTCGACTTCGGCGACCTGAACCACGACGGCCTCTACGACCTGTTCGTCAGCAACATCACGACGTCGTGGGGCATCGAGGAGTCGAACTTCCAGTTCATGAACAAGGCCAAGGACAACGCGGACCTGACCAAGCAGCTGAAGGACGGTGTCGCGCCGTTCCACGACGACAGCGCCGAGCACGGCACGGCGTGGTCCGGCTGGGGCTGGGACGTCAAGATCCAGGACTTCAACAACAGCGGCGAGAACCAGATCGCCCAGGCCACCGGGTTCGTCAAGGGGCAGGTCAACCGCTGGCCGAACCTGCAGGAGATCGCCACCGCTCACGACGGCCTGCTGTCCAACCCGTTGTGGTGGCCGAACGCCCGCGCCGGTGACGACATCGGTGGTGACCAGACGCTGCACTTCTTCGTGAAGAGTTCCGACGGCCGGTACACCGACCTCGCGCCGCAGCTCGGCCTGGCGGTTCCGGTGCCCACCCGCGGCATCGGCGTCGGTGACACCGACGGTGACGGTCTGCCCGAGTTCGCCGTGGCGCGGCAGTGGGAGCAGCCGATCTTCTACCACAACGACAGCCCGAACCCCGGCAAGGCCCTGCAGCTGAAGCTGTTCACCGACGCCCCGGTGGCGCCCGGCCCGCTGCCCGCGGCCGGTTCGCCGGCGATCGGCGCCCAGGTCACGGTCACGACCTCGGACGGCAAGAAGTACCTCGGCCGGGTCGACGGCAGCAGCGGGGAGGCCGGACGGCGCAGCTTCGACATCCAGATCGGCCTCGGGCACAACGTCAGCGGACCGCTCGACGTGCACCTGCAGTGGCGGGACCGGACCGGGCACCTGCGCACGCAGAACCTGAAGCTGCAACCCGGCTGCCACATGTACCAGCTCGGCTCCACGGCGAAGGAAGCGATGTGACATGGCCACCCCGACTCTGACCAAGGTGGACAGCGCGCCACCGAAGCGGACCAACAAGGTCATCACCGCGCTGCGGCGCTTCGCGATCTCGATCACGATCTTCAACATCCTCGGCTACACCGTGCTCGGCTTCGAGCAGCCGTGGCTGTACCCGTTCATCGCGCTGGCGACCGCGTACACCACCGAAATCCTGCTCGAGATCATCAACGCCCGGGTGACGAGCCGTGAAGTCCGGTTCAAGGGCAACGGGTTCAAGGGGCTCGCGGAGTTCCTGCTCCCGGCGCACATCACCGGCCTCGCGCTGAACATGCTGACCTACGTCAACGACCAGATCCTCGTGATGATCTTCGGCGTCGTCGTCGCGGTCGGGGCGAAGTGGGTCCTGCAGGCGCCGGTGTACGGCCGCATGCGGCACTACATGAACCCGTCGAACTTCGGCATCACGATGATCCTGCTGGTGTTCCCGTGGGCGAGCATCGCCCCGCCGTACCACTTCACCGAGCAGGTCGACACCTGGGTCGGCTGGCTGATCGTCGGCATCATCCTGGCTTCGGGCACGCTGCTCAACGCGAAGCTGACCAACCGGATGTGGCTGATCGCGGGCTGGCTGGGCTTCTTCGTGATCCAGGCCGTCGTCCGCGGCTGGCTCTTCGACACGTCCATCCCCGGCGCGCTGGCGATGGGCACCGGCGTCGCGTTCGTGCTCTACACCAACTACATGGTGACCGACCCGGGCACGACGCCGTCGAAGCCGGTCTCGCAGTTCGCCTTCGGGGCCGGGGTGGCGCTCGCGTACGGCTTCTTCACCGCCGTGCACGTGGCCTACGGGTTGTTCCTGGCCACCGCGACCGTCTGCCTGATCCGCGGCCTGTTCCTGTGGGGCCTGCACTTCTCGAACAAGGCACGGATCAAGTTCGAGGCCGAGCAGGCCGAGCAGAAGGCCAAGCTGGAGATCGCGCCGCCGGCGGAAACCGGTGACGAGAAGCCGGGAGCCATCGCGGCATGACCGGCTCGCAGCACGAAGCCCCGGCGGCGCGCACCGCGCCGCCGGGGCCGCCGCGCCGAGCGACGTTCCGGTTGCTGAAGCAGCTTTTCACCGACCGGCTCGCCCTCATGGGCGACAACGCCGAGACCTACGGCGACGTCGTCCGCATCGCCATCGGCCCGAAGGCGATGTACCTGGTGAACCACCCGGACCTCGCGAAGCACGTCCTCGCGGACAACGCCGCCAACTACCACAAGGGCATCGGCCTGCAGGAGGCCCGCCGGGCCCTCGGTGACGGCCTGCTCACCAGCGACGGTGAAACCTGGCGCAGCCAGCGCCGGACCATCCAGCCGGTGTTCCAGCCCAAGCGGATCTCGCGCCAGGCCTCGGTCGTCGCGTCCGAAGTGGACGGCCTGATCCGCCGGCTGGCCGCGCACGACGGGCCCGTCGAGATCCTGCACGAGATGACCGGGCTGACCCTCGGCGTGCTCGGCAAGACGCTGCTCGACGCCGAGCTCGGCGGCTACGAAACGCTCGGCCACTCGTTCGAGGCCGTGCAGGACCAGGCCATGTTCGAGGCGGTCACGTTGAGCATGGTGCCGCAGTGGGTGCCGCTGAAGAAGCAGCTGGAGTTCCGCACCGCGCGCGACGACCTGCGCCGGATCGCCGACGAGCTGGTCGACCAACGGCTCGCGAACCCGGTCGAGAACGGCGAGGACGTGCTGTCCCGGCTGATCGCGTCCGGATCCGAGCAGGGCGCGTCGCGCGAACGCATGCGCGACGAGCTCATCACCCTGCTGCTGGCCGGGCACGAGACCACGGCGAGCACGCTCGGCTGGGCGTTCCACCTGATCGACGAGCACCCCGAGGTCGGCGAGCGGCTGCACGCCGAAGCCACCGAAGTGCTCGGCGACCGGCTGCCGGAACACGAGGACCTGCGGCGGCTCACCTACACCGTGGCGGTGGTCGAAGAGGTCATGCGGCTGTACCCGCCGGTGTGGCTGCTGCCGCGGATCGCCCAGGCCGACGACGAGATCGGCGGGTACCACGTGCCGGCCGGGTCCGACGTCGTCGTCGTGCCCTACACGCTGCACCGGCACCCGGAGTTCTGGGCCGACGCGGAGCGCTTCGACCCGGAGCGGTTCACCTCCGCGGAGCGGCCGCCGCGGTACGCCTACCTGCCCTTCGGGGCCGGGCCGAGGTTCTGCATCGGCAACAGCCTCGGGGTGATGGAAGCGGTGTTCGTGCTCGCCATGGCCGCACGCGACCTCGAACTGCGCAAGGTGCCGGGCAAGGTCGTCGAGCCCGAGGCGATGCTCTCGCTGCGGGTGCGTGGCGGGCTGCCGATGACCGTGCACCCGCGCGCGGCCCGCGTGCGCAAGGCCGCCTGAGTCCTGCTGTGGAAATTCGATGAGGAGGTAGGCCGGTGCAACCCGAAGTCACCGAAGAAGAACGCTTCAAGAACATGACCCTCGAGGCCTACGCGGACACGATCGTCCCGGGGGAGAAGCGGTCCCCCGAAGACCGGGCGATCGCCGGGGCCGCGCCCGGCCCCGGCTCGGTGGCGGCGGGTGCGCTCGACCTGCTGAACTTCGACGCGACCGGCGTCACGGCCGGCCTGCCCTACCTCGCGCAGTCGCTCAACGACCACGCGAAGTCCTACGCGGGCGAGGTGGACCTCGAGCTCGACTTCGACGTCCCGCCGTTCGTCGCCCTGCCGTACGAGCACCGCCGCGAGCTGGTGCGCCGGCTGACCACGCCGGGGCACCCGGAGAAGGACGGCTGGGTCAGCCTCGCCCTGTTCTGCAACATGGCCTTCGACAGCGCCGCGCACCTGCACACCGCCGAGGCCATCCGCGACGGCCACCCCGGGCTGCTGGCCCTGGGGTACACCCCGCCGGACGCGGACGGGTTCTGGCGGTTCCCGAAGTACGGCTACGGCCGCAAGCTGGCCGAACTCCACCCGGACACGACGGCATCGGGGAGCCCCGCATGAGTACAGTTGACAAGACCGACGTCGTCATCGTCGGCAGCGGCTTCGGCGGATCCATCCCCGCCTACCACCTCGCCGCGGGCGGGGCCAAGGTCACCGTGCTGGAGCGCGGGCCGTGGCTGGCCGCGGCCGACTTCGAGCACGACTACCTGCTCGGCTCGTCCTACACCCGCGCGTTCGACTTCGTCGTCGGCGACGGGATGAGCATCCTGGGCGGCAACTGCGTCGGCGGCGGTAGCGTGGTGTACTTCGCCGCGATGCCGCGGGCGCCGAAGTTCGTCTTCGACCGGCACGGCAGCATCGGGCGGCGGATGTGGCCGCAGGCGATCTCCCGCGACTCGCTGGAACCGTGGTACGACCGCGTCGACGAGTCGATCCCGGTGTCCAAACAGGACTGGAACGACGTCTCCTACGCCGGTGGCCTGTGGGCCGCGGCCTGCAACCACTCGGGGCGCACGGCGAACCCGGCGCCGGTCGCGGTCGACAACGACACCTGCGTCAACTGCAACTTCATGATGGCGGGCTGCAAGTTCGACGCCAAGCGGTCGATGCTGACGAACTACCTGCCCGCGGCACTGTCGCACGGCGCGGAGATCCGGCCGCTGCACGAGGTCCAGCGGCTCGAGCGCACGGAGGACGGCGGCTACCGCGTCCACTTCGACATCGTGGACGAAGAGGACTACCGGGTGCACACGAGCACCGGCGTGATCGAGGCGAAGATCGTCATCATCGCCGCCGGCGCCGGCGCGACCCCGGTCATCCTGCAGCGCTCGGAAGCCGCGCTGGGCAGCATGCCGCACGGCGTCGGCCGGTACTTCTCCGGCAACGGCGAGCGGCTCAACACCGCGATCATCGACGAGGACCGCGTCCGCGACGTGCTCGGGCTGTCCCGTGAGGACGGCCCGATCTACTCGGCCAACCACATCGGCAAGGGCCCGACCGTGGCGAACTGGGACAAGCTCGACGGCTCGCTGCCGGAGTACGAGCGGTACTCGCTGGAGCAGCTGTACTTCCCGCCGGGCCTGGGCACCATCCTCGCCCAGGCGCCCGGCGGCGAGGAACCGCGCTGGTTCGGCGCGGAGAAGAAGGAAATCCTGAAGAAGTGGGCGAACTGGCTCACGATCTTCCTGATGACCGAGGACGACAACGAAGGCGTCTTCGGCACGCCGCCGCCGACCGGCAACGCGTACCGGATTTCGCAGCAGATGCTCGGCCGCGGTTCGCTGCGCTACGACCCGACCACGAACACCCGCCGCGGCTGGGCGCTCGCGGACGCCGACTGCAAGGCGATCATCGAGAAGGACGGCATCGGCACGGTGGCGCCGTGGACCAACGACGTCGTGGGCGCCTACACCGTGCACCCGCTGGCGTCGTGCCGGATCGGGGACGACCCGGCGACGTCGGCGCTGTACGCGAACCACGAGCTGCGCAACCACCCGGGCATCTTCGTCACCGACAGCTCGGCGGTGCCGGGCGCGCTCACCGTGAACCCGGCGATGACCATCGCCGCGCTCGCCGAGCGGTCGGTGCCGAGCATCGTCCGGGCCGCGCAGGCCCGCGGCATCGACGTCAAGTACGGCGCCCCGGCGCCCGACGGCTCGATCACGGGCCGCCGCGCGGTGTCCAAGCTGGACCTCGTCGCCGGCAACTGACGGACCCGACCAGCGAACTCGCGTACCTGGACGGTCGGTTCGCGTACCTGGAGGGTCGGACGGCGATCCGACCCTCCAGGTACGCGAACCGACTCCCCGGGTACGCGAGTTCGCGCGTTTCGAGGAGGAAAGATGGCGCCGAGGCTGGTGCGGGTCGCGTTGCGGCGGACCCTGAAGGACGTCAAGCACGTCGAGGCCACGGCGCCGCGGCGGGCGCGGGGGCTGGTGCGGGCGGTGTACCGGCAGGTCGAGCGGGACTTCGGGATGCTCGCCCCGCCGATGGCGCTGCACTCGCCGTCACCGCCCGTGCTGGCCGCCGCGTGGCTCGTGCTGCGCGAGTCGCTGGTCGCGGCCGGGGTGTCGAGCCGGGCGGACCGGGAGGTCGTCGCGGCCGCCGTCTCGGCCGCGAACGACTGCCCGTACTGCGTCGAGGTGCACGCGATGGCCCTCGGCTCGCTGGGCGAGCCGGCCGCCGCGGAGGCACTGGTGGCGAACCAGCCGGACGCGATCACCGACCCCGACACCCGCGAACTCGCCGCCTGGGCCCGGGGTGCGGGTCCGCTGCCGCCCGGGGTGCCCGGGACGGCCGCGGCCGAGTTCGCCGCCGTGGCCACCGCCTTCCACTACCTCAACCGGGTGGTGAGCGTCTTCCTCGACGACTCGCCGCTGCCGGACCAGGTGCCCGCGTCGGCCAGGGGGACGGCGAAGGCCGTGCTCGGGCACTTCCTCCGGCCGGGGGCCCCGCCGCCGGCCGGGCAGGCGCTGGAGCTGCTGCCCGCCACCAGCGCCGACGGCCCGGGCTGGGCCGCGCCGGGCAGCACGCTCGCCGACGCGTTCGCCAGAGCGGGGGCGGCGTTCGAGGCGGCGGGCGAAGGCGTGCTGCCGCCGCGGGTGCGCGACCTCGTCCGGCGGGAGCTGAAGGACTGGGACGGCCGCCCGCCGGGGCTGGGCCGGTCGTGGGCCGACGGGCCGCTCGCCGAGCTGCCCGCCGCCGAACGGCCGGCCGCGCGGCTGGCCCTGCTCGTGGCGAAGGCGCCCTACCAGGTCGACGCCCTCGTGGTCGCCGCCGCCCGCCGCGACCGCGACGACGACCGCGGCCTGATCGAGCTCGTCTCGTGGGCCGCTCACGCCGCGGCCGAAGAGCTGGGTGCCCGCCTTTCCCTGCGCCCACGAGGAGAAGACGGCCCCGGCGGGCGCGGGCGATGATTCGGGGAGGAGCGGATCGACCGGCCGGTCGAGCGCAGCACCGGACACAGCCGAGACGCGCCCGGGTGCCGTCGTCCCGGCCGGGCCGGTCCGCTCCCGGCGGCCGCCGCACCGGGGCCCACCCCACCCCCGCCCTGTGCGCGGCGGCCGCCGGCACCGTCCCTGACTGTCCACGAAGAACCGATGATGGAGAGGACTTCCGGTGACTGACACGACGGCCGTGATCGCCGACCTGACGACCGAGGCCGAGGGCGTGGACGCGCTCGTCGCCGGTCTTTCCGAGACGGAGTGGGACACCCCGACCCCGGCGCCCGGCTGGACCGTGCGCCACCAGGTCGGGCACCTCGCGTTCATCTTCCGCATCGCGGGTCTCGCCGCGGCGCAGCCCGACGCCTTCGTCGCCATGACGAAGTCGATCGGCGGTGACCTCGACGCCGCGGTCAACGGTGCTCTCCAGGAGTACCTCGGCGGCCCGGCGGAGGTCCTGCTGAACCGCTGGCGCGCCGAGCGCGACCAGGGCATCAAGGCGCTCGCCGCGGTGCCCGGCACGGAACTGGTGCCGTGGCTGGTCAACCCGCTCCCGCCGTACGTGCTCGCGTGCGCCGGGATGATGGAGGCCTTCGCCCACGGCCAGGACATCGCCGACGCGCTCGGCGTCCGGCCGGTCCGCACCGACCGCCTCGCCCACCTCGTCGGCTTCGCCGTGCGGGTCCGCGACTTCGGGTACCAGGCCCGCGGGCTGACCCCGCCCGAGCAGGAGTTCCGGTTCGAGATCACGACGCCGTCGGGCCGGTTGCTGACCTTCGGGCCGGAGGACTCGCAGGAGCGCGTCACCGGCAGTGCCGAGGACTTCTGCCTGCTGGTCACCCGGCGGCGGCACCCCGAAGACCTGGACGTGCGGACCGAGGGCGGGCTGGCCCGGCAGTGGCTGGAGCTGGCGCAGGCCTACCGGGGCCCGGCGGGCGAGGGCCGCCGACCCGGGCAGTTCACGCCCTGAGTGTCTGATGTGGACACACGGTGCGCGCGGGGGATTTGTCCCCCGTTGCGCAACCGGTGTCCGGGGCAGGCAGAAAGAAGAAGCTAGGGGCGCGGGAGTCCATGCTTGACCGGACTGCGCCGGACGGCGGCGGCGAGATCGTCCGCCGTCGCCGAAGGAACGACTCGGCCGGGGGCGAGACCCGCGCCGGACAGCACCGGGAACCGTCGCCCCCGGCGACGGACGGGCTCGAGAGCTATATGGGAGTGCGGTGGCATGAGCGTTGAGCGGATAGCGATCGTCGGGATCGGCCTGCGGTATCCGGACGCCCGTTCGCTGGAAGAGCTCTGGGAGAACGTGCTGGCGGGCCGCCGCGCGTTCCGCCGGCTGCCCGACGAACGGATGAACCGGGCCGACTACTACTCTTCGGATCCGGCCGCGCCGGACCGGTTCTACGCGCAGAAGGCCGCGGTCCTGCGCGACTTCGAATTCGACCGCGTGGCCTACAAGGTGGCGGGCAGCACGTTCCGCGCCACGGACACCACGCACTGGCTGGCGCTGGACGTGGCCGCCCAGGCGCTGGCCGACGCCGGGTTCCCCGAGGGCGAAGGGCTGCCGAAGGAGGCGACCGGTGTCGTCATCGGCAACAGCCTCACCGGTGAGTTCTCGCGCGCCAACATCATGCGCCTGCGCTGGCCCTACGTCCGCCGCACGGTGGCCGCCGCGCTGTCCGAGCGCGGCTGGGGCGACGACGAGACGGCGTCCTTCCTGCGGGAGCTCGAGGTCCAGTACAAGGAGCCGTTCCCGGAGATCAACGAGGACTCACTGGCCGGCGGGCTGGCGAACACGATC
The DNA here is from genome assembly GCF_046548975.1 of Amycolatopsis sp. lyj-346. Classification (NCBI taxonomy): domain Bacteria; kingdom Bacillati; phylum Actinomycetota; class Actinomycetes; order Pseudonocardiales; family Pseudonocardiaceae; genus Amycolatopsis; species Amycolatopsis sp. lyj-346. The sequence continues at coordinate 39,422 of NZ_JAJPWT010000010.1, forward strand.
GCCGGGCGCGTCTGCAACTACTTCGACTTCGCCGGTGGCGGCTACACGGTGGACGGCGCCTGCTCGTCCTCGCTGCTGTCGGTGGTGAACGCCGCGAACGCGCTCGCCCAGGGCGACCTCGACGTCGCCATCGCGGGCGGTGTCGACCTGTCGATCGACCCGTTCGAGGTGATCGGTTTCGCCAAGACCGGGGCGCTCGCGAAGCGCGAGATGAAGGTCTACGACGCCGACTCGAACGGCTTCTGGCCGGGCGAAGGCTCCGGCATGCTCGTGCTGATGCGCGAAAGCGACGCGATCGAGCAGGGCAAGCGCATCTACGCCTCGATCGGCGGCTGGGGCGTGTCCTCGGACGGCAAGGGCGGCATCACCCGGCCGGAGGCGGCCGGGCACCGGCTCGCCATCAAGCGCGCCTACGACCGCGCGGGCTACGGCGTCGAGACCGTGTCCTACTTCGAGGGCCACGGCACCGGCACCGCGCTCGGCGACGCCACGGAGATCGAGGCGCTCTCGACCGCGCGGCACGCGGCCGACCCGCTGGCCGCCCCGGCCGCGTTGTCGACCATCAAGGGCAACATCGGCCACACCAAGGCCGCGGCGGGGGTCGCCGGGCTGATCAAGGCGACCCTCGCCGTGTACCACCAGGTCATCCCGCCTGCCACCGGCCACTTCGACCCGCACGAGAAGCTCACCGGCGACTCCGCCCGGATGTACGTGCCGCTCGAGGCGCAGCTGTGGCCGTCCGACGCCCCGGTCCGCGCCGGTGTCTCCGCGATGGGCTTCGGCGGGATCAACTCGCACGTCACCGTCACCGAGGCGCCCGGCGCCCCGCGCCGTCCCGAGCTGGACGAGCGGACCCGGGCGCTGGTCTCCGGCCGCCAGGACGCCGAACTGCTGCTCTTCGACGCCGACGACGTCGACGCGCTGCGGGCCCGGATCACCGCGCTGCTGGAGGTCGTGCCGAAGCTGTCGATGGCCGAGCTCACCGACTTCGCCGGGCAGCTGGCCGGCGAACTGGCCGGGCGGCCCGTCCGCGCCGCGGTCGTGGCGACCGGCCCGGAGGAGGCCGAGCGCAAGCTGACCCGGCTGCTCGAGCTGCTCGGCGACGACGGGACCGTCTTCGCCGCCACCGACGGCATCTTCGCCGGCCACGGCGCCGGCCGCCCGCGCATCGGCTTCCTGTTCCCCGGCCAGGGGTCGGGACGCGCGGCCGAAGGTGCCGTGCGACGCCGGTTCACCGTCGCCGACGACATCTTCCGCGCCGCGGGCCTGCCCGTCGGCGCCGACCACGTCGCCACCGAGGTCGCCCAGCCGCGGATCGTCGCCGGTTCGCTGGCCGCCCTGCGGGTGCTGCACCTGCTCGGCATCGAGGCGCACACGGCGGCCGGGCACAGCCTCGGCGAGCTGACCGCCCTGCACTGGGGCGGGGCCCTGGACGAGCGCGCGGTGCTGGGCCTGGCCAAGATCCGCGGCAAGGTGATGGCCGAGACCACCGCGGGCGAAGGCGGCGGCGCGATGGCGGGCATCGCCGCGTCGCCGAGCCGGACCGAAGAGCTCGGCCTGGGCACCGACGTCGTCATCGCGGGGTACAACGCGCCCGAGCAGACCGTGATCTCCGGCCCGGCCGTCGCCGTGGACCGGGTGATCGCCCGTGCCCACGCCGAGGGCGTCACGGCGACCCGGCTCAAGGTGTCGCACGCGTTCCACTCGCCGCTGGTCGAACCGGCCGCGGCGGCGATGACCGAGCGGCTGGACGAGATCCCGTTCGCCCGGCTCGAGCGCGCGGTCGTCTCGAGCGTGACCGGCGACGTCCTGCACGCCGCCGAGAACCTGCCTTCGCTGCTGCGAGACCAGATCGTGCTGCCGGTCCGCTTCCGCGAGGCCGCCGCCAAGGTGGCCGAGCGCAGCGACCTGGTGATCGAGGTCGGGCCGGGCCGGGTGCTCTCCGGCCTGTTCGAGGAGATCGCCCCGGGCACGCCGGTGCTGGCGGTGGACACCGACAGCACCACGCTGAGCGCGGTGCTGCGGGTGGCCGGTGCGGCCTTCGCGGCCGGCGCGCCGCTGACGCCCGCCCCGTTGTTCGAGGGCCGCGTCCTGCGCCCGCTGCCCGAGGACGGTGTCTTCAACTTCCTCGCCAGCCCGTGCGAGGCGGCGCCGGAGATCGACAGCGAGCTGGCCGCGGAACTGGCCGCGGAGAAGGCCGAGTCCGCTTCGGCGGCCGAGGTGCACGACGGCAACGCCAACACCACGCTCGACCTGCTGCGCAAGCTCGCTTCCGAGCGCGTCGAGCTGCCGCTGGAGACCGTCACCGCGGACACCCACCCGCTCGACGACCTGCACCTGTCCTCCATCACGGTCGGGCAGCTGGTCAACGACGTCACCCGGGCGCTCGGCCGGCCCGCGCTCGAGGGCATGCCGAACTTCGCGACGGTCTGCCTCGGCGATCTCGCCGAGATGATCGACGAGCTCGCGCAGACCGCGAAGCCCGCCGACGCGGGCAGCGGCGAGGTCCCGGGCGCCGGCCCGTGGGTCCGGCCGTTCGCGGTCGAGTACGTCCCGGCTCCGCGGCCGCACGCCGACCTGACGCCGGGCGTGGGCAACTCGCGCTGGGAAGTGTTCTCGACGCCGGGGCACCCGCTGGCCGAGCCGCTGCGCGCGGCACTGGCCCGTGCGGGCGCCGGCGACGGCGTGCTCCTCTGCCTGCCCGCCGACTGCGACGCCGGCCACGCCGGGTTGTTCCTCGACGCCGGCCGCAACGTCATGGCCGCGCCCAACGGCACGCGCTTCGTCGTCGTGCAGCACGGCCTGGGCGCCTCCGGCCTGGCGAAGACGCTCCGGCTCGAGGACCCGTCGGCCCGCACCACGATCGTCGACCTGGCCGACCCGACACCGGCCGACCCGGCCGCCATCACCGAGGCGGTCCGGCTCGTCGTCGCCGAAGTCGCCGCGACCACGGACTTCTGCGAGGTCCGCTACGGCGCCGACGGCGGGCGCACGGTGCCGCGGCTGGCCGCGGTCGCCCCCGCGCCCACCGGCCCGGTCCCCGAGTCGCTGGAGCCGGGCGACGTCCTGCTCGTCACCGGTGGCGGCAAGGGCATCACCGCGGAGAGCGCGCTGGCGCTGGCCAAGGACTCCGGGGCGAAGCTCGCCCTGCTCGGGCGCAGCGACCCGGCCGACGACAGCGAGCTGGCCGACAACCTCGGCCGGATGGCGGCCGCGGGCATCGACTACCGCTACGAGCGCGCCGACGTCACCTCGGCCACCCAGGTCGCGGACGCGATCTCGCGGATGCAGGCCGAGCTGGGCCCGGTCACGGCGGTGCTGCACGGTGCCGGGCGCAACGAGCCCGCCGCCCTGTTCAGCCTCACCGAGGACATCTTCCGCAAGACACTGGCCCCGAAGATCGGTGGCCTCAACGCGGTCCTGGACGCGGTCGACAAGAGCAAGATCAAGCTGCTGGTCACCTTCGGCAGCATCATCGGCCGGGCCGGCCTGCGCGGCGAAGCGCACTACGCCACGGCCAACGACTGGATGACCGAGCTGACCCTGCGCTTCGGCCGCGAATACCCGCAGGCGCGGGCGGTCGCGCTCGAATGGTCGGTCTGGTCCGGCACCGGCATGGGCGAGAAGCTGGGTGTCGTCAGCGCCCTCAAGCGCGACGGCATCACGCCGATCCCGACCGAGGACGGCATCGCCATCCTCAAGCAGGCACTGGCCGACCCGGCGGTGCCGCCGGTGCTGGTCGTCTGCGGGCGCACGGGCGGGCTGGCCACGCTGCCCATCCAGCGCAAGGAACTGCCGCTGACCCGGTTCGTCGACCGCGCGGTCGTGCACTACCCCGGCGTCGAGCTGATCACCGAGGCGGACCTGTCCGCCGGGTCGGACCCGTACCTGGCCGACCACCTGCTCGACGGGCAGCTGCTGTTCCCGGCGGTGCTCGGGATGGAGGCGATGACCCAGATCGCGGCGGCCACGCTCGACCGGACCGGCGCGCCGGTGCTGTCCGACGTGGAGTTCCTGCGCCCGATCATCGTCTCGCCGGGCGGGTCGACCACGATCCGGCTGGCCGCCGTCGCGGCCGACGCCGACACCGTCGACGTCGTGCTGCGCAGCGACGAGACCGGATTCAGCGCCGACCACTTCAAGGCGCGGCTGAACTTCGCGAGGCCCGCGGAGATCGGCCCGGCGGTGCGGCGGGAGGTCGACGTGCCGTCCGTGCCCGTGGAACCGATCACCGAGCTGTACGGCTCGGTCCTGTTCCAGGGCAAGCGGTTCCAGCGGGTCGTCGGCTACCGCCGGGCGAGCGCGCGGCACGCCGTCGCGGAGATCGCCACCACGGCGGACTCCACGTGGTTCGCCCCGTTCCTGCCGCAGGAGCGGCTGCTGGCCGACCCGGGCACGCGGGACGCGATGATGCACGCGATCCAGTGCTGCGTCCCCGACGCCACGCTGCTGCCGCAGGGCATCGAGAAGCTCTACCTGGCCGAGCCCGGCGCCCAGCACCCGGAATACGTGCTGCTGGACGCGAAGGAGCGGCTGCAGGACGGCGACAGCTACGTCTACGACCTCGACGTCCGCAACCCCGACGGCACCCTGGTGGAGCGCTGGGAAGGCCTGATGCTGCGGGCGGTCCGCAAGACCGACGGGGCCGGGCCGTGGGTGCCCTCGATGCTCGGCTCCTACCTGGAGCGGGCCTGCGAGCGGATGCTCGGCGGCAGCCGGGCGGTCGTGCTGGAGCCCGACCCGGCCGGCGTCGAGGTGGGCGGCATCGCCGAACGCCGCGCCCAGACCGCGCTGGCGGCGAGCCGGGCGCTCGACCGGCCGGTCGAGATCCGCTACCGCCCGGACGGCAAGCCGGAGATCGACGGCGGCGAGATCACCGCGTCGCACAGCTCCCGGCTGACCCTCGTCGTGGCCGGCACCGGACAGGTGACCTGCGACGTCGAGACGGTGCTCGAACGCACCGAGGAGGACTGGGCCGGGCTGCTCGGCGAAGACCTGCTCTCGGTCGGCCGGCTGCTGGCCGCCGACGCGGGCGAGCCGGTCGAGGTGGCGAACACCCGGGTCTGGAGTGCGCTGGAATGCGTCCGCAAGACGGGCGCGATGACCGAGTCCCTGACCGTGCACCGGGTGGAGGCCGACGGCTGGGCCTTGCTGGCCAGCGGGTCGGCCCGGATCGCGACCTGGGCCACGACCGTCAACGACCGGACCGAGCCGGTGGTCTTCGCGGTGCTGCAGGCAGAGGAGAGCTGAGCAATGTCCGACTACTACGAGATCCGCCACACGGTCGGCTTCGAAGAGACCAACCTGGTGGGCAACGTCTACTACGTGAACTACGTGCGCTGGCAGGGCCGGTGCCGGGAGATGTTCCTGAAGGAGAAGGCGCCCGCGGTCCTCGAAGAGGTGCGGCACGACCTCAAGCTCTTCACCCTCAAGGTGGAGTGCGAGTTCTTCGCCGAGATCACCGCGTTCGACGAGCTGTCCATCCGGCTGCGGCTGGAAGAGCTCACCTCGACGCAGGTCCAGTTCGCCTTCGACTACGTGCACCTGCACCCGGACGGCGAGCGGCTGGTCGCCCGCGGCCGGCAGCGGATCGCCTGCATGCGCGGCCCGAACACCGCCACCGTGCCGTCGCGGGTGCCCGAGCAGCTGCGCGAGGCGCTGGCGCCGTACGCCACCTCCGCGGTGAACGGCAAGGGAGCGTGACGTGGGCGACGCCGGGGAAACCATCGAACGGACGGTGCTGAAGCGGCTGCCGACCCCGCCGGGCCGACGGCACCTGTCCACCCAGACCGGCCTGCGCGAGGTGATGGCGCAGTTCGCCACCGGCGTCACCGTGCTCACGGCGGGCGGCGAGGCGGGCCACGGCATGACGGCCAACGCGTTCTCGTCCGTCTCGCTGGAGCCGCCGATGGTGCTGTGCTGCGTGTCACGGGCCGCCCGGATGCACGCCGCCATCGTCAGCGCCGGCTCGTACGCCGTGAACATCCTGGCGGCCGACCAGCAGGACCTGTCCAAGTACTTCGCCGACTGGCGCCGTCCCAACGGGATGGCCCAGTTCGACTCGGTGAACTGGACGCCGGGGACGAAGACCGGGGCCCCGCTGCTGGGCGGGGCGCTGGCCTGGCTCGAGTGCGAGCTCGCCGCCGTCTACGAGGGCGGCGACCACTCGATCTTCCTGGGCCGGGTGCTGACGTCGAGCCGCGGCCCCGGGGACGACGCCCTGGTGTTCTACGGCGGCGGCTACCACGAGATCGACGGCCGCGCCCGCGCGGCCTGAGACTCCACGACAAGGGGGACACGATGCTGGTGGCGGTGACCGGGGGCACCGGTTTCCTCGGTGCGCACACCGTGGCGGCGTTGCTGCGCCACGGGCACCGGGTGCGGCTGCTCGCCCGCGACCCCGGGCGGGTCCCGGCCGCGCTCGGCCCGCTCGGGGCCGACCCGGCCGCGGTCGACGTCGTCCACGGCGACGTCGCCGACCCGGCCGCCGCCGCCCGTCTCGTGTCCGGTGTGGACGGTCTGCTGCACGCCGCCGGCGTCTACACCTTCGACCCCCGGCGGCGCACCGAACTGCGGCGGGTTAACGAGCACGGCACCGATGTCGTGCTCGGGGCGGCCCGCCGCGCCCGCACCGGCCGGATCGTGCACGTGTCCACGGTCGGGGCCCTGTACCCCGCCGCGGACGGCACGATCGGGCCGGGCACCCCGGTCGGCCGGTCGCGCGAGGCCTACCTGGCCTCGAAGGCGGCCGCCGAGACGATCGCCCGGCGGCACCGCGCCGAGGGAGCGCCGGTGACGATCACGCGGCCGCCGGCGCTGCTCGGCCCGCACGACCCGCACCTGGGCGACCAGAACGCGCGGCTGCGGGACCTGCTGCGCGGCCTGACGCCGATCTGGCCGTCCGGGGGCCTGCCGCTCGGCGACGTCCGGGACAGCGCCGAGCTGCACGCGCGGCTCTTCGACGGCCCGGCCGCGCTCGGCCCGGACTTCTTCGGCCCCGGCGAGTTCGTGGCCACCCGCGAGTACCTCGCCACCGTGCGCGCGGTCACCGGCCGCCGGCTCCCGGCGGTGTTCCTGCCGGCCCGCGCCCTGACCGGCGTCGGCCGGGCCGCCGACCTCCTCCAGCGGTGGTGGCCGGCGCACCTCCCCGTTCAGTACGGCGCGATCCACGTGTGCGCGGTCGCCGTGCCCGTCGAGCCGGGTGCCCCGGTCGCCGGGGTGCCCGCACGGCCGCTCGCGGAGACGGTGGCGGACACCGTGGCCTGGCTGGCCGCGACCGGCAGGCTCACCGCGCGGCGGGCCGGCCGGGCGGCTCGCCCGGCGGAAGCTCGTTCGACAGTTCCAGCAGCCGGGGCCGGCTCCGCCGGCGCCGGACCGACCGGAAAGGCACTGGCATGACCGCGCACGAGGAGACCGAAGGCACCGCCCGCCCGTTCCGGCTCGTCCGGGACCCGATCGCCGAGCCTGCCGCCGCACCCGCCGCACCCGCCGCACCCGCCGCCGAGGCGGCCCCGGTGCCGCCGCCGATCTCGCGCCCGATGCCGCGCCTCGGCCGCGGCATCGTGTGGAGCTCGATCGTCGCCGAGATCGAGCAGGACCACCAGGAGCGCCTCGGCCGCCTGCGGGACGCGGCGTGAGCGGTCCGTCCGACGCCGGCGCCCAGCGCACCGACGACGCCGACGTGGTGCCCCTGTCCGACGGCGACCGCCGCGGGCACGGGCACCACCGCCGGTCGCTGCCCGCCGGCGAAGCCCAGGTCATTTCCCTGCACCCGGCCACCGAGCTCGAGCCGGGCATGTCGTTGCTGCGCAAGCGGCGCGACGAGCTGGCCGCGCACGTGGCCGACGGGCGGCTGGACGCGGTGCGGCGGCAGCACTCCCTCGGCAAGTTCACCGCGCGCGAGCGGCTGGCCCTGCTGCTGGACGAAGACTCCTTCACCGAGGTCGAGCCCTACCGGCGCCACCAGGCCCGCGGGCTCGGGCTCGAGGACAACCGCCCGTACACCGACGGCGTCGTCGCCGGCTCGGGGACGATCGACGGGCGCCGCGTGTTCGTCTACGCGCAGGACTTCACCGTCTTCGGCGGGTCGCTCGGCGAGGCGCACGCGGCGAAGATCCAGAAGGTGCTGGACCTGGCCGTGGCCACCGGTTCCCCGGTGATCGCGCTCAACGACAGCGGCGGCGCGCGCATCCAGGAAGGCGTGATGGCGCTCAACGGCTACGGCGGCATCTTCCGCCGCCAGGTCGAGGCGTCCGGGGTGATCCCGCAGATCAGCGTCATCCTCGGCCCGTGCGCCGGCGGCGCGGCGTATTCGCCGGCACTGGCCGACTTCACGTTCATGGTGCGCGACACCGGCTGGATGTTCCTCACCGGGCCGGACGTGGTCGAGTCGGTGACCGGGCGGCGGGTCACCGCCGACGAGCTCGGCGGCGCGGATACCCACGGCCGGCACTCCGGCGTGGCCACCGTGGTGCACGACGACGAGGAGACCTGCCTCGCCGACGTCCGCTACCTCGTGTCGCTGCTGCCGCGCAACTACCTCGAGCCGGCCCCGGCCACGCGCGAGACCGGCGCGACCGCCGACTGGCGGCCGCGGCTGGCCGAGCTGGTGCCCGCCGAGCCGAACCGGCCCTACGACATGCGCGACGTCTTCGCGGAGATCGCCGACGACGGCGAGTTCTTCGCGCTGCACGAAGGCTGGGCGCCGAACGTGCTCTGCGCGCTGGCGCGCGTCGACGGCCGGGTCGTCGGCTTCGTCGGCAACCAGCCGTGCGTGCTGGCCGGCGTCCTCGACGGGCCGGCGTCGCAGAAGGCGGCGCGGTTCGTGCGGTTCTGCGACGCCTTCGGCATCCCGCTGGTCACCCTGGTCGACGTGCCGGGCTTCCTGCCCGGCGTGGACGAGGAGCGCGGCGGGATCATCCGGCAGGGTGCGCAGCTGCTGCACGCCTACTGCGAGGCGACCGTGCCGCGGATCCAGGTCATCGTGCGCAAGGCCTACGGCGGCGCGTACATCGTGATGGACTCCCGGTCGATCGGCTGCGACCTGTCGCTGGCCTGGCCCACCAACGAGATCGCCGTCATGGGCGCGGAGGGGGCGGTGAACGTGCTGTTCCGCCGCGACCTGGCCGCGTCGGCCGATCCGGCCGAGCTGCGCGGGAAGCTGGTCCGCGAGTACACCGCCGAGTACCTGGACCCGCAGTACGCGGCCGAGCGCGGGCTGGTCGACGACGTGATCGACCCGGCCGACACCCGGGCCGCGATCGCCCGCGGGCTGGCCATGCTGCAGGACAAGCGCAAGCCCGGCCCGCAACGCAAGCACGGCAACCACCCGATCTGAGCACCCCCGAACCCAGTATCCGAGGTGTCCGATGGCGGCAACCGAACCGGCCGTGCCCGGCTTCCGGGTGGTCCGCGGGCTGCCGGACGACGTCGAGCTGGCGGCCCTGGTCGCCGCGCTGCTCGTCGCGGCCGCACCCGTCCCGCTCCCGGCCCCCGCGCGCCCGGCGTGGGCGGACCCGGCCTGGCGCCGGGACGCGCCCCTGGTGGCGCGGCCGGGCGCGTGGCGTCTGTCGGGCCTCCCGCGCTGACCGGCCCCTGAACGTCGCGAATGAGTCATTTCGGGACCTCTGACGTCCCGAATGTCTCATTCGCGACGTTTCACTCCCGCTCGTGCCCGCGCGGTGACGCCGAGTCGCCCCGGCCCCAAGCGCCCCAATGTGGCCTTCGGTGCGTTGGACGCACCGAAGGCCACATTGGGTGCGTTGGACGCAACCAAGGCCACATTGGGGCGCTTGAGCGGCGGGACGGCCGGCGGGGTCACCGGCTACCGGCTACCGGCGCCTCAGGCCGCCTGGGGCGCCTTTTTCGTGCCCCTCAGGCCGCCGCTTCCCCGGCCTCGAAGACGTCGTAGGCGTCGAACTCGTCGCTGTCCCACGGCAGCGCCGGGGACCACCGGCGTGCCGCGGTCGCGCGCGCCGTGGGCGGCCGGTGCCCGAGGTCATCGTCTCGGGTGAAGATTTCGCCGTCGTCCGGACGCTCGGTCATCACGCACCTCGGGGGTTCTCGGCGGGCGGAAGTCGTGCCTGTCCAGCACACCTCGTCTCGCGCTGTCCCCGCGTCTCGCCTCCTGCGGACCGGCCCGGCTCGATCGGCGGGCCAGCGGCACTCCAGGCGCGCTCGACGCCGGTGCCGCACCATGGTGGGTCACCAGGAGTGAAACGGAGGTACCGCGATGACCGCGCCCCAGACCCGGATCGATCGTGAACCGCCGGTGGGCGGGCCGGCCGTCCCCGGACCCCGCACCGCGCCGGAGGACGCCGGCGGCCGGCTGGTCGCCGAGGCGCTGGGGGAGATCCCCGCGCCGGCCCAGCGGGAGTACCTCCGCGACACGATCGTGCTCGGCTACAACTGATCCCTTGCCGGAGCGCAAGATTCGAGATGCCGGGGCGGCTCCGGCACCGCCACACTGGAAGCTGTTTCGCACCGGGTGTCCCCGGCGCCCGGCGGGGACACACGGCAGGCCCCGCGAGCGGTTCGGGACCGGCCCCGGCTCGTCGGCGCACGCTCGGTAGGGAGGCCAGCGGATGGCTATGCGCCTCCAGCTCGTTGCGGGTGTCGAGGTGCTCGAAGAATGGGCGGACTCGGCAACCCAGGCCGAACGGAATGTGCTCTACGAAGCACTGTTCGCGATCGGCGACGGTTCCGTTTTTCTCATTTACGACGTTTTCGGCGACCCTGACGACATTTCGAACTTCATCATTCTGGTGAAAGCCGACCTGATGGTGAAGATCAATGTCCAGCGCGCCGAGTCCGCCTTCGAGATCCTCTACGTCGGCACCCTCGACGACGACGCCTCCGTGGCGATCCCCGAGATCGCGGCCGAGGTCGAAGTAGATATCGACGAAGGCTGACTCCGCCGCGTCGCCCAGTGATCACTGCTCCGATCGGCCGTGCGCGGCGCGGGTCGAGAAGTCCAGCGGCGTGGGCGGGATGGCCCTCGCAAACGTGCATTCGTCACCTTGACAGTGTCTCCGGCCCTGTGGAACTCTCGGCTTGTTCGCAGTTCATGGGGGTTCCCGGGGGCAAAATCAAGGAGGCTGCGCAATGTCGTCACCGGAATTCGCCGGTCTGGATGTATCCGGCCGGGTCCGCGCGCGGGACATCCAGATGGCCGGGGTCGCCGACGTCCGCCGCAGGGTGCTGATGATCTCCGGCGCCATCGACACCACCGACCACGACGTCTCGGTCAGCGTCAACCTGCCCGAACCGGGCCGCTGGCAGATCATCAAGTCCGAGACCAACCTGACCGACCAGACGTGGGTCGCGATGCAGGTCGTGATGGACGACGAGTCGACGTTCGTCAACGACCCGGAGTCGCTGGTGATGTCGAGGCAGTTCTCGAAGTCGTTCATGACGCCCGACCAGCGGCGGCTGACCTTCTACGGCGGCGAGGTCCGCCCGGGGGAGGCCGTGCTCAAGGTCTACGAGATGGAGACCAGCGCCCGCAAGCCGGCCTACTCCTACTCGCGGTACAGCCCGATCGCCACCGACAGCATGGAGCAGTCCCAGCAGACGCTCGAAGAGCTCGTCACGAACGGGATGGCCCGGCGGCCGATGGTCGAGCTCATCGTCCCGGTCACCGTGATCGGCTGAGCCGGATGCCGATCGGACGCCGGGGGGCCTCGTGAGCACCACTTTCGTCCCGGGGCCGCACCTGCTCGAGTCGCCACGGGGCCGGGACTGGCCGCGGCTGCCCGCCGCGCCGGTCCCCGGTCGCGGGGCGGTGCCGCCGGAGCGGGCCGACGTCGTCGTCGTGGGGGCGGGCCCGGCAGGGCTGGCCGTCGCGTCGGCGCTGTGGCACCACGGCGTGTCCGACGTGGTCGTGCTCGACCGGGCCGGCCGGCCGTGCGGGCGGTTCTTCGGCCGGGTCGACCTGCTCGGCCAGCGGGTGCTGCGCTCGCCGTACGAGCACCACCCCGGCGTCGAGGGCTACCGCGACTGTGAGCTGCTCGACTTCGCGCGGCTGCACTGGGGGCGGCTGACGCCGGTCGAGCGCCGGGAGGTCCGGATGGCGCAGGCCGGGCACCGCTCGGTCGTGCCGGTCGACGTCTTCGAGGCCTACTGCGACCACCTGGTGGACACCCACGGGGTGGCGGAGAAGACCTGGCGGGCCACGGTCCGCGAGGTCCTCCCGGCGGACGACCGCGTCACCGTGCGCACGGACCGCGGCCCGGTCACCGCCCGCCACGTCGTGCTCTGCCCCGGCGAGGAGCGGCGTGAAGCGCCCGAAGAGTGGTGGGGCGGCGGGGCCGCGCCACCGGGGGTCTCCCACTGGGACGAACGGGTTCCGGCGGCCGGCGAGCGGCAGGTGGTCGTCGGGGCCGGACTGACCTCGGCGCACCTGATCTCGAACGCCCTCGAGGCCGGCCGGGAGGTGCACTGGGTGGTCCGCGAGCCAGGCGAGCGCTACCAGTGCGCCGACGTCAACTCGAAGTTCTTCCGGCCCGAGGGCCGCGCCCGGATCGGCAACGTCGGCTGGGCGGACCGGCTGCGGCTGATCGCCGAGTTCCGGCGGGCGTCGATCATGTTCGAGTTCCGCCCGCAGCTGGAGCGGGCCGAGGCCGAGGGGCGCCTGGTGGTGCACCGCGGCGAGGCGATCACCGGGGTGACGGCCGGGGCCGGCGGCACGGCCGTGCTGCGGCTGGCCGGGGGACGCCGGGTCGCCGGCGACTGCGCGGTGCTCGCGCTGGGCACCACGCCGGAGACCGGTCGCGGGCTGATGCCCGAAGAGGTCGTCGGCGAGCGCGACGGCTGGCCGGAGCTCGACGAGCGCACGCTGGCCTACGCGTACGCCCCCCGGGTGTCCGTGGTCGGCGCGGCCGCGGGCATGGTGCTCGGCCCGGCGGCCCGCAACATCGACGGCCACCGCGTCGCCACCGCCCGCGTCGCCGAGTCGATCGCGCGCAGCCTCCGCGGCGAGGCTCCCGTCGCGGCGCCGGTCAGAGCGAAGGTGGGTGCCGGTGTCTGACCAGGAGCCCTACGACTCGCGCTTCACCCTGCCCGACGTCGACGCCCCGCCCGGGACCGAGGTCGGGGTCATCCTGCTGGGCCTGGAGCCGGACCGGCTGCTCGCCGGGCTCGGCTTCGCCCGCCTGGCCGACGACCCGGGACTGGTCACCCAGGCGGTCGACCGGGCCCGCCACGGCGTCTTCACGGCCGACCTGGCCGGGCTGACCGCGGCCGGGCTGGCGCAGTGGCGGGCGTGGCGCCCGCTGGTCGACGCCAAGCCGGGACGGCCGGAGGCGGGGGCGCTGCGGCAGGAGTGGGCGAACTCGGCCGACCGGATCGCGGGGGCCGTGCCGGACGCCGGTCCGGCGGCGCGGGCGTACCTGACGGCCTGCTGGATCCGCCGCGACGAGATCGACCGGCTCGCCGACCGAAAGGAAGATCCCGATGTCGTATCTGAAGTCGTTGCCGGCTGAAACGACGCTCCTCCAGGTTTTCCAGTCCTACCCCGGCCCGGCGCGGCACCTGCTGGCGTTCCACGAAACGCTGCTGCGCGGGGAATCGCCGTTCTCGCCGGGGGAACGGGAAATGATCGCGGCCTACGTTTCCGGCGTGAACAGCTGCGACTACTGCCACGGCATCCACACCGTGACGGCGGAGGCGTTCGGAGTGCCGGAAGGCGTCCTGACGGCGGCCGTGGCGGACCTGGAGAGCGCGCCGGTCGCCGACAAGCTGAAGCCGGTCCTGGCCTACGTGGGCAAGCTGACGCGCACGCCGTCCCGGATGACCGAGGCCGACGCCGAGGCCGTGTTCGCGGCGGGCTGGGACGAGCGGGCCCTGCACGACGCGGTGCTCGTCTGCGCGTTGTTCAACTTCATGAACCGGATGGTCGAGGGCCTGGGCATCGAGGCCGACGCGGCGTACGCGACGACGTCCGGCGAACGGCTGGCCGAAGGCGGGTACGCCGGCCTGGCCGACATGCTCTGAGGCAAACAGAAGGGGGCTTCCCGCACCAGGTGCGGGAAGCCCCCTTCTATTGTGTCTGTCCTCTGTGGACCCTTCAAGCGGCCTTGCGCTGCTGTGCGATGTCCGGTGTGGACAGTGAGTGACCCAGCCACTGCTCGTGGTCGAGCTGCCGCAGCCGCTCGTCCTCGGTGCGGGCCACCCGGCGCATCGACAGCCGCAGCAGCGGCGGCGCCATCACCGACGTCACGATCGCGACCAGCACCACCATCGTGTAGGTGGCGGTGTTGAGCACGCCGAGCCGCAGGCCGGTCAGCGCCACGATCACCTCGATCACCCCGCGGGCGTTCATCCCCGCGCCGAGTGCGAGCCCTTCCCAGCGGCTGAGCTTGCTGAGCCGCGCGCCGGCGTAGGCGCCGGCGAACTTGCCGATGATGGCCAGCGCCAGCAGGGCGAGCGCGGCCAGCGCCGTGGTCGGGTGCCACAGCGCGGTCAGGTCCATCCGGAGCCCGGCCGTGGCCAGGAACAGCGGCGCCAGCACGGAAAGCACCACCGTGCGCAGCGCGGCGAGCTTCGCCTGCGCCGCCCGCGACTGCGCGATCAGGATGCCGCCCACGAACGCGCCGAACACCGGTTCCATCCCGAGGCTGTGCGTGGCGGCGGCGAACGCCAGCAGGATGATCACCGCCATGGCGACCGCCGGGCCCGGCTCCTCCCGGCGGGCGGCGAGGTCCATCAGCTTCCGCACCAGTACGCGCCCGATGGTCCCGGCCAGCGCGACGAACCCGACCAGGTAGCCCACGGACAGCGAGACGACGCCGGCCGTGACGCCGACCGTCGCGGCCGCGGTGACCACCGATAGCAGCAGCCAGCCGACCGCGTCGTCGATCATCCCGGCCGCCAGGGTCAGCTGGCCGATGTTGCGGTGCAGCAGGCGCATGTCGGTGAGGGTCTTGGCGATCACGGGGATCGCCGTGACGCACATGGCGACCCCGATGAACAGGGCGAACACCCAGCGTTCGGAGTTCTGGCCGAGCAGGGAGCCGGGCAGCACGAACCCGAGCGCGATGCCCAGCCCCAGCGGCACCAGCAGGCCGAACAGGCTCACCGTGGCGGCGACCCGGCCCCGGCGGCGCAGGATGCGCGTGTCGAGGTGCGTGCCGGTGATGCCGACCAGCAGCAGCACGGCGAACTGGCCGACCGCGTCGATCAGGTGGATCTGCTCGGCCGGCTGTGTGGGCAGCAGCCAGTTCGAGATGCCCGGCGCGAGGTGGCCCAGCAGGGACGGGCCGAGCAACATGCCGGTGACGAGCTCACCGACGACGGACGGCAGCCCGAAGCGCTCGCCGAGGCGGCCGAGCAGCTTGGCCAGGGTCAGCAGGACCAGCAGGCCCAGCAAGAACAGCAACAGGGGATGGGGCGCGATCGGCGCCACCGGCGCGGCAAGATGCATGGCTCGACCTCCACGGGAGTACTCCAGCCGAGTTTGCGGTAACGGCGGGCAGCAGGCGTCTCGATTCATGCGGAACGCACAAATCATTGCTGTGCTTTTCCGGAAATGTCGGGGCAACACCCGCGTTACCGTACGATCCGGGCAGGGGTCCGACTTTTCCGTTTCCTTATCGCTGTCGAACGACAGGAGTTCTTCCATGCGTACGAGAATCCGCCGGATCGCGGCCGTGGCGGCGGTGGCCGCCGGGCTGACGGCCGTGGCCGCACCCGTCGCCTCGGCCTCGGCCGCGTCGACGGTGCACCTCTTCGCGGCGCCGACGTTCGCGTTGTCCGCCAACGCCACCGTCGCGGCGGTGGTCGTCGGGCTGCCCCCGAACAGCACGTTCTGGGTCGGCGAGTGCGGTTGGGTGCCGACCGGCTGCGCCGGCAACCCGGCGACGGTCGTCGAAGTCCACAGTGACGCCAACGGCGTTGCGTACACGACGATCGTGGCCCAGAAGAACTACGTCGGCAATATCGGCGACGGCGTCGACGTGGCGGTCGACTGTGCGGCGGTGCAGTGCACCCTGGGTGCCTATGACGCTTCCGTCACCGCGCTCGACCGGGTTGACATCCATTTCCGCTGAGGTCCGGTAAAAGGGCCGTCACCGGAATTCCGGTGACGGCCCTTTTGTCCGTTTCCGCTTTTAGGAGGCGAGGATTTCCGCGGCCCGCCCGTCGTCTCCGGCGTCGTGGGCGGAGAGGACTTCCGCGAACCGCTCCGCGGGCAGGATCCGGACGCCCAGGGCCCGCGCCTTGTCCACCTTGCCGCCCGAGCCGTCGCCGACGACCACGAGGTCCGTCTTGGCCGACACCGAGCCCGACGCCGTGCCGCCGAGCCGCTCGACGGCCAGGTTGCCTTCGTCGCGGTTCTTCAGCCCGGGCACCGCGCCGGTCACCACGACCCGCATCGGCGCGCCGTCGGGCCGGCGGAGCGGGAGGGCGGCGGGAGCGTCCGCGGCGGCCGGGGCCGCGAAGTCCGGCTCGGTCATGGTCAGGCCGCGGTCCTGGAGCTTCGCGATGACCGGGGCGAGCTCGGCCAGCTCGCCGGCGATGGTGACCGCCCGTTCCAGGCCGACGCCTTCGACCTCCTGCAGCTGCTCGGGCGTGGCCGCCAGCAGCGCGTCCATCGAGCCGAAGTGCCGGGCCAGCCGCCGCGACACCGCCCGCCCGGCCATCCGGATGCCGAGCCCGGTCAGCAGGCTCGACAGCGGCCGGCGCTTGGTGAGCTCGATCGCCGCGACCAGCTTGCCGCCGGAAATCTCGCCGAGGCCGTCGAGCGCGGCCAGCCGCGGCACGTCGAGGTCGTACAGGTCGGCCGGGTCCGCGACCAGCCCTTCGGCCACCAGCAGGTCGATGATCTTGCCGCCCATGCCCTCGATGTCCATCGCTTCGCGGGTGGCGTAGTGGGCGAGGATCTTCCGCGCGCCGCAGACCCGGCCGCCCGTGCAGCGCCAGCGCGTCTGCGAACGGTCGATCGCGGACCCGCAGTCGGGGCAGACCTCCGGCGGCGTGAACGGCTTGGCGTGCTCGGGCCGCTCGTCGAGCTTGGCGCCGGTGATCTCGGGGATCACGTCGCCCGCCCGGCGGACGAAGACGGTGTCGCCGACCCGGACGTTGCGGCGCTC
Source organism: Amycolatopsis sp. lyj-346 (assembly GCF_046548975.1). Taxonomy (NCBI): domain Bacteria; kingdom Bacillati; phylum Actinomycetota; class Actinomycetes; order Pseudonocardiales; family Pseudonocardiaceae; genus Amycolatopsis; species Amycolatopsis sp. lyj-346. The sequence goes on from NZ_JAJPWT010000010.1 coordinate 56,509, forward strand.
GAGGTCGTCGAAGTTGTGCAGGGTCGCCGAGACGACCTTCACGCCGTCAATGAACACCGGCTCGAGCGTCGCGACCGGGGTGATCACGCCGGTGCGCCCGACCTGGACGTCGATGGCCAGCAACCGGGTGCTGCGGGTGTCGGCCGGGAACTTCACGGCCACGCCCCAGCGCGGCGCCTTGGTCGAGGCACCGGCGGCGGCGCGGTCCTCGGGCCGGTCGGCCTTGATGACGGCGCCGTCCACGCCGTAGCCGAGAGAGCCGCGCAGGTCCCGGATCTCGGCGACCGCCGCCTCGATCTCTTCGGTGCCGCGGCACACCTTCAGCGCGGGCTTGGCCGCGGCCGTCGTCGCGACCCCCAGCTCTTCCAGCCGCGCCATGGCTTCCGAGTGCGTTTCGTCGTCGGCCATCCCCTGCACGGAGTAGGCGACGAACGACAACGGCGCGGAGTAGGCGCGATCGATCGCGCGCAGCGTCCCGGCGGCGGCGCTGCGCGGGTGCGCGAACGCCGGCTCGCCGTGGCCGGTGCGCAGCTCGTTGGCCGTGGCGAAGTCCTCGTCGGTCATGAACACCTCGCCGCGGACCTCGATCGTCCGGGGTGAGGACAGTTTCGCGGGCAGGCCCTTGGCCTGGATCGCGCGGGTGGTGACGTCCTCGCCCATCGTCCCGGTGCCGCGCGTGAGGACCAGCGTCAGCCGGCCGCGGGAGTAGCGGGCCGCCACGGCGAGGCCGTCCAGCTTCGGTTCGACCGTGTAGGCCGCGACCGGGTGGCCGAGGACGCGCTCGAGCCGGGCCGCCCACTTCCGCAGCGACTCGGTGTCGAAGACGTTGTCCAGGCCCAGCATCGGCGTGCTGTGCGGGACTTCGGTCCCGGGCGCGACGCCCGCGCCGACGGCCTCGGTCGGGGTGTCCGGAGCCTTCCACGCTGGGTGCGCGGCCTCGGTCGCGATCGCGCGGGCCAGCAGGGCGTCGTAGGCGTCGTCGTCCATGAGCACGTCCGGGCCGGCGTAGTACGCGGCCGCGGCGGCGCGGATTTCGGCGAGTGCCTTCTCGTAGCGCGCGACCGACGGGAAGGGCCGCGCCTTCGCCGGGTCGACGGGGTCGCCGGTGGAAAGGGCCGTGGTCATCGAAATCCCCCGCTCTTCGGCCGTCGGGTGGGCCGGACGGGCCCGCTGGGGACGCTAGTCCCGGAGGCGTCGTCCGCCATCTCCCAGAATGCCGTGCAGGCCACCTTGAGGAACTTCAAGTTCCTCGAGGTGGCCTGCACGGCGTCGGTGCTCAGCCCTTGACCGGGCTGCTCTGGTGCGAGAACAGGTTCAGGTCGCCGTCGGCGTTGCGGACGACCACCCAGACCGCGCGGATCTGGTTCTCCGGCGCGATCTCGGACTCACCGGCGCGGATGATCCCGCCCTCGGTGACCGCGATCGCGACGTTCTCGTCGAGGAACTTGACCTCGAGCGGCCAGCCGTAGACGTGCGCTCCCTTGAGGGGACCCGAGAACCCGGCGCGCATGTAGGCGCGGATCTCGTCCTGGCTGGTCAGCTGGTTGTCCTGGAGCAGCAGGCTGCCGTTGGCCGTGAACACGTCCGCGAACACGTCCGGGTCGTTCTTCAGCCAGGCGTCCTGGATGCGCTGCGGAACGGTGAGGACGGCCTTTTCGTCCGCGCTGGTGAATTCGCGGTAGAAAGAGGTGTCCTCGGTGACTCCGTGCGCGGCGAGGATCGCGGTGGCATCGCCCCACGAATTGGTCGGCACAATGATCTCCTGGTTCGTTTCGTGTTACCAGCGGAGGGTGGCGCCGGAGCCGCGCGGGCTGTTCTGGTAGACGGCCAGCTGCCATTCGTTGTCGCGCTTGACGACGACCCAGGTCGACCGGACGGCGAGTTCCTCGTCGATCTCGGTCTCGCCCGGGGCGAGGATGCCGCCGTGCGTGCGGATCAGCGCGACGGTGTCCGAGACGAACCGGAGGTTGACCGGCTTGCCGGTGACGCCCGTGCCCTTGAACGGCCCGGCGTAGGCGGCCGCCATGAACGAACCGATCTCGTCGCGGCCCTTCTTCAGCACGTCACCGGGCAGGATGAGGATGCCGTCCTCGGTGAAGGCCTTGGCGACGCCGTAGCCGTCGTTCTTGCTCCAGGCGGCGATCAGCCGCAGCGGGACGTCGAGGGCTTCCTTTTCCTTTTCGGAGGTGAAGGGCCCGTAGTAGTCGTCCAGCCTGGCCTGGTCGTCAGAAGTGGGTGCGGACACTGTTGCTTCTCCTTCGATCGGTCGGCCAACCAACGGGCAGGGATACGATCGGCCCATACGAGCTTTATGGTCACACGCGCACCGGGCCGGAAACCTCTCCTGCGTTGCCGCGGTTGCCCCGCCTTTTCCCGCAGGAGAGGAGATGCCCGGACGCGGTGTTCCCCGGAATGCTGGCCACGGAGATTCGAGCCAATTGACCAGCCAAGGAGAGCCGGATGTCCGAGAAGGCATCGTCCCTCGTCGCGGGGGCCAAGCAGTGGGCCACCTACTACGGCAAGTTCACCCAGGGCGAGGAGAGCGCCGCGCTGACCGCCCAGCTGCGCGCGCGGGCCGCCTGGGACGCGAACGACGCCGCCGCGTTCGCCGAGTCGTTCGCCGAGAACGGCAGCATCCTCGTCGACGACGAGCAGATCAACGGGCGTGACGCGATCCTGGCGTTCTTCACCGACGCCTTCGGCGCGACGCTCGCCGGGACCAAGCTGGTCACCGAGCCGATCGACGTCAAGGTCCTCGAGCCGGGCGTGGCCGTCGTGATCACCGACGGCGGCGTGCTCTACGACGGCGAGACCGCGGTGCCGGCCGAGCGCACCGTCCGCGGCACGTGGGTCGCCGCGCAGGTCGACGGCGAGTGGCGCGTGGTGTCCCAGCAGACCAGCCCGGTCAAGGGCTGAGGGGGCGGGCATGACGAGCACCGAACGCACCGGCGTCACGACGTTCCGGGGCAACCCGGTGACGCTGCTGGGCCCGGCGGTCGCCGTCGGCGACCAGGCGCCCGACTTCACCGCGCTGGCCAACGACATGGCCCCGGTCCGGTTCTCCTCGCTGAGCGGCACGACGCGGGTGATCTCGGTCGTCCCGTCGCTGGAGACGCCGGTCTGCGACATGCAGACGCGCCGCTTCAACGAAGCGGTGACCGAGCTCGGCGAGGCGTCGGTGCTGACGGTGTCGGTCGACCTCCCGTTCGCCCAGGCCCGCTGGTGCGGCGCGGCGGGCGTCGACGGCGTCCGGACCCTGTCCGACCACCGCGACCTGGCGTTCGGCCTGGCCTACGGCGTGGTCATCAAGGAGTTCCGCCTGCTGGCCCGCGCGGTGTTCGTGGTCGACGCCGCGGACACGGTGGTCCACGCCGAGTACGTCCCCGAAGTCGGCCAGGCCCCGAACTTCGACGCCGCGGTGATCGCGGCCCAAGGAGCCGAGACCGCGCGCCGCGCCACCGGTCGCGCCGCCTGACCGTTCTTTCACGACGGTCACTCCGCGAAGGCCGCCGCCCGGGTCCCCTCTGAACCCGGCCGGCGGCCTTCGCTTTGCCGTGTCGACCCCCCAATCACGTACCCGGAGAGTCGGACCGCGTACCTGGAGGGTCGGCCCGCGTACCTGAAAGGTCGGCTGGGGATCCGACTGTCTGGGTACGCAGGCCGACTCTCGGGGTACGCGAGCCGACCGTTCCGGTACGCGTGATGGAGGAGGCACCACGCGTGATTGAGGGGACGACACGGCGGGGCCCCGCGACCGGTGGGTGGTCGCGGGGCCCGGAGGAAACTCAAGCCGCGCGGGGGAGGGTGTCCAGGTCCGCCAGGAGGGCCTTCAGGGCCTTCTTGTCCGCCTTGCCGACCGCCGTGTGGGGCAGGGCGGCCACGACCTCGAGGCGCTCCGGGATCTTGAACGCCGCCAGGCCGCGTTCCGTCAGCAGACGCGAAATCTCCGCCAGGGACAGCGAACACCCGCCGTGGAAGCGGACGAACACGCAGACCCGCTCGCCGTACACCGGGTCCGGGGCCGGCACCGCGGCGACCTCCGCCACCTCCGGCAGCTCCTGGATCAGCGTTTCGACCTCGCCGGCGGAGATCTTCTCGCCGCCGCGGTTGATCAGGTCCTTGACGCGGCCGCAGACCACCGCGTGGCCCTCCGGGGTGAGGCGGACCAGGTCGCCCGTGCGGAACCAGCCGTCTTCGGTGAACGACAGCCGGTTCTGGTCCGGGACGCCGAAGTAGCCGCGCGGGGTGCCCGGGCCGCGCGTCAGCAGCTCGCCGGTCCCGCCCGGCGGCACCGGCGCACCGTCCTCGTCGACGATCAGCAGCTCGTCGAACGCGCTGACCGGCGGGCCCTGCGTGCCGAACGCCACCTCGTCGGACGCGTCCGGCGGGGTGTAGCAGATCAGGCCCTCGGCCATCCCGTAGACCTGCTGCAGCCGGCAGTCGAGGGTCCGCGCCATCCGCTCGGCGATGTCGGGGGCCAGCATCGAGCCGCCGACGTGCAGGTACCGCAGGCTCGACAGGTCCGGCTTCAGCGTGGCCGCCGCGTCCATCCACTTCAGGACGACGGCCGGTACCGCCGAGGTCGCCGTGACGCGCTCCGCCTCGATCGCCGCGAACACCGGTTCCGGCCGTGGTGACGCCGAGAGCACCACCCGGCCGCCCGCGTGCAGCGCGCCGAGCAGGCCGGGGCTGGCGAGCGGGAAGTTGTGCCCGGCCGGCAGCACCGCGAGGTACACGGTCTCGGCGTCGAACGCGCACGCCCGCGCGCAACCGGCGATGTTGAACAGGTAGTCGTCGTGCGTGCGGCTGATCACCTTCGGCACGCCCGTGGTGCCGCCGGAGAGCAGGAACACCGCGATGTCCGACGGCGACGGCCCGTGCTCGTCCAGCCACCGCCGCCGTTCTTCGACGTCGCCGTCCGCGGAAAGCAGAGCCCGGACGTCGACGGCGCCGCCGGCCACGTCGTCGCCGACCACCAGCACCTCGGCCGGCCCGGGCAGCGCCGCGGCCACCCGGAACGCCAGCTCCTGGTGGTCGTAGCCGCGCCAGGTGCCGGGCACGACGAGGGCGCGCGCCCCCACGTGTTTGCCGATGGCGGTCAGCTCGTGGTCGCGGTGCGGGGGCAGCATCATCGTGGGGACGACGCCCAGCCGCAGCAGGGCCGCCGTGACGACCACGAACTCCCACGTGTTGGGCAACTGCACCAGCACCGTGTCGCCGCGCGCCAGCCCGCGCCCGGCCAGCCCCGCGGCCAGCGCGTCCGCGCGGACGGCGAGGTCGCGGTAGGTCAGCCGGGTCGCCCCGTCGACGACGGCGACCCGGTCACCCCGGGTCTCCGCCCACTCCCACAGGTACGACCCCATCGTCCGGCCCGGCCAGACCCCGGCCGCCCGGTAGGCGTGGGCCAGGTCCTCCGGCCAGGGCACGAAACCCTCGAAACTCATTCAGGCTCCCCAGTCTCCTCGGCCATCCGCTCGGTCAGCAGCGCGGCCACCGCCTCGATGGTCGGGCGGTCCCAGAACAAGGTCGCGGGCAGCGCGAACCGGAAGCGCCGCTCCAGCCCCCGCCGGATCCGCACGGTCATCACCGAGTCGAGGCCCATCTCGATCAGCGGCCGCCGCGAGTCCACTTCGGACGGCGACAGGCCGGTCTCCGCCGCGACCTGCTTGCGGATCTCCCCGGTGACCGCGGCCGTCAGCTCGCCGCCGGTCAGCCCGGCCCACGGGACGTCGACCAGGTCGGCGGCCGTCGCCCCGGCCGCGGTCTCCTCGGGCAGCTCCGAGAGCAGCGCGAGCTTCCGCATCCCCGGCTCGGCGGGCAGGGTCCGCAGCATCACGGCGTACCCGAGGTCGTGGCGGGCCGCGAGGTCCCACGCCCCGAACGCCTCGGTGGCGCTGATGTCGGCGGTGCCGCGGGCGGCGAGCTCGGCGTCGATCACCGCGGTGGAGGTCGACATGCCCAGTCCGCGCCACGACGTCCACGCGTAGCTGGCGGCCCCGGTGTCCCCGTCCGCACGCCGGTGCGCGGCCAGTGCGTCGAGGAACGCGTTGCCCGCGGCGTAGCTGGTCTGCCCGGGCAGGCCGAGCAGCTGCCCGCACGAGGAGAACAGCACGAAGAAGTCCAGCGAGCCCGGCGGGAACAGCCGGTGCAGGTTCAGCGCGCCCTCGACCTTCGGCCGCATGACGCGGCGCAGCGACGCCTCGTCGAGCCGGCCGAGCGTGCGGTCGTCGAGCACGCCGGCGGCGTGCACCACCCCGCGGAACGGCGGCAGGCCGAGCGCCTCCGGCGAGAGCTTCGCGGCGACGTCGCCGGCGTCGGCGATGTCGACGGCGACCGGGAACACGGTGACGCCCAGGCGTTCCAGCGCGACCACCGAGTCGACGGCGGCGATCTCGGCCTCGTCGGTCAGCTCGCCCCAGCGGGCCCGCGGCGGCAGCCCGCGGCGGCCGGCGAGCACGATCCGCCGGGCCCCGCGGTCGGCCAGCCAGTGCGCGACCTCCAGGCCCAGCGCGCCGAGCCCGCCGGTGATCAGGTACGTCGCGTGCGGACGGCTCTCCAGCCGCGGCCGGGTGGGTTCGCCCTCGATCCGGTGCAGGCGCGCGACCGAGCCCGCGCCGTCGCGGACGACGACGACGTCTTCGCCGCGGATCGTGCGCAGCACGTCGACCAGACCGCGAATGTCCTCTTCGGACTGTCCGATGTCGACGGTGCCGCCCCAGAGGTCCGGGTGCTCCCCGCCGATCACCCGGCCGACGCCCCACAGGGAGCCGTGGCCGAGCGAGGCGGCGTCCGCGCTCTCGTGGACGCCTTCGGTGAGGCACCAGACGTGGGCGGGCTTCGCCTCGCCGGTCGCGGCGACGCGCTGCGCCGTGCGGGCGAGCAGCCAGGACCCCTCGGCGGCGGCGTCGCCGGACGCGCCCGCGGGGGGCACCACGAGCAGGGTGTGCTCCCGGCCGAGCACACTGGCCGGGAGGATCTCGGGAGTGGCGGCGACGAGGTGCGCGACGCCGAGCGCGTCGAGCCCCGCGGTGACCCGCCGCAGCACCGGCGAGTCCGGCCCGACCAGCACCAGGTTCAGCGCCGGGCCGGCGGCCGTGCCCTCGGCCGGGCGCCAGGCCAGGCGGTGCACGACCTGACGCGGGCTCGTCACGGCGCCGGCCTCGCTGTCCAGCACGCCGTAGCGGAGCCGGGACAGCCGGCCGACGACGGTGCCGTCGAGGTCGGCGATCTCGACGTCCACGGTGTCGTCGGCGACCACGCGCACGGTCACCCGCGCCCGCGACGGCGACTGGCCGGCGAGGGTGACGCGGTGGATGTGGGCGGGCATCCGCAGGATCGGCGGGCCGCCGAAGGCGACCGACGCCGCCGACAGCGCGCCGTCGAGCAGCGGCGCCCACGTCTCGGGCAGCTCGTCGGAGCCGGGGTCGGTGTTCACCGTGACCACGAGGGTGCCCTCGCCGCGCCGGATCTCCTCGACCGTCCAGGGGAAGCCCATCGCGGCGACGCCGAGGGTGGCGAGCCGGTCGATGACGTACCCGGTCGGCAGGTCTTCGGTGGTGTGCGGTTCCGAGCGCTGGCCGCGGATCTTGCCGGTGAACGGCGAGACGGACGCGGTGGTGTGGGTGACCCAGCCCTTGTCGTCACCCTCGTCGCCGTCTTCGATGATCCGCGACGACAGCCGGAACGCGCCGTCCTGCAGCACGATCTGCAGGTGCCGGGGCCGCGTGACGCTCACCGGCACGCGCAGCGCGACGTCGGAGAGCTCGTGCCACGCGCCCTTGGCCGTGGCCGCGGCCGTGAGGAAGCTGTTGAGCAGCACCGCGGCGGGGATGATCTCGACCTTCCGCACCGGGTGGTCGCCCGGGTACGGCCGCGAGTCGCGGTCCAGGTAGGTCAGCCAGGCCTGCGCCGGGTTCGCGCCGTGCACGTTGATCCGGCCGCCGAGCAGCGTGTGGCTGTCGAGGTCGTGCTGCTCGGTGAGGAACGACCGGCCGACCGAGTCGTCGACCCAGTGTTCCTTGCGCTGCCACGCGGTGGTCGGCAGATCCGCCAGGGAGCCGTCCGGCCAGTGCGCCGCCCAGTCGACGCCGGCGCCGGCGCAGTACAGCACCCCGAGGTTCTCCAGCAGGGTTTCGCGCTCGGGCCGGTTGCGCCGCAGGGAGTGCGTCACGACGGCGTCGGTGACGCCCAGCTCGTCGAGGGTCTCGTTGATCGAGTGCTCGACCACCGGGTGCGGCGAGACCTCGACGAACAGCCGGTAGCCGTCGGCCGCCGCGGCCGCGACGGCCGTGGCGAACCGCACGGTCCCGCGCAGGTTCGTCGCCCAGTAGGCGCCGTCGCGCGGCGCCTCCGAACGCGGGTCGGCCAGTGCGGTGCTGTACACCGGGATCTCGGCCGGGGTCGGCGGCAGGTCGGCGGCGGCCGCGGCGAGCGAGTCCAGCAGCGGGTCCATGTGCGGGCTGTGGAACGCGACGTCGGAGTCGACGCGGCGGACGACGAGCCCTTCGGCGCCGAACTCCTCGCTGAGCTCCTGGACGGCGTCGATGTCCCCGGAGAACACGGTCGAGCCGGTGGCGGCGGCGACCGCGACGGCGACGTCGGTGCGGCCGGCGAGCCGCTGCCGGGCCTCGTCCGGCGGCAGGTTCACCATCGCCATCGCGCCCCGGCCGGCGACCTGCCGCAGCAGCACGGACCGGCGGCAGACCAGCCGCGCGCCGTGCTCGAGGGTGAGCATGCCGGACGTGACCGCCGCGGCGATCTCGCCGACCGAGTGCCCGATCACGGCGTCGGGGTGGACGCCGCGGTCGCGCCACAGCGCGGCCAGGGCGACCTGGACGGCGAAGATCATCGGCTGGATGACGTCCACCGGCTGCGCGTCGTCCGAGCCGATGGTCGCGCGCGGGGAAATCCCCAGCTCGGCGCGGAAGACCGGCTCGATCTCGTCGATCACGGCGGCGAACGCCGGTTCGGTGGCCAGCAGTTCGCGGGCCATGCCGGTCCACTGCGAGCCGTGCCCGGAGAAGACCCAGACGAGGTCCTGGCGGGCCGTCTCCGGCAGCGCGCGCCCGGACGTCCCGCCGGTGCCCGCCGCGAAGTCGGTCAGCTTCGCGCGGAGCGTCCCGGTGCTCTCGGCGGTCACGGTCGCGCGGTACGGGAGGTGCTGGCGCCGCTGGGAGAGCGTGTACCCGATGTCGGCCAGCGTCGTGTCGGGGTGGCGGGACAGCCAGTTCGCCAGCCGCCCGGCGTACTTCGCGACGGCGGCTTCGGTCGCCCCGGACAGCGGGAGTGCCTTCGGCGTCCCGGCCGCCACGGCGGGCCGGGCCTCGGTGTCGGCGTCATCGGCCGCCTCGAGGATGACGTGGGCGATGGTGCCGCCGTAGCCGTACCCGGACACCCCGGCGCGGCGCGGCGTGGCGCCGGACGGCCACGGCGTGTGCTCGGTGACCACGCGCAGGCCCGAGGTGTCCCAGGGGATCTTCGGGTTCGGCGTGGTGAAGTTCAGGCTGGCCGGGATTTCGCCGTGCCGCAGGGCCAGCACGGTCTTGATCACCCCGGCGACGCCGGCGCCGGCTTCGAGGTGGCCGACGTTCGGCTTGACCGAGCCGATCAGGCAGGGCTCGCCGGGTGGGCGGCCGGCGCCGAACACCGCGGTCATGGCGCCCGCTTCGAGCGGGTCGCCGACGCTGGTGCCGGTGCCGTGCGCCTCGACGTAGCCGACGGTCGCCGGGTCGATGCCCGCGGCGTCGCAGGCCCGGCGCATCAGGTGCGCCTGCGCTTCGCCGTTGGGCGCCATGATGCCGTTGGTCTTGCCGTCCTGCTGCACCGCGCTGCCACGGACGACCGCGAGCACGCGGTCGCCGTCGCGGCGGGCGTCCTTGAGCAGCTTGAGCACGACTACGCCGCCGCCCTCGCCACGGCCGTAGCCGTCGGCCGAGGCGTCGAACGACTTGCTGCGCCCGTCGCGGGAGGTGGCCCCGGCCGCGTCGAGCACGACCGAGAGGCCGGGGCCGGCCATCACCAGGATGCCGCCGGCGAGGGCCACCGGGCATTCGCCGGAGCGCAGCGCCTGGGCGGCCAGGTGGATCGACACCAGGGACGAGGAGCAGGCCGTGTCCACGACCATGCTGGGGCCGCGCAGGTCCAGCACGTACGACACGCGGTTGGCGACCGCGCAGAACGAGCTGCCGATGCCGGTCCAGGCCTCGATCCGGGGCAGGTCCTCCAGCAGCCGCCGCCCGTAGTCGTCGGCGCCGACGCCCATGAACACCCCGGCGTCCGTGCCGCCGAGCGAGCGCGGCGGGATCCCGGCGTGCTCCAGCGCCTCCCAGGCCAGCTCCAGCGTGATCCGCTGCTGCGGGTCCATCAGGGCCGCCTCGCGGGGCGTGACGTCGAAGAAGTCGGCGTCGAACTCCTTGACGTTGTCGAGGAACGCGCCGCGCTTGGTCACGTCCCGGACCACCGCGGCGTGCTCGCGGCTCTGGCCGGCGTGCCACTCCCAGCGGTCCGCGGGCAGCTCGCCGACGGTGTCGCCACCGTCGCGCAGGAGGGCCCAGAACGACTCTGGTGACTCGATTCCCGCGGCGAAACGGCAAGCCATCCCGATGATGGCGACGGGTTCGGGGAAGTTCATCGGCCTTCTTTCATTCGTCCCGCGAGCGGCGGGCGCCGGGCAAGGACACCGAAGATCCGGGCGAGCCGGTTCCGGCTCGCCCGGATCGGGCTCCGGGCTACTTGTGGCCCACCACCAGGGCGTGGCTGAAGCCGAGGTCGGCGAACCGCTCGACCCGCGAGAAGCCGGCGTCGCGCACGGACTGTTCCATGTCCGCCGCCGACCAGGTCATGCCCTCGCCGGAGGCCAGCGCTAGGAAGTACGGCGAGACGAGCCCGCCCGACAGCGCGCCGGTGCCCTCGTCGTTGGAGACGAAGTTGTAGACCAGCACGGTGCCGCCCTCGGGCAGGGCGTCGTAGCACTTGCGCAGCATCTCCGTGTTGCGCTCCAGCGACCAGATCTCGTAGATGTGGAAGTACAGGATCGCGTCGGCGCCCTCCGGCAGCCGGTCGGCGAGCATGTCGCCCGGGTGGAAGTGGACGCGCTTGCGGACGGACGGGTCCTCGATCTTGTCCGCGGCGAGCCGGGTGACGCTCTCCTGGTCGAACACGGTCATCTCGAGCTCGGGGTAGCGCTCGGCCAGCTTGACCGAGTTGGTGCCGTCGCCGCCGCCGATGTCGATCGCGTGCTTGATCCCGCTGAAGTCGTAGTACTCCAGGAACTGCTCGAACGCGCGGTTCGAAGCGTCGCCCATGTTGTCGTAGAAGACCTTCTGCAGGTCCGGCGTGGCGGTGAGCTTCGAGTACAGCGTGTCGCCGGGGCCGTCGAGGTGCCGCAGGCCGACGTTGGTGCTCTGCCGCATCGACTCGGCGAAGTCGACCAGGGTCTTGTTGATGATCTTGTCCTGGATGTCGATCAGCGGGCCGAGGAACCGCTCGCCGTCCTTCAGCAGCTTCCGGCGCACGATCGGGGCGTTGACGAACTTGCCGTCCTTCTTCTCGATCAGCAGCAGCGACGCCAGCCCGAGCAGCAGCACGCGCGCCGGGTATTCCTCGACGCCGAGCGCCTCCGCGGTCTCGGTGAGGTCCAGGCCGCCGCTGTCTTCGAGCTTCTGGAACAGGTCGAATTCGAGACCCGTGCGCAGCAGTTCGAAGGCGGTGTGGCCGTGGATGAGGATCCGGAGGTAGTCCGCCTCCGAGATCGGGACGCTCGTCGCCATGGGCTTGTTCTCCTTCGCAGGGGATGGGTCGGCCTGGCCCGGCTCGCCCGCATACGAGGATGATCGGGAGGAAAACCTGGTGGCGCCTCCATTTCTGCGGTGCGGGCGGACCACGGCACCCAGGGCGCACGACGAGAGACGTGGTCCGGTGGCGGCAGGCAACCCGGCTGCGTAGATTCGGGGCCGTGACTGACGGCCGGTGCCCCAGCTGCGGCAAGCCCCTGCCCGCGCGCGAGGGCGGCCGCGGCCGCACGTCCAAGTACTGCTCGCCGGCCTGCCGGCAGAAGGCCTACCGCGAGCGGCGGCAGCCGAGCGCCGACACGGCGGTGCCGGCGCTGATCGCGGACATCGAGCAGCGCGTGCGCCGGCTCGCGCCGCAGCTGCCCGACGAGTTCTACACCGACGTCACCGACCTCGCCTCGACCGTCGGCCGGCTGCGGCGGATCGCGCAGCTGGCCAGGGACGCCTCCGCGGAAGAGACCGCCGGAAACGTCACGCCCGCCCGCGTGACGGTGAACCCGCCGGAAAACGTCACGTCCCCGGCCGTGACGGAAACCGGCTCCGACGGCGTCACGGACGACGGCGTGACGAAATCCGGTGGCGAGGACGACGTCGTCACGGCCGCCGTGCGCTCGGGGGACGAATGGGACTTCGCCGGGCTCGTCGAGCCGTACCGCCACGAGCTGCAGGTGCACTGCTACCGGATGGTCGGCTCGTACGACGACGCCGAGGACATGGTGCAGGAGACCTTCCTGCGGGCCTGGAACCGGCGGGACGCCTTCGAGGGCCGCTCGACCTTCCGGGCCTGGCTGTACCGCATCGCGACCAACGCGTGCCTCGACTTCCTGCGCCGCAACGAGCGGCGCCCGCAGCGCTACGAGCCGGTGCCGGGGATGGACAACGGCACCGCGGAGGCGCCGGCCCGGGTGACCTGGCTGCAGCCCTACCCGGACGCGCTGCTGGAAGACGTCGCCTCCACCGAGGTCCAGCCCGATGGCGCCGTGGTGTCCCGGGAAACGATGGAGCTGGTCTTCCTGGCCGCGATCCAGCACCTGCCGCCCCGGCAGCGGGCCGTGCTGATCCTGCGTGACGTGCTGGGCTGGCCGGCCGCCGACACCGCCGAGCAGCTGGACATGAGCGTCGCCTCGGTCAACAGCGCCCTGCAGCGGGCCCGGCCCGCCCTGCGCCGCCACCTGCCGCAGCGGCGGTCCGACTGGACCGCTTCGGCGCGCCCGACCAGCGAAGAGCGGGAGATCCTGCAGCGCTACATGGACGCGGCCGACCAGGCCGACGCCGCCGTGGTCGCCGAACTGCTCAGCGAAGACGTGGTGCTGACCATGCCGCCGAACCCGTTCTGGTTCGTCGGCCGGGACGCGATGATGGCGTTCATCAAGCCGTCGATCGACCCCGCGTCGCCGCACTTCCAGGGCACCTGGAAGCACCTGCCGACCTTCGCGAACCGCCAGCCCGCGGCGGCCGGCTACCTGCGCCGCCCCGGCACCACCGTCTACCGCGCCCAGGTACTCGACGTGCTGCGCGTCGAGGGTGGCCGGATCGTCGAGATCACCTCCTTCGAACCCCACCTCTTCCCGGCCTTCGGTCTCCCGCTCACGCTCTGACCCGATCTCCTCCGGGCGGGGCGATGAGTTTTCGCGAACGCGTGCGTCTCAATGTCCGACAACGCGGGCAACACAGCACGCGACAAGACGCGGAGGAGAGAGCGATGTCGCTCGAGAAGAAGAACGCGATCGTCTACGGCGCCGGCGGTTCGATCGGTGCGGCGGTGGCCAAGGCGTTCGCCGCCGACGGCGCGCACGTGTTCCTGGTCGGCCGGACCCTCGAGAAGCTGCAGGCGGTGGCCGACGAGATCGAGGCGGACGGCGGCTCGGCCTCGGTGGACGTGCTCGACGCGCTCGACGAGGCGGCCGTCGAGGAGCACGCCAAGACGGTGGTCGTCGAGGGCGGCAGCCTGGACGTCTCGATCAACCTGATCACCCGCGGCGACGTGCAGGGCATCCCGCTGATCGACATGAAGACCGCGGACTTCACCGGCCCGGTCGTCACCGGCGTGACCACCAACTTCATCACCATGCGCGCGGCGGCCCGGCACATGGTCGAGCAGGGCTCCGGCGTGATCCTCGCGCTCGACAGCGGATCCGCGCACGGCAGCCCGATGATGGGCGGGACCGGTTCCGCCGACGGCGCGATCGACACCCTCGTGCGCAACCTCGCCGCCGAAGTCGGCCCGGCGGGCGTCCGCGTCGCGGGTATCTGGACGGCCGGTTTGCCCGAAACGCTGTCCCCGGAGAAGCTCGCGGCCTTCAGCGGCGCGCCGCAAATGGACGACGCCGCGTTCCAGGGTCTGCTGCAGCACCTCGACGGCATGCGCATGACCAAGAAGTCGCCCACGCTCGCCCAGGTCGCGGCGACCGCGGCGTTCCTCGCCGCGCCGGAGGCCGGTGCCATCACGGGCACCTTCGTGAACGTCACGAGCGGCATCTTCCCCAGCTGAACCCTGGCGAAGAGCACGCATACGGAGTAGTCAATTCCTTCTTTCGCCTGAACTTCGATACGCCCGAGTGCAGGCGGTGAGCGCATTTCGGGAGATGCGGCCCGCGTCGCAATGGCACAACCATGTGCTCGACAGCCGACCCGATTCCGCCGTTCGGCGGCCGGGTCGACGCGATGGCTGGGGGCCAGGCCTTCCGTGTGCACCGTGCACGCGTGGAACAGGAAAGGAATTTCGATGTCCCTGGAGAACAAGAACGCCATCGTCTACGGAGCCGGTGGATCGATCGGCCGTGAAGTGGCGAAGGCGTTCGCCAAGGCAGGCGCCCGGGTCTACTGCGCCGGACGCACCCGCAAGAACCTCACCCCGGTGGTCAAGGAGATCACCAACGCCGGCGGCTGGGCGAAGGCCAACGTGGTCAACGCCCTCAACGAGGCCGCGGTGGAACGGCACGCCAAGGCGGTGGTGGCCGAGAGCGGCAGCCTGGACATCTCGATCAACCTGATCACCCGCGGCGACGTGCAGGGCACCCCGCTGGTCGACATGATCGCGGAAGACGTGACCGGGCCGGTGCTCACCGGGCTCACCACGAACTACCTCACCGCACGGGCGGCCGCCCGGCACATGGCCGAGCAGGGCTCGGGCGTGATCCTGGGCCTGAACAGCGGCTCGGCCAACGGCAGCCCGATGATGGGTGCCACGGGCCCGGCCGACGCGGCGGTCGACACGCTGTTCCGCAACCTCGCGGCCGAACTCGGGCCGGCCGGGGTCCGCGTGCTCGGCATCTGGACGGCGGGCCTCCCGGAGACGCTGTCCCCGGAGAAGCTGGCGGCGTTCAGCGGCGGCCCGCAGATGGACGACGAGGCCTTCCAGGGGCTCCTGCAGCACCTGGACGGGATGCGGATGACGAAGAAGTCCCCGACGCTGGCCGAAGTGGCGGCCACGGCGACGTTCCTCGCCTCCGACCGGGCGGGCGCGATCACGGGCACGTTCGTGAACGTCACGAGCGGCACCTTCCCGAGCTGACGGCGGTCCTGCGCCGAAGGGGATCCTCGCTTTCCGCGGGGATCCCCTTCGGCGTTCCAGGTCGGTGCCGTCCGCCGATTTCTTCGAGCGTTCTCCGGGCCGCCGGGCAGGCAAACCATGAGACGTCCGGTGCCGGTGCGGGATGTGAGGCTGGGCAAGGCCGCCGCGGGGGAGGTGGCCTGGTTCACGAACTCTCACACAAGGAGGCCGGCACATGGCCGGACAGGTCGGAAGGGTCGCCGTCGTCCTGGGTGGCAGCATGGCCGGCAGCCTGGCGGCCCGGGTGCTGTCGGAGTCCTACGAGGAGGTCCTGGTCCTCGACCGGGACGTCCTGCTCGGGGTGACCACCCCGCGCCGGGGCACCCCGCACACCCGGCACGCGCACGGGCTGCACGCGCGTGGTCAGCGCGTGCTCGAAGACTTCTTCCCCGGGTTCACCGAGGACGTGCGCGCCAGCGGCGCCCCGGTCGGCGACCTGGGCGAGATGCGCTGGTACTTCAACGGGCTGCGCCTGCCCTACACCCACACGGGGCTGGTCTCGGTGACGCCGACGCGGCCGGTGCTGGAGAACCACGTCCGCACCCGGGTCGCCGCGCTGCCGAACGTGACCTACCTGGAGCAGCACGACATCCTCGGCCTGGTGTCCGCTTCGGACAACTCGCGGGTGATCGGCGTGCGGGTGCGCGACACGGAAGGCACCGAAAAGGTGCTGCGCGCCGACCTCGTCCTCGACGCCACCGGTCGCGGGTCGCGGACGCCGGCCTGGCTCGAGCAGCTCGGCTACGCGCGGCCCACCGAGGACCGCGTCAAGATCGGCCTCGCCTACACCACGCGGTTCTACCGCCGCCCGCCCGGCTCGTTCACCGACACCTGGTCGATCAACCCGGTCGCCTCGCCGCAGCACCCGCGTGGTGCCTTCTTCGGCCTGGCCGACGAGGACACCTGCATCGTGTCGCTCACCGGCATCCTCGGCGACCACCCGCCGACCGACCCCGAGGGCTTCCTCGCCTTCGCGAAGTCGCTGCCGGTGCCGGACGTCTACGACGGCATCAAGGACGCCGAGCCGCTCGACGACGCGACGTCCTTCGGCTTCCCCGCCAGCGTCCGCCGCCGCTACGAGCACCTGACGGAGTTCCCGGCCGGCCTGCTCGTGCTCGGCGACGCGATCTGCAGCTTCAACCCGGTCTACGGCCAGGGCATGAGCGTCGCCGCCTGGGAGGCGTTCACCCTGCGCGAGCACCTGCGGGCCGGCGAAGTCGACCAGTACGCCTACTTCCGCGACATCGGCCAGGTCGTCGACGCGCCGTGGGCGGTGTCCGCGAGCGGTGACCTCGCCTTCCCCGGCGTGGAAGGCGAGCGCACCCCGGAGATCGAACAGGGCAACGCCTTCATGGGCCTGCTGCAGTACGCGGCGTCGAAGGACCAGGAGATCGTCAAGGCGTTCATGCGCGTGGCCGGGCTGATCGACCCGCCGACCGCGCTGATGGACCCGGAGCTGGTGCAGCGCGTGCTGGCGCTCCAGCCCGCCGACGGCGCGGCCGGCCAGGCCGCCTGAGGAGCATCGGCGGCAGGGCCGCGGCGAGGAGCCGCGGCCCCGCCGCCCTGCCCGAAATACCTGGATTCTCCTTGCCTGCCAAGGGATCCAAGCCCGCAAAGACGGAGACGTGGCCCGCCGCGCCCGTGGTTAGCGTCGGAACCGGCGCTGCAGGATTCGAGGAAATTGGAGTGGTGATCATGGCCCGGTCCGTTCATGAGGCGTTCTCCGCGCAGGCCGCCCGAACCCCCGATGCGGTGGCGGTGTCCGGCCCGGACCGCACGCTGACGTACCGGGAACTCGACGAGCGGGCCAACCGGCTCGCGCACCGCCTCGCCGCCCTCGGCGCCGGCCCGGACGTCCCGGTCGCCGTGCTGCTCGAGCGCAGCGCCGACGTGGTCGTCACATTCCTGGCCGCGCTCAAGGCCGGCTCCTTCTACCAGCCGATCCACTCGGCCTACCCGGCCGATCGCCGCCAGTGGATCATCGACCACTCGAAGGCCACGATCCTCGTCACGGACGAGGCGTCGAAGGGCCGCGGGATCCCGTCGGTCGCCGACGTCGTGCTGGCCTCCGAGGACCTCTCGGAGCAGCCCGTCACCGCGCCCGGGGTCACCCTGGACGAGAACGCCCCGGCGTACGTCATGTACACCTCGGGCTCCACGGGCGAGCCGAAGGGCGTGGCCGTGCGCCACACCGACGCGCTGGCACTGGCGCTGGACTCCACCTGGGACAGCGGCCACCACGAGCGGGTCCTGCTCATCGCGCCGCACGCGTTCAACGTGTCGACCTACGAGATCTGGGTGCCGCTGCTGCACGGCGGCACGGTGGTCGTCGCACCCGAGGGCAAGCTCGACATCCCGTCCCTCGGCGCGCTGCTGACCGAGCACGCGATCACCGGCGTGCACCTCACGGCCGGGCTGTTCCGGGTCGTGGCCGAGGAGGCGCCGGAGAGCCTCGCCGGCGTCCGCGAGGTCCTCACGGGCGGCGACGTGATCGCGCCCACCGCGGTCGCCCGCGTGCTCGAGGTCAACCCCGGCCTGGTCGTGCGGGCGATGTACGGCGCGACCGAAGGCACGGTGTTCAGCACCACCTCCGCGATCACCGCGCCCTACACGCCGGGCCCGGTGGTCCCCGTCGGCCGCGCGATGGACGGCGTCGAGCTGCACGTGCTCGACGAGCGGCTCGACCCGGTGCCCGACGGCACCGTCGGCGAGCTCTACTTCGGCGGGGTCGGCGTCGCCCTCGGGTACGCCGGGCGCCCGGACCTGACCGGCGAGCGCTTCGTCGCCAGCCCCTTCGGCGCCCCGGGCTCCCGCCTGTACCGCACCGGCGACCTGGTGCGCCGCACCACCGCCGGCGAGATCGAGTTCGTCAGCCGCGCCACCGACCAGGTGAAGATCCTGGGGTTCCGGGTCGAGCTGGCCGAGATCGAAGCCGCGATCTCCGGGCACCCCGGCCTGGCCGACGTCGCCGTCGTCGCCCGCGAGGTCAAGGCCGGTGACGTCCGGCTGGTCGCCTACCTGGTCGCCGAGGACGGCGAGCCGGACACCGGCGCCATCCGCGAGCGCGTCCGCGCCCGCCTGCCCGAGTACATGCTGCCCGCGGCGTTCGTGGTCGTCGAGCGGCTGCCGCTGACGGCCAACGGCAAGCTCGACCGGACCGCGCTGCCGCAGCCGGAGTTCGAGACCGCGGGCGCGTCCCGCGCGCCGAGCGGCCCCAAGGAGGAGGCGCTCTGCCGCGCGTTCTCGGAGGTGCTCGGCGTCGAGGAGGTCGGCGTCGACGACAGCTTCTTCGACCTGGGCGGGCACTCGCTGCTGGCGATGCGCCTGCTCAACCGGATCCGCGCCGAGCTGGGTGTGGAACTGAAGATCAACACGCTCTTCGACACTCCGACCGTGGCCGGCCTGGCCCAGGTGCTCTGAGGGAGACCGAGATGACCAACCCCTTCGACGACCCGGACAAGAACTACACCGTCCTGGTGAACGCCGCGGGCGAGCACTCGCTGTGGCCGTCCGGCATCCCCGTCCCGGCGGGCTGGGAGGTCGTGCACGGCCCGCGCGGCCGCGTGTCCTGCCTGGACTACATCGCCGAGAACTGGCGCGACCTGCGGCCGAACGCCGCCGCCCGCCGCGCCGCCTGACCCCCGGACGCCGCCCACCGCGCTCTCCCGTCACAGAGGAAAGAAGGTTTCCATGGCCACCTTGAATCCGTCGGCGCTCGACGGCCTCGAGCTGGACTACGTCCGTTTCTACGTCGGCAGCCTCGACACGGCGCGGGACTGGCTGGTAGGCGGGTATGGGCTCGGTGAGCGGCCCCTGGGTGACGCAGGGCCGGACTGGGCCGCGGTCCGCTCGGTCGAGATCGGCGCGAACGACGTCCGGTTCGTCTTCAGCGAGCCCCTGGTCGAGGACCACCCCGGCAGCGCCTACGTCGACCACCACGGCTTCGGCGTCTCGGACATCGCGTTGCGGGTGAGCGACGCGAAGGCGGCTTTCGAGGCGGCCGTCGCCCGTGGCGCCCGCCCGGTCGCCGCGCCGACCAGCGCCGGCGGCGTGGTCACGGCCAGCATCATGGGCTTCGGCGACACGCTGCACACCTTCGTCGAGTACCCCGGCGGCCGGCCCGCGCCGATCGTGGCGAACGCCGAAGAACCGGGTGCCCTGCTGGAGATCGACCACTTCGCGGTGTGCGTGGAGAACGGGCTCCTCGACCCCACGGTCGAGTTCTACCGGACCGTGCTGGGCTTCGAGCTGATCTTCAACGAGACCATCGCGGTCGGGTCGCAGGCGATGACCACGAAGGTCGTCCAGAGCAAGTCCGGCAGCGTCACGTTCACCCTGATCGAGCCGGACACCTCGAAGGAGCCCGGCCACATCGACGACTTCCTCAAGGACCACGGCGGCGCGGGCGTGCAGCACATCGCCTTCTCCGCCAACGGGATCATCGAGGCGGTCGACCAGCTGCGCGACCGGGGTGTCGAGTTCATGGGCACCCCCGACTCCTACTACACGGACCTGCTGCAGCGCGTGGCGCCGGAGCAGTACTCGGTGGCGAACCTGCGCGACCAGCAGGTCCTCGTCGACGAGGACCACGACGGACAGCTGTACCAGATCTTCGCCCGGTCCGTGCACCCCCGGAACACGATCTTCCTGGAGCTGATCGAGCGGCTCGGGGCCCGTGGGTTCGGCAGCGGCAACATCACCGCGCTGTACCAGGCCGCCGAGCGCCAGCGCGACCACTCCTGACCCCCGCCCGCTCGCGCCGTTACGAAGGGAACCCGCGATGAGCATCTCCGAGGCCGGCGCCACGGCCGGCCGCTACCCGCTGTCGGCCAACCTCGGTCTGCTGTGCATCTTCGACAAGGGGGAGACGGACGGCGCGTTCGGGCCGCGGCACCTGGTGATCCACGGCTGGCGGGTGCGCGGCGAACTGGACCTGGCCGCGCTGCGGGGCGCGCTCGACGACGTCGTCGAGCGGCACGAGATCCTGCGCACGGAAATCGTCCGCGACGGGGGCGAGCAGTACCAGCGCGTGCACCCGCCCTGCTCGCCGGAGCTGGTGGTGCACGACATCACCGACGACGGACGACCGCGCGACGAGCAGGTCGACGACTTCGTCAACACGATCGAGGCGGGCCGGCTCGGCGCCGACGTGCTGCCGCACCTGCGCGCCGAGCTCGGCCGCTTCGACGACCGCGACGGGGTGCTGGTGCTCATCGTGCACCACACGGCAGGTGACGGCTGGTCCCTGCACGTGCTGATCCACGAACTGGCCGTCTGCTACGCGCGGCGCCGCGGGTTCGAGGTGCCCGTCCTGCCGGAGGCCCGCCAGTACGGGGAGTTCTCCGTGTGGCAGATCGACGACCTGGCCACTGCCCAGTCCCAGGCGTCGCGCGAATACTGGGGCGGCAAGCTGCGCGGCGGGCGCATGCTCGACATCAAGGCCGACCGCACGCTCGCCCCGGACACCGCGGCCGTCTACGCGGTCGAGCGGTTCCTGCTCGACACGGAGCTGACGCGGGGCACGATCGAGCTCGCGCGGGTGATGCACTGCTCGCCGTTCATGGTCCTGCTGGCCGCCTTCAACGCGCTGCTGGCGCGGAAGTCGGGTGCCACCGACCTGGTCGTGCCGATCATCACCTCCGGCCGCACCGACCAGTCGTTCCTCGAAACCGTCGGGCCGTTCTTCAACCTGGTCCCGCTCCGGACCGACATCGAGGGCTGCCGCACCTTCTCCGAACTGGTGCTGCGGATCCGGGCGACCTGCCTGGAGGCCTACGCGCACGAGCTGCCGTTCAGCGAGGTCGTCGCGCAGGCGCCGGAGATCAACAAGACCTACGAGCGGGACGACAACGCCGTCTGCGCGATCCAGGTCCTCCAGTTCCCGGGCATGACCGACGCCGAGACCGTCGGCGACGTCGAGTACGCCGAAGTCCGCAAGCGCACCAAGGCCTGCCAGGACACCTCGGACATCCCCAACGGGGTGCTGTGGGCGCTCGACATCCTGGCCGACGGCGAGATCGCCGGCACCGCCCGCTACAACACCGAGCAGTTCGACCGGGAGACGACGATCCGGATGATCGAGGACTACCGCGGGATCCTCGCGTCCGGCCTGGCCGACCCCAACCGTCCACTGTGGGCACTTTGACGCACGGTGTCTCGCGGGGCCGAGCCCCGGAGCCCAGCCGGGGGCAAGCCCCCTGGACCCCCGAATGCACCAGTAGCGGCGATCTCGAGGAGGAAGGCGCACATGAGCGCAACTGAAGAGGATTACGACGTCGTCGTCATCGGCGGGGGACCGGGTGGCGCGGCGACGGCCGGGCTGCTGGCCGGCATGGGGCACAAGGTGCTGGTGCTCGAGCGTGAGAAGTTTCCGCGCTACCACATCGGCGAGTCCCTGATCACCGGCGCCCTGCCCACTTTGGACGATCTGGGCCTGCTCAAGCGCCTGGACGCCATGGGCTTCACCAAGAAGTACGGTGGCACGCTGCTGTGGGGCAAGAACCAGGGCACCTGGGGTTTCCGGTTCACCGAGTCGGCCCTCTACGACTACGCCTACCAGGTCCGCCGCGCCGACTTCGACGCGCTCGTGCTGGGCCGGGCCCGTGAGCTGGGCGCGAAGGTGCTCGAAGAGGTCACCGTCCGCGAGCCCCTCTTCGACGGCGAGCGCATGGTCGGCGTCTCCTACGCCGAGAAGGGCAGCAAGGAGACGAAGGAGGCGCACGCGAAGTTCGTGATCGACGCCTCGGGCCAGACCCACCTGCTGGCCAAGCACTTCGACTCCGTCGTCTGGCACGACGACCTGCGCAACATCGCCACCTGGACGTACTGGCAGGGCTGCAACCTCTACAGCGGCACCAAGGCCGGCGACATCATCTCGGAGAACCGCCCCACCGGCTGGTTCTGGTTCATCCCGCTCCACGACGGCACGGTCAGCGTCGGCTACGTGACGCCGCTGGAGGAGTACCAGAAGTCCGGCAAGTCGCTGGAGGAGCTGTACTTCGAGGAGCTCGGCAAGACCGAAGAGGTCAGCACCCTGGTCAAGGGCGCGACCCGGGCGAGCGGGTTCCGCAACATCAAGGACTGGTCCTACACGGCCAAGCGCTTCCACGGCCCGGGCTGGGCGCTGGTCGGCGACGCCGCCGCGTTCGTCGACCCGCTGCTGTCCACCGGCGTCACGCTGGCCCTGCGCGGGGCGCGGGCACTGGCCGACGCCGTCGACGGAGCGCTGCGGGACCCGTCGGTCGCGCAGGAGCTGCTCGACCTGTACGAGGACAGCTACCGGACCTTCCTCGACTCGGTGCTGGACTTCGTGCGGTTCTTCTACGACCGCACGAAGAACAAGGAGGACTACTGGGACAAGGCCCAGCAGCAGATCGACCCGAAGAAGCTGCGGCCGCGGGAGACCGACTTCGCGACCATGCTCTCGGGACTCACCGGGATCAACGACATCTTCGAGCAGCGCAGGCGGGCGGCGTAGCACCGCCGTCCCGGGCAAGGAGTGGGAACATGGCAAGAGAAGAAGGAGAGATCCTCGCGCCGCAGGGAAGAGGTCTCACCTACCGCGGGGTCGCCTACGACTGCGGGTCCAACCACGAGACGGGCCAAGGCCACAACTCGCGCATGGTGTGGGACGACACCGTCATGCGCACGGAGATCGACTCGATCGCCGACGGCCTGAAGGCGAACTCCGTCACGATCTACGGCACGCTGTTCGACCGCCTCGAGGCGACGACGGCCTACGCCGTCGAGCGCGGCCTGCACGTGTGGCTGCAGCCGCGCCTGATGGACGGCGAGCAGCCGGACGTGCTGGAGCACATCGGGAAGACCGCCGCGCTGGGCGAGAAGTTCCGCGCCCACGGCGCGGACATCCACGTCAGCGTCGGGTGCACGCACGCGATCCAGACCATGGGGATCATGCCCGGCGAGTTCTACCACAACCGGATGGGCAACGCCTTCCCCGACTCCGACCACCACTTCCTGCGTCCGGTCGGCCCGATCGACCACGACGACGTCGAGCGCAAGCTCAACGCGTTCCTGGGCCAGGCGGTGGTGGTCGCGCGGGCGAACTTCGGCGGCGGCATCACCTACTCGGCGGGCTCGTTCGAGCGGGTCGACTGGACGCCGTTCGACTACATCGGCATCACGGACTACTACCACGCGAAGCCGAGCCGGTCGGCGTACATCGCCGAACTCGACGCGTACCGCAAGTGGAACAAGCCGATCATGATCGCCGAGTACGGCACGTTCACCTACGCCGGCGCGGCGGAGAAGGGCCTGCTGGGCTTCGACATCGTGGACCGCACGGTGGAGCCGCCCCGCGTGTTCGACGGCTTCGTCCGCGACGAGCAGGCCCAGGCGGACTTCCACCTGGACCGGCTGCGCCTGTACGACGAGTTCGGCATCTACAGCGTCGCGGTGACGGAGTTCGTCCACCCGACGCACCCGCACTCGCCGGACCCGCAGTGGGACCTCGACGCGGCCAGCATGACGATCACGAAGTCCATCCGCGACGACTACTTCGACCACTTCTCGACGTACCGCATCGAGCCGAAGGAGTCGTACAAGGCGATCGCCCGCTACTACGCGGCGGTCACCGAGCGGGAACGCCGCGCCGCGGCCTGACCTGGGGGACTCCGGAGCCGCCTCGCGCCACTGGCGCGAGGCGGCTCTTTCCTGTGCCCACCCCACCCCGGCCGCCGCCACCCCGGCCGGGCCCGCCACCCGCGTGCGGCGGCCCACCCGCCGGTCCCCGGGCACGAAAGAGCCCCGGGGCCGGCGGACCGGACCCGGGGCTCGGGGGAGAACCTAAGCCGCCGCGGCGGCGGAGGTCTCCGTGAAGCGGATCGGGAGCTCGTTGAGGCGGTGGACGAAGTAGCTGGGCTTCCAGCCGAGGTCGGCGTCCGGGATCGCCAGCTGGATGTCCGAGAACCGGGCCAGCAGGCTCTTGAAGAAGATCTCGCCCTCCAGCCGGGCCAGCGGCGCGCCGAGGCAGAAGTGGATGCCGTGGCTGAAGGCCAGGTGCGGGGTCTGCCGCTCCAGGTCGAACTTGCCGGGGTCCGGGAAGTCCCGCGCGTCGTAGTTCGTCGCCGTCAGGGAGATGGCCACGTGCTCGCCCGGCTGCACGACGACGTCGCCGATGGTGACCTCGGCCTTGGCGAAGTGGTAGGTCACCGTGACCACCGGCGGGTCGACGCGCAGGATCTCTTCGATCGCCTTGGGCACCAGGTCCGGGTTCGCCCGCAGCGCGGCCAGCTGCTCCGGGTTGCGCAGCAGCGCGAGGATGCCGTTGGCGATCATGTTGACCGCCGTCTCGACCGAGCCGATCAGCATCAGGAAGATGTTGGACCGCAGCTCGATGTCCGACAGGGTCGCGTTGCCCTCCTGGCCGGACAGGATCGCCGAGATCATGTCCTCGCCGCCGGTCTCCTTGCGCTGCGAGATCAGCTTCGTCAGGTAGTCGTCGAACCAGCGGCCGGCCTGGAAGATGTCGTTCTGGTCGGTGACCTCGCCGAGCCCGGTGACGATCGAGCAGTACTCGCGGAACTCCGCGCGGTCCGACATCGGGACGCCGAACCACTCGCAGATGACCTCGTTGGGCAGCGGGATGGCGAGGTCCTCGACGACCTCCGCGGTGCCGGCCGCGGCGACGGCGTCCAGCAGGCGGTCGGTGATCTCCTGCACCCGCGGGCGCAGGTTCTCCATGTACCGCGGGGTGAACGCCTGCGACACGAGCTTCTTCATCCGCGTGTGGTCCGGCCGGTCGTTGAAGACCATGGAGTGGCGGAAGAAGTCGTCGTTGTAGAGCGCCAGGTACGGCTTGAGCGTCGGGTCGGCGACCTTGTCGCTGCGCGCGAGGCGGGGGTCGGACAGGGCCCGCCGCGCTTCGCGGTAGCCGGTGACGAGCCACGCCGGCATGCCGTCGGGCATCGACACCTTGTGGATCGGGCTGTCGGTGCCGAGCTTGGCGAGCAGCTGCGGCGGATTGGTCAGATCCGTCGCCTCGAGCGGCACGCGAGGGGCGTCTTCTACGGACATCACTCACTCCTCAAAGTTCTTCTCGGCCGAACCGCCGCGGTACCCCAGGACGGCCGCGGTCGCCGGCCCTCGTTCCCCGGCTTCATCTTCGTTGCGTCCCCGGCCACGGACACCTCGCGTCTTGCCCAGTTCCCGATCCGGCCAGAAGCCATTCGGCCGTGGCCGGATCAGGAACGAACGGCACAGTCACCGGTGCATGTCCGGCACGGTCCAGCCGTCGAGGTCGTACTCGTTGAGACAGGTGTCGACGAACCGCTTGTAGTCGTCGACCTGCCCGGAGGCGACCTGGCCGAACAGCAGTTCGATGCGGGTGTTCTCGTGGCTGCCGGCGTAGTTGCGCTCGTAGAGCTCGTGCCGCCCGCCGAACTCCGTGCCCACCGAGTCCCACAGCAGCTTCATCACCTTGACGCGGGTCACGGCGTCGATGCCGTTCGACCCGCGGACGTAGGTGTCGAGGTAGGAGCGGATTTCGGGGTTCTTGAAGTCCTCGGCGCTGGAGTTGATGTAGATCAGCGCGCTCGCGACGTCCTGCAGCACGATCTCGCGGATCCGCGCGTAGCCGACCTGCGTGAACCAGCGGTAGGCCTGGCCGTACGCCGGGTTCGGCAGCAGGGCGCCGTCCCGCCACGGCACCGGGTTGCGTGCCGCGGCGTCCGAGAGACCCCAGAACAGGTTGCGCCACGCCAGAACCTCGCCGAGGCGGGTCTGCACGCCGCGGAAGTCCTCGGTGCCGGTGATCTCGAGCGCCTTGGCCAGCAGCCCCGCGATGAACTCGAGCTTCACCGCCAGCCGCGTGCAGCCCTGGAAGGTGGAGCGCTCGATGAACCCGGACTGCCCGGTGAACGTCTGCACCTTGCCGAGATCCCCGTAGATGAAGACGTTCTCCCACGGGATGAGGACCTTGTCCAGCACCAGGATCGTGTCGTTCTCGTCCAGCCGCGAGGACAGCGGGTAGTCGAACGGCGAGCCGACCGAGTTCGCCATCGCCGTGTACGACGGGCGGCAGATCAGCTTCATCCCCTTGGCGTCCATGGGGATTGTGGCCACGAGCGCGAACTCGCGGCGCTTGATCGGCAGGCCGTAGTGGGCGATGAAGTTGTAGTGCGTCAGCGCCGACCCGGTCGCGACGACCTTGGCGCCGCTGACGATCAGGCCCGAGTCCGTCTCCTTTTCCACGTGCACGAAGACATCGCGGACCT
Source organism: Amycolatopsis sp. lyj-346 (assembly GCF_046548975.1). Lineage (NCBI taxonomy): Bacteria > Bacillati > Actinomycetota > Actinomycetes > Pseudonocardiales > Pseudonocardiaceae > Amycolatopsis > Amycolatopsis sp. lyj-346. The sequence continues at coordinate 83,085 of NZ_JAJPWT010000010.1, forward strand.
CGTCCGGCGGCCGCTTGCGGTCGACCGGCGGGTGCACCAGCGCGTGGTTCCAGTACAGGACCTTCTCCTGCGACTCCTTGTACCAGCGCTTGGCGTTCTCCTCGAACGGCGCGTAGAACTCGGAGTTCGCGCCCAGGGTGCCGAGGAACGACGCCTTGTAGTCCGGGCTGCGGCCCATCCAGCCGTAGCTCATGCGCGCCCACGTCGCGATCGCCTTCTGGTCGGCGATCATGTCCTCGACGCTGTGCGGGGTGCGGAAGAACCGGTGGGTGTAGCCGCCGCTGCCGGTGTCGGTCGGCGCGGTGAGCACGTCCTTGTACTTCGGGTCGTGCAACGCGTCGTACAGGCGCGCGGTCATCCGGATCGGGTTGCGGAACGCCGGGTGCTCCGTGACGTCCTTGACGCGCTCGCCGTTGATGTAGACCTCGCGGTCGTCGCGCAGGCTCTCGATGTACTCGGCACCGGTCAGCGGCCGGGCCGGACGGCTCGCCTCGGCCGGGCCGGGGCCGTCCGGGTTTTCGCTCATGGCCACTTCCCCCTGTCCGTTCACTTCTTGCGGGCGAGCGTGACGCCGTCGGCGATGGGCAGCATCACGGTTTCGAACCGCTCGTCCACGGCGAGCTTGGCGTTGACCCCGGCGACGACTTCGGCGGCGTAGCGCGGAAGGTCCTCTTCGACGTCTTCGGGCGCCGCGACGCTGCCGTGCAGCAGCACGTTGTCGAGGATCAGCAGGCCGCCCGAGCGCAGCATCGGCGTCACCGCGTCGATGTAGTACGGGTAGGACGTCTTGTCGGCGTCGATGAACACGAGGTCCGCTTCGCCTTCGCCGACCAGGCCGGGCAGGGTCTTGCGACCGGGGCCGAGCTTGAACTCGATCCGGTCGGCGACGCCGGCCATCTCCCAGTGCTTGCGGGCGATGCCGACCCAGTCCTCGGTGACGTCGCAGGTGATCACGCGACCGCCCGGGGCGAGCCCGCGCGCGAAGGCCAAAGAGGACAGTCCGGTGAACGTCCCGACGTCGACGACCGTCTTCGGCGCGACCAGCTTCGCGATCAGGTGCAGGAAGCCGGCCTGTTCGATCGGCGTCAGCATCTCGGCGAGTTCGCCGACCTTCGCGGTGTCCTCGATCAGGCTGCTCACCACCGCGTCGGGTGGCGTGCACGAACTGACCACGTAGGCGATCGTCTTCTCGTCCAGGAAACTGAACGTACTCATGCGTCCTCCACGACGGCGCGCGATCCGGCCGGATTCCGGTGGGCAGACGCCAAGTATCGGCGCGGTGCCGCGGCACTGCGTCTCCTCGTTTGCACTGCGCACGGGCCCACCGCACGGCGGGAGATGCGCCGCCGCGGGCCGGGCGACGATCCTCGCTGTAGTCAGGATTTCCGCGCCGGAACGGCGTCGCGCGTGCCGTCGTCACGGTGTTCCGCGGCGCGTGCGGACCGCGGCCGGCCCGAGCCGCCCCGGATGCGCCTGACTTCCCACCGACGACGACACCTCATCCGGAGTCGAGGAGATTCGATGCGAGTCCTGTTCACGGTCTATCCGAACTCACTGGCGCACCTCTACCCGGTGGTCCCGCTCGCCTGGGCGTTGCAGAGCGCCGGCCACGAGGTCCGCATCGCCGCGCACCACAGCTCGGCGGACCTGATCACCAAGACGGGCCTGACCCCGGTGCTGCTCGGCGACCCGGACCAGCCGCCGGTGCGGCTCACCGACAACTGCGCCCCGCCGCACCACCAGGACATCGTGAACCGCTACGCCGACGTGATGGGCCTGTCGCCCGAGGGCCGCGAGCACTGGATCGTGTTCTACCAGTGGCTGATGCAGCCGACGTCGGACTACGTGCGGCTCGACCGCTCCGAGGCCGATGACCTGATCGAGTTCGCGAAGGTCTGGAAGCCGGACCTGATCTCGTGGGACGCCACCATCCCGGCCGCCGCGGTCGCGGCGAAGGTCTGCGGCGCGGCGCACACGCGGCTGCTGATCGGGCACGACATGTTCGGCTGGAGCCTGGACCGGCTCGCCGAGAACGAGTCCGCCCTCAAGGCGGCCGGCCTCGACCCGAACCCGCTGGCCACGCTGATCCGGCCGCTGGCCGAGAAGTACGGCTACGAGGTCGACGACGAGCTGCTCGTCGGGCAGTGGAGCATCGAGACCATGCTGGAAGGCCTGCGGCTGCCCACCAGCACGAAGAAGCTGCCGATGCGGCACGTCCCGTACGTCGACCCGGCGCCGTTCCCGAAGTGGCTCTACCAGCGTCCCGAGGCGACGCGCTGTGAGTGCTGCGGCCGCAAGAACCGCCGCCGCGTCGCGCTGTCGCTGGGGGAGTCCACCCGCCGGTTCATCAAGGGCGACTGGGACCGCGCGCCGAAGATCATCAAGGCCCTCGGCGAGCTCGACGACCTCGAGATCGTGGCGACGCTGGACAAGGCGCAGCTGGCCGACGTCGAGGAGATCCCGCCGAACGTCAAGGTCATCGACTGGGTCAACCTGCCGCACCTGCTCCCGACCTGCTCGGCGCTGATCCACCACGGCGGCATCGGCACGTACTCGTCGGCGGTGGCGCACAAGGTCCCGCAGCTGGTCTGCGACGTCGAGGGCGTGTCGCTGCTGATGCGCCTGGTCGAGGACGGCGACGTGAACAAGACCGGCACCTACCGCCTCGGCTGGGAGTTCGACGAGCGCGAAGAGGGCGAGCCCGACGCGGCCACCTCGCACTGGGAGCTGCCGGCGAAGAAGGTCGAGTCCACCGTGGTGTCGGACTTCGTCATCTCGACCGGCGCCGGCGTCCGCCTCGACCACCGCGCCACCACGGTCGAGGAGATCCGCGACCTGGTCTGGTCGGTGGCCACGGACCAGTGCTACCGCCACGCGGCGGCGGCCCTGCACGACGACTGGCTGGCGATGCCGTCCCCCAGCGACGTGATCCCGGACCTGGAGAAGCTGATCGTCCAGCACCGCCGCTGACCCCCCTGCACCACCCGGAAGCCGTCGTCCCGCATCGGGACGGCGGCTTCCTTTCTTCGTGCGGCAACGAGCACGGCGACGAAAAGGCCCCGCCGAGCGGACTCGGCGGGGCCTTCGCGGTCGGGCGTCAGAGCACCTCGACCTCCGGGACGAAGCGGATCCACTTGCCGCCGGCCGCGCGGAAGGCCTGTTCGTTGGCCATGATCTCGGCCGCGTGGTTCCACGCGAACAGCACCGCGTAGTCCGGGTAGTCGTCCGAGAACGCCGACGGCGGCTTCACCGGCAGGTGCGAGCCCGGCAGCAGGTGGCCCTGCTTGCCCGGCGTCGAGTCGACGACGAACGGGATCAGGTCGGTCGTGATCCCGCAGTACGTGGTCACCGTCGAGCTCTTGCCCGGCGCGCCGTACCCGACGACGGTCTTGCCCTCGGCCCGCAGGTGGGTGAGCAGCCCGACGAGGTCGTCGCGGATGCGCTCCACGTTCCGGCCGAACCGGGCGAACGTCAGTGGCTCCGAAAGCTTGCCCGCCTCCTCCTCGGCGAGGAGCGCGTCCAGCGCGGCCGACGTCGTCCGCGCGCCCGGGCGGGCGATGGTGTAGCGGACTTCGCCACCGTGCATGGCGATGTGCTCGGCGTGGACGAGTTCGAAACCGAACCGCTCGGCCATCCGGCGCACCGAACCCGCGCTGAAGTAGAACACGTGCTCGTCGTAGATCTGGTCGAACGCCATGCCGTCGATGATCGTGCCGAGGTAGGGCTCCTCGAACACGAAGATGCCGTCGTCGGACAGCAGCGCGTCGATGCCGCGGAACAGCGATTCGACGTGCGCGATGTGGCAGATGGTGTTGGCGCCGAAGATGACGTCCGCGGCACCGTGCGCGCCGCGGACGGCGGTCGCGGTCTCCTCGTCGAAGAACGCCGAGAGGACCTGCACGCCCTTGGCCCTGGCCAGCTCCGCGACGTTCCCGGACGGCTCGACGCCCAGGTGCCGGACCCCCGCCTCGGCGATCGCCGACAGCATCACGCCGTCGTTGCAGCCGATCTCGACGATGAACGGGTCGCCCCCGGTGAGCTCGTTGGCGAGGAACCACTCGGCGTCGGCCCGGAAGTGCTTGCGGTGGCCCGCCGAACCGGAGGCCTGGTACCGGTAGCCGGCGTGGTAGCGCAGCTCCTGCGGCACCTCCTCCATCAGCTGCACCATGGTGCAGCTCTCGCAGGCCCCGACCGCGAGGCGGAAGCGGAATTCGCCGTCCACCTCGTGGGGGAGCAGGAAGCCGTTCGCCGTCGGCTGGTTGCCCAGGTCGACGAACTCCGCGACCTGGCCGCCGCACACCCGACACTTCGTACTCATGGACTGGCCCTCACTGTTCGTGGTCATGGCATCCTCACTCCGCGCCGCTGTCGTCCTGGCCGAGCCACCAGTCCGCCCCGCGCGCCCACTCGACGGTCTTCACCAGGCCGTCGCGCAGCGCGGTTTCGGGCCGCCAGCCGAGGATGGCCTGCGCCTTGGCGTTGTTGGGCACCCGCCGCGGCAGGTCCTGGTACGACGCACCGAGCTTCTCGCCGGTGTCGACGTCGACGACGGCGGTCGCGCCGGTGATCTCGCCGATCAGCCGGACGACCTCGCCGACGGTGGTCTCCACCATGCTGCCGATGTTGAACGCCTGGCCCGTCGATCCCGGGTGGTCCGCGGCGCGCAGGGTGCCCTCGATCGCGTCGTCGACGAAGGTGAAGCAGCGGGTCTGCCTGCCCTCGTCGTAGACCACCAGCGACCGCCGGTTGAGTGCGCGGTGGATGGACCGGCTGACGATGTAGGCGGGCCGCTGGCGCGGGCCGTAGACGTTGAAGTAGCGCACGATCGTCGCATCGAGTCCGCGCTGGCGGGCGAAGGCGAAGGTCAGGTGCTCGGCCAGGGCCTTGCTGGAGGAGTAGGACCACCGGTCGTGCGACGTGCCGCCGAGCACGCGGTCGCCGTCCTCGTCCCACGGCACCGCCGGGTTCTTGCCGAACACCTCGCTGGTGCTGGCCAGCACGACCTTCGCGCCCGCTTCGAGCGAGAGGTCGAGGACGGACCGGGTGGCGGCGTAGTTGATGTCGATCACGTCCAGCGGGCGCGCCAGGTACTGGTCGACGCCGACGACCGCGGCGAGGTGGTAGACGACGTCGACGCCGGGCCGGATCACGCTCGCCAGCTTCGCGGCGTCCCGCAGGTCGCCGGTGACGTACCGGACGCCCTCGACCGGGAAGCGCGACGCCACCGCGTCCAGGACGGTGACGCGGTCGCCGCGGTCGACCAGGCGCTCGACCAGGTGCGAGCCGACGAAACCGGTGCCACCGGTGACGACGGCGTGGCGGGCGGGGTGGGTGCTCATCGTCCGGTCTCCGTCCAGATCCGCTGCGCGCCTTCGTCCGGGCCGGGAATCGCGTCCCCACGGCCGATGCCGCGGTAGACGTAGCCGGCGGCACGCAGCTCGGCGATCTTTTCCTTGGGGTAGTAGGCCCGGCCGTCGAGGACCAGGCAGTTCTCCGCGACCGGCAGGGCGGCGAAGTCGAGGTCGTGGAAGTCGCGGTGCAGGGCGAGGATCGCCAGGCAGTCCGCGTCCCGCACGGCCTCTTCGAGCGTGGCGGCCGGCCGGACGCCGAACAGCTCCTCGGCCGCGTCCGCGTCGACCAGCGGGTCGTACACGGACACGGTCAGCCCCGCCTTGGCGAGTGTCTTCACCGCGCCGACGGTCGGGGTGGCCCGCAGGTCCCCGGTGTCGTTCTTGAACGCCAGGCCCAGCACGGCCACCTTGCTGCCGGTGGGGTTCTTGCCCTGGCGCACCAGCTCGTCGACGGCCAGCTGCGCGGTGTACTCCGGCATCCCGGCGTTGACCTCGCGCCCGGCCGGGGCGGTCCGGATCTGCAGCCCGAGCCGGTCGGCCGAGCGCCACACCATCCAGGGGTCCTTGGTCAGGCACGAGCCGCCGACGCCCACGCTGGGGAGCAGGATGTTCACGTTGCCCGCGCCCTTGGGGATCGTGTTCGCCGCGGTGATCACGTCGAGCACGTCGACGCCGTAGAGCGCGCAGAACTTCGCGAGCTCGTTCGCCAGCGCGATGTTCAGGTCGATCCACCAGTTGCTGGCCAGCTTGACGATCTCGGCCGCTTCCAGTGAGTCGCGGGGGATCACCTCGACCCCGAGCGCGCGCTGCCAGAACGCCTCCGCGGCGGCTTCGCTGTCCGCGCCGAGCCCGCCGGCGACGATCGGGAAGGTCCGCAGCTCACGCAGGGCGGTGCCCTCGGCGAGCCGTTCGGGGGTGAACGCCAGTCCGAAGTCGACGCCGCCGGTCAGGCCACTCTCCTCCAGCAGCGGCAGCACGATGCCGCGGGTGGTGCCCGGGGGCACGGTGCTCTTGAGCACGATCAGCTGACCCGGCCGCAGGTGCTCGCTCAGCGCCCGGCAGGCGCCGCGCAGCTGCTCCTCGGCGAGGGAGCCGTCCTCGCGCACGGGGGTGCCGACCGAGATCAGCACGACGTCGGCGGTACCGGCCTCGGCGATGTCGGTGGTCACGCGCAGGTGCCCGTCGGCGAGGCCGCGGAAGATCAGTTCGGCGAGACCGTCTTCGGCGAACCGGCAGTGGCCGCGGGCGAGTTCGCCGACCAGCCGGGGATCGGTGTCGACGCCGACCACGTCGAACCCCCGGTCGGCCAGTGTCGCGGCGATGCACGAGCCGACATAGCCGAATCCGATCACCGCCACTCGGAGCTGGTCCTTGTCGGGCAGAAAACGCATTCGCGTCTCCAATCAAGTGATAATGCCTCCGGGGCCGGCTCGCGGGCCGACTGCGGCACCGAGCGCGGGTCCTGCACGAACTCGTCGGGGGCGAACGCGCCGGACACGGCGGACCGGTCCTGCCGGTGGCCGGCCGGACCGCCGGTCTCCCCAGCGACCATGGTCCGCGCGGGCCGCCGCCGCCCGCGTCTCCTCTGTTGCTTGTGGAGCACCGCCAGAGAAGCGCCGTCCGTCCGGCGGCGCCTATCGTGAGGCCATGGCTGACGCCGCCGATCTCCCGGTGATCCGGCAGATCTCCACCCGGCAGGTGTACGAAAACGCGTGGCTGAGCGTCCGCGAGGACGGCATCGAGCGCCCCGACGGTTCACACGGCGTCTACTCCGTGATCGACCGGCCCGACTTCGCCGTGGTGATCGCCGCCGAGCGCGGCGGTTTCCACCTCGTCGACCAGTACCGGTACCCGATTTCCGCGCGGTACTGGGAGTTCCCGCAGGGCTGCTTCCCCGGCCGCCGCGACGGAGACCCGCTCGAACTGGCGCACCGCGAGCTGGCCGAGGAGACCGGGTTGCGCGCGGGCTCGATGGTGCCGATCGGCAGGCTGGCCGCCTGGCACGGCGCCAGCGGCCAGATGTGCACCGTGTTCCTGGCGACGGACCTCGTCCAGGGCGAACCCGACCGCGAGCACGAGGAGCAGGACATGCGGCACCGGTGGTGCCCGCGCGCGGAGTTCGAGGCCCTGATCCGCGCCGGCGGGATCCGCGACAACACGACGGTTTCGGCGTACACCCTGCTCCGGCTGCACGAAGACGCCGCCTGACCCTCACCGGGGTAACCGGCTGTCCTGACGGATGATCTCCCGCAGCGCCACGGCGAACTCGTCGGGCTGGGTGACGTAGCCGACGTGCCCGCCGGGCAGGTGCACGATCGGGTTGCCGGTGTGCTCGGCGAGCACCGTGTTGGGCAGGTACGGGAAGCGGTCGGGGGCCGTGTCGTCGCCCGCCAGCACCAGTTTGTCCGAAAAGGACTTCAGCAGCCGCAGGTTCGGGCGGTAGGCCGGGTAGGGGCGCAGCTCGTGCTCGAACCAGAACACGTGGTTGCGGCGGATCCGGCCGAGCATCTCGGCGAGCTCGTCCGGCGGCAGTTCGGTGCGCCGCGGCGGTTTCGTCGTGGTGTCCATGCCCATGCCCGAGCGGAACGCCTTGCGCGCGGCGTCCACGCCTTCGCGCTGGTAGGTCTCGTACAGCTCGGCGTAGAACCCGAGCCACTGTTCGGCGTCCGGCAGCACCGACGCGAGCGGCGGCTCGTGCGCGACGACCGTGTGCACCAGGTCGGGGTGCCGTTCGAGGGTGGCGAGCGCGACGATGGCCCCGGAGCTCGACCCGAACACCGCGGCCGGTCCGGGGGCCAGGTGCCGCAGCAGGGCGCCGATGTCGTGCGCGTCGTCGGCCAGCCGGTCGTCGCCGACCGGGCCGTCGAGCGGGCTGCGGGAGAAGCCCCGGCGGTCGTAGGTGATCACCGTGTACTCGTCGGAGAGGGTCTCCGCCAGCGGGACGAAGGGCGCGGCGTCGCCGTTGCCGCTGGGGATGATCAGCAGCGCCGGGCCGGCGCCGCGAACCTCGTAGTGCAGGCTCGCGCCGGGCACGGCCAGCCGGTCGGTGGTGACTCGCATGCGCATCCTCCGGTCAAGGACGGGTTTGGCGCCAGTGTCGGACGGCCGGTGCCCGGGGCGCGTCTTTCGGCTTGGCCTCTTCGGCGGCGCTTCCGGCCCTGCCGGCTCTTCCGGCGCTTCCGGCTCTTCCGGATTGCGCAGCCTCCGGCGGCCGCATCCCGTGAGGTGCGGCCGCCGGGACGGGGGTGCGAACGTCGGGACGCGCGCGGCGTCCTGTTGCGCCCGGAGCCGCCCGGCCGGGCCTCCGTCGTTTGTCATCCCGTGGAGGTCATGGTGCCGAGCACCCCCCTTCCGACCCGCGCCCAGCTCGTCGAACGCGCGGCCGGCCTGGTCCCGCTCCTGCGCAGCAACGCGGCCAAGGCGGCCGAAGACCGCCGCCTCACCGAAGAGACGATCGATGCCCTCGCCGACGCCGGGATCTTCAAGCTCCGCGTCCCCGCCCGGTTCGGCGGCTACGAGGCGGACACGACCACGCTGATGGAGGTGGCCGCTCAGCTCGGCCGCGGAGACGGCTCGGCGTCGTGGGTCGCCTCGGTCTACTCGATCCCGGGCTGGATGGTCTGCATGTTCCCGGAGGAGGTGCAGGAGGAGGTGTTCGCCACCCCGAACGTCCGGGTGTGCGGGACCCTCAGCCCCACCGCCTTCGCGAAGACGGTCTCCGGCGGCTACGTCGTCAACGGCAAGTGGAGTTTCATCAGCGGCGCGCCGCACGCGCACTGGCAGGAGATCATCGCCATCCTCGACCCGGGCGACGGCTCCGAGCCGTACCCCCTGATGGCCCTGGTCCCGATGGCGGACCTGCAGGTCGTCGACGACTGGTTCGCCACCGGCCTCAAGGGCTCGGGCAGCCTCACCACGATCGCGCAGGACGTGTTCGTCCCGGCCGAGCGGGCGCTGCCGATGCCGACCGTCGTGCAGGGCAACACGGTCTCCGAGCGCAACGCGCGGATCCCGATCTACCGCGCGCCGCTGGTGCCGGTGTCCGGCGCGTGCACTGTCGGCACCCTCCTCGGCCTGGCGCGCGCGGCGAAGGAGAACTTCCTGGAATGGCTGCCGGGCCGCCGGATCGCGTACACCGCCTACTCGAAGCAGTCGGACGCCGCCGTCACCCACCTGCAGGTCGCCGAGGCCTCGCAGAAGATCGACCAGGCCGAGTTCCACGCCCGCCGGATCACCTCCACCGTGGACCGGAAGGCCGTCGAGGGTGTCCCGTGGACGCTCGTGGAGCGGGCCCGCAACCGGGCGGACGTCGGCGAGGTCTGCAAGCTGGCCAAGGAAGCCGTCGACATCCTCGCGGCCGGCGCGGGCGGCGCGTCGATCTACCAGCACGTGCCGATCCAGGGCATCCTGCACGACCTGCAGGCCGCGAGCCTGCACGCGTTGATCAACCCGACCACCGCCGCGGAATTGTACGGTCGTATTCTGTGCGGTTTGGAACCGGACACCGCATACATCTGAGTCCCGATTCCGCCGTCGCGGCCCGGCCCACCACGGGAATCCGTGGCCGCAGGTCAGAGCCTGTTTCACCGGGGGCAAACAGTGGGAAACGCACGGTTCGGCCGGACAGTTCCCGGCGCGGGTCGCACCGCATTCCGGAAGATGCTCGTGACGAGCGGCCTCTGGGACAGTTACTCACCGTACGAACCGACCTCGAAGTCACAACGCCCTGTGCGTCTGGCCTTTGTGATCCCTCGGTTGGCCGGCGGCTTTGTTGGAGAGAGGATGATGATAAGTGACCGGTAACGGCGCGCCGCCCTTGGCCGGGCGGCGGGAATGGTGGGGGCTGGCGATACTCGCCCTCCCCACGATGTTGACGATGATGGACATCAACGTCCTGTTCCTCGCGCTCCCGCACCTGAGCGCAGACCTGGGCGCGAGCAGTACCGAGCAGCTGTGGATCACCGACATCTACGGCTTCCTGATCGCCGGGTTCCTGGTGACCATGGGCACGCTCGGTGACCGGGTAGGCAGGCGAAGGGTCCTGGTGGTCGGTGCCACCGCCTTCGGCATCCTTTCGGCGATCGCGGCGTTCTCGACCAACCCCGAGACGCTGATCGTCATCCGGGCCCTGCTCGGCATCGCGGGCGCGACGATCATGCCCTCGACGCTCGCGCTGATCATGGGCATGTTCCAGCACCCGAAGCAGATGGGTGCCGCGATCGGTGTCTGGGCCACCTCGATGATGGCCGGTATCGCCCTCGGCCCGGTGGTCGGCGGTCTGCTGCTGGCCTCGTTCTGGTGGGGTTCGGTCTTCCTGCTCGCGGTGCCGATCATGGTGCTGGTGCTGGTGTTCGGGCCGATCCTGCTGCCCGAGTTCAAGAACCCCAACGCGGGCAAGCTCGACCTGGTGAGCGTGCTGCTGTCCCTGCTGGCGATCCTGCCCTTCATCTGGGGCCTCAAGGAGGTCGTCCGCTCCGGCTGGGCGGTCGCGCCGGTCCTGGTGGCCGTGGCCGGCATCGTGTTCGGCGTGGTGTTCGTCGTCCGGCAGCTCAAGCTGGCGAACCCGCTGCTGGACGTCCGCCTGTTCGCGATCAAGGCCGTTTCGGGTGGCCTGATCCTGGGCCTGCTGTTCGCCGCGATCCAGGGCGGCACGGGCCTGCTCGTCACCCAGCACCTGCAGCAGGTGGAGGGCTTCTCGGCCCTGAAGTCCGCGCTGCTGCTGCTGATCCCGGCCGTGATCATGGTCATCGGCATCCAGGTGACCAACCCGCTGTCGCTGAAGGTGCGGCCCGGCATCATCATGATGGTGGGCATGCTCGTCGCGGCGGCCGGCATGCTGGTGCTGAGCCTGTACGACACGGCTTCGGGCGTGGGCGTGCTGATCCTCGGCTCGTGCATCATCTTCATCGGCGGCAGCCCGATCGGCGTCCTGGTGAACAAGGTCGTCATGGGCTCGGCTCCGCCCGAGAAGATGGGGTCGGCGGCTTCGCTGCAGTCGACCGGTGGTGAGCTGGGTGTCGCGCTCGGCATCGCCGCGCTCGGCAGCATCGCGACGGCGGCTTACCACAGCCACCTGACGGTGCCGGCCAGCGTCACCGGCCCGGCCGCCGACGCGACCCGCGAGAGCATCTCCAGCGCGGTGCTGGCGGCGGGTTCGCAGCCGCCGGCCGTCGCGCAGGACCTGCTGTCCGCGGCGGGCGACGCGTTCACCGGCGCCCTGAACACCACCGCGGGCATCTGCGCGGTCGTGTTCGTGGCGCTGGCCGCGCTGGCCTTCGCCACCCTCCGGCACATCCCGGTCCCGCCGGCGCCGCCCACGGGCCCGCCGCCGGAGGCCGCGCCGGAAGGTGCCCCCGCGGAAGGGGAAGCCTCCGCGGAGGCCGCGCAGGCCTGACGGCCGGCGCGACAACGGAAAACCCTGGGTCCGGCCGGATCGCCCTCGCGATCCGGCCGGACCCGCCCGTGATCCAGCCATCTCGAGGAGTCCCGATGGAGCCGATGATCAACGTCATGCAGCCGGCGCTGGGTGAGCGCGAGCTCGCGGCCGTCCGGGAGGTGTTCGAGAGCAACTGGATCGGCCGTGGCGCCCGCACGAACGAGTTCGAGTCGGCTTTCGCACGGCACATCGGGGTCGACGCCGGGCACGTGACGTCGACGAACTCCTGCACCGAGGCGACGTTCATCGCGATGGAGCTGCTGGAGGTCGGGCCGGGCGACGAGGTCGTGTTGCCGTCGCCGAGCTTCGTGGGCGCGGGCAACGCGATCGCTTCCCGTGGCGCGGTGCCGGTGTTCTGCGACGTCGACGAAGCAACGCTGAACCCGCGCGTCGAGGATGTCGAGGCCGTGTTGACCGAGCGCACCAAGGCGGTGCTGATCCTCCACTACGGCGGTTACCCGGGCGAGGTGGCGCGAATCGCCGAGCTGTGCCGCGACCGCGGCATCTCCCTGATCGAGGACGCCGCCGTCGCCATCGCGTCCACTGTGGACGGCCAGGCGTGCGGCACCTTCGGCGACATGGGCGTGTGGAGCTTCGACCACGGCAAGATCGTGGTCACCGTGGACGGCGGCATGCTGTGCGTGCGCGACCCGGAGCTGGCCGCGCGCGCCCCCAAGATCGCCTACCTCGGCATGGAGCAGCGCAGCGGGTACGACCAGGCGATGCGCGCCCAGACCCGCTGGTGGGACTTCGACGTCACGTCGTTTTCGCGCCGCTCCACGACGAACGACGTGCTCGCCGCCGTCGGCACGGTCCAGCTGAGCCGCCTGGGCGAGTTCATCGACCGGCGGCGCGAGGTCGCCGAAGCCTACGACGCCGGGCTGGCCGGCGTGCCCGGACTGCGCGTCCCGCCGCCCCTGCCCGAAGGGCACACGTCGTCGTACTACATGTACTGGCTGCAGTTCGAGGACGGCAACCGCGACCAGGTGGCCCGCGACCTCTACGAGCGCGGGGTGTACACGACGTTCCGCTACCCGCTGCTGCACCAGGTCCCGGCGTACGGCTCCGACGCGGTCCTCCCCGGCGCCGAAGCCGCCGCGGACAAGACGCTGCTGCTGCCGATGCACCAGTCCCTGTCCGACGCCGACGTCGACCGGGTCATCTCGGCCGTGCGCGAGTGCACCGGCCGGCGCACCCGGAACGCCCGCGCCGCCTGAGCTGCCCGGCTTCCGCAGCCGGGGAGACGCCGGGGCGGGTGGTGCGCTGGCACCGTTGCCGTACGGGTCCCGAAAGTTTTCCGTCCAGTGAGGATGATGGTCATGAAGGCTGCGGTAATCCCCGGGGTCAACGAGGAGTGGGAGCTGCGGGAGGTGCCGACCCCCGAGCCCGGCCCGGCGGACGTGCTCATCCGGGTGCGGGCCTCCGGGATCTGCTCGAACGACGTCCTGGTGACCAAGGGGATGCTGCCGTTCCCGGCGTTCGACCCCGCCATCCCCGGCCACGAGCCGGTCGGCGAAGTCGTCGCGGTCGGCGACGCGGTCACCAGCCGCCAGGTCGGCGACGTCGTCGGCACCACCTGGATCCGCGGCACCTGCGGCAGCTGCGACTACTGCCGTCTCGGCCTGCCGCTGTCCGCGCGCGCCGCCTTCGCCTGTGCCGCGCCCATTTCCACCGGCTTCACCGTCCAAGGTGGACAGGCCGAGTACATCGTCGTCGCCGCGGACCAGACCGTGCTCATCCCCGACCACCTGGCACCGGAGCTGGCGGTTCCCGTGCTGTGCGCGGGGTACACCAGCTGGAGCGCGCTGCGCACGGCCGACCCGAAGCCGGGCGAACGGGTCGCGGTGGTCGGCATCGGCGGCCTGGGCCACCTGGCCGTCCAGTACGCGCGCGCCTGCGGTTTCGACACGATCGCCGTCACCAGCTCGCCGGAGAAGCACGACCTGGCCCGCGAGCTGGGTGCGGGCACGGTGGTGTCCAACGGCGAAGAGCTGCGCGCGGCCGGCGGGGCCGACGTCGTGCTCGTCACCGGAACGTCGTACCGCGCGGCCGCGGACGCGATGACCGGCCTCAACGTCAACGGCCGCCTGGTGCTGGCCGGCATCGACGTCACGGAGCCGTTCACGCTGCCGCCGATGCTGCCGTTCTTCGGGCTGGGCCAGCGGATCATCGGCGCCACCCACAACGGCACGGAGTACCTGCGCGAGGCGCTGGACCTGGTGGCCGCGGGCAAGGTCAAGCCGCTGGTGGAGACGTTCGCGGCCGAAGACGTCGCCGAAGCCGTCCGGAAGGTCGGCAAGGGCGAGGTGCGGTTCCGCGCCGTCGTGACGTACTGACCTGACACGGGGGGACGTCGTGCGGATCCTGTTCACCACCGTGGCCCTGCCCGGTCACTTCTTCCCGCTGGTTCCGCTGGCGTGGGCCTGCCGCGCGGCGGGGCACGAGGTCCTGGTGCTCAGTGCGGCGGACTTCGTTCCGACGGTCCTCGGTTCGGGACTGCCTGCGGCGTCGTCGGGGCCGGCGGAGCGGTTTGCCGACCTGGTCGCCGACGACCGGCCGAGCGCCGGCCTGGCGGAGCAGCGCGCGGCCCACGGCCGAGTGTTCGGCCGGATGGCCGCCCGCAGCCTGCCGGGCACGTCGGTGGTCATGCGGACGTGGCAGCCCGACGTGGTGGTGAGCGAGCGAGCCGAGTTCGCCGGCCCGCTCGCGGCGTGGCACCTGGGAATCCCGCAGGTGGAGCTGCACTGGGGGGTGGCGGCCCTGCCCGAGTACCGCACGGCGGCGGCGAAGGAGCTGTCGGTCCAGCTGGCGGCCCGAGGCCTGGACGCCCTGCCCCGCCCGGCGGCGGTGCTCAACCCGTGGCCGCCGTCCCTGCGCCTCCCGCACGCGGCCGGCCACACCGGCATCCGCCCGCTGGCCTACAACGGCGAGGCCCGGGTGCCGGACTGGGTGCTGCGCCGCCGTCGCCGGCCGCGGGTGTGCCTGACGCTGGGCACGGTGGTGCCGCGCACGGGCCGCAGCCAGGTCGCCGGGAGCGTGCCCGACATCGTCGCCGCCCTGGCGGACCTGGGGGTGGAGATCGTGATCGCGGTGGACGACCGCATCGCGGCGGGCTGGCCCCCGCTGCCCCCGGAGGTCCGGCACGTGGGCCGCATGCCGCTGTCCCCGGTGTTCGCGGCCTGCGACGCGGCCATCCACCACGGCGGCCAGGGCACCGCACTGACGGCGATCGAGGCGGCTCTGCCGCAGCTGGTCCTCCCGGTGTTCGACGACCAGTTCGACAACGGAGCAGCGATCACGGCCGCCGGCGCCGGCATCCGCCTCCTCCCGACCGAGATCGCCCCGTCGGCGATCGCCGCCCACTGCGAGGAGCTCCTGGCCAGGCCCGGCTACCGCCGGGCGGCCGAGGTGCTGGCGGCGGAGCTGGCGGGAGAGCCGACCCCGATCGAGGTGGCGGAGAACCTGGTGGGCCTGGTCGCGGGGGGTATCGCGGAGGCCGCCTGACCCGGACGGGCCGCGGCGGGACCTGCCCGGTTCCGGCGGCCTGCCGGGGCGCGGGTGCGCCTTTGCGCGGCGCTGCCGGATCGGTACTCGCCCCGGGCGGTCCCGGTGCGTGGGACCGAGGTGACTGCACGGCTCGCGGCTCGGTTTCGGCGCGCCCACCTCGGCCGCACCCTGTTCGCCCGGCCCGGCGTGCGTGGAGCCCCGACCGCCTGGAAACCACGACCCCGGCCGGGGCGGAACTCAGAACCAGGCGGTCAGGCGCTCGAAGGCGTCGCGTTCCTGGCGGCTGAGCGGCGGTTGAAGACACAGGTCCGGGTGCCAGACGGGCGCGAGGTACGCCGGCGCCGCGAACGGGCCGGGGCCGGTGAGCCCGTTGAGCAGGTAGCCGGTGTGGCTGTAGCCCGCCGTTCGCTCGATCGCGTTCAGCAGCTTCCTCACCATCGGATCTGGCACCGGAACGTCCTCCGCATTCGTCAAACCGGGGCGGACGGTGCCGCCTCGTTCTTCCATCATGCTGTTTCCGGCGGGGAAATACCACCTTCGTGTGGTCCGAATGGCGCCCGTTCCCCGTTGCAGCGGCTCTGAGCTGCGCTTTCGCCGTGAGGGGCCCCACGGGTGAGTGCGCCCGCCCAGTAGCGCAATCTGGAAGATGCGCGGCGACCCGGTTTCGGGTAAGGCGCCCCGAGCCGGGGGACCACCGTCTACAAGCGACAGTCAGGCAGCCTCCGAAGTGGACGGAGGTGCGCCGGGGACCGGAGACGGTGGCGGTGCGGGCGGGGTGCGGTCGAGCGGGACGTCGTCCGGCCTCGCCCGGGTGGCGGGTCCGCGGTCTTCCCGCCTCGCGAGGTGGTGCATCTTCCTCAGGTGCCGTTGCACCAGCCCGGCGCGGCGCGCCTCGGTGAACGCGCCGCGAGCGGCGCCGTTCGCGCGGCGGCGGTGGTGGCGGTGGTGTCGTGGGGTGGATTCCTGGTCCGTCATGGCGTTCGTCCTCGGAAGGTCGGCGGGGTGCGCGGCGGGCACGCCGGCGTCATTGCTCGGTGTGACCGCCCGGTCGCGGTGAGAACGGGGTCGGAACGGCGCCCGGGATCGCCGTCCGGATAACAAGATTGTCTCGAGGGGTGCGGGCACCGCGATTGTTGGGCCAGTTGGCCGCATGCGCCGATGGTCGCCCGGTCGGGTGCGGGGCAAGGAAGAACGCGGCCCGTTACCGTCCACTGTGGGGGCATGACGTCGTCGGCGACCCGGCCGGGTGTGAGGCGGATCTCTCGGCCGGAGCACGCCGTGCGCGACCTGCGCACGGCGTTTTCCCTGGTGGCGCCCCCGGCAGGACTCGAACCTGCGACCTAGAGATTAGAAGGCTCTTGCTCTATCCAGCTGAGCTACGAGGGCCCGCGCCGACGACCTGTCCCGCCCGTGCCGGTCGCCCGGCACGGGCAGCTTAGTCGTCGCCATCCTCTCGATCGTTCGACACCGGCGAATCGTTTCAGGTCTCGTTCGACTTGATTCGGAAAAGTCGGCGGCGCGATGTCACGGCGGGGCAACGCGCCGGAGCCCGTGCACGGTGGACCGGCCAGGGGCGAGGATGGTGGTGTGGACCACAGCCGCCACTCGGTCGGGTGAGAGGGCAGCCGTGCCCGGGTGGGAACACCTGCGGTGGGGCGCCTCAGGGCCGGGAAGTGGCCTGGCTTCTGGTGTCACGAAGGGCATGGCTGCGTCGGCCTTTCCGGGAGCGCGTGATGGGTCGCCAGTGGACTTCGGCCGGTGCAGCCGAGGTGATGGGCTCGTCGTGCGTGAACGGTTGCTGTGGGTGGTCGGTCCGGTGTCTCGCGGGTTTTGTCGTGCTCGCCCGTCGGGCTGGGCGGGCGGTGTTGTGCCGTGCCGGGAACGCTCCCGGCGGAGCGTCCCGAGGCCGCCGATCCGACCGGCTTCCCCAAGAAACCCCTGCGTTCAGCGGGGACCCGTGGGCGCGCCACGCCGCGGAGGCGCGCCCACGGGGTGGGGCCGCTTCGGGGGAGCGGCCCCGGTCGGGCCCGGTCGCCGCCGCGAGCCGGCTCCCCCTTGGAGCGGACGGCGTGCGGGCCCGGTCAGGGCGTCACTCCCAGATCTGGATGCCGCGGACCAGGAAGGGCGCGTTCGGGACGAACGTGCCGCCACCCGGATAGGTGACGAAGTCTCCCTCGGTCGAGCATTCCTCGTCCTGGTACACCGTGACGTCGCGGGTCATCAGATTCGCGAATGACGACCCGTCGAATCCCTCGGGCAGTGGCAGGCATTCTTCGGTATTGGCCGAGCGCAGGTCGAAGCGCTGGATTTCGCCGCCGTAGCCGTCGGACGGCCACAGGCAGAACTCGCCCTTGCGGCAGGCCGGATCCGTGCCGGCGTGGGCGGCTCCGACGCTGGTCAGCAGGCCGATCAGGGCCAGGACCACGATCTGCGGCAGGCGGGAACGAAGACGACGTGAAGACATGGTGGATTTCCCCTCCGGAATCGCGGCTCTTGCCGGCCGCGGTGAACGTGTGATTCCAGATTGGCGGGTGGTGGGGGGTTTGTCAGCCCGCGATTTCGATTCTGTGGACAACTGCCCGGCAGTGGAATGGTTGTCCACAGATCCGTGAGCGGTCTTGCGGACCGGACGAGGACGGTGCTAACAGGGGCCCGTGCTGCCGCGCACCACCAGCGAAACCGGCACCTCGACCGGCGCCGGCACCGAACCGTCGTCGAGCAGCGCCAGCGCCAGTTCCCCGGCGATCCGGCCCTTGGCCGCGAGGTCCTGCCGGACCGTGGTCAGCGGCGGTGACGACCACGACGACGGCGGGCTGTCGTCGAAGCCGGCCACCGAAAGCTCGCCCGGCACGCTGATCCCCAGCTCACGGGCCGCGGCCAGCACCGCCAGCGCGAGCTGGTCGGACATGCACAGCACCGCGGTCGGCCGCGGCGACGTCCCGAGCAGCGCGAACGCCCCGGTCATCGCGCTCTCGGCGCTCAGCCCGGCGGCTTCCTCGACCACGACGGCGCACGACCCCAGCTCGTCCAGGTAGCCACCCAGCCGTTCGCGGACGTCGTGGAAGGGCGCGGCCGCCGCCTCCGCCACGCTCAGCCCGCCCCCGCCGGGCTTGAGGTGGCTGCACGCGGCGAAGATCCCGAACCGCCGGTGCCCCAGGTCCAGCAGGTGCCGCGCGGCCAGTGCCGCGCCGAGCCGGTCCGCGCAGCCGACCCGCGCCGTGCCGGGCAGCAGCGGCTGGTCGATCACCACGAGCGGCAACCCCCGCGTGCGCACCGCGTCCAGCGAAGGAGCGCCGTCGGGCAGCGAATACACGATCGCGATGTCGGCCTGCGCGGCGAGCACGCGGTCGGCGGGCGGGCCGCCGTGCGCCCCGCCGGGCAGGAGCAGCAGCGCGTGCCCGCGCGGGTCGATCACCCGGGCCAGCGCGTCCAGCGTCAGGTACAGCGCGGGGTCGGCGAACGCCATCGACAACGACGTGTCCAGCAGGACCGCGATCGCGCCCGTGCGGCTGGTCGCGAGGCTCCGCGCGGTCGGGTCCGGGCCGGGGTAGCCGAGCTCGGCCGCCACCCGCAGGACCTCGGCCCGCAGCCGGGCAGACAGCTGGTCGGGCCGGTTGTAGGCGTTCGAGACGGTGGCGCGCGAGACGCCGACGGCGCCGGCGACGTCGTCGAGCGTGGGACGGCGGCGCCGGGTCATCGGCGCAGTCTAGCCGCAGCCCGGTGGACTTTCTGAAGCGCTTAAGTCACCCTGGGAGGCACGAAAGGGGGACGCATGCGGGACCGGATCGCGGTGTTCACCGTGTTCGCCCTCAACGGGCTCGCGCTGGGGTCGTGGGCGTCGCGCACGCCCGCGCTGACCGCGCAGGTGCACGCGTCGCCCGGGGTGTTCGGCCTGGCCCTGCTCGGGGCCAGCGCCGGGATGCTCGCCGCCGCCTCGGTGTCCGGACGGCTGATCGAGCGGGCCGGTGCACGGGCGGTGGTCGCCGGGAGCACCGCGATGGCCGCCGGTTCGCTGGTGCTGATCGGGTTCGCGCCCACCGTCCCGCTGCTGGCCGGGGCGCTGCTGGTGATCGGCGCGAGCGTCGGGATGCTCGACGTCGCGATGAACGTCGCCGGCGTGGCCGTCGAACGCCGGCTCGGCAAGCCGGTGATGTCCGTGTTCCACGCGGGGTTCAGCTTCGGCGCGCTCGCCGGTTCCCTGGCTGCCGGCCTCGCCGCCGGGCACGGCTGGTCGCCGGCGCGGCACCTCACCGTGGCCGCCATCGTCGCCCTCCTGGTGCTGGCCCTCGTGATCCGCGCCGTCCCCGGCATCCGACCCGCGCACACCGAAGAGCCGGTCGTCACGCCGGCGCGCGCGCCGATCCGGCGGCCGGTGCTGTGGCTGCTCGCCGCGGTCGCGCTGTGTTCGGCCATCGCCGAGGGTGCCTCATCGGACTGGTCGGCGCTGCTGATGACGGTCGAGCGCGGAGTCGGCCAAGGCGCCGCGGCTCTTGCGTTCGCGGGAATGCAGCTGGTCATGGGCCTGACCCGGCTGGCGGGCCCGTGGGCGCAACGCCGGTTCGGCCCGACCCGCTGCCTCGCCGCGGGCGCCACCCTCGCCGCCGCCGGGCTGGTCGCCGCGGCCACGATCCCGGCCGCCGCCGCCGGTTACGCCGGGTTTGCGCTGGCCGGCGCGGGTCTCGCCGCGTCCTTCCCGATGGCCCTCAGCCTCGCCGGAGACGCCGGGAAGCGTGGCGACGGCACCGGCGGCGAGCGCGAGATCGGCTTCGTCACCGCCCTCGCCTACACCGGCTTCCTGGGTGGCCCGCCGATCGTCGGCGGTATCGCGCAGGCGACGGACTACAACGTGGCGTTCGTCTTCGTCGCGCTCATCGCGGCGTTGATCCTGCCCGCCGCGGTCGCCGCACGGCGGTCGCGACGGCGGGAGGAAGCGGCGGCGATGGCCGGCCGCTAGGCCGTCCGTGCCCGAAATCCGGCCCCTGGCCCGCGTTTCCGCCAGTGCCCGGGCGTTGACAGTCTCCTGGTGCGCGAGGCAAGCTGAACCCCGTCGGTAAACTGAAATGAATACGGCGACGTTTCAATTTCAGGTCGGCTGATCAGGGTAGGGGCCTTGGTCCGGGGAGGACGTCGTGAGGGTTGTGCTGCTCGGCGGCGCGGGGGCGCTCGCCGGCCGGAGCGGGCGGTTCGGCGGGACGGGGTCGAGACTCGTCCAGGACGCCGTGCCGCGGCTCGTGCTGGTACCGGTCGCGTTCCGGCTGGCACTGTTCCTGCAGGCGGTCTGGTTCGGCGGCCCGCTGAGCGCGCCGGTGCTCTGGACCGCGATCACCCTCTACCTGGTGCCGAACCTGCTCGAAGTGGCCTGGGTCTTCCGCCGGGCCACCGGCATCCGGCCGGTTCTGGCCGCCGACACCGCGTACACGCTCATGACGAGCTTCGCCGCGGCCGTGTTCGCGGCGCAGTCACCCGAGCTGCTGACCCTGGCCTGGCCGAACATCATGGGCACGGTCATGGTCTGGACCCTGCTGCTCGGCGCGCCCGCCGGAGCCGTCGCGATCGCCGGTGCGCTGCTCCTGAGGTACGGCATGGCCGCGGTGTCGGGCACGTCGGCCCCCGCCACGTGGATCCTGCTCGCCCTGGTCGCGGCCGCCGTGACGGCGCTGGCCATCGTCCTGCTCGTCGCCGGGTCCATGCGGTTCGCGCTCGGGCTGGGCGAGCAGCGCGGCCGGGCCGCCGAGCGGGAACGGCACCGCCGCGACGTCCACGACACCGTCCTGCAGGTCATGGAGTCCCTCGCGCTGCCCGCGCCCGGGGACGCGCTCGACCCGCGGGGCAGTCTCGACCAGGTTCGCCGCACCGCCCGCGCGCACGCCCTGCGCCTGCGGCTGAGCCTCGACGGCGACGCGCCCGCCAAACCGGGCGGGCTCGAACACCGGCTCGGCGCGCTGGCGGTCGAGATGACGGCGGACGGCCTCCGCGTCGACCTCGTCGTGCTCGCGAAGCCCACTGACGCGCCCGAAGCCGTCGTCAACGCTCTTCACGACGCAACCCGCGAAGCACTGCGAAACACCCTGAAGCACGCGAGGACGACGAAGGCCGTCGTGTGCCTCGAAGAGCGTGAAAGCGTGGTCACGGTGTCCGTGCGCGACCACGGGACCGGCTTCGACCTCGGCGCGCGCCACGCCGGATTCGGCATCGAGAACTCGATCCACGCCCGGATGGCCGAGATCGACGGCGCCGCGCGCATCGACTCGGCACCCGGCCACGGCACCCGCGTCGTGCTGACCGCGCCGCTAAAGCTGGGTTTCCCCGTCGGGTGAGTCCCGCCACTGCGCGAACGGGCGGTCCAGCGCCCACTTGCCGTCCTGCTCTTCGAGGACGCGGTATTCGCAGGTGGCCGGATTGGACAGGGACTCGAACAGCTCGATGCTCCAGCCGAAGAGCCGTCGGCAAAGCAGCCGCAACGTGAGCCCGTGGGAGACGACCAGGACCGTCTCCGGGTGACTTTCCTCGCGCATGCGCAGGTCCGAGAGGAACGCCGCGACGCGGTCGTCGACGTCCGCGCCCGACTCGCCGAAGGGCAGCCGGTAGAAGAAGTGCCCGAACTCGTGGCGCCGCGCCTTCTGGATTTCCTGGTCGGCCGGGTCCTGGAGGTTGCCCCAGTCCTGCTCGCGCAGCCGCGGCTCCGGCACCAGCCGTTCGCACGACGCCCGGATGTCCAGCAGCCGCAACGTTTCCCGGGTGCGCAGGTACGGGCTCACGTACACCGCGGGCCGCGTGCCGTCGAGCAGCCGGGCGATCTCCGGCGCCACCGCGCGGGCTTCCCGCTCTCCCTTGGCGGTCAGCGGCAGCGCGTGGTCGGGGATCCGCGTGTAGGCGAGCTCGTCGACGTTGCCGAGCGACTCGGCGTGCCGCAGCAGGATCATCTTCACGGCGCCCATCCTGCCCGTCACACGGGCCTGACCGGGGCTGGGCATACCCTCAGTGGCGTGTCCGCGACGAAATCCGACGTCCCCACCCAGCGCCGGGCCGGCGTGCTGCCCCTGCTCGTGGTCGGAGTCCTGCTGGCCGCCGTGGTCGCGATCGGCCTGATCGCCCTCACCGGCGGGGCCGGCTACGCCATCGCCGGCCTGCCCGACCCGGGTCTGGTCACCAAGTACGGCATCACCCTGATGCGGGTGCTGTCCGAATGCGCGTCGGTGATCTGCGTCGGCTCGCTGCTGCTGGCCGCGTTCCTGGTGCCGCCGCAGAAGTCCGGGACGCTCGGGCCGGAGGGCTACGGCGCGCTGCGCGTGGCCGGGATCGCCGCCTGGGTGTGGTTCGCCGCGGCCCTGCTCTCGGTGGCCTTCACGGCCGCCGACACCGCCGGAAAGCCCTTCGGTGAAGTCCTGGACCCGCAGACGCTGCTCGACCTCGTGGGCGCCATCGAACAGCCGAAGGCGTGGCTGTGGACGGCGCTGATCGCGGTCCTCGTCGCGCTCGGCTGCCGGCTCGCGCTGAGCTGGGGCTGGACGGCGGTGCTGTTCTTCCTGGCCGTCGGCGGGCTGGTCCCGGTCGCCGTCACCGGGCACTCCGCCAGCGGCGGCTCGCACGACGTCGCCACCAACAGCCTGCTGTTCCACCTGGTCGCCGCGGCGCTGTGGGTCGGCGGCCTGGTCGCCCTGCTCGCGCTGGGGTACCGGCGCGGGGGCCACCTGAGCCTGGCCGCGCGGCGGTTCTCGAAGCTGGCCCTGGTCTGCTGGATCGTGATGGCGCTCTCCGGCGCGGTCAACGCACTGGTCCGGATCGGCCTGAACGACCTGTTCACCACCGACTACGGCCTGCTGGTCGTGGCCAAGACGGTCGCACTGCTGCTGCTCGGGGTGTTCGGGCACCAGCAGCGCGAAAAGGGGGTCGCGAACCTCGTCGACGGCAAGGGCGGCGCCCAGCTGCTGCGCCTGGCCTCGGTCGAGATCCTGATCATGTTCGTCACGATCGGCATCGCGACCGGGCTGGCCAGGACGCCACCGCCGGCGGACGCGGTCACCCAGCCGTCCACCACCGAGCTGCTGATCGGCTACAACCTCGACGGCGCGCCGACGGTCTGGCGGCTGCTCTTCGACACCCGCTTCGACCTGGTCTACGGCACGCTCGCGCTCGTACTCGGCGGGCTGTACCTCGCCGGGGTCCGACGGCTGCTGCGCCGGGGCGACACCTGGCCGGTCGGCCGCACGGTCGCCTGGATCGCCGGCTGCGTGGTGCTGCTGATCGCGACGTCGTCGGGCATCGGCCGGTACGCGCCCGCGATGTTCAGCGTCCACATGGGCAACCACATGCTGCTGTCGATGGTGACGCCGGTGCTGTTCGTGCTCGGCGGGCCGGTGACGCTCGCGCTGCGCGCCCTGCCGGCCGCGGGCAAGGACACCCCGCCCGGCCCGCGCGAGTGGCTCGTCGCCTTCGTGCACTCGCCGGTGTCGCGGTTCCTCACCCACCCGGTGGTCGCGCTGCTGCTGTTCGTCGGCTCGTTCTACGCGCTGTACTTCTCCGGCATCTTCGACACCGCGCTGAACTACCACTGGGCGCACCTGGCGATGAACGGTCACTTCCTGCTCGCCGGGTACGTCTTCTACTGGCCGGTGATCGGCGTCGACCCGGCGCCGCGGCGGATCCCGTACCTCGGCCGGCTCGGCATGATGTTCGCCGCGATGCCGTTCCACGCGTTCTTCGGCGTGATCCTGATGAGCAAGCAGACCGTCATCGGGCAGGCCTTCTACAGCCAGCTGCACCTGCCGTGGGTCACCGACCTGCTCACCGACCAGCGGCTCGGCGGCGGCATCGCCTGGGCCGCCGGCGAGGTCCCGGTCCTGCTGGTGCTGATCGCGCTGCTGGTGCAGTGGGCGCGTCAGGACGAACGCGAGGCGAAGCGGAGTGACCGGCGCGAAGCGGTGACGGGCGACGAGGAGCTGAACGCCTACAACGCGATGCTCAAGAACCTCGCCGAGGGCAAGCGACCCTCGGGTTCCAGTTGAGGTTGAGCCGCCATCCGGATGCCGGGAAAACGGTGGTGCCGGTACTCTCGCCGTGATCCCTGGCTGACTTTCGGTAGTCCGACGGTGACCGGCGTCGAGCCGCGATCAGGTGCGCTCTACGATCGTGGGTATGGCCGAGTTCATCTACACCATGAAGAAGGTGCGCAAGACCGTCGGGGACAAGGTCATCCTCGACGACGTCAGCACCGCGTTCTACCCCGGCGCCAAGATCGGCGTGGTCGGGCCGAACGGTGCCGGTAAGTCCACCGTTCTCAAGATCATGGCGGGGATCGAGCAGGCCAGCAACGGCGAAGCGTTCCTCCAGCCAGGCGCGAGCGTCGGCATCCTCATGCAGGAGCCGGAACTCAACGAGGAGAAGACGGTCCGGCAGAACGTCGAAGAGGGCCTGGGCGAAGTCAAGGTCAAGCTCGACCGGTACAACGAGGTCCTCAAGCTCATGGAGACCGAGTACACCGAAGAGCTGATGGAGGAGATGGGACAGCTCCAGGAGGAGCTGGACCACGCGGACGCCTGGGAGCTCGACTCGACCGTCGAGCAGGCCATGGACGCGCTCCGCTGCCCGCCGCCGGACGAAGGCGTCTCACACCTTTCCGGTGGTGAGCGCCGCCGGGTCGCGCTGTGCAAGCTCCTGCTGTCGGCGCCCGACCTGCTGCTGCTCGACGAGCCCACCAACCACCTGGACGCCGAAAGTGTCCTGTGGCTGGAGCAGTTCCTCTCCCGCTACGCCGGCGCCGTCCTCGCCGTCACCCACGACCGGTACTTCCTGGACAACGTGGCCCAGTGGATCATGGAGATCGACCGCGGCCGGGTCGTCGGCTACGAGGGCAACTACTCGACGTACCTGGAGAAGAAGCGCGAGCGCCTCGAGGTCCAGGGCAAGAAGGACCAGAAGCTCGCGAAGCGCCTGAAGACCGAGCTCGAGTGGGTGCGGTCCAACGCCAAGGCCCGTCAGACGAAGTCCCGGTCCCGCCTCGACCGCTACGAGGAGATGGCGGCGGAAGCGGACAAGCACCGCAAGCTCGACTTCGAAGAGATCCAGATCCCGCCGGGTCCCCGGCTGGGCAACGTCGTGGTCGAGGTCGAGAAGCTCAAGAAGGGCTTCGACGACCGCGTCCTCATCGACGGCCTGTCGTTCGACCTGCCGCGCAACGGCATCGTCGGCGTGATCGGCCCGAACGGCGTCGGCAAGACCACGCTGTTCAAGACCATCGTCGGGCTCGAAGAGGCCGACGACGGCGTGGTCAAGATCGGCGAGACGGTCAAGCTGTCCTATGTGGACCAGAACCGCGGCGGGATCGACCCGAAGAAGACCGTCTGGCAGGTCGTCTCCGACGAGCTGGACTACATCCACGTCGGCCAGACCGAAATGCCGTCGCGGGCGTACGTCAGCGCGTTCGGGTTCAAGGGCCCGGACCAGCAGAAGCCGGCCGGCGTGCTCTCCGGTGGTGAGCGCAACCGGCTCAACCTGGCGCTGACGCTCAAGCAGGGCGGGAACCTGATCCTGCTCGACGAGCCGACCAACGACCTGGACGTCGAGACGCTGGGCTCCCTGGAGAACGCGCTGGAGCAGTTCCCCGGCTGCGCCGTCGTGATTTCCCACGACCGGTGGTTCCTCGACCGGGTCGCGACGCACATCCTGGCTTGGGAAGGTACGGACGAAGACCCGGCGAAGTGGTTCTGGTTCGAGGGCAACTTCGAGGGGTACGAGAAGAACAAGGTGGAGCGGATGGGCGCCGAGGCTGCCCGCCCGCACCGTGTCACCCATCGCAAGCTGACCCGCGACTGAGGGGGCGGGTTTCCCCGTGGAAGCCAGCAAACAGCACCGGACGGGCCCGTTCTCCCGAGTGGAGGGCGGGCGCTCCGTCAATGCCGGGGGAACCCTCTCCGCAGTCGGACGGCTGATCGAGCGGGCGGACGCGCTGCACCTGCGCGCGCCGGAGCTCGCACTGGTCCTCGGTGAGCGCGCAGCCGCGCTGGCCGAGGCGGCCAGTGCCGACGAACAGTGGGTCCGGGCCGAGAGCCTGGTCGTGTCCGCGCGCGTCCGGCTCGGGATGCGGCCGGGCACCGTCGGGCGCGCGGTCGCGGCGTTGCGCGCGGCCGAGCACGCGGGCTACGGCGACATCGCCGCGCGGCTGCGCATCGACCTCGCCGTCTGCGCCCGCAGCCTCGGCGTGCCGCTGACCGGGCTCGCCGCGTTGCGGCCGGTCCTCACGGACCCGGTGGTCTCGCCGGTGCACCGCGCGGCCGCGTTGTGCCACCTGGTGGGCTGCCTGGGCCAGCTCGGGCGCAAGTCGGAGCTGGACCGCGTGCTCGTGGAGGCGGACAAGCTCGTCGTCGGCGACGCTTCGCTGGGCGCCGACACCCAGCTGCTGGTGCGGGCGCTGCTGCGCGTCGGCACGGCCGCCCACCGGCGGCGCCACGGCGATCTAACGGCGGCGGCCGACGCGGCCCGGACCGGGCTGGGGTTCCTGGAAAAGCTCGACAACCCGGCCGACGACGGCGGCCTCGTCCGGATCCGGCTGGTGCTCCTGCTGGTCAGCACGTTGCTCGACCGCGGCGACGCCGAAATGGCGTACGAGATCGCGGAGCCGGTGCTGGCCGAGCCGGTGCGCGCGGCGGGCGTCGCCCCGATGGGCTGGCTGCGGCTGGCCGTCGCGACGCGGGTCCACCTGCCCGCGGGGGCGGGCGAAGCGGCGATCGAGCTGGTCCGCGAAGCCGTGGCGAGCACGGACCGGCACGGGTTGCCGTCGATCACCGCGCGGTTGTGGCTGGAACTGGCTCAGCTGCAGGAGCGGTTCGGGCAGGCGGAGGAGGCCATCGCGTGCCTCTACCGCTCGCGGGCGGCGGAGCAGCTGCACGCCAGGGCCCGGCGGCAGGCGTGCAGCGTGCTGGCCGGCGAGTTCGGCAGCGGGGAACCGGCTTCGGTCGATCTGGACGAGGTGCTGAAGGCGGTGCCGTCGCGGCCGGTTCCGGTCGCGGCCGGGGCTCCGACGCTGGTCGTTCCGGCTGCCTCGACAGCGCCCGCTGCTCCCGCGGCATCCACTTCGCCCGCTGTCCCGGTCGTCGCGGCGGAGCCGGTTCCGGGGCCCGAGCCGCGGACGCCGGCGTGGTCGTTCGGGCGGGAGGAGGCGCCATCGCGGCCCGAGCCGCGGCAGCCGGCACCGGCGTGGTCGTTCGAACGGCCACGGGTGACTGCGGACGCGGCCGAGACGACGTTGATGCCGGCGGTGCGGGACGAGCCCGCCTCGCCGCGGCCGGAGCCTCGGGTACGCCCGGAGCCGGTCGTGGTGGAGCGACGCCCGGAGGCGGCGCCGGCCCGGCCGGAGCCGATCGAGGTGCAGCCGGGACGCTCGGAGCCGCGGCCGGAGCCGGTTGAGTTTCGGTCGGGGCCGGGCGAGTCGCGGTTGGCGCGTGGGGTGGGCCACCGGGCGGAGTCTGTTGAGGCGCGGTCGGTGCGTGAGCCGGAGTTCCGGTCGGGGCCGGGCGAGTCGCGGTCGGGGCGTGGGGTGGGCCACCAGTCGGAGCCTGACGAGTCGCGGTCGGCACGGCGGGCGGGCCACCGGGCCGAGTCTGCTGAGGCGCAGTCGGTGCGTGAGCCGGAGTTCCGGTCGGAGCCTGGCGAGGTGCGGTCGGGGCGTGGGGCGGGCCACCGGGCCGAGTCCGTTGAGGCGCGGTCGGTGCGGGAACCGGACTTCCGGTCGGAGCCTGACGAGGTGCGGTCGGCGGATCACCGGGCCGAGCCCGCCGAGCCGCGGTTGGCGGAGCGTGGGCGGCAGCCGGAGGCTGAGCCTGGCGAAGTGCCGTCGCGAGAGCCGGAGCGCCGTTCGGAGCCGCCGCGGGCCGAGCGTGAGCGGGAGCCGGACTTCCGGTCGGAGCCTGACGAGGTGCGGTCCGCGCGGGAGCCCGTCGAGACGGTGCCGTCTGGTGAAGCCGGCAAGACCAAGTTCTCCTGGGCCGCGCTGGCCGAATCCCGGCTGCGGGAGACCGCCGCCGAGCGGGATTCGGCGCCCACCCGCGTCACGCCGGCCCTGCCGCTCGCGCCCGAGCCCGCCGCCGAACGGGAGCCGTGGGCAGCGGAGGGGCGGCGGCGGAAGGAGGAGCCGCCACCGTCGACGCGCCACGACGCCGAGCACGGCTCGGTGGCCGCGCGGTCCGTGCTGGACCGCCTGGGCATTTCGTCCTCCGGGGGCGCCGGCCGCCGCCGCCGGGCGGAAGACGCCGGCACTCCGCGTGCCGGGGAACCGGCCCGTCCGGAGCCGGAGCTCGCCCCGCCGCCGCGGCCGGAGGACGAACCACCGTCGGTGCCGGGCCACCGCGACGAGGCGGAGCCGTGGTTGCCGCGGCTGCGGATGCCACCGTCGCTGGAGCCGATGGAGGACTTCGGCCACTGGACCCCGGCGACGGCGCCGTTCCCGGAGAGCTACGCCCGCGCCATCGCGGAGGACGAGCCCCCGCCGGACGCCGGGCTCGCCGACTTGCTCGCCCGCGCACTGGCCGAGCACCAGGCGGGCACGGCCAGCGCGGCCGCACTGGTCAAGCAGCTCGATTCCGAGAACACGGGCCGCCGCAACGGCCACGGCCGCAACGGCCACGGCGCCGAGGTATCGGACTCCCGCGGCCACCGGTTCCGCGACTGACTCGCCCGCCGGGACCGCACCGTGCCGGCTGACGCTGACGCGTTCGCTCGCAGGCCGCCGGCGCCGGTTCCGGCCGGGACCGGCTCCGGCCCCCCGGCGTACCGGTGCTCTGGTCACCTCCCAGTCGGTGAGACACCTCGTTTCGTCGCCGACTCACCGTCGGCCCGCCGCGGCCCCCGCCGGGCCGCTTCGGCGTCGCCGACCGGCCGACACCGCTCGCCGAACGGTGGTGGGCCGCCCGAGCTGAACCGATCATGTTGACCTCCCCGTCAACGCAACCCGCCTGCCATGGCTGGTCACAGCTGCGCACGCCCCCGCAACGCAACCCGTCAGTAGCTTGACCGATCCCGCAAATCCCCTGCCCCGGAAGGGTTTCCGCGCGTTGGGGAACCTTCGGGTCTTCCTGCGATCCCGGATCGCGGCGCATTAGTGTGGGGTGGCCGGCTCAACGCCGAACCGGCGCGGTGCCACCTCACGCAAACTGGAGAGTTGCCTCAAATGAGCTCGACCGGAGTCTCGTCCCTACCCGGAACCGGAGCCGACGCCGAACCCGAATTCGGCGCTCCGCGCTCCTCGGCCAGCCCGGAGCAGATCAGGGACGACCTGATCGACTCCGCCGCCGGGCTGGCGCCGGAGATCGGTGAGCTCATCCGGCTCTACTACCGGCACCTCCCGCCGGAAGAGATCGTCGGCGACGAGCCCGTCAACCTGGTCGGCGCCGTCCGCTCGCACCTGCAACTGGCCAAGCACCGGATGCCCGGCCGCCCGGCCGTGCGGCTGCTGAACCCGACCGTCGCCGAAGACGGCTGGGCCCGCGAAGCCACCGTCGTGCAGGTCGTCACCGACGACATGCCCTACCTGGTCGACTCGATCGCCGCGGAGTTCGCCCGCGACGGGGTGCAAGTCCAGCGGATCGTTCACCCGATCGTGGTGGTCAGCCGCGACCTGACCGGTGAGCTGCTCGAGGTCCACCCCGAAGCGGACCCGGCCGAGCCGCCCGCGAACTCGGCCGCCGAGTCGTGGATGTACATCGAGATCGACTTCGTCACCGACCGCAACCGCGCCCGCGAGCTCGACAACCGGCTCGCCAGCGTGCTGGGTGACGTCCGCGAGGTCGTCGAGGACGCCGAAAAGATGGCCCAGACCGCCTGCCAGCTGGCGAGCGAACTGGAGACCGACCCGCCGAAGCTGCCCCAGTCCGAGGTCGCCGAGGGGGCGCGGCTGCTGCGCTGGCTGGCCGACGGCCACTTCACCTTCCTCGGCTACCGGCGTTACGAGCTGATCGAGAACCCGAACCCGAACCCGGACTCCGAAGAAGACACCGCGCCCGCCCTGCGCGCGGTTCTGGCCTCCGGCCTCGGCGTGCTGCGCCAGGACAGCCTCGCCGCCCGCGGTCTCACCGCCGGCCCGGACACCGCCGCCACCGCCCTCGCGCCGACGCTGCTGGTGCTGACCCAGGCGAGCGCGCCCTCGACCGTGCACCGGCCGGTCTACCCCTACTACGTCGGCGTGAAGACCTTCGACGCCGACGGCACCGTCACCGGCGAGCACCGCTTCCTCGGCATGTTCACCACGACCGCGCTGCACGAGAACGTCCTCGACATCCCGGTCGTCTCCAAGCGGGTCCGCGAGGTCATCCACCGCGCCGGCTTCCCGATCGAGTCGTTCTCCGGCCAGCGGATGCTCGAAATCCTGCAGAACTGGCCGCGCGCCGACCTGTTCTCCGCCGACACCGACTCGCTGTACTCGACGACGACCGGCGCGATCACGCTGTCGGACCGCCGCCGGCTGCGGCTGTTCCTGCGCCGCGACCCGTACGGCCGCTTCTACTCCTGCCTGGTCTACCTGCCGCGCGACCGCTACACGACGCGCTCGCGGCTGGCGATGCAGGAGGTGCTGCTCGAAGAACTCGAAGGCACCCAGCTCGAGTACAGCGCGCGGATCGGCGAGACCGTCCTGGCGCAGGTGCACTTCGTCGTGCACACCGACCCGGCGCGCCGGCTCGAGCCGGACACGCTCAAGATCCAGGACCGGCTGAACGACGCCGTCCGCACCTGGGACGACCGGATGGTCGAGGCCGTCCTCGACGAACGCCGTGAGCGCGCCGACGGCGGTGTCGCGGTCGGGATCGTCGGCGAAGAGTCGGCCACGGAGCAGGGCCAGCGCTTCGCAACGGTCTTCCCCGAGGGCTACAAGGAGGACTTCACCGCCGAAGAGGCGCTGGCCGACCTCCGCGCGCTCGACTCGCTCACCGACGAAGGCGACCTCGCGCTGTCGTTCTACCAGCCCGCCGTCTCCGGACCGGGGGAGCGGCGCTTCAAGCTCTACCTGCGCGGCGAAGGCGTCACGCTGTCGAAGGTGCTCCCGGTGCTGCAGGCCATGGGCGTCGAGGTGGTCGACGAGCGGCCGTACGAGCTGCACCGCGAGGACGGCGGCGCGTGCTGGATCTACGACTTCGGCCTGCGCGTCGACCAGAAGATGCTCGACGAGTCCGACGAGCACGCCGTCGAGGAGCTGCGCGGCCGCTTCCAGGACGCCTTCGAGGCCGCCTGGCGCGGCGACGCCGAGGTCGACGGCCTCAACGGCCTCGTCCTGCGGGCCGGGCTCACCTGGCGCCAGGCCGCCGTGCTGCGCGCGTACTCGCGGTACCTGCGCCAGGCCGGCAGCGCGTTCTCCCAGGACTACATCCAGAACACGCTGCTGAACCACACCCAGGTCGCGACCAAGCTCCTGCGCCTGTTCGAAGCCCGGTTCGCGCTCCACCTGTCCGACGCCGACCGCGAGGCCGCGGCCGAAGCGCTGGCCGCCGAGCTGAACGCGATGATCGACGAGGTCACCAGCCTCGACGAAGACCGGATCCTGCGGCGCCTGATGGCCGTCATCCGGGCCACCCTGCGGACGAACTACCACGTCACCGGCACCGACGGGAAGCCACGGCCGTACCTGGCGATCAAGCTCGACCCGGCCGGCGTGCCCGACCTGCCCGAGCCGCGGCCGAAGTTCGAGATCTTCGTGTACTCGCCGCGCGTCGAGGGCGTGCACCTGCGTTTCGGCGAGGTCGCCCGCGGCGGCCTGCGCTGGTCGGACCGCCGGGAGGACTTCCGCACCGAGATCCTCGGCCTGGTCAAGGCGCAGGCGGTGAAGAACGCGGTGATCGTGCCGGTCGGCGCGAAGGGCGGCTTCGTCGTGAAGCGCCCGCCGGCCCCGAGCGGCGACGCGAGCATCGACCGCGACGCCCAGCTCACCGAGGGCATCGCCTGCTACCGCATGTTCATCTCCGGCCTGCTCGACCTGACGGACAACCGGATCGAGGGCAAGACCGTCCCCGCACCCGGTGTCGTCCGGCACGACGCCGACGACTCCTACCTGGTCGTCGCGGCCGACAAGGGCACCGCGAAGTTCTCCGACATCGCGAACGAGATGTCCGCGCAGTACGGCTTCTGGCTGGGTGACGCCTTCGCCTCCGGCGGCTCGGTCGGCTACGACCACAAGGCCATGGGCATCACCGCGAAGGGCGCCTGGGAGAGCGTCAAGCGGCACTTCCGCGAGCTGGGCAAGGACACCCAGACCGAGGACTTCACCGTGGTCGGCATCGGCGACATGATGGGTGACGTCTTCGGCAACGGCATGCTGCTGTCCGAGCACATCCGCCTGGTCGCGGCGTTCAACCACATGCACGTCTTCCTCGACCCGAACCCCGATGCCGCAGTGACCTACGCGGAGCGGCGACGGCTGTTCGACCTGCCGCGCAGCTCGTGGGACGACTACGACCGCGCACTGATCAGCGAAGGCGGCGGGATCTACCCGCGCACGGCGAAGTCGATCCCGATCAGCCCGCAGGTCCGCGCGGCGCTCGGCCTCGAGGACGGTGTCACCGCGCTGGCCCCGATGGACCTGATCCAGGCGATCCTGCTGGCGCCGGTCGAGCTGCTGTGGAACGGCGGCATCGGCACCTACGTCAAGGCGGAGAACGAAACCCACCAGGCGGCCGGCGACAAGGCCAACGACGCCATCCGCGTCGACGGCAAGCAGCTGCGCGTCAAGGTCTTCGGGGAAGGCGGCAACCTCGGTCTGACCCAGCTCGGCCGGATCGAATTCGCCTCGGGCGGCGGCAAGATCAACACCGACGCGCTCGACAACTCGGCCGGCGTCGACTGCTCCGACCACGAAGTCAACATCAAGATCCTGCTCGACCACCTCGTCCAGACCGGCAAGCTGGAGCGCGAACAGCGCAACGAGCTGCTGGAGGAGATGACCGACGAGGTCGGCGCGCTGGTGCTCAAGGACAACTACCGGCAGAACGCCGTCCTCGGGGTCAGCCGGGCGCACGCCGCGCCGATGGTCTCGGTGCACGCGCGGCTGGTGCAGGCGCTGGTGTCCGCGGGGGCTTTCGACCGGAAGCTCGAAGCGCTGCCGAGCAACTCGGAGTTCCGCGAGCTGGAGAAGGCGGGCAAGGGCCTCACTTCGCCGGAGCTGGCGACGCTGCTCGCCCACGTCAAGCTGGAGCTGAAGGACGAGCTGCTGGCCAGCGACCTGCCTGACTCGAAGGTCTTCGCCGCCCGGCTGCCCCAGTACTTCCCGAAGCCGCTGCGCGAGCGGTTCCCGGACGCGATCGGCGAACACCCGCTGCGCCGCCAGATCATCACCACGATGATCGCCAACGAGGTCGTCGACGGCGGTGGCATCTCGTTCGTCTACCGGCTGATGGAGGAGATGAACGCGACCGCGACGGACGCGGTGCGCGCGTACGCGGTGGTGACGCAGGTGTTCGACCTCCCCGCCCTGTGGAAGGAGATCGACGCGCTCGACAACGTCGTGCACACCGACGTCGCCGACGAGATGGTGCTGGAGACGCGGCGGCTGCTCGACCGGGCCGCGCGCTGGTTCCTCACCAACCGGCCGCAGCCGCTGGCCCCGCTGTCGGAGATCAAGCGCTTCGGCCGGGTGCTGGGCAAGCTCGTCCCGAAGATCGGCGACCTGCTGCGCGGCCGCGAGGCCGAGTCCGTGCAGGCGCACGCGGACGAGCTGATCGACGCACGCGTGCCCGAGAGCCTGGCCCGCCGGGTGTCGCTGCTGCTGCACACCTTCGGCCTGCTCGACGTCACCGAGGTGGCCGAGCTCGCCGAGCAGCAGATCGGCGTGGACGCCACGCACAGCCCGGCCGAGACGGCGGAGCTGTACTACGCGCTCTCGGCGCACCTGGACATCGACCAGATGCTCACCGAGATCAGCAAGCTCGAACGCGGCAACCGCTGGCACGCGCTCGCCCGGCTTTCGCTGCGCGACGACGTCTACGGCTCGCTGCGGGCGATCACGCTGGACGCGTTGCGGCACAGCGATCCCGGCTCGTCCGGTGACGCCAAGATCGCCCAGTGGGAGAAGACGAACGCGTCCCGGCTGCAGCGGACACGCGTCGCGCTCGAAGAGATCACCAAGTCGGAGCGGCTCGACCTGGCGATGCTGTCGGTGGCGGCCCGCCAGATCCGGAGCACGGTTCGGTGACCTACGTTGCGCACGTCCGCCCGCGCTGGACGGACATGGACGTCTACGGCCACATCAACCACGCGAAGCTGGTGACGCTGCTGGAAGAGGCGCGCATCCCGCTGTTGTTCAAGGGCGCCGCCGAGGCGGGGCTCGAGCAGCTGCCGAAGGGCATCGTCGTCGTGCGGCTGGAAGTGGCCTACAAGCGGCCGATCGTGGTGTCGGGGCAGCAGCTGCGGATCGACATCGACCTGACCGAGCTGCGCGCGGCGAGCTTCACCCTCGCCTACCGGGTCCGCGGCGGGCCGTCGGAGGACGACCCGGTGGCGGTCACGGCGGAGACGGTGCTGGCGCCGTACGACACGGTCGCGCTGCGGCCGCGTAGGCTCACCCCGGCCGAGTCGGAGTTTCTGAAGCAGGGGTTCGCGGATGCCTGAGTTGTTCGTGCCGGATGCGGCCGACCGGGAGACCCTCGGGGCGTTCGTCGCCCGCGCGGTCCGGCTGGACGGCCAGACGGCCGTCCGGCTGCGGCAGCGCGGCGACGGCGTGGTCGAGGCCTGGACGGCGACGCCGTTCGAGTGCCTGGCCACCCGCGCGGTGGCCGGCGACGTCACCCCCGGCGACGTCACGGTGTCCGGCAACGAGCTGCTCGCCGCACTGACCGTGGCGGGCGGCCCCCGGATGGACCCGGGCCCGGCCCGCGACCTGCTGTGGCACGGCGAGCTGCCGCCGCCGGGCCGCTGGCCGCTGATCGACGAGCTCCCGGCGCGGGTGGTGTCCGAGCTGGCGGACCGCGGCGTGACGCTGGCCAGGGACAACGCCGGCCCGCACGGCAACCCACCGGCGTCCCTGATGGACCAGGCGGTCCTGACGGTGAGCGGCGACGCGGTCGAGGTCAAGGTCCAGATGCGCTGCCTGTTCGCGATGTCCGGGATGGGTTTCGTGGATTCGGACGTGCCGGGCGACGTGGTCCGCGTGACGGCAACGGACTCCTGGCTGCGCCTGGACGCCCGTTACGGCGCGATCGTGCGGCGCCGGCACGCACTGCTGCCACTGCTGTTCTGACAGCCGGTCGAAAGCGCCCCAATGTGGCCTTCGGTGCGTTCAACGCACCCAAGGTGGCCTTCGGTGCGTTGAACGCAACCAAGGCCACATTGGGGCGCTCGGGCCGTCAGACCAGCCAGGCGGCCGAGTCGGCGGGCAGCTTGCCGTCCACGAGCGGGCTGCTGGACAGCAGCACTTCACCCGGCGGCAGCGCGATCGGCGAAGCCGACGTGTTCAGCGCGCACACCAGCCCGCCGCCGCGTCGCCGGAACGCGAAACACCCCGCCGGCGCGCCGTACCACTCCAGCTCGTCGCCGCCGAACGCCGGGTGCGTCTTGCGGAGCTCGATCGCGGCGCGGTACAGCGACAACGTCGAGTCCGCGTCCTCGATCTGCTTCTCCACCGTCAGCCCGGCCCATTCCGGCGGCATCGGCAGCCACGTGCGCGGGTTGCGCGAGAAGCCGAACGGCGGCAGATCGCCCTCCCACGGCAACGGCACCCGCGAAACGTCCCGCCCGTACTCGGCCCCGCTCGTCTTCGCGCGCGGGTCGGCCATGTCCGCCGGGGCCAGCTCGACGTTCGCCAGCCCCAGCTCTTCGCCGTTGTACAGGTACACCGCGCCCGGCAGCGCCAGCTCGACCAGCGCCATCGCCCGCGCGCGGCGCACGCCGGCGGCACCGCCGCCGTAGCGGCTGACCTGCCGCCAGACGTCGTGGTTGCCCAGCGTCCAGGTCGCCGGAGCGCCCGTGCGGGCCGGGACGGCCAGGGAGCGCTGGATGGCCGTGCGCATGGCGTCGGCGTCGAAGTGGGTCAGCACGAGGCGGAAGTTGAACGCCAGGTGCAGTTCGCCGGGCCGCAGGTAGCGAGCGAGGCGCTCCTCGTCGGTCACCCAGATCTCGCCGACCGCCATCGCGTCCGGGAATTCGTCGAGGACCTTGCGGATCATCTGGTGGATCTCGTGGACGCCGTCGTGGTCCCACCGCGGGTCGTAGTAGTGGCTCGGCCCCAGCGCGTCGGCGCGCGGGTCCATGTCCGGCAGGCCGGGCGGCTTGGCCATGCCGTGCGCGACGTCGATGCGGAAGCCGTCGACGCCGCGTTCGAGCCAGAACCGCAGCGTGCGTTCCAGGTCGGCGGCGACCTCGGGGTTGGCCCAGTTCAGGTCCGGCTGCTGCGGCGCGAACAGGTGCAGGTACCACTGCCCGTCGGGCACGCGGGTCCACGCCGGGCCGCCGAACGCGCTGACCCAGTTGTTCGGCGGGTCTTCGCCCTTCGGGCCGACGCCGTCGCGGAAGACGTACCGGTCGCGTTCCGGGCTGCCCGGCGCGGCGGCCATCGCCGACTTGAACCAGGCGTGCTGGTTGCTGGTGTGGTTGGGGACCACGTCGACGGTGACCTTGATGCCGCGCTTGTGCGCCTCGGTGAGCAGCACGTCGAAGTCGCCGAGGGTGCCGAACATCGGGTCGACGTCCCGCGGGTCGGCGATGTCGTAGCCGTGGTCGGCCATGGGCGAGCGGTAGAACGGCGTCAGCCACAGCGCGTCGACACCCAGCAGCTCCAGGTAACCGAGCCGGGAGTGGATGCCTTCGAGGTCCCCGACGCCGTCACCGTCGGAGTCGGCGAACGAGCGCACGTAGACCTGGTAGAAGACGGCGTCCTGCCACCAGGCCGCCCCCATCAGACGAAGCTGTTCATCATGCTGTGCGCGGCCATCTCCAGATAGGCCCAGAGCTGCCCGCGGTAGGGCTCCTCGAGGTTCTCCTCGTCGACGGCGATCCGGATGCACCGCAGCCAGGCATCCCGCTCGAGCGGCCCGATCTTGAACGGCCCGTGCCGCATCCGCAGCCGCGGGTGCCCGCGCTGGTCGGAGTAGGTGTGCGGGCCACCCCAGTACTGGATGAGGAACAGCCGGAACCGCTCCTCGGCGGGTCCCAGGTCCTCTTCGGGGTAGAGGGGGCGGAGGATCTCGTCGCGCGCGACCTCCTCGTAGAAGCGCCCGACGATCCGGCGGAACGTCGGTTCGCCGCCGATCGCTTCGTAGAGGTTCGCCGGTTCGCTCACTGCAGACACGCCTTCCATTTTGCCCTTGGGGTGCGGGTTCCCGACGGCCGGTCCACTCGGTTCCGGTTCGTCGCGAACCCGCTCCCCAGCGTAATGGCGTTCGCGGCCGCTACTTCCCCGCCGCCGGGCTCGCGGGCGGGAACAGCCGGCCGAGCGGCGGCTCGAAGCCGGCTTCTTCCAGCGCCGCCAGCAGCTGGGCACGCAGGGCGCGCTGAACGGCCCACTGCTTGCCCGGCCGCACCTTCACCGTCAGGCGCAGCTGGAGGCCTTCCGGTGTGACGCTTTCCACACCCAGCAGCTCCGGCGGCTCGAGGACGTTGTCCTTCAGCGCGTCACTCTCGGTGGCCTTGGACGCCGCGGCCGAGAGCACCGTCGTCGCGCGTTCGACGTCGGCGGTGTAGCTGAGCGGGACGTCGACGAGCGCCACCGCGAAGCCCTGGCTCGAGTTGCCGACGCGCAGCACCTCGCCGTTGCGGACGTACCAGACCGTGCCCTTGACGTCACGCAGCGTCGTGATCCGCAGGCCGACGGACTCGACCGTGCCGGACGCTTCGCCGACGTCCACGACGTCGCCGACGCCGTACTGGTCCTCGACCATCATGAAGATCCCGGACAGGAAGTCCTTGACCAGGTTCTGCGCACCGAACCCGATCGCGACGCCGATGATGCCCGCCGAGGCGATGATCGGGCCCAGGTTGATGCCCAGTTCGCCCAGCACGAGGATGAACGCCAGGCCGTAGACCAGGAACGTCGACAGCGACTTCAGCACCGAGCCGATGGTTTTCGCGCGCTGGCGCCGCCGTTCGATGACGGCGGAACCGAGCACCTCCGGGGCGCGCTCGCGCAGCGGGCGCAGCATCGACGGCAGCTTGCCGCCCGTCTTGGGCAGCGTGGTGACGCGGTTGATCAGCCGTCTCAGGAGCATCCGGATCACGAACGCGATCACGATGATCATGAGGATCTTGACCGGCTTGGTGATCAGCCAGTTCGCCGAGCCCGCCAGCCACTCGTTGTTCGTCACCTTGAACACCTGGGCGCAGAACGTGCTGGGGTCCTTCAAGCACGGCGGGGGGTCGGCGGGGAGCAGGGGAAGCACGGGGGTTCGTTCATCCTTCCGATCGGGTCGGGCACCCCAACGCCGAGTGGATGTTGGGTCGCGCGGATGTGACACGTCTTGTAACACACGTGCGCTGGGGGCCTGTTCTGTGGTCGACTATGCCTACGCCCCTGGAGGTGGTCGAGTGCCAGACCGACAACCCAGCCCCCGCGGCGTCTCCGGCCAAGCCACGGCCGACGAGGCGCCAGAGGTGGTTCTGCGTGCCTATCCGGGGGGGTCCGCATCCGGCGGAACCGTCCCGGCCGGGCCGGGGACCCGCCCAGGGGGAGTGACCCGCCCGCCCGGACAGCGTAGTAGAGGCCGGGATCCGGCTGCCCCGGCCTGGGGCCGGCGCCGGGTGCTCCTGCTCAACGCCACGTTCGAGCCGCTGACCGCGTTGCCGCTGCGGCGTGCGGTCGTGCTCGTGATGTGCGGCAAGGCCGAAGTGGTCCACGGTGACCCCGGCGGGACCGAGCTGCATTCGGCGAAGGTTTCGCTGCCGGTGCCCTCCGTGATCCGCCTCAGCACGTACGTGCGCGTTCCGTACCGCGCGAAGGTCCCGCTGACCCGGGCGGGGCTCATGCACCGCGACCGGTACCGCTGCGCCTACTGCGGAGGGCGGGCCGAGACGATCGACCACGTCGTCCCGCGCAGCCGGGGTGGCCCCCACAGCTGGACCAACTGCGTCGCCTGCTGTGCCAAGTGCAACCACCGCAAGGCGGACCGGCTGCTCTCGGAGATCGGCTGGCGGCTGCGCATCGTCCCACGGGCCCCGCACGGCCCGCACTGGCGCCTGCTCGCCCACTCCAAGGAGGCCGACCCGCTCTGGCGGCCGTATCTCGGCTCCGCCGCCTGATCCGTTCGGGGCCGGGTGGCGGAGCACCCCCGGACAAGCCGGCGCCCCGGCTGCCTGTGCGGCGGCCGGGGCGAGCCGGGTGCTTGCGCGAGGTGCTCAGGTAGTGCGCGCGGCCCTGGAGTACGGGGTCAGGCAGCGAGCGTGTAGTCGCTCTGGCAGGTGACGCGGGTGCCCATGGTGACCCGCGTGCCGCGGGTGACACGCGTGCCTCGCGTGACGCGGGTGCCGCAGGTGACTCGCGTGCCTGCCGTCACACGCGTGCCCATCGTGACGCGAGTGCCACGGGTGACCCGGGTCCCGCGGGTGACCCGCGTGCCCGCCGTCACCCGGGTGCCCATGGTGACGCGGGTTCCGGCCGTCACCCGTGTACCGCGAGTTACGCGTGTACCCCGCGTAACCCTTGTGCCCGCCGTCACACGCGTTCCGGGGACGAATTCGATGTCGCTCGGTGACGAGAAGGTCTCGGTGATCGCCTGTGCGGGCGTCTGGACGCTGTTCATGGCAGGGCCTCCTGGGACCGGTGCGTTACCTGCTGGGGCTGGGGAGCGGGGCGCAAGGCCCGTACAGGTGAAAAAGCTACGAGGATTTCAAGGTCCCGACAAGACGACAGCGGCGGGTGCGGCCGC
Organism: Amycolatopsis sp. lyj-346; assembly: GCF_046548975.1. Lineage (NCBI taxonomy): Bacteria > Bacillati > Actinomycetota > Actinomycetes > Pseudonocardiales > Pseudonocardiaceae > Amycolatopsis > Amycolatopsis sp. lyj-346. Next base: position 123,203 of record NZ_JAJPWT010000010.1, read on the forward strand.
CTGTACGTTGAGTTGCAACCTTTCGGCCCGACGGTCTTCGCCCCAACGTTCCAGTGGCCGCGAGCCAAGCGGCGGACGGCATCCGGCTTACGACGAACGGTCGAGTGCGCCGCGCGCGGTGGGTGCGAAGGTCATCCGATACGCTCAGCGCCGTGAACGTTGTCGAGACGATCGTGGTCTTCGCCGTGATCCCGCTGGCCATCTACGGCCTCGCCGGGCTGCTGACGCTCCGGCGCAGGTCCAGCGGTGCCCCGCGGCACCGGTCCGGCCAGGCCTGGGAGTACCCGGCCATGTGGTGGAGCGCCAACCCCGAAGGGGCGGGTACGGGCCACCGGCACGCCGGGATCGAGAACAGTGCGCCCGAGGGCGCCCCGACCGCGGCTGGAGGCGCTCGTGGCAACTGGTGAGCTGACGAAGCGCGTCGACGAATCCGAGCTGGGCTACGGCGAGGCGCTGACGGCGACCGGGCGGGTGTCCGCGGCGAGGATGTACGAGCCGGCGGCGCCGTCCGGGCCGTTCAACACGCGCCAGCTGGCCCGCCTCGACGAGGCCCTGACGTTCGCGAGCCGCGAGACCGGCCTGGACTTCAGCCTGTACCTCGGCGAGCTGGGCGAGGACAGCCGCGCGGCGGCGGAGAAGCTGCACGCGACCACGGCGGACCCGTCGAACTCGGTCCTCATCGCGGTCTCGCCGGGCGAGCGCAGGATCGAGATCGTCACGGGCAAGGCGGCGCACCTGCGCCTGCCGGACCGCGGCGCCAAGCTGGCGGTGGCGAGCATGGTGGCGTCGTTCAAGGAAGGTGACCTGGTCCGCGGACTGGTCAGCGGCCTGGCGAACGCGCTGCGGATGCTTTCGGACCAGGCGGGCCCCGCGCCCCGCTGACCCGGACCTGAAACGAGCCCCGCACCTCGGCTGAGGTGCGGGGCTCGTTCGTGTCCACCACCAGTCCCAAGCGCCCCAATGTGGCCTTCGGTGCGTTCAACGCACCCAAGGTGGCCTTCGGTGCGTTGAACGCACCCAAGGCCACCTTGGGGCGCTGGTGCGGCGCACGAACGGGGGATTACCGGCCGGAATGGGTGCGAACGGGCCGTTCGTGCCCTCGTCCGGCCCGGTTTTGTCGGACCCGGCGGGCATTCTCGGGCGCATGTTGAGAGGAAACTGGACCAAGCACCCACTCGTCGCCGGTCACCCGGACAACCCGGACGTCGTCCGCGTGTCCGACCTGGAAGAGATCGGCATGCCCAGAAGCAGCGTCTATCGAAGATGCCTGCCCGGTGGTCCATGGCGCCGGCTGCTGCCCGGAGTGATCTTGCTGCATCCCACGGAAGCCACCGCCGAGCAACGGCTCAGAGCCGGGCTCCTGCGCGGTGGTCCCGGAGCCATGATCACCGGCCTTTGGGCACTGCGGCGCCACGGATTGCATCAGGCGCCGGAGCCTGGCGACGTCCATCTCCTGGTACCTCACGAACGCGAGGTCACCAGCGCGGGCTTCGTCCTCGTCGAGCGCACCACCCGGATGCCGGGTGCCTGGACGAAGGAGGGATTGCCGGTCGCGCCCGTGGACCGGGCCGTGCTGGACGGGGCCCGGCGCATTCGCGATTTCGACGTCGTCCAGGCGATGCTCGCGGAGGCCGTTCAACGCAGGCGGTGTTCCGCCGAGCAACTGGATCGTGAACTGCGGCTGGGGAGCCAGCGCGGTTCCGCGATCCCCCGTCGAGCCCTGCAAGCGCTCCTGAACGGCGCCGAGTCGGTCGCCGAGGCCGACGCGTGGGAGGTCTGGAAGCTGTCCGGTCTGCCCGCAGCGGAATGGAACGTCCAGGTTTTCGACCGCAGCGGTGGCTTCATCGCGAAACCCGACGCCTGGTGTGAAGACGTCGCGTTCGCCTGGGAGATCGACTCTCGCACGTTCCACGAAAGCGGCGACTTCTACGCGGCGACCTTGGCGCGCAATGCGCGCTACTCGGCTGCCGGGATCGGCTGCCTGCAAACCTTGCCCAGCCGCCTCCGGACCGAGCCGGACAAGGTGATCACCGAACTCCGCGACGCCTATGCCGCGGCCTGTGCTCGCCCGAGACCGCCGGTCACCTGCCGTCCCTGATGTTCCAAGCGCCCCAATGTGGCCTTCGGTGCGTTCAACGCACCGAAGGCCACATTGGGTGCGTTCAACGCAACCAAGGCCACATTGGGGCGCTTGTCGGTCAGGACTGCGCGTCGAAGTCCCGCGCCGCCAGGGCGCGCACGATGCCCGCCCGGCCCTCGGAGACCAGCCGGCGCAGGGCCTGCGGGTGGTCGCCCGCCAGCCACTCGTCCGAGGCCGTCACCGTTCCCGGGTCCACCGCCCACGACGGGTACAGCCCGATCGCGATCGGCTGCGCGCGCTCGCTCGAGCGCCGCTGCCACACCTCGTCGATCACCTCGAAGTACTTGGCCACGTACGACCCGAGCAGGGTCTTCTGGCCCGGGTGCGAGAAGCCCGAGATGAGCGAGTCGCTGACCGCGTTCGGCAGCTCGTCGTCGTACACCGCTCGCTGCCACGCGTCGGCCTTGGCCTCCGTCGCCGGGCGCAGGGCCCGCGCGCGTTCCGCCTGGCGGCGGCCGGTCGCGGTGTTGTCGCGGGCCAGCTCCGCGTCGATCTCCTCCGCGCCCGCCTCGCCGTGCGCGACCAGCGCGTGCAGCAGCCGCCAGCGCAGATCCGTGTCGACGGTGAGACCGGACAGCGGTGCCGAACCGTCCAGCCAGCCCGCCAGCACGGCCAACGTGGCCGCGTCGAGCACCGACCCGGCCAGCGAGTTCACGAACGCCAGCTGGTGGTCCGAACCCGGCTCGGCGCCGCGGACCAGCTCCAGCAGCCGCGCGGTGAACGCCGGCCAGCCCGTCGAGGCCGCCCACTCCTGCTCCGCGTACGAGTTCAGCGCCGTCTGGGCCTGCAGCAGCAGCCGCTGGACCACGCCGACCTCGGTCTCGGTGTGGATACCGCGCTGCACCAGCGTGACGAAGTCGCGGGCCTTCAGCTCGGCCTCGCGGGTCATCTCCCACGCCGCCGACCAGCACAGCGTCCGCGGGAGCGGCTCGGTGATGTCGGCGATGCGGTCGATCAGCGTGGTCAGCGACGCCGGGTCGAGGCGCATCGTGCAGTACGTCAGGTCGTCGTCGTTGACCAGCACCAGCTTGCCCGCCGGCTGCCCGACCAGGTCCGGCACCTCGGTGCGCTCGCCGTCGACGTCGAGCTCGACGCGGTGCTTCCGGACGATCTTCCCGGTGGAGTCCTCGTCGTAGACGCCGACCGCGACGCGGTGCGTGCGCAGCTCACCGGCGCCCGGCTTCGCGCCGGACTGCACGACGGCGAACGACGTGAACGTCCCGTCCGCGCCGACCTCGTAGCGCGGGCTCAGCGAGTTCAGCCCGGTGGTCTCCAGCCACTGCGCGCTCCACCACGACAGGTCGCGGCCGGACGCCTCCTCCAGCGCGCCCAGCAGGTCGGCCAGCGTCGCGTTGCCCCAGGCGTGCTTGCCGAAGTACACCTTGAGGCCGTCGAGGAAGTGGTCCAGCCCGACGTAGGCGACGAGCTGCTTGAGCACGCTCGCGCCCTTGGCGTAGGTGATGCCGTCGAAGTTGACCTCGACCGCGTGCAGGTCGACGATGTCGGCCGCGATCGGGTGCGTCGAGGGCAGCTGGTCCTGCCGGTAGGCCCACGACTTCTCGATGTTCGCGAAGCTGGTCCACGCGTTCTTGTACTCGGTCGCCTCGGCCTGGGCCAGCACGCTGGCGAAGGTCGCGAACGACTCGTTCAGCCACAGGTCGTCCCACCAGCGCATGGTGACCAGGTCGCCGAACCACATGTGCGCCATCTCGTGCAGCAGCGTCTCGGCGCGCCGCTCGTAGGCGTAGCGGGTGACGCGGCTGCGGAAGACGTAGTCCTCCAGGAACGTCACCGCGCCGGCGTTCTCCATCGCGCCCGCGTTGAACTCCGGCACGAACAGCTGGTCGTACTTGGAGAACGGGTAGGGCGTGCCGAACTTCTCGTGGTAGAAGCCGAAGCCCTGCTTGGTCTCGGTGAACAGCCGGTCGGCGTCCATGTGCTCGGCCAGCGACGCGCGGCAGTAGACGCCGAGCGGGATGGTCTTGTGGTCGTCGGTGTACTCGTCACGCCACTCGGCGTACGGGCCGGCGATCAGCGCGACGAGGTACGTCGAGATCCGCTCGGATTCCTTGAACACCGTGCGGACGGCGCCTTCCGGCGTCTCCTCGGCGGACTCGACGACGGCGTTGGAGATGACCTTCCAGTCCTTCGGCGCGATCACCGTGAGCCGGTAGACCGACTTCAGGTCGGGCTGGTCGAAGCAGGCGAACATGCGCTTGGCGTCCGCCGTCTCGAACTGCGTGTACAGGTAGACGCCGTCGTCGACCGGGTCGACGAACCGGTGCACGCCTTCGCCGGTGTTCATGTACCGGCAGTCGGCGGTCACCGTGAGCTCGTTGGACCCGGCCAGCCCGGCCAGCGCGATGCCCTTGTCCTCGACGTACGCGCTGACGTCGACGTCCGCGCCGTTCAGGGTGGCCGAGTGCACGCGGTCGGCGACGATGTCGACCCACGTCGATTCGCCGGCCCGGGCGCTGGAGAACCGGACGGTCGTCGTCGACGCGAAGGTCTTCTCCCCGGGTCCGCCGTGGCCGTCGGTCAGATCGAGCTCGATGTCGTAACCGGTGACGTCGAGCAGATCCGCGCGCAGCTTGGCTTGGTCGCGGGTCAGGTTGGGGGCGGGCACAGGCACCTCTGGTCGTTGGTATCGGTTTTCAACTCCCCGCATCCAATCATGGGGACGGGGTGGCGGGCGATAAGGGAACAACCCCGCGTTTCCCGGTGTTGGCCCGCTGTGTGGGGGTCCGCCCACATCGAGACGTGACTCAGGAGTGCCCCGATGACCGCTGCCGAGCAGCCCACGAAGGTCGATTTCTACTTCGACCCGATCTGCCCGTTCGCGTGGATCACCTCCCGCTGGATCCTGGAGGTGGAGAAGCACCGCAACCTGGACCTGCACTTCCGGATCATGAGCCTGTCGGTGCTCAACGAAGGCCGGGACGAGCTGCCGGAGCAGTACAAGGAACTGCTGGCGAAGGGCTGGGGCCCGGTGCGCGTGGCGGTGGCGTTGTCGCAGCTCAAGGGCGAAGAGGTGCTGCGCGAGTACTACACCGAGTTCGGCACGCGCTACCACAACCAGGGCGTCAAGGACTACGACGTGGTCATCAAGGAAGCACTGGCGGCGATCGGCGCGCCGGCCGAGCTGGCGGACGCCGCGCACTCAGCCGAGTACGACGAGGCGCTGAAGAAGAGCCACCACGAGGGCATGGACCCGGTCGGCCAGGACGTCGGCACCCCGACGATCCACATCGACGGCGTGGCGTTCTTCGGCCCGGTCCTGTCCTCGATCCCGCGTGGCGAAGCCGCGCTGAAGGTGTTCGACGGCGCGGTGGCACTGGCGAGCTACCCGGACTTCTTCGAGCTCAAGCGCACCCGGACGGGCGAACTGAACTTCGACTGACGTTCCGAAAAGGGGCACTTTCACGTGAAAGTGCCCCTTTTCGTTCAGGGGGTGGCGAGGGCGGCCAGGGTGACGTCGCCGGGGTAGCGGGAGGCTGCCACGGCGGCCACCTCGGTCGTCTCGCCGCGGCCCACCCCCGCCTTGAGGGTGATCAGCTCGTGCAGGCCGTCGCGGTGGTAGCGCACGAAGTCCGCGTCGACCGGTTCGCCGTGGCCGGGCACGACGACCCGTGGTTCGAGCGCGAGGATCGCGTCGAGCGCGTCCGGCCAGGCGGTCAGGTCGGTTTCGTCGCTGAACGAGCCCGTGGTGAACCCGGACTCGGCGTGCTCGACGACGTCACCGGCGAAGACGACGGCCGCGTCCGGGACGTGCACGACGACGTCGTGGCCGGTGTGCGCGGGGCCGGGGTGGAGCAGCACCGCCGTGCGGCCGCCCAGGTCGAGTTCGACGCGGCCGGTCAAGGTGTGGTCGGGGGCCGTGATGGTGGTGCGCGCGATCGCTTCGGCGATCTCGGGCTTGCCCTCGTCGCGGTAGTGGGCCATCCACGAAGCGCGGGTGGCTTCGGTGTCCCCGGACAGCTCGGCGGCGCAGCGCTCGTGTGCCCAGATCTCGCAGGGCAGGAACGCCTCGGTGCCCCAGGTGTGGTCGAAGTGCGCGTGCGTGCAGGCGACGGCCCAGGGCAGCGGCGTGAGCTCCCGGACCGCGGCGGCCAGCTCGGCGCCTTGTTCGACGTCGCCGCGGGTGTCGACGACCAGGCAGCGCTCGGTGCCCACGACCAGCCCGACGGTCAGGTCCAGCTCCTCGTAGCGGCGCGCGTGCACGCCATCGGCGACCTCGATCCAGCGGCCGGTCATCCCAGCACTCCTTCGGTCAGGACGGGAGCGGTGCCGCTCACGTCGATTTGCCCGGCCAGCGCGACGTCGCCGCCGTGGCCGGCCTCGATCAGCTCGCGCCCCGACACGCAGTTTGCCAGGGCCGCGACGTCGACGGATCGCGCGGCGAGCGCCGCTTCGGCGGACAGCGACCGCCCGAGCCCGGCCAGTGCGGCGGCGATCGCCCCGGCGCCCATCTGGTCCTCGGCGCACGGCCGCAGCGGGCCGGACGTTTCGCTCTGGCCGAAAACGTTCACGCCCCAGCGCTCCCCGGCGGCGATGAGCCCGACCGGCCCGCCGAGCTCGTGCGCCTTCGCGGCGACGGCGGAGGCGTTGCGCAGGCAGCCCGCGAGCACGTGCGCCCCGGTCGCCGCGGCGGCGTCGCACAGGGTCGCGCCGTTGGGCGAGGGGAGCGCGAGCAGGGTCCCCGGAGGGATTTCCGTCACAGAAGACGGCCGCAGGGTGAATTCGCCCTCGCCCGCGATGACCGCGCCGGCGGCCCTCGCCTGTGCCACCCCGCGCTCGTCACGCCGGCGGACCGGCAGCACCCGGCCGCCGCGGCCGACCACGAGGTCCGTGGTGGTGCCGAAGGAAAGCACGTCGACGACCACCAGCACCGCGCATTCGCGGCCGAGCGCGGTGACCCCTTCGGCGCCCCAGTCGAGCCGCACGTCGCTGCCGGTCTGCTCCCAGATCCCCACCCCCGGAGCATGCCCGAAACCGGCCGTGGTGGCAGACTCCTGACCGTGCGTGTCTACTTGGGATCCGACCATGCCGGTTTCGAGCTGAAGAACCACCTGGTGGCTCACCTGGAGAAGCAGGGCCACGAGGTGACCGACATCGGTCCGCACGTCTACGACGCGGCCGACGACTACCCGGCGTTCTGCGTCGAGGCGGCGCTGCGCGTGGTGGCCGACGAGGGCAGCCGCGGCATCGTCGTCGGCGGCTCCGGCAACGGCGAGCAGATCGCCGCCAACAAGGTCCCCGGCGCCCGCGCCGGCCTGGCCTGGAGCGTCGAGACCGCCAAGCTGTGCCGCGAGCACAACCACGCCCAGCTGATCGGCGTCGGTGCCCGGATGCACACCGCCGAAGAGGCCGTCGAGATCGTCGAGGCGTTCCTGGCGACCGAGGTTTCGCCGGAGGAGCGGCACGCCCGCCGCGTGCAGCAGCTGCTCGACTACGAGCGCACCGGGACCCCGCCGGCGTTGCCGGAGGCCTGATGCCCGAGGGGCACACGCTCCACCGGCTCGCGCGGCTGCACAAGCGCCGGTTCGCCGGCGCCCCGGTGGCGGTGAGCAGCCCGCAGGGCCGGTTCGCCGCCGAAGCGTCCCGTTTGGACGGTCAGGTGTTCGTCGGCGCCGAGGCGCACGGCAAGCACCTCTTCCACGACTACGGCCCGCACGGCGTCGTGCACATCCACCTGGGGCTCTACGGCACCTTCGGCGAGGCCCCGCTGCCCGCGCCCGAGCCGGTGGGCCAGGTCCGGCTGCGGCTGGCCGGCCGGACACATTGGACGGACCTGCGCGGGCCCACCCGCTGTGAGCTGCTTTCCCCGGACCGGGTGGACGCGATCAAGGCCCGGCTCGGCCCCGACCCGCTGCGCCGCGACGCCAAGCCCGAACGGGCGTGGGAGCGCATCTCGCGGTCGAAGACCTCGATCGCGGCGCTGCTGATGGACCAGGCGGTGCTCGCCGGCGTCGGCAACGTCTACCGCGCCGAGGTGCTGTTCCGCCACGGTGTCGCGCCCCTGACGCCGGGGCGTGCGCTGTACCGCGAATTGTGGGACGACATGTGGGCCGACCTGGTGACCCTGATGCGCGACGGCGTCCGCGCCGGCCGCATCGACACGGTCCGGCCGGAGCACCTGCCGGAGGCGATGGGCCGCGCGGCCCGGGTGGACCGCCACGGCGGCGAGGTCTACGTCTACCGCCGCGCCGGCGAGCCGTGCCTGGTGTGCGGGACGCTGGTGGCGCGCTCGGAGCTGGTGGGCCGCAACCTCTACTGGTGCCCGAAGTGCCAGCTGGCCTGAGCCCAAGCGCCCCAAGGTGGCCTTGGTTGCGTTGAACGCACCCAATGTGGCCTTCGGTGCGTTGAGCGCACCGAAGGCCACATTGGGGCGCTTGGGGCCGGGGTGTCAGAAGTCGAAGCCTCCGCCGTCGAAGCCTCCGCCGTCGAAACCGCCTCCGTCGAAGCCGCCGCCCGCGTCTCCGCCCATGTCGCCACCGGCGTCGCCGCCCGCGTCACCGGACTCGAGGGCGTCCTGCTGGCCCGCGTCGTAGCCGTTCTCCCAGGCCGCGGCGCTCGCGATGCCGCCCATGCCGGAGAACATCGCGCTGAACAGGAACATCGAGCCGAGGCCCCAGGCGCCGGCGATGAGCGCGGGCTTCCACCACGGCTCGCTGTACCAGCCCTGCGGCACCGGACGGCCCGCGACGCGGCCGCCGGGGTAGTAGTACGGCGTGTCCTGGCCGGCGTCGGGGGAAGCGGCGTAGTGCTGGCCCTCGACGTCGACGTCGCGGCGCTCGGTGACCTTGCCGGCACGCTCGCGCTCGGCCTCCTCCGGCAGCTGCGGGCCGGGGTCCATGCCCATCGCGACGCGCGCGGCGCGGACGTAGTAGAGGCCCTCGACGGCGGTCTCCTTGACCAGCCGGGCCTGCTCGATCGTGCGCGCCTGCTCCATCTGCGAGCCGGCCGCGTTGTAGCGCTCGGCGGCGTCGGCCATCGCCTGCTGCGAGGCGGTGTCCGTGCCGTTGATGTTGAGGACCTGGCCGCCGAGCCGCTCGAGCAGGCGCCGGGCGTCGGCCTTGGCGTCGTCGAGCTCCCGCTGCCGGGCCGCGGCGCGCTGCCGCGAGAAATAGAGGCCGCCACCGACGATCACGACGACGAGCACGATCAGGAAGATCGCGGTGCCCATGGACAACTCCCAGAAGTTCGGGGCTCGGTGACCGGTGGCCACCTTTGATCCGGACAACGCGGACGCTACGCGGAGGGTTCCCGGCGGTGACGCGGCACACCGCGGGACCTGGCCGAAGAAACTAGAACACGTTATAGTTCGGCCATGAAGTTCACCCTGTCGATCGCGATGAACCCCCTCGATCAGCTGGGCGAGCTCGCCCGGGCCGCCGAGGAGGCCGGCTTCGCCTCCATCGCCCTGCCCGACTCGCTCTTCTACGCCGAAACGGTGGACACGGACTACCCGTACACCCCCGACGGCAGCCGGTTCTGGACCGCGGAGACACCCTGGGTGGACCCGCTGGTCGCCACCGCGTCGATGGGCGCGGTGACCAGCCGGATCCACTTCTACACGTCGGTGCTCAAGCTCGGCTCGCGCAACCCGGTGCTGCTGGCCCGCCAGGTCGGCTCGGCGGCGGTGCTCACGGGCGGGCGGTTCGGCCTCGGGCTCGGCGTCGGCTGGCTGCCCCAGGAGTTCGAGTACTGCGGCGTGCCCTTCGAGCGGCGAGGCAAGCGCGTCGACGAAGCCATCGACGTGCTGCGGCTGATCCTCGGTGGCGGCATGGTCGAGTACCACGGCGAGTTCTACGACTTCGACAAGATCCAGATGAGCCCGGTGCCGCCGAGCCGGGTGCCGTTCTACATCGGCGGCCACACCGAAGTCGCGCTGAAGCGCGCCGCGCGGGTGGCCGACGGCTGGTCGTCGGCGATGATGAAGCTCGACGAACTGCGCGACACCATCGCCCGGCTCAAGGAGCTGCTGGCCGAGCAGGGCCGCGCCGGCGACCCGTTCGAGTACCAGGCGGTCTGCATCGACGCCTTCGGCCTGGGCGGCTACCGCGCGCAGGCCGAGGCGGGCGTCACCGACGTCATCACCATGCCGTGGGTGTTCGACGGCGTCGGGTTCGACGCGCCGGTCGGGCCGAAGCTCGAAGCGATCCGCAAGTTCGGGACCGAGATCATCGCGAAGTTCGAGGAGTGACTCGCATGGGCGTGCAGGTCAGCTGGGACACGGCGGCGGAGCAGCCGCCCGCGCGGCGCGCGGCGTTCGCGTCGATGACGGCGGTGACGGCGGGCGACAAGGAGGGCTGGCTGGCCCTGTTCGCCCCGGACGCCGTGGTCGAGGACCCGGTCGGCCCTTCGTTCTTCGACGAGGAGGGCAAGGGGCACCACGGCCGCGAGGGGATCAGCGCGTTCTGGGACAAGACGATCGCCAACGTCGAGCGCTTCGAGTTCACCATCCGCGACTCCCACGCGGGCGGCGCCGAGGTGGCCAACGTCGGCACGATCACGACGTTCCTCCCGGGTGGCTACCGCGTCGACACCGACGGGGTGTTCGTCTACCGCGTCGGCGAGGACGGGCTGATCCGGTCGGTGCGGGCGTTCTGGGAGACCGAGCGCGCGATGGCGACCGCGCGGCAGGTGACCGAGTAGCGGCCCGGCGAACCTCGACTACCTGGACGTGTCGCCGTGGGCCGAGACCTACCTGGCCGGGCTGCGTTCGTCGTAGGCCTGCCGGGCCGCTTCGACCTTGCCGAGGTTGCCCGACCACTCGGCGAGTGACGCGAACAGCGGACCGAGGCTGCGGCCGAGTTCGCTGATCTCGTACTCGACCCGTGGCGGGACCTCGGCGTGGTAGGTGCGCACGACGAGGCCGTCGCGCTCCAGCTGCCGCAGCCGCTGGGTGAGCACCTTCGGGGTGATCGTGGTGATGCGGCGTTCGAGTTCGACGAACCGCTGGCGGCCGAACTCGTTGAGCGTCCACAGGATCGGCGTCGTCCACCGGCTGAAGACGATGTCGACCACCGGGGCGATGGGACAGGCCAGCTCGGGTGTGGTCTCGGTCACTTTGGCGCCTCCAGCCAATACTTTCCTCTAGGTACCTACTATATCCGCGAATGTACCGTCGTTCCCATGATCATGGTTGCGGGAGCGACGGGAAATGTCGGACAGCCGCTGGTGCGCATGCTGGCGGCGGCGGGCGAAGAGGTGACGGCGGTGTCCCGCCGGATCACCGACGCGCCCCCGGGAGTGGTGGTGCGGCAAGGAGATCTGGCTTCGCTGGACTTCGCGGGAATGTCGGCGGTCTTCCTGATGGTGCCGGGCGCGTTCGTACCGCTGGACGAGGTCCTCGGCCGCGCGAAGACGGCGGGCGTCCGCCGGGTGGTGGCGCTGTCGTCCCAGGGGGTCGTGACGGGACGGCACCCGGCGGTCCTGGACGACTCGGTGCGCCGCTCGGGTCTGGAGTGGACGCTGCTCCACCCGGGAGCGTTCGCGTCGAACGCGTTGCAGTGGGCGGAAAGCGTGCGTTCGTCGCGGGAAGTGGTGGCGCCGTTCGCCGACGTGGCGCTGCCGGTGGTGGACCCGGAGGACATCGCGGCGGTGGCGGCCGCGGCGTTGCGCGAGGACGGCCACGCGGGCAAGTCGTACGTGCTGACGGGCCCGGCCCCGATCACCCCGCGCGGCCAGGCGGCGGCCATCGGTTCGGCGGTGGGCGAGCCGGTGCGTTTCGTGCCGCAGACGCGCGAAGAGGCTCGCGCGATCATGCTGGGCTTCATGCCGCCGGAAGTCGTGGAGGTGACACTGGACGTCCTGGGCGCACCGACGCCGGCGGAGCAGCAGGTGAGCCCGGACATCGAGCGGGTGCTGGGCCGCCCGCCGCACCCGTTCGCGGAGTGGACGTCCCGGTTCGCGGGGGCGTTCAAGTGACGACACTGGCTTACCGGTCGACCGGCGCTGGTTCGCCGGTGGTGTTCCTGCACGGCAACCCGACGTCGTCCTACTTGTGGCGCAACGTAATGCCCTCCCTGCCGGGCCGGCGGCTGGCCCCGGACCTGATCGGCATGGGTGATTCCCCGCGGCCGGACATCGCGTACACCTTCGACGACCACGCGCGTTACCTGGACGAGTGGTTCGATTCCCTCGCGCTGGACAACGTCATCCTGGTCGGCCACGACTGGGGCGGAGCACTGGCGGCGGACTGGGCATCCCGGCACCCGGCGCGGGTCCGGGGCCTGGCGTTCACCGAAGCGGTCGTGAAGCCGATGACGTGGGAGGAGTTCCCACCGGCGGGCGCGGAGGTGTTCCGCGCGATCAAGACGTCGGATGCGTTCCCCGTCGAAGGCTTCCTTTCGGGCCTCCCGCCGGAGTACGCGACAACGCACCACCGCCCCCTGCTGCAGTGGGCCCGTTCGTTGCCGTTGGGCGGCGAGCCTGCCGAGGTGGTGGCCCGCATCGAGGCGTTCGGCCGTTGGCTGGCGTCGTCGCCTTCGGTGCCGAAGCTGCTGGTGACGTTCGAGCCGGGCTTCGACACGATGCTGACGCCGTCGATGGTGGAGTGGTGCGCTTCGACGTTCGCGGCGCTGGAGGTGGTGCGGCGCCCGGAAAAGGCGGGGCACCACACTCCGGAGGACCAGCCGGAGGCCCTGGCGGAGACGCTGTCGAGCTGGCTCTCGACCACGTAACCGTCACGGCTAAGTGGCGCGCCGGACACCGGCAGGGAAGCGTGCTTGGCGCCGCGCGGTCCAGTGCGCGGGCGAACCGGCCGCGGCGAGCACGGACAGCAGGACGAGTGCGCAGGCCGGGCCGAGGGTGGTCCACGGTGCCAGCTCCAGGTACGGCTGGTTCTCCGCGAGGAGACGGCCCCACTCCGGGGTCGGCGGTGGGTCGCCAAGGCCGAGGAACCCGAGGGAGGCCAAGACCAGGATCGTGGTCGGCAGGCGCAGGACCGCGTTGCGGACGACGGCGGGCAGCACCGCGGGCAGCAGGTGGTGGCGCAGCAGGTGGACCGGACCCGCGCCGAAGGAAATCGACGCGTGCAGGTACCCGGTGGCCCGCTCCTGTTCGAGCAGAGCCGCGGTCTGGGCGGCGTAGGGAGTCCAGCCGACCAGGCACACCGCGCACGCCGCGCCCCACGCCGACGGTCCGGTCACGGCGGTCGTCAGCAGCCCGGCCAGCACGGCAGGCAGGGTCGACAGCACCTCGGTCAGCCCCTCGCCCGCCGGACCGGCCATGCCGAGCAGCACCCCGATGACGGTGCTCGCCGCCGTCACGGCGAGCGCCACGCCCGCCGTGCGCAGTGCGCCGTGTCCCAGCCGGGCCAGCATGTCGCGGCCGAGTGCGTCCGTGCCCAGCGGATGCGCTGCCGACGGCGGCAGCAGGCGGGCCGCGGTGTCCACTTGCGACGGATCGCGGAGCAGGCCGGCGACGCCGACGGTGAGCAGGACGACCGCACAGCCGCCGAGCACCCAGCCGGTGGAGCGACGGCGTCCGAGAGCGGGTGGGGGCGGGGCGGCCAGTCCGCCATCGCGCAGGGCCGGGCCGATCAGCAGACCGCGCAGGGCCTTGACGAGCAGGCCGGCGGCGATGCCGAGCAGGGCCAGCAGCAGGGTCGCGGTCTGCAACGGCGGGAGGTCCTGGGCCAGGGCGGCATCCAGGGCAAGGCGGCCGAGGCCGGGAATGTTGAAGACCTTCTCCACCGCGACCGCGCCGCCGACCAGGCTGACCACGCTGGGCACCAGTTGCGGGAGCACCCCGGCCAGCGCGCGGCGCAGAGCGGGCCGGACCAGCCGCCCCGGCGGATACCCGGCGGCCTGCCACGTCCGGACCCACGGTTCGCCGAAAGTGGCGGGCAGGGCGTGGTCGAGCAGGCCGCCGATCACCGCTCCCGAGGGCACGCCGAGAGCGAGGGCGGGCAGCACCATGGACGCCGGCCCGGTCCAGCCGCCGGGCGGGAACCAGCCCAGCCACACGCCGAACACGGTGGCGAGCAGCGAAGCGAGCAGGAACTTCGGCAGCGCGGCGAGCGAGGCGGCCGCCGTGCCGCTGCCGTGGTCGCGAAGCCGCCGCCGCGACCCGAGGTACAGCGTGCGGGCGCTGATCAGCGCGGCCACCGCGATCGTGACGACGAGCGTGGCGAGCATCAGCGTGACCGAAACACCCAAGGCGTTCACGACCTGGGGCAGGACGGGTGCGCCCGACACCCAGGATGTGCCCGCGTCCCCGCGCGGCAGCCCGCCGAGCCAGTGCACGAGGTGGGGGAGCGGGCCCTGGTCCAAGCCCAGCTGCGCGCGCACGGCGGCCAGCTGGTCGGCGGTCGGGGCCTGGTCCGCGGACCGGGCCCGCAGGACGGTCAGTGCGGGGTCGGTACCGGACAGCCACGGCAGGAAGGCCACCGCCGTCAGCAGGGCGCTTCCGGCGGCGAGCCGGCCCGCGGCCGCGCGCCACCGGGCGGACCGCTCTGCGCCCGCCACTACCCGAGGTGGGTGTCGAGGGTGATCAGCGAGCGCTCGCGCGGGTCGAGGGCCACCCCTTCGACGTTGGTGCCGATGCCCTGCACGACCTTCTCGAAGACCAGCGGAACCACGGCGTCGGTGCGCAAGATCGCCGCCTCGGCCTGCATGACCGCCTGCTGCCGCAGCGCGGTGTCGCTTTCCGCGGCGGCCGCCGCGACGGCTCGGTCGACCCCGGGGTCCTTGAGGCCGGCGATGTTGTAGACGCCGTTGCTCACGTAGTCGCTCGCGAGGTACGCGACGGCGTCACCGGTGTCGAGCAGGGTCACCCGCGACAGGATCAGCGCGTCGTACTTGCCCGCGAGGAGGTCGGCCTCCATCTGCGTGTACTCGCGCACGTCCTGCTGCACCGTGAAGCCGGCCCGTTCCCACTGCTGCTGCACGACGGTCGCGGCCTCGGGCAGTTCGGCGCGGTTGGTGTAGGTGGCCAGGCGCAACGCCCTGCCCTGCGTCTTCGCCCGGATCTCCGCGCTGGTGGCGGCCGGCGCCCGGCCGGTCACCTCGACCCGCCGCCCGGCCGCCCAGGGGATGGCCGGCCCGAACAGGCCCTTCGCGGGATCGGCATAGCCGCTGAAGACGGAGCTGACGAGGGCGGAGGCGTCCACCGCGCTGCGGGCGCCCGCCCGCAGCGCCGGGTCGGCGAAGATCCCGGACGAGGTGTTGAGGATCAAGCTGTCGGCCCGGACGGAGGACACCTCGTGCCGGGTGTCCGGGGCCAGCAGGGGTGCCTGGGCGGTCGGGATCCATTCGGCGATGTCGGCTTCGCGGGCGCGCAGGGCGTTGGTGCGCGCGGCGCCGTCGGCGATCCAGGTCACGTCGATGCCGGCGGCCTTCGCCTTGCCGCCCCAGTAGCCGTCGAAGCGGTCGAGTGTCGCCTGGGTCTTCCCGGTGAGCTTGGTGATCACGAAGGCGCCGGTTCCGGTGCCGACCGGGCTGACGGTGCCGTCCGCGGCGTACGCCTTCGGGGAGAAGATGCCCAGCGCGGGGCTGGCGAGCCGGAGCGGGAGCACCGGGTCGGCCGTCTTCGTCTTGATCGTGACGGTGCCGGCGTCGTCGGCCTTCGCGGTCAACGTCACGTCGCTGAGCACGCGGGGCCTGCTCTTGGCCGCACCGGCGTGCTCGAGCGCGTTGACCACGGACGCGGCGGTGAATTCGGTGCCGTCCTGGAACTTCGCCTTGCGCAACCGGAAGACCCAGGTCGTGGCGTCCTGGCGGGACCAGGACGTCGCCAACGCGGGCGCCGCGGCACCGTCGCGATCCAGCGCCGTGAGTCCTTCGGCCACGGACAGCTTGCCCAGCGCGGTGGCGTCGTTGCTGTAAGGGGACAGAGCCTGCACCGGCGGCACCGCCAGCGCCACCCGCAGCCGGCCCGCCGCCGGACTCGTGTCCGAGGCGCCGCCCGTGGCGAAACAACCTCCCAGCAACGGCACGAGAGCAAGCGCGGTGACGAGTCCGGGGGTTGAACGCACGATCAGTCCTGTCCTGCGGAAGAAAAGGTCAGCCCCGTCCGGCTCGAGATCGCGGGCAGGGCCGGGCCAGCATATGAAGTAAGGCTTGCCATACTCAGCCAAGGTGATTGAGATCTCAATCAGGACGGCAGGCGAGCACGCCGGCATTACCCGGCGGGTAATCGACTTCGCCCGGTTTCCCTTGTCAGGGTGAGCGGGTGCGAAAAGTCAAGAGATTCCTTGGTGTGGCGGCAGTTCTGGCCGGTGTGACGGTGCTGGGAAGCGGACCGGCGGTGGCGGAGACGAACGAGGGTTGCTCGGTCCTGGCGCAGCTGGGTGACCGGGTCGAAGGCGACGTGTCCCCGAGTGCCTGCGCTTTCCTCGCGAAACAGACGGAGTTCGGGGCGATGCGCTCGGACACGCCCGAAGCGCGGGAAGCCCGCGTTCGGCTGTACGGCACCGTTTTCGCCGCGGACGGGACGCTCGCCGAATCGGGCAGCGCTCCGCCGGTGCGCGGCAGGGCCGGCATCGAGAACAACCTGCGGACCCTGCTGGCAGCCTTTCCGACCTTCCGGTTCACCCCGGTGAAGATCGTGGTGAACGGCGACGCCGTCTTCTACGAGGCGGCCAACGAAGCGGTGATCAACGGCCGGATGGTGCGGTACCCGGCCGTCTACCGGGTGGTGCTCAAGGACGGCGAGGTCACCGAGGGCCGTCGCTACCACGACCGGACGGAATGGTTCCGCCGCATCGAAAACGACGCGCTTCGGCAGCTGTTCGCCGGTGTCGCCGACAACTGCCCTCGGCCAGGGCCGGCCTTCACCGGGCCCGGGCTGGCGGCACCGGTGACGGACCCGGGGTGTCACCTCGCCTATCTCGGCAGGCTTTCGGGCGCGATGACCGACGTCCGGCTGGCGGCGGATCAGGCGGCGTCGGGCCCGCGTACGAAGTTCCAGGAGTATCGCGGGACCGTGCGGGCGAAAGGACGGACGATCGACTTCGGGGTGATCGTGGGCACCGGGCCCGGCACGGTCCGCTACTACTTCGACACGCTCCCGTTGAGTTACGACGACGCGGAGATGACCGCCTTGTTCACCAAGCTGCTCACGGGGCCGTCGGTGACGCGCCTGGCCTCATCCGGCTAACTGAGCAGTTTGCGCTCCGCGGCGACGGCTGCTCCTCGGGCGTACAGGCTGAAGTCGAACGGGGGTCGTTCGATGGCGACCTCCGCGGGAGTCACCCGTTCGAGGAACTCGGCGAGCCCGCGGTCGAACTCTTCGGGGGCCAGGTCGAGCATGGCGAGGCCTTCCCCCATCAGGGACAAGAGTTCCGGATCGACGGTGTTGACCGACTCGGCAACCGCGGCTCCCAGCGAGTAGGCGGCGGCGCGAAAGGCGCGCAGGGACCGCATTTCCCCGGTCCGGGCGCGGTCGAGGGCGATGGCGTACTCGCCTCGCTCGACGCCGGAGTTGTACTCGATGGACGGAATGGTGACGAAGGCGTGGACGCAGTCGACGTGGCCGTTGAGGCACGGTCGTCCCTCTCCGCCCAGGCGCAGGTGCCCCACGCGGCCACTTCTGCCGTGCCGGCCCTCCACCAGTGCCCCCTTGACCACGACGCCGCTACCGATGCCGGCGCCGATCGCGTACACCACCAGGGGGTCACGGGCGATGCCGCCGCCGAACCAGTGGTGGGCGGCGGTCAGGGCGTGCACGTCGTTCTTGACCGTCGTGGGCAGGCCCGTGGCCTCCGTGACGAGTTCCGCCAGGGGTACTTCGTCCCAGCCCAGGTGGCCCGAGTCACGCAGGATGCTTTGTCCGGAGCGGTATTGGATGTCGCCGGCTATGCCCACGCCGACGGCGACCGGAAGCGTCGTCATGGCCAGCAGGCCGGCCGCAACCCGGCCGACCTGCTGCACGACCTCGTGCACTCCCCGTCCGGTCAGCTGCTCTGACCTGCGGTCCACGACAGCGCCGGAAAGATCGGTCACGACGGCGAACAGCGCGTCTCCGGTGAGCTTGATGCCGAGGAAGTGCGCGGCGTTTCCGTTGAGGTGCAACATTTCCGCGGGTCTTCCCCGGCCACTCGGCTCGAGCGATTCGCCCTCGACGACGAGTCCCATGCGCACGAGTTCGCGCGCGATCCGGGTCAGGCTCGTTCGCGAGAGGCCCACGTACTCCGCGAGGCTGCTTCGGGAGTCCTCGCCGTGCAGGAGGAGCGCCAGCAGTACGCGCCGCTGCCCGTCGTAGAGCCTGGGCCAGCCGGCCCGCGTGCCGGTGGGAGTGCTGCTCGCCTGGGATGCCACATCGGGAGCCTAGATGCCTCGTGGCTGCCGCGCGTCGGCGACGGGTGCGCTCGTATCGCGTTCGCCCGGGCGCTGAGCAGCAGAAATGCTGTTGGGGCGATTTAATTTCCCTACTTGACTAAATTGTCGGGCGACTCCACGATGAGAGGGGGATCGGTGCTCCGGCTCGGTCGCGGCCCTCCGCCTTCTTCGAGGAAGCAGACCACGCATGAAGTTCACCGACGGTCACTGGCTGATCCGCAAGGGCATCGACGCGCTGTACGCGGCCGAGGTCGACGACATCCGCGTCGACGAACAGGCGGGCACCATGACGGTCTACGCGCCCACGGCACACGTCGAGCATCGGGGTAACACGATCGGCCGGCCCATGGTCACGCTGACGTACTCCGCACCGGCTCCCGGAGTGGTCAAGGTCCGCGTGGAGCACCACGCCGGGGCGCTCCGCCGTGGACCGCAGTTCCACCTGACCGGCGCCGACGGGTTCCGCCCTCTCCTCACCGCCGGCGAGGACACCGGCGTCCTCGACGCTCAGGGCCTCGTGGTCCGGGTGCGCCGGGGGAAGAGCTGGCAGGTCGACTTCGAACAGGACGGACAGGTCGCGACCTCGTCGCTGCGGAAGGCGGTGGGGGTCATGTCGTCCGAAGGCGTCGGCGAAGTACCCGCCGGTGCCTGGGTGCACGAGCAGCTGAGCATCCGGCCCGGCGAGCGCATCTACGGGTTGGGCGAGCGCTTCGGGGCTTTCGTGAAGAACGGCCAGGTGATCGACACGTGGAACGAGGACGGCGGGACCGCGAGCCAGCAGGCGTACAAGAACGTCCCGTTCTACCTGTCGAGCCGGGGCTACGGCGTGTTCGTGGCGCACCCGGAGAACGTGTCGTTCGAGGTGGGCTCGGAGGTGAACTCGCGGGTGCAGTTCTCCGTCGCCGGACAGGCACTGGAGTACTACGTGATCGCCGGGCCGTCGCCCAAGCAGGTGCTGACCCGCTACACCGCACTGACCGGCCGGCCGGCACGGGTGCCCGCGTGGTCGTTCGGACTGTGGTTGTCGACCTCGTTCACCACGGACTACGACGAGCGCACCGTCGGCGGATTCATCGACGGGATGGCCGAGCGCGACCTGCCCGTGAGCGTGTTCCACTTCGACTCGTTCTGGATGCGCGAGTACCAGTGGTGCGACTTCGAATGGGACCCGCGCACGTTCCCGGATCCGAAGGGCATGCTCGCCCGGCTTCACGAGCGAGGCCTCAAGGTGTGCGTGTGGATCAACCCGTACGTCGGCCAGCGTTCACCCCTGTTCGAGGAGGGCGCCGCAAACGGCTACCTGGTGCGCACTCCGGACGGCGGAACCTGGCAGTGGGACCAGTGGCAGGCCGGCATGGGACTGGTCGACTTCACCAACCCGGACGCCACCGCCTGGTACCTGAGCCACCTCGAGCGTCTCCTCGGCCAGGGGGTGGATTGCTTCAAGACCGACTTCGGCGAGCGCATCCCGACCGATGTCGTCTGGCACGACGGCTCCGATCCCCAGAAGATGCACAACTACTACACGCAGCTCTACAACGAAGCTGTGTTCCGCCTGCTGGAGCGGCACCGCGGCGCCGGCGAAGCCGTGGTTTTCGCCCGTTCGGCGACGGCCGGCGGCCAGCAGCTGCCCGTGCACTGGGGCGGCGACAGCGAGTCGACGTACGCCTCCATGGCGGAGTCGCTGCGCGGTGGGCTGTCGTTGGCGATGAGCGGTTTCGGGTACTGGTCGCACGACATCGGCGGCTTCGAAGGCACTCCCGAACTCGGCGTGTTCAAGCGCTGGCTCGCGTTCGGCCTCCTGTCCAGCCATTCGCGCCTGCACGGTTCGACGTCGGTCCGGGTTCCCTGGGCCTTCGACGACGAGGCCGTGGACATCACGCGCAGGTTCGCGCACCTCAAGATGTCGCTCATGCCGTACCTGGGACGCGTCGCCGAGGAAGCGCACACCACCGGCGTGCCGGTGATGCGGCCGCTGGTGCTCGAGTTGCCGGAAGACCGCGGCGGCCACGAAGCCGACACCCAGTACATGCTCGGCGACGCGCTCCTGGTGGCCCCCGTGTTCAGCGCCGATGGCTCCGTCGAGTACTACGTCCCGGAAGGCACGTGGACTTCTTTCCTGGACGGGCGCACCGTCCGGGGCCCGCGCTGGGTCCGGGAGACGCACCCGTTCGATTCACTGCCGCTGCTCGTTCGCCCAGGGACCGTCCTCCCGGTCGGGTCCCGAACCGACCGGCCCGAGTACGCCTGGTCCGAAGGTGTCGTTCTGCGCTGCTTCGAGCTGCCCGACGGTTACGACCGTGAGGTGACGGTGCCGGGCGGAACGGGAGCCGGCGCGACATTCCGCGTTCGGCGTGACGGCGGCACTCTCGTGGCGAGCACCGAGAACGCTCCAGGTCGGTGGAGCTTCGAAGCGGGTGAACGCAAGGCGCGGGGGGACGGAGCAGGCGTGGTCAGGCTCACCATCGCCACGAGCTGATTCCGAAGGCCGGACGACCGGGGACCGAACAGGGCGGTCAAGTTCGCCGATCCGGTGGGCAGTCCAGTGCAATTTGGGGGGCGAGAAAGAGAAGGGGGCGGGGCGAGCAACGCAGCGAGGCCGTGGACGCATGGAGGTGTGAGGGGCGGCTGGCCAGAGGGTGGACGGCGCCGGCGTGGCTGCGGACCGTGCGGAGGCGCGAGTGGGAGTGTCACGTAGCGCTGCGCCGGCTCCCGATCCCGATCGCCCGACGCGAAAAGGGCTGGACCCGCAGGCCCAGCCCTTTCGAGTCGGGATGACAGGATTTGAACCTGCGACCCTCCGCTCCCAAAGCGGATGCGCTACCAAGCTGCGCCACATCCCGGGTCCACCCCCAGGGGGGTGTGCGATCAGCCTAGCGGGTCACGCTAAGCTAGCGATGCACCCGGGTACTTCCGGGGGCACGCGGGTGTAGCTCAATGGTAGAGCCCTAGTCTTCCAAACTAGCTACGCGGGTTCGATTCCCGTCACCCGCTCCAGCAGGCCAGCCGGCCGAAGAGGCGGCGTCGCGGGTCGATGCGGCGTCCGCCTCCAGGGATGCCGCGATCACGTCCAGCAGCTTGTCCGTGTCCACCGGCTTCGTGATGTAGTCGTCCGCGCCGCTGGCCAACGTCCTCGCCCGGTCCTCGGCCGTGGCCTTGGCCGTTACCGCGATCACCGGCAGGTCCGCGTTGGCCGCCTCGGCGCGGATCGCCGCGATCGTGGCGTTGCCGTCGAGCTCCGGCATCATCACGTCCATCAGGACCAGCGCCGTGTCCTCGTTGCGCTCCAGGGCCCGGATGCCGTCCACGCCCGTCTCCGCGTAGATCACGTCCAGGCCGGCCTGCTCCAGGACCGCGGCCAGGGCGAACACGTTCCGCAGGTCGTCGTCGACGATGAGGACCTTCTCGCCGTGGAAGCGCTTGGGCGTGACGTCCGGGGCCGCCACCAGGACCGTGCTCGGGACCGGGGGGAGGCGGGGCGAAGACAACGCCGTCACCGCCGGGTCCACCAGGTTGGCCGCCGCCACCGGGAGGTACAGGGTGAACGTCGAGCCGACGCCCGGTTCGCTCATCACGCGCAGCTCGCCGCCCAGCAGCTCCGTCAGCTGCTGGCTGATGTTCAACCCGAGACCCGTGCCGCCGTACTTGCGGCTCGTCGTGCCGTCCGCCTGGCGGAACGCCTCGAAGATGACCGCCAGCTTCTCCTCCGGGATCCCTATCCCGGTGTCCTCGACCGCGAACGCGATGATGCCCGGTGCGTTCCGCAGCGCCTCCTGCTCCACCTCCGCCGGGTCCGCCGCCCGGATGTGCAGCCGGACGCTGCCCTCGTCGGTGAACTTCGCCGCGTTCGACAGCAGGTTGCGCAGGATCTGCTGGAGCCGGTGCTCGTCGGTGTGGACGCTGCCCGGCACCGGCGGGTCGATGTGGACGGCGAACTCGAGGCCCTTGTCCGCGGTCAGCGGGCGGCACAGCGACTCGACGTAGTCCACCAGCTCCGGCAGCGTGATGTCGGACATCTGCATGTCCAGCCGGCCCGCCTCGACCTTCGCCAGGTCCAGTATGTCGTTGATCAGCTGCTGCAGGTCCGAGCAGGCCGCGTAGATGGTCTTCCCGAACTGGATCTGCTTCTCCGTCAGGTTCCCTTCCGGGTTCTCCGACAGCAGCTTCGCCAGGATCAACGCGCTGTTCAGCGGCGTCCGCAGCTCGTGCGACATGTTCGCCATGAACTCGGTCTTGTACTGCGACGCCACCGTCAGCTGCCCGGCGCGCTCCTCGAGCTCCTGACGCGCCTGCTCGATCTCGCTGTTCTTGACCTCGATGTCGCGGTTCTGCTGGGCCAGCAGCGCGGCCTTCTCGGCCAGCTCGGTGTTGGACCGCCGCAGCTCGCCCTGCTGGGCCTGCAGCTGCTCGGACCGTGCCCGCAGCTCCTGCGCCAGCCGCTGGGACTCGGTGAGCAGCGCCTCGGTCCGCGAGTTCGACAGGATCGTGTTCACGTTGACGCCGATCGTGTGCCGGAGCTGCTCCAGCAGGTCCTGGTGGACGGTGCTGAACTCGTTCACCGACGCCAGCTCCAGCACCCCGAGGACCTCGCCCTGGAACAGCACCGGCAGCACGATCAGGTTCACCGGCGCGGCCGAGCCGAGCCCGGACGAGATGAGCGCGTACTCCGGCGGCGCGTTGTGGACGAGGACCGTCCGCTGGTCGACGGCGGCCTGGCCGATCAGCGACTCGCCCATCGCGAACCGCAGCCCCGCGCGGGACTGCGCGAGCCCGTACGCGGCGATGCACTCGAGCACCGTCCCGTCGCGGTCGTCGTCGCGGGCCAGGAAGAACGCACCTTGCTGGGCCCGGACCAGGGGGGCCAGCTCGGACAGGATCAGCGCCGCGACCGACACCAGGTCGCGGTGCCCCTGCATCCGGCCCGACAGCTGGGCGAGGTTCGTCTTCAGCCAGTCCTGCTCGCGGTTGGTCCTCGTCGTCTGCTTGAGGTTCGCGATCATCTGGTTGATGTTGTCCTTGAGGTCGGCGACCTCGCCGGACGCGTCGACCGTGATGTGCCGGGTCAGGTCGCCCGCGGTCACCGCGGTGGCCACCTGGGCGATCGCGCGGACCTGGGTGGTCAGGTTCCCGGCCAGCTGGTTCACGCTCTCGGTGAGCCGCTGCCAGGTGCCGGACACGCCGTCGACCTCGGCCTGGCCGCCCAGCTTGCCCTCGGTGCCGACCTCGCGCGCCACGCGCGTGACCTCGGAGGCGAACGCCGAGAGCTGGTCGACCATCGTGTTCATCGTGGTCTTGAGCTCCAGGATCTCGCCGCGGGCGTCGACGTCGATCTTCTTGGTCAGGTCGCCCTTGGCGACCGCCGTGGTCACCTGGGAGATGTTGCGCACCTGGCTGGTCAGGTTGTGCGCCATGAAGTTGACGTTCTCCGTCAGGTCCTTCCAGGTCCCGGCGACACCCGGGACGCGGGCCTGACCACCGAGGATGCCTTCGGTGCCGACCTCGCGGGCGACGCGGGTGACCTCGTCGGCGAACGCGCGCAGCGTCTCCACCATGCCGTTCAGCGTCTCGGCCAGCGCCGCGACCTCGCCCTGGGCCTCGATGCGGATCTTCTTCGACAGGTCGCCGTTGGCCACCGCGCTCGCCACCGTGGCGATGTTGCGCACCTGGTCGGTCAGGTTGTCGGCCATGACGTTGACGTTGTCGGTGAGGTCCTTCCACGTGCCCGCGACGCCGCGGACGCGGGCCTGGCCGCCGAGGATGCCTTCGGTGCCGACTTCGCGCGCCACGCGGGTGACTTCGTCCGCGAACGCGGACAGCTGGTCCACCATCGTGTTCAGCGTCGTCTTGAGCTCGAGGATCTCGCCGCGGGCGTCGACGGTGATCTTCTGCGTCAGGTCGCCCTTCGCCACCGCCGCCGTCACCTGGGCGATGTTCCGGACCTGGTCGGTCAGGTTGTTCGCCATCGAGTTGACGTTGTCGGTCAGGTCCTTCCAGGTGCCGGCGACGCCGGGCACGGCGGCCTGGCCGCCGAGCTTGCCTTCGGTGCCGACTTCGCGCGCCACTCGGGTGACTTCGTCCGCGAACGCGGACAGCTGGTCGACCATCGTGTTCAGCGTGTTCTTGAGTTCCAGGATCTCGCCGCGGGCGTCCACCGCGATCTTCTGGGTCAGGTCGCCGCGCGCGACGGCCGTGGCGACCTGGGCGATGTTGCGCACCTGGGTGGTCAGGTTGTTCGCCATGAAGTTCACGGACCCGGTGAGGTCGCGCCAGGTGCCCGCGACGCCGGGGACCTGCGCCTGGCCGCCCAGCTGACCCTCGGTGCCGACCTCGCGCGCCACTCGGGTGACTTCGTCCGCGAACGCGGACAGCTGGTCGACCATCGTGTTCATGGTCGTCTTGAGTTCGAAGAACTCGCCGCGGGCGTCGACGGTGATCTTCTGCGTCAGGTCGCCCTTCGCCACGGCCGTGGTGACGTGCGAAATGTTGCGGACCTGGTCGGTGAGGTTGTCGGCCATCTGGTTGACCGAGTCGGTGAGGCTGCGCCACGTCCCGGCCGCGCCGGGCACCTCGGCCTGCCCGCCGAGCTTGCCCTCGCTGCCGACCTCGCGCGCCACGCGGGTGACTTCGCCGGCGAACGCCGAGAGCTGGTCGACCATCGTGTTCAGCGTGTTCTTCAGCTGCAGGATCTCGCCGCGGGCGTCGACGTCGATCTTCTTCGTCAGGTCGCCGCTGGCCACCGCGGTCGCCACCTGGGAGATCCCGCGGACCTGGTCGGTGAGGTTGTCGGCCATCAGGTTGACCGAGTCGGTGAGGTCGCGCCACGTGCCGGCGACGCCCGGCACCTGGGCCTGGCCGCCGAGCTTGCCGTCCGAACCGACCTCGCGGGAGACGCGGGTGACCTCGTCGGCGAACGCCGAGAGCTGGTCGACCATCGTGTTGATGGTGTTCTTGAGCTCGAGGATCTCGCCGCGGGCGTCGACGTTGATCTTCTGGGTCAGGTCGCCGCGCGCGACGGCGGTGGTGACCTGGGCGATGTTGCGGACCTGCTCGGTGAGGTTGTCGGCCATGAAGTTGACCGAGTCGGTCAGGTCGCGCCAGGTGCCCGACACGCCCGGGACGACCGCCTGGCCGCCGAGACGTCCCTCACCCGCGATCTCGCGGGAGAGCCTCGTCACTTCGGCGGCGAAGCGCGACAGCTGCGCGATGAGGCCGTTGACCGTCTTCGCCAGCGTGGCGTACGCACCCCGCAGCGGGCGTCCGTCGAGGGTCAGCGTCATCGGCTGGGACAGGTCGCCGTCGGCGACGCCGCCGAGCACGCGCTCCAGCTCGATCGCCGGCCGGGTGAGGTCCTCGACCAGGCCGTTCACGGCGTCGACGGCGGTGGTCCAGCCGCCGGGGCCGACCTGGCCTTCGAGCCGCTCGCCGAGCCTGCCTTCCTGCCCGACGGCCGCGCGGACCCGCAGCAGCTCGCTGACCAGCCGCTGGTTGCGCTCGGCGATGTCGTTGAACGCGACGGCGAGCTGCGCCGAGATGCCGTCGCCGTGCGGCACGAGCCGCCGGCGGAAGTTGCCGTCCCCGAGATCCCGCACCGCCACGAGCACCCGCTCCAGCGCGGCCGCTTCGCTCTGGGATTCCGTTGTCATGTGTGCCGACCCTCTCCACCACGCATGCGCCAGCCATGGTCGTCGACCCAGCGTGCCATGCTTCGCCCTACACTTCGAGCCAGCCCGCCCGCTCACGCGGTAGCCGTGCGACAGCAGTCCGGAGGCAGGAGGTCCGTGCATGGTGTCACGTCCGGCCCCGGCTTCGGCGGCCCCGCCGCCGATGACCGGTGACGGCGGGCCGCCGGGTTTCGACGCCTTCGGGCGGGCCGTCCTCGAAGACGTCCGCGACGCGGTGTTCCTGCAGGACGCCGCGGGCGTGGTCCGCTGGGCGAACCCCGCGGCGCGGGCGATGACCGGCGACGCCGAGCCACACCTGCGCGCCGTCACCGAGGCTTCCGGGGCTTCGCCCCGGGCCGGGGGCTCCGCCACCCGGACCCCCGCAGAACCGGTGGCCGGCCACCTCGAAGTGGCAGGCCACCGCCGCTCCGCCCGGATCCGCGCCCTGCCCGGCGGCTGGCACGCCTGGACCGTCCCCGCCGACGACGTCCCGCCGCGGCGCGTGGCCGACTTCCTGGCCGAGACCGGTCCCCGGCTGGCCGCCGCGCGCGGGCGCCACGGCACCGCCAGGGTGATTGCCGAGCTGGCCGCGTCCGCGCTGGCCGAAACCGTCTTCGTGCTGCTGCCGACCACCCGCGGCCGGTGGGAGTGGTGGAGCTGCGAGCGTCCGGCCGCGCAGGGCCACGGCCGGATCCGGCGGGTGCCGGCCCAGGTCGCCCCGGTGCTGGCGGCGACGTTCGGCGCCACCGGGCCGCCGCAGCAGGCGCCCGTGCCGGTGTCCGAGGTCGCCACGCTGCCTTCGGTCGTCGCCGACCGGTTCGCCGGGCACACCGACGTCTCGGTCGTCTCGCTCGGGCCGAGCGTGAGCGCCGAGGTCACCGGCGCCCTGCTGCTGGGCCGGCGCGGCGACGCCGAGTTCGGCGCGGAGCAGTCCCGCGCGGTGGCCGGGTTCGCCGCGGCGGCCGGGACGGCGCTGGCCAACGTCCAGCGCTACACCCGGCAGGAAGAGGCCACCCGCGGCCTGGAGACGACGCTGCGCCCGATCGATCCGCCGGCGCTCGACGGCGCCCGGTTCGAGACCTGGTACGAGCCGGCGGGCGGGGTCCTCGCCGTCGGCGGCGACTTCTTCGACGTCCTGCCCCACGACGACGGCAGCGCCTTCCTGGTGCTCGGCGACGTCTGCGGCAAGGGGCCGGAGGCCGCGGCATTGACCGGCCGGGTCCGGCACGCACTGACCGCGCTCGCCATGGTCGAACGCGACGGCCGCACGCTGCTGCGGCTGCTCAACGAGCTGCTCATCGCCGGGGGCAGCAGCCGGTTCGCCACCCTCGTGCTCGGCACGGCCAAGCCGTCCGACGGCGGCGTCGGCCTGACGCTGGCCTCCGGCGGCCACCCGGCGCCGCTGATCGTCCGCCGGTCGGGGGTGGTCGAGGAGGTCACCGTGCCGGGCACGCTGGTCGGCATCTCGCCGCAGGCCCGGTTCGCCGAGGCCGAGGTCCGGCTGGAGCGCGGCGACGTGTGCCTCCTCTACACCGACGGCATCACCGAAGCCCGCAACCGTCACGAGCAGACGGAACTCTTCGGAGACGACCGGTTGCGCGCCGTGCTCGCCGCGGCGGCGGGCGAGCCGGCCCGCGAGGTCGTGCGACAGCTGCGTCAGGCCGTCCGCGACTGGCTCGGCAGCTCCGCACACGACGATATCGCTGTGCTCGCCATCGAATGTGGAGACTGATCCTACTGTCCTTTGTGGACTTTGTTTGATGCCGTGAAGAGGGGGTAATTACCCCGGTGCACTCAGTTTCCGACCGACGGAGGAGCCCCATGGCGAACGCATTGCAAGGACGCCGGGTCGCGATCCTGGCCGCGGACGGCGTCGAACAGATCGAGCTGGAGAAGCCGCGCCAGGCCGTCCTCGACGAGGGCGCGACGGTTGAGCTGGTGTCCCTGGACACCGGCGAAATCCAGGCGATGAACGGCGACATCGACAAGGGTGACCGGTTCTCGGTGGACCGGAAGGTCGCCGACGTCGAAATCGGCGACTTCGACGCGCTGCTGCTGCCCGGCGGCACCATGAACCCCGACAACCTGCGCACGGACCCCGCCGCGGTCAAGTTCGTCGGCGACTTCGTGCGGGCCGGCAAGCCGGTGGGGGTCATCTGCCACGGTCCGTGGACGCTCGTCGAAGCGGATGTCGTGCGTGGCCGCACGCTGACGTCGTACCCGAGCATCCGGACGGACATCCGTAACGCCGGCGGCACGGTCGTCGACGAAGAGGTCGTAGTGGACAACGGACTGGTTTCCAGCCGGAACCCGGACGACCTGCCGGCCTTCTGCCAGGCGGTCGTGCGGGAGTTCGCGGCGTGATCCCACCGTCCACGTTGGACCGTCACCCGATCGTGTGTTAAGTCCCGCTTAAATCTGTTGGCTTTCGGCACCTCGGCGGAGCACGCTGGGGTGTGTCGAGGATCGCCCGTGGAGAGGAGGTGGACGCGATGACTGTGCACGCAAGGCGCCACGGCCGCTGGTGCCGTGAACACTTCGACGCGATCGCCGCCGAGGGCGTTCCCGCACCCCGCGGCGGCGAGCCCGCCGACCAGGCCGTGCCCCAGTCCGAGCCGGAGCCGGTTCAGCCGGGTGCCGAACGGCCGCAACGCTGACCGGCCACAGCTGACCGACACGAACGAAGGCCTCCCCGAACCGGCCGGTTCGGGGAGGCCCTTTCGTGCGTCAGCGGTAGCTGCGCCGGTACCAGACGCGCCGCGGGCCGGGTACGCCGATCCGCGTGATGGCGTCGGTCAGGATGGCGCCGATGATGAGCCAGAGGACGGCGGCGAGGCCGTCGTTGAGGAACGTCCGCAGCCCCTCCGAGTCCGGCGTGAAGAGGTTTCGCAGGCCGAGTGACACGCCCGACGACCATTCCGAGATCAGGTGCGCGAAGCCGTTCGCCGAGTTCGCCCCGCCCAGCACCAGCACGATGTGCACGGCCAGGACCAGCGCGAACACCGCGCAGACGAGGTGGATGAGGGCGTTGATCGTGCGCACGGCCCGGATGCGCGGGTGGGTGCGCTCCACGATCTCTTCGGTGGGTGCGGGCTCGTACGGCGATCCGTACGGCTCCGGAGGCGGGGGATACGGCATCGTCGGCGCCGTCCTTTCGACTGTCCGATGTGGACGTATCTGGGCGAACAGGAACAACACTCGGAAATACCCGTCACCCGGGTGAGCGAACCCTTTACTCCTCAAAGTTCCCTAACAAGCCCGTGATAGGGTAGTTTGAGGAACGCAAGGAGGGTTATGGCGCAGGACGTCTTCTCTGTCGAACAGGTGGCCGCGAAGCTCGGCCTGCACGTCCGGACGGTCCGGAACTACGTGCGGGACGGGCGGCTGAAGGCGGTCCGGATCGGCAAGCAGTACCGGATCACGGCCGAGGACCTGGCGGCCTTCACCGGGCTGCCGGTCGCCGAGCGGGCCGCGGTCCCGGCCGCGGAGCTGTCCGGCGTCGTCGAGATCGACGGCGTCGACCGGGCGGCGGCCGACCGGATCGCGACCATGGTCGTGGCCTCGGTGAACGGGCCGCGGGACGGTGGTGAGCGGCCCCTGCGCGTCGAAACCATCTACGACGGGGAGCGCGCCACCATGAAGATCATCGTGCTCGGCGACCTGGCCGCGGGGGCCGACCTGCTGCGCTGGGTCGCCTCGATCACGGAGAACCTGACGTGACCGCCGGCTACCGTTCGGCGGCCGGGGCGAGCGCGGTCCGCGAACGCTATGACACGCTCTTGGACCGCTGGCCCGTGCCGTCCGCGCGGCGCACGCTGGGCACCCGGCTCGGTGCCACGTTCGCCGTGGTGTCCGGCCCGGTGGACGCGCCACCGGTCGTCGCGCTGCAGGGTTCCGGCGGCACGGCCGCGCACTGGCTGCCCGACATCGCCACGCTGGCCGGGCGGCTGCGGGTGTACGCCGTCGACGCGCCCGGCGAGCCGGGCCGCACCGTCGGGGCGCGGCCCCCGCTCGGGTCGCCGGCCTACGCCGAGTGGCTCGACGACGTCCTCGACGAGCTCGAACTGCCGCGCGCGGCCTTCCTCGGCACCTCGCTGGGCGGCTGGTGGGCCCTGGACTACGCGCTCCGCCGTCCCGAGCGGGCCGGTGCGCTGGCGTTGGTCAACCCGTCGGGGATCGGACGGCGCCGGACCGCGCCGCTGCTCAAGTTCGCGTTCTACGGCCTCCTCGGCGGCTGGGGTCGGCGCCGGTCGCTGGCCATGGTCGCCGCGGGCAGCCCCGCCGACCCGGGGTGGCGCGCGGTCGGCGAATTCACCCTCGCCACGTTCGAGCACTTCAAGCCGCGCCTGGAGGCGATCCCGGTGTTCCCGGTCGAGCGCCTGCGTGAACTGGTGATGCCGGTGCAGGCGCACTTCGGGGCCCGTGACGTCCTCCTCGACCAGCGGGACGCGGCGGCGAAACTGCGGGAAGCCCTCCCGGACGCCGACGTCCGGCTGGCCGAAGACGCCGGGCACTTCCTGCCCGGCTGGGCCGGCGCCGCCGCCGGATTCCTGGCAGGGAAGCGATCGTGATCGACCGGCGCCACGGCACCGGGGTGTGGTTCGAGCCCGCCGAAGGCCCCGAGCTGCACACCGAACAGGACGCCGTCGACCTGATCGGCGCCACCTACGGCCACGGCGCCGACGTCATCGTCGTGCCGGTCGGACGGTTCCCCGCCCGGTTCTTCGACATGCACGAGAAGCTCATCGGGCACTTCTTCTCGAAGGTCGTCCAGTACGGCTACCGGCTGGTCCTGTTGGGTGACGTCCGCGGGCACATCGAAGCGAGCACCGCGTTCCGCGACGTCGTGCGGGAATCGAACCGTGGCAAGGACGTCTGGTTCGTGGCCGACCTCGCCGAGCTCGACGCCCGGCTGGCCGCACGGCGCTGAGCCGGGCGGCGCAACCGGCGCGCGGGTGGGCAACCCCCGACCCGCACGGGGCGTCAGGTGATCATGAGAACTCCCCGGCGCTGTGCGCTGCTGGTGTCCGTCTTCGCTCTCTTGGCCGCTTTCGCCTCGCCCGCAACGGCAGGAACGGTGGTCCCGCCGGGTTTCCAACCCGCGTCGACCAGCTGGACCGGTCCGGACACCGGCTACGTCCTGGGGTACTGGCCGTGCGCGAAGTCGTGGTGCCCGGCGCTGCTGGGCACCACCGACGCCGGACGGCACTGGCGGCGGCTGGGCGCGCCGCCGGTCCCGCTGCCGGACAACCACAACCACGTCGCGCTGAGGGCCTTCGGCGACCGGGTCGCGTACGTCAGCGACGGCGTCCACGTGCGCACGACCCGCGACGGCGGCAAGACCTGGCAGCCGGTCGTCCTGGCCGGGGCGCGGGAGCCGTACTACCTCTCGAAGATCGCCGAAACCGGCGGCCGCGTTTTCGCGCTGCTGACCACCTACGGCGAGGGCCGTGGCTCGACGCGGCTGTACTCGGCGACCGCCGGCTCGCCGGTGCTGGTGCTGGTGCCGGTGCCCGGGTTCGCGGTCACCGGCAGCCTCACCTACGGCGACCTGGCCGTCGGCGGCGGCCTGCAGATCGCGCTCGGCGCGGACTACGGCACCGAGCAGTACTGGACCTCCCGCGACGGCGCCCGGTTCACCCCGGCCGATCCGCCGTGCCCGGAGGGAGCGGTCGCCTCGCTCGCCGGGGTCCGCGAACGGCAGGTCGTGGCGTTGTGCAGCAGCGGTCCCGGGTCGCCGCGGCCGGGCTCGACCGAGCGGCTGCTGCGGCACGCGCCGCAGCTCGGCGCGCGGTTCGACGACGACGGCGCGGCGCCGTTCGCCGGCATCAACCAGGGCTTCGCCGCCGCCTCGCCGACGTCCGCGGCGGTCGCGGCCGTGGGCGGCGGCGTCGGGTTCCTGCACACCACGGCCGACGGCGGCCGCACCTGGACGACGTTCGAGCTGCCCGACCGCGGCTTCGCGCTGACCGATCTCGACTTCCCCGGCCGCGGCACCGGCGTCGTGGTCGACGGGCAGCCGGACGCCGAAGGCGGTTCCGCCGTGTACCGGACCACGGATGGGGGACGCAGCTGGCGAGAACTGCGGTTCGGGTAGTTCTCCCTGGCAGGTAAGGCCCTTGTGTCCGGTTCACTTGGTGAACCCCATGTCGTAACCTGAGCACTGTCCGTTGCCGGACACGGTGAGCGAACCCGGGCAGGGGGTCGTCACCACGCGCAGAGTGGGAGAGCAGCCGATGACGCCTGGCGACCTGCGGTCCGGAACCGAGGGCGGTGCGGCCGCCCTCGATTTCAGCAAGGCGAGCCTGGCCCGGCTGTCCGACGCCCTCCTCGGCGGGCACGACCACTACGAGGTGGACCGCGAAGCGATGCGGCGGCTGCTGGCCATCGCGCCCGGCGCGCAGGCGATGGCGAAGGAGCACCGCGACTGGCTGGTGCGCGCGGTGCGGTTCCTGGCCGGCAAACGCGGCATCGACCAGTTCCTCGACCTGGGTTCCGGCATGCCGACGGCGGAAAACACCCACGAGGTGGCCCAGCGGTACAACCCGGACGCGCAGGTGGTGTACGTCGACAACGACCCGGTCGTGCAGGTGCACGGCCGGGCGCTGCTCGAGGAGAACTACCTGACCCACGTGACCGGCGCCGACCTGACGCGGCCTGCCGAAACCCTCGCCGACGAGGTCGTCAAGGAGTACCTCGACTTCACGCGGCCGGTGGCGCTGATCCTCACCTCGATCGTGCACCACATCGACGACTACGACCGCGCGAAGTCGATCGTTTCCCAGTACGTCGACGCGCTCGCGCCCGGGTCGTTCCTGCTGCTCACGCACCACTTCGACCCGGACGAGGATTCCCCGCGCCAGGAGCTGGCGCGGCTGCTGGAGACCAGCTTCCAGGGCACCGGCCTGGGCAGCGTCCACCGCACCCGCGAGCAGATCGCGGGGTTCTTCGAGGGCACCGAGCTGCTCCGGCCGGGACTGGTCTACCTGCACGAATGGTGGCCGGACGGCCCGCGGCTGCACCCGCTCGGGGAGCTGAACTTCCTCACGCTGGGCGGAGTCGCCCGCAAGCCGTGAGGCGCGTGGGCCGTCGGCACCCTGTCGAATTCACTCGTTCGGCTGACAGGCGGGCCCGTTTCATGATTGTTTGTCCCCGCACGTGTTCCAAGAGAAAACGGGGGCCAGACAGGTGAAGAAGATCGCGGCGGCTGCTGCCGTCATGGGCGCGCTGGCGTCCACGGTCGTGTTCGCGCAGCCGGCGAGCGCGGGGGACAGCCAAATCCTGAAGTACCAGTGGAGCTACGGGGCCGGCTACGAGTACGAGTGCTACGCCGACGGTCAGTGGTACGTGCAGACCGGCGGGTTCGTGCGGTTCGAGTGCCGTCCCACGACCTGGTCGTGGGAGCTGTGGGCCGTCACGCGGTGACCACGGCGCCATGATGGCCACCTTGAGGGCTCCGCGTCCCTCAAGGTGGCCTTGCCGGGTCAGGCGGCGTTGAAGCTGTCCGGGTCCGGGCCGGTGCGCTCGCCGCGGTCCAGCGGGGTCAGCGACTCCATTTCCTCCTCCGTGAGGGTGAACCCGAACAGGTCAAAGTTCTCCGCGATCCGGGACGGCGTGACCGACTTGGGGATCACGACGTTGCCGAGCTGCAGGTGCCAGCGCAGCACGATCTGCGCGGGCGTGCGGCTGTGCTTCACCGCCAGTTCGGCCACCACCGGGTCGCCGAGCAGGCTGCCGCCCTTGGCGAGCGGGCTCCACGCCTCGGTCGCGATGCCCTGCTTCGCGTCGAACTCGCGGAGTTCGCGCTGCTGCAGGTACGGGTGCAGCTCGACCTGGTTGACGGCGGGGGCGATCTCGGCGACGTCGAGCAGGCGCTCGAGGTGCGTGGGCTGGAAGTTGGAGACGCCGATCGCGCGGACCCGGCCGTCGGTGTAGAGCTTCTCGAACGCCCTCCAGGTGTCCAGGTACTTGTCGCGCGCCGGGGTCGGCCAGTGGATCAGGTAGAGGTCCAGCTGCTCCAGGCCGAGCTTGCGCATGCTCTCGTCGAACGCCTCGAGCGTCGAGTCGTAGCCCTGGGCCGCGTTCCACAGCTTGGTGGTGACGAACAGTTCGTCGCGGGCGATGCCGGACTCGGCGATCGCCTGGCCGACGCCCTTTTCGTTGCCGTACACGGCGGCGGTGTCGATGCTGCGGTAGCCCGCTTCGATGGCGGCCTTCACGGCGGTCGCGGTCTCGTCGTCCGGGACCTGGAACACGCCGTAGCCGAGCTGCGGCATCCGCACGCCGTTGTTGAGTTCGATGACGGGCACGCTGGTCACGAGTGGTCCTTTCGGTGGGTGGTTCATCGGGCGAGTACCCGTTCCCCGGCTTCGAAACTAGCCGGGGCCCGGCGGTCGAGCAGTCCGGAGACGAGCGCCACGGCGAGGCCCGCCGCGGCGAGCACGGCGCCGATCCAGCTGGGGGCGGTGTAGCCGAGGCCGGCGTCGACGGCCTGGCCGCCGAGCCACGCACCGCCGGCGTTGCCGAGGTTGAACGCGGCGATGTTCGCCGCCGACGCCAGCGCCGGCGCGCCCTCGGCCTTGGCCATCACGCGGGCCTGCAGCGGCGGCACGGTGGCGAAGCCGGCCGCACCGAACAGCACGATCGTGATCGCCGCGGGCACCTTCGCGTGCGCGGTGAAGACGAACGCCACCAGCACGAGCGCCAGTGCGGCGAGGATGACGTAGAGGCTGGGCATCAGCTTGCGGTCGGCCGCCTTGCCGCCGAGCAGGTTGCCGGCGAACAGGCCGGCGCCGAAGAGCACGAGCAGCCAAGTGACGGCGCCGCTGGAGAAGCCCGCGACCTCGGTCATCATCGGGGCGATGTAGGTGAAGGACGCGAACACCCCGGCGAAGCCGAGTGCGGTCGTCGCCAGCGCGAGCCACACCTGCGGGCGGCGGAACACGGCCAGTTCACCGCGCAGGCCCGCACCCGGCGCCGGTTCCCGGTGCGGCACGAGGGCGAGGATGCCGATGGCGCCGGCGACGCCGAGGGCGCTGACCACCCAGAACGTCGAGCGCCAGCCGAAAGCCTGTCCGAGCGCGGTGCCGGCGGGCACGCCGAGCACGTTCGCCACGGTCAGCCCGCTGAACATCAGCGCGATGGCGCCGGCCTGCTTGGCCGGGGCGACCAGCGACGCGGCGACGACCGAGCCGACGCCGAAGAACGCGCCGTGGCTCAGCGCCGCGACGACCCGCCCGGTCATCAGCAGGCCGTAGCTGCCCGCGAGCGCCGAGAGCACGTTGCCCGCGATGAACAGGCCCATCAGGGCGACCAGCACGGTCTTGCGCGGCACGCGTGAGGCGAGCGCGGTGAGCAGGGGAGCGCCGACGACGACGCCGAGCGCGTAGCCGGAGATGAGCAGGCCTGCGGACGGGATCGAAACGCCGAAATCGGCCGCGACCTCGGGCAGCAGGCCCATGATCACGAACTCGGTGGTGCCGATCCCGAAAGCGCTGATCGCCAGTGCGAGCAGAGCGGCGGGCATGGACTTCCTTCTTCCCGGAGTAGAGTGGTGGCGTTGGCAACTACAAGCGTCCGAGATAGTTGCAGACGCCGTATATTGCACAAGCTTGCGACTTGGCGGGCTGCGTGCGCAAGCCGGGGAGAGGTGAACCGTGTCACTGGACGACGACGCCGTCGAAGCCCGCGCGCAGGGCTGGCGCACGCTGGCCGCGCTCCACGCGCGGATCGAGGACCGGCTGCAGCGAGCGCTCGAGCGCGACCACGAGCTGTCGGTGAGCGAGTACACGGTCCTGGACGTCCTGGCCCGCCAGGACGGCTTCCACCTCCGGATGAACCAGCTCGCGAACGCGGTGGTGCTCAGCCAGTCCGCCACGACGCGCCTGGTGGCGCGGCTCGAGGGCCGCGGGCTGCTGGCCCGCTACCTGTGCGCGGACGACCGCCGCGGAATTTACACGGAGGTGACGCCGGCGGGGCAGGCGTTGCTGACGGCGGCGCGTCCGACGCACGACACGGCGCTGGCGGAGGCGCTGGCGGAGGCGGAGACGCGGCCGGAGCTGGCCCCGCTGGTCGGGGCGCTCGGCGCGCTCAGCTTCCCCGGGGCCGCTTCGGCCTGACGGGTCCCGGGACTTTCCTCCGCCTGACGGCTTTTCCGCGGCGATTCCGCCGGACAACGCCGCCCTGTCCGCCATGTTGTCTGCACGGACGGACCGGTTTGGGCGCTCCTGCCGGTATCGTGCAAGTGGGGGGCCGATGCCGTCGGCCGTGAAGTTCTTACCAGGCACCAAAACCCAGTACCGCCGCGCCGTCCGGAGCTCTGGACGGCGCGTGATCTCTCGCTGTGTGGACCCGCGTCGGGCCGGCGTGGGCTGGACCGGGGAACTGGAGGAACCATGGGGAAGATCGGGGTCTGGCTGATCGGCGCCCGCGGATCGGTGGCCACCACGGCCGTCGCCGGGGCGGCCGCCCTGCGGGCGGGACTCGCCGGGCGCACCGGCTGCGTGACCGAACTGCCGGACTTCGCCGGGGCGGCGCTGCCCGGCCTGGGGGACCTGGTCTTCGGGGGGCACGACCTGGTGGACACGCCGCTGGTCAAACGGGCCGAACACCTGGTGGCCGCCGGAGTGCTGCCGACGGCGCTGCCCGGCGCGGTCGCGGCCGAGCTGGTGGCGGCCGAGGCCCGGCTGCGCCCCGCCCCCGCCGGCGCCGGTCGCGCGGCCATCGACCAGGTGGTCGCGGACCTGGCCGAGTTCCGGACGGGACTGGACCACGTCGTCGTCCTCAACGTCGCCTCCACCGAGCCGCCGTGCGACCCGCACCCGGCCCACGCTTCCCTGGCCGCTCTCGAAGCCGCGCTGGACGCGGGCGAAGACGTGCTGCCCGCGAGCGCGCGCTACGCCTACGCCGCATTCCGCGCCGGTTGTGGCTTTGTCGACTTCACCCCGTCCACCGGGGCGCGCCTGCCCGCGCTCGGCGAACTGGCCCACGCCACCGGGCAGCCGTACGCGGGCCGGGACGGCAAGACCGGCGAGACGTTGCTGCGGTCGGTGCTCGCGCCGATGTTCGCCCAGCGCGGGCTGGACGTCCTGGCCTGGTCGGGCACGAACCTGCTCGGCGGTGGTGACGGCGCCACGCTGGCCGACCCCGGGGCCGCGGCCAGCAAGAACGCGTCCAAGCAGCAGGTACTGGCCCGGAACCTGGGCCACCCGGTCGACGGCGAGGTGCACATCGACCACGTGCCGGCGCTCGGCGACTGGAAGACCGCATGGGACCACGTGCTGTTCGAAGGGTTCCTCGGCGCGCGGATGACGCTGCAGCTCACCTGGCAGGGCTGCGACTCGGCGCTCGCCGCGCCGCTGGTGCTCGACCTCGCCCGGCTGACCGGCAAGGCCTGCCGCGAGGGCGTTGCCGGGCCGGTCGCCGAGTTCGGGTTCTTCTTCAAGGACCCCGTCGGCGACGGCCCGCACGACCTGGCGTCGCAGTACGCGGCGCTGCGTGAGTGGGCGCACCGGTGAAGGCGCTCGCCGAACTCGTCCGCGCGCCCGCCGCGCTGACCGTGCCCGGGGACGCCGTCGCCGGTGCCGCGGCCGCGGGCTGGCCGTTCGGCCGCCGCACGCTCGCCTTGACCGGTGCTTCGGTCTGCCTCTACTGGGCGGGCATGGCGCTCAACGACTACGCCGACCGCCGCCTCGACGCGGTCGAACGGCCCGAACGGCCGATCCCGTCGGGCCGGGTCGCCCCGAAGACCGCGCTCGGCGTCGCCACCGCGCTGACCGCGGGTGGGCTGGGCATCGCCGCGGCTGCCGGGGGACGGCGGGCGCTGCGCGTCGCCGGTCCGCTGGCCGCGACCGTCTGGGCCTACGACTTCGCGCTCAAGAACACCGTGCTCGGCCCGGCCGCGATGGCCGCGGCCCGCACCCTCGACGTCCTGCTCGGAGCGGCCGGGGCGAAAGCCGCGCTGCCCGCGGCGCTGACCGTCGGGGCGCACACGTACGCCGTAACAACGCTGTCAAGGTCCGAAGTGGACGGTGCGAAGCCCGCGCTGCCCGCGGCCGCGCTGGCCGCGACCGCCGTCGTGGGGATCGCCGCCGGCCGCGGCGGCCTGCTGTCCTCGGCGTTGCTCGGGACGTATGCGGTGACCACCGGCGGAGCGCAGTACGACGCCGTCCGCGACCCGGCCCCCCGTAAGATCCGGCGGGCGGTCGGGGCCGGGATCCACGGCATGATCCCGCTGCAGGCCGGGCTGATCGCGCGGACCGGCGCGTGGCGCCCGGCGCTGGCCGTGGCCGCCGCGTTCCCGCTCGCGCGGTTGCTGAGCCGGAAGGTGTCGCCGACATGAGGTTCGGGTACGGCACCAACGGCTTCGCCAACCACCGGCTCGGCGACGCCCTACGCGTGCTCGCCGACCTCGGGTACGACGGCGTCGCGCTCACCCTCGACCACCAGCACCTCGACCCCTTCGGACCCGGCCTCGCCCGCCGGGTCGCTGCCCTGGCCGCGGAGCTGGACCGGCTCCGGCTGGCCGTGGTGATCGAGACGGGCGCCCGGTTCCTGCTGGACCCCTGGCACAAGCACGCGCCGACGTTCCTGGACCCCGGCCGCGCGCGCCGCGTCGAGTTCCTGACCCGGGCGGTGGCGATCGGGGCCGACCTCGGCGCGGAGGCCGTCTCCTTCTGGAGCGGCAACCGGCCCGCGGACCTCGCTCCCGAGGACGCCTGGGCGCACCTGGTCGACGGCTGCGCCGAGGTGCTCGAGGCCGCCGACGAGCACGACGTCACGCTCGGGTTCGAACCGGAGCCCGGGATGCTCGTCGAGGACCTCGACGGCTACTTCGAGCTGGCGCGCCGGCTCGGCGATCCGGCGCGGTTCGGGCTGACGCTGGACATCGGGCACTGCCGGTGCAATGAGACGGCGTCCGTGCCGGACTGCGTGCGCCGCGCACTGCCACGGCTGGTCAACGTCCAGATCGACGACATGCGCCGCGGCACGCACGAGCACCTGGAGTTCGGGAAGGGCGAGATCGACTTCCCGCCGGTGCTGGCCGCACTGGCGCAGTACGCCGGGCTCGTCGCCGTCGAACTGCCGCGGGACAGCCACGCGGCCCCGCTGATCGCCCGGGAATCCCTGGAGTTCCTGCGGAAGGCGGTGGCGGCGTGACCGGCTGGCTGGAAGGCGCACTGGCCAAGGTGGCTGCCGACGCGACGGCGTTGCGCACGGTCTTCCCCGCCGTCGGCCGGCACTGCGGCCGGGGGCCGTCGGACGTCCCCGGCCGGACGGTCGACGACGTGGCCCGCGTCCGGCTCCTGCAAGCGGCCCCCGGCGCCGCGGCGGAACTGCCGGGGCTCTACCGCCACGGCGACGCCGCGGAGAAACGCGCCGTCCTGCACGCACTGTCTGTCGTGGACATCGGAGACGCCGGGGTCGAGCTGGTCGCGGACGCCCTGCGCACCAACGACACCCGCCTGGTCGCCGCGGCGATGGGTGAGTACGCCGCCACGCACCTCGACGACGCCGCGTACCGCCACGGCGTCCTCAAGTGCGTCTTCATGGGTGTTCCGCTGGCGAACGTGGCCGGCCTGGACCGCCGGACCGACGAAGAACTGCTGCGCATGCTGCGGTCCTTCGCCGCCGAACGCACCGCGGCGGGCCGCGAAGTCCCCGCCGATCTCCGCACCCTGCTGAACGAACAGGACGGCTGATGCGCATCTTCGATCCCCACATCCACATGAGCTCCCGGACCACCGACGACTACGCGGCCATGCACGCCGCCGGGGTGCGGGCGCTCGTCGAGCCGGCGTTCTGGCTGGGCCAGCCGCGCACGAACGTCGGCAGCTTCACCGACTACTTCGACTCCCTCGTCGGCTGGGAGCCGTTCCGCGCGAGCCAGTTCGGCATCGCCCACCACTGCACGATCGCGCTCAACCCGAAGGAGGCCAACGACCCGCGCTGCGTCCCGGTGCTGGAGGTGCTGCCGCGGTACCTGGAGAAGGACGGGGTGGTCGCGGTCGGCGAGATCGGCTACGACTCGATGACCGCCGACGAGGACAAGGCGTTCGCCGCGCAGCTCGCGCTGGCGATCGCCCACGACCTGCCGGCACTGGTCCACACCCCGCACCGCGACAAGGCGGCCGGGACCGAGCGGAGCATCGCCGTCGTCCGGGAGTCGGAGATCGCGCCGGACCGCGTCGTGCTCGACCACCTCAACGAGCTGACCGTCGCGATGGCGAAGGAATCGGGCTGCTGGCTGGGTTTCTCCATCTACCCGGACACGAAGATGGACGAGGACCGGATGGTCGCGATCCTGCGGGAGTACGGCACCGAGCGCGTGCTGGTGAACTCCGCCGCCGACTGGGGCAAGAGCGACCCGCTCAAGACGCGCCGGACCGGCGAAGCGATGCTGGCCGCGGGGTTCACCGAGGACGACGTCGACCGGGTGTTGTGGCGCAACCCCGTCGAGTTCTACGGCCGGAGCGGGCGGCTTTCGCTGGAATCGGAGACCGCGGCCGCCGAGTTCGCGGGCAACTCGATCCTGCGGGGAGCACGCAAGTGAGGTTCCGGCACCGCGACGGCACCCTCGTCCACCTCGCCTACTGCACCAACGTGCACCAGGCCGAAGACCTCGACGGCGTGCTGGCCCAGCTGGCCCGCTTCGGCGAGCCGGTCCGCGAGCGCCTCGGCGTGGACCGGCTCGGGCTGGGGCTCTGGCTGGCCCGGCCGGTGGCTTCCGAGCTGGCCGGCGACCCCGCCGCGGTGGCCAGGCTGCGCGCCGAGCTGGCGGCGCGCGGGCTGGAGGTCGTCACCTTCAACGGCTTCCCGTACCAGGGCTTCCACGACCCGGTGGTCAAGCACCGGGTCTACCGGCCGGACTGGGCGACACCCGAACGGACGCGGTACACCCTGGACCTCGCGCGGCTGCTCGCCGAGCTGATGCCGGCCGACGCGGTGCGCGGCAGCGTGTCGACACTGCCGCTCGGCTGGCGCACGGACTGGCGGGGCGACGGCGGGCAGCTCGACGTGCTCGCCAAGGGGCTGGCCGGGCAGGACCGCCCGGTGCGCGTGGCGTTCGAGCCGGAGCCCGGCTGCGTCGTCGAGACCACCGCGCAGGCCGCGGCCTTGCTGTCCGAAGTGGACAATGAATGGCTGGGCGTCTGCCTGGACGCGTGCCACCTCGCGGTGGGCTTCGAGGACCCGGCCGCCGCGCTGGGCCGGCTGGACGCCGCCGGGCTGGCGGTCGTCAAGCTCCAGGCGTCGGCCGCCCTCGAGGCCGCGGATCCGGCCGATCCGGCGACGCGGGCCGCTTTGGAGTCCTTCGTGGAGCCGCGGTTCCTGCACCAGAGCACCGAAAGCGCCCCGCCCGGCGCCGACGACCTCGATCTGGCGCTGGCCGGTGGCCTGCCGGGGAAAGCGCCGTGGCGGGTGCACTTCCACGTGCCGCTGCACGCCGACCCGGCGCCGCCGCTGACGTCGACCCGGCCGGTGCTGGCGGGCACGCTGGCCGAGCTCTTCGGCGGCGAGGCCGCGCGCACCGACCACGTCGAGGTCGAGACCTACACCTGGCAGGTGCTCCCGGACGCACCCGCCGACGACGCCGGGCTGGTCGCGGGCATCGCGGCCGAGCTGGACTGGACCCGGCGACAACTGACCGCGCTCGGCCTGGAAGAGGTGTGCGCATGAGTGAGCCTGCGAACGAATCATTCAACACTGCGCCTTCGGCTCAGGCCGCACCGAGTGTCAGCGAGGTGTGCGCATGAGTGAGCCTGCGAACGAATCATTCAACACTGCGCCTTCGGCTCAGGCCGCACCGAGCGTCAGCGAGGTGTGCGCATGAGCTTGCTCGTCCTCGACGTCGTCGGGCTCACGCCGCGGCTGCTCCCGCACATGCCGAACCTGCGCAAGATGGCCGAACCCGGCTTCACCGCGCAGCTCGACACGGTGTTCCCGGCCGTCACGTGCCCGGTGCAGTCGACGTTCCTCACCGGGCTCACCCCGGCGCGGCACGGGATCGTCGGCAACGGCTGGTACTTCCGCGAACTCGGCGAAGTGTTCCTGTGGCGCCAGCACAACCGGCTCGTGCAGGGGGACAAGTTCTGGGACGCGGCCCGCCGCGCGCAGCCCGGCCACCGGGTCGCGAACCTCTGCTGGTGGTACGCGATGGGTGCGGACACCGACCTCACGGTGACCCCGCGGCCGATCTACCACGCCGACGGCAAGAAGTCCCCGGACTGCTACACCCACCCGCCGCAGCTGCACGACCGGCTCGTCGGCACCCTCGGCGAGTTCCCGCTGTTCACCTACTGGGGCCCGACGGCGTCGATCACGTCGTCGAAGTGGATCATCGCGGCCGCGCGGCAGGTGCTGGCCGAGGACCGCCCGGACACCACGCTGGTCTACCTCCCGCACCTGGACTACGACCTGCAGCGCTTCGGCCCGGACGCGCCTCAGGCCGCGGCGGCCGCACGGGCGATCGACACGGCGTTGCGCCCCCTGCTGGACTTCGCGGCCGCGGGCGGGCACACCGTCGTCGCGCTGTCGGAGTACGGCATCACGAACGCGAGCCGTCCGGTCGACGTCAACCGGGCGCTGCGCCGCGAAGGCCTGCTCAACGTGTACGTCCAGGCGGGCATGGAGTACCTGGACCCGTGGACGTCCCGGGCGTTCGCGGTGGCCGACCACCAGGTCGCGCACGTCTACGTCGCCGATCCGGCCGACGTCCCGCGGGTGCGGGACCTCGTCGCCGGGCTGTCCGGAGTGGACGTCGTCCTGGACCGCGCGGGACAGGCCGGGCTCGGCGTCGACCACGAGCGGGCGGGCGAGCTGGTCGCGATCGCCGAGCCGGACGCGTGGTTCACCTACTACTACTGGCTGAGTGACGACCGCGCGCCGGACTTCGCGAAGACCGTGGAGATCCACCGCAAGCCGGGGTACGACCCGGCCGAGCTGTTCTTCGACCCGAAGGATCCGAAGGTCAAGCTGAAGGCGGCGGCCGCACTGGCCCGCAAGAAGCTCGGCCTGCGCTATTCGATGCAGGTCGTCCCGCTGGACCCGGCGCCGGTGCGCGGCAGCCACGGCCGGCTCCCGGACTCGCCCGGGGACGGCCCCGTGCTGCTGTGCTCGGACCCCGCGTTCGCGCGCGAGAAGATCCACGCCACGGAGGTCAAGGACCTCCTGCTGGCGGCCGCCGTTCCCACCGAGTGAAGAGGTTCCCCGTGCAGGTACTGGTGTTCTCCAAGACGGCCGGATACCGGCACGACTCGATCCCGGCGGGGATCGAGGCGATCCGGGAACTGGGGTCGGTGCACGGTTTCGACGTCACGGCCACCGAGGAGGCGCCGGTCTTCACGGCCGGTTGTGCCGCGGTGGTGTTCCTGTCGACCAGCGGTGCGGTACTGGACGCGGCGCAGCGGGCGGCGTTCGAGTCCTATGTAGAGGGTGGTGGCGGTTACGTCGGCATCCACGCGGCAGCCGACACGGAGTACGACTGGCCGTGGTACGGGCAGCTGGTGGGCGCCTGGTTCAAGACCCACCCGGCGATCCAGCAGGCCCGCTTCGTCACCGAAGACGCCACCCACCCGGCGACCGCCCACCTGCCGCCGGTGTGGACCCGCACCGACGAGCTGTACGACTTCCGCGCCAACCCGCGTGGCCGCGTGCACGTGCTGCAGTCC
Source organism: Amycolatopsis sp. lyj-346 (assembly GCF_046548975.1). Classification (NCBI taxonomy): domain Bacteria; kingdom Bacillati; phylum Actinomycetota; class Actinomycetes; order Pseudonocardiales; family Pseudonocardiaceae; genus Amycolatopsis; species Amycolatopsis sp. lyj-346. The sequence continues at coordinate 166,959 of NZ_JAJPWT010000010.1, forward strand.
CTGGACGAGTCCAGCTACACCGGAGGCGGGATGGGGGCGGACCACCCGATCACGTGGTGTCACCCGCAGGGTCGCGGCCGGGCGTTCTACACCGGACTCGGTCACACGAGCGAGTCGTACGCCGACCCGGCGTTCCGCGCGCTCATCCTGGGCGCGATCCGCTACGCCGCGGGAAGCACTCCCGCGGCGTAGCGGACGGTGGTCAGCGCACGCCGAGCAGGTGCTCCAGGGCGAGCTGGTTGAGCCGGGTGAAGTGGTACCCGCGCGCAGCCGCCGCGTCGAGGTCGAACTCGTCGTTCAGGACGTCGTCGAACGTCTCGCCCGGGGCCAGCGTCGGCGTCGAGAGGTCCGGGACCCGCGACGCCGCCAGTGCCTCGGCGACCTCCGGGTCGGCCCGGAACGCCGCCGACTTCTCCTTGAGGATCAGGTACGTCCGCATGTTCGCCGCCGCCGAGACCCACACGTCCGCGGCGTCCTCGGTGCGCAGCGGCTTGTAGTCGAAGTGCCGCGGGCCGTCGTAGCCGCCGTTCTCCAGCAGGTCGACCAGGAAGAACGCGCTCTTCAGGTCGCCGTGGCCGAAGATCAGGTCCTGGTCGTACTTCGGGCCGTGCTGGCCGTTGAGGTCGATGTGGAACAGCTTGCCCTGCCACAGCGCCTGCGAGATGCCGTGCACGAAGTTCAGCCCGGCCATCTGCTCGTGCCCGACCTCCGGGTTGAGCCCGAACAGCTCCGGCCGCGCGAGCTGCGAGATGAAGCCCAGCGCGTGCCCGATCGTCGGCAGCAGGATGTCGCCGCGCGGCTCGTTCGGCTTGGGCTCCAGCGCGAACCGCAGCGAGTAGCCCTTCTCGACGACGTAGTCCGCGAGCAGGTCCAGGCCCTCCTTGTAGCGGTCCAGCGCCGCGCGGACGTCCTTCGCGGCGTCGGACTCGGCGCCTTCGCGGCCGCCCCAGACGACGTAGGTCTCGGCGCCGAGCTCGGCCGCGAGGTCGACGTTCCGGCGGACCTTCCGCAGCGCGTACCGGCGGACGTCGCGGTCGTTGCTGGTCAGGCCGCCGTCCTTGAACACCGGGTGGGTGAACAGGTTGGTCGTCGCCATCGGCACCTTCAGGCCCGTCTCGGCCAGTGCCTTGCGGAAGCGCTCGATCGCCTTGTCGCGGTCCGGCTCGGTGGCCAGGAGGTCGTCGTCGTGGAAGGTCACGCCGTAGGCGCCCAGCTCCGCGAGGCGGTGCACGCTCTCGACCGGGTCCAGCGCCGCCCGCGTCGCCACCCCGAACGGGTCGTTCGCGGGCCAGCCGACGGTCCAGAGGCCGAAGGTGAACTTGTCGGCCGGCTGGGGAGCGTAGTCGCTCATGACTGTCCCTTCATTTAGTTCACGTTGTAGACTAAATATGCGCTGCGGGGGTCCCCGGCGTCAAGAGGCCGGGTTACAGTGCTTCGCGGGAGGACACGATGACGCAGGCCGTGCGGCACGAAGAGATGCGCGCCCGCAACCTCGAGGTCGTGCTGGGCGCGGTCAGCCGCGGCGGCCCGCTCACCCGGGCCGCGCTCGCCGAAGTCACCGGGCTCACCAAGTCCACGATCTCGAAGCTCGTCGGCGACCTCGTGGAGGCGGGCCTGCTCGCGGAAACCGGCCCGGCACGGGTGGGCGAACGCGGCCGGCCCGGAGTGGCGGTCGTGCTGAGCGGGGCCCGGGTGGCGTCGCTGGGCCTGGAGGTCAACGTCGACTACCTCGCGGTGCGCGTGCTCGACCTCACCGGCGAGGTCCGGGTCGCCGCCCGCCGCGAACGCGACAACCGCGGCTCGCGGCCGAAGAAGGTGCTGGGGGAGCTGCAGGACCTGGCCACCGACGCGCTCGCCGAGGCGCACCGGCTGGGGCTGGAGGCGGCGGGCGCGGTGCTGGCGGTGTCCGGCCCGGTCGGGGACGGCGTGCTGTTCAGCGCCCCCAACCTCGGCTGGCAGGACGTCCGCCCGGCCGACCTGCTGCGGCTGCCGGTCCCGGTCGAACTGGACAACGAGGCGAACCTCGCGGCCCTCGGCGAGTTCTGGTACGGCGACGGCGAACGCGACTTCCTCTACGTCTCCGGCGAGATCGGCATCGGCGCCGGCGTGGTCGTCAACGGCGTGCTGTACTCCGGCGCCACGGGCCTGGCCGGCGAGCTGGGGCACGTGGTCGTGGCCCCGGACGGCGCGCGGTGCCGCTGCGGCGGCAGCGGGTGCCTGGAAACCTACGCCGGCCAGGAAGCGTTGCTGGCGGCGGGAAACGCCGCTTCGGTGCCGGCCTTGCTGGAAGCACTGGAGCGCGGCGACCGCACGGCGCTGGCGGCGTGCGCGGCGGCCGGGCGTGCCCTCGGCATCGCGTGTACGTCGGCGGTGAACCTCCTGGACCTCGACCGCATCGTGCTCGGCGGGGTGTTCACCCAGCTGTACCCGTGGTTGTCCGGGCCGGTGTCGGAGGTGCTGGCGACCCGCCTCGGCGGGCTGCGCGGCACGCCCCCGGTGCTGTCGGCCTCCCGACTCGGCGGCGACGCGGCCACGCTCGGCGCCGCCGGCCGGGTCATCCACCGCGTCCTGGCGGACCCGGCCCCCTTCGTGACCCGGGCCCAAGAGGCCTGAACGCCGTGAAGGCCGCCCCGAAAGCTCTCGGGACGGCCTTCACGGATGGGAGAACTAACTCACCGCGTTGATCTGCACCAGCGAGGAGCCGACCGTGACACCGGTGTCGGTCTGCACGGTCAGCTGACCGCGCAGGGTCCGGCTCGCGGCCGGGACGGCGGTGGCCGTCACCGTCGCCGGCACCGTCCACGAGCTGCCCGACGCGCGCAGGGCGTTGGCGTCGGTCACCGTGACCGAACCGAACGCCGGGTTGGTGAACACGTCGAGGTAGTCGAACTCCGTGGTGCCCGCCGGCACCGCGTAGCCGTCGACCAGCGCGACCCACGTGCCCGCGGCCGGGTTGGGCACGGTCACCGACTCCTCGGAGTCACCGTCCGCGCTGACCGCCGCCTGCACGCAGGACCCGGTGGTGCAGTTGTAGAGCACCAGGTCCAGGTCGGCGCCGACGTCGGACGTCTTGCCGATCGTGACGGTCAGCGACTGCGAGCCCGCCGTCACCGGGATCTGGTACTGCTGCTGCGCACCCTCGGCGATCGACGGCCGCTGCGTCTTGGCGCTGCCCAGCGTGGCCCCGGTGAGCTTGCCGGTGAACGCGCCGAGCGTGTTCTGCACGGTGTAGGACCGCGGGATCGGCGTGTTCAGCGTGGCCGAGGCGATGGTGTCCGGGTTCGGCGAGATCGCCGTGCCCAGCACCGCCGCGGACAGCTTGTACGGCGCTTCGTCCACATCGGACGTCCGCCGCGCTTCGACGACGATCTCCCACACGCCCGGCAGCGGGTTGGCGACGGTCCGGCTGGTCGGCGTACCGCCGGCACAGCCCGCACCCGCGTCGGGCAGGTAGCACGCGGTCGTCGAGGTGCTGGCCTCGGCCGGGACACCGGTCGGGTCGTACCGCAGGAACCGCACCTGGCCCTTGCCCGGGGCACCGGCACCCGCGTCCAGGTCCACCTTCAGCGCGCTGGCACCCTGCGGCACCCGCACGAAGTAGCTGGTCGCCTGGTTGCGCGCGGCCTTGCCCGAGACGTCGACCTGGAAACCCTTGCCGGCGACGAACTCCTGCGGCGCGAAGACCGTGTTGAGGGTCTGCACGTCGATGCCGATGGTCAGCGGGTTGTCCAGGTAGAGCAGGGCCGAGTGGACCCCGGTGCTCTTCGCGTTGACCTTGACGTCGAACTTCACCGGGGTGTTCAGCGGCAGCGCCACCGTCGAGCCGGAGGAGAACGTGCCGTCGTTGCCGACCCACCGCACGAAGTACGGCACCGGGTGCGCCGCGCCCGTGGTGCGGGTGATCGTGTACGTCCGGGTGTACGCCTTGCCGATGGTCACGCCTTCGCGGTCGTGGATGCCCACGCCCGTGTTCGGCTTGGCCAGCAGGCCCGACAGCGCGGTGTGCACCTCGACCGACGTCGAAACGGCGTCCGGCTTCGGGTTGAGCGAAAGCGCGACGAACGCGGCCGGGACGTTGAACAGGCCCGCACCCTGGGCGTACGCGCCGATGCCCGGCACGAACCGCGCGGTCGACTTGATCGCCGCCCGCAGCTGCGCCACCGGCGGCCGCTGGCCGTTGTGCGTTGCCTTGTACGCGCTCACCAGCAGTGCCGCCGCGCCGGCCGCCTGCGGCGCCGCCATCGACGTGCCCTGCAGCATCGCGTAGCCGGCGGGCAGCGGGTACGTGCCGGCCACCGGGCTCGGCACCTCCCACCGCGGGACGGTGGCGATGGCCGCGCCGGGCGCGGTGATGTCCGGCTTGAAGCCGCCGTCCTCACGCGGGCCGCGCGAGGAGAACGGGTGCATCGACTCGGGGTTCCTGGTGACCGAGCCGTAGTTCGACAGCCAGGTCTCCTTGGTGATGTACGAGCCGACCGAGATCGCGTCCGTGGTCACCGACGGGTCGCCGACGGTGTTCGCCCCGGCGCCGCTGTTGCCCGCCGAGATGAAGATCTGGACGTTGTACTCGGCGATCGTGCGGTTGTAGAGCTCCGCACGGGCGTTGTTGCCGTCGTTGAGGGACGGCAGGCCGCCGATCGAGATGTTGATGACGTCGGAGCCGTGGCTGGCGGCGTAGACGACACCGTCGATCAGGCCGGACGACGTGCAGCCCGCGCTGGTGAGGCAGACCTTGACGGACAGGACCTTCGCGCCCGGGGCGGCGCCGTCCATCTTGCCGCCGAACAGGTCGTTGCCGGCGGCGATGCCGGCGACGTGCGAGCCGTGTTCCGCACCGGCGATGCCGATGCCGACGAAGCCCGGCTTGTCGGTCTGGACGACGAAGGCCATCCGCTCGGCGATGTCGGTCGCCGGGTTGTCGGTGCCGAAGAAGCCGACGTCGTACTTCTTGTTGTAGTCGGTCATCGGCTTTTCGTCGGTGAAGTCACCGTTGCCGTTGAGGTCGACCCGGACGTCCTTGGACGTGGGGTCGAGCAGCACGCCGAAGGAGTCGGCGCGGTCGCCGTCGCGGTTGACGTCACCGCCGGTCTCGCTGTCCGCGGCGCCGAGGTCGCCCGCGGTCTCGCCGAAGAGGCCGAACGTGTACGGGCCGCCGGTCGCCGGAGCCGTCCAGGACCGGCCGTTCGAGGTGAAGGTGCCGGTGTAGGTCTGGGTCGACTGCTTGACCCAGGTGCCGTCGCCGGAGTTGGTGGCGTTGGCGTTGTACCAGTCGACGATCTTGCGTTCGCCGTGGCTGGTGGTGGCCAGCGCGGGGGAGTCGAGGTCGACACCGGAGTCCAGCACGGCGACCGTGGTGCCCTTGCCGTCCCAGTTGGGCAGGACCTGGCCGAACTGCGCCGCGTAGGTGTCGCCGGTCGGCAGGTACGGGTTGACGCGCGGGGTGTCCTTGCCCGGCGCCGGCTGCGGCAGCGGAGTCATCGCGCCGTCGGGCTTCGGGTCGTCGCGCACGATGAGCCCGTCGACGTCGACGGCGTTGACCGACTTGAGCTTCGCGGCCTTCTCGGCCTTCCCGGTCGGGATGCTCACCTTGACGTAGTCGAGCTTCGTGTCGGTCGACTGGACGACGCCGCCGAGGGCCTTGAGCTCGTTCACGGCGGTGCCGGTCTGGCCCTTTTCCGCGGCGATCAGCAGCGTGACGTCCGGCTTCCCGGCCTTCTCGGCTTCGTTGACGAGCGCGCGGTCGTGCTCGTCGAGGGTCTTGCCGTCGGCCGCGCCGTTGGCCGGCGGGGCCTGCTGGGCGGAGGCCACCGGGACCGCGACGCCGAGGACGGAGGCGCCGAGAGCGGTGGCGAGGATGGTGATCCCGGCCCGCCGTCTCCAGCGCGATCTGTGCTGTTCCACTGAAACGACCCTTCGTGAAGATGTGCGTCCGAGCAGTACACAGGGTGGGATGTTCGGCAGCAATCAGACAGTTAGCCCATAGACCGCAATTGGTTGCGAGCCAAATGGCCTAACAGGCTCGCCGGTTGGGCGGCAACCCGAAGCGCAGCTTTCACGTGAAAGCTGTTCTGGAGGGGCTCGAGACTGCGCGCGAAGTCCTGTCTGGAATGGACGCTCAAGGAAAGGACGACGGCGGACGCGGGCTTCGGCGGCAACCGAGGGAGTCGAACCCTGCGCGGCTTGTGAAGGCGGCGCCCGTGGACCGGCCCTGACCCTTCGGCGGGCGACGGCTGCCATCTCGGGAAACGCTACGGGAATACCCACCTGTTCCTCATCTCAAGCCGTGCTTCACCCGGACGGGCCGGGCTGGCAAGGTGGTCCGCATGGATGATCTCCTGCTGCGTCGCGTCCGGCCGGGGCTCGGCGGCGAACTCGCCGACGTCCGGGTGAACGACGGCCGGGTCACGTCGATCACCGAACCGGGTTCCGGCGGGTTCGCCGCGCGCGTGCTCGACGGGCACGGCGGGACGCTGCTGCCCGGGCTGGTCGACGCGCACGTCCACGTGGTGCAGTGGGCGACGTCCCGGCGTCGCATCCCGCTGGACGCGGCGCGCTCGGCGGGGGAGGCGATCGAGCTGCTGCTCGCGCACCTGCTGGCGACGCCGGCGCCGCAGACCGAACTCGTCGTGGGCGCCGGGTTCCGCGACGGGCTGTGGCCGGACAAGCCGCACAAGGACCTGCTGCAGCGGGCGCTGCCCGGGCGCGCGGTCGCGTTGTTCAGCGCGGACCTGCACACGCTGTGGCTGAGCCCGGCGGCGCTGAAGCTGATCGGCCGCGACCACCCGACGGGCGTCCTGCTCGAGGGCGACTGCATGAGCGCGACGGCCCAGCTCCCGACGGCGGCGATCGACGTCCAGGACCAGTGGGTGGCGGAAGCGGTGGCCGCGGCGGCCGCGCGGGGCGTGACGCAGATCGTCGACTACGAGTACGCGGACACGGTGGCGGACTGGACCCGCCGCGGAGCCCCGGCCGCCCGCATCTCGTGCGTGATCGCCAAGCACCTCCTGGACCAGACCATCGAGCGCGGCCACCGCACCGGCGACGTCCTCCCGGATTCCGGCGGGCTGCTGACGGTCGGCCCGTTCAAGCTCTTCGTGGACGGCTCCCTCAACACCCGCACGGCCTACTGCCACGACCCGTACCCAGGTGCGGATTCACCGGGCTTGCTGGAACTGCCGCCGGCCGAGCTGGTTCCTCTGATGCGCCGGGCATTCGACCACGGGCTGCTCCCGGCGGTCCACGCGATCGGCGACCGCGCGAACACGATCGCGCTGGACGCGTTCGAAGAGGTCGGCTGCCCCGGCCGCATCGAGCACGCGCAGCTGTTGTCACCTTCCGACGTCCCGCGTTTCGCTTCTCTCGGGGTGATCGCGGCGGTCCAGCCATCCCACCAGCCGGACGACCGCGACGTGGCGGACCGCCACTGGCACGGCCGTACTTCGCGGGCGTTCCCCTACCGATCGCTGCTGGAGTCCGGGGCCCGCCTGGAGTTCGGTTCGGACGCCCCGGTCGCCCCACTGGACCCGTGGGACGGAATAGCATCGGCGGTTTCCCGCACGGACGACGACCGCCCACCATGGCACCCGGAGCAGGCATTATCCCTGGCCGACGCACTGGCCGCGTCATCCGGAGGCCGTCGCGGGGTGGCGGCGGGGGACATCGCGGACTTGATGGTGACGGCGGCGGACCCGTCGGTGCTGACCCCGGCGGACCTGCGCAACATCCCGGTGACGGCGACCATCCTCGGCGGGCACGTGACGCACCAGGTCTGATTGGATGGGTGATTTTCCCGAACCGGCGAGCCGGACGGCGGGGAAATCCCGGTCGAGATTTCGGTCCCGTAAAGAAATTGATCCGATTCGGGACCGTAATGGGTCATCCCCGCTTTCCGGGATCACGCTTTGGGGCGGATACCAGTCAACCGAGTAAGGCGGGTGGCGGCGTGATGACGCACTTCGAAATGGGGCTGCACCTCGTGCCGACCCAAACTGCGACGCCGAGTTCTCCTTCCAGTTCCACGCCGCCCGGCCCGTTGATTGACGTTTCGCCGAACGCTGCGGTCGCGCTGGTGGCCGTTTTCGTCGTGGTGCTCCTCGTGGCGGCCTTCATTCCCATGGTCGTGGACCTGCACCGGGCCACCAAGTGGCGCAAAGACCTGACCGAGTGGCTCAAGACCGGCCAGCACCGCGGCGCCGACCTGCTGCCGATCCTGCGGTTGATCGCCCGGCCTCGCGGTACCGTGAACACCGCCCGGCCCACGATTGCCTATCTCGTGGTGGCGCTGGTCGCCGCCGCATTCGGCGTCACCGCCTTTTCGAGTGCGGCCGACGCGCCGGACCTGCGCAAGACAATCGTCGCTTCCATGCTGACCGTGCTGAGTCTGGTCATCGGTTTCTACTTCGGTTCCCGCACCGCGCAGACCGCCATCGAAGCGCAGGGTGCGAGCGCCAACGGAGCCTCCGGTCCGTTGGCGCCGGTCGTCACCGGCGTGACCCCCGGAAAAGGGCCGCGTGCGAGCGCAGTGACCGTGACCGGCAGCGGGCTTTCCAGGGCGTCGATCCATTTCGGGACGCTCCCGGCGACGCCCATCGGGCCGCCGTCCGACTGGCAGATCGTCGTGGCGGTGCCCATCCGGCCCGACGGCTATCCCGAGGAGGTCGACGTGGTGGCCAAAACCGAGGCCGGCTCGTCAGCGATCACGGACGCGACGAAGTTCACCTTCGAGTAGCCGACCTTCGGGGGCTTGATTTGTCCACCGGACAACGGAAAGGATCTCACCGTGAAGGTGACAACGTTGTCAGGAGGACACGGGATGAGAACGCGGACGCGCGTCCTTGCCACTTTGCTCGCCGGGGCCACCACCGTGGCCCTCGCGACTCCCGCCGAAGCGGGTCCGCGGTTTGCCGGTGATCCCACCACGCTCGTCGACACCTCGATCGGCAACAACGGTGACGGCACCACCTTCCCCGGTGCCACCACGCCGTTCGGGATGGTGCAGCTCAGCCCGGACACCCAGCTCAAGAAGTACGCGTCCTACGACTACGCGCAGGACACCACTCTCGGCTTCAGCCACACCCACCTCTCCGGCGTCGGCTGCCAGACGATGGGCAACTTCCGCTTCATGCCGACCACCGGCGCCGTCACGACGAGTGACCCGGCGCAGTACGGCGCCAAGTTCAGTCACGCCGACGAGACCCGGCGGCCCGGCTACTACGGCGTCAAGCTCGCCAACGGCATCGATGCCGAACTGACCGCCACCCAGCGCACCGGTCAGCACCGCTACACGTTCCCCGGTGACGCCGCCGGCGAAAACGTTCTCATCGAGGTCGGCGAGAGCAACGGCTACACCTACGCCGGCGACGTCCACGTCGTCGGGGACGACACCGTCGAGGGGTGGCTGCAGGGTGGCAACTTCTGCTGGGAGACGCAGAAAGAGCGCTACAAGATCTTCTTCAGCGCCAAGTTCGACCGCAAGTTCACGAGTTTCGGCACGTGGACCGACAACAAGCTGACGCCGAACCAGCGCGACGCCAAGCTCGGCACCCAGCGCACCGGCGCCTGGCTCACCTTCGACACCGCGAAGAAGCAGGTCGGCGCCTCGGTCGGGCTGTCGTACACCTCCGTCGACGGCGCCCGGCTCAACCGCGCGGCCGAGCAGCCGAAGTCGTTCGACCGGGCGAAGGACCAGGCCCACGACACCTGGCGGGACGAGCTGAACCGGATGCGGGTCGCCGGCGGGACGACCGCCGACCAGCGGACCTACTACAGCGCGCTGTACCGGTCGCTGCTGCACCCGTCCGTCGGGTCCGATGTGGACGGTTCATACCGAGGCTTCGACGACCAGGTACACCGCAGCCGGGACACCTACTACCAGATGTTCTCGCTGTGGGACACCTACCGCTCGCAGAACCAGCTGGTCGCGCTGCTGCACCCGGACAAGGCCGCGGACATGACCAAGTCCGTCCTCAAGATCTACCAGGACGGCGGCTGGGTCCCGCGCTGGGCGCTCGCCGGCGGCGAGACGAACGTGATGAGCGGCGACCCCGTCACGCCGTGGGTGGTCGACAACTACCGCCGCGGCCTCCTCGACGACAGCACCGCGCGGCAGTTGTTCGACGCCTTGTGGCGCAACGCCAACGAAGTGCCGAAGGACCAGTCGATCTTCCGCGGCCGCGACGGCAACCCGACGTACGTGCAGAACGGCTGGATCGGCTACCAGGACCTGCCGGGCTACACCTACGGTGACACCCGGCAGGCCGGCTCGGCGACCCTCGAGTACGCCCTCGCCGACTGCGCACTGTCCACAATGGCGCGGGGACTCGGCTACGGTGACAAGGCGAAGACGCTCAAGGACCGCTGCGGCAACTTCGCGAAGCTGTGGGACACCAGCGTCGAATCCCGCGGCTTCACGGGGTTCCCGCGCACCAAGGCCGCGGACGGCACCGGCGTCGGCGACCCCGACCCGGCGAAGTCCACCGGCTTCCACGAGGGCACGCCGTGGCAGTACCAGTGGCTCGCCCAGCAGGACACCGCGAAGCTGTTCGGCCTGATGGGCGGCCCGGTGCAGGCGGAGAAGCGGCTCGACACCTTCTTCGACATGCCGCTGCTGCTCACCGACCCGGCGAAGGCCGCCAAGGACTCCTGGGTCCACGGCGCGTACGACTACCACAACAACTTCGCCTTCAACCCGAACAACGAGCCCGACCTGCACGCACCGTGGATGTACAGCTGGACGGGCGCGCCGTGGAAGACCTCGGCCGTGCTGCGGGCGGCGCGGACGCTGTTCACGGACACGCCGTACGGCATGCCCGGCAACGACGACCTCGGCACCATCTCGTCGTGGCTCGTCTTCGGCATGGCGGGTGTCTTCGAAGCCCAGCCGGGCTCCGGGACGTACCTGCTCAGCACGCCGATGTTCGAGAAGGTCGAGATCCGCCCGGACGGCGGCCGCAAGATCGAAATCGAGGCACCGGGTGCGAGCGCCGGAAAACTGCAGTACACAAAGGACGTCCAGATCGGACACCGGAGTTTCTCCCGCAGCTGGATCTCGCACGCCGACCTGCTGCGGGCGGGCAAGATCCGGTTCCGCCTGAGTGACACCCCCACGGCGTGGGGCACGCAGGCGGCGCCGCCCGCCATGTGACACCGTGACGGCCTCCCCGGCTTTGGGGAGGCCGTCACGTTTCTCAGGCGCGGCGCAGGGCGGGGAGCATCGCGGCCACCCCCAGTGCGGCCACGATCAGCGGGACCACCAGCGCCGCCTGGAGACCGCCGGCCGCCGTCACCGCCGAGACCACGCCGAGCACCAGGGCCGGGCCGACCTGGAACGCCGTGTTCACCAGCCCGCCGGCGAGGCCCTGGCCGGCCGCCGGGACGCTGTCCGCGGCCGCCATCGTCAGGGGGCCGTAGGTGGGCGTGAAGGCCACGCCCACCAGCAGGAACGCCGGCAGCATCAGCGTCGCGTAGCTGCTGGAGGCGTCCAGGAACTGCAGCAGCGCGTACGCGGCAACCGAGGAGACGAGGCCCGCCAGCGCAACGCGGCCCGAGCCGTACCGTCCGACCAGCGGCGCGGCGATCCGCGGCGCGAGCACCGCCACGACGACGCCGCTCGGGCACACCGCCAGCCCGGTTTCCAGCGCCGACCAGCCGCGGACGTCCTGCAGGTACAGCGTGACGATGAACAGCGCGCCGACCCAGCCGCCGAGCAGCGACATCGCCGCGACGTTCGCCCGCACCAGCGGGCCGGACCGCAGGATCCCCAGCCGCAGCAACGGGTTCGCCACCCGGCGTTCGAGGGCGGCGAACCCTGCGAGCAGTACCGCGACGGCCACCAGCGAACCGAGCGTCCGCACCGATGCCCAGCCCGCGTTCGGCGCCTCGACCAGCGTGAACACCAGCAGGAGCATCGCCGCAGTGATGGTCGCGGAGCCGGCGACGTCGAACCCCCGGCCCGGTGCGGCGGCCGTCCGCGGGACGACGGCGAGCGCACCGATCAGGGTCACGGCCGCGACGAGCACCGGCGCGTGGAACACCCACCGCCAGCTGATTTCGGTGAGCAGGCCGCCCGCGACGAGCCCGAGCGAGAAGCCGGTCGCGCCGGTGGCGGTGTAGATCGACAGGGCCTTGTTGCGGACCGGGCCCTCGGCGAAGCTCGTCGTGATGATCGAGAACCCGGCGGGCGCGCTGAACGCGGCGCTGATCCCGGTGACGAACCGCGCGGCGACGAGCAGCGGGCCGCTGGTGGCGAAGCCGCCGAGCGCGGTCGCGACGGCGAACACGGCGAGCGCGCCGATCAGCATCCGGCGGCGGCCCAGCAGGTCGGCCGCCCGGCCGCCGAGCAGCAGGAAGCCGCCGAAGCCGAGGACGTAGCCGCTGACGACCCACTGCAGGGAGCCGGTGGACATGCCGAGCTCGGCGCCGATCGAGGGCAGCGCGACACCCTTCATGGAGACGTCGAGCGCGTCGAGGAACATGGCGCCGCAGAGCACGAGCAGCAGGCCGCGGGCCCGCGTGGTGAGGCGGTCGTGGACCGCGGGTGGTGAGGCGGAGACGGTCAAGGCAACCCCCAGTTGAGTCGGACCGATCGGTCCGGGACCGAACGGTCCGAATCATGACGGGCGCTCGGAGATGTTGTCAACGGGCAATTCGCGATATGGACCATTCGGTCCGGTACGATCGGGGCATGCCGCGCAAGCCCACGCCGGACGCCCGTGAGCGCATCCTCGAAACCGCCACCCGGCTGTTCAACCGGTACGGGGTGCACGCGGTCGGGATGCAGCAGATCATCGACGAGTGCGGCTGTGGCAAGAACCTGCTCTACAGCCAGTTCGCGAGCAAGGACGACCTGGTCGTGGCGTACCTGAGGCGCTGCAGCGGCGACTGGGACAACATCGTCGGGGACGCGAAGGCGGCCGCCCCGGGCGCGGGACGGCAGCTGGTGGAGCTGGTGCGCGAGGTGGGGGTGCGGGTCAGTGAGCCGGGCACGCGAGGGTGCCCCCTGCGCACGACGTTCGCGGAGTTCCCCGAGCGGGAGCACCCGGCGCACCAGGTGTCGATGGACCACTTCGTGCGGGTCCGGACCCAGCTGCGCGAGCTGGCGGAGCAGACGCCGGCCCCCGACCCGGAGCGCCTGGCGGACCGGATCATGTTCATCATCGACGGCCTGTACACGAACGGCCCGATCTTCGGAGCCGAAGGAGCGAAGACGGCGGTCGCCTTCGCGGAGGACGTGGTACGGGCGGAGACCTCAGCGAAGCCGGCGCAAGGCGGCTGACCAGGCTCTCCGGTACGCGGGAGGCGTGTCCCGCCGTTGCCCCGGGGCTACTTTGCTGCTTCGGCGATGAGGGTCTGTGAGGCTTCTTCGCTCATTGCCCGGTCCGATAGCTGCTTGGCAAGCCGAAGATACGCACGTACGCGATATTTATCACTGAGAAAGGCGCTTGAGTATGCGTGTTCGAGGAGAACGATCGGAGTGAGGTTGTCGTACTCGTAGACGAAGAACGAACCGTGTATGCCGGGGTGGTAAGGGGTGCCGTCAGTCAGAACGCGTAGCGACACGGTGGGCTTCTTGGCCACTTCGAGCAGGTGGTCCATCTGGTCTGACATGATGTCTTCGTCGGCTACCGGTTCGCGCAAAGCTCGCTCGCTGATGATGGCGTGGTAGCGAACCGGTTCCCGCTGGAAGAGAATCTTCTGGCGGTCGAGCCGTGTCAGTAGATGCGAGTCGGCCTGAGTGGGTGTCAAGTTGGAATTGTCCAGGATTGCCCGAGCGTAGTCCGGCGTCTGCAGGATGCCGGGGATGACGTTGAAGGCCCATGCGGTGATCTTATCGGCTGACTTCTCGCATTCCAGCAACCCGGTGAGCTCCGGGCTGATTTCCGGCAATTCCTTCGCGACCCAGTTCGGTTCGCGCGCTGTCTCCGCCAGTTCGATGAGGTGTTTCTGCTTCTCTCCGCTGACCTTGAAGTAGCCGAGGATGAGTGCCACGCTTGCGACGGGAGGAACCCTCAGTCCTTTCTCCCATAGTGAAAGTGCTTGTGGCGCGAAGCCGAGGATTCGGGCCAGCTTTCGCAAGCCCATTCCGTGTGCCTCGCGTAACTCGCGGAGGCTGCCTGCCAGTGTGCGGGCTCGTGGCGTCGAAGAAGTCGGTTTCATGGCTCGATAATACAAACCCCGTCGATCACTCCCTCGGTGTGTTGGTGTCAACGGATCGAGACAGTTTCAATGGATATCATGTTGAGGTGGCAGCAAGCGGAGGGGAAGCGCCATGCACTCGACGGGCCGTTCCCTCCGCGTCCGGAGGAACAGTTCGTGGCTTTGTGTGGAGAAGAAGTGACCGTCGCGGTGCGGGATGTGCCGCAGCTCGGGGGGAATTGGTTCGATCCGACCTGCGCCGAATGCGAGTCGGCGTGGTTGGCGCGGTGCTGATCGACGCCGATCGGGACCAGCGGCTGCTGGAGCGCATCCGGGACCTGCACGCGTCGCTCGTTCCCGACTTGGCGTGGCTGGCCAGGACCGTCGGCGAGGAGGCGCCGCGGCCCGACATCCTCCGCGACCTGGGGGAGCGGCTCAGCGACCTCGGCACGGACCTCCTCGCCCGCGCCGACGAGCTCGACGCCCAGGTCCGGGCCGGCCTTCCCGGCCACGGCTGGCTCCCCGAAGCGGGCGCACGGCGGCGCGCGCTGGCCGTCGCCCACCAGGTCGGCCCGCACCCCCTCCGGTGCGGGCCGATCTTCCTCGCCGTCTGCGGCGCGGCCTGTTTCCCCTTCTACGGGACGGACCCGACCGGCCGGACAGCGCGGCACGAACGGTGTGAAAAGTGCCTCCACGTGCGCTGATCCGCCGTTTCTGCTGAGCTGGGGGCATGTCCGAGCAGAAAACCACGGCGACCGAGCGCTTCTTCCGGATCGCGATCGCCCTCAAGGGCCTCGACGGCGCCCTGCAGGTCGCCGGGGCGCTGATCCTCGCGTTCGTCCCGGCCTCCACGGTCAGCGGGTTCACCCACGCGGTGATCACCCGCGACCTGCTCGGCGACCCGTCGGGCACGCTGGCGCGCCACCTCGAGTCGGCGACGGAGAACTTCCTCCACGGCGACACCAAGACCTTCGCCGTCGCGTACCTGCTCGCCCACGGGCTGATCAAGCTCGGGCTGGTCTGGGCGCTGTCCCGCAAGATCGTCCGCGCCTACCCCGTCGCCGCCGTCATCCTTTCCGCGTTCGTCGTCTACGAGCTCATCCGCGCGCTGCACACCCACTCGATCGCGCTGCCGTTCTTCGCCGCCCTCGACGTCGTGATCATCGTCCTGGTGCTGCGGGAATACCGGCAGCTCAAGCGCGCGGCCTAGGGTTCACGCGGCGACGGGAAACCGGACGGTCGTGTTGCCGGCCGCCTCCAGGGGTTCGACGTAGAGGGCGGTCGCGTTGTCCGAGCCGCCGCGGGCGAGGGCGGCTTCGACCAGTTCGGCGGCACCCGCGCCGGGCCGGCCCAGCACCGCGCGGATGCCGCTGCCGGTCAGCGGCTTGTGGACGCCGTCGCTGGTCAGCAGCAGGCCGGCCCCCGTTGTCTCCGCCGTGCCGATTTCGTCCGCCTCGGCGGTGCGGACGCTGGTCGTGACGACGTGCTCCATCCGCGGCGTCACCGGCTGGTGGCGGGCGCGGAAGAACTCGGCGAGCGTGTGGTCGGTGGTCAGGCGGCTCAGCGTGGTGCCGTCCCAGGCGTACGCGCGGGCGTCGCCGACCCAGGCGATGCGGTACCCGCCGTGCTCGGCAGGCATGGCCACGACGAGCACGGCGTCCCCGGGCGTCTGCTCGCGCACGGCGCGCTGCGCGGCGAGCACCGCCTCGACCGGTCCTTTGTGGACCGGCGTGCGCGCGGCGGCCGCGGCGGCGGTGCGGGCGGCACGCGCGGCGGCGGGATCGTCGCCGACGCCGTCGGCGAGGGCGAACGCGATGCCGGGCCCACCGGCGGCGGCGTACGCCCCGACGGCGTCGGCGTTGAGTGAGCGCGGCCCCTGTGCGCTCGCGGTGTGCCAGCGCGGGTAACCCGGACGTGTGGTGATCATCGCGGCCTCCTCGTCCCCTCTGCCCTCCATGATCCGCGCCGAACCTAAGGGGCGGCTGAGACTTTCCGGGTACCGTGGAACGGGGGTGGGGAATGGAGTTCCGGATTCTCGGGCCGCTGGCGGTGTCGCGCGCCGACGGCCGCCCGGCCGTGCTCGGCGGGTGCAAGCCGCGGACCCTGCTGGCGGCGCTGCTGCTGGCCCGTGGCCGCGTGGTGCCCGACGAGCGGCTGATTTCGCTGCTGTGGGACGGCGAACGGCCGTCGACGGTCGACGCGCAGGTGTGCACGTACGTCTCCCGCCTGCGCAAGGCCATCGGCCGCCCGGCGCGGCTCGTCCGGACCGGCGGCGGCTACCTGCTGACACCCGGCGGGACCGTCGACGCCGAGGAGTTCGAACGGCTGGCTTCCTCGGGGCACGACGAGCTGCGCGCGGACCGCCCGGCCCGCGCGGCGGAGCGGTTCCGCGCCGCACTGGAGCTGTGGCGTGGTCCGGTGCTGGCCGGCGTCGCCGAACCGCTCCGCGCGGGCGAGGCGGCGCGGTTCGACGAGCTGCGGCTGACGGCGCTGGAGGGCCGGATCGAGGCCGAGATCGCGTCGGGCGACCACCTGCGCGCGGTGCCCGACGCGACCGCGTTCGTCGTCGAGCACCCGCTGCGGGAACGCGCGCGGGCCCTGCTGATGGCCGCGCTCTGCGCGAGCGGACGGCGGGCGGACGCGGTCGAGGTGTACCACCGGGGCCGCTGCCTCCTCGACGAGCGGCTCGGGATCGCGCCGGGCCCCACGCTGCGGGCGGCGTACCAGCGGGTGCTGGACGCTCAGGCGGGGTAAGGCTCCGACTGGAAGTCGCGGTCGAGCTCGGCGGGCGAGCGTGGCAGCCAGTACCGCGCTTCGTGGAGCACCTGTTCGCGCGGCAGCCCCGGGTTGACGTGGCGGTGGTCGGGTTTCGCGATGGACTGCAGTGCCCAGGCGAAGCCGAGCAGGGGATCGATCCGCGCCCACCGGTGCCGGTCGATGCCGAGGACCATCTGTGCGCGCAGGATGGCGTGCCAGAAGTGGTAACCGCCCGGCGGGTTCCCGTCCATGGTGTGCACCTCCGACTCCGTGGGCGCCCGCCGCGGATCGAAGAGGATGCCCTGCCCGAAGGCGGCGAAGGCCTTGACCAGGCCGGCTTCGTCACCGCGGTAGAAGTGGTCGAAGTTGTCCAGCTGCAGCTTCGAGAGCGTCTTCAGCGGTTGTTCGACCGGTTTGGCGAACTCGGCGTAGTTCTTCGGGTAAGCCGGTTCCCGGCTCAGCTCCCGCCACTTTTCGTACAGGCCTTGCGGAGCGTTCTCCTGGATGAAGGGGAAGAGCACGGCGTAGGCGTCCTGAACTTCCTGGGACGGGTGGTACAGCGCGATTTCGTCGAGCTGGTACCAGAGTTCGTTGGCCCGGCGGTCCCCGAGCATCCCGGGCACGGGCGGCAACCCGGTGCCGGTGTCGGCAGCGGCGGCGGTTCCGGTTGCGGCTCCGGTGAGCACCGCGGCCCCGGCAACGGTCACCGCGCCCGCGGTGAGCTTGAGCAGGTTCCGGCGATCGAGCGTCATGGCTTACCCCCCTGTGGCGGCCCCCGCCGCCGTCGCCGCCACGGTACGTAAGCTTTCTATACTTTTTCTGCATGCCACAAAGCGGTCGTGAGTGGTCAGGCGGGTTCTGACCACTCACGACCGCACTCAGCTCTGCAGGTCGTACACCGTCTGGCCGTCGACCGTGGTGGCGGTGAAGTTCGCCGTCACCCACTCCGTGATCTCCGACGATCCGCCGCCCGGGCCGCCGCCGCGGCCGCCTTCGACGTAGTACTTGACTTCGCCCGCGGCCACGTACGCCTTGAACTCCGCCAGCGTCGGGGCCGGGTCCGAGCCGCTCCAGCCGCCGATGCCGATCACCGCCTTGCCGCTCGCCAGCTCCAACGACGCCGCGCTCTGCGAACCCGTCGTTGCCGCCGCCCACTTCGTCGTCGTCTTCGCCAGCAGCGCGCCGATCGCGCTCGAAGACGAATCCCCGCCGCCGAAACCGCCGCCCATGGCGCTCGACGTCGGGCCCGAGGTCGGGATCGAGCCGCTGTGCGCCACCGACGCCGTCTCGACGCCATAGGCCGCGGAAGACACGCCGATCGTCAGGACCACCGCCGCCGCCACGACGGCGACCATGCGGCGTGCGACGGGCACGCCCATCACCAGCACCGTGCCGACCAGCACCCCGAGCACCGCGACGAGCCAGCGCAGCGCCGGGAACCACTCCGGCGTCCGGTCCAGCAGGATGAACGACCACACCGCCGTCGCCACGACCATGCCGGCCAGCACGGCCCGCGGCGCCGGGTGCGCCCGGCCCTGCCACAGCGCGCGGCCCGAAATCGCGACCAGCGCGGCGATCGCGGGCGCCAGCGCCACCGAGTAGTACGGGTGCACCGTGCCGCTCATGAAGCTGAACACCAGCGCCGTCACGACCAGCCAGCCACCCCACAGCACCAGCGCCGCCCGCGAGGCGTCCGTGCGCGGCGCGCGGCGGGTGAACCAGAGGCCGCCGACGAGCCCGATCAGCGCGGCCGGCAGCAGCCACGAGATCTCCGTGCCGAAGCTGGCGCCGAACATCCGGAACAGCCCGGTGGACCCGCCGAACCCGGTGTTGCCGCCCATCCCGCCGCCACCCATGCCGCCGCCGTTGCCCTCGCCGCCGAAGATGCGGCCCAACCCGTTGTAGCCCAGCGCGAGTTCGAGCAGGCTGTCTCCTTCGGATCCGCCGATGTAGGGCCGCGACGCCGTCGGCCACAGGTCCACCAGCGCGATGTACCAGCCCGCCGAGACGACCAGCGCCACGACCGCGCCGCCCAGGTGCAGCAGCCGCTTGGCCGGCGACACCGGCGCCGCGAGCAGGTACGCCAGCCCGAACGCCGGCAGCACCAGGAACGCCTGCATCATCTTCGTCAGGAAACCGAACCCGATCGCGGCCCCGGCGAGCGCCAGCCACCGCGGGCTCGCCTTTTCCGTGGCCCGCACGACGAAGTAGGCGCCCGCGACCATCAGCAGCACCAGCAGCGCGTCCGGGTTGTTGAACCGGAACATCAGCGCCGCGACCGGCGTCACCGCCAGCATCGCCCCCGCCAGCAGGCCCGCGACCGGGCCCGACGTCCGCTTCACCGTCAGGTAGAGGATGCCCACGGACGCGACGCCCATCAGCGCCTGCGGGGCCAGCACGGTGAAGCTCGAGAACCCGAAGATCCGGGCGAACGCCGTACCGATCCAAAGCGCCGCGGGCGGTTTGTCGACGGTCAGCACGTTCCCCGAGTCCAGCGATCCGAACAGCCACGCCTTCCAGCTCTGCGTCCCCGATTGGACGGCGGCGGCGTAGAAGGAGTTGCCGTAACCGGACGCGGTGAGGTTCCAGAAGTACAGCACCGCGGTCGCGGCCAGCAGCCCGAACACCGCCGGGCGCACCCATCGCGGTGGCGCGTGCGCGACGGACTCCCTGCGGTGCCGGGGTTCGGAAACCGGGGCGGACAGGACGGTGGTCATCAGTACTCCTTCTTGAGCGTGGCCTGGCGGCGCGGGTTGAACACCCAGCCGCGCAGGAGCAGGAACCGGAGCACCGTGGCGGCGAGGTTCGCCAGCACCAGCACGGTGAGCTCCAGGACGAGGCCGGGGGTGGTGGATCCGTTGAGCAGGGCCAGCGATCCGCTGGTGAGCGCGAGTCCGAGACCGAACACGAGCAGGCCTTCGAACTGGTGCCGCCCGGCGCCGGCGCGGCCGCGGATGCCGAACGTGAGCCGCCGGTTCAGCGCGGTGTTCCCGATCGCCGTCACCAGCAGCGCCGCGAAGTTCGCCGGCTGCGCTCCGACGACCGTGCGCAGCAGCAGGAACAGCACGAGGTAGGCGAGCGTGCTGCCGACGCCGATCGCGGCGAACCGCACCAGCTGCGTCACCAGCCGCGGCGGCACGCCCGGCGCGTCGACGCCGATCGGCTGCCTGCCGAGCTGTTCGCGCAGCCTGCTGACCGGGATCTCCCCGGTGAACGTGGCTTTCGTGACGCGCGCGATGCCCTTGAGGTCCTCGGTGGCCGTCTTGACGATGTTGACCGACGAATCGGGGTCGTCGACCCAGTCGACGGGCACCTCGTGGATCCGCAGCCCGGCGCGCTGCGCCAGGACGAGCAGCTCGGTGTCGAAGAACCAGCCGGTGTCCACGACGTGCGGCAGCAGCTCGCGGGCGACGTCGGCGCGGATGGCCTTGAAACCGCACTGCGCGTCGCTGAACTTCGCGGCGAGCGTCGAGCGGAGGATCAGGTTGTAGCAGCGGGAAATGAACTCGCGCTTCGGCCCGCGCACCACTCGCGCCCCCCGGGCGAGCCTGCTGCCGATGGCGAGATCGGAGTGCCCGGACAGCAACGGCGCGACGAGCGGCCCGAGCGCGGCGAGATCGGTGGAGAGATCGACGTCCATGTAGGCGAGCACGGCGGCGTCGGAGGCCCGCCACACGGCGTTGAGCGCGCGGCCGCGGCCCTTCTCGTCGAGGTGGCAGACCGCCACTTCCGGGAACTCGCGGGCAAGTCTTTCGGCCACCCGCAGCGTCGCGTCGGTGCTCGCATTGTCGGCGACGGTGATCCGGTACGGGTAGGAGACGTGCTCGGCCAGGTGAGCGTGCAGCCGGCGGATGCACGGTTCGAGGTCGGTCTCTTCGTTGTGGACCGGGATGACGACGTCGAGAACGGGCTGCGGGCCGGCCAGATCGACCGGGACGGTCCCGGGCCGCGATGTGGGGGCGGTGGCTGTCATGCCCCTACGATCGCGGCCGCCGCTTTGGTGATCGTGTGTTCTCTCTGTGCGCTTCCTGTGCGGTGCCCGGCCGGCGGCCGGGCACCGGCGGGATCAGCTGTGGGCCCGCAGCGGGACCACGTTGCTCGGCAGGGACGCGCGACCCGGCTCGCGCTTCGGCGGCGTCGGGCTGATCGTCAGCGTCACCAGACTGGCGTACTTCGGGTGGCGGTCGACGTACACCTCGGGCACCGAGCAGGCCGCGGCCAGCACCGTGCGGTGCCGGTGCAGGTGCTCGAACGCCTCCCGGCCGAACAGCGACACGACGATGTCGCCGCCGCGGGGTCGGCTCCACAGGATCGCCGGGAGGCGGCCGCCGGGCAGGCGCAGCCGGGGGAACACCGCCCGCAGCCGGTGCTGCAGCCGGATGGCGTGGATCCGCGCCTGCACCTGACGGCGGCGCAGCACCGCCACCCCGAGCGCGGTGGCGAGGACCCCCGACGCCCACAGCGGGCCGGCCCACAGCGCGAAGGTCACCACGCCGTAGGGGAGCAGCGTCACGGCCAGGATTTCCCACCGCCAGTGGTAGATCCGCAGCGGGAAGGTGGGTGAGGTGCTGGTCATTTCCGTGCTCCTTTCGGTGGACCGGCGGCGGAGGAGCCCGCCGAGGTGGCGCAAGAGACGTCCGGCACCGGCGGCCACCACGAGGGCGGCGACGATGACCGGCCCGGACGTCATGTCGGGATCCGTGTCTTCGGGGCGGGCTCGGGTTTGAGGTCACGGTCGCGGCCGAGCTGCCAGGTCCAGCGCCAGCCGGCCCAGATCGCGACGACGGAGCCGAGCAGGACGAGCACGAAGGCCTGCCCCACCAGCCCGTCGAGCGGGGCGAGCCGCAGCAGCACCAGCAGCGCCCACACCTGGGAAGCGGTGAAGGGGATGACGAGACCGGCCGCGTAGACGCCCCGGCGCCAGCGGCTGCGGCCCGGTGCGGGGGTGTAGGGGTCCATGAAAGCCCTCCTCTGCCGTGGATCCAGGAAACCTCCGGCTCGCCGAGTCCTGTGTGTCAGCTGACACAGAGCGCGGGATTCAGTTCGCCAGTCGTCGAAGTTCGGCCATGCGGTGGATCGTCACCTGTCTTCTGCCGGTGCTGATCACCCCTTGGCGCCGCAGGTCGCGCGTCGCGCGCGCCCAGGACTCACGCGACATCGCCGCGGTCATCGCCAGTTCGGCCTGCGTGGCCGGCACCGCGATCCGGATGTCGTCCCCGCGTGGCACGCCGTGCTGGATGGCCAGCTGCATGAGCTGCGCCGCCACCCGCCGCGCCGCGGCCCCGCCGCCGACGTCCAGCCACTGCCGGGCGACGGATCGCAGCCGGTCCGAGAGCACGAGCAGCAGCGCCCACGAGATCCGCGACCGCGTCCGGCACAGCAAGGCGAAGCGGTCGCCGGGTATCTCCAGCACGTCGAGGTCGTCCAGCGCCTCGACGGTCGCCGAGCGCGGCAGGTCGTCGATCGCGGCGAGCTCTCCGATGACGTCTCCGGCACCCCGCACCCCGACGACGACGTCACGCCCGTCCGGTGTGCCGTGGACGATCCGCACGTGCCCGGACACCAGCACCAGCACGACACTGGAGAGATCGCCTTCCCGGCACACGGTCTGCCCGCGCCGGTAGGAGCGCCGCGCGGCGGATTCCGCCACCTTGCGGCGATCGGCGGGGGCCAGCTCGCCCCAGAAGCCCGTCGGTTCCACTGTCCCCACCTCTTTTCGCGCTACGCGGTCATGTCCTCCCGGCGGCGGCCGGCTTCCGGGGTGTGGATCCACCCGCGGAGCCGCTGGGTGCCGACCTTGATGGGCACGGTCCGGACGTACGTCGTGTGGTCGATCCCGGGGTAGCCGTGGCGGACGACCGAGCGGTGCATCTCCGGTGAAATGACGAGCACCAGCGGAGCGGCCGTGATACTCAGCTGCCGCCGCAGTTCCCGCGCGTCGACGAAGCGGCAGACGATGTCGACGTCCTCGCCGTACGGGCCGCGGGTGTCGTAGTGCACTTCGCCGGCGTGCACGGCGACCCGGAGCCGGAAGGCGAGCTCCGGCCGGCTCTCGGCGTGCTTGTCGAGCAGGTCCGCCAGGGTCGGGACGACGGTGGTGAGCAGCACCGGCTTCGGCGCCTGGTCGACGGGCCGGATCAGGCACAGCGCGCCGTCACCCCGGTCGACGAAGCCGTCGCGGAACTTCTTGGTGATCCCCCCGGCCAGGAAGGCCTCGTCCAGCAGCTCGAACAGGACGGTGCGGAGCTGGGCCCTCGCGGGGTTGGTCCGCGTCGTCGAGCCTTCGATGTCGACCGCCACCATGGCCCGGTGGAGGGGGACGTGTTGCGCTGGAGTACTCATGGCCTGCTCCTGCCTTCAGGTCGAAACTGAAGTTCAGTCAAGGAGACTGTAAGGCGTGAAGTACCCCGGATCAACTGAGATGAATCGGTGTTATCTGTTCGGTGCGGGGAAGTTCTGCAGCCCGTAACGTTTCAGTCCCAGCTTCGGTGGGGCGCCGACCGGCCCGCTAGTGACGGGGAGTAGTATCGGTGCCCTCGTCGGGAGTGCTGAAATTTCCTGAAGGGCGGCCCGAGTCGTGTCCTCAGTCCAGCCGCAGTGGTCCGCGCTCGCGCACCGCCTGCGCGCTCTGCGCGAGACCCAGTGGCCCGAAGCCGGGATCACCCAGGCCCAGCTCGCCAAGGCGCTCGGCGGGACCAAGTCCCTCAGCATCTCCCTGATCTCGTCGTGGGAGAACACGGAAAAGCCGGTCACGCCGCCGGCCAGGCGGCTCGACGCCTACGCGACGCTGTTCGCGACCCGGCGGTCGCTGGACGGCGGCACGCTGCGCGTCCTCCCCATCGGACAACTGACGGACGAGGAGCGGGCGCGGCGCGAGGAACTCCTGGAAGAGCTCCTGGAGCTTCGCGAAGGCCGAGAGCACGTCGCGTCGCCCGGTGCGACGGCGACGGACATCTGGACGTTCGAAGCGGATCAGAACATCACGATCGTCTGCGCCCGGCTCCCGGAGCGGTACCGGCGGCACCTGTCCTATGCGGACCCCGAGAGCGCCGACTTCGTCTCGCTGTACACCTACGCCGACCCGGACGCGCTGATCGAGCTGTTCGGGCACATCCGCTCGCGCAACCCGGACAACAACGTCAAGTTCTGCACCAGCGAGGAACTGACGGCCGACGACTACACGAGTCACCTCGTCCTGCTCGGCGGGGTGGACTGGAATTCGGTGACGCGCGACGTGATCGAGCGGGTGGACCTCCCGGTGGAGCAGGTCGGCCGGGTGGACGATGCCGAACACGGCGGGTTCCGGGTGCGGCAGGACGGCCGTCCGAAGCTGTTCGAACCCAAGCTCGACCGCCGGGACCACCTGCTGGAGGACGTCGCCCACTTCTACCGCGGCGAAAGTCCGTTCAACCGAAAGCGCTCCGTGACCGTGTGCAACGGTATGTACGGTCGTGGCACCCTCGGGGCGGTTCGCGCGCTGACGGACGCGCGGTTCCGCGACCGGAACACCGCGTACGTGCGGGAGCGGTTCGGCGATGTGGAATCCTTCAGCATCATCAGCCGCGTGCCCGTCGTCGGGGGGCAAGGGCTGACCCCCGACTGGACCCGCGAGGAGAACCGGTTGCACGAGTGGCCCGAGGCCGCCGCGTGAACGCGCGGCAGCACGAGTCGCACCAGGACCTCCTGGCGCACTTCGACACGGAAGACGTCTCCCGCGCGACGATGGACGCGATCATCGTCCCCACCGCGCGCCCGGCCGCCTACCTGCGGCAGGCCATCACGGCGGCCAAGGACCGCGACGCCTTCCTGCTTTTCCTGTGCAGCAAGCTGTCGACGATCTCCGGCGCGATCCTGGAGGCGAAGAACGCCGGAGTCCGCGCGCTCGCCATCGACACGGATCTGCTGAACCCGGGGCTGGTCCCGGAGTTCGCCACCGACCAGGTCGTGCGCCTAACCCGGTTCCGGCGGCAGACCGACACCAGTTTCAAGCGCAACCTGGGTCTTCTCGTCGCGGTGCTGGCCGGGTGGAAGCGGATCCTGTTCCTCGACGACGACATCAACTTGCCGAACCCCGCGGACCTCGGCGTCGCGGCCGGCCTGCTCGGCGAATACCCGGTGGTCGGCTTGGCCAACGCGGGGATGCCGGACAACTCCGTCGTGTGCCACGCGATCCGGGACGCCGGGCAGAAGCAGGACACCTTCATCGGCGGCGGCGCGCTTGCGGTCGGGGAAGCGGCCTTCAGTTCGTTCTTCCCCAACATCTACAACGAAGACTGGTTCTTCCTGCTGGACGGCATGAAACTGCGGCCGTCCGCGACCACCGGCACGGCGGTCCAGAAGGAATACGACCCCTACCGCGACCCGCGTCGTGCCCGCGGTGAAGAACTGGGCGACACCCTGGCCGAAGGCGTGTTCGGCTTGTTCGACAACCACCTCGGCCTCGCGCACGCCGACGAGGCGTACTGGGAAGCCTTCCTCACGGACCGCCGCCGGATCATCCGGGACACCATCAAGCTGGTGCGGGCGTCGTCGATCGAGGCGGGCCAGCAGGCGCGGATGGTCGACGCGCTCAAGGCCGCGGTCGGCCGCAGCGAGCTGATCACGCCGGAGCTGTGTGTGGGGTATCTCCGCGCCTGGCAGCAGGACTGTGTGCGCTGGCGGCAGCGGGTCACCGACCTCCGCCGCGACCACCACGGCGGTTCGGGCATCGAGCACGCCGTCGAAGCGCTGGGCATCCCGCTGCTGGCTCAGTCCGGGACCGACGGCCGGGTCAGCACGGGTGCGAAACGGCGACCGGGTCTGCCTCGGCCCGCGGCGCGGGTGTGACCGGCACCAGGTCGTTGACCAGCACGAAGCACTCTTCCGGCTCGATCAGGACCGTGCGGTCCGGCAGGGTCGTCTGCGCGTAGCAGATGACCTCGCCGTGGCCCCAGTCGCGATAGCCGAGGTGCTTGTACAGGCGGGCGGCGTCGTGGTTGTCCGTCCGCACCGCGAGGGCGACCCGGTAGTGGCCCCGCTCGGTGAGGCGGCGCTCGGCCGCGCGGACCAGTGCCGTGCCGACTCCGCGTCGGCGCAGGTCCCGGTGGACGGCCAGGTGCGTGATCAGCGGGACGCCGGGCAGGTGATTGAAGATGTCCTCCTCCTCGGCCTCCTCGAGCCACAGGTAGACGGCTCCGGCGGGCCGGGGTCCCAGCCAGGCCAGGAACAGCTCGCCGTCGTCGTTCCGCTGTCGTTCGAAGCGATCGAAGAAGAATTCGCGGTCACCGAGGACCGCGGCGAACGTTTCCAGGTCTGCGGAGCGGGCCGGCCGTACGTGAGGCTCGGTCATCAGCAGGAACTCCTGTTCGCCTGGGCACCACCAGTGTGCCGGAGTGAGCCGGTTCTTGACCAGGTTGCCCGGGCCCGGACCGGCGTCACACCCTGCTTTCGTCGTGTCTCACGCCGTCGCGGTGAGGTCGTAGACCGTTACACCGTCCACAGTGGAGGACTCGTGGCGGGACGCCACCCAGTCGGCGATCTGCCGGGCCGCGTCCGAGCCGCTGTTGCCCTGCATCGACATGCCCTCGCCCAGGAAGTAGTGGATCCGCCCGCTCGCCACGTACTGCTGGAACTGTTCCAGCGTCGGGTACGGGTCGGTCCCGTTGAAGCCGCCCACCGCCATCACCGGGGCGCCGCTCGCCAGCTGGTAGCCCGCCGCCGCGTTCGACAGCACCGTTGCCGCCGTCCAGGTGTACTTCGAGGCGTCTTTCCGGAGCAACGCCGTGAGAGAGGCGCCCGGTGTCGTGGTGTTCAGGAGTGCGCCGGGGCCGCCGCCGCGACCGCCGCCGAAGCCGCCGGGGCCGCGGCCGCCGAAGCCGGCCGTCGGCCCGGCCGACGGGATCGCTCCGCTGTGCGTTGCCGCCGCCGTGGCCAGCGTGTACGCGCCTGTGCCGGCCAGCAGGACGACCAGCGAAAAGGCGGCCACGGCCGAAGCCGCCCCGCGGGTCAGGTGCGGGGCGAAGAACAGTGCCACCGCCGCCAGCAGCCCGCCGACCAGCACCGTCGGGGCCAGCCACGGCTGCCACGACGAGCCCAGCAGCAGGTACGCCGTCAGCGTCGTCACGGCGACGCCGCCGCTCAGCAGCCCCGAGGCCGCGGGGTCGGCGCGCAGGCGCCACAGCTGGACCGCCGCCGTTCCGGTCAGCGCCGCCACCGCCGGGGCCAGCGCCACCGTGTAGTAGGGGTGGATGATCCCGCTCATGTAGCTGAACACCAGCGCCGTCACCAGCAGCCAGCCGCCCCACAGCAGCAGGGCCGCGCGGGACGTGTCCGTGCGCGGGGCGCGGCGGGTGAACCACAGCCCCGCGCCCAGCGCCAGCAGCGCCGCCGGCAGCAGCCAGGCGATGCCACCCGCCATCTCGCTGCCGAACAGGCGGGTCAGCCCGGTCGAACCCCAGCCCCGGCCGGCGCCGCCACCCACGCTGCCGACCTCGTCGCCGGTGATGCGGCCGAAGCCGTTGTAGCCGAACACCAGCTCCCACAGCGAGTTCGTCTGGGAGCCGCCGATGTACGGCCGGTCCGCCGCCGGCCAGAGGGCGACGACCACCAGGTACCAGCCCGCGGCGGCGACCGTCGCCCCGAGCGCGCCGAGCAGGTGGAGCAGCCGCTTGCCGAGCGGCACCGGGGCAGCGACGAGGTAGGCGACCGCGAACGCCGGCAGCACCAGGAACGCCTGCAGCATCTTCGCCAGGAACCCGAAGCCGACCACGACGCCGGCCAGCGCGAGCCAGCGCGGACCCGCCTTCTCACAGGCTCGCACCACGCAGTACGCCCCCGCCACCAGCAGCAGCACGAGGAGGGCGTCCGGGTTGTTGAACCGGAACATCAGCGCCGCGGCCGGCGTCAGGGCCAGCACCAGGCCCGCCACCAGCCCGGCCGCCGGGCCGGACGAGCGGCGGACCGTCGCGGACAGCAGCCAGACCGAGCCGACGCCCATCAGCGCCTGCGGCACGAGGATGCTCCACGCGTTCACGCCGAACAGCCGCGCCGACAGGCCCATCACCCACAGCGCGGCCGGGGTCTTGTCGACGGTGATCGCGTTGGCCGCGTCGCTGGAGCCGAAGAACAGCGCCTTCCAGCTCTGCGAGCCCGCCTGCGCGGCCGCGGAGTAGAAGGCGTTGGCCCAGCCGGAGGCGCCAAGGCCCCACAGGTAGAGCACGGCGGTCCCGAGCAGGAGGACGGCCAGCGCGGGCCGGTGCCACGCCGGACGAGCCGGTGCCGGAGGGGTCACAGCGGCTTCGCCGGAAGCGCGGGCGGCCCGGGGCGAGGCCCCGGATGTCACGGCTTCTTTTCGGGGGCTCCGGGTGGCGGAGCCCCCGGCCCGGGGTGAAGCCCCGGATGTCACAGCGGTCATGAGGTCAGCTTCCGGTGCCCAGCTGGGGCCGGGTTGTGCCGATGCTGTGCACTCGCTGTGCGGGCACGGCCACGGGCAGCCGCACCGCGAACTCCGTCCGGCCCGGGCGGCTGTGCACCTCGATCGTGCCGTGGTGGGCGACGACGACGGCGGAGGCGATCGCCAGCCCGAGCCCGGTGCTGCCGGCGTTGCGGGAGCGCGACGAGTCGCCGCGGGCGAACCGCTCGAAGACGTCCGGCAGCAGGTCGGGTGCGATGCCCGGGCCGTCGTCGGTCACCGTGAGCACGGCGCTGTGGGTGTCCTTCGAGCGGGTCAGCGCCGTCACCACCGTGGTGCCCGGCGGGGTGTGCGTGCGGGCGTTCGCCAGCAGGTTCGCCAGCACCTGGTGCAGGCGCTGGACGTCGCCGGACACGAGCACCGGGTCCGGTGGCAGCTCCAGCCGCCAGCGGTGCTGTCGTCCGGCGACCCGGGCGTCCCCGACGGCGTCGGCGACCAGCCGGGTGAGGTCGACGTCGCGCAGGTCCAGCGGGCGGCCCGCGTCGAGCCGGGCGAGCAGCAGCAGGTCCTCGACCAGCGTCGTCATCCGGACGGCCTCGGACTGGATCCGGCCCATCGAGTGCGCGACGTCCGGCGGCACCAGCGCGCTGCCGCGGGCGGCCAGCTCGGCGTACCCGCGGATCGCGGCCAGCGGCGTGCGCAGCTCGTGGCTGGCGTCCGCGACGAACTGCCGGACCCGCAGTTCGCTGTCGTGCCGCGCCTCCAGGGCTTGGGCGACGTGGCCGAGCATCAGGTTCAGCGCCGAGCCGACCTGGCCGACCTCGGTGCGCGGGTCGGTGTCGGCCTCCGGGACGCGGATGGACAGCGCCACCTGGCCGCGGTCGAGCGGCAGCTCGGTGACGCGCCCGGCGGTGGCCGCGACCCGGTCGAGCGGGCGCAGCGTGCGGCGGACCGCGAACGCGCCGAGGAAGGCCGCGCCGAGCACGCCGGCGGCGGCCACGCCGAACAGGATCAGCCCGACGGTGAGCAGCGTGTCGGTGACCGGCTTCATCGGCAGGCCGGTGACGACGACGTCGGACGTCCCGGCGACGGGCAGCGCCATCAGGCGGTACTCGCCGAGGTCGTCGAAGGACAGGGTGTGCGGTTTGCCGTCGGTGGGCACCGAGCGCATGACGGCCTGCTGGTCCGCCGTCAGGTACAGCCGGCCGCCGTGCTCGGCGATGCTGTCGTCGTGGACGAGCTGTTGCCCGGAGAAGGTGCCGCTGACCGTGCCGACGTTCTGCCCGAGCGGGTGCTGGCCCTGGTCCGGCGGCGGCGGACCGCCGTCCGGCAGGCGCACGTTGCTCGCGAACACCAGTGAGCGGTTCGCCGCGGCCGAGAGCTGCTGGTCGACCTGGCGGGTGAGGAAGAGGTCGAGCGCGAACTCGCTGACCACCCCGACGATCAGGCACACCACGGTGAGCAGCACGACCATCGAGCCGGTCAGTTTCGCGCGCAGCGACAGCCGTCCCCGGCGGGGACGTGACGGGACGGTTCGCGCGGCCATGGAGCCAGCGTCCGTCCGGGCCGTGTGTGCGGGTTGTGCGCTGCCTGTGAAGTGGCTGTGCGGTGACCGGCCCGTTGCGGGATGTCCGGTTTCCCGGTACTCGCCGGTCACAGGAACGGCTGACGGCGGGCACAGTCGGTGCACAGCGAGCGGCTCCACCGTGGACGGCACCGAAGGATCACGTTGAGGAGCACCAGATGACCACACCGCAGGCACCGTCCACTCCGGACCAGACGTGGGGCGCCACGCCCGCACCGGGCCAGGCACCGCGGCCGGCCTGGTCGCCGGGCAAGAAGATCGTGGCAGGCGCCGTCGCGGCGGTGATCGTGGCCGGCGGGGGAGCGGCGGTGTGGGCCGCTTCGTCGTCGGCGGCCACCGACACCCAGGCCGGCCCGGGCGGCATGCGGGGCGGCGGACTGGGCGCGGCACTGCACGGCGAGTACGTGTCGTCCGACGGCAACGGCGGCTACGTCACGAAGATCATGCAGACGGGCGAGGTGACGGAGCTGAGCGCGACGTCCCTGACCGCGAAGAGCGCCGACGGCTTCTCGAAGACGTACACGATCACGTCGGAGCTGGCCACGGGCTTGGCGACGGGCGACACGGTCACGGTGGTGGCCACGGAGTCCGGCACCACGGCGACGGCAACCTCGGTGACGGACGGCGAGTCGGGCGGTCAGGTCCGGCAAGGCCAGGGCCAGCCGCCCGGCGGCGGCCAGGGAACACCGCCCTCAGACGCCCCCACCCAGACCGGCTGACCCCGGCTCCCAGCGCCCCAATGTGGCCTTCGGTGCGTTCAACGCACCGAAGGCCACATTGGGTGCGTTCAACGCAACCAAGGCCACATTGGGGCGCTGGGGGGCTTGGGCGGGTCAGCGGTGGTCGTAGTCGACCGCGACCTCCGGGGTCGTCGCGCGGGAGCGGCAGGTCAGGATCCGGCTCGCCGCGACGTCGTCCTCCGTCAGCGCGTAGCGGACGTCCATGTCCACCTGGCCGTGCACCAGGGTCGCCCGGCACGTCCCGCACGCGCCGCCCGTGCACGAGTACGGCACCTCGTACCCCGCCCGCAACGCCGCGTCCAGCACCGTCTCCCCGGCTTCGGCCGTGACGCACGTCGTCGTGCCGCCCAGCGTCACCGCCACCCTGGCCGGCGTGCCCGCCGGGTCGTGCAGGGGTGCCGCGCCGCGGAACAGTTCGAAGTGGACGTTCTCCTCGGGCACGTCCGCGTCGGCCAGGGTGCGGCGGGCCAGCTCCAGCAGGCCGCGCGGTCCGCACAGGAACCACTCGTCGACCTTCGCCGGGTGCAGCCGGTTCTGCAGCAGCGCGCGCAGCCGCGTCCCGTCGAGCCGCCCGCGCTGGTAGCGCTCGTGGGAGATGGCGAGCGCCTCGCCGACCGTGTCGAAGTGCCGCGGCCGGTGCGCGTGCAGGTCCGGGTCGCGCTCGTCGGTGCGGTAGTGGACGACGTGCAGCCGGCCGCCGAACCGCTCGGCGAGCGCGCTCAGCTCCGCCGCGAACAACGTCGTCGCGCCCGAGGTGTTGACGTACAGCAGCGTCGCCCGGCTGTGCGGCTCCGCGCCGAGCGCGCTGACCAGGATCGACAGCACCGGGGTGATGCCGCTGCCCGCGGCCAGCGCGACGTAGTGCGCGGTCCGCGACGGGTCCGGGGTGAGCGTGAACGCGCCGGAGGGCGGCAGGACGTCCAGGAAATCACCCGCGGCCAGGGTCGTGGTCGCGAAGCCGGAGAAGGCTCCGCCGGGACGTCGCTTCACCGCGATCCGCAGCTCGCCCGATTCCGGCGGCGCGCAGATCGAGTACGTCCGCCGCACGGGACGGCCGTCGACCACCGCGCGGACCGCCACGTGCTGGCCGGGCGAGAACCGGAACTCCGGCGCCAGGTGCGGCGGGACGTCGAAGGTGATCGTGACGGCGTCCGCGGTCAGCGGCCGGACTTCCCGCACCCGGAGCCGGTGGAACCGGCTCGGTCGCGTGTGTCCCAGTGGTTCGGGACCGGGCTCGTGGTCGCCGAGGTCGTCGGCCAGCCGCCGCCACGCGCGGTACTCCGCCGGCGTCAGCTCGCGACCCCAGGCGGTGATGATCGGGACGTCGCGGGCCAGGTACGCGTCCCGGTTGTCCCGCCACGTCCGCAGGTAGCGGTAGAACGGCACGGCGGGGTGGAGGTGGTGCACCAGGTGGTAGTTCTGGAACAGCATCATCGGCGTCATCAGCCACTCCAGCCCCACCCGCACCCGCGTGGTGCCGAACTTGTCGCGCGGCTTCGCGGCGGGCAGGCCGTGGTGCGGCAGCCAGTCGAACCACCACGCCAGCACGGCCAGCCCGATCCGCTGCGGCAGCAGGTACCCCAGCAGCAGTTCGCGGCCGTGGCCGCAGGCGACCAGCGTCGCAGCCGCGGCGAACGCCAGCGACAGCGCCACGATCGTCTCGGTCCGCTCGGCGGCCGGGCGGTGCCGCGCGCGGGCCGCGTAGAAGCGTGCGTACCAGCAGTCGATGGTGAGCCAGCGGAACGGCAGTGACCACCAGGCTCCCTGTGACGTCCACGCGTCGGGATCCGTGTGCGAGTCCGCGTTCGTGTTCCGATGGTGTTCACTGTGGACGAATCGGAGCAGCGGGAACGACGCGTAGACCGCGACGAACGGCATCGCCAGCCGCCCGAGCACCTCGTTGACCCATGTCAGCTTTCCTGCGGCGTGGTGGGCGGATTCGTGCACCACGGTGAACATCGTGAAGGTGACGATCGCGTGCAGGGGCACGGTGAACACCGGCGGCGCGATCCCGGCCAGCAGCAGCCAGGTCGCCGTGCCCCACAGGGCGGCACCGCCGGTGAACAACAGGAGCGTCGGCACCGAAAGGCGCGGCAGCGGGATGCGGGGGGAGGGCACCGAGCGCGGGGACGGCCCGCCGTCGGACGGCGGCGTTGCGGACGTCCGGGAGCCGCGCGGCGGGGTATCGACGACGGGCATCGAGCGGTCTCCTCGGTCGAGAAGCTCCTGGCGAGGCGGGAGTCACCGTAGACAACCCGCCCGGGTTTGTAAACGTCGCGCCACGCTTCGAAAAAAGGGCCCGGCCAGCCGAACGCAAGCGGTCGGTAAGCTGCCCTTGTGAAGGCCGTCACCCACCCCGCCCCGGTGCGCACCCGCGACCGGCTGCTGGACGCGGCCGCCGAGCTGATCGCGGTCGACGGCTGGGCCGCGGTGACGATGGGCAAGCTGGCCGCGCACGTCGGCGTCAGCAGGCAGACCGTCTACAACGAACTCGGCGCCAAGGCCGAGCTGGCCGAGGCGCTGGTGCTGCGCGAAACCGAGCGCTTCGCCGAGCGCGTCACCGAGGTGGTCGCCGCCCACCCGGGCCGCCCGGTCGACGGCGTCACCGCGGCGTTCCGCCAGACCCTCGAAGCCGCCAGGGTCAACCCGCTGATCCTGATCGCGCTCGGGTGTCCCCACGGCGGCCGCGACGACTTCCTCCCGCTGCTGACCACCCGGCCCGAGGGCGTGCTCGAGCGCTCGGTCGACACCGTGGCGGCCCTGTTCGCCCGGTGCTACCCGGAGGTCGGGCTGACGCTTTCGGAGTGGACCGTCGCGGTCGAGGCCTTCGTCCGGCTGCTGCTCTCCCACCTGGTCCAGCCCAGCGGCTCGGTGGCCCACGCGACCGGTCAGATGCGCTGGGTGATCGGCCGGATGCTGGGCGCGTGACCTCGCAGGTGGCCCCCGGCCCGGTGGCGGAGGCCACTGGCCTAGACTCGGACGTCCCGGCCTGCAGGTGAGGCGGGGCCATTTCCGCAGGATTGTCCACCACAATCGTTACCGCTCGAGGAGAAGACCTTGAAGAGCACCGTCGAGCAGCTGAGCCCGACGCGAGTCAAGATCAATGTCGAGGTGCCGTTCGACGAGCTCAAGCCGAACTTCGACCGCGCCTACCGCAAGATCGCCCAGCAGGTGCGCATCCCGGGCTTCCGGCCCGGCAAGGCGCCCGCTCGCGTCCTGGAAAGCCGGATCGGGCGCGGCCCGGTGCTCGACGAGGTCGTCAACGAGGCCATCCCGGCCAAGTACATCGAGGCCGTCCGCGCCAACGAGGTCCGCACGCTCGGGAACCCCGAGTTCGACGTGACGAAGCTCGAGGACCGCGACGTGCTCGAGTTCACGGCCGAGGTCGACGTGCGCCCGGAGATCGAGCTGCCCGATCTGGACGGCTTCACGATCACCGTCGACGACGTCGAGCTGACCGAGGCTGAGGTCGACGAGCAGCTCGACGAGCTGCGCGCCCGCTTCGGCACGCTGACCGGCGTCGAGCGCCCGGCCGAGACCGGCGACTTCGTCTCGATCGATCTGTCCGCGGCCGTCGACGGCGAGGCCGTCGAGGAGGCGAGCACCAGCGGCCTGTCCTACGAGATCGGCTCCGGCCAGCTCGTCGACGGCATCGACGAGGCGATCGTCGGGGCCAGTGCCGGTGAGACCAAGACGTTCACCACCCAGCTCGTCGCCGGGGAGCACGCCGGCAAGGACGCCGAGGTGACCGTGACCGTCCAGTCGGTCAAGACGCGCGAGCTGCCCGAGGCCGACGACGAGTTCGCCCAGATGGCCAGCGAGTTCGACACGATCGAAGAGCTCAAGAACGACCTGCGCGAGCGGCTCGCCCGCGTCAAGAAGATGCAGCAGGGCGTCCAGGCCCGCGACAAGGTGCTCGACGAGCTCCTGGAGCGCACCGAGGTGCCGATCCCGGAGAAGGTGCTCGACGCCGAGATCGAGAACCGCAAGCACGACGCGATCCACCCGTTCGACCACGACGAGGCCCAGTTCGCGCAGGCCCTCGAGGCCGAAGGCCGCACGCTCGAAGAGTTCGACGCCGAGACCCGCACCGAGTCGGAGAAGGCCGTCCGCACGCAGCTGCTGCTGGACACCATCGCCGACAAGGAAGAGGTGTCGGTCAACGACGGCGAGCTCACCGAGCGGATCATCTACCAGGCCCAGCGCTTCGGGGTCAGCCCGGACGAGTACGTCCAGCGCGCCCAGCAGTCCGGCCAGCTGACCGCGATCTACGCCGACGTGCGCCGCGGCAAGGCGCTCGCCTCGGTGGTCCGGAAGACCACCGTGACCGACGGCTCCGGCGCCGAGGTCGACCTCTCGGAGCTGTTCGGCACCGACGAGCCGGCAACCGAGGAGACGCAGGTCACCGACGAAACGGCGAAGACTCCGGCGGAGTGAAGCTGTGAGCGAACTTGGGCGGTGTCAGGCATTCTGCACCGCCCAAGTTCGTTAGGGTCGGATACAAGATCTCAAGCATCTGAAACGACAGCGGCGGCCGTCAGCACCGGGCCGCTGCCGGCGAAAAGGCAGGCAGACGTGACGCAGCACACGCCCGAGGCGCGGACCGGCACCGCAGGGCTCACCCTCACCGACTCGGTGTTCGAGCGATTGCTCCAGGAGCGCATCGTCGTCCTCGGTTCCGAGGTCAACGACGAGATCGCCAACCGCATCACCGCGCAGCTGTTGCTGCTCGACGCCGACGACGCCGAGTCCGACATCCGCTTCTACATCAACTCCCCGGGTGGTTCGGTCACCGCCGGGTTCGCGATCTACGACACCATGCAGCTGATCCGTCCGGACGTCGCGACCTACGCGATGGGCATGGCGGCCTCTATGGGGCAGTTCCTGCTCTCCTCGGGCACGCCGGGCAAGCGGTACTCGCTGCCGCACGCGCGCATCCTGATGCACCAGCCGTCGGCCGGTGTCGGCGGCACCGCGTCGGACATCGCGATCCAGGCCGACCTGTTCAACAAGTGGAAGCAGGAGCTGGCCCGGATCACCGCGGACCAGACCGGGCAGACGGTCGAGCAGATCATCGCGGACGGCGACCGCGACCGCTGGTTCACCGCACAGGAGGCGAAGGACTACGGGTTCGTGGACCACGTCCTCACCGCCGACATCGCCCGTCCGGGCTCCCGCTGAGCCCGAAGCACCAAGGAGACTTTCGATGAGCAACTTCAGGCTCCCGGGTGATGACTTCCGGGCTCCGAACATCCCCCAGTCGCGGTACATCCTGCCGTCCTACGTCGAGCGCACCAGCTACGGCGTCAAGGAGTCGAACCCGTACAACAAGCTGTACGAAGAGCGGGTCATCTTCCTCGGCGTGCAGGTGGACGACGCCTCGGCCAACGACGTGATGGCCCAGCTGCTGCACCTCGAGCACGAGGACCCGGACCGCGACATCCTGGTCTACATCAACTCGCCGGGTGGCTCGTTCACCTCGCTGATGGCGATCTACGACACGATGCAGTTCGTCCGCCCGGACATCCAGACGTACTGCCTCGGCCAGGCCGCCTCGGCCGCTGCCGTGCTGCTGGCGGCCGGCACGCCCGGCAAGCGCTACGCGCTGCCGAACTCCCGCGTGCTGATCCACCAGCCGGCCACCGAGGGCACCTACGGCCAGGTCTCCGACCTGGAGATCCAGGCGAACGAGATCCAGCGGGTGCGGCGCCAGATGGAGGTCATCCTGGCCAAGCACACGAACAAGGACCCGGACCAGATCCGGACCGACATCGAGCGCGACAAGATCCTGACGGCCGAAGAGGCCAAGACGTACGGCATCATCGACGAGGTGCTGCCGTACCGCAAGGCGTCGGCTCTGTAGATCCGCCAGGCCGGTGTGTGTCGAGAAGACGACACACACCGGCATCCTGGTTTAGGGTCGTCCTCTGACGTGCTCCCGGAGCTCGTGGGTGTTCCCGCTCACGGCATCGGACGGGTACCGTCAGTGGCAATGCGTGAGGCTCCGCTCGGTCACCCGTGACCGCGGGTCGCACCGTCGCAACACACGTCAGGCGCGGAAACCCGCGCCGGAGGGGACGAGGTCAACGGCCATGGCACGGATCGGTGACGGCGGAGACCTGCTGAAGTGTTCTTTCTGTGGGAAGAGCCAGAAGCAGGTGAAGAAGCTCATTGCCGGCCCCGGGGTCTACATCTGCGATGAGTGCATCGACCTCTGCAATGAGATCATCGAGGAGGAGCTGGCCGAGGCCGGCGACGTCAAGCTCGACGAGCTGCCCAAGCCCGCCGACATCCACGAGTTCCTCGAGCAGTACATCATCGGCCAGGAAGACGCCAAACGAACGCTCGCGGTGGCGGTGTACAACCACTACAAGCGGATCCAGGCGGACGACAAGGCCGGTCCGAAGGACTCGAAGGACGAGTCGGTCGAGCTCGCCAAGTCGAACATCCTGATGCTCGGTCCCACCGGGTGCGGCAAGACCTACCTCGCGCAGACACTGGCGAAGATGCTGAACGTGCCGTTCGCGATCGCGGACGCCACGGCACTGACCGAAGCGGGCTACGTCGGCGAAGACGTCGAGAACATCCTGCTCAAGCTCATCCAGGCGGCGGACTACGACGTCAAGCGGGCCGAGACCGGGATCATCTACATCGACGAGGTCGACAAGATCGCCCGCAAGAGCGAGAACCCGTCGATCACCCGGGACGTCTCCGGCGAGGGTGTCCAGCAGGCGCTGCTGAAGATCCTCGAAGGCACCACCGCCTCGGTCCCGCCGCAGGGCGGCCGGAAGCACCCGCACCAGGAGTTCATCCAGATCGACACGACGAACGTGCTGTTCATCGTGGCCGGCGCGTTCGCCGGGCTGGAGAAGATCATCAACGAGCGGGTCGGCAAGCGCGGCCTCGGCTTCGGTGCGGAGATCCGCACCAAGTCCGAGATCGAGGAGAGCGACGTCTTCTCCGACACCATGCCGGAGGACCTGATCAAGTTCGGGCTGATCCCGGAGTTCATCGGGCGTCTCCCGGTCGTGGCGACGGTGAACCACCTGGACAAGGACTCGCTGGTCAACATCCTCACCCAGCCGCGCAACGCTCTGGTGAAGCAGTACAAGAAGCTGTTCGAGATGGACAACGTCGAGCTCGAGTTCACCAAGACCGCGCTCGAGGCCATCGCCGACCAGGCGGTCCTGCGCGGGACCGGTGCCCGCGGGCTGCGTGCGATCATGGAAGAAGTGCTCCAGCCGGTGATGTACGACATCCCGAGCCGCGACGACGTGGCGAAGGTCGTCATCACCGAGCAGACCGTCCGGGAGAACGTGAACCCGACGATCGTCGCTCGGCAGCCGACGCGGCGCGCGCGCAGCGAGCGCGGCGAGAAGTCGGCCTGACGCCGGGCGTCTCCGGGCCGCCCGGCCCGGAGACCCGACAGGAAAGCTGAATGACTGCTGATTCCTTCCCGGGTTCCGGGGCCGCTCCGGGCGGCGGCGTGCAAGCGCCGGCGCCGCCGGCCCCGGAACCCGCCGGGACCACCCAGGCCGGGCCGGTCGGCCCGGTCCTGGGGTTCCGCGAGTTGAGCGAGCGCGTGATCGCGTCCGTCGCCGACCGGTACCCGTGGCTGCACCGGGTGCTGATGGGCATGCTGGCCGTGTTCACCGGCACGTGTGTCGTGGCCGTCGTGTCCCGGCTGTCGCCGTTGCCGCTGATCCCCGTGCCGTTGTTCGTCGTCGCGGCGTACGGGCTGCGGCAGGCCCGCGGTGTGACCGAGCGGCGTCAGCTGTTCAACTGGGTGCTGCTGTTCGCGGTGGCGACCACGGTCGGGTTCTGGCTGATCGCCGTCGTCGGCCGTTGGGTGGAGTGAATTTCCGACGTCCGGAGGGTTTGCGGGCGTCGGGGGGTGGGTAAGACACACCCGTGGTAGATGCCCTCAGACCGTTCCGGCATCCGGCACTTTTCTATCGCGGCGACACCGAGTACCTGGACGGTGTCATTCCGTTCCTGCTGGAAGGTCTCGACCGGGGCGAACCCGCGGCCGTCGCCGTGCCCGGCCGCAACTTGCTGCTGATCGAGAAGGCCCTGGAAGGCCGGGCGACCGAAGTCCGGCTCATCGACATGCAGCGGGCCGGCCGCAACCCCGGCGCCATCCTGCCGTCGGTGCTGCACGCCTTCGCCGCCGAGCACGCCGGTCCGGTGCGCATCGTGGGCGAGCCGATCTGGGCCGGTCGCACGGACTCGGAGTACCCGGCGTGCGTGGTGCACGAAGCCCTCATCAACAACGCCTTCGCGGGGCGTGACCTGGCGGTGCTCTGCCCGTACGACGTCGGGGCACTGCCGCCGCCGGTGCTGGCCGACGCCGAGCGCACCCACCCCGAGCTGTGGGGGCTGGCCGGGCCGTTCGTCAGCCCGCGCTTCGACCCCGAAGGCGTCCGCGCGGACTTCATGCGGCCGCTGGAGCCGCCGCCGGGCGCGGTCGAGCGCGGCTTCGACCTCGGGCAGCTGGGTTCGTTGCGCGGCTTCGCGGAGATCTGGGCCGCCCGGCACGGCCTGCGCCGTCCCCGCCGCGACGACTTCGCGCTGGCGATCGCCGAGCTGACCGCGAACAGCGTGCTCTACGGCGGTGGCACCGGCGTGCTGCGGCTGTGGGCGGAGCCGGCCCAGGTGGTCGGCGAGGTCAGCGACGCCGGCACGATCGCCGAACCGCTGGCCGGCCGCATCCCGCCGACGGCGACGACCCTCGGCGGCCGCGGCCTGCTGCTGGTCAACCGCCTGGCCGACCTGGTCCGCACGTACTGGGTCCCGGGCCGCACGACCACCCGCATCCACTTCACCCGCTGAGCGGCCGCGGCAGACCTGGGTCAGTCTGCGCGGGGGACGTGCTTGCCGAGGAAGCTGACCAGGCTCGGGACCACCGTGCGGTTGAACGGGTCACCGTGCTTGCCGTGGGCGGTGTGCGCGACCGCCGGGTGGGCCGCCTCGATGTAGCGGCGGACGCCGGTGATGAACGAGTCCTCCGTGCCGCACCAGATGCCGTTGGGCACGCTCTTGGTCTCGTCGACGTGCCGCAGCGGGTCGAGGGCCGTCCAGTCCTGGATGCCGGTGAAGATGTGGCGCTTGGCCATCTCCGGCCACGACGTGATCAGCGCCGGGGCCAGTGTCGCGACGGCGGCGGGCGGCTGGCGCCGCTCGACCCGGCGGCGCGTGTACACCAGCGCACCGAACCCGCCCATCGACACGCCGGTGCAGGCGAACGGCTGGCCGGTGGGGCCGGCGAAACCACGAGCCCGCAGCCACTGCGGGACCTCCTCCAGCAGCATCGCCATCGGGTCGTCGCCGGGGTGGACCTGGTGCCAGTAGTTGTCGCCGCCGTCGACGGCGACGAAGCCGAACGCCGGGACCGCCTTGCGGGCGACGTCGCTGGCGAGCTGCTTGAGCGTGCCGGTCGGGGCCGCGCTGCGGGCGTTGCCGTGCAGGCCGTGCAGCATCAGCGACATCGGCAGCCCCTTCGGCGGGGTCTTCGACGGCAGGATGAACACCAGGTCGACCATCCGCCCGCGCGCCGCGGAGTAGACGCGCTCGACGCGGGTGCTGCCCAGCTGGGTCGTCGGGTTCGACGACGTCACGCCGAGCGTGCGCTGCAGGGCCTGGCTGAAGGGGAGCTTGCCGGTCGCGGTGCCGACGGCCAGGCCGGTCACGGCCAGTCCGGACGCGCCCGCGATCAGCACCGACCGGCGGCCGATCCACCGGCGGGCGCCCTGGACCGCCTCGGCGACCGCTCCGGACGGCTCCGCGTCCCCGTTTTGCTCGTTCACCCTGTCTCCATCCCCCTGGCCCCTCAAAAGGACGCCGCGCACCCGCTCCGCGTTCCCTCGCGCCCCTGTTCACCGGGTTATTCGTTATCACCCTGCCCGGCGTTTCCGGTCTTCGCCCGCCAAGTCGCCCGGGCGGCCTCGGCCGAGCGTCCGGCACGGTCCACAGTGTCCCCGAGACCGACCGCCATGGTGATCCCGAGGGGGATCAAAATGTGGTCAATGCCCTGTTCGCCGGGGCCGAAGTGGCCCGACGCCTCCAGTGTGACGAATCCGTGCAGCGCGCTCCAGAGCTGGGCGGCGGCCTGGTACTCGTCCGCGGGCCGGAACCGGCCGGCCGCGATGGCCCGCTCGGTCGCCCGGACGATGTGGGTGAAGGCCTCCAGCCCTTCCTGAGCGGCTTCGCGGCCTTCCGCGGTGGTGAGGTCGGACAGCGTCGCCCGTTTGCCGCCGGGCGCGGACTGGCCGAACGTCACCGCGAACAGCTGCGGCTGCTCGGCGACCGCCTGCCGGTAGGTGCGGGCCAGGCTGAAGATGTCCGCCACCGGGTCGTCGGTCTCGCCGACCTCGGCCAGCCACGCGGAAAGCCGCAGGAAGCCGGCCCGCGCGACCTCGTCGACCAGCGCGGCCATGCCACCGAAGTGCGTGTAGACCGCCATCGTCGAGACGCCGACCTCCGCCGCCAGCTTGCGGGCCTGCAGGGCCTCGGGGCCGCTGTCGTCGAGCAGCCGGATGGCGGCCTCGACGAGCCGGTCCTTGACGTCGGTCGCGCGGGGTTTGGGGCTCATGCTTGCCAGTATTCCATAACCCTGTTATACCTGGTTCTATAACCGAGTTATGGAAGCCGTGGAGGGGTCACATGCGCAACAAGTTCCTCGAAGGCAATTTCGCCCCGGTGAGCCGGGAGCACACGATCACCGAGCTCGCCGTCACCGGCCGGATCCCGGAGTTCCTCGACGGCCGGTACCTGCGCAACGGCCCCAACCCGCTGTCCGAAGTGGACCCGGCGGCCTACCACTGGTTCATGGGCGACGGCATGGTCCACGGCGTGCGCCTGCGTGACGGGAAGGCCGAGTGGTACCGCAACCGCTGGATCCGCAACCCCGCCGTCACGGCGGCGTTGAACGGCGGGGACGCGAGCCGGTTCTGCGGCCTGGACGCGCTCGCGGCCAACACCAACGTCATCGGCCACGCGGGGAAGACACTGGCGCTGGTCGAAGCGGGCGCGCCGATCTACGAGCTGACCGACGAGCTCGACACCGTCGGCCGGTGCGACTTCGACGGCACGCTCCCGGGCGGCTACACCGCCCACCCCAAGCGCGACCCGCGCACCGGCGAGCTGCACGCCGTCTCGTACTTCTTCGGCATGGGCAACAAGGTCCAGTACTCGGTGATCGACGCGGCCGGGCGCGTCCGCCGCACGGTCGACGTCGAGGTCACCGGGGCGCCGATGATGCACGAGTTCTCGCTGACCGAGCACCACGTCGTCTTCTACGACCTGCCGGTGACGTTCAACGCCGAGATGGCGGTCGCCGCGACCGTGCCGGGCGTGCTGCGCGCGCCGGCGAAGCTGGTGGTGTCGGCCATGGTCGGCAAGGTCCGCGTGCCGGACCCGGTGACCGCGATGATGGCCCGCAAGATCGGTGCGAACGGCGGCCTGCCCTACCGCTGGAACCCGAAGTACCCGGCGCGGATCGGGGTCATGCCGCGCGAAGGCGGCAACCGGGACGTCCGGTGGTTCGACGTCGAGCCGTGCTACGTCTTCCACCCGCTCAACGCCTACGACGACGGCGACACCATCGTGCTCGACGTCGTCCGCCACCCGCGGATGTTCGACCGCGAGCTGCACGGCCCGGACGAGGGCGGCCCGACCCTGGACCGCTGGACCGTCGACCTGACCGCGGGCAAGGTGCTGGAAGAGCGCCTCGACGACCGCGGCCAGGAGTTCCCGCGCGTGGACGAGCGCCTGATCGGCCGCCGCCACCGCTACGGCTACACGATGTCGGCCGACGGCGGCGCCGACCCCGCCGGCTCACTGTTCAAGCACGACTTCCACACGGGTGCCCGCACCGAGCGCGCGTTCGGCGCGGGACGCCGGCCGGGCGAGTTCGTGTTCGTCCCCCGGCA
Organism: Amycolatopsis sp. lyj-346; assembly: GCF_046548975.1. Classification (NCBI taxonomy): domain Bacteria; kingdom Bacillati; phylum Actinomycetota; class Actinomycetes; order Pseudonocardiales; family Pseudonocardiaceae; genus Amycolatopsis; species Amycolatopsis sp. lyj-346. Next base: position 209,493 of record NZ_JAJPWT010000010.1, read on the forward strand.
CGACGACGCGGCGGAGGACGACGGCGTCCTGCTGGGCTTCGTGTTCGACCCGGCGACCGGGCGCAGCGACCTGACCATCTTGGACGCGGGCACCCTGGACACGGTGGCGGCGATCCACCTGCCGGACCGCGTGCCGAACGGCTTCCACGGCAACTGGGTGGCCTCCGCCCAGCGGGTCTAGGGCCTGTATCGAAGTCGTCTCGAGCGAGTTGAGCTGAGTCGGTGCTGTTGGGCGTGTCGGTGGCCGACATGGGTGAGGTCTCCGGTAGGTGGTTCGTCGACCAAGAAGAACCTGAACACCGGAGACCTCGTGGACACCCTAGCGGTGGCGGGGCGGTTTGACCTGACCGACGAGCAGCGGGCAGGCCGAGCCGCCGGGCGGGACCACCACCGAACCTGAGGATCACGCGTTGGGGCGGTCTCGGGGCGGGTTGACCACGAAGCTGCATCTGGGGTGTGAGCAGGGGCAGAAGCTACGACAAGCTCGCTGTCCGCTACGAAGCCACCGTCCACATCGCCGCCATCAACGAATGGCTCTGACCCAGTTCGATACAGGCCCTAGATGCCCTCCAGGGTGGAGCTCATGGTAACTGTTGCTGCGACGCCGATTTCAGCAGTGCCACTCACGCTGGCGCCGGTACCACCGCTAGACCCGCTGAGGGTGGAGATCGTCTCGTAGACTCCTCGAAAACCCGTGTAACGAATGGTCATCACCCAACGGTAGGTATCCGCCGCAAGGTATATCTCCCGGTACCCGCCAGCGGCAGCGCCACTGTCTCGGGCCAGAACCGCCCTCCAGGCGTACGTGCCGGCGCTCAGGTAGATGTTGCGCTCGATGGAGGCGGTGGATCCGGCGGGCGGCTTCAATTCGAGGTAGATATCGCGAGCCAGTGTGGCCCGACCTGCTGCTTCGGCGCTCGGCGGCATGAGTATCGAGGCTGGCCCGCCAAGGGCGACCGCAAGTGCCATCGCGGCGATCAGATGCAGAAGCGAACGTTTGAACATATTGAATTTCCTTTACGTGGTATTTGAGAACTCCCGGCTTCCGATTTCGAGTAAGTCAGAGTGTGCATCGGTGACTTGCCTGACGGTAACAGAATTGGTCGACGAGCGGCACGAACACGATCAGCATCCGCGATTCCGCGGCCCGTTTCGTGCGGCCGGCGAGCCATGGTCGAGAACATCGAAAACCACATCACCCAGGAGATGAGGTCAATCACGACTTTGACCGCGTCGGCCTTGGCCAATTCGGAGGTCGGGACCAGCGCCACGATCACCGCCCAGCCGAACAGCAAGTAGAATCAGTACTCGCTGCGCCAGGCAATCCCGGCCGAGGTCGAAGCCGTGTCGGCGAGCGCCGGTTCGCGGGCGTATCCCCGTTCGCCCGGTTAGGAGACGCCCCAGCACTCCGACGGGTCGACTGTCCAGTGGCGGCCGCACGCCTGCCGGTGCGGTCCGAGGCAGGGCCTTCGGTGCGATCAGGTGCCGGCGCGTGACCGTTCAAACCGAGGAAGGATGGCGGCGTGGTCGGCCGCGTCGCGCGCATTCCAGGCACCGGCTGCGCACGTCCACCGAATGTGCAGCCAAAAGACCCGCTAGCACTGGGAAGCGCCATGCGCCTGTGGCGAGCCCGCGTGTCGTCGCAGGTAGCGTCTACTGCCGCGACTTCGCCGACCCCGACGCTACCGTGAATTCAATCTTGAGGCCAACACGAAATTACCTCCACCTGCACCTGAGAAGTTGGCTCCCTGCAAGTTCGCCGCTGCCCCAGACGGTATCGGCGCTAGCTGAGAGTCGCAATCATAATGGCTAACACCCGGCGTGATCCGGGCATACCACCAATAGTCGCCGCTAGCCAGGGTGATATCTCGTTTGGCCAGGCAGACAATAATTCCCCTTTCATTGCGGACGGACACGTAATAGGTATAGTCACCGGCGGCCAGATATATATCTCGACTGATAATGGCAGGAGGGGAATCGAAGGGCGGGGGGTCCGCCAAGTAGACAGTTCGCTCTATCGTCGCGTTGCCAGCAAGAGCCGGCGTAGCCATAGCCCCCAGGAGGCACAGGGTGGCCGCGATCGTCAGGAATACCCGACGTGGAGAAAGTGGTGTCATTTCACTCTTTCGTTTGAATTCGTTTATGTTACTTATTTTGTTTACGCGAGTAAGCGTACTCGATATAGCTCGGGAGGGGTCCCGAATGATCTTCCGGCCTGCTGTGGCCGCCTAATCTTGTACATGAACCAGGTCAGTGGCTGCCCTGATGGTGGCGTGTCCGGGCGGCGTCGTGAGCATTCCGGACGTCGGCCGCGCTCGTTCGGCGAATGTGCAGCCAGAACGATCCGCGGGTCGAGTCAGCCTGACGATCTCGCACCAGGCGCGCCCTTGGCGCGTTCGCCGAGCCGACAGGTTAGATAGCCGCCAGAATCGGGATACCGAGGAAGATCAGGATGCTTTTGCCGATCTGCCACCGGACACGGCACCCTCTGCCTGTGGACCTGGTTGGAGCGTGACGTTGACCGCCGGACTGGCGGGCTGCAGTCCGGGGTCGGACAGTGGCCCGCCGACGCGACCCACGGTCCAGGCCGACTTGGTTTGAGATTGATCTACGGTTCAGACACGAGGCTTCGCCGACCTAGGCGGCCGGCGGGACGAGGCCGGCCTGGCGGAGGAGGCGGCGGAGGTAGCCGGTGATCTCCTCCGGTTGCAGCCGGCCGGGTTCGAGGAGGAGACGGTGGATGACCGCGCCGGCCATCATGTCGAGCAGGACGTCGATGTCGGTGCCGGCATCGAGGACGCCCGCGGTCTGGGCCCGGCTGAGGAGGGCGTGGGCGTGGCGGCGCCGGGGGAGGACGTGGTGCTGCCAGTACGCCTCCAGCAGTGCCGGGTGGCTGGGGCCGGCGCCGAGCAGGCGGGCGGACAGGGCACGGTACCGGGGATCGGCCAGCACCGCGCCCCACTGTGGCAGCAGCGCCTCGACGAGGTCCGGCAGCTCGCCGGGCACGGGGACTTCGCCCAGGCCCGGGATGTCGTCCCGGACCTTCTCGATCGCGTCGGCAAGGAGCTCTTCCTTCACCTTCCATCGCTTGTAGACCGTCACCTTCGCGACACCCGCCCGTTTGGCGATGCTTTCCATGCTCGTCTGGTCGATGCCGCGTTCGACGAGCAGGTCCACGGCGGCGCGGAGGATCGCGGTGTCGGCGTGGGGATCCCGGGGACGCCCGGGTCCCCCGCGGCGCGGTGTCTCGGTGCTCACGCCCCCATCTTGGTCCCCAGCGCGCCGGCGAACCACCGGCGCAGCGCGCCGGGATCGGCACCACGCCACGCGAGGTGCCCGTCGGGGCGGATCACCAGCGGGGATTCCGGTGCCGTGCCGTCGAACAGCGTGGTGACGTCCGGCCCGAGGTGCGCGCGAGCCGTGCCCGCCAGCGCGTCGCTGGCGGCACCGGGCCGGGCGAGGACGACCCAGGCCGGGCCCAGTTCGGTGTGCAGCCGGGCCGGGCTCCCGTCGGCGCGGCGGCAAGGCCGGTCCGGGATCCGGTCGCCGGGGTGGGGTGCCCGGCCGCGGCCGCCGAGCGGGCCGCCCCGGTAGGTCACCCCCAGCTGCGACGCCGTCCGCGTCGCCTGCCGCTGTACCGGGGGTGAGCCGAGGAGCGGGACGAAGATCCGGTCGCGGACGAACCGGGTCACCGCGCCCTCGCCGACCAGGATCTTCGTGTTGGCCGTGGTTCTGCGCAGGACCTCGGTCGCCAGTGGACGGCGTTCGGCGGTGTAGGTGTCCAGCAGTGCCTCCTCCGCCCGGCCGTGCACCACCAGCGCGAGCTTCCACGCCAGGTTCTCCGCGTCGCCGATGCCGGTGTTCATGCCCTGGCCGCCGATCGGGCTGTGGATGTGCGCCGCGTCGCCCGCCAACAGGATCCGGCCACTCCGGTAGTCCGCCGCGAGCCGCCGCTGGACGCGGAAGACCGAGGTCCAGGCCACGTTCCGGATCCGGACTCCGGTTTCCCCGGCCCGTTCGGGCAGCAGCCGCTCGAACCACGCGATGACGTCGGCCTCGTCCAGGCGCCGGTCGGCCGGGGGCACGTCGGCCATGAGCCGCCACAGGTCCCCGGCCCCGTCGTCGCTCCGCATCGGAATGGCCAGCAGGAGGCCGTCGCGGTGGAAGAACCCGGCCGACGCGGACCGGTCCCGCGCCCAGCGGGCGTGCACGTCCGCCAGCAGGAACTGCTCCACGACCGGCACGCCGGGGAAGGCGATCCCGGCCAGCTCGCGGACCACGCTGTGGGCCCCGTCGCAGCCGGCCAGCCAGCCGGCGCGCGTCCGGGTGCCGTCGGCGAACCCGACCGTCACACCGTCGGCGTCCTGGGCCGCGGTGGTGACCGCCGTACCCCACTCGACCTTGCCGCCGAGTTCGGCCAACCGCGCCCGCAGCCGTTCCTCGACCATGGCCTGGGACACGAACAACGCCTGGACCGGCTCCTGGTCGTCGGGCGCGAACCGCATCGTCGCGATCGGACGGGACCGCACGTGCATCCGCATCCCGACCGGTGCCAGGGCCCGGTCGCGGAGGTCGCCGAGGGCGCCGAGGCGGCCGAGCACCTCGACGCCCCGCGCGTGCAGGATGTTCGCCCGCGATGTCGTCGCCGGCCCGGCGGCGCGGTCGACGACGCGCACGCCGACGCCCTGCGCGGCCAGCCCGCACGCCAGGACGAGCCCGGTCGGGCCGGCCCCGGCCACCACCACGTCGGTTCGCTCCATGACCCCTCTTTTCCATACGCATACGGTGTCGTATGGAAATTAGCGCCGGACGGCCTCGGTGACAACCCCGTAAGGGCTGGGTCAGGTGAGGATGCGGTGGTCGCCGGTGTAGAGGTTCATCGACTCGCCGCGGAGGAAGCCGACCAGGGTCATGCCGTTCTCCTCGGCCAGCTCCACCGCCAGCGATGACGGCGCCGACACCGCGGCCAGCAGTCCGATGCCCGCCATCGCGGCCTTCTGCACCAGCTCGAACGACGCGCGCCCGGACACCAAGAGGCCGTGGCCGGGCGCCGGGATCCGGCCTTCGAGGACGGCCCAGCCGAGGACCTTGTCCACCGCGTTGTGCCGTCCGACGTCCTCGCGGACGACGTCGAGTTCGCCGTCCGGGGTGAACAGCGCCGCCGCGTGCAGGCCGCCGGTGCTGGCGAACACCTTCTGGCGGGCGCGCAGCGCGTCCGGCAGGCCGGCCAGGGTCTCGCTCTTCACCGCGAAGGCGGCCTCGGCGGGGGAGAAGCGCGTGCGGAGCTTCACCGCGTCGAGCGCGGCCTTGCCGCAGACCCCGCACGACGACGTCGTGTAGAAGTTGCGCTCGACCCCGGTGTCCGGCGGCGGGACGCCGTCGGCCAGCGCGATGTCCAGCACGTTGTAGGTGTTGCGGCCCTGGTCGTCGACGCCGTCGCAGTAGCGGGCGACGGCGATGTCCTCGCGGCCGCCGATCACGCCTTCGGACAGCAGGAAGCCGTGGGACAGCTCGACGTCGTTCCCCGGCGTGCGCATGGTGACGGCCAGCGCCTTGCCGCCGACCCGCAGCTCCAGGGGCTCTTCGGCCGCCAGCGCGTCGACGCGGCGCCGGTCCCCGGTCGCGGAAATCCGCCGCACCGGCCTGCGCACGGTCACCCTGCCCATCGGCACACCTTTCCCTGCCCGGAAGTTCGACACTCGCATGGTGCAACGCCGGGTATTTAGTAATACATTCCCACCATCATCCCCAGAATACGGAGGGAACCGATGGCTCTCGGCTTCCTGGACCGATCCCGGATCGTGGCGCCGCCGGGCTGGACGCGCTGGCTGGTGCCGCCGGCGGCCCTCTCGGTACACCTGTCGATCGGGCAGGCCTACGCGTGGAGCGTCTTCAAGACCCCGCTCGAGAAGACCCTGCACCTCAACGGCACGCAGAGCTCGCTGCCGTTCCAGCTCGGCATCGTCATGCTGGGGCTGTCGGCCGCGTTCGGCGGCACGCTCGTCGAGCGCAACGGTCCGCGCTGGGCGATGTTCGTGTCGATGTGCTGCTTCGCCAGCGGATTCCTCATCTCCGCGCTCGGCGTGGCCACCGGCCAGTTCTGGCTGGTGGTGCTCGGCTACGGCGGCATCGGCGGGGTCGGCCTGGGCATCGGCTACATCTCCCCGGTGTCGACGCTGATCAAGTGGTTCCCGGACCGGCCGGGCATGGCCACCGGCATCGCGATCATGGGCTTCGGCGGCGGCGCGCTGATCGCCTCGCCGTGGTCGTCGTCGATGCTGGGCACCGCGCCGACGACGAGCACCATCGCGACGGCGTTCCTGGTCCACGGCATCGTCTACGCGGTGTTCATGTCGATGGGCTGGCTGCTCGTGCGGGTCCCGGCCGACGGCTGGAAGCCCGACGGCTGGGAGCCGAAGACCGACCACGGCAAGGCGATGATCAGCACGGCGAACGTGTCGGCCGCCAACGCGATCAAGACGCCGCAGTTCTGGTGCCTGTGGGTGGTGCTGTGCTTCAACGTGACGGCGGGCATCGGCATCCTGGAAAAGGCGTCGCCGATGATCCAGGACTTCTTCAAGAACACGTCGACGCCGGTGGGGGTGGCCTCGGCGGCCGGGTTCGTCGCGCTGCTGTCGCTGTGCAACATGCTCGGCCGGTTCGTCTGGTCGTCCACTTCGGACCTGGTCGGCCGCAAGAACATCTACCGCACCTACCTCGGCGCCGGCGCGCTGCTGTACCTGGTGATCGCGCTGACGCAGAACTCGTCGAAGCTCGTGTTCATCCTGTGCGCGATGGTGATCCTGTCGTTCTACGGCGGCGGGTTCGCCACGGTCCCGGCGTACCTCAAGGACCTCTTCGGCACCTACCAGGTGGGCGCGATCCACGGCAGGCTGCTCACGGCCTGGTCGGTGGCGGGCGTCCTCGGCCCGCTCATCGTCAACCGCATCGCCGACGGCGAGAAGGCGGCGGGCAAATCCGGCCCGGACCTGTACACGACGTCGTTCTACATCATGATCGGCCTGCTCGTGGCCGGCTTCGTGGCCAACGAACTGGTCCGCCCGGTCAAGGAGAAGTTCCACGAGCCGCTCCCCGCGGCCGCGAGGAGTGAGGCGCGATGAGCGAACCGTCGACGAAGCCCGGCCGGGTGCCGCTGATCGTGCTGGCCTGGGCATGGGTGGTGATCCCGTTCGGCTACGGGGTCTACCAGCTGTTCCTGAAGCTGGTCCAGCTGTTCGGCTGAAAGCGCCCCAATGTGGCCTTCGGTGCGTTGAACGCACCGAAGGCCACCTTGGGTGCGTTGAACGCACCCAAGGCCACATTGGGGCGCTTGGCTGGGCTGCGCTCGTCAGGCGTCGTGCGGGTTGCTCCGCTCCGGCCAGTGCGCTGCGCCGAACACCGTCCGTGGGATCATGGGCCGACACGAGCGGAAGGACTGCTGTGAACGGCGTTCTCGTCACCGGGGCCTCCCGGGGTATCGGCCGGGCCGTGGCACTCGCCTTCGCGGCGCGCGGCGACCGCATCGCCGTCCACTATGGACATCGAGTTGCGGACGCCGAGGAGACACTGGAAGTGCTTCCCGGCGAAGGGCACGTGCTGATCGGCGGCGACCTCGCCGACCCCGAGGCGGCGCGCAAGATCGCCGACGCGGCCGAAGCCGGGCTGGGCGGCGTCGACGTGCTGGTCAACAACGCCGCCGTCGCGACGTCGGCGGCGACCGCGCACCCCGTCGCCGGAGTGTCCTACGCGGACTGGCAGCGGATCTGGCGGCGGACCGTCGACGTCAACCTCGTCGGCGCGGCGAACCTCAGCTACTGCGTCGCCCGGCACCTCATCGGACGCGGCGCGCCGGGCCGGATCGTCAACATCGGGTCGCGCGGGGCGTTCAAGGGGGAGCCCGACCACCCCGCGTACGGGGCGAGCAAGGCCGCGCTGCACGCGTTCGGCCAGTCGCTCGCCGTCTCGCTCGCGCCGCACGGGATCTCCGTGACGTCGGTGGCGCCCGGCTTCACCGCCACCGAGCGCGTGGCGGACCGGATCGACGACACCCTGCGCGCACAGAGCCCGTTCGGCCGGGTCGGCACGCCCGAGGAGGTCGCCGCGGCCGTGGTGTACCTGGCCTCGGCCGATGCGACCTGGGCCTCCGGCGCGATCCTCGACCTCAACGGGGCCTCGCACCTGCGGATGTGATCTGACTCACCCGTGCAGCAGATCGCGGTGCCCGGGCGTCGAGAAGAACGTGCATCCACTGGGCAAGATCGTCGTCGCCGGGCTGGCCCTCGTCGTGTTCGGCGGTACGGCGTACGGCTACGCGAACCTCAGCGCCCTCAACGAGGTGTCGCGCGACAACGTCATCGACCCCGACGGGGAGACCAAGCCGGGGGAACAGCCCGCCGACGGCTCGCTCGACATCCTCCTGGTCGGCCGGGACTCCCGGAGCGACAACCAAGGCAATCCACTGGCGCCGGAAGTGCTCCGCGAGCTGCGGGCCGGCGCCAACGGCGACGATCTCACCGACACCCTGATCGTGCTGCGGATCCCGAACGGCACCAAGGAGGTGAAAGCGTTCTCCATCCCCCGGGACAGCTACGTCTCGATGCCGGGCGGGAAGGGCAAGATCAACGCCGCCTTCGGGCGGGCGAAGGCGGGCGAAGCGCGGCGGCTGCGCACCGCGGGCGAGTCCGACAAGGCGAAGATCGACCGAAGCGCGCTCACCGCCGGGCGGCGTGCGGCGCGCCAGGCGGTCGAGGACCTCACCGGGGTGAAGATCGACCACTTCGCCGAGGTCAACCTGCTCAGCTTCTACGAGATCAGCAAGGCCATCGGCGGTGTCGACGTCTGCCTGAAGGAAGCCACCAAGGACAAGAACTCGGGCGCGGACTTCCCGGCCGGCCCGCAGCGCGTGTCGGGCGCGGACGCGCTCGCCTTCGTGCGGCAGCGCGACGGCCTCCCGGGCACCGACTTCGCCCGCGTCCGGCGCCAGCAGGTGTTCCTCGCCGGGCTGGCCAGGCAGGTGCTGTCGGCGGGCACGCTGGCCGATCCGGGGAAGCTGTCGGACCTGATCGACGCGGTGAAGCGCTCGGTGGTGCTGGACGACTCGTGGAACCTCCTCGACTTCGTCGGGCAGATGCGCGGGGTCAGCGGCGGCGGGATCCGGTTCGAGACGATCCCGGTCGTCAACGTCGACTACCGGTACGACTCGTCGAATCCCCGCGCGACGGCGGTGCAGGTCGATCCGGTCGCGGTGAAGGCCTTCGCGGCGAGCCTGATCGGGACCGCGGCGCCGTCGGCACCCACCGCGCCGGCCGTCGCGGCGACCGTCGACGTCGCCAACGCGAGCTCGAAGGAGGGTCTCGCGGCCCGCGTCGCCGGCGTCTTGCGGGACAAGGGGTTCACGGCGAGCCCGGCCGGCAACACCGGCACCCGGCGGACGTCGCTGGTCCGCTTCGGTCCGGGCCTGGCCGAGCGCGGCGCCGAGGTCGCGAAGCTGCTGGGCGGCCTGGCGACGCAGCAGTCCGCGTCGGTGCCGGCCGGGCACATCGAGGTGGTGCTCGGGACGGTCTACTCCGGACCCGGCGCGGCCGCCGGCGGCGGTGCTCCCGCGGGCGCGGCGGACGAGCCGATCACTTCGAACGGTGTCGTCTGCGTGAATTGACCGGCGGCCGAATTCGATCTTCGGCGTGGGTTCCGGATTTTCCACCGGCTCCCTGAAATCCGCGGGGAATTCCCGCGAGACCGTCCCCACCGGACCACGGTGGACCACCCGGGTCAGTGGTCTTGACGCTGCCGCACTGGTGAGGCAGGGTGCGGTGACCGTTGGCACGGGCAGGACCGTGTGGCGGACGGAAAGTTCACCCGATCGGTGGGCGATCTTGGAAAATTGATTTCAGGGAATACGGAAAGTCCGGAATTTATGCGCAGCAGCGTCATCCGGGGTGGGTGGATCTTGCCCGTCCTCGCTTCAGCCGTTCTTTCTGCCGGGTGCCAGTCGGCGTCCGCTTCGGGGCACTACCCGGGCGCGATCGACGCCTGCCGGCTGCTCGGGCCGAACGCACGGGCGCAGCTCGCGCCCGGAACGGTCGAGATCCCGGCCGACTCGGTGAAGGCGGCCGAGACCGAGGTCGTCCCCGAGGACCGCGCGACCGAGGGCAACGAGGTCACGACCTGCCGCCGCCTCTACGCGCGTGACCTCGGCGGGGGCCAGCCCAACCTGCAGGACTACCGGTTCGTCACGATCGCCGTGGTGCGGTTCACCCAGTCCGACGCGGAGGAGGCCGCCGCCAAGGCGAGCCGGCTGATGACCGACGCGCTCGGCGACCACTCCGGTGTCCGGCTCGCCACCGGGGTCGGCGACGAGGCCGGCTTTTCCGAGCAGTGGGGTGCCGTCCGGACCGGCAACGTCGTGCTCGCACTGGCCATCGCCGACGGCGGAACCCAGGCCGCGCTGATCCCGCCCGCGACGCTGGACAGCGTGCAGGCCGTGGTCACGGACATGGCCGGCACGCTGCAGCGCGACTTTCAGGACTGAGGTTCCGCCCGGACCGGTTCGAGCCGCACGACGATCGCCTTCGACACCGGGGTGTTCGACTTGTCCGCCACCGAGTCCAGGGGCACCAGCGCGTTCGCCTCCGGGAAGTACGCCGCCGCGCAGCCGCGCGCGGTCGGGTACGCGACGACCCGGAACGCCGGCGCCCGGCGATCGCCGTCACGCCACTCCGAGACCAGGTCGACCGGAGCGCCGTCGGCCAAGCCGAGCTCCGCGAGGTCGTCCGGGTTCACCAGCACCACGCGGCGGGCGTTCTCGATCCCGCGGTAGCGGTCCGACAGGCCGTAGATCGTGGTGTTGTACTGGTCGTGGCTGCGCATCGTCTGCAGCAGCAGGCGGCCCGCCGGGACCCGGGGGTACTCCAGTTCCGACACCGTGAAGTTGCCCTTGCCGTTGGCGGTCCCGGTGAACTCGCGGGAGTCGCGCGGGGCGTGCGGCAGCACGAAGCCGTCCGGCTCGCGGACGCGGCGGTTGTAGTCCTGGCAGCCCGGCACGACCCGCGAGATCCGGTCGCGGATCAGGTCGTAATCGGTCTCGAAGGTCCGCCACGGCACGGCGTGGCCGGCGCCGAAGAGCTGCTCGGCCAGCCGGCAGACGATCGCCACCTCCGAGAGCAGGTGCTCGCTCGCCGGCTGCAGGCGTCCGCGGGAGGTGTGCACCTGCGACATCGAGTCCTCGACCGTGACGAACTGCTCGCCGCCGGCCTGGACGTCGCGTTCGGTGCGGCCGAGCGTCGGCAGGACCAGCGCGGTGCGGCCGTGCACGACGTGCGACCGGTTCAGCTTCGTCGACACGTGCACGGTCAGTGCACACGAGCGCAGTGCCTTCTCGGTCAGCTCCGAGTCCGGCGTCGCCGAGGCGAAGTTGCCGCCGACGGCGAAGAACACCTTGCCACGGCCGTCCCGCATCGCGCGGATGGCGTCGACGGTGTCGAAGCCGTGCTCGCGGGGGACCTCGATGCCGAATTCGGCGGCCAGGGCGTCCATGAAGGACTGCGGCATCTTCTCCCAGATGCCCATCGTCCGGTCGCCCTGGACGTTGGAGTGCCCGCGCACCGGGCACAGGCCGGCGCCCGGCTTGCCGATCATCCCGCGCATCAGGGCGAGGTTCGCGATCTCGGAGATCGTCGGCACGGCGTGCTTGTGCTGGGTGAGCCCCATCGCCCAGCAGTAGATGGTGCGCTCAGAGGTGGCGATCATCCGGGCGACGCGCTCGATCTGCGCGCGGGGGAGGCCGGTCGCGCGCTCGATCTCCGGCCAGTCGACCTCCTGCAGGTGCTTCGCGTAGGCGTCGAAGCCCTCGGTGACCCGTTCGACGAACTCGCGGTCGACGATCGCGCCGGGTGCCTCGGCGTCCCAGGCGAGCAGCAGGTGCCCGACGGCCTGGAACAGGGCCAGGTCGCCGCCGAGGCGGACCTGGGCGAACTCGTCGGCCAGCGGGGTGCCCTTGCCGATGACACCGCGGACGTTCTGCGGGTTCTTGAACCGCATCAGCCCGGCTTCGGGCAGCGGGTTGACGGCGATGATCCGCGCGCCACGGCCCTTGGCCTCCTCCAGCGCCGAGAGCATCCGCGGGTGGTTGGTGCCCGGGTTCTGCCCGACGACGACGACGAGGTCGGCCTGGTGGATGTCCGCCAGGCTCACCGACCCCTTGCCGACGCCGGTCGTCGCCGACAGCGCCGCGCCCGAGGACTCGTGGCACATGTTGGAGCAGTCGGGCAGGTTGTTGGTGCCGAACGAGCGCACCAGCAGCTGGTAGAGGAACGCGGCCTCGTTGCTGGTGCGGCCGGAGGTGTAGAAGATCGCCTCGTTCGGGTCGGTCAGCGCCTTGAGCTCGCCCGCGACCAGCTCGAACGCGTTGTCCCAGGAGATCGGCTCGTAGTGCGTCGCGCCTTCGCGCAGCACGAACGGCTCGGTGATCCGGCCCTGCTGGCCGAGCCAGTAGTCGGTCCTGGTTTCGAGCTCGCCGATCGGGTGCTTCGCGAAGAACTCGCGGTCCACCCGCCGTTTCGTGGCTTCCTCGGCGACGGCCTTGGCGCCGTTCTCGCAGAACTCGGCCAGCTTGCGCTTCTCGCCGTCGACCTCGCGGGGTTCGGGCCACGCGCAGCCGGGGCAGTCGAAGCCGTCGCGCTGGTTCAGCAGCCGCAGCGCCTTGACGGTCCGCCCGGCGCCCAGCTGCTCGAAACTGCGCGCGAGCGACACGGCGACGCCGGGTATCCCGGCCGCCCACCCCTTCGGCTTGCCCACCTCGAGGCGGGATTCGTCCACGTCCTGCGCCGGCGCTTCACGGGTCATGTGTTCATCGTGCGCCTCGATGAACGCGCGCGCTAACAGGGGTCAGGCTCGGGCGGCGCGCAACCCGCGGTCGGCGACGGTGACCACGAGCAGCAGCGCGCTGATCACCATCACCGTCTGTGCGGACATCGACAGCACCGACAGCACCCGCGCGGGCACACCCTGGCCACTCGCCTCGGTGTTTTCCGGGGCCGAGCCCCGGCCCCCGGCCGGGGGCGAGCCCCCTGGACCCCCAAGAGCGTCGGCGTGGTGGCGCAGTACGGCCATCGCCGCCGGGAACCCGGCACACGTGCCCAGGCCGAGGACGACGCGCACGCCGGTCAGCCAGCCCACCGAACCGGGATCATGCCCGCGATGCCGGTGACGATCACCAGGCTCGCCCCGCCGAGCAGGACGCGGCGGGCGCCGTGGCGGTCGACCAGCAGGCCGGCGGCGGCGAGCTCACCCTGCGTGGCCGGGCCTTCGCGGAGGAGCGGGGACGAGTGTTACCCGAAGTACGCGAATTCGTTGACGCCGATGCCCTGGAGCTGGTGCACGATGATCGCCGCGGCGACCAGCCCGACCACGATGAGCAGGGCCAGCACGCCCGGCCAGCGGCTCTGCCCCGGCTGCCGGTAGCCGCCCGTGCGGCGCTCGCGCTTGCGGCGCTTCTTGAGGTCCTTCTTCGCGCCCAGCCAGGCGTCCCGTGCGGCGTACTTCTGCCAGTCCGGGTTCATCAGGTCCGGGTGCGTCTCGAGGCGCCGGTCGTCCGGATCCTGCGGCTGCTGAGGCTCTGCCATCCCGAGTGCCTTCCCCCTGGGTGACCCGCCGTGACGGGTTCGTAGACTTGTCCATTGTGACCGAGAACGCTCCGCAGCAGACCACCGACCTTCCGGGTGCCTGGGACCCGGCCGCCGAGGAAGCACCGATGTACGACCGCTGGGTAGCGGCCGGGTACTTCACGGCCGACGCCTCGTCGGGGAAGCCGCCGTTCTCGATCGTACTGCCGCCGCCGAACGTAACCGGTTCCCTGCACATGGGCCACGCTCTCAACCACACCCTGATGGACGCGATGAGCCGCCGCCGTCGCATGCAGGGCTACGAGGTGCTGTGGCTGCCGGGCATGGACCACGCCGGCATCGCGACGCAGAACGTCGTCGAGCGCCAGCTGGCCGGCGAGGGCCTTTCGCGCCACGACCTGGGCCGCGAGAAGTTCGTCGAGCGCGTCTGGGAGTGGAAGGCCGAGTACGGTGGCAAGATCCTCGGCCAGATGAAGCGCCTCGGCGACGGTGTCGACTGGTCGCGTGAGCGGTTCACCATGGACGAGAACCTGTCGAAGGCCGTCCAGACGGTGTTCAAGAACTTCTTCGACGAGGGCCTGATCTACCGCGCCGAGCGGATCATCAACTGGTGCCCGCGCTGCCAGACGGCGCTGTCGGACATCGAGGTCGACCACAACGACGACGACGGCGAGCTCGTGTCGATCCGCTACGGCGACGGCGACACCGCGATCGTGGTCGCCACCACCCGCGCCGAGACGATGCTGGGCGACACCGCGGTCGCCGTCCACCCGGACGACGAGCGGTACGCGCACCTGGTCGGCACCGAGGTCGAGCTGCCGCTGACCGGCCGCCGCATCCCGATCGTGGCCGACAAGCACGTCGACCCCGAGTTCGGCACCGGTGCGGTGAAGGTCACCCCGGCGCACGACCCGAACGACTTCGAGATCGGCCGTCGCCACGACCTGCCGATGCTGACGATCATGAACGAGCGCGCGGAGATCACCGCGCCGGGGCCGTTCGAGGGCCTCGACCGGTTCGAGGCGCGCCCGGCGGTCGTCGCCGCGCTGCGGGAGGCCGGCCGGATCGTCGCGGAGAAGCGGCCGTACGTGCACGCAGTCGGGCACTGCTCGCGGTGCGACACGGTGGTCGAGCCGCGGCTGTCGCTGCAGTGGTGGGTCAAGGTCGGGGAGCTGGCCAAGCTGGCGGGCGACGCGGTCCGCGACGGCCGGACGAAGATCCACCCGCCGGAGCTGGGCAAGCGCTACTTCGACTGGGTCGACAACATGCACGACTGGACGATTTCGCGCCAGCTGTGGTGGGGCCACCGGATCCCGGTCTACTACGGCCCCGACGGCGAAGTCGTCTGCGTCGGCCCGGACGAGCAGCCGCCGTCGGGCGAGGGCTGGACGCAGGACCCGGACGTGCTGGACACGTGGTTCTCGTCCGGCCTCTGGCCGATGTCGACGCTGGGCTGGCCCGCCTCTTCGGAGGACCTGGCCAAGTTCTATCCGACGAGCGTGCTCTCGACGGGCTACGACATCCTGTTCTTCTGGGTCGTCCGGATGATGATGTTCGGCGTGCACCAGATGGACGGCAAGCAGCCGTTCGACCACGTGTACCTGCACGGGCTGATCCGGGACGCCCAGGGCAAGAAGATGTCGAAGTCGCGCGGCAACGTGATCGACCCGCTGGAGTGGATGGACGCGTACGGCGCGGACGCCACGCGGTTCACCCTCGCCCGCGGAGCGAACCCGGGCGCGGACATGGCACTGGCCGACGAGTGGGCGGCCGGCTCCCGCAACTTCTGCACGAAGCTGTGGAACGCCACCAAGTTCGCGATGATGAACGGCGCATCGGTCGCTGCTCCGCTGCCTGCTGCCGCTGAGCTGACCGAGGCGGACCGCTGGATCCTGGGCCGCCTCGGCGCGCTGGTGTCCGAAGTGGACTGCCTGTTCGAGGACTTCCAGTTCGCGAAGGTGGCGGGCGCGCTCTACCAGTTCACCTGGAACGAGCTCTGCGACTGGTACCTGGAGCTGGCGAAGGTCCAGCTGTACCAGGGCGATGACGCGCGGGTTTCGGCCACTCGTTCGGTGCTCGGCCACGTGCTGGACACAGTGCTGCGGCTGCTGCACCCGTTCATCCCGTTCATCACGGAGAAGCTCTGGACGGCGCTGACCGGCGGCGAGTCACTGGTGGTCGCGGCCTGGCCGGTTCCGTTCGAGGGCTACGCGGATCCTGCGGCCGACGCCCGGATCGCGGACGTCCAGAAGCTGGTGACGGAGATCCGCCGGTTCCGCGCGGACCAGGGCCTGAAGCCGGGCCAGAAGGTGGCGGCCCGCCTGGCGGGCTACACGGGCGGCCACGAAGAGGCAGTCCGGTCCCTGGTGCGCTTGACGGCGCCGTCTCCGGAGTTCGCGGCGAGCGCGTCGCTCGAGGTGGCCCTGGCGGACGCCGTGGTGACGGTGGAGCTGGACCTCTCGGGAACGGTCGACGTGGCGGCCGAGCGCAAGCGCCTCCAGAAGGACCTCGCGGCGGCGGAGAAGGAGCTGTCCCAGACCGACGCCAAGCTGGGCAACGAGGCCTTCATCGCGAAGGCCCCGGAGCACGTGGTGACGAAGATCAAGGCCCGCAAGGAAACGGCGGTCGCGGACATCGACCGCATCACGGCCCGCTTGGCGGCGCTGCCGGCTTCCTGAGGTTGTGGACAACAGCCCGGCACTCGCTCGCGGGTGCCGGGCTTTGTCGTACCCCTCGGGTAGCGTGGAAAACGGGGGCTGCTCAGTCGGCCGCCGATTCGCGCGCGGCTTCGATCAACGCCACCAGTTCCGGCGTCAGCCGCCGGTCGGAAGGCGTCGCCAGGTACGTCTGCATCCGGGGTGAAGGATCCCGCAACGGCCGGAAAACCACGCCCGGCACCGGCAGCAGGTTCGCGTGTGCCCGGTAGAACACCGTCCAGTGTGGACGTCCGAAGCCCAGTGTCCCCAGCGTGTCCTGTGCCGTCGTGAACTCCTTGCCCAGCACCGGCTCGAAGCCCGCCTCCCGGCACGAAGACATCACCAAGTCGTACAGCGGATGATTGCGCGAAGGCGGGCTCAGTCGCGCCGGAAGTGACGCCAGCGAAGCGAACGGAACCGCCGGCGACGAAGCCAGCGGGTGAGACGCCGGAAGTGCCACCAGGACCTCGTCCATCCACAAAGGAGTGAAGTCAAGCCCCGATGAGGGCCAGGAACCCCGCACGATGGTCGCGTCCAGCGACCCGTCCCGGACCCGCTGCAGCCGCTGCAGAGTCGGCGCGTGAAGCAACTCCAGGGAAGCCGAAGGAGCCAGCCGTGCGAAAGCGCGAAGGAACGCGTCCAGCCGGTCGCCCAGCCCCTCGCTCGTCCCCAGCCGGACCGCAGCTCCGGCCGGGCGAAACGACGACACCGAATCCGCCGCCCGGTCGGCCGCCGACAGCACCGCCCGCGCGTGCGGCAGGAACCGCTGCCCCGCCTCCGTCAGCGAAACGCTTCGCGTCGTCCGGTCGAACAACGGCACGCCCAGCGAACGCTCCAGCCGCCGGACCTGCTGGCTCACGGCCGGCTGGACGATGTGCAGCCGCTCCGCCGCGCGGCCGAAGTGCAGCTCCTCCGCGACCGTCACGAAGTACCTCAGCTGCCGCAGCTCCACCCGCCGACCCCATTCATCAGGCTTCGTGATCAGTGTAGGAGCGGACTGCCCATCGAAAAGCGTGAACCCGAGCACGAAGCTCGAGGCATGCCCACCTTGGACGTCAACGGAACCCGCCTCCACTACGAAGACGCCGGCGCCGGCCCGGCCCTGCTGCTCCTGCACGGCTGGGGGACCAGCGGCCGCGTCTGGTACCCGTGCCTGCCCGATCTCGTGCGCGACCACCGCGTCGTCACGCTCGACTGGCGCGGCTGCGGCCGCTCGGACCACCCCGCCGAAGGCAACACCATCGCCCGGATCACCGCCGACCTCGTGCAGGCGATCGAGACGCTGGAGATCAAGCCCACCGTCGTCGGGTCGAGCATCGGCGGGGTCTTCGCCACGGAGCTGGCTCTTGCCCGGCCCGAGCTCGTCGAGCGCGTCGTCGTGGTCGACGGCCCCGGGTACTGGCCGCGCACCGGCATGCTCGACCGCCTCCACGACCTGCGAAAACAGCTCGTCGACGACCGGGCGGGCACGCTGGCGGGCTGGGTGCCGGGCTGGTTCGCCCCCGGCGCCGCCCGCGAGCTCGTCGACTGGACGCTGCGCCAGCTGCTCGACTCCGGCCCCTACATCGACGAGCTGTTCACCGAGTGCGCCGGCTACGACCCGCGGCCCCGGCTCAAGGACCTCGCCGTCCCGATCGGCTACCTGCACGGTGAGCTGGACGCCCAGATCCCGCTCGAAGTGCCGCGCAACTGCGCCGCGGAAACCCCCGGCGCCCGCGTGCACGTGCTCGCCGGCTGTGGGCACGTTCCGCACCAGGAAAACCCGCGCGCGTTCACCGCCGCGCTCCGGACCATCGCCGCCTGAAGGGGACGACCATGCCCGAAGTGACGCTCGGTGACACCGTCGTCCACTACGACCGGACCGGCGACGGCCCGGCGCTGCTCCTGCTGCACGGCACCGCCGCGTCCCGCGAGCAGTGGGGGCCGCTGACCGCGCAGGCGAACGGCTTCACCGTGCTGGCTCCCGATTTCCCCGGCTCCGGCCTGACCACCGACGACGGCGGCCCGATCACCGTCGAGGCCCTCGCCGCCCAGGCCGAAGCCGTGCTGGACCACGCGGGAGCAGCCGAAGCCCACGTCGTCGGGCACTCGCTCGGCGGGGTCGTGGCGGCCCACCTGGCCGGCACCCGCCCGGACCGCGTCCGGACAGCGGTGCTGCACGCCGCCTGGCCGGTGACGGACACCAGGCAGGACGCCGAGTTCCGCTACTGGCTGGACCTGCTCGAAACCGGAACCGGGACGTTCGCCCGCATGCTCCCGCTGATGGCCTTCGGCCCGCGCTACTGGGAGCAGGCCACCGCGGAAAGCAACGAACAGCTCGTCAAGACCCTGGAAACGGTGATCCAGCCCGGCGCGGACCGGCAGATCGAGGCCGACCGCGGCGTCGACCTGCGGCCGGTGCTCGGGCGGATCACCGCGCCCGTGCTGGTGCTCGGCAGCACGCACGACCGGATCGTCACGGCGGACCAGCAGCGTGAGCTGGTCGCCGCGATCCCGGGCGCGCGCGCCGCCGAGATCGACGCGGGACACGGTGCCCCGGCCGAGCTGCCGGACGAGTTCGCCCGGCTCGTGCTGGACTTCGTCAGCTCAGCGCCTTGAGCACCACCGCCGCCACGCCGGCCATCCCGGTCTTCACCGGGTGGTAGGCGGCCGCGGCGAAGACGTTCTGGTCCTTGCCGTTGATCCACGCCGCGCCACCGCGCGCGCAGGCGTCGTGGCCGCGTGACGGGCCGTAGGTGTCGACGTACTCCGCGTCCCCGTCCGCGGCCGCGTCCTCGAGGGCCTGGTTCAGGTCGGTCTCGACGCGGTTGAGCCAGGCGTAGTCGCCGTCGGCGAACGGGAGGACGTCCGGGCAGTAGCCGTGCTCCGGCGCGATCCGCGGGTAGCCCACGACGAGCACCCGCGCTCCGGGCGAGCGCTGGTGGACGGTGGCCAGCACGGCTTCGATCCGGGGCTGGATGGACGTGATGGCCGCCCCCACCGTGTCGACGCCGTTGGTCGTGAAGTGCTTCTCGCACGGGTTGCCCGTCGGGTCGCTCGCCCGCAGCCCCGGGCACGTTCCGGTCAAGCTGCCGAACACGCCGTGGTCGTTGCCGCCGATGCCGAGGGTGACCAGGTCGGTGTCGATCCGCAGGGCAGCCAGCTGCGGGGCGTTGGTGCCGTTGAACGGCACCTTCTGCGGCCGGGTCATCGCGCCGGTGTCGGCGCCGGCGCAGCTGACGTCGGTGAACTCGCCGGGCTTGAGCGACGCCGCCACGACCGACGGGTAGTTCGCCGTCGACCGCCCGCAGCCGAGCGGGTCGAGCCGCTGCGCCGGGACGAACGGCCCCGAGGTGTAGGAATCGCCGAGAGCGACGTAGTGGTGGATCTTCGCGGTCGCCGAGGCGGCGGCTGTGGTGTTGGCGGTGGTGGTGAGCAGGATGGCTGCCGAGAAGACGGCGACGAGCAGCCGGGTGGTGCGCATGAAGACCCCGTTCTGTTCCGTGAACGCTGCTCCCACATGTAGCGAGCGCCGGACGGCCCGGGGCCGGACTTCACCCGCCAGTCGGGTCACCGTCGCCCTGTTCACGGTAAGTGATCAAGGTGCGCCAGAACAGCAACGGCCGGACCGTGCTCCCGGGCAGCAGCCGGGCCGACTCGCGGCGCAGCTCGGCGATCGTCGGGAACCGGAACAGCGTGGGCGCGGGCGGGCCGCCGTCGTCCCCGCCGTTGAGCCGTTCGCCGGCGTACACGACGAGCCGCGCCAGCGCGTTCAGCGGCACGGCGGCCACCTCGCGCGCCCAGTCCGCCGGGCTGCTCGGCCGGGCCGGGGTCAGCACCACGAGCACGCCGCCCGGCACCAGCGCGCGGCGCAGCTTGGCGACCGTCCCGAACGGCATGTGGTGCAGCGACGCCAGGCACGAGATGTAGTCGTAGTGCGCCTCGGGCAGCGCGTCGGTGGTGATGTCGGCCTGCCGGTAGTGGATCTCGCCCGGCCCCGGCGAGCCCAGCCCGGCCGCCGCCGCGACCATCGCCGCCGAGACGTCGACCGCCTCCACCGCCATGCCCGTCGCGGCGAGGCGCCGGGCGAACCGGCCGGTGCCGCACCCGACGTCCAGCGCGATCCCCGGTCCGGGCGGCAGCAGGTCCAGCAGCAGCGGGTGGTAGTGGTCGTTGTGGTTGAACGGCATGCGTCGAGAGTGCCACCTCACCACGCACGTAGACTCGGAACGCAAGTGCGAAACCCCAGGCCGGAGGAGATTCAGTGCCGCAGGATGAGACAGGTCGCAGGCCGGACCTGTCGGATCTGGACAGTTTCGCGGGCGTCGACGAGCTGGAGACGTCGGGGTACGAGGAGTCCGACGACCACGGCCCGCAACTGGACGTCCGCGACACCGCGTTCGACGCCGGCGGTGGCTCGCGCGGCGGGATCGGCGGTGTCGGCCAGCTCGGCGACAACCTCGCCACCGGCCCGGTGCCCGACCTCACCGTGCCCGAGGACACCGAGCTGCACGAGCTCGACGACCAGGGCGAGCAGGTCGCGTACGGCGATCCGGACGGCCCCGAGGCGCGGCGTGAGCTGATGGCCGTCGAGGCCGAGCTGAACCAGCGCTGGCCGGAGACGAAGATCGAGCCGTCGCTGACCCGCATTTCGGCGCTGACGCAGCTGCTGGGCGAGCCCAACCGCGGCTACCCGGTGCTGCACGTCGCCGGCACGAACGGCAAGGGCTCCACGGCCAGGATGATCGACGCGCTGCTGACCCGGATGGGCCTGCGCGTCGGCCGCTACACGAGCCCGCACCTGCAGCTGGTCACCGAGCGGATCGCGCTCGACGGCCGTCCGATCTCCGCCGCGCGCTACGCCGAGCTGTGGAACGACATCGCGCCGTACGTGTCCATGGTGGACGGTGCGGCCGCGGACGGCGTCGCGATGAGCAAGTTCGAGATCCTCACCGGGATGGCGTTCGCCGCGTTCGCCGACGCGCCGGTGGAGGCCGCGGTCCTCGAAGCGGGCCTCGGCGGCGCCTGGGACGCCACGAACGTCGCGGACGCCGAGGTCGCCGTCATCACCCCGATCGGCCTCGACCACGTCGAGTACCTCGGTCCGGACGTCCTCGGCGCGGCGCGCGAGAAGGCGGGCATCATCAAGCCCGGCTCGGTCGCGGTCATCGGCGAGCAGGACCCCGAGGTGCTGAAGGTGCTGCTGGAGCGCGCAGTCGAGGTCGACGCCGCGGTCGCCCGTGCGGGCAGCGAGTTCGGCGTGCTCGAGAAGGAGATCGCCGTCGGCGGGCAGCTGCTGAAGCTGCAGGGCCTCGGGGGGGTGTACGACGAGATCTTCCTCCCGCTGCACGGCGCCCACCAGGCCGCGAACGCCGCGCTGGCGCTCGCCTCGGTCGAGGCGTTCTTCGGCGCGGGCAAGGACCGGCAGCTGGTCGTCGAGGCGGTGCGTGAGGCGTTCGCCGAGGTGGAGACGCCGGGACGGCTCGAGCGCGTCCGAGCGGCGCCGACGGTCCTGCTCGACGCGGCCCACAACCCGCACGGCGCCCGCGCGCTCGCGACGACCGTGTCCGAGGAGTTCGCCTTCCGCCGCCTGGTCGCGGTGGTCGGCGTGATGGCCGAAAAGGACGCCCACGGCATCCTCGACGCCCTGGAGCCGGTGGTGTCGGACATCGTCGTGACCCGCAACTCCTCGCCCCGGTCGATGCCGCTGGAAGAGCTGAACGAGCTGGCGATCTCCGTGTTCGGCGAAGACCGCGTCGTCGCCGAAACGGACCTGGAGACGGCGATCGAGACGGCGATCGCGCTGGTGGAGACGAACGACGACCCCGAAGAACCCCTGGCGGGCGGCGGTGTGCTGGTCACGGGCTCGGTGGTCACGGCGGGCGAGGCACGCACGCTGTTCGGGAAGGAGCCGGCGTGACGTCGCAGGAGGCGCCCAAGCCGAAGGACCCGATGAAGGGCTTCCGCGGCGTGATGTCCGGGACGCTGATCATGGAGGCGATCACGGTCGCCCTCGCCCTCCCGGTGGTGAACAAGCTCGGCGGCGGGCTTTCCACCGGCACTGGCTGGACGGTCATCGCGGTGGCGGTCCTGCTGATCGTGACGTGCGGGTTCGTCAAGCGTGCGTGGGCGGTGCCGCTGATCCTGGCGTTGCAGGTGGTGCTCATCGCGCTGGTGTTCTGGCTGCCGTCGATCGCGGTGCTGGGCCTGATCTTCCTGGCGGTGTGGCTGTGGCTGCTGTGGCTGCGCCGGGACGTCGCCCGCCGCATGGCGGCCGGGACGTTGGCGAGCCAGCAGCCCCAGCCGTGACTCCTCACGGGTGCGGTGCCGCCTGGCAGGCCCGCACCTCGGTGGTGAGGGCGTCGAGCGCGTCGAGGGCGTCGGCCGGCACGTCGAGGCGGTAGATCCGGTGCGGGCCCGACCGGGCGACCGCCAGCAGACGGGCGTCGAGCAGCACCCGCAGGTGACGCGACACCGTGGACTGCGGCAATCCCAGCGCCGACTGCACTTCGCCGACCGTGGCGGACCCGCCGCGGTCGAGGAACACGCCGATGATCTGCACCCGGGTCGCTTCGCCGAGCGCCCGCAGCACGGGCAGCGCGGTGGTGAGTGCGTCCTGGATCACCCGGTCACCGCCGCGGCCCGGCTCAGCAGCTCGTCCAGCTCGCCGGTCGGCAGGCCGTGGCGCCGGCCCAGCTCCACCCAGTCCCGCAGCATCCGGACCGTCTGCGTGCCGTGCCCGCCGAAGTGGCTGCGGAGGTAGGACGGCACGTCGAACGGCGCGAGCCGGGGGAGCAGCGTCAACGCCGCGCGCACGGCTTGCGGGCGGACCGGCCGCGGGCTCGGGCCGCCGAACCCGGCCGCAACCGCGTTGCGGGCCTGCGTCGCGGCGGCGGCGAGCCGCGGCGAGGACCGGCGAGCGGCCCCGAGGTCGAAGCCCGCGGCGTGCAGCCCGGCCACGACCGGCATCGTCGTCGCCGCGGACACCAGGGGAGCCGAGAGCGGCGCGGTTCGCGACCACTGCGGCCGGTCGAACAAGGACCGCAGCGACGACGACGCGGGACCGGCGACGGTGAACCGCGCCCGCGACGGCGGCCACCACCACGTCGGGTCGGCACCGCCGGCGAAGAACTCGGGAACCACCAGGCCCCACGGCCGGTCACCGGCCAGTTCGCGAAGCAGTTCCACCTCCGAGGGCACCTGCGTGACCGCGGCGACGATCGCCGGCGGCCCGAGGAGCTCGGCAACGCCCGGCGAAGAGGGCGAGGCCGTGCTGATCACCACGTCCCAGCCGGACGCTCCCTCGCCGGCCGTCGTCAGGTCGACGCTCCGCTGTTCGACCCGCCGGGCAGGTCCCGCCGTGCGAAGCCGCCGGGTCTCGACGAGCAAGGACTCCGCCGTCCGCTCGCGTACCGCGAACCCGGCCCGGTGACTCCCGGCCAACGACGTCGCCAGCACCCGGGCCACCGGGCCCTGTCCCACCACGAGAACACGCATGCCAGCACTATATCCGGATATCCGGATTTGTGGCTTGGCGTCGGAGGTGGTCGCCGTGCTCGATGTCGTCGAGCAGGGTCGGCTGCCCGGCGGCCTCGTCCGGAGTGGGGGAAACCGCGGGCAGGTCCAGGCCGCGCCCGATCGTCTCGGCGATGCCGCCCACGTCGGCTGGGCCACCCTCCACCACGCGGCCGGAGCCTGGATCCGCGAATCCGCGCGCAGCCTGGACGAGCACCTCGACGAGGCCTTCGCCGATCTGCGTGCGCTGTCGGCGGAGGCGAGCGGCTGAGCGCCCGCCTCCGCCGAAGACGTCACCGCAGCACGACGACCCGCAGCGCGGGCGAGCGCAGGATGTCGGCCTCGCAGAACCGGCCCTTCACCCACTCACCGCGGCTGTAGAGCTTCGTCTGGTCACTGAAGTACGGCGACTGCGGGTTGGCCGACTGCGAATACGTCAGCAACGTCGAGGTGTCCGGACAGCCCTTCCCGCTGAACCCCACCACCTGGATGTAACTGGACCCGTGCGCGACCTCGGCGTTCCCGCGCGCCGGGTCCCACTGGGGCGTCATCACGTTGAGCACGCCGAGGAAGCCCTGCGCGCCGTGGATGGGAATGCGCTCGCCGTTGCGCGTGACGGCCTGGCCGTCACGCAGCCGTGCGTCCGGGGCCAGGCCGGCCGCGCGCAGCTCGGCGAGGGCGTCCCCGAACGCCTTCCGCACGCCCGCGTCACCGACGTTGAGCGTGTTCGGCGTGGTCAGCGGTGCCTTCGGGGCGAACGGCACGGCGAACCGGGCCACCCCGCCGAGCCGCGTGCCGAACCGCTGGAACAGCAGCGAACCACGGCTGTCGAGCGTGTACCGGTGGTCCCAGCTCGCCAGCGCGGTGCACGCCGGGCCGACCGGGACCGGCCCGGACGACGACGGTGCCTGCCCGTCCGGGAACGAGGCGCACAGCTTCGCCAGGTCCGCCGCCGCCAGATCGGCGAACAGGCTGTGGTCGGCGAAGAGCACCTTCTTCATCGAGTCCGGGGTGAACTTGTTCGCCTCGGCCGTGAGCAGTGCTTCCCGCGTGCGTGGGGAACGCTCGGTGTCCTGATCGCTGACGATCCGCGGGAACCCGGTGAGCGGAGCCCGGGCGTTCGCGAGCCAGGCGCTGTCGTTGGCGTTCAGTTCGTAGTCTCGGCGCTGCTGCTGCGGGAGCCGTGACGGCGCGAAGATCCCCGGCTCCAGCGCGCCCGGGTCCGAACCCCACCGGCACGACGACCGCGAACCGTCCAAAATGGCCAGTCCGTCGCCGGCGAGGGTCTGCTGCCCGATCGGTGTGCTGCAGGTGCGGGCCAGCTCGTCCGTGACGTGCGGGACGACCTGGATGTCGGCGTAGAGCGCGTTGCCGGCCCGGTCGGTCGCGATCGTGTTCACCCACGGCACGCCCTGCGTGCTGCTGAGCGCGCGGACGACATCGGCGGTGCTGCGGGCCTGGTCGAGTTCGAACCACGTGTTCAGCCCGCGCATGTTGGTCGCGTTGGCGTCCCGCAGCGCGTACGCCGATTTCGCCGTCCACGGCATCGGGATTCCGCCGACGTCGTTCAGCACCGGCCCGTACCGCGTCGACCAGAAGGTCTGGCGGACCGGCTTCAGCGAACCGTCCGCCTGGCGCACCTGGACCGTGACCTCGCGGGAGGTCATCTTCTCGGGCTTGCCGTCGACCACGTACGTCGTCGGGTCACCGGCCGCGAGCGGCACCTCGAACAGGCCGAACGTGACCGGGGTGGACACCGTGTGCGTCCAGGCCGCGTCCGCGGTGTGCCCGATCATGACGAACGGCATGCCGAGCAGGCTCGCCCCGGCCACGTCGACCCGGCCGGGGATGGTCAGCTGGCTCTGCCAGAACCGCCGTCCGTCGTGCCACGGGTAGTGCGGGTTGCCGAGCAGCACACTGCCCTTGCCCGCCGCCGTTCCGTCGGCGCCGACGGCGATGCCGTTGCTGCCGAGCCCGCCCTTGCCGAGCCCGTCCCGCAGGCTCGCCGACAGCTGCGCGGCCGTACCCGGGGCCGGCACCGGCGCACCGGACGGCGGCGCCGCGAACAGCCCTTCGGTGACGAAGCCCAGGCCGCCGGTGACGGCGATGGCGTAGAAGTGCCGGTAGAGGTCCTGCTCGGCGATCGGCCGGACCCAGCCGGCGCCGCGGCAGGCCGGATCGGTGATCCCGGACCGGCCGGTGCGGGCCAGGTAGGCGTTGAACCCCTTGACGTAGCCCGCGACGATCTGCCGGACCTCGGGCCGCGGACCCTGCGGCGCGGGCTGGGCGACCAGCCGGTCGACCACGCCGGAGTCGTTGAGCTGCTGGAAGAACAGGTCGCTGTGCAGGTTGCTCTTCGCCTCGGACAGCGACGGGTAGCCCTCGCCGTCCGGGCCGAAGTACCGCGACCGCTGCGCGCTCACCGTGACGTAGATCTTCGCGAGCTCGCAGACGTTGTCGGTCGCCGCCGCGAAGCCGTACCCGTAGCCGAGTCCCGCGAAGTCCTTGGCGACGATGTGCGGGATGCCGTGTTCGGTGTAGCGCAGGACGGCTTTCGCGCCGTCCTCCCCGGCGTTCGCGACCCCCGCGCCGAGTGTGGTTGCCCCCGATGTCGTCAAACACAGTGCGGCCACGAAAACGGCCAGCGCCTTGCGGATGTGCGTCATTCGTACCCCCTTGTCGTGATGACAACGCTACCGACGGCGATCGACGGTGGGTATGGGGGAAAACCCCAATGTTCGTTCATCCGCGCGCAAGCCGCCGTTGGCCGCGGCGGGATAGAAACCGCGCATGACCGAACCGACCCACCACTCCCGCCGCACCCTGCTCAAGGCCGGGCTGACCGGCGCCTCCGCGGTCGCCGCCGGCCTCGTCGTGCCGTCCACGGCCTTCGCCGCGGTCCCGCTCGTCCGCCGCGACCGGCCGGTGCTCACCCACGGCGTCCAGTCCGGCGACGTCACACCGGGCTCGGCGATCGTCTGGTCGCGCGCGGACCGGCCGTCGCGCCTGGTCGTCGAAATCGCGCGGGACCCGTCGTTCCGGCACGCCCGCCGCGTGTCCGGCCCGCTGGTGGGCCCGGACAGCGGCGGGACCGGCCGCGTGCGCGTCGCGGCCCTGCGGCCCGGCACGGAGTACCACTACCGCGTCACCGCCGAAGCCCTCGACGGGCGCACCACGAGCGAGCCGCTGACCGGCCGGTTCGCCACCGCGCCGGTGGGCCGCCGCGACACGCGGATCGTGTGGTCGGGCGACGTCGTCGGCCAGAACTGGGGCATCAACCCGGACCTGGGCGGGATGACGATCTTCTCCGCGATGGCCGCGCGCTGCCCCGACCTGTTCCTGCACAGCGGCGACACGGTGTACTCCGACGGCCCGCTGACCGAAACCGTCACCCTCCCCGGCGGCCGGACCTGGCGCAACGTCGTCACCCCCGAGAAGTCGAAGGTCGCCGAGACCCTCGACGAGTTCCGCGGCCAGCACGCGTACAACCGCCTCGACGACCACTTCAAGCGCTTCGCCGCGCAGGTGCCCGCCTACGTCCAGTGGGACGACCACGAGGTGGTGAACAACTGGTACCCGGGCAAGATCATCGACAACCCGGCCTACACCGAGAAGCGCGTCGACGTCCTCGCGCCGCGGGCGTACCAGGCGTTCCACGAGTGGCACCCGATCGACTCGCGCCGGGCGGTCGACGGCCGCGTCTACCGCAGCTTCACC
Organism: Amycolatopsis sp. lyj-346; assembly: GCF_046548975.1. Classification (NCBI taxonomy): domain Bacteria; kingdom Bacillati; phylum Actinomycetota; class Actinomycetes; order Pseudonocardiales; family Pseudonocardiaceae; genus Amycolatopsis; species Amycolatopsis sp. lyj-346. The sequence continues at coordinate 237,019 of NZ_JAJPWT010000010.1, forward strand.
TACGGCTCCCGCATCGAGATCTTCGTCCTGGACATGCGGACCTACCGCAACGCCAACACCGCGGACCAGACGAAGCCGGGCTACATCCTCGGCGATGCCCAGGCCCGCTGGCTGGCCGACGCGCTCGGCCGCAGCACGGCGACCTGGAAGATCGTCCAGGCCGACATGCCGCTGGGCCTGGTCGTCCCGGACGGCACCAACATCGAAGCCGTGGCGAACAACCTGCCGGGCGCGCCGGGCGGGCGGGAGACCGAGCTGGCGTGGGTGCTGCGGGAGATCCAGCGCCGCCGCGTCCGCAACGTCGTCTGGCTGACCGCGGACGTCCACTACACGGCCGCGCACCACTATTCGCCCGACCGGGCGGCCTTCCCGGACTTCGACCCGTTCTGGGAGTTCGTGTCCGGCCCGTTGAACGCGGGCGCGTTCGGACCGAACGCACTGGACCCGACGTTCGGCCCGCAGGCGGTGTTCGTGCACGCCCCGCCCTCGGCGAACACGGCCCCGGTCGACGGCTTCCAGCACTTCGGCGAGCTGAACGTCGACGGCGCGAGCGGCGACCTCACGGTGGACCTGCGCGACGCGACCGGGGCGTCGCTGTGGTCGAAGACACTGCACCCGGCGGGGCGCTGAACAGGGTCGGCTAGGCTCGCGCGCACCGAAACCCACCGCACCACGGCATCCGGGGCTTCGCCACCCGGACCCCGAAGAACAGTATGAAGGAGAAACACCGTCGTGACTGAACGCACGCTGGTCCTGGTCAAGCCCGATGGCGTCGCGCGCGGCCTCGTCGGCGAAGTCATCTCGCGGATCGAGCGCAAGGGCCTCAAGCTCGCCGCGCTCGAGCTGCGGACCGTTCCGCAGGCGCTGGCCGAGGAGCACTACGCCGAGCACAAGGAGCGTGCGTTCTTCGGTGACCTGCTGGAGTTCATCACCTCGGGTCCGCTGGTCGCGCTCGCCGTCGAGGGGCCGCGCGCCATCGCCGCGTTCCGCCAGCTGGCCGGCGGCACCGACCCGGTCGAGAAGGCCACCCCGGGCACCATCCGCGGCGACTTCGCGCTGGAAACCCAGTACAACCTGGTCCACGGTTCGGACTCGCCCGAGTCGGCCGAGCGCGAGCTGAAGCTCTGGTTCCCCGACCTGTGATCCCCTGAACCGGGGCCACGTCCGCGTGGCCCCGGTTCCCTTTTCCGGAGTTCCCATGACGACGATGCCGTTCGCGCCCCGCGAATACCTGCCGGTGCTGGCGGAGCTGACCGGCGCGTTCGCCGAGGCGCTGCGCACGGCCGATCCGGCCGCGGCGGTGCCCGACTGCGCCGGCTGGACCGTCACCGACCTCGCGACGCACCTGGGCAACGTGCACCGCTGGGCCGCGACGATCGTCCGCACCGGCGAGGTGCACCCGCAGGATTTCGCCGTCGGCGCCGGCGCCGACCTGGTGTCGTGGTACGCCGAAAGCGCGCGGCTCCTGCTCGCCGAGCTGGAGACCGCCGACCCCGCGGACCCGTGCTGGCACTTCGCCGGGACCGGCAGGACCAAGGCGTTCTGGTTCCGCCGCCAAGTGCACGAGACCGCCATCCACCTCGCCGACCTCGGCAGTCCCCACGTGCCCGCCCCGGCCGTGGCCGCGGACGGCGTCGACGAGGTCTTCAGCGCGATGCTGCCGCGTGTGACGCGGTGGCACGCCGTGCCGCAGCTGCCCGGGCCCGTCACGCTGCGCGCCACCGACACGGGTGACGTCTGGACCGTGCACCCCGGTGAGCCACCCGCGCTGGGTCCGGCCGTTTCCGGCGGCGCGACCGTCGAAGCTCCCGCGCGCGATCTCCTGCTGCGCCTGTGGAAGCGCACCGGACCGGCCCCGCGCGTCACCGGCGAAGCCGCCGAGGCGCTCCTCGCCGCACCGCTGACCCCGTGATGGTGTTCTAGACCATTCAGGCGGCGTTCACCGGGAAGTCTTCCCCCGGCCGTGCTGCTGCGCTGTGCTGGTCCGGCTCGCCTCTCACTCGATACTGGGGTACCTGGTGAAGAAGTCACGCATTCTGTTCGGGGGTCCGGGTGGCGGAGCCCCCGGCTCGAGGCGAAGCCTCGGTTGTCGCAGCACAGTGCTGCCGCTCGTCGCCTTGTTCGCGACGACGTTCGTCGCCCCGGCCCACGCCGACCCGCTGGCCGCGCCGCTCGGCACGCCGCCGGTGGAGGCCGCGCCCGCCGCGTCGTCGGCCCACGAAGGCCCGGCCGCCTTCGCCGCCGCGGACCCCGGCGACGGGCTCGTCACCGGCAGCGCGACCACCGAGGTCGCGCCCGGCTTGAACCTCACCCAGTTCGACCGGTTCGACCCGGCGGGCTGGATCCGCGGCGACACCCTCGCCGTCGACCTCGGCAGCAAGGTGCTCAAGCCGACATATCTCAGCCCCGGCACGGTTTCCGCGCGCACCCCGTTGTCGCAGCAGGTCGCGCGGGCGGGTGCGGTGGCCGGCGTCAACGGCGACTTCTTCGACATCAACGCCACCGGCGCGCCGATCGGCGTCGGCATCGACCGCGGACAGCTGCAGACCGCGCCCGCCGCCGGGCACAACCTCACCGCGTCGATCACCGGCGCGGGCAAGGCCGCCCTGGCCTCGGTCTTCCTCGAAGCCACCGTGACGCTGCCCGGCGGCGCGGTGCAGGCGACCAACTTCAACAGCCCGGTCCTGGGGGTGGACGCGATCGGCGTCTACACGCCGTTGTGGGGCGCTGCCGGGCGCGCGACCTCGGTGGCGGGGGCGTCGCGCGTGCGGGAGGTGGAACTCCGCGACGGTGTGGTCACCGCCGTGCGCGAGCAGCCCGCGGACGGCCCGATCGCGGCGGGGACGACGGTGCTGCTGGCCCGCGAAGCCGGGGCGGACGCGCTCGCCGCGCTGCGGCCGGGTGACGCGGTCGGCGTCACCTACGCGCCGCGCTCGGACGCCGGGAAGATCGCGGTCGCCGTGGGCGGCAACAAGGTCCTGCTCCGCGACGGTGTCGTGCAGCCGGTCGACAACGTCGCCATGCACCCGCGGACCGCTGTCGGCTTCTCCGCCGACGGCCGGAAGCTGTGGCTGGCCACCGTGGACGGACGGCAGGCCGACAGCCGCGGGATGACGGAGCTCGAACTGGCGCGCCACCTGAAGAGCCTCGGCGCGGACGACGCCATCAACCTCGACGGCGGCGGGTCGTCGACGCTCCTGGCGCGCAACGAGGGCGAAGCCGCGCCGAGCGTCCGGAACTCGCCGTCCGACGGCGGCGAACGCCTGGTGCCCAACGGGATCGGCTTCACGACCGTGCCGGGCAGCGGCAAGCTCACCGGGTTCGCGCCGGCACCGGCCGTGCCGTCGGACGGTGCGGACCGCGTGCTGTCCGGCCTGACCCGGCACCTGGTCGCCGACGGTCACGACGAGACCGGCGCCGCGGTGGCCGCCGACCCGCGCTGGAACACGTCGGATCCGCGGCGGGCGACCGTGACGCGCGGAGTCGTCACCGGGCACGCCCCGGGCGCCGTCGACGTCTTCGCGCGCTCGGGACGGGCGTCCGGGAAGACGGCGCTTTCGGTGCTGGGCAAGCCGGTCCGGCTCGGCACCAGCACCGAGCAGGTCGCGCTGTCGGCCGTGGGCGCGCGAAGCACCTTCAAGGTCTACGGCTACGACGCCGACGGCTACGGCACCTGGCTCGAGCCCGACGACGTCAAGCTCGACTACGACCACTCGGTCGTGCGGGTCGAGCCGTCCGGCGACGGCTACGCGGTGACCGCGCTGACGTCCTCCGGTGCTTCGGCGATCACCGCTTCGGCCGCCGGCCTGACCACGCACCTGGCCGCGTCGGTCGGCACGGTGGCGCAGGTCGCGTCCCCGTTGGACGGTCCGGCGGGCTGGACGGCCACGGTGTTCCCGGCGGTCGCCGGGGCGGCGCTTTCCGCGGCACCCGGCCGCGACGGCGGCGCCGGGCTCGCGCTGGACTACCGGCTGACCGGCACCACGGCGACGCGCGCGGCCTACGTCACGCCGTCCGCGCCGCTTCCGGTTCCGCCGGGGACGCAGAAGATCGGCCTGTGGGTCGACGGCGACGGCAAGGGCGCGTGGCTGCGCGCGGAACTGCGTGACGCGGCGAACGTGGCGTCCATTGTGGACTTGTCGCTCAGCGTGGACTGGACGGGCTGGCGGTACGTCACGGCGGCGATCCCGGCCGGGTTGCCCGCGGGACAGCGGCTGACGCGCTTCTACGCCGTCGAGAACGTCCCGGATCAGCAGTACGAGGGCCGGCTGGCGTTCGACGACCTGACCTTCGAGGTGGCGCCGGCCACGGCCGTGCCCGCCGATCCGGCCCCGCACGACCCGGCGCTGGTCACGGACGGCGTCCTGGCCGGCGGCCTGCGCGTCGCCGTGGTCAGCGACGCCCAGTTCACCGCGGACGACCCGGCGGGGCCGCTGGTCGCCCAGGCGCGGCGGGCGCTGCGCGAAGCCGTCGCGGCGAAACCGGACCTGGTGCTGCTCAACGGCGACTTCGTCGACCGCGGCACGGCGCCCGACTTCGCCCTGGCCCGGCAGGTGATCACCGACGAGCTCGACGGCAAGGTGCCCTGGTACTACGTGCCGGGCAACCACGAAGCGGAAGGCGGCAACGGCCTCGCGAACTTCCAGGCCGCCTTCGGGGTCACCCACCGGGTCGCCGACCTCCACGGCATCCGGCTGGTGCTGCTGGACTCCTCCCGCGGCTCGCTGCGGGCCGGCGGGTTCGACCAGGTCCGGATGCTGCGGTCGGCGCTCGACTCCGCGGCGCACGACCGGTCGATCCGCGGGGTCGTCGTCGCCATGCACCACCCCGTGAAGGACCCGAGCCCGACCGGGAACTCCCAGCTCGGCGACCGGAAGGAGGCCGCGCTGCTGACCCAGTGGCTCACCGGGTTCGAGCAGGCTTCCGGCAAACCGGCCGCCGCGGTGGCCTCGCACGCCGGCGTGTTCTCGCTGTCGCGGGTCGACGGGGTCCCGTACCTGGTCAACGGCAACTCGGGCAAGGCACCCGCGGCCGCGCCGGACGACGGCGGGTTCGTCGGCTGGACGCTGCTGCGCGTGGACCCGGCCGACCGCGCGCAGCCGGTGCGGTTCGAGACGCGGCCGAACGTCGACTCGCTTTCGCTCACCGGGCCGTCGTCGATGGCGCCCGGTGCTCGCGCGGAAGTACGTGCTTCGTTGCGGCAGGGCGTTCGCGACGTGCCGGTGTCGTATCCGGTGAGCGCGGATTGGCAGGTCGGCCGGGGTGTCGTGGCGTTCGATGCGTCGACGGGCGTGCTGACGGCGCTGCGGCCGGGTGTCGCGCGGCTGTCGGTCACGGTCAACGGCGTCACGCGGACACTGGTCGTGACGGTCCGCGGCTAATCCGTTCGGTTTTTGTCGGTGGGGGGTCCTATGGTGCGAAGCGTGGACGAATCGGAGGACCGGGAACCGGCACTGGTGCAGGCCAAAGCACTGGTGAAGCGCTTTGGCGAGTTCGAAGCCGTGCGCGGGATCGACGTCGAGGTGCGGCGCGGGGAGGCGTTCGGCTTCCTCGGCCCGAACGGCGCGGGCAAGTCGTCGACCATGCGGATGATCGCGTGCGTGTCGCCCCGCACCGACGGCGACCTCCGCGTGCTGGGGCTGGATCCGGAGGCCGCCGGGCCGCGGATCCGCGCGCGCCTCGGCGTGGTGCCGCAGCAGGACAACCTGGACGTCGAGCTGACGGTCCGGGAGAACCTGCTGATCTACGGCCGCTACTTCGGCCTGTCGCGCGCGGCGGCGCGGCGCAAGGCCGAGGAGCTGCTGGAGTTCGCCCAGCTCGGTGACCGGGCCGAGGACAAGGTCGACCCGCTGTCGGGCGGCATGAAGCGGCGGCTGACGATCGCTCGTTCGCTGGTCAACGACCCGGAGCTGCTGCTGCTCGACGAGCCGACGACGGGCCTCGACCCGCAGGCCCGTCACCTGCTGTGGGATCGGCTGTTCCGGCTCAAGGCCCAGGGCACGACGCTGATCGTCACGACCCACTACATGGACGAAGCCGAGCAGCTGTGCGACAGGCTGGTGGTGATGGACCACGGTCGCATCGCGGCGGAGGGCTCCCCGGCCGAGCTGATCCGGCGGTATTCGACGCGCGAGGTGGTCGAGCTGCGGTTCGCGTCGGGGGAGCAGGTGTCGGCGGCCCAGCAGCTGGAGGGCCTGGCGGAGCGCGTGGAGGTGCTCCCGGACCGGGTCCTGCTGTACAGCGACGACGGTGAGGACACCTTGGAGCACGCCCATTCCCGCGGGGTGCGCCCGTTGTCGAGCCTGGTGCGCCGGAGTTCGCTGGAGGACGTCTTCCTCCGGCTGACCGGCCGGACGCTGGTGGACTGATGGCGACGATCCCGACCGGCCGGGTGGTCGGCAAGTGGCACGGCGCCTGGCTGCGCGTCGAGGGACACTGGACCTGGTACCGCCGCCACTGGCTGTCCACTTTGTACTCCACCGGCCTCCAGCCGGTGCTCTTCCTCGCGGCGATGGGCCTCGGCTTCGGCTCGCAGGTGCAGCCCGGCGCGGTCACCGGCGGGCTCTCGTACCTGCAGTACATCGCCCCCGCGCTGCTGGCCGCCGGGGCCGCGCAGCAGGCCGTCGGCGAGTCGAGCTACCCCGTGCTGTCCGGGTTCAAGTGGCAGAAGGACTACGTCGCCGTCACGGCCACGCCGGTGTCGCCGGGGCAGGTGTTCGGCGGGCACCTCATCTGGTCGGCCCTGCGCCTGACGCTGGCGGGCGCGATCTACGCCTTCGTCGCGCTGTTCTTCGGTGCCTGGACCGGGCCGGGGGTGCTGCTGGTGATCCTGGCCGGCACCGTCACCGGGCTCGCCTGCACCACGCCGATGGCCGCGCTCGCCGCGCGGACCTTCGACGAGGGCCAGCGCTTCGGGCTGATCTTCCGGTTCGTCGTGATGCCGATGACGTTGTTCTCCGGCACGTTCTTCCCGATCTCCCAGCTGCCGGGCGCGATCCGCTGGCTGGCCTGGGTCTCCCCGCTGTGGCACGGCACGGAGCTGGCCCGCGGCGCGAGCATCGGCGGCGTCGGCGGCTGGGCGATGCTCGGCCACTTCGCCGTGCTGGCGGCGTTGTTCGCGGCCGGGTGGGTGCTCGCGCACCGGGCCTTTTACCGAAGGCTGGTGGTCTGAAATGACGGCCGTCGAGGCCCGGGTCGGGCTGCTGCTGCGCATCCTGCCGCCGGGGCTGTACGCGGGCCGTGCCCGCATGCTCGTCGAACGCTCGGCGATGGTCTACCGCGGCAACTTGCTGATCTTCCTGTCCGGCGCGGTCGAGCCATTCCTCTACCTGCTGGCCTTCCAGCTGGGGTTCGGCAAGCTGGTCACCGAGGTGACGGGCCCGGACGGGCACCCGATGAGCTACGTCGCGTTCGTGGCGCCGGCCCTGCTGGCGACGTCGGCGATGAACGGCGCGGTGTTCGAATCGACGTACAACCTGTTCTTCAAGCTGCGCTACGCGAAGCTGTACGACGCGATGCTGGCAACGCCGATCGGCCCGCTGGACGTGGCGCTGGGCGAGATCGGCTGGGCGATCACCCGCGGCGGCGTCTACGCGGTGGCGTTCCTCGCGATCGCGGCGGCGATGGGCCTGCTGGCGTCGTGGTGGGCCCTGCTGATGGTCCCGGCGGCGCTCCTGGTGGGCCTGGCGTTCTCGGCGATCGGCATGGCGCTGGTGACGTTCCTGCGTTCGACGTCCCAGTTCGACTACATCCAGCTGGGCCTGACCCCGATGTTCCTCTTCGCGACGACGTTCTACCCGCTGTCGGTGTACCCGGAGCCCCTGCAGTGGGTGGTCCGCTGCCTCCCGCTCTACCACGCGATCGAGCTGATGCGCGGCCTGGCCACCGGCCTGCTCTCGGGCAGCATGCTGATCAACCTGGCGTACCTGGTGCTGCTGGGCTCGGTGGGCCTGTGGGCATCGACACGCCGGATCGCCAAACTCCTGCTGACCTGACGAGTTCCGCCCCCCGTCACGCGAGACCCGGCCCCAAACACACGAGTTCCGCCCCAGTCACGCGAGTTCCGGCCCCAATCACGTGAATTCCGGCTCCCGTCACGTGAGTTCCGGCTTCGCGCACGGGCGGCCGGGATCGCCGGGCCGGGCCGTCCGGCCGGGGCCGCAGCCGGGTGGCGGGCTGACCACTTCAGGGGGCCAGCTCGCGCCGCCCGGCATCGGAGCGGACGGGCTGGCCGCTTCGGAGGCGGCTTCGCGCGCCTGGCTTCTGGGCGTGCGGGGCTGACCGCTTCAGGAGGCCGGGCCCGCGCCCTCCGGCACCGGCGCGTGCCCGCGGCCGGTAGTAATCTGGCTCCGCGGCGGCCGAGCGGGATGCCGGGCCGGGCCGGAGCGCCGAGCCGAGCCGTGGGCCGACCCAGGGCACGAGCCGAGCCAGGTCAGCGGGCCGGGTCGGGCCGTCCGGCGGGGACCTTCGCCGGCCCCGGTGCGTGCACCATCCCGTGCCCGTAGAACCCGTTGTACCCCTCGTACCCCGCGCAATAAGCGTCCTGCAGGCCGTCCCCGGTCAGGTCGTAGTCGGCCGGGCACGGCATCGGCATCGCCTGGGCCTCCAGTGTCCGCCGCAGCTGCCGGGGCCTTGCGTCCGGTGCCGCGGACGCCAGCAGGGCCAGCACGCCGGTGACGTGCGGCGCCGCCATCGACGTGCCGCACAGCGGCGCGTACCCGCCCGGCACCGTCGACAGCACGCACTCGCCCGTCTCGCCGCCCGGCGCCGTGACGTCGATCACGCCCAGGCCGTACGAGCTGTACCCCGCCTTCACCCCGTCCGCGCCGACGGCCGACACCGCGACGACGTCCCGCAGCCCGGCCGGCAGGGCTTCGCAGCCGCTGCTCGTCGCCCACGCCCCCGAACGCGCCGACGGGGTGAGGTCCACCGCCTCGTTCGTCGCCGCCGCGACGTTCAACGTCCCCGCCGACGTGCTGTACTCGACCGCGCGGGCCAGTGCCTCGTGCACCACGCCGCGGTCGTTGCCGCGGATGCACGAGAGCGTCCACGGGTTGACGAAGAAGCTGCTGTTCGTGACCCGCATGTGCCGTGAGGCAGCCCACATCAGCCCGCACACCGCGGCTTCCGGGTCGGCGTAACCCCGGTCGTCGATCACCTTCACCGAGGCCACTCGTGCCCCGGGTGCCACACCCGTCACCCCGCGGCCGTCGTCGGCCGCCGCGATGATCCCCGCCACGTGCGTGCCGTGGACCGACGTCGTCGGCGCCCACGCCGACGGCGACCGGTCGGGGGCGCCGGTCAGGCAGCCGGCGGAGTCGTCGCGGTCGAGGGCGTCGCCCAGGTCGGGGTGGGCCGGGTCGATCCCGGAGTCGAGCACGCCGACGACGACGTCGTGGCGGACGGCCGGGCCGCCCCCCGCGTCGATCATCCGCATGTCCCACTGCCGCCCGCTCAGGTCCGCGGTGGGCACCTTCGCGGGATCGGTCGCGGGCAGCGTGGCCCGCGCGGGCTGCGGCTTGACGTCGGCGACGCGCTGCGCGGCCAGCCGCTCGGCCTGCGCGCTGAACGCCCGGTCGAGCCCGATCCGGCCGCCGAACCCCGGGTCGCCGGAGGTGGCGACCGCGACGGCGATCTGCGGGTAGTAGACGGTGGTGGCCCCGCAGGCGCCGTCGATCTCCGAGCGGGCCGCGGCCTCGGGGGTGCCGCGGTCGAAGGTGACGACGTGACGCAGGACACGGCCGTGGGCGCAGGCGGACTCGCCTGCCACCGCCGGACCGGCGGTGACGCATCCCGAAAGCACCAGGACGGTGCACACGGCCGCCCGCAGCGGCCGCGCCAGCAGGGACACCGGACCTCCCACCGGATGCAGGAACCGCGGGTGCCGGCGCGCGAGATCCCGGTCACCCCGAGCCGCACCGTAGCCACCCCGTGCCCGGCGGACAAGCGCTGCGGCGAAGTTCCCCCGGCCGTGGGGTGGGCGGGGGCCGGTACGGCGCGCCCGGGTGCCTGCGGGAGGTACCGAGTACACCGGAGTGGTCACCCGGTGTGGGATACTCGGGGTGGCCGCTGGGCCGCGGGGCGCACGTGACAGGTGCTGCCTGCGGCGTTGTGGCCCGGTGATGTGCATGAACAGCGTGACGCGCGTCGCCGCCCGCGAACCGGGCGGCTGGACGACGTGGCAGGCGGCCCGGGGGCCGCGAAAGCCTGGCCAAGCACGCCGCCGAGCAGACCTTTGGCCGGGTTGCGCCCCACCGGAAGCGGTGGTGCGGCGCCCGGTTGTCGGGCAAGGATTCCCGCCGCTGGTGACCACCACGGCGGAACGAACAGAAAGGGGCCCCTGCGCGGCCGCGTCCCTGCCGGTGCGAATCGGCAGACGCGCCCGGGGGCGGAGGAGACACATGTCGAACGCGGAAACACCCGCCGAGCACACCGGCGGGAATCCCGCCACACCCACGGGCGGCCCGCTGGCCGACCTGCCGCCCCGGATCCGGGTGCACGCGCTGGCCAAGCTGCTCGAGTCGCACAGCCGGGACGTCCTCGCGAAGCTGGTCGAGCTGGGCGAAAGCGTGCGCAGCGCCCAGTCGAGCGTGACCAGGGACGTGGCGCTCAAGGTGGCCGAGGCCTTCGCGCCCGGTGAGACCGAGAACACGCCGGACACGCAGGCGGCACCCCAGGAGACCCAGCAGCCCCAGCCGCCCGAGGAGACCCGCCCGCCGGTGCCCGAGGTGCCGGCCGCCGAGGCCGAGAAGCCGCGGCCGCGCCAGAAGACCCGCGCGCACCTGCCGGTGTTCGCCGCGCCGTCGCCGGTCTTCCTGCCGCCGGAGCCTGCCGAGCGCGCGGCCAAGCCGGCCCGGAAGCCCGCCGACCCGTTCGCGGAGCCGCCGTCACGTCCCGAGCCCGAGCCCGAGGTCGCCGAGGACGAGGCCGAGGACGACACCACGCCGGGCATCGACTCCGGTGCCGACGAAGACGGCGAGGACGCCGGCAGCCGCCGTCGCCGCCGCCGTGGTCGTCGCGGCCGTGGCCGTGGCAAGGGTGCCGACGGTGGCGACGAAGCCGCCGAGAACGAGGACGACCAGGCCGAGGAGCAGCCGCGCCGCAGGGGCCGCAACGGCGACGAAAAGCCCGAACCGGACACCGAAGAGGCCGAGGACGCCGCCGAGTCGTCTTCGGAGGCCGAGAGCGACGCCGACGAGGGCGAAGGCGGCACGCGCCGTCGCCGCCGTCGCCGCCGCCGCAAGGGCTCGGACGGCGAAGACGCCGAGACCACCGGCACCGACGACCCGCCGAACACCGTCACGCACGTCCGCCAGGCCAAGGCCGAGCGCGCCGAGCGTGCCGAGCCCGCCGAGCGTCCGGCGCGCGACGAGGTGCGCAGCGTCCGCGGGTCGACCCGGCTGGAAGCCAAGCGCCAGCGCCGCCGTGACGGCCGCGAGGCGGGCCGCCGCCGCGCCCCGATCCTGTCCGAGGCCGAGTTCCTGGCCCGGCGCGAGTCGGTCGAGCGCACGATGGTCGTCGCCGAGCACGGCGACTCCACCCAGATCGCGGTGCTCGAGGACGGCGTCCTCGTCGAGCACTTCGTGACGCAGTCGGGCTCCGGCTCGATCGTCGGCAACGTCTACCTCGGCCGCGTCCAGAACGTGCTGCCGAGCATGGAGGCCGCGTTCATCGACATCGGCCGCGGCCGCAACGCCGTGCTCTACGCCGGTGAGGTCGACTGGGACGCCGCCGGCCTGGAGGGCAAGGCCCGCAAGATCGAGCAGGCGCTCTCGACCGGCGACTCGGTGCTGGTCCAGGTGACCAAGGACCCGGTCGGGCACAAGGGTGCCCGGCTGACCACGCAGATCTCGCTGCCCGGCCGCTTCCTCGTCTACGTGCCCGCGGGCGGCGCCACCGGCATCTCCCGCAAGCTGCCGGAGAACGAGCGCCGCCGGCTCAAGGACATCCTCAAGCGGATCGTCCCGGAGGACGCGGGTGTCATCATCCGCACCGCCTCCGAGGGCATCGGCGAGGAGGAGCTGGGCCGCGACGTCGACCGCCTGAAGGCCCAGTGGGACGTCATCAAGGAGAAGGCCGCCGCCGGTTCCGGCAAGAAGGGCGGCGCGCCGACCATGCTCTACGAAGAGCCCGACCTGCTGGTCAAGGTCGTGCGTGACCTCTTCACCGAGGACTTCGCCAAGCTGGAGATCCAGGGCAACCGCTCCTGGGAGACGATCAACGGCTACGTCAGCCACGTCGCTCCGGAACTGACCGAGCGGGTCAAGCGCTACACCGGCACCGGCGACGTGTTCGCCGACCACCGGATCGACGAGCAGATCACCAAGGCGCTCGACCGCAAGGTCTGGCTGCCTTCCGGCGGTTACCTGGTCATCGACCGCACCGAGGCGATGACGGTGATCGACGTCAACACCGGCAAGTTCACCGGTTCGGGCGGCAACCTCGAGGAGACGGTGACCCGCAACAACCTGGAGTCGGCGGAGGAGATCGTCCGCCAGCTCCGGCTGCGGGACATCGGCGGCATCATCGTGATCGACTTCATCGACATGGTGCTCGAGTCCAACCGCGAGCTGGTGCTGCGCCGCCTCACCGAGTGCCTCGGCCGCGACCGCACGCGCCACCAGGTCGCCGAGGTCACCTCGCTCGGCCTGGTGCAGATGACCCGCAAGAAGATCGGCACGGGCCTGCTGGAGGCGTTCTCCACGCCGTGTGAGCACTGCAAGGGCCGGGGCGTGCTCGTCTCGACCGAGCTGCAGCGCACGGCCGGCAACTCGCCGCAGTCCCAGGGCGGGAGCGGCAACGGCGGTAACAGCGGTGGTAACAGCGGTGGCGGGGAGAAGAGCTCCCGCCGGTCGCGGGGCCGCGGCAAGGGCGAGGAGGCCGCCAAGGAGCAGGCCGAAGCCGCCAAGGCCGAGGTGCACGTCGTCCCGCCGCCGGAGAAGCGCGAGTCGATCGCGTCCGCGGTGGCGGCGATGGCGAACGCCTCGAAGGCCGCCAAGGAGCACGACCACGGCGCGCTGAACGGCAACGGGCCCGCCCCGGAGCCGGCCAGGGAGGTCGCGGGCACCCCGGCGACCACGGAGGCGGACGAGACGCCGGTGGCGGCCGAGCCGCCCGCCGAACCCGCCCAGGAGGTCGCCGGCATTCCGGTGACCACCGAGGCGGACGAGACGCCGGTGCCGCAGGAGGAGGAGCCCGAGATCGAGCGGTCGCCGGCTCCGGAACCGGCGGAGGAGCCGGTCAGCGGTTCCGCGGAGACCGTGGAGCCGGTCGCCGAACCCGAGGTCGGCGTGCTCGAACCGGCCACCCGCTCCACCCGGCGCCGTCCGCGCCGGGCGGCGTCGCGGCCGGCGGGCCCGCCGGTGCACGCCTCCGACCAGAGCAAGTGAACAACTAGGGGGACCCCGGTGGTAACGCACCGGGGCACCCCACGTAACCTGTAGTACGGCCTGCCACCAGAGCAGGTTGTCTGCGCGAGTCCAGGACCGCCGTTCCATCAGGTGGGCCGATCGCGCGGAGCCCCCACCCATTGTCGAGTAATGCAGGAGACTTCCGTGTCGGCGTACGCGATCGTCAAAACCGGCGGCAAGCAGTACAAGGTGGCCGTCGGCGACGTCGTCGAGGTCGAGAAGCTCGAGGGCAAGCCGGGCACCGAGCACATCCTCCCCGCCGTTCTCTACGTCGACGGTGGCGATGTCACCACGGACGCCGACGCGCTGGCGAAGGTCTCGGTCACCGGCAAGGTCGTCGAGCAGACCAAGGGTCCGAAGATCCGGATCCACAAGTTCAAGAACAAGACGGGCTACCACAAGCGTCAGGGTCACCGGCAGAAGCTGACCCGCGTCGAGGTCACCGCCATCTCCCTGTAAGGGCTTCTCCCCGGATCTTCGTTCTAGAAAGAGGGCTGAGCTATGGCTCACAAGAAGGGTGCGTCCAGCTCCCGCAACGGTCGTGACTCGAACGCGCAGCGCCTCGGCGTCAAGCGCTACGGCGGCCAGGAAGTCAACGCGGGCGAGATCCTCATCCGCCAGCGCGGCACCAAGTTCCACCCCGGCGTGAACGTCGGCCGTGGCGGCGACGACACGCTGTTCGCCCTGGCCGCCGGTGCGGTCCAGTTCGGCGAGAAGCGTGGCCGCAAGACGGTCAACATCGTCGTGCCGGTCGAGGCCTGAGTCTTCGGTTCTCGACGCTAGACCTCTGACGAGGGGTGGGGCCGGAATATCCGGTGCCACCCCTCGTTTGTTTGTGTAGTCCCTTTATTGCGAGTGAAGTGAGGCAAAGTCATGGCGTCCCGGTTCGTGGACCGTGCGGTCATCCACCTGACCGCCGGTGACGGGGGCAACGGCTGCGCCTCGGTGCACCGCGAGAAGTTCAAGCCACTCGGCGGCCCGGACGGCGGCAACGGCGGCAACGGCGGCGACGTCCTGCTGGTCGTCGACCCCAACGTGCACACGCTGCTCGACTTCCACTTCCGCCCGCACGCCAAGGCGGGCAGCGGCAAGATGGGCCAGGGTGGCAACCGCGCGGGCGCGGCGGGGGAGACCCTGGTGATGAAGGTGCCGTCCGGCACCGTCGTGTTCACCGAGGACGGCGAAATGGTCGCCGACCTGATCGGGCCGGGCACCACGTTCGTCGCCGCCCAGGGTGGCCGCGGTGGCCTCGGCAACGCGTCGCTGTCGTCGAAGGCCCGCAAGGCCCCCGGTTTCGCGCTGCTGGGCGAGCCGGGTGAGACCCGCAACCTCGTCCTGGAGCTGCGGTCGGTCGCCGACGTCGGCCTGGTGGGCTTCCCGTCCGCCGGCAAGTCGTCGCTGATCTCGGTGCTGTCCGCGGCCAAGCCGAAGATCGCCGACTACCCGTTCACCACGCTGGTGCCGAACCTCGGCGTCATCACCGGCGGCGACACGGTGTTCACGATGGCCGACGTGCCCGGCCTCATCCCCGGCGCGTCCGAGGGCAAGGGCCTGGGCCTGGACTTCCTCCGCCACATCGAGCGCTGCGCGGTGCTGGTGCACGTCGTCGACTGCGCGACGCTGGATCCCGGCCGCGATCCGCTGTCCGATGTGGACGCTCTGGAGGCGGAGCTCGCGAAGTACACGCCGAGTCTCGGCGGGAAGCTCGAAGAACGTCCGCGCGTCGTCGTCCTCAACAAGATCGACGTCCCGGAGGCCGCCGAGCTCGCCGAGTTCGTCCGCCCGGACTTCGAAGCCCGTGGCCTCAAGGTGTTCGCCGTCTCGACGGCGTCCCGCAAGGGCCTGCGGGAGCTGACCTTCGCGCTCGCGGCGATCGTCGAGCAGTACCGCGAGGCGCAGCCGGTGCTGGAGCCGGAGAAGATCGTCCTGCGGCCGCTCGCCGTCGACGACTCCGGCTTCACCGTCGAGGCGGACCCCGAGGAGGAGGGCTCGTTCATCGTCCGCGGCGCCCGCCCGGAGCGGTGGATCCGCCAGACCGACTTCGGCAACGACGAGGCCGTCGGCTACCTCGCCGACCGGCTCAACCGGCTCGGCGTCGAGGACCAGCTGGCGAAGCTCGGCGCGCGGCCGGGCAGCCCGGTCACGATCGGCGACGTCCAGTTCGAGTGGCAGCCGTCGACGCCGAGCGTCGCGATGCACCTGTCCGGCCGCGGCACGGACGTCCGGCTGGAGCGCAACGAACGGATCGGCGCCACCGAGCGCAAGGAAGCCCGCCGGATCCGGCGAGAGGGCTCGGACGAGGTCGAGGACGACCTGGACGTCGAGGAGTGAGCGGCACGCGCGAAGCCATCGCCGCCGCCCGGCGGCTGGTGGTCAAGGTCGGGTCGTCGGCGCTGACCACCGCGGGCAGCGGGCTCGACGTGGCCCGGCTGGACGCACTGGTCGACGCGATCGCCGAGCGCGTGGCCCGGGAGACCCAGATCGTGCTGGTGTCCTCGGGCGCGATCGGGGCCGGGCTGGCCCCGCTCTCGCTGGGCAAGCGGCCGCATGACCTCGCCACGCAGCAGGCGGCGGCGAGCGTCGGGCAGCTGGCGCTGGCGCACGCGTACGCCGAGTCGTTCGGGCGGTACTCGCTGACGGTCGGGCAGGTGCTGCTCACCTCCGACGACGTCGTCCGCCGTTCGCACTACCGCAACGCGCAGCGGACGTTTTCGCGCCTGCTGGCGCTCGGCGCGGTTCCGGTGGTCAACGAGAACGACACGGTGGCGACGGAGGAAATCCGCTTCGGCGACAACGACCGGCTGGCGGCCTTGGTGGCCCACCTGATCGGCGCCGACGCGCTGGTCCTGCTGTCCGATGTGGACGGCCTGTACGACGGCGACCCCCGCGGCGGCGCGACCCGCAAGCTGACGGAGGTCCGGTCCGAGTCCGATGTGGACGGGATCTCGGTCGGCATGTCCAGCTCCGGCCTGGGCACGGGCGGCATGGTGTCCAAACTCGCGGCGGCCCGCACCGCGGCGGGCGCGGGCATCCCGGTGCTGTTGGCGGCGGCTTCGGAAGCCTCGGCGGCGCTGACTTCGGCTTCCCCGGGAACGGCGTTCGTCCCGGCGGACACGCGGCTGTCGGCCCGCCGGTTCTGGCTGGGCTACGCGGCGGACACCACGGGCAGGCTCCGCCTCGACGACGGCGCGGTGACGGCGGTGGTCCGCCGCCGCCGATCCCTCCTGGCGGCCGGCATCACGGGCGTGGACGGCGACTTCCAGGCCGGCGACGTGGTCGACTTGGTCGACGCGAAGGACCGCCCGGTCGCCCGCGGCGTGGTGGCCTTCGACGCGACGGAGCTGCCGGCCCTGATCGGCCGGTCCACCCCCGAACTCCCGGCCGAACAACGCCGAGAGGTAGTCCACGCCGACGACCTCGTCCCCCTCCGCCGCTAACCCCGAGCGCTAGCCGGTCACGGCGCCTCGACCGCCGAGATCCGGTAGCGCGCCACCGATGCACCGCGGATCTGCGTCGCCTGCTCGTCCGACGGTCCGGACCCGCGGAACCGCTCCAGGTCTTCGCCGGACTCCCAGCGCTCGTACACCGTGACCCGTCCGGGGTCGAGCAGGTCGGCGCCCAGCGCGTACTCGAGGCAGCCCGGCGCCTCGCGCGCGAGCCGCACGGCTTCGGCGCACCCTTCGAGGTAGGCGTCACGGGCCTCCGGGGCGACCGCGAGCCAGCCGGCCACGATGATCATGCGTTCCTCCGTCAGAGTCGTTCGGGCGCTTCGATGCCGAGCAGCGAGAGTCCCAAGGCGAGCGTGTGCGCCGTCACCGCGGTCAACCTCAGCCGGGACGCGCGCAACTCCGGCGAAGACGCGTTCAAGACCGGACATTGCTCGAAGAACCGCGAGAAAGCCACTGCGGTCTCGTACAGGTACGTACAGAGCTTGTGTGGCGCGTAGGCGCTTGTCGCGGCCTTCAGAGCTTCGCCGAAGCTGAGCAGTTTCAGCGCCAGCGCCCGTTCCACCGGCGCTTCGAGCAGTACGTCGGTGCCCTCGGGCAGGCCGCCTGCTTTTCGGAGGATCGACCGCGTCCGCGCGTGCGCGTACTGGAGGTACACCGACGTGTTGCCCTCCTTGGCCAGCATCCGGTCCCAGGCGAAGACGTAGTCGCGTTCGCGGTCGCCGGACAGGTCCGCGTACTTGACCGCCCCGATGCCGACCGCCCGGGCGACTTCGGCCTGCCCCGGCGCGTCGAGCTCACTGCGTTCGGCGACGACCGCGGCGGCCTGCGTCACGGCCTCGGTGAGCAGGTCGGCCAGCTTGACGGTCTCCCCGGCCCGGGTCCGCATGGCCTTGCCGTCCGCGCCCAGCACCGTGCCGAAGCCGATGTGCTCGGCGTGCCCGGTCAGCCAGCCCGCCGCGCGGCAGGCGGCGAACACCATCGCGAAGTGCTGTGCCTGCGGCGTCCCGACGACGTAGAGCAGGTCGGTGGCGCCGCGTTCGGCTGTCCAGTACCGGACGGTCGCCAGGTCTGTGGCGGCGTACCCGTAGCCGCCGTCGCGCTTGCGGACGATCAGCGGCAACCGGTCGCCTTCGCGGTTGCGGAAACCTTCGGGGAACACGCAGATCGCGCCGTCGCTGACTTCGGTCAGGCCGGCTTCTTCGAGGTCGCCGACGACCGCGGCGAGGTACGGGTTGTAGAAGCTTTCGCCGTAGATGTCCTTGCCCGTCAGCGAAATCCCGAGAAGCGCGTACACCTCGTCGAAGTGCCGGGTCGACTCGTCGACCAGCTCACGCCAGACGGCGAGGGTGTCTTCGTCGCCGCTCTGCAGCTTGACGACACGCGTGCGCGCCCGCGTCGCGAAGGCTTCGTCGCTGTCGAACTTCCGGCGCGCTTCGCGGTAGAAGGCGTCGAGGTTGGCGATCGCGCGCTGCCCGGCGGAGACGTCGAGGAGGTGCTCGATGAGCATGCCGAACGGCGTGCCCCAGTCGCCGAGGTGGTTGTGCGGCAGCACTTCGTGCCTGGCGAACCGCAGCAGGCGAGCGAGCGCGTCGCCGATCACGGACGAGCGAAGGTGCCCGACGTGCATTTCCTTGGCGACGTTCGGGCTGCTGTAGTCGAGCGCGATCCGCCGGGGCGCCGTGGTTTCCGGCACGCCGAGCCGCGGATCGCCGAGCAGTGCGCCGGTGCGTCCTTCGAGCCATTCCGTGCGCAGCACGAAGTTCAGGAAGCCCGGCCCGGCCACTTCCGGCGGATCGGCGATCCCGTCGAGCTCCAGCGCCCCGGCGATGAGGCCGGCGACCTCGCGCGGCGGACGGCCGAGCCGCTTGCCCAGGCTCATCGCGAGATTGGCCTGGTAGTCGACGCCGTCGCGCGGCGACGCCTGGACCAGCGCCTGCTCCGGCGTCAGTTCGACGTCGAGTGCCCGGCCGGCGGCGGTCACCACGCGGCGCGCCAGCTCCTCGGTAACGTCGGCGGTTTGCTGCACGGTGTCCTCCTTCGGTCCGGTCACGGAGGCCCGCAGCGTAGCGAGAGTGACCGGCCGGGGACGAAGGGTTTACCGCAGCTCGCTGCCCTTGGTTTCCGGGAGCGTGAGGATCACCGCGAACGCGATCGCGGCACCCACGGCGACGTACCAGAAGTAGAGCGTCTGCGACACGGCGCCGAACAGGGTGATGAGCAGGGGAGCGGTGCCGCCGAAGATCGCGACGGTCAGGTTGTACCAGGCGCCGATGCCCAGCCCGCGCAGTTCGGTGGGGAACAGCTCGCTCATGATGGCCGGCGCGATCGACGTCATCGCCGTGTACAGCCCGAGCCCGACGCAGAACACCACGAGCAGCCCGCCGACACCCGGACCGATCAAAGTGGACAGCGGCACGACGGCGACCGCGGTCGCGCCGGACCAGACGAGCAGCTGCGGCTTCCGGCCGAACCGGTCCGACAACGCCCCGAGCGGGTACTGCAGCGCGATGAACAACGCGGTGCCGACCGAAAGCGCGAGGAAGACGGCGTCGGCGTCGGCGTGCCGGTTCTTCACCGCGAAGGACGTGAGCGCGCTGAAGAACGTGTAGTAGCAGAGGGTCGACAGCATCGTGAAGCCGACGAGCCTGCCCACGGCCTTCGGGTGGTGGGTCAACGTGGTCAGCAACGGCCGTTCGATCTTGCGCGCCTTGGCCTTCGTCTGCTCGAACAGCTCGGTCTCGGCGAGGCTGCGGCGCAGCCACAACCCGACCAGGCCGAAGACGCCGCCGAGCAGGAACGGCAGCCGCCAGCCCCACGACGTGAGCTGAGTCTTGTCGAGCGCGCGAGCCAGGACGAAGCCGAGCACGGTCGCGACGAGCACCGCCGAGCCGGTCGAGATGTAGAAGAACGCCGAGTACCGGCCGCGACGTTCCGGCGGCGCGATCTCGCCCAGGTAGGCCGACGCGTTCGACACCTCACCGCCGAGCGACAGCCCCTGGGCGATGCGCGCGAGCAGCAGCAGGATCGGCGCGAGCCAGCCGACCTGCGCGAACGTCGGCAGCAGCCCGATCGCCACCGACCCGCCCGCCATGAGCAGGATGGTGAGGATCATGGCGGGCTTCCGGCCGCGCGTGTCGGCGAACCGCCCGAGCAGCACGCCGCCGAGCGGCCGGAAGAAGAAGGCCAGCGCGTAGGTGGCGAAGGTGTTGATCAGCGCGAGCGTGTCGTTCCCGGCGGGGAAGAACGCACTGGCGAAGTAGATGCTGAACGTTGCGTAGATCGTCCAGTCGAACCACTCCAGCGCGTTCCCGGCACTGGCGGCGAACAGCTTGCGCACCGGCAGCCGGTGGCGCTGCGGAACCTGGACGGCGGATTCGGTCATGGCGGCCTCCACGTCACCCGAAGGTGGAACGGGACTTTGCCACATTCCTTCGCAGTGCGAAAGATCCCGACTGCCGCGTTTTCTCGTCCTCCTCCCTCAGGCCGTACTGGCCAACGCGAACGGCAGCACCGCGGGCGCCCCGGCCCGCCGCAGCAGCCGCGTGGCGAGCGTCATCGTCCAGCCGGTGTCGATGAGGTCGTCCACCAGCAGCACCGGCCCGGACGGCAGCGTCGCCGCGAGGTCGGCCGGCATGCTCAGCCGCCGCCACAGGTCCGCCAGCCGCTGCGCGCTGTTCGCCTGGCGGGGTGGCGGGCCGTCCGCGTCGAGCGCGCCGAGGAAGTCCAGCCTGCCGATCTCGGCCAGCCGCGTCGCCAGGCTGTACACCAGCTGTGGCCGCGTCGACGACGGCACCGCCACCACCGCCACCGGCCGTTCCGCCCACTGCCACCCGGCGAGCACCTGCACGCACGCCTTGAACACCGAGTCGGGCACCTCGGCGTCCGCCGCCTGGGGACCCACGAGCTCCCGCAGCCGGTTGCCCCAGCCGACGTCGGTGAGCCGCCCGAGCACCTGACCCGGCTCGGCCTGGTCGTCGGCCGAAATCCGCCCGGACACCGGAACGTCCAAAGAGGACATGCCGGTCGGCCACTGCTTCCGCGGCGCGACCTCGACACCGGGCCGCTGCAGGCGTTCCCGGGTCGCGTCGACGACCTCGTCCGCCACCGACGTGTCCCAGTGCTGCCCGGTGCAGTTGTCGCACCGCCCGCACGGCGTCGCCTCGGGGTCGTCGAGCTGGCGGCGCAGGTACTCCATCCGGCAGCCGCCGGTCGCGAGGTAGCCGAGCATCGCCTCCTGCTCGCGGTCGCGTGCCTCGGCGACCCGCCGGTACCGCCCGCGGTCGTACTGCCATTCCTCGCCCGTGCTCGTCCAGCCGCCCTTGACGCGCCGCACCGCACCGTCGACGTCCAGGACCTTGAGCACCATTTCCAGCCGTGACCGGGAAAGCTCGACCGACGGCTCGAGCGCGGCCGTCGACAGTGGACGGTCGGCGTACGCGAGGGTGTTCAGCACCTGCGTCACCCGAAGCTCGTCCGGGAAGGCCAGCGACCCGAAGTACGCCCAGATCGCCTTGTCCTCCTCGCCGGGCAGCAGCACGACCTCGGCGCGCTCCACGCCACGCCCGGCGCGGCCGACCTGCTGGTAGTAGGCGATCGGCGACGACGGCGCGCCGAGGTGCACGACGAACCCGAGGTCCGGCTTGTCGAACCCCATGCCCAGCGCGGACGTCGCGACCAGGGCCTTGACGCGGTTGGCGAGCAGATCGTCCTCGGCCGCCTGCCGGTCGGCGGGGTCGGTCTTGCCGGTGTAGGCCGCCACCGGGTAGCCGCGGTCCTTCAGCAGCGAAGCGACGTCGTGCGCCGCGGCGACGGTCAGCGTGTAGATGATCCCCGAACCGGGCAGCTCGGCCAGGTGTTCCGCGAGCCAGGCCAGCCGCGCCTGCGACGTCGGCAGCCGGCACACCGACAGCCGCAGGCTCTCCCGGTCGAGAGTGCCGCGCAGCACGAGCGTGTCCGTGCCGGTGCCGAGGCCCAGCTGCTCCGCGACGTCGGTGACCACGCGGTCGTTCGCCGTCGCCGTCGTCGCCAGCACCGGGACGCCTTCCGGCAGGTCGCCCAGCAGCGTGCGCAGCCGCCGGTAGTCCGGCCGGAAGTCGTGGCCCCAGTCCGAAATGCAGTGTGCTTCGTCGACCACCAGCAGCCCGGTGCTCGCGGTCAGCTTCGGCAGCACGTTGTCGCGGAAGTCCGGGTTGTTCAGCCGTTCGGGGCTGACCAGCAGGACGTCCACTTCGCCTGCCGCGACCGACGCCTGGACCTGGTCCCACTCCTGCGGGTTCGCGGAGTTCATCGTCGCCGCGTGGATCCCGGCCCGCGCCGCCGCCGAGATCTGGTTGCGCATCAGGGCCAGCAGTGGCGAGACGATGACCGTCGGCCCGCTGCCCTGCTCGCGCAGCAACGCCGTGGCCAGGAAGTACACCGCCGACTTGCCCCACCCGGTGCGCTGCACGACCAGCGCGCGGCGCCGCTGCGCGACCAGGGCCTCGATGGCGGTCCACTGGTCTTCGCGCAGCTTCGCCGAATCGCCGGCGAGTGCCCGGAGGAGGGTCTCGGCGCGGTCGCGGAGGGCTGGGGTGGTGCTGGTCGTGTCCACGCCCCCACGTCTACCCCATGGCACCGACAGACCGGGAATCGGCGGCGTCACGAACGGACCGTTCGCGACGAATACGGGCCGTAATGTGACCTGAATCACAGATTTTGCCCGGTCGGGCGAGGTGGCGAAGAGCACCGGGCCTCGTCGCGTCCGGCCTTATAGGCTCTCCGGTCATGTCACCACGGCGGATCGGGGTCATGGGCGGCACCTTCGACCCCGTGCACCACGGCCACCTCGTCGCGGCCAGCGAGGTCCAGTCCCGGTTCGAGCTCGACGAGGTGATCTTCGTCCCCACCGGGCAGCCGTGGCAGAAGACCGCCCGCGAGGTGACCAAGGCCGAGGACCGCTACCTGATGACGGTGATCGCGACCGCGTCCAACCCGGTCTTCTCCGTCAGCCGCGTCGACATCGACCGCGGCGGCCCGACCTACACCGTCGACACCCTGCGCGACCTGCACGCCGAATACCCCGGGGACGAGCTCTACTTCATCACCGGCGCCGACGCGCTCGAACAGATCCTGACCTGGCACAAGGCCGACGAACTGTTCGACTTCGCGCACTTCATCGGCGTCACGCGCCCCGGCTACCGGCTCAACTCCCACCACCTGCCCAGCGGCAAGGTGAGCCTCGTCGAGGTCACCGCGATGGCCATTTCGTCCACCGGCTGCCGCGATCGGGTCGAACGCGGCGAGCCGGTCTGGTACCTCGTTCCCGACGGCGTCGTCCGCTACATCGCCAAGAAGGACCTGTACCGGAAGAGCGACTGAACCGCGGCCGGTCCCTGCGGGTACCCTTCTCGGGCGAACCCGATCTGGAAAAGGAGCACCGTGGCAGCCACGTCCGAGGCACGAGAGCTGGCCGTAGCGGCCGCACACGCGGCGGCGGACAAGAAGGCCAGCGACGTCGTCGTGCTGGACGTGTCCGAACAGCTCGTCATCACCGACGCCTTCGTCATCGCCTCCGCGTCCAACGAGCGCCTGGTCGGCGCGATCGTCGACAACGTCGAGGAAAAACTGCGGGAGAGCGGCCACAAGCCGGTCCGCCGCGAAGGCGCCCGCGAAGGACGCTGGGTCCTGCTCGACTACGTCGACGTCGTCGTGCACGTCCAGCACGTCGAAGAGCGCACCTTCTACGGCCTCGAGCGGCTCTGGAAGGACTGCCCGCGCATCGAGGTGGCCGGTCTCGAGGAGCCACCCGCCGACGAGGACCCGGACGTCCCGTGAGCCCGCGGCGGCTGGTGCTCTGGCGTCACGGCGAGACGGACTACAACGCCGCCGGGCGGATGCAGGGTCACCTCGACTCGGCGCTGACCCCGCGGGGCTGGAACCAGGCCCGGTTCGCGGTGCCCGCACTGGCCCGCTTCTCCCCGGACCTCGTCATCGCCTCCGACCTGCGCCGGGCCACCGACACCGCCACCGTGCTCACCGACGCCATCGGCGTCCCGCTGCGGATCGACAAGCGCCTGCGCGAGACGCACCTGGGCGAATGGCAGGGGCTCACCGGCGAGGAGGTCGACCAGGCCTACCCCGGTGAACGCGACCGCTGGCGCACCGACGCGACCTGGGCCCCGCCCGGCGGGGAAAACCGCGTCGACGTCGCCGACCGCGCGGGCGAGGTGGTCACCGACCTGCAACAGGCCAATTCCGCGGCGGGCGACACCGTGCTGCTGGCCGCGCACGGCGGGCTGATCATCGCGCTGACCGCGCGGCTGCTGAACCTGCCGGTCGAGACCTGGCCGTCGCTCGGCGGGATCTCGAACTGCCACTGGGTCGAACTGGGCCGTCGCGACGGGAAGTGGCGGCTGCACGCCTACAACGCGGGGATGCACGGCTAGCCGATGGGGCCGCGCCTGCTGGTGTTCGGCGATTCGCTGAGCTTTCACGGTCCCGAAGGACCTTGCGCCGCGGACGAGCCGCGGCTGTGGCCCAACGTCGCGGCCGCCGCCCTCGGTGGCTCCGCCGACCTGGTCGCGGGCATCGGCTGGAACGCCAGGGACGCCTGGTGGTCGCTGACCGGCGACCCGCGTGTCTGGGCCGACCTGCACCACGTCGACGCGGTCGTGTTCGCGATCGGCAGCATGGACACGCTGCCCTCGCCGTTGCCGACCTACCTGCGCACCGGGCTGCGCTACCTGCGGCCCGACCCGGTGCGGCGCGTGGTGCGCAAGGCTTATCTCGCCGCGCAGCCGCGGCTGGCGGTGGCGCTGCGCGGCCGTCCCTCGGTGCTGCCGGCGAAGCTCACCGTGCAGTACCTCGACACAGCGGTGGGCGCGTTGCGCGTCCTGCGGCCGGAGCTGCCGATCTTCGGCTGGCTGCCGTCGGTCCACCGCGCCGCGGCCTACGGCGGCGTGCACACCGCGCGCCCGGCCGCCGCGGCGGCGATGGCGGCCTGGAGCGCGCGAGCGGGCGTGCCGTTGCTGGACCTCGCGGCCGTCGTCGGGGAGCACGTGCTCAGCGGCGCGGGCAATCCGGACGGCATGCACTGGGGCTGGCCGGGCCACGCCGCGGTGGGCGAGGCGATGTCCGTGTTGATGGCGCCGGAGCTGGCCCCCGGCCACGTAGGCTGACGGCGTGTCGGTCGCCGTAGTCACGGATTCCACCGCCCACCTGCCGGAGGGCTTCGCCGAACGGCACGCGGTCCGGGTGGTGCCCCTGCACGTCCTGGTCGACGGCGTGGTTTCCCTCGACGGCATCGAGACCGGACCGGCGGCGGTCGCGGAGGCGATGAAGCAGCGAAAGATCGTCACGACGTCGCGGCCGACACCCACCGAGTTCGTGAAGGAGTACCAGGCGGCGTTCGCCGACGGCGCGGACGCGATCGTGTCGGTGCACCTGTCGCGCGAGCTGTCGGGCACCTGGGAAGCGGCGGTGCTCGCGGCGCAGGAAGTCGGGCCGGACCGGGTCCGCGTCGTCGACTCGCGGACCACCGCGATGGGGCTCGGGTTCGCCGCGCTGCACGCCGCTTCGGCCGCCTCCGCCGGAGCTTCGGCGGCTGCCGTGGAAGCCGCCGCGGTGACGGCGGCCGGCTGCTCGTCGACGCTGTTCGTCGTGGAAACCCTCGACCACCTGCGCCGCGGCGGCCGGATCGGCCCGGCGGCGGCGCTGCTGGGCACGGCGCTGGCGGTGAAGCCGGTGCTGCACATGTCCGACGGCCGGATCCTGCCGCTGGAGAAGGTCCGCACGATGAACCGGGCGATCGCGCGCCTGGTCGAGCTCGCGGCTCAGGCAGCAGCCGAGGACGACGTCGAGCTCGCCGTCCACCACCTCGCGTCGCCGGAACGGGCGGTCGAGCTGGCGAACCGGCTCGAAGTGGCCGTGCCGCGCTCGGCGGGCTGCGTGGTCTCCGAGCTGGGCGCGGTGATCGGGGCGCACACCGGTCCCGGCGTGCTGGGGGTCGTCGTCCAGCGGACGGTCCCGTCCCGGAGCCGGCTGTGACATCCGGGTAGCTCCCGGGCTCGGCAATCCATCCACAACACCCCAGTTGTCCACAGGACGCGACATCACCCCTGTCGGACACCTCCCCGCGGGCCCTAACGTCGATCGTGTGTTCGAGCAGCCCGCCCGGGATCCGGGCTCTTCCGTCAACGACCGGCTTTCCTGGCTGGCCGACCAGCTCTCGCCCGATGCGAGCACGGTCGGCCCGGGCGGCCGGCTGATCCGGCGCTGGCTGCCGGGCGGACCGGCCGGAACCGGCCGCCGCCGGTGGGCACTGGCCGGCGTCCTCACCGCGGTGGTGGTGATCGTCCTCGGCGCGGTCGCGCTGGCCGGCGGCGGCCCGCCGCCCGAGCCGCCGCCCGCGCTGCCCAGCGCAAAGCCGGCGGCGGAGGTCCGCGCCGCACCACCGGCGGGTCTGGTGGTCAGCGTGATCGGCCGCGTCCGGTCGCCGGGCTTGGTGACGGTGCCCCAGGGCGCCCGGGTGGCCGACGTCCTGCGCGCGGCCGGCGGCCCCGAGCCGGGAGCGGACATCGGCGCGCTGAACCTGGCCCGCAAGGTGGCGGACGGCGAGCAGCTGGCGGTCGGCATCCCGGTACCGGCGGCGCCACCGGACCCCGGAGCCCCGCTGTCGGCCGGAGCGAAGGTCGACCTCAACACGGCAACGGCGGACCAGCTGGACACGCTCCCCGGAGTCGGCGAGGTGATGGCCAAGCGCATCGTCCAATGGCGCACGGACCACGGCGGGTTCACGAAGGTCGAGCAACTGCGCGACGTCGAGGGCATTGGCGAAAGCAAGTTCGCCCGCTTGCGCGAGCAGGTGACGGTCGGATGACCACATCCATGGCGGCGGCCACCAGACCGGCTGCACTTGATGCAGACGGGCGAGTCTTGTCCGCCCGCGCGAGCCGGCGGCCGGATGAGCGCGGCCACCACCCGGCAGGGCATATGGCTGGTTCCGGTGGAGGTCAGTTGGCCGTGTGGGAAGTCGCCGGGCCGAGCGCTTGCCTGGTGACGGTTACCTGGCTGGCTGTGGTTGGTTCCGGCGGTGTCGGCGGAGGCGGGTTCGTTCGGTTGCGGGAGCAGGTGGCGGTCAGGCGAGCGTCTCCCCAAGGCGGGGGCCCGGCAGGACATGTGGCTGTTCCCGAGGGCGAACGGGCCGTGCGGGAGGACGCATCAGCGGGAAGAGCGCTTGCCTCGTGGCCGATACCGGGCCGGCTGCGGCTCGTACCGGCGGTGTCGGCGAACGCGAGATCGCTCGCATGCGGGAGCAGGTGAACCTCGGATGACTGCCTTTCCCGTGGCTGACACCCGGCACGACATCTGGCTCGTCCCAGTGGTGTGGCCGGAGCCGTGCGCGGGACCAGGCTCCGGTCGGACGAACGCCTGCCTCGCGGCGGATCCCTGGCTGCCTGCCGCCGACATCAGCGAAGACAAGTTCGTTCGGTCGCGCAACGAGGTGGCGGCCGGATGAGCACCGTCGCCGATACCCGGCAGGACATGCGGCTCGTCCCGGCGGCAGGGGCGTGCTGGCTGGCGGCGCTGGCCGGCCTGCTGCTCGGCTGGTGGACGGCCCTCGCCGTCGGCCTCGTCTCCGCGGTGCTCGCCGGGCTCGTGCTGTGGCGCGCCCGCGGCCGCCCTCGGGCGCGTGACGCGGCGGCCGCCCT
Source organism: Amycolatopsis sp. lyj-346 (assembly GCF_046548975.1). Lineage (NCBI taxonomy): Bacteria > Bacillati > Actinomycetota > Actinomycetes > Pseudonocardiales > Pseudonocardiaceae > Amycolatopsis > Amycolatopsis sp. lyj-346. The sequence goes on from NZ_JAJPWT010000010.1 coordinate 264,565, forward strand.
GCTCATCCTCGGCCTCCTCGCCGCAGGCCCGGTCTCCTGGCGAATCCGCGACGCCCAGCGCGACGAACTGCACGTCTCCGCGGCAGAAGGGCTGCCTGCGGCCTTGCGGGTCGTCGTCGCCGAACGTCCGAAGCCCGTGCGCAGCGCGGGGTACGCCGACCAGCAAGCCGGTGCCCGGTCGGTCGTCGTCGCCACCGATGTGCGTAGCGCGTCGGTCGACGGGCGGCCGGTTCCCTCGACCGGCCGCGTTCTGCTGCTGGCTCCGGTCGCGCAGTGGGCGTCGCTGCTGCCGGGCCAAGAGGTGACCGCGGTGGGCCGGCTCATGCCGCCGCGCGGCTCGGACCTGACCGTGGCCGTGCTGTCGGTGCGCGGCCCGCCCGGGGAGCCCGGCCCGGCGCCGTGGTGGCAGCGGGCGGCGGCCGGGCTGCGCACCGGGCTCCACGACCTGTGCCAGGTCCTGCCGGACGAACCCGCGGGCCTGCTGCCGGGTCTGGTGCTGGGCGACACGAGCGCGTTGTCGCCGCGCGTCGAGCAGGAGTTCGTCTCCGCGGGCCTCGCGCACCTCACCGCGGTCAGTGGCGGCAACCTCGCGGTGGTCTGCGGGGCGGTACTGCTCCTGTTGCGCCTGCTGCGGCTCGGACCCCGGCTGTCGGCCGCGGCGGCCGGGACGTGCCTGGCCGGGTTCCTCGTCCTGGTCGGCCCGGAGCCGAGCGTGCTGCGGGCGGGCGTCATGTCGGCCGTGGCACTGCTGGCCCTGGCGCTGGGACGCCGTGGTTCGGCGCTGCCCGCGCTGGCCCTCGCGATGTGCGTGCTGGTGGTGGCGGATCCGGCGATGGCCACGGACTTCGGCTTCGCCCTGTCGGTGTGCGCCACCGGTGGGCTGGTCCTCCTCGCGCCGAGGTGGGCCGACGCCCTCATCCGCCGCGGGATCCCGCCGGGATTCGCGGAGGGGCTGGCCATCCCGCTGGCGGCCTTCCTGGTGACGGCGCCGGTGCTCGCGGGCATGGCGGGTTCGGTGAGCCTGGTCTCGGTGCTGACCAACGTCCTCGCGGCGCCGGTCGTGGCTCCGGCGACGGTGCTCGGCGTGCTGGCGACGGTCACCGGGCCCTGGTGGCCGGGTGCGGGGAAGGTCCTCGTGCACCTGGCCGACCCGGAGGCCCGGTGGCTGATCACAGTGGCCCGGCACGGCGCGCGGGCTCCGGGCGCGGTCATCGCCTGGCCCGGTGGCTGGGTGGGCGGTCTGCTCGCCGCCGCGGTCCTCGCCGGGCTGGTGTTCGCGGCCCGGCACCGGCGGGTGCGGGTGCTGATGGCGGTGCTCGTCACCGGCGTGTTGCTGATCTTCGTGCCGGTCCGGGTACTGGCGCCGGCGTGGCCGCCGCGGAACTGGGCGATGGTCGAATGCGACGTCGGCCAGGGCGACGCGGTCGTGCTGGCGACCGGCGAGCCGGGACGGGCGGTCGTCGTCGACGCCGGACCCGAGCCGGGGCCGGTCGACGAGTGCCTGCACCGGCTGGCCGTCGACCGGATCCCGCTGCTGGTGCTGAGCCACCTGCACGCCGACCACATCGGCGGCCTCGCCTCGGTCTTCGACGGCCGCTCGGTCGGCGCGGTCGCCGTCGGCCCGGGGCGGTCGCCGGGGTGGGCGTGGCGTCAGGTGGCGGCCGAGGCCGACCGGCGGGCGGTGCCGCTGGTGGAGCTGAGCCCGGGCGAGCGGCTGGACTGGCCCGGCCTGGCGCTCGACGTCCTGGGCCCGCGCTACGTACCGGCCCGTTCGGTGGAGCGACCGGACGGCACGACGATCAACAACAGCTCGGTGGTGCTACGGGCGGAGACCGCGGTGGGCCGGATCCTGCTGACCGGCGACGTCGAACTGGCCGCGCAGGCAGACCTGGTGGCCGACATCGGAGATCTGAGAGCGGAGGTGTTGAAGGTGCCCCACCATGGCAGCCGCTACTCGTTGCCGTCGTTCCTCGCGGCGGTGGCCCCACGGGTGGCGATGGTCAGCGTGGGCGCGGGAAACACGTACGGACATCCCAGCAAGTCCACAATGGACACCTTGGTGGCGCTCGGCGCGCGGGTCACCCGCACCGACGTGGACGGCGACACGGCCGTGGTCGCCGGAACGGCAATCGCCCGCCGGGGCGAGCCCCGCGGGCCGCCCCGCCGCTGAGCGCCGGGGCGGGCCAAGGTGCCCGCCCCGGGCCGGGCTCAGTAGCCGAGGGCCTTGTTCACGGCCGCGGCCGAGGGCGGCAGCGTGGCCTTCGGGCCCACGTGGTTCTCGATCGCGTCGAGGGTCTTGAGGCCGTCGCCGGTGATGAGCAGCACCGTTTCGGCGTCCGGGTCCAGCTTGCCCGTCTCGACCAGCTTCTTGGCCGTGGCGACGGTGACCCCGCCCGCCGTCTCGGTGAAGATGCCTTCGGTGCGGGCCAGCAGGCGGATGCCCTCGACGACCTCTTCGTCGGAGACGTCCTCGATCGCGCCGCCGGTGCGGTTGACGATGTCGAGCACGTACGGGCCGTCGGCCGGGTTGCCGATCGCCAGCGAGCGGGCGATCGTGTCCGGCTTCACCGGCTGGACCACGTCCTGGCCGGCGCGGAACGCGGCCGACACCGGCGAGCAGCCGGTGGCCTGGGCGCCGAACACCTTGTACGGGCTGGCGTCCACGAGACCGAGCTGACCCAGCTCGCGGAAACCCTTGTCCACCTTGGTCAGCTGCGAACCGGAGGCGATCGGGACGACGATCTGCGGCGGGATGCGCCAGCCGAGCTGCTCGGCAACCTCGAAGGCCAGCGTCTTCGAGCCTTCCGAGTAGTACGGCCGGACGTTCACGTTGACGAACGCCCACTTCGGGTGCTCGCCGGCGAGCTCGGTGGCGAGGCGGTTGACGTCGTCGTAGTTGCCGTCGATGGCGAGGAGGTCGCCGTCGTACACCGCGGTGGTGAGGATCTTGGCGCGCTCGAGGCTCTTGGGGATCAGCACGACCGACCGCCAGCCGGCGCGGGCCGCGGCGGCGGCCGTCGCGTTGGCCAGGTTGCCGGTCGACGGACACGCGAGCACCTCGAACCCGAACTCGCGGGCCGCGGCCAGCGCGACGGCGACGACGCGGTCCTTGAACGAGTGCGTCGGGTTGCCGGTGTCGTCCTTGACCCACACGCGCTTGAGGCCGAGTTCCTTGGCGAGGCGGTCGGCGCGGACCAGCCGCGTCGCGCCCGGCTCGGTGTTCGGGATCTCTTCGACGTTGGACGGAACGGGAAGGAGCTTCTTGTAGCGCCAGATGTTCTTGGGGCCGGCCTCGATGTCCTCGCGGCGGACGCGGCCGAAGTCGTAGGCGACCTCGAGCGGCGAGAAGTCTTCGGCGGAGACGAACTCCGGGGCGAGCGGCTGCCGGTGGCCCTCTTCCTTCGACACCAGTTCGACTGCAGGACCAAGATCCGGGGTCTTCGTGGTGGAGGTCGTGCCGAGGGTGGCGGTCATCGCGAGGTTCCTTTCCTCATCTGCCCCGCCGAAGCGGGCCGGAATTGGCACCGTGGTCGTCAGCTATCCCGCGATCGCGGGATGACAGGCTGTACGCCGGTTGCCGGGGCTTCGTCGGGCCGTTCCCTCTGCCCCTCTGGATGAGCGGTATTCAGTTGTCGGTGCCGCGCACGCCGGATCTTCCGGGGCGGGCTGCCTCGGCTACACCGTACGACATCGCGCTCGGCCCGTGCCACGGTGGCTGCTCGACATCACCGGAGCGGGCGCACCGGAGCGCAAGTGAGAGGATTCCCGGGTGACCGCGCAAGCCACCGCCCCGGCCCCGTTGCAGCTGGTGCTGGGGGAGGAAGAACTGCTGATCGAGCGGGCCGTCCGCGAGACGCTCGCCGCCGCCCGCGCGACGGACCCGACCGCCGAGCTGACCCGGGCCCGGGTGTCCGATCTCACAGCGCCCGAGCTGGCCGAACTGGTCAGCCCGTCGCTGTTCAGCGAAGGCCGGGTGATCGTCCTCGAGTCGGCGCAGGACATCTCGCAGGAGCTGGCCGACGCCGTCGCGTCGTACCTGAAGGACCCGGCCGACGGGGTCGTGCTCGTCGTCGTGCACACCGGTGGCGGCCGCAGCAAGGCGGGCAAGACGCTCCCGGCCGTGCTGAAGAAGGCCGGCGCCGAGGTCACCGAGTGCCCGAAGCTGACCAAGCCGGCCGAGCGGGAGCAGTTCGTGCGCCACGAGGTGCGCCGGGTGGGCGGCAAGATCGACCCGGCCGGCGTCGCCGCCCTCCTCGACGCCGTGGGCTCCGACCTGCGGGAACTGTCCTCGGCGGCGACGCAGCTGGTCGCGGACACGGGCGGGGCCGTCGACGCCGACGCGGTCCGCCGCTACCACCGCGGCCGCGCCGACGTGACGGGGTTCGCGGTCGCGGAGAAGGCGGTCGGCGGCGACCGCGCGGCGGCCTTGGAGTCGCTGCGCTGGGCGATGCAGCTGGGTGTCCCGCACGTCCTGGTCGCCGACGCGCTGGCGGACGCGGTCCGCACGATCGCCCGGGTCTCCGGTGCCGGCCGGGGCAACCCGAACCAGCTGGCGGGCGAGCTCGGCATGCCGCCGTGGAAGATCCGCAAGGCGCAGGGGCAGTCCCGCGGCTGGAACCCCGACGGCCTGGCGACGGCGATGCGCGTCGTCGCGCGACTGAACGCCGAGGTCAAGGGCATGGCGGCGGACCCGGGTTACGCGCTCGAACGAGCGGTCCTCGAGGTGGCCGCGGCGAAGGGCGACCGCTGATCGGTGCGGGATGCGCCGGCCTCGGGAGCATCGAGCCGGGACGTGCGGACACGAAGAAGGCCCCGGCCGAAGCCGGGGCCTTCCCAGAAATCAACCAGCTCAGAGCGCGTTGACGCGCTTCGCCAGCGCCGACTTCTTGTTGGCGGCCTGGTTGGCGTGGATGACGCCCTTCGAGACGGCCTTGTCCAGCTTCTGGGCGGCGTCGCGCTGCAGCTCGACGGCCTTGGCCTTGTCGCCGGCCTCGGCGGCTTCGCGGACCTTGCGGATCGCGGTCTTCACCGAGGACCGGATCGCCTGGTTGCGCTGACGCGCCTTCTCGTTCGTCGTGATGCGCTTGATCTGCGACTTGATGTTGGCCATAGGGCAACTCCTGTTTCACTCGGTGAGATTCGCCGCCGCGCTGAAGTGGCCCCGCTCGAAAACGAGCCGGTTTCCTCCATGACGGAATGCCGCACGGGCAGCGAGCGACCACTCTAACAGCCCAGCCGCCCGCGCCCGGAGCCGGGATCCGCTCACCGGGAGTGCCGTCGGCGACGATAGTGCCCGGAGGTCCCGCGCCCGCGGAACCCGTGAGAGGTGCCATGAACGCCACCGCGCTGTCGCTCGTCCTCGTCGCCGCCGTGGTGCACGCCGCCTGGAACCTCGCCGCCAAGCGGGTCTCCTCCGGTGGCACCCAGTTCGTCTGGCTCTACTACACCGCCGGCGCCGTCCTGCTGCTTCCGGTCACGATCGTGGTGCTCGTCGCCGGCCACTACCGTCCACAGTGGAGCTGGCTGCTCGCCGCCGCGGTCACCGCCGTGCTGCACATCGCCTACGGCGTCGTGCTGCAGCGCGGGTACCGGGTCGGCGACCTCTCCGTCGTCTACCCCGTCGCGCGCGGTACCGGGCCACTGCTGTCGGTGCTGGCCGCCGTCCTCGTGCTCGGCGAGCGGCCCGGCCCGCTCGGTCTGCTCGGCGCGTTCCTGGTCGTCGCCGGGGTGCTGGTGATCAGCACCGGCCGCAAGGCGGGCGACCCCCGGGCCGTGCGGGCCGGGATCCGCTACGGCCTGCTGACCGGCGCCGTCATCGCCGGTTACACGCTCTGGGACGCGCACTCGGTGACCGGCCTCGGCGTGCCGCCGGTCGTCTACTTCGGCCTCGGCTCGGTCCTGCAGAGCGCTCTGCTCGTGCCCGGTGCACTGGCCGACCGAGCCGAGGTGACGCGAATCTGGCGTGAGCAGCGCCGCGAAGTCCTGCTCGTGGCGGTCCTGTCGCCGATCGCCTACATCCTCGTGCTGTTCGCCCTCACCATGGCGCCGGTCAGCCTGGTCGCGCCCGCCCGGGAGCTGAGCATCGTGCTCGGCGGCCTCGCCGCGTGGCTGGTACTGGGCGAACGTGACGCCGTGCGGCGGCTCGCCGGGTCGGTGATCGTGCTGTCCGGCATCGCGGCGATTGCGGCCGCCTGAGCCCGTCCGGTAGGGATGGTCGGATGGAGATCCTGAAGAGCCGGCTGCTGATCCGCCCGCGCGACGTCGCCGCGTCCACGGCGTTCTACCGCGACACCCTCGGTCTGGCCGTGGAGCGGGAGTTCCCCGGTGGCACCGTGTTCTTCCTCGGCCACGGCTCCCTGGAGGTCTCCGGTGCGGGCGAGACGGGCGCGTCGCCCGATCTGGTGCTCTGGCTGCAGGTCCGTGACCTGGCCGGCGCACTGGCCGGCCTCAAGGCGAAGGGCCTGGAGCCGGTGCGCGACGCCCGGCGTGAGCCGTGGGGCCTCGACGAGGCCTGGATCGCCGATCCGGACGGCACGCGCATCGTGCTGGTCGAGGTGCCCGAGGGCCACCCGATCCGCACGGACACCCGCTAGGCGGGCTTGACGGCGCGCAGCTGCGCGGCGAGCGCGGCGAACCCCGGCGGCTCCCAGGTCCAGGTCTGCAGGTCGGCGAAGCCCGCGGCGGCGGCTTCGTCGGCCAGGACGTGCCTGCTCACGGGCAGCCACTTCTCGTGCGCGGACAGCAGTAGCCGTCCGCCGGGGCGCAGCACCCGGAACAGCTCGGCGAACCCGGCCGCCCGGTCGTCCCACAGCATGACGTTGTTCACGCTCAGGACGACGTCGACGGACTCGCCGGGCTCGCCGGTGTGCGCCGCCGACCCTTCGCGCAGCTCGGCCCGGTCGCCGCAGCGCTCGTGGCACAGCGTGAGCATCTCGGGGGAGGGGTCGACGCCGACGGCGCGCCCGGCCAGCCGGGCGGCGGCCGCCAGGCCGACGCCCGGGCCGGGCCCGACGACCAGGACGGTCTCGTCCGGCTCGATCTTCGCCAGGTCGACGATGCGGTGTTCGGTGGCGGCGTTGCCCCGGGCCATGACCCAGCCGCCGAGGCGGCCGAGCGCGCCGGAGGGGTGACCGAACGTCCGGTCGAGGACGCGGGCGAAGCTGCTGGTCTCCGGCTGGGGAGGGGGTGCCGGCTGGTGCGGAGTGCTCATACTTCGAGGGCACCACGGATCGAGAAAGGCCGCATCGGGGATGACCCCCACCCGCACCCGGAGGGCCATGGGACCATAGGGGTGGCCATCCCCGACTTTCCGAGGACTCATTCGAGTGACGACGTTCGCCGACACCACCTTCACGCCGCCGGAGCTCATCCGGAACTTCTGCATCATCGCGCACATCGACCACGGCAAGTCGACCCTGGCCGACCGCATGCTGCAGCTCACCGGCGTGGTGGAAGAGCGCGCCATGCGGGCCCAGTACCTCGACCGGATGGACATCGAGCGCGAGCGCGGGATCACCATCAAGGCGCAGAACGTCCGGCTGCCCTGGCAGGTCGACGGGCAGGACCACGTCCTGCACATGATCGACACCCCGGGCCACGTCGACTTCACCTACGAGGTCTCCCGTGCCCTGGAGGCGTGCGAAGGCGCGGTCCTGCTGGTCGACGCGGCGCAGGGGATCGAGGCCCAGACCCTGGCCAACCTGTACCTCGCGCTGGAGAACAACCTCCAGATCATCCCGGTGCTCAACAAGATCGACCTGCCCTCGGCCGACCCCGACAAGTACGCGGGTGAGCTGGCCCACATCATCGGCTGCGAGCCCGACGACGTCCTGCGGGTCTCGGCCAAGACCGGCATGGGCGTCGGCGCGCTGCTCGACGAGGTCGTGAAGTCGGTCCCGGCGCCGCAGGGCGACGCCGACGCACCTGCCCGCGCGATGATCTTCGACTCGGTGTACGACACCTACCGCGGCGTCGTCACCTACATCCGCGTCGTCGACGGCAAGATCACCCCGCGCGAAAAGATCAAGATGATGTCGACCGGGGCGACGCACGAGCTCCTCGAGGTCGGGATCATCTCGCCGGAGCCCAAGCCGAGCAAGGGCCTCGGCGTCGGCGAGGTCGGCTACCTGATCACCGGCGTGAAGGACGTCCGCCAGTCGAAGGTCGGCGACACCGTGACGTCGGAGCGCAACGGCGCCAAGGAGGCGCTGGCCGGCTACCGCGAGCCGAAGCCGATGGTCTACTCCGGGCTGTATCCGGTGGACGGTTCCGACTACCCCGAGCTGCGTGAGGCGCTGGACAAGCTCCAGCTGAACGACGCGGCGCTCGACTACGAGCCGGAGACGTCGGTGGCGCTGGGCTTCGGCTTCCGCTGCGGCTTCCTCGGCCTGCTGCACCTGGAGATCACGCGTGACCGGCTCGAGCGCGAATTCGGCCTCGACCTGATCTCCACGGCGCCGAACGTGGTCTACGACGTCGTGCTGGACGACGGCAAGGAAATCCACGTCACCAACCCCTCGGACTGGCCGACCGGCAGCAAGATCGACAAGGTGCTGGAGCCGCTCAGCAAGGTCAGCGTCCTGGCGCCGTCGGAGTTCATCGGCACGATCATGGAGCTGTGCCAGAACAAGCGCGGCCAGCTGCTCGGGATGGACTACCTGTCCGAGGACCGGGTCGAGCTGCGGTACAACATGCCGCTGGGTGAGATCATCTTCGACTTCTTCGACACGCTGAAGTCGCGTACGCGCGGCTACGCGTCGCTGGACTACGAAGAGGCCGGCACGCAGGCGGCGGACCTGGTCAAGGTGGACATCCTGCTGCAGGGCGAGGGCGTCGACGCGTTCTCCGCGATCGTGCACAAGGAAGACGCCTACAACTACGGCAACCGCATGGTGAACCGGCTCCGCGAGCTGATCCCGCGGCAGAACTTCGAGGTGCCCATCCAGGCGGCCATCGGCGCCCGGATCATCGCCCGCGAAACGATTCGCGCGATCCGCAAGGACGTTCTGGCCAAGTGCTACGGCGGTGACATCTCGCGGAAGCGGAAGCTGCTGGAAAAGCAGAAGGAAGGCAAGAAGCGGATGAAGACCGTCGGCCGGGTCGAGGTCCCGCAGGAAGCTTTCGTCGCCGCATTGTCCACTGAGGACTCCGGAAAGAACAAGAAGTAAACTGTTCTGTTGATGTGACTGTTCCATTGATGTGACAGCGGCGCCCGTATTCACGCCTACGCGTGAATACGGGCGCCGAACCCGTGTTCGAGGTGGTTTCTGTCGGTGCTCTCTGGTTTCCTCTGGTGTGAAGAGCGAAAGGAGAGCACCATGACGGTCATGGCAGACATCGAGCTTCCCGCCGATTCGGGCCCCCTGACGGTGCACGATCTCGAGGGAATGCCGGACGATGGCCGACGTTACGAACTCATCGACGGAGTGCTCATCGTGAGCCCCGCGCCGGGTCGAAGACACCAGAAGATCGTGATGAACCTCGGGAGAGCCCTCGAGGACGTGTGCCCGGCAGAGTACGACGTACTCGTCGCGCCGTTCGCGGTGCACTCGGGTGACAAGATCGAGCTTCAGCCGGACGTCCTGGTCGGTTTGGACGAGGACTTCACGGACAAGGATCTCCCCGCGCCACCGGTGCTGGCGGTCGAGGTGCTGTCGCCCAGCACGGCGATCCACGACCTCAACACCAAGAAGGCGGTCTACGAGCGGCTTGGGACGGGCAGCTACTGGGTGATCGACCCGGCGGCGCCCGCGTTGACGGTGTTCGAGCTGGACGCGAACGGCCACTACCAGCAGGTGGCCAAGGCGGCGGGCGACGAAGTCCTCGAGCTCGAGCGGCCGTACCCGGTCCGGATCGTGCCACGGGAGCTGCTGGGCCGGCTCGGCTGAGCGGCGTCGGTCAGTAGGACCGGAAGGGGGGTGTGCCGCGGACCTGGGCGTCCAGCTGCCGGTGGCGCAGTTCCTTCCGGAGGCGGTCGAGCATCGCGTCGAACAAGGCCGGGGGCAGGATCGCCGTCTGTTCGAACTGCCTCCGCTGGGGTGGCGACGGTTCGAGCTTGCCGCGTGGCGCGTAACGCTGCACCGAACTCTCGACGCCTCCGCCGGTGACCAGGTCGACCCAGAGGGCGTCGCGCAGGTAGCCGTCACCGAAGCGGGCCGAACGGCGGACGGTCACCTCGGCGATCTCCGGCCAGGGGACCAGGCGCGTGCTGAGCGTGCCCGCGGGCAGGCGGATGCCCTCGTCGCCGACGGTGAGGTCGCGCAGGCCTTCGAAGCCGCGCTTGAGGTCGCGGGCGCGGGAGGCGCGGTAGGCCAGGACCGCGGCGAGCACGGTGGCCGCGTAGGCGCCGCCGATCAGCCACGGCGAGAGGCCGCGCACCAGCCCGGTGGCGAGCGCCGCGCCGAACCCGGCGTCGGCGACGACGAGCAAGCCGACGAGGACCTTGACCGGCGTGGTGACGCGGGGTGGGGACTCAGACAACGGGACGACTCCTGGGGCCGGAGGGGTCAGGGATTGCCGATTATCCGGTCTGCCCGGATGAACACCGCGACCCGCCGCTCTTCGGCCATGACGCGGTCGTACTCGGCCCAGTCGTCGTGGGTACCGGTGGCGGCGATGAAGACGTCACGCAGCAGCTGCGGCAGGCCGGCGGGGTCGAAGGCGGGGTCGGGATCGTCGGGCCCGATGAGGTGGGTGGTCCCGGTGACGGAGAGCCAGTTCCAGCCACGCCGGAAGGTGACGGTGGCGTGCCCGGCCCGCCGCAGCAAGCCGAGCTTGTGCGCCTTCCCGACGGCGACGTAGGCAACACCCGGGGCACCGGTGACCGGATCGTCGAAGACACCGGCGTTGACGACGGAGGCGTGCACGGTGCCGTCCGCCCGCGTCGTGGCCACCGTGGCGAGCCCGTGCTCCTGCAACGACAGGGTGCGAACCTGCTCCAGATCAGCGCTCATACCCCAACCTAACCCGCCGAGCGGGGCGAACGGCCCGAATTCACCGCACGAAGTGAGCGGACAACCGTCCGCACAGGAGGTCGGTGTCCTGCCGAGGCGCGCCGGGCCAGCCGACGACATCCATCCACCCGAGCTCGGCGGGAGTACCGCGGTGCTTGGCACAGACGTGGCACGGCATGACCCAAGGCCAACGAGGCGGAGTAAGCCGGGCCGCAGCAAAGCAGGCCCGGCTCCTCAGCTCAACAAGCGCCGTTGTCGGACCAGACTCCCCACTGGCCCGTTGTCCCCGGCTCCTCGCCCTGCGTCCACCACTTCGCCGTCCACTTGTGGCCGTTGTGGGAGACCACGTTCCCGCCCGTGTACACCTGCGAAGCGCTCCACGCCGGGTCCGTGCACGTGCCCGGGTTCGGGGTCCCGCCCGTGTCCCATGCCACCTGCGACGAGCGGTAGAAGTTGATTCCCTGCGCCACCCATCGGGGTGCCTGGGCGCCCAGGCGGGTCCGGAATGCCGTCCAGTCGTGCGTTGACCACGGGGACCAGCCCAGCTCCGCGTGTGCCGCCAACCGGGGGAACGCCAGGTATTCGATGTCGGCCGGCGTGACCACCGTTTCCGTCCACAGTGGCGACTCGACGCCGCGGACCGCCGACTCGGCCACGCCCGACAGGTACGTCCCCGGGTTCCAGTTGTACGCGTCCTGGACCTCGATGTAGCCCGCCCACGACAAGCCGATGGGCGTCGAGCTGTGGTACTTCATGTCCAGGTACGCCTTGTTCGCCGGCGACAGGATCACCTTGCTGCCGCGGGAAACCGCCGTCGAGACGCCCGCGTCCGACGTGGATGTGCCCCAGAACTGGGGACTTGCCGAAGCCGGCAGGGAAGTCTTCGCGATGTCGTGCCAGCCCACCACCGATTTGCCCGTGGCCGCCACCAGGGGGAGGACCTTGTTCATGAACGTCGCGTAGTCCGCCTGCGAAGTCGCCGATGCTTCGTCGCCGCCGATGTGGAGGTACGGGCCCGGGGTCAAGGCCGCCAGTTCGCGCAGGACGTCCGCGACGAACGTGTACGTGATGTCCTTCGAGATGCACAGCGAGCTGTAGCCGACCGCGATGTCCGTACGCAGAGCAGGCGCCACCCCGTTGCAGTTCAGCTCCGCGTACGACGCCAGTGCCGCGTTCACGTGCCCCGGCATGTCGATCTCCGGGATGATCGTGATGTGCCGTGAAGCCGCGTAGTTCACGATGTCCGTGTACTGCGCCTTCGTGTAGTAACCGCCCGCGCCGCCGCCGACCTGGGTGCTGCCGCCGTACGTCGTCAAGCGAGGCCAGCTGTCGATCTGGATGCGCCAGCCCTGGTCGTCCGACAGGTGCAGGTGCAGGTTGTTGATCTTGTACTGGGCCAGCTGGTCGAGGTACCGCTTGACCGTCGGCACCGGGTGGAAGTGCCGGGCGACGTCGAGCATCGCGCCGCGGTAGGCGAAGCGCGGGTAGTCCACGATCGTCGCCCCCGGGATGCTCCACGGGCCCGGCTGGGCCGTTGGGCTCTCCACGCGGCCCGGCAGCAGCTGCCGCAACGTCTGGACGCCCGCGAAGAGCCCGTCCGCGGTGGCCGCGCGCACGGTGACCGAAGCCGCCGTCGACACCAGCTGGTAGCCCTGCGGGCCGACCGAGGCGGGTGCACCGCTGAGCAGCAGCGCGATGCTGTCCGACGGCACGGACGCCGGCGCGTCGGACACCGGCAGCGCGAAACCGGTCGACGGCCGCAGCACGCCGGCCAGGTAGCCGCCGACCTGCCTGGCCGGCGCCGAACCGGCTTCGGTGACGATCTTCGTGGTCGAGACCAGCGGGAACGCGACGCCGGCCGCCGGGGTCACCGAGACCGGCACCGGCACGATCGACTGCAACGCCGGCGTGGCCGCGGCGGCCAGTGTGAGCTGGGTACTGGCGCCGATCAGGGCCAGCACGGCGAGCGCGCGGCCGAGACGGCGCGCGAACGGTTTCTTCACCGGGGACCTCCTGGCGGGAAGGGCGCGACCTCGCCGTCGCACCTGCCCGGATCGTCGCATTTCCGGCGGCTATGGTCTAGACCAAACCGGGTAGACAACGCTGGGTGGGCAACGCTGGACTACGCTCGGTGGCATGTTCGACGAGCTGACGTTCCCGGTCGTCGCCGCGCCGATGGCGGGCGGGCCCACCACCCCCGAGCTGGTCGCCGCGGTGTCCGAGGCCGGTGGCTTCGGCTTTCTCTCCGCCGGCATGCTCACGCCCGCGGCGCTGACCGCGCAGATCGACCGCACCGCCGAGCTCACCGGGCGGCCGTTCGGCGTCAACCTGTTCGTGCCGCAGCCCGACACCGGCGCCGACATCGGCGCGCACCGCGAGCGGCTCGAGGAGTTCGCCCGCGAGTACGACGTCGAGCTCGGCGAACCCCGGTGGGACGACGACGCCTACCCCGCGAAGCTGGACGTCGTGCTCGAGAAGCGCGTTCCCGTGGTGTCGTTCACCTTCGGCCCGCCCTCGCCCTCGGACGTCCTGCGGCTTCGCGACGCCGGCATCAAGATCGTCAGCACCGTGACCACGCCCGAGGCCGCCCAGCGGGCCGCCGATCTCGGCGCCGACGCGCTCGTCGTCCAGGGCTTCGAAGCCGGCGGGCACCGGGGCCTGTTCACCGACGACCCGCGCCTGCCCGGCGGCGGCGCCGAATACGGCGTCCTCGCGCTCCTGCGGCTCGTCGCCGCCCGGGTCGACCTGCCGCTGATCGCCGCCGGGGGCCTGGTGCACGGGGCCGACGTCGCCGCCGTGCTCGCCGCCGGGGCCGTGGCCGCCCAGCTGGGCACCGTCTTCCTGCGCGCGGACGAAGCCGGGACCTCCGAGGCGCACCGCAAGGCCCTCGCCCTCGCCGAGCGCGAGACGGCGTTCACCCGGGCCTTCAGCGGCCGCCCGGCGCGGGGCCTGGTCAACAAGTTCATGGACGCCCTGTCCGAGGGCGCGCCCGCCGCGTATCCGCAGCTCAACCACCTGGCCGGCCCCGTGCGCAAGGCGTCGGCGAAGGCGGGCGACCCCGAGGCGATCTCGCTGTGGGCGGGGCAGACGTACCCGCTCGCCTACGACGCCTCGGCCGCCGTGATCATCGAGCGGCTGAAGGTCGAGGCGCGCGAAGCCGCCGCGCGCCTCGACCGGATCCGCTAGCCGTCGGTGCGGTTCAGCACCGAGTGCCGGCGGCTGTAGAGGAAGTAGACGATCAGGCCGAGGGCGAACCAGCCGGCGAACCGCAGCCAGGTGGCCGGCTGCAGGAACGTGATCAGCCAGATCGAGAACACGACGCCGATCGCGGGGACCACCGGCATGCCCGGCGTCTTGAACGTCCGCGGCAGGTTCGGCTGCTTGTAGCGCAGCACGATCACCGCGATGCAGACGACGACGAACGCGAGCAGGATGCCGATGTTCGTCAGCTCGGCCGCCTCGCCGATCGGCAGCACCCCGGCGATGATCGCGGACGCCCCGCCGAGGATCCACGTCATCCGGCTCGGCACCTGCCGCGTCGGGTGGGTCTTGCCCAGCCACGGCGGCAGCAGCCCGTCGCGGCTCATCGAGTAGCCGACGCGGGTGGCGCCCATCAGGAACGTGAACAGCACGGTGAGGATGCCGACGATCGCGCCGATCGCGATCACCGTGGCCAGCCCGTCGAGGCCGACCGACTTGAACGCCGTCGAGAAGCCGCTCTTCGGGTCGATCTCGGTGTACTTCTGCATGCCCGTCAGCACCAGGCAGGCCAGCACGTACAGCACCATCGAGATGGCCAGCGAGTACAGGATCGCCTTGGGCATGTGCCGCTGCGCGTCCTTCGACTCCTCGGCCGCGGTGCTCATGGCGTCGTAGCCGAAGACGGCGAAGAACACCGTCGCGGCGCCGGTGACCGCGCCGCCGAAGCCCGCGGGCGCGAACGGCGTGTAGTTGCCGGTCTTGACGTAGAAGAAGCCGACCAGGATGACCACCAGCACGATCAGGACCTTGATCCCGACCATCGCGGTCTCGAACCGGGCGGCGCTGCGGATGCCGCGGTTGAGCAGGTACGCGATCAGCAGGCACAGCAGCATGGCGAACAGGTCGACCTTGTGGCCCGGCCCGGTGCCGGGCGCGCCCAGCATCCACGCGGGCAGGTCGAGGCCGAGCTGGCCGAGCAGGAAGCTGAAGTAGCCGGAGATGCCGATCGCCACCACCGACACGATCGCCGTGTACTCCAGGAGCAGGTCCCAGCCGATGAACCAGCCGACGACCTCGCCGAGCACCGCGTAGCCGTAGGTGTAGGCCGACCCGGCCTTCGGGATCAGGCCGGCGAACTCGGCGTAGGAGAACGCCGCCGCCGCGCTGGCGACCCCGGCGATCAGGAACGAAATCAGCACGGCCGGGCCGACACCCGGGATGCCTGCCGCGTCGTCGCCGTGCGCGACGCTGCCGGCGAGGGCGAAGATCCCGGCGCCGATGATGCCGCCGACGCCGATGGCGGTCAGCTGCCACAGCCCCAGAGTGCGGTTCAGGCCATCTTCGGCCGTGTCCTGGATCTGGTCGATCGGCTTGCGCCGGAAGATGCCGGAGCTCGAGCCCCGGCCTCCTGGAGCGGACATCACGTCTCCCCGAACGGTCGGTGGGAAGGGCCCGGATCACGGACCCTCGCCGGAACCTACCGTCAACCGCGCGTGAAGACAGCGTGAGCGCGTCAGCCCGCCGCGGTGTCCTCGCTGACGGCCTCGGACGCCGTCGCGGCGGCCCGCTTGGCCTGGGTGGTCCGGACCGCGCTCGCGGCGAAGTAGGTGAGCAGCTCCGAGATCTCCACCGGGTCGTCGAGCTGGGGGCAGTGGCCCCAGTCCTCGCGGACCAGCAGCCTGCTGTGCGGCACCAGCGTGTGCAGCTGCCGCCCGGAAGCGGCGGTGACGAGCTTGTCCTTGCCGCACGCGACGACCAGCAGCGGGACCTCGACCGAGTCGAGGCGGTAGGCGTCGGCGAGCTCGGCGACGAGCTGGCGGGCCTCCTCCAGGCGGCTCTTGGTCGCGCGGTAGTCCGGGAAGAGCGCGGTGAAGCGCTGCACCTGCGTCGCGTCGGCCGCGCCGGAGTCGGCGTACAGCAGCCGCGGGACGACCTGCTCGGCGACCTTGCGCACGAGGAACCCCGGCACCGGGACGGGCAGGGACGAGTACAGCCGCAGCGGCAGCGGGTAGCGCGCCACCGTGCGGATCAGCCACGAGTCGACGAACCCCGGCGCGGCGATGGACACGACACCGGAGATCGGCAGCCTGCTGTTCTGCGCCGCACGCAGGCACATGGTGCCGCCGAGGGAGTTGCCGGCCAGCACGACCGAGCCGAGCACGGCCTGTTCGCGGACGACGGCGGTGGTGAACGCGTCGAGCTGCGGCAGCATCGGGCCCGGTCGCAGCGGCTGGGCGTCGCCGAAGCCCGGCAGATCGACCGCGACCGCCGGAATCCCGGCGGCCGCGAGCTGCTCCAAGGCGGGGCGCCAGGTGTCGGCGCTGTCGCAGTAGCCGTGCAGGAGCACCAGGCGCGGTGTGGCGGGCCGGACGTGCGGCGCGGCGGCCCGGCGGCGCAGCGAGCGGCGCGCGGCGGGTTGCTCCGCTTCGGGGGCGCCAACCTCGAGCACACGGGTGCGGACGCCGGCGTAGCGCCGGAAGGAGACCCGGACCGGGTCCTCGTCACTGGGCCGGCCGCCCGGTACCGCCGGCGCGGGCCGCTTCGTCGCGGTCATGACTACAGAATACCCGGCCGGACTTGGATTTTGGTGGAATTTCGGTGCTAACGACCAGGTCTCGAACTGAAGACGTCAAAGAATCACGAGATCTCGGAAGGATCTCCGCACTGGGCGGATCCGGTGATCCGCCCAGGTCACGGCGGTTCAGCGGGTGAAGACGATCTTGCCGGCGGTGTCCCCGTCGAGCATCGCCCGGAACCCCTTTGCTGCGTCGGAAAAAGAAAGTTCCGCGCCGATCTGCGGCCGGATACCGGTCAAATCGAGGTACGCGAGCAGGTCGGCGAGCTCGTCGCGGGTGCCCATGGTCGAGCCGGCGACGCGCAGCTGGAGGAAGAAGACGCGCTGCAGCTCCGCGTTCGCGTCCGGGCCGCTCGTCGAGCCCGAGACCACGATGATCCCGCCCGGCTTGAGCGATTTGACCGAATGCGACCAGGTTGCCTTGCCGACGGTCTCGAACACGGCGTCGACGCGTTCGGGCAGCCGCGCGCCCGATTCGAACGCCTGGTGCGCGCCGAGGCCGGTGGCGAGGGCGCGCTTCTCCTCGGTGCGGCCGGTGACCCAGACCCGGAACCCGGCCGCGCGGCCGAGCTGCACCAGCGCCGTCGAGACGCCGCCGGAGGCACCCTGCACGAGCATCGTCTGTCCCGGCCGCAGCCCGGACTTCACGAACAGCATCCGGTAGGCGGTCAGCCAGGCCGTGCCCATGGTGGCGGCCTCGGCGAAACTGAGCGCCGCGGGCTTCGGGACGACGTTGCGGGCCGGCACGACGACCTGGTCGGCGAAGGTGCCCTGGTGCTTCTCGGTGAGCAGCGTGCGCTTCGGGTCGAGGGTGTCGTCGCCCTGCCAGCCCGGCGCGTTGACCACCGAGTGGAGCACGACCTCGGAGCCGTCGTCGAGGGTGCCCGCGCCGTCGCAGCCGAGGATCATCGGGAACTGCTCCGGCTTGATCCCGACCCCGCGCAGCGTCCAGAGGTCGTGCATGTTCAGGCTGGCCGCCTTGACGTGCACGCGGACCCAGCCGTCGGGCACTTCGGGTTCGGGGCGCTCGCCGACGACGAGCGAGTCCAGCGGGCTGTCGGCGTTGGGTTCCTGCGCGTACACGGCGAACATGCATGGCAACGTACCGCCCCTACGGCGCGACGGCAGCAGAGCGCGCGTAGGCTCACACCGTGTTCAACGGGCTTGCCGACTGGTGGGACGGGGTCGAGCTGTGGCTCGCCCAGGCCTGGTTCCCGGTGCAGTTCGTGCTGGTCATGGTGGTCGTCGTGCCGCTGTGCCTGGCCGCCGCGTGGGTGCTCGACAAGGTCGTCGGGCTCTTCGCCCGCCGGCTGGCTCCGGGGCGTGACGACGACTCCGACGGGTCGGCATAGGCTCGCGCACCATGTTCAACCGAAGGCGGATCACCGCCGCGCTGATCGGGCTCCTCGTGCTGGTGCTGGGAGGCTGGCTGGTCAAGGACGTCGTCAACGGCGGCCCCTCGTCGCCGGGGACCACGTCGCCCTCCCCCTCGGCGAGCGCGCCCGCGACGAGCAGCACGCCCGCCAAGGGCAGCGCCGCCGTGCCGGGCACGGATTCCGGGCTGCCGGTGAAGGCGCTTTCCACGCTGCCGCCGCAGGCCTCGGACACGTGGAAGCTGATCGAGGCGGGCGGCCCGTACCCCTATCCGCGCAACGACGACGTCGTCTTCGAGAACCGCGAGAAGAGATTGCCCCGCAAGCAGTCCGGCTACTACCACGAGTACACGGTGAAGACCCCCGGCAGCGC
This sequence comes from Amycolatopsis sp. lyj-346, assembly GCF_046548975.1. NCBI lineage: Bacteria > Bacillati > Actinomycetota > Actinomycetes > Pseudonocardiales > Pseudonocardiaceae > Amycolatopsis > Amycolatopsis sp. lyj-346. Next base: position 283,039 of record NZ_JAJPWT010000010.1, read on the forward strand.
CGACCGCGGCGCCCGGCGGCTGATCACCGGGCAGGCGCGCGAGCTGTACTACACCGGCGACCACTACGCGTCCTTCGTCGTCGTGGACCCGGCCCGATGAGCGCCGACGAGCAGGCGAAGGCCGCCGCGGAAGAGGCGTTCGCCCGGGGCGCGTACCCGCACCTGGTGAACTCCCGGCCGACCGTCGACAAGACCAGCACGCTCGACGCCTTCGCCGAAGCACTGTCCTTTCCGGACTACTTCGGGCACAACCTCGACGCGCTCTACGACTGCCTGACCGACCTGTCGTGGCTGCCGCCGGGGGAGCACGTGCTGATCTGGCCGGGTTCGGACGCGTTGCGCAAGGCCGAACCCAAGACGTACCTGGCCATCCGCAGCGTGCTTTCGGACGCGCAGCGCGCACTCGGCCCGAGCGGCCGCGGCGCCGGTTCGTGGCGGCTCACGGTCGTGCTGCCGGACGCCTGAGCCCCAAGCGCCCCAAGGTGGCCTTCGGTGCGTTGAACGCACCGAAGGCCACCTTGGGTGCGTTGAGCGCAACCAAGGCCACATTGGGGCGCTTCAGTCCTGCGGGACCCAGTTCGGCTTGCGCTTCTGGGCGAAGGCGAGGATGCCCTCCTGACCTTCCTCGCTCGCAAAGAACTTCGCCGACAGCCCCAGCATCTCCTCGAAGCCGTCCGAGGGCGTGGCCGGGCGGGGACGGCTCAGCAGCGCCTTCGTCTCGGCCAGCGCCTTCGGCCCACCCGCCGCCAGCGCCTTGACGTACCGCGCCACCTCGCCGTCCAGTTCGGACGCCGGGACGGTCGAGTTCAGCAGGCCGATCTCGACCGCCCGGTGCGCGTCGAACGTGTCGCCGGTCAGGAACAGCTCATGGGCCGCGCGGGGGTTGAGCCGCGGGAGGACCGTCAGCGAGATGATCGCCGGCACCACGCCGATGCGGACTTCGGAGAAGGCGAACGTCGCTTCCGGCACCGCCACGGCGATGTCGCACGCCGCCACCATGCCGATGCCGCCCGCCCGCGCCGGGCCCGCCAGGCGCGCCACCACCGGCTTCGGGCTGGTCCACAGCTGCTCGAGGATGCGAGGGAACTCGTTCACGCCCTGGTCGCCCGCGCCGGCGCCGCGGGCCTCCTTGAGGTCCATCCCCGCGCAGAACACCGGTCCGGTGTGGGTCAGCACGATCACGCGCACGGCGTTGTCGGCGGCCGCCTCGGCCAGCGAGCCCGAGAGCTCTCGGCGCAGCTGGGCCGAGAGCGCGTTGCGGTTGTGCGGGGAGTCCAGGGTGATCGTGGCGGTGCCGCCCACCACGTCGTAGTGCACCAGTTCGTCAGCCATGCCGACACCTTCGCACATCCGCCCGGGGTGGCCCGTGTTACGCGGGCCACCCCGCGGGCGGCAAGCCGCCGGAGGGGGCCCGGGACGGGCTACGCGTACTGGCGGAGCAACCCGCTGACCGCGGACGCGTACCGGCTGACCACCACGTCGGCGACGCGCGGGTCGTCGGCCAGCGGCTTCGCGATGAACGCCTTCGGATCCGCCTCGCGGGCCTGCGTCGCGATCCGGTCCGGCAACAGGCCCGGCGCCAGGAACCACGACGCGACGACCAGGTGCCGCGCGCCCCGCGATCGCAACGCCGCCGCCGCGGCGGGGATGTCCGGCTGGGTGGCGGACGCGAACGCCTCGCTCACCGGGACGCCCAGCCGCTCTTCCCAGCGGGAAGCCAGCGAGGCGACGACGGCGTTCGCGGACGCGTTCGACGAGCCGACCGCGCTGACGATCACGCCCGTGTCGCGGCGGTGGGGCGCGGAGGCCAGCCGGTCCAGGGCGACCGCCTCCAACGCGGGGTCGGCGCCCAGCACGTCCGACACCTGCACCCGGAAGCCCGGGCAGTCCCCGGTGACCTCGTCGATCAGCGCCGGGAGGTCGACGCGGGCGTGGAACGCGCTGCCGAGCAGCAGCGGGACGACCACCGCCGTGCGGTGGCCGTCCGCGTAGAGCCTGCGGAGCACGTCGGTGACCCGGGGCTCCGAGAGGTCCAGGAAGGATTCGTGCACCGAAAGGCCCGGTGCCTGGGCGCGCACGACGTCGACGAGCGCCCGCACGGTCGCCGCCGAGCGGGGATCACGACTGCCGTGCGCGACGGCGACCAGGGGAGGCGTCACGAGAAGCGCTCACCCACCAGCCCCGCGGCGAGGGTGTCGCCGTCCTTCGGGTCGATCACCAGGAACGCGCCGGTGCGCGGGCTGACGCCGTAGTCGTCGACGCTCAGCTCCTCGGCCAGGCGCAGGGTGACCAGCCCGATGTCGTTGAGCTCCAGCGTGGCCGGATTGTCCACACTGGACAGCTTCTGCTCGTCGAACCGCGCGTGCAGGTCATCGACCAGCGCCTGGACCGTGCGGGCGCCGTGCTTGACCAGCACGCGCGCGCCCGGCTTCAGCGGCTTGGACGACAGCCAGCACAGCGTGCCGGTGATCTCGTCGGTGACGTGCGGCGGCGCGTCCGCGGCCGCGATCAGGTCGCCGCGGGAGATGTCGATGTCGTCGGTCAGCAGCAGCGTCACCGACGTCCCGGCGCCGGCTTCGTCGAGCGGGCCGTCCGCGGTGTCGATGCGTTCGATGCGGCTGCGGATGCCCTGCGGCAGCACGACGATCTCGTCGCCGGGGCGGACCGTGCCCGCCGCGATCTGCCCCGCGTAGCCGCGGTAGTCCGGATACTCGGGCGTGCGCGGGCGGATCACGTACTGCACCGGGAACCGCAGCGCCTGGTCGTGCGGGTCGGGCGCGACCGGCACGTCCTCCAGGTGCTCCAGCAGGCTGGGCCCGGTGTACCACGGCGTCCGCTCCGAGCGCGTCGCGACGTTGTCGCCCTCCAGCGCCGACACCGGGATCGCGAGCACCGAGCCCTGCGGGTAGCCCAGCGTCTCGGCGTGCGAAGCGAACTCCTTGGCGATCACCGTGAACGTCGCCTCGTCGTAGCCGACCAGGTCGATCTTGTTCACCGCCAGCACCAGCTGCGGCACGCCGAGCAGGGCCAGCACGGCCGCGTGCCGCCGGGTCTGCTCGATCACGCCCTTGCGCGCGTCGACCAGCAGCACGGCCAGCTGCGCGGTGGACGCGCCGGTCACCGTGTTGCGCGTGTACTGCACGTGCCCCGGCGTGTCGGCCAGCACGAACGACCGCTTGGGCGTGGCGAAGTAGCGGTACGCGACGTCGATGGTGATGCCCTGCTCGCGTTCCGAGCGCAGGCCGTCGACGAGCAGCGAGAGGTCCGGTGTGGACAGTCCCTTGTCGACGGACGCGCGCGTGACGGCGTCCAGCTGGTCGGCGAGCACCGACTTGGTGTCGTACAGCAGCCGGCCGACGAGCGTCGACTTGCCGTCGTCGACGCTCCCGGCGGTGGCCAGGCGCAACAGCGAGCTCATCAGAAGTACCCCTCACGCTTGCGGTCTTCCATGGCCGCCTCGGACATCCGGTCGTCGGCGCGGGTGGCGCCGCGCTCGGTGAGCCGCGAAGCCGACACCTCGGCGATGACCTCTTCGACGGTGGCCGCGGTGGATTCGATGGCGCCGGTGCACGAGCCGTCGCCGACGGTCCGGTACCGCACGGTCAGCTCGCGGACCTCTTCGCCCGGCTTGGGGCCGCCCCACGGGCCTTCGGTCAGCAGCATGCCGTCGCGCAGGTACACCTCGCGCTGGTGCGCGTAGTAGATCGACGGCAGCTCGACCTTCTCGCGGGCGATGTAGTTCCAGACGTCGGCCTCGGTCCAGTTGGACAGCGGGAAGACGCGGACCTGCTCGCCAGGGCGGTGCCTGCCGTTGTAGAGGTTCCACAGCTCGGGCCGCTGGCGCCGCGGCTCCCACTGGCCGAAGGCGTTGCGGAGGCTGAAGATCCGCTCCTTCGCCCGGGCCCGTTCCTCGTCCCGGCGGCCGCCGCCGAAGACGGCGTCGAACTTGTTCTCCGAGATGGTGTCGAGCAGCGGCGTGGTCTGCAGCGGGTTGCGCATCCCGTCGGCGCGCTCTTCGAGGCGGCCGTCGTCGATCCAGTCCTGGACCTTCGCGACGACCAGCCGCAGCCCGTGCTGCTCGACGACGCGGTCGCGGAACTCGATCACCTCGTCGAAGTTGTGCCCGGTGTCCACGTGCAGCAGCGGGAACGGCACCGGCGCCGGCCAGAACGCCTTGATCGCCAGGTGCAGCAGCAGCGTCGAGTCCTTGCCGCCGGAGAAGAGGATCACCGGCCGGTCGAACTCGCCCGCCACCTCCCGGAAGATGTGGATGGCCTCGGATTCCAATGCCGCCAAGTTGTCCTGTGCCGCATCGGTCGCGGGCTCCAAGGTTGTCATGCGTCCCTTCCTCAGCCGTGCAGTCCGCACTCGGTCTTGCTCTGCCCGGCCCAGCGGCCGCTGCGCGGGTCCTGCCCCGGCGCGACTTTCGCCGTGCAGGGCGCGCAGCCGATCGAGAGGTAACCGATCGAGACCAGCGGGTTCTCCAGGATCCCGTGCTCGGCGATGTAGGCCTTGAACTCGTCGTCGGTCCACGGCGCGATCGGATTGACCTTCACCAGGCCGTTGCGGTCGTCCCAGGTGACGATCGGGGTGTTCGCGCGGGTCGGGGCGTCGACCCGGCGGACGCCGGTGACCCACGCCGAGTAGCGGGAGAGGGTGTTGCGCAGCGGCACGACCTTGCGCAGGTTGCAGCACAGCGTCGGGTCGCGGTCGTGCAGCTTGGCGCCGTACTCCGCGTCCTGCTCGGCGAGGCTCTGCTCGGCCTGCGCGTTGACGATCTTCACGCCGGGGTAGACCGCCTCGACCGCGTCGCGCGTGCCGATCGTTTCCGGGAAGTGGTAACCGGTCTCCAGGAACAGGACGTCCACCTCGGGCTTGACCTTGGTGGCGAGGTCGATCAGGACGGCGTCCTGCATGTTGGACGCGACGATGAAGTCGTCGCCGAACGTGTCCGCGGTCCAGCGCAGCGCCTCTTCGGCGGTGGCGTCCGCGAGCTCCTTCGAGGCGCGCTCGGCGAGGGTCTTGTAGTCGGCGGTGGCGGTCATCGGGAAACCTCCGGGAGGGACAGGCCGAGGAACTTGACCGAGAAAACCCGGCGACAGCCGGAACAAAGCCAGCCGCCGTTCTCTTCCGGCCTGAGATCCTCGTCGCCGCAGTAGGGGCAGTAGAACGGCGTTGCTCGTTCGGTCACTGGAGGGCACTTTCCTCGGCGCGCGCCGCCCACTGCGGGAACCGTTCGCCCGGCTCGCGCCCGGTGACGTAGTTGCGCACGACGCGCTCGACGTACCCGGTCAGCTCGCCCGAAGTCACCTTGTGCCCGCGCAGCTTCCGGCCGAACCCGGCGTCGAGGCCGAGCCCGCCGCCGAGGTGCACCTGGAAGCCTTCGACCTGCTTGCCGTCGGCGTCGGTGACGATCTGGCCCTTGAGGCCGATGTCCGCGGTCTGGATCCGCGCGCAGGAGTTGGGGCAGCCGTTGAGGTGCACGGTGACCGGCGTGTCGAGGCCGTCCTGGATGTCGGCGAGGGACTTCTCGAGGTCGGCGACGAGCTGCTGCGCGCGGGCCTTCGTCTCGACGATGGCGAGCTTGCAGAACTCCAGCCCGGTGCAGGCCATCACGCCGCGCCGCCACGGCGACGGCTTGGTCTCCAGCCCCAGCTCGGCCAGCTCGGCGGAAAGGGTAGCGACCTGGGCCTCGGGGACGTCGAGCACGACGAGCTTCTGCTGCGGGGTGAGCCGCACGCGGCTCGATCCGGCGCGTTCGGCGGCCTTGGCGACGGCGACGAGCGTGCCGCCGGACGAGCGGCCGGCGATCGGCGCCGCGCCGACGTAGAACTTGCCGTCGACCTGCGGGTGCACGCCGACGTGGTCGATCGGGACGGCCGGGTCGACCGGTGGCGGGCCGTCGATCAGCTCGCGCTTGAGGTACTCGTCCTGCAGGATCTGCCGGAACTTCGCCGCGCCCCAGTCCTTGACCAGGAACTTGATCCGGGCCCGCGAGCGCAGCCGCCGGTAGCCGTAGTCGCGGAAGATCGAGATGATGCCTTCCCAGACGTCCGGGACCTCGTCCAGCGGCACCCAGGCGCCGAGGCGCTGCCCGAGCATCGGGTTGGTCGACAGGCCGCCGCCGACCCAGACGTCGAAGCCGGGGCCGTGCTCGGGGTGGTCGACGCCGACGAAGGCCACGTCGTGGATCTCGTGGGCGACGTCGGACTGGCCGGAAATCGCGGTCTTGAACTTGCGCGGCAGGTTGGCGAACTCGGGCTTGCCGATGTAGCGGCGCTTGATCTCGTCGATCGCCGGGGTGCCGTCGATGACCTCGGCCGCGGCGATCCCCGCGACCGGCGAGCCGAGGATGACACGCGGGCTGTCACCGCACGCCTCCATCGTCGTCATGCCGGCGTTTTCCAGCTTGGCCCAGATCGTCGGCACGTCTTCGACCCGGATCCAGTGGTACTGGATGTTCTGCCGGTCGGTGATGTCGGCCGTGTCGCGCGCGTACTGCTGCGAGATCTCGCCGAGCACGGTGAGCTGGTCGGTGGTGAGCGCGCCGCCGTCGAGCCGGACCCGCAGCATGAAGTAGCGGTCGTCGAGCTCTTCGGGTTCGAGCGTGGCCGTGCGGCCGCCGTCGATCCCCGGCTTGCGCTGGGTGTAGAGGCCGAACCAGCGGAACCGGCCCCGCAGGTCGCCCGGGTCGATCGCGTCGAACCCGCGGTGGGCGTAGATGTTCTCGATGCGCGCCCGCACGTTGAGCGGGTGGTCGTCTTTCTTGGACCGCTCGTTCGGGTTCAGCGGCTCGCGGTAACCGAGCGCCCACTGCCCTTCGCCGCGCTTCTGCTTGGCGCGCGCGGGGCGGGCTGGGGTTTGGGGCGTGGCCATGGCGGCGTCCTCCGAGGGCGTTTCGTGGCGGCGGAGGACCACCGGCTCGCGGGTTTTCCTCCGGCGCCGTCTGTCCAGATTCGTGGCAGGTGGTGGCGATCGGTGAGTCAGCGAACGGGTACGCAGAGGGCGCTGGCGACCCGCAGGAGGTCGACGTGGCGGCGGGCCACGAGGAGAACACCGGCATGAGTCACGGCGTCAGCGTGCCACGCGTCCACAATGTGGTCCAGCGCTGCCCGCATGGTGGGAGAAGGGTCACTCGCCTGGGAGAACGCGGGCGTTACCGGCCCCAGGACCAGGGCGTTCGGGCTCGATCGCGCAATGTCAACTGCTCGCGGGAACCCTCTTGCGCCCGGCAAACCACTCTGGTTATAGTACTACAGACACAGTGCTTTGAAGGAGAGGAACCGGGGATGCAGGTCAAGGGTTTCGGGGCGGGTTACCTGGTCGACGACATCGCGGCGACCACCCGCTTCTACGCGGACGTCATCGGCCTGCCGGTCACCGTCGAGCTCGACTGGTTCGCCAGCGTCAACGCCGGCGCACCGGGCTACGAGATCAGCTTCGTGCAGCGCGGCCACGAGTCGGTGCCGCCCGCCTACCGCGCGCAGGAGACGGCCGGGCTGATGTTCGGGCTCGTCGTCGAAGACGCTCGCGCCGAGGCGAAACGGCTGGAAGAGGCGGGTGTCGAGCTGGTCGTCCCGGTCGTCGACGAGGTCTACGGGCAGCGGCACTTCTACGTCGCGGATCCGAACGGCGTGCTGCTCGACGTCATCGAGATGATCCCGGTCGACCCGGACTGGGCGGCGGCCAACCTCCCCGCGTCGTAACAGGTGTTCACCCGATCGGCCTCTTGGCGCGACCGAGCGTGGCGGGGTGGACAATCCAGGGGTGCCCCAGCTGCGTCCCGACCCCGTCACCCCGATCGATCCGGCGTTGCCGGAAAACGCGCTGAAGGGGCTCGGCGGCAGAGCGTTCGGGGTGTACGTGCACGTCCCGTTCTGCGCCACGCGCTGCGGGTACTGCGACTTCAACACCTACACCGCGGGTGAGCTCGACACCGGTTCGTCGCCGGAGTCCTGGCTCGAAGGGCTGCGCCGCGAACTGGAGCTCGCCGCGCGCGTGCTCGTCGTGCCGCCCGCCGCCGACACCGTGTTCGTCGGCGGCGGCACGCCGTCGCTGCTGGGGCCGGACGGGCTGCGCTCGGTGCTCGACGCCGTCCGCGACGTCTTCGGGCTGGCGCCCGGGGCCGAGGTGACGACCGAGTCGAACCCGGAGTCGACCTCGCCGGAGTTCTTCGCCGGGATCCGCGAAGCCGGCTACACACGCGTGTCGCTGGGCATGCAGTCGGCCGCGCCGCACGTGCTGAAGATCCTCGACCGCGTGCACACCCCGGGCCGTCCGGGGAAGGCCGCCGCCGAAGCGCGCGCGGCCGGGTTCGAGCACGTGAACCTCGACGTGATCTACGGCACGCCGGGCGAACGCGCCGACGATCTGCGCGCGACGCTCGACGCCGTGCTGGCCGCCGGCGTCGACCACGTCTCGGCGTACGCGCTGATCGTCGAAGAAGGCACCGCACTGGCCCGCCGGGTCCGCCGCGGCGAGCTGCCCGCGCCGGACGACGACGTGCTGGCGGCGGACTACGAGATGATCGACGCCACCCTGTCCTCGGCGGGTCTGCGCTGGTACGAGGTGTCGAACTGGGCGGCATCGGACGCGGCGCGGTGCCGCCACAACCTCGGCTACTGGCGGGGTGACGACTGGTGGGGTGCCGGTCCGGGCGCGCACAGCCACGTCGGCGGGGTGCGCTGGTGGAACGTCAAGCACCCGGCGCGCTACGCCGCACTGCTGGCCGAGGGGCATTCGCCCGCGGGCGGGCGCGAAGTGCTCACCGACGACGACCAGCACCTCGAGCGGATCATGCTCGAGCTGCGCGTCGCCGAAGGGCTGCCGCTCGACGCGCTCGACGAGCCCGGGCTGGCCGAGGCGCGCGCGGCCGCGGCCGAGGGCCTGCTCGATCCGTCCGCGCTGGACTCCCGCGGCCGCGCGGTGCTCACCGACCGCGGACGGCTGCTGGCCGACGGGGTGGTCCGGCGGCTCGCGGGCTGAGCCCGCGGCATGCCGAGCCGGCATGCCGAGCCGGCATGCCGAGCCGGCATGCTGAGCTGGCATAAAACGGCGGGGCCGGTGGTTGCTTGTATTCAGCAACGACTTTCGAGGAGGCCTCATGGCGCGCGCGATCAGGTTCGACGAGTACGGCGACGTGGAGGTCCTCCGGGTCGAGGACGTCCCCCGCCCGGTGCCGGGACCGGGTCAGGTGCTCGTCGAGGTGCGTGCCGCCGGGATCAACCCGGGCGAGGCCGCCATCCGGCAGGGCTTCCTGCACGAGCACTTCCCGGCGACCTTCCCGTCGGGGCAGGGCAGCGACTTCGCCGGGGTGGTCGTGTCGCTCGGCGAAGGCGTCTCAGGCGTCGCAGTGGGCGACGAGGTGATCGGGTTCGTCGACACGCGGTCGAGCCACGCCGAGTTCGTCGTCGCGGAGGCGTCGAACCTCACGCCGCGGCCCGACGGGGTGCCGTGGGAGGTCGCCGGCTCGCTGTTCGTCGCCGGCACCACCGCGTACGCCGCGGTGGGCGCGGTGTGCCCGCGCGAAGGGGAGACGGTCGTCGTGTCGGGCGCGGCGGGCGGCGTGGGCTCGCTCGCGGTGCAGCTGGCGAAGCTGGCCGGCGCCACGGTGATCGGCCTGGCCGGCGAAGCGAACCACGAGTGGCTGCGTGAGCTCGGCGTCATCCCGGTCTCCTACGGCGAGGGGGTGCTGGAGCGGATCCGCGAAGCCGCGCCGTCCGGCGTCGTGCACGCGTTCGTCGACACCTTCGGCTCCGGGTACGTGGAACTGGCGCTGCACCTGGGGATCCACCCCGGGCGGATCAACACGATCATCGACTTCGCGGCGGGGGAGAAGTACAACGTGAAGACCGACGGCAACGCGGCCGGGGCGTCGGCCGACGTGCTGCGCGAGCTGGGCCTGCTGCTGGACAAGGGCTTGCTGACCCTGCCGATCGCCCGCGTCTACCCGCTGGACGAGGTCCGGGACGCCTACCGCGAGCTGGAGCGGCGGCACACGCGCGGCAAGATCGTGCTGCGGCCCTAGTCCTTCGCCAGCGCTTTCAGCCCGGCGAGGAACGCCTCGAGCGCGAACTCGAGGCGTTCCGCCGCCGTCTCCGCGGAGAAGAACTCGCCGACGTGCAGCATGTTGGGGAACGATTCGGCGGGCAGTGACTGCATGTACGCCACCATCTGCCTGCCGCGTTCACCCGCTTGGGTCTGGTCGATCTCGCCCCAGGTCCAGCTGCTCGCTTCGTAGGCGTACGCCTTCGCGTAGAGGGAAAGGGCGTCGCCCGCGAAGGTCGCCTGCTTGAGGGTCAACCCGCCCGCGCGAAGCAGGGCGAGCATGGCCTCGCCCTGCTTCAGCGAGTTGGGCGTGACCGGCACGGCGATGTCCCACGCGATGCGCGCGAGCCCGCGGTGCGCGGCCATCACCCGGATCTGGTCGCGGACGAGATCCTTGACCTGCTCGGCCCAGCGCGCCGGGTCCGGCTCGGGGACCAGCACGTCGGCGAGCGCGGCGTCGAGCATCAGCTCCGCCAGTTCGTCCTTGTTCGAGACGTGCGCGTAGAGCGACGCGGGCCCGGTCTCCAGTTCCTGGGCGATCCGCCGCATGGTGACCGCGTCGAACCCCTCCTCGTCCAAGACGATCAAGGCCGCTCGCACGATCGAGGCCTGGGAAAGAACGGGTTTCGCGGCACGGCGGCGGGGAGCGCTGCGCCACGGTGGCGGAGGAACGGTCACCCGAACACTGTACTTGACGCGAACGGCGTTCGAGAGTAGAACGGTGTTTGTAAGACGAACAGTGTTCGAAGGCCGGGAGGTGATCGAGAGTTCGCACCGTGCGCTGTTCGAGGGACCGCTCAAGGGGTCGAAGCTCACCGGGGCGCTCGGTGGGGTGGCGAAGGTGCTCGTCCGGGAGGAGGGTGAATGGCTGATCACCGCGTTCCAGAACACGCGGGTTTCGGATCCGCGCGGGTGAAAACGCTTGCGGAGGCGTCAGGGGTCGTCGCGCGGCCGCCCGCGGAGGTGTTCGAGCGGCTGCGGCGCCGGCTTGCCGGAGGCGGTCACCCGATGCGGATGGACGTCGACCGCGAGCGGGGGTTCGTCGCGGTGCAGGGTGGCTGGTGGTACCGCGGGGAGTACCGCGTCACGGCCGATCCGGCGGGGTCGCGCGTCGAGCACCGGGTGGTGAACGCGGCTTCCCGTGGGCGGTGGGGCGTGCCGCTCGCCAACCGGTTCTTCGTCGGCTTTCGAGGGGAGTGACTGCCGGGTTCGCGGCGTTGCTCGAAGAACTGGGTACACCTGAGTAGCCGCGTGCCGATTTTGGCGCGTAGGGTGAGTTAGGTAAGCCTTAGCGATGGTTGGAGTGGCCGATGGCTGAAGCACCCCGGCGGTCCGGGCGTCCCGCGGTGCGGTTGCGGGTGCTGCGGACCGAGCGGCTGACCCCGCACATGATCCGGATCGTGGCGGGCGGCGAGGGGATCGCGCAGTTCACGCCGAACGAGTTCACCGACGCCTACGTGAAGGTCCTGTTCAAGGTGCCCGGCGTCGAGTACCCCGAGCCGTTCGACGTCCAGGAGTGCCGGGCGGCGATGCCGCGCGAGCACTGGCCACGGCAGCGTTCCTACACCGTCCGCGCGTTCGACTCGCAGGCCGGCGAGCTCGTCCTCGACTTCGTCCACCACGGCGACGAGGGCATCGCGGGCCCGTGGGCGGCCGCGGCCCAGCCGGGCGACGAGCTGCTGGTGCTCGGCCCCGGCGGCGCGTACGCGCCCGGTGCCGAAGCGGACTGGCACCTGCTGGCCGGGGACGAAAGCGCGTTGCCGGCCATCGCGTCTTCGCTCGAAGCGCTGCCGGCCGGCGTCCCGGCGCACGCGGTGATCCTGGTCGAGAACGAGGACGAGGAGCAGCCGCTGGTCACGAAGGCGGACGCGCAGATCACCTGGCTGCACCGGGCGTCCGGCGGTGACGTCGAGGCCGCGGTGCGCGAGCTGCCGTGGCGCGAGGGCGTCGTCCAGGCGTTCGTCCACGGCGAGGCGGGATTCGTGCGCGAGCTGCGTCGGTACCTGCTCGACGAGCGCGGGGTGCGGCGCGAGCTGCTGTCGATCTCCGGTTACTGGCGTTACGGGAAGAACGACGAAGCGTGGCGTGAGGAGAAGGCGGCCGAGCGGGCGAAGGAGAAGTAGCAAGCCGCATGGCGGATTTCGAGGTGGACGTCGACCCGGCCGAAGCCGGCTTCGACGCGGCGCGGCTTTCCCGGATCGACGCGCATTTCGACCGGTATGTCCAGGATGGACGGTTGCCGGGCTGGCTCGCGGTGGTGAGCAGGCACGGCCGGATCGTCCACGTGGGCCGCGGCGGCCACCGGGACGTCGAAGCGTCGCTGCCGGTGAAGCCGGACACGCTGTGGCGGATCTTCTCGATGACCAAGCCGATCACCTCGGTCGCGGCGATGATGCTCGCCGAAGAGGGCCTGCTGGAGCTGGACGACCCGATCTCGCGGTGGCTGCCGGAGTTCGCTTCGCCGCGGGTGTACGTCAAGGGTTCGGCACTGTCTCCGATGACCGAGCCCGCCACTTCGCCGATCCGCGTCTGGCACCTGCTGACGCACACGGCGGGCCTGACGTACGGCTTCCACCACGGCCACCCGGTGGACGCGATCTACCGCGCGGCGGGCTTCGAGTGGGGCACGCCGCCGGGAGCCGATCTGGCGGCGTGCTGTGCGCAGTGGGCGGCCTTGCCGTTGCTCTTCCAGCCCGGGGCGGAGTGGAACTACTCGATCGCCACGGACGTGCTCGGCCGGGTCGTCGAGGTGGTGTCGGGTCTTCCGCTGGACGAGTTCTTCGCGTCGCGGATCTTCTCGCCGCTGGGCATGACGGACACGGGCTTCGTCGCTTCGGCCCCCGCGCGGCTGGCGGCCATGTACGTACGTGACCCTTCGTCGGGCCGCGCAGTCCGGAACGAGGCATTCGGCCGCATGGGAACAACCCGCCCGGCCTGCCTCTCGGGCGGCGGCGGCCTGGTGTCCTCGGCACCGGACTACTGGCGTTTCACGGAGATGCTGCTGCGCGGCGGCTCTCTGGACGACGTCCGGTTGCTGTCGCCCCGCACGGTGGCGTTGATGGCGAGCAACCACCTGCCGGGTCGGGTGGACCTGGAGGCATTCGGCCGCCCCCTGTTCGCGGAGATGCCCTTCGACGGCCACGGTTTCGGCCTGGGCTTCTCGGTACTGGAGGACCCGGTGAAGGCCCGAACCCTGTCATCACCAGGCGAGTTCGCCTGGGGCGGCGCGGCTTCGACGGCGTTCTGGGTTGACCCGGCCGAGGACCTGACGGTGGGCTTCTACACCCAGTTGCTGCCATCGAGCACGTACCGCCTGCGCCCTCAGCTGCGGCAGCTGGTCTACCAGGCACTGCTCGACTGAGCCGGCGTCACGACGGCCGCGTTGACCGGCAGCCGGTTCTCGACGGTGAGGTCGACCTCTCGGTGGGGTCCTGTGGCCCTGTCCGGCGGGGGCGGGGCAGCGGACAATTCCGGCATGAAGCGAGAGCCGTCCGTGAAGGAAGTTCTCGACCGGCTGGTCGGGGATGGGGTGCTGTCTTCGGTGCAGGCCGATGCCGTTGAGCGTGCGCTGGGGGCCGGTGTGCGTCGGCGGGTGCGGGTTCCGTGGGCGGAGGTCGCCGGGTACCTCGGGGGTGGGCTGGTTCTCGTCGGTGCCGTCCTGCTCGTGGCCACGTCGTGGGGGCGCTGGGGTGAGTTCGCCCGGACCTTCGTCACCGGGGCCGCCGCTGTTGTGCTGCTCGCCGCCGGGGCGGCCGCCAGTGGTGGGGTGGGGAGCCGGTCGGCGGTGCGTGGGCGCGTGGGTGGCACGTTGCTGGCCCTCGGTGCCGGAGCCGTGGCTGCCGCCGTTGCCGTTGCGCTGACCGATCACGGTGGGCGTGGTGCCGTGGCCTGCGGGGCCGGGCTGGTGACCGCCGTGGTGGGGTATCTGCTGGTGCCGTCCGTTTCCGGGCTGCTGGCTTCGGCCGGCCTCCTTGCCGCGACGATCCTCTTCAGCCTCGACAGCACCGTCGGCCTCACCTCGCTGAACGCGGGGCTGGGCGTGGCCACCGGCGGGCTGTTCGTTGCCGCGTTTGCCTTCGGCCGGGTGCTGCCGCATCGGCAGACCGGGCTCGTCGCCGGCCTGACGCTCGCGGTCGCCGGCTTCCAGCACCTCCTCGGCGACGAACGGGCCGTTCCGATGGCCTACCTGCTCACCTTCGCCCTGGGTGCCGGGTGCCTCGCCGCGGTGCGGTGGGAACGGAGCTGGGGGCCGCTCGTCACGGGCGTCGCCGCCGTGACCCTTGCCGTTCCGGAAGCCGTCTGGGATCTGACCGGTGGTGCGGTGGGTGGTGCCCTGCTCGTCCTCACCGCGGGCACGGTACTGCTGCTCGTCAGCTTCGCCGGATTCCGGCTGCGCCGCGACGCCGGGAAAGGCTGATTACTGACCACTTTGGACAGTGGGCAGCTGCGCACCGTCATCGTGACTCGGCCAAGCGGCTGAGCATTCACCCGTTCGGACTTGGTCGGCGGAGCTGGACTTCGGCTTCGGCGAGGCCTGCCGCGATCACCTGCTTGCCGCCGGCGTCGTCGAGGAGTTCGGCCACCGGGCGGTTGTCGGCGAAGTACAGGGCGGTGAACCGGTCGAAGCCGCGATCGAGGGCCGCTTCGCCGAGCAGGTGCACCAGTGCCGTCGCCAGCCCCACCCGGCGCCAGGCCGGATCGACCGCGACCGCGATCTCGGCGACGCCGGGTTCCGACGTGGCTCCGTAGCGGGCGATCGCGACGCCGTGGCCGTCGGTGTCGCGCGCCACGAGCGCGAATCTGCGCTGGTAGTCCAGGTCGGTGAGGCGGTCCAGCAACCGCGGGGTGACCCGCGGCGGAGTGCCGCAGAACCGCCGGTACAGCGTCACCCGGTCGGCGTGCCGGATCGCGTCCCCGAGTTCCGGCGCGTCGGCCCGGGCGAGTGGCCGCAGGTGCACGACGCGCCCGTCCCGGAGGGTCAATGCGCGGTCGAACCCCGTCGGCACCAGCGGGTTCTCGGTCTGCATCTGCGGCTCCTCGCGAACTCACGGGCCCCGCCGGGCGGCGAGGACGCCAGCGTAGCGAGGACTGCGATCCCGGCAACGAGGACGAACCGCCCAGCGAGGCCCGCGGCGATCGGCCTCAGCCGAACGGGCCGTGATCCGGTGCGCAAGTCGTGCCTGGGGCCGGGACCGTTCCGGTGCCGAAGTAGCGGTCCAGCCAGGTGTCGATGCAGGCGCTCTTGCCGCGGGCGCCGTGGCCGTACGTGTCCAGGCTCAGCAGGCGGGCGTTGGCGAGCAGCCGCTCTGTCCGCTGCGCGCCGGCGTACGGTGTCTCCAGGTCGCCCTGCCGGTTGGCCAGGAGCAGGATCGGTGCCGTCGGGCGGTTCCACGGCCCGGCGTAGCGGCCCGTGTCCGTGACGTCCCAGGTGGCGCACGGCAGCGTCTTGTAGACGTCGTACGGGCCGAAGCCGCGGGCGACGTCGTCCGCGCGCCACGCGTAGTCCCACCAGGCGGCCGGGTTTCGGGGGTTGGCCGCGTCCGAGCAGAGCGTTGCGCCGCCGCCCAGCATGGAGTCGATGTCCGGTGGGCCGCCCGGGGAAACCGGGACGCGCGATGCCGGGTCGGCCAGGGCCTGGAGGAAGGCGGCCAGCTCCGGCGCGGACCGGGCGTCGGTCAAGTAGTTGTGGATGCGGGCGATGGCGCCTTGGTAGGTGACGGTGCTCTGCCGTCCGGCCGTGTCGGTCACCGTGATCGGGCCGCGTTCGAGCCGGTCGAGGATCTCGTCGTAGCCGAACGTGCAACGCGTACCGCAGGCGTCCACAAAGGACTGTATCGCTCGCGGGGCGTCCGCGAAGCCGTGCAGGCGGTAGCTCATCGGGCCGGTTCCCGTCGACCAGCGCACCGGGTCGTCGACCGCGTCGAGGGCCAGTGAGCCGACTCGGCCGGGGAACAGGTTCGCGTACGTTTCGCCGAGGTACGTTCCGTACGACTTCCCGTAGTACCGCAGCTTCGGTTCGTCGAACGCCGCGCGCAGCCGGTCCAGGTCGCGGGCGATCGTTCCGGTCGACAGGTGGTTCGCCAGCGGCCCGGCGTTCTGCTCGCAGAGGTCGGTGACCGTGCGCGTGTCCGCGATCTGCTGCTGTTCGGCCGCACGGGTCAGCGGAAACGTGCCGAGCGCGCGTTGCAGCACTTCGAGCTGTGCCGGGTCGGTGAAGCAGTGGATCTTCGCGCTCGCTCCGACGCCGCGCGGGTCGAAGCCGACGATGTCGAAACGGGCGTGCAGGGCAGGGGTCAACGCCGGGGCGAACCGGCCGGACGAGCCCGGTCCGCCCGGGTTGTAGAAGATCGTGCCCAGCTTGCGGGCCTGGTCGGTGGCCGGCAGCCGCGCGATCGCCAGCCGCACGGTGCCGGCGGCCGGGTCCTGGTAGGACAGTGGGACGTCGAGGTGGCCGCATTCGTAGCCGGCCGTGCAGGAGGCTTCCCAGACGATCCGGGCGGGGCTCGCCGCGGCCGCGGGGGCGAGAGCGCCCACCGCGAGCGCGGCGGCCCCCAGTGCCGTCGCCGTGCGGAATTTCCGAGAGGTCATGACAAGATCGTCCCGCTCCGGACCCGGTGGCGCACTGGGGTGAGCCACCGAATCCGGGGTGGGGTAAACCGCAACTCGATCAGGTGGTGAGCTTCGGGATGATCTGTGATCCGTAGGCCGCCAGCGTCGCCTCGCGGTCGTCGTGCATCAGGTACAGGGAGAACTGGTCCACGCCCAGCTCCGCCAGCTCCTGCAGCCGTTCGACGTGGGAAGACGGCGGCCCCAGCAGGCAGAACCGGTCGACGATCTCGTCCGGGACGAACTCGGTCGACGGGTTGCCCGCCTTACCGTGGTGGCTGTAGTCGTAACCCTCCCGTTCGCGGATGTAGTCCGTCAGCTCCCGCGGCACCGCCCCCGACGAGCCGTACCGCGCGACCAGGTCGGCGACGTGGTTGCCGACCATCCCGCCGAACCAGCGCAGCTGCTCGCGCTGGTGCGCCAGGTCGTCGCCGACGTACGCCGGCGCCGCGACGCAGATCGTGATGCCGCCGGGATCGCGCCCGGCCGCCCGGGCCGCGTCGCGGACCGCGCCGATCGTCCAGCGGGCGATGGCCGGGTCCGCGCACTGCAGGATGAAGCCGTCGGCGTGCTCGCCGACCGTCTGCAGCGCCTTCGGCCCGTAGCCGGCCATCCACATTTCGAGCTGCCCGTTCGAGATCCACGGGATCCGCACGGTCTTCTCGTTCATGGTCACCGAGCGGCCCTCGGCCAGGTCCTTGACCACGCGCATGCAGTCGCGCACCGTGGCCAAAGTGGACGGTGGCTTGCCGACCACCCGGTGCGCCGAGTCGCCGCGGCCGATGCCGCACACCGTCCGGTTGCCGTACATGTCGTTGAGCGTGGCGAACGTCGACGCCATCACCGACCAGTCCCGCGTGCCGGGGCTGGTCACCATCGGCCCCACGACGAGAGACGACGTCGCCGCCAGAATCGCCGAGTAGATGACGAACGGCTCCTGCCACAGCACACAGGAGTCGAACGTCCACCCGTAGCGGAACCCGGCGTCCTCGGCGTCCTTCATCAGCCGCACGACGTCCCGCGCCGGCGGGTCGGTCTGCAGCACGATCCCGAAGTCCATGCTCCTCCTTCCTCCCCTCCGCCACCCTCAACGGAGCGGCTTCGCCGCGCTCTGTTTGTCTTACTAGTTCAGGTACTGGTTCAGCGAGCGGGACAGGAACTTGCCGTGGGACGTCGACCCGGAGAAACCGGACGGCGACACCACAACGCGCCCCCGCGAAAGCACCGTGTGCACCCGGCCGGTGATCTCGAGCCCCTCGTACGCCGAGTAGTCCACGTTCATGTGGTGCGTCTCGGCCGACAAAGTCTGCCGCGCGGAAGGGTCGTAGATGACGATGTCGGCGTCCGAACCCGCGGCGATGACGCCCTTGCGCGGGTACAGCCCGAACATCCGCGCCGGCGTTGCCGAGCACGTCTCGACCCACCGGCCGAGGGTCAGCTGACCGGCGACGACGCCCTGGTGCAGCAGGTCCATCCGGTGTTCGACGCCCGGAATCCCGTTCGGGATGGCCCGGAAGTCGCCGCGGCCCAGCTCCTTCTGGTCCTTGAAGCAGAACGGGCAGTGGTCGGTGGACACCACGGACAGGTCGTTGGTCCGCAGCCCCCGCCACAGGTCGGCCTGGTGCGACTTCTCCCGCAGCGGTGGCGAAGCCACGTACTTCGCGCCTTCGAAGTCCGGCTTGGCGAGGTCCTCAATGGACAGGTAGAGGTACTGCGGGCACGTCTCCGCGAAGACGTTCTGCCCCGCGTTGCGGGCTTCAGCGACCGCCGCCAGTGCTTGCGACGCCGACAGGTGCACGATGTACAGCGGCGCACCGGTCACCTTGGCGAGCTGGATCGCCCGCGATGTCGCCTCTCCTTCCAGTTCCGGTGGGCGCGTCAGGCCGTGCTGGACCGGGTCGATGTTCCCGGCCGCGAAGGCCTGCGCGGCCAGCTGGTCGATCGCGATGCCGTTTTCGGCGTGCATCATGATCGTAGCGCCGGTTTCGCGCGCTTTCTGCATCGCGAGCAGGATTTCCCCGTCCGTGGAGTAGAACACCCCCGGGTACGCCATGAACATCTTGAAGCTGCCGACGCCGCCGTCGATGCAGGCTTCCATCTCCTTCAGCGACTGGTCGTTGACGTCGGAGACGATCATGTGGAAGCCGTAGTCGATCGCGCAGTTCCCGTCGGCCTTGGCGTGCCACTTGTCCAGTGTGGACAACAGCGACGTGCCCTTGGCCTGCACGGCGAAGTCGATGATCGTGGTCGTGCCGCCCCACGCGGCCGCCGTCGTCCCGGTCGGGAACGTGTCGACCGAGTGCGTGCCGCCGAACGGCATCTCCATGTGGGTGTGGGCGTCGATGCCGCCGGGCAGCACGTACTTCCCGGTGGCGTCGATCGTCTCGTCGCCGGTCAGCGTCCCGGGCGCCCCGACGGCGGCGATGGTCTCGCCGTCGACGAGGACGTCGGCCAGGAGCGCACCCGACGGCGAAACGACCTGGCCTCCCGTGATGAGCGTGGTCATCAGGCCTCCGCGAGGGGGCCGTAGGTGTCCGGGCGGCGGTCGCGGTAGAACGCCCACTGGTTGCGGACGTCGTCGAGCAACCCCAGGTCGAGGTCGCGCACCACGACCTCGTCGTCGGTGTCGGACGCGGCGTCGCCGACGAGCTGGCCGCGCGGGTCGACGAAGTACGTCTGGCCGTAGAAGTCGTTGTCGCCCAGCGGTTCCACGCCCACCCGGTTGATCGCGCCGACGAAGTACTCGTTCGCCACCGCGGCCGCCGGCTGCTCCAGCCGCCACAGGTACTGCGACAGGCTGCGGCTGGTCGCCGACGGGTTGAACACGATCTTCGCC
Source organism: Amycolatopsis sp. lyj-346 (assembly GCF_046548975.1). Classification (NCBI taxonomy): domain Bacteria; kingdom Bacillati; phylum Actinomycetota; class Actinomycetes; order Pseudonocardiales; family Pseudonocardiaceae; genus Amycolatopsis; species Amycolatopsis sp. lyj-346. The sequence continues at coordinate 302,528 of NZ_JAJPWT010000010.1, forward strand.
CCGGCCAGGCCGAGCGCGCGCCAGCCCTCCGGGAAGTGCCGCTCGTAGCAGATGTAGACGCCGATGCGGCCCACGGCGGTGTCGAACACCGGGTAGCCGAGGTTGCCGGGCCGGAAGTAGAACTTCTCCCAGAACCCCTGGACCTGCGGGATGTGGTTCTTGCGGTACTTGCCGAGGTAGGTGCCGTCGGCGTCGATCACCGCGGCGGTGTTGTAGTAGACGCCGGGCTGCTCGACCTCGTACATCGGCACGATCAGCACGACGCCGTGGCGCTCGGCCACCTCCTGCATGAGCTTCGTGGTGGGCCCGTCCGGGATGGCCTCGGTGTAGGAGTAGTAGTCGGCGTCCTGCACCTGGCAGAAGTACGGCCCGTAGAACAGTTCCTGCAGGCAGACGACCTGGGCGCCCTGCGAAGCGGCGGTGCCGATGTGGTCGACCGCCGCCTTGATCATGGACTCCTTGTCACCCGTCCACCGCTGCTGGATCAGGCCGGCTCGAACCACGCTCACTGGTTTCCTCCTTGTTCCTAGCGGGCAGGGACAGCACGGCGAAGACGACGAACGCGCCGACCAGGCCGACCACCCAGTTGTAGTCGTAAAGCGGCTTGAGGAGCGGGATGATGCCGTCGGCGGGGAACGGCCCGCCGTACGCGCCACCCACCGAGAGAACGGCCCCCACCAGCGTCGCGACCAGCGCGCGCCAGTTCCAGCCGCCGGTGAACCAATACACCCCATCGGGTGTGTAGAGGTCCTTCAGCCGCAGCTCCGTGCGGTTGACGAGCCAGTAGCCGGCGACGAGCACCCCGGCGACCGCGCCGAGCAAGCCGCCGTAGAACCCGAGCCAGGCGAAGATGTAGATGTTCGGGTCGGAGTAGAGCCGCCACGGCTGGATGAGGATGCCGATGACGCCGGTGATGCCGCCGCCGACGGCGAACGTGATCTTCTTCGGGAACGCGTTCGAGAAGTCGTAGGACGGGCTCACGACGTTGGCCGCGAGGTTCGCCGAGATCGTCGCCAGCACCAGCGCGACCAGCGCGACGACGACCACGACCGGGCTGGAGAACCGGTCGGCCAGCTGCGCCGGGTCCCAGATGTCCTCGCCGTAGAGCACGTGCCCGCCCGACGTGGTCAGGATGGCCACGATCGCGATGAACGTCATCGTCGTCGGCAGGCCGAGGATCTGGCCGCGGACCTGCTTGCGCTGGCTGCCGCCGAAGCGGGTGAAGTCCGGCATGTTCAGCGACAGCGTCGACCAGAACGCGATCATCGCCATCAGCGACGGCGCGAACACCTTCCAGAAGTCCGGGCCCCAGCCCAGTTCACCGGGCGCCGACAGGATCGGGCCGAGCCCGCCCGCCTTGACCAGCACGTAGCCGAGCATGATCAGGAAGCCGACCGACACCAGCGGCGCCGTCCAGTTCTCGAACTTGCGGACCGCCTCCATGCCGCGCCAGATGATCAGCATCTGGCCGATCCAGAACACCACGAACGACAGCCAGAGCGTCCAGTGCTGCCCGGCGATCTCCGGCGCGTTCCGCCACCACGAGCCGAGCAGGCGCCCGAGGATGACGTAGATGGCCTCGCCGCCGACCCACGTCTGGATGCCGAACCAGCCGCACGCGATGAACGCGCGCAGCAGCGCGGCCAGGTTGGCGCCGCGCAGGCCGTAGAACGCGCGGGCGAACACCGGGAACGGGATGCCGTACTTGGTGCCGGCGTGGCTGTTGAGCAGCATCGGGGCCAGCACGACCAGGTTGCCGATCGTGATGGTGATCAGCGCCTGCACCCAGTTCATGCCGAGCGCGATGAGCGAAGCGGCCAGCGCGTAACTGGGGATGTTGTGCGCCATCCCCATCCAGAGCGCGAAGTAGTTGTAAGTGGTCCAGGTCCGTTTCTCGACGGGGACGGGGGCCAGTTCCTCGTTGAAGAACCGGCTGCCTTGGAGAGACCGGACGTCGGCGGGGTCGAGTTCGACCCGGCCGTCGTCGTGCACGCGCTGGTCTACGGGTGTCGGCGCCATTGCGGAATCCTGCGCGCCTGGTCATCACCGGGGCAACGGCAGTCTGTTCACTCTTCGTTGATCAGGAGTGCAGTCTGTCGATTGCGCGAAGGGCGCCGGGGTGCATGACCTGCGTCACAAACCTGGCCGTCACGAACCGGCAAAGCGGGTGAAACGTCTCCACAGGATCTTCACACTTCACGCGAACCGTCTCCACCGGGGGTGCTTAGGGTCGTGGTCATGGAACTGGGTGGGCGGCGGGTGCTCGTCGTCGAGGACGACGTCACGATCGCCGCGTCGATCGCGGCCCGGCTGCGGGCCGAGGGGTTCGCGGTGGACGTCGTCCACGACGGACCGGCGGCCGTCGAGGCGGACGCGGCCTCCGAACCGGACCTGGTGGTGCTCGACGTCATGCTGCCGGGGTTCGACGGCCTGGAGGTCTGCCGCCGGATCCAGGGCCGCCGTCCGGTGCCGGTGCTGATGCTGACCGCGCGCGCCGACGAGACGGACCTGCTGGTCGGGCTCGGGGTCGGCGCCGACGACTACCTCACGAAGCCGTTCTCGATGCGGGTGCTGACCGCGCGGGTGCACGCACTGCTGCGGCGGGTCGAGCGCTCGTCTTCGGTGGCGGGCACGCGGATCGTGCTCGGCGACCTCGAAATCGACGTCGACCAGCGGCGCGTCGCCCGTGCGGGCGTCGCGGCGCAGCTGACGCCGATCGAGTTCGACCTGCTGGTGCACTTCGCGCGGCGGCCGCGGGTGGTGCAGCCGCGCGAACGGCTGCTGTCGGAGGTGTGGGACTGGGACGTCCACGGCACGTCCGCGGGCACCCGGGCGGTGGACAGCCACATCAAGGCGCTGCGGCGGAAGCTCGGCGCGGACCTGATCCGGACGGTGCACGGCGTCGGTTATGCGCTGGAGGCGGGATCGTGAAGGGGACTCTGCTGGAGGTGGTCGAGCTGCTGCCCCGGCCGCTCGACCGGGTCCGGTCGATCAAGCTGAAGCTGGCGATCCTGATGGTCGCCTCCGGCGGCATCGCGTTCGGGTTCTTCAACTGGCAGATCGGCTGGCTGCCGCCGAAGACGACGGCCGGCGCCATCCTGCTCGCGCTCGTGTTGTCGCAGGTGCTCGCGCACGGCATGACGCGCCCGCTGCGCGAGATGACGGCGGCGGCGCGGGCGATGGCGAAGGGCGACTACACCCGGCGGATCCGGGCCACCACTCGTGACGAAGTCGGCGTGCTGGCGCAGGCGTTCAACCAGATGGCGGGGGACCTCGGCGATGCGGACCGGCGGCGCCGGGAGCTGATCGCGAACGTGTCCCACGAGCTGCGCACGCCGATCACCGCGCTGAGCGGCGTGCTGGAAAACCTCGTCGACGGCGTCGAGGACCCGGACCCGGCAACGCTCAAGACGGCACTGCGGCAGACCGAGCGCCTGGCGACGCTGGTGGACGAGCTGCTGGATCTGTCCCGGCTGGACGCGGGGGCGATCCCGCTGCACAAGACGTCGTTTTCGCTGTGGTCGCTGCTGTCCGAAGTGGTGGGGGAGGCGGCGTTCGCGGGCCGCGGGGTGACGTTCGAGGTGTCGGTGTCCCCGGAGGGGGCGGTGGTGACGGCGGACCGCGGGCGGTTGTTCCAGGTGGTGGCCAACCTGCTGGAGAACGCGGCCCGCCACGGCCCGGCGGGCGGGCAGGTCCGGGTGGTGGCGCAGGTGCGGCCGGGTGAGGTGCGCATCGACGTGTGTGACGAGGGGCCGGGGATCGCGCCGGCGGACCGCGAGCGCGTGTTCGAGCGGTTCACCCGCGGCGAGCGGCCGTCGGGCGGGGGAACGGGCCTGGGCCTGGCGATCGCCCGGTGGGCGGTCGAGCTGCACGGCGGGACGATCGGGGTGGTGGACCAGTCGCCCGGGACGGGGAGCCGGATCCGGGTGACGCTGCCGGCTTAGGTGCGGTGAGTGGGGTCTGCGGCGCGGTTGCGGACCTGGTATTTGCGAAAGCGAACGTGGAGTGGGTGGAGATGCCGAAGAACAGTGTGGGCGGGGAGCCGGGAAAACGGGTGCCGCGGGGGAAGCGCGCGGCGGCGACGGAGGCCGGGGATGGCCCGGGGGCCGGCGACGGTTCGGTAGCGGCCCAAGGGGCACTTTCGCGTGAAAGTGCCCGGGGTGGGCCGGGCGCCGGTGCGGCCAGGGGCGAGCCGGGGGCCGGGGCGGCTGCGGCGCGGGAGGGTGGCGTGGCGTCCGGGGCCGGACAGGAGTCGGGCGCTTCGGCGCCGGCGAGAGGGGCGCCGGGTGGCGTGGGCGTCCGGGAAGACCCGGGCGGGCGCTCCGGTGCTGGTGGGGGCGCCTTGGGGGTGCCGGAACCTCCGCTTTCGGGCAGTGGGGCGGGGGTTCGGCAAGGTGAGGGCCCGCGCTCCGGTGCTGGTGGGGGCGCCTTCGCGATGCCTGAACCTCCGCGCCAGGGCGGTGGCGTTGCCGTTGCCGCTCCGCCCGTTCTCCTCCGGCCGATCCCGCCGCCGAAGTCCGCTGTCGTTCCGATGCCGGCCGTTGTGCTGCCTGCTTCGGTGCTGGCCGGGATCGTCGGAGCCCTGCTGCTGCCCCTCGACCGGCCCGGGATCGGGTGGTTGCTCTCCGGGCTGGCCGTCGTCGCCGCGGTCGTGGAGGCCGATCGGCGGGCGCGGGAAGGCGCGAAAGGCGTCTTCACCTGGCGCAATGCCGGCTGGGCCGCCCTCTCGCTGGGGCTGCTCGCCGTCGGGACCGTGCGGGCGTCGGAGTGGCTGTTCGTCCTCTGCGTCGCCGCCGCCGTGGTGACCGGGTCGCTGGCCGTCGTCGGGGAGCGGACCGTGCACTCCGTCCTCTACGACATGCTCGCCGTTCCGATCGAGGCCTTCCGGGCCATTCCGTGGGTCGGGCGCGGGGCTGGGCGCTTCGCCGGCCGCCGGGACGGGGTCGCCCGGCGGATGGCGCTGGCCGTGCTCGCCGCGGCCGTGCTCGTCGGGGTCTTCGTGCCGCTGCTGGCCAGTGCCGATGCCGCCTTCGCCGCCGTCGTCAACGCCGTGCTTCCCGAGCTCGACGTCGCGACGTTCGTGCGGTGGTGCGCGGTCTTCGCCGCCGTCACCTTGGCTGTCGCCGGAGCCTGCTACTTCCTTGCCGCTCCGGCACCGCGCGCGTCGGCCGAACGTCCACATCGGACTCGATACGGTCTGGAGTGGACGTTCCCGCTCGTCGTCCTCGTGCTGGTGTTCGGCCTCTTCGTCGGGGTCCGGCTGGTCGTGCTCTTCGGCGGCACCGAGTACGTCCTGCGCACCGGCAACTTGACGTCGGCGGAGTACGCCCGGAGCGGCTTCTGGCAGCTGTGCGTCGTCACCGTCCTGACGTTGGCGGTCGTTTCCGCGGCGTTGCGGTGGGCGCCGAACTCGACGAAGGCCGACCGGCTCCGGCAGCGTCTCCTGCTCGGGACGCTCAGCGCGCTCACCCTGATGCTCGTCGGTTCGGCGTTGAGTCGCATGTGGACCTACCAGCAGGCGTACGGCTTCACCGTCCTGCGGCTGCTGGTCGAGGTCTGCGAGCTGTGGTTCGGCGCGGTGTTCGTGCTGGTCTTGGTGGCACTGGTCCGGCTGCGCCCGGCGTGGCTGCCCCGCGCGGCGATCGGCACGGCCGCGGCGGCGCTGCTCGTCCTCGCCGTCCTCGACCCGGAACGCCTGATCGCCGACGCCAACGTCGACCGCGCGGCCGCCGGCAAGCCCCTCGACGACCGTTACCTGGCCGGGTTCTCGGCCGACGTGGTCCCGGTGGTCTCGGGACGCCTGCCGGAACCACTGCGCACGTGCGTGCTGATGCAGGTCCTGAGCCACCACCGCGCGGAAGGCTGGCCATCGTGGAACCTCAGCCGCTCGACGGCCCGCGACGTGACTTTCGGCCCGGTCACCCCCTGCCGCTGAACCGGACCGGCGGACAGTGCGTGGTTAAGAGTTACGCGGGAGCCACCGGGTCGTCGTGGGGGCGGCCCGGCGGCTTCCGCGCGTTCAGGCTGGTCTTGGTGCTTTCGGGTGATAACGCAGGGTGCTGTAGTGGTGGGTTTTGCTGTCGCGGATTTGCGTAGCGGGCAAGGTTGACATGAGGCACAGCCTGCCCAAGGACAGGCTGTGCCCGGTCGGGTGATGCCGTTCAGTTGTCGCAGCGTTGCGTCAAATGCTGCGTCAGAACGCGAAGATCTCGTCGGAATCCCGCTCGGCCTCGCAGCGGTTGGCGTACGTCGTGCGGAACGACACCGGTTTTCCGCGCCAGGTGCCGGTGGCCGTCGCCTCCACCGGTGCGTAGATCAGCGTGCACGCCTGGTGGCGGGCGTTGATCCGGGAAAAGTCGCCGCCGGCGGCGGAGAGCACCGCGCATGCCTTGTCGCGCTTGGGGTGCGTTCCTCCCGCCGGGTCGCACGTCAGCGCCGCCGCGCCGGTCCGGCCGGCGGTGTCGTGGGTGGTCAGCTGCAGCGTCGAGGCCGGGGGTTGCGCCGGCACCAGACAACCGAAGCTCAGCAAGCAGGCTGCGAAGGGGATTAGGGCCATATCGGTGTCATCGGCCGTCCGAGGTCGATCACTGTGCTGCACGTCCGGGTGAGTCTTCGTCGCTCGGGCGGGTGAGATCCCACGCCAGAAGGGCCACATACAGCGACAACATCGACTCCGGGTCCTCCAGCCGGACGCCGAGGACCTGCTCGATCCGGGCGAGCTGCTGGTAATAGGCCGTCCGCGAGGTGTGGGCCGCCGCGGCCGCCGCCGACTTGTTGCCGCCCTGCTCGCAGTAGTGCCGCAACGCCTGGACGAGCCGGCTGCCCGACGCCGCGTCGCGCTGGAGCAGCGGTCCAAGTTCCCGGTGCGCGAACGCCGAGACCCGCTCGTCGCCGGAAAGCAGGTGCAGCAGGCCGCGCAGGCGGACGTCCGACAACCGGTGCAGCACCCGGTCCGCGCCCGCGCCCAGCGCCGCCGCCGCGACCTGGCTCGCCTCCAGCAACGTCCGGCGCGCTTCGGCGGGGGACGACACCGTCGTGCCGACCGCGAGCACGCCGGGTGCGCTGCCGCGGGCCTCGTGGACGTCGGTGGCGAGCCGGTGCAGCACGGCGTCTGCGTTCGCCTCCGGGGACAGCGCGATCAGCGCCCGGACACCGAGGTCGTCCGTCGCCACCAGCGCCGAGACCTTCGCGCGGCGGGCGGCCAGCACCGTCGCCTCGGCCAGCTCGCGCAGCACCGGCGGGGTCGACAACGCGGTCCGGGCGGTGCCGGTCAGCCGCGGCCGGACGGCCACCCCGACTAGCTGCCGCCCGGGCAGCGGCACGGCCAGCGCCGAGGCTCTGGCCAGCAGCTCGGCCGTCGGGGCGGGCGAGGCGAGCAGCTCGGCGAGCACCGCGCGGTGGGCCTGGCGTTCGAGACCGTCGGAATCCTTGGCGACCAGGCGGTGCACGGCGAGCGCGGACGCGGCCCGCTCGGCGACCACCCGGTGGCGGTGCGGCGGCTGGTCGGCGCAGACGAGGATCAGCCGTCCCCAGTCGTGTCCGCGCGCGCCGACGACGGTCACCAGCCAGCCCGAACCCGGGTGGTAGCCGGTCCGCTCGCCGACCTGGACCACCCGCGACCGGGCCGGCCACCCGGTCAGCAGCTCGGCGGGGTCGGTGCCGGCCGCGTCGTAGGCGAGGACCTCGTGGGAGAGGGTCTCCAGCACCACCGGCTGCTCGGTGAGCCGGGCGACCTCGCCCAGGACGACGCCGGGTTCGGCGCCCGCGACCGTCAGGGCGGTGAACGTCTCGTGCACGCGCTCGGCGGCGCGCAGCTCGGCGACCTGGGCGTCGACGATCTGGCCGTTCACCGCTTCGGTGATGCTCACGAACCGCGTCTCCCGCGAGAGCGTGACCAGCGGCAGGCCGTGCTCCTCGGCCGCGCCGACCAGCGCGGCGGGCAGCTTGTCGCTCCAGTGCCGGACCAGCTCGACCACGACGCCCGCCGCGCCGACCCCGGCCAGGTCGGCGACGTACCGGGCGAGGGACGGGCCGTCGTCGGGCAGCGCGACGCCGGTGGTCAGCACCAGCTCGCCGCCGCGCAGCAGGTGGGCGATGTCGGCGACCTCGGCGACGTGCGCCCAGCGCACCGGAGCGTCCAGCCCGGCCGCGCCGGCGACGACGTGCGGGCGGCCCTGGCGCAGCACCGGCAGCGCGAGGACCTCGGCGACGGTCGGGTACATGGCTCCTCGGCGTGTGATCGGCAGGGACAGACTGTACGGCCGGGAGCCAACTGGCGTACACGTTGCCGATGGCCTGGCGTGGCGCCCGACCGGAGACTCTGGGGGACGTTGCCGGAGTGAAGGAGTGCCCGCCGTGACCGACCGCATCAGCCACTGGATCGACGGCAAGCCGTTCGGCGGGACCGCCGCGCGGTCCGGCGAGGTCTTCGACCCGGCCACCGGGGAGGTCCGGGCGCACGTCGACTTCGCCGGCGAGGCCGAGGTCGAAGCCGCCGTCGCCGCGGCCAAGGCGGCGCTGCCCGGCTGGCGCGGGACGTCGCTGGCCGGCCGGACGCGCGTGCTGTTCGCCTTCCGCGAGCTGCTGTCCGCCCGCAAGCACGAGCTGGCGAAGATCATCACGAGCGAGCACGGCAAGGTCGAGTCCGACGCGGCCGGGGAGATCGCCCGCGCGATCGAGAACGTCGAGTTCGCCTGCGGGGCCGCCCAGCTGCTGAAGGGCGGGTTCAGCGAGAACGCGTCCACCGGCGTCGACGTCTATTCGCTCGCCCAGCCGCTGGGGGTGGTGGGCGTGATCTCGCCGTTCAACTTCCCGGCCATGGTGCCGCTGTGGTTCGTCCCCAACGCGCTGGCCTGCGGAAACACCGTCGTGCTCAAGCCGAGCGAGAAGGACCCGTCGGCGGCGGTGTTCATCGCGGAGCTGTTCGCCGAGGCCGGGCTGCCCGCGGGCGCGCTGAACGTGCTGCACGGCGACAAGACCGCCGTCGACGGGTTGCTCGCGCACGCCGACGTCAAGGCGATCTCGTTCGTCGGGTCGACGCCGATCGCGCGCTACGTCTACGAAACCGGCACCCGGCACGGCAAGCGCGTCCAGGCCCTCGGCGGGGCGAAGAACCACATGGTGGTGCTGCCGGACGCCGACCTCGACCTCGCCGCCGACGCAGCGGTGTCGGCCGGGTTCGGCTCGGCGGGGGAGCGGTGCATGGCGGTGTCGGTGGTCGTGGCCGTCGACCCGGTCGGCGACTCGCTCGTGCAGAAGATCGCCGAGCGGATGGCTCGGCTGCGCGTCGGCGACGGCCGCGACCCCGAGTCCGAGATGGGGCCGCTGGTCACCGCGGCCCACCACGCCCGGGTCGAGTCCTATGTGGACGCCGGGGTGACGGCCGGCGCCACGCTGGTCGTCGACGGCCGGGGGATCGAGGTCGCCGAAGGGGGCTTCTGGCTCGGCCCGACGCTGTTCGACCACGTCCGCCCGGAGATGTCGATCTACACGGACGAGATCTTCGGCCCGGTGCTGTCGGTGGCCCGCGCGGACTCCTACGACGACGCGCTGGCGCTGATCAACGCCAACCCGTACGGCAACGGCACGGCGATCTTCACCGGCGACGGGGCGGCCGCGCGCCGGTTCCAGAACGAGGTCGAGGTGGGCATGGTCGGGGTCAACGTCCCGATCCCGGTCCCGGTCGGCTACTACTCCTTCGGTGGCTGGAAGGACTCGCTGTTCGGCGACAGCCACGCGTACGGGCCGGAAGGGTTCCACTTCTTCACCCGGACCAAGGTGGTCACCTCTCGCTGGCCGGACCGCTCCCACGCCGGCGTCAACCTGGGCTTCCCCCGCAACTCCTGACCCGGTCCGGAGTGCTCGCTCCGGGGCACTTTCACGGGAAAGTGCCCCTCGGGGCGGGCGAGCCGGGGCAACGTTGCTCACGGCGACCTCGTCGGCCGGGGAAGGAGACGGCGAGGAGAGGGAGCGAACCGCTCACCCGGCCCGGGTGGCCCGCGTTGAGCGCGACCGGCTCAGACTTCCGTAAACTCGCATCGAGCAGCGAGCGAGGTAGGTGAGGAACCGGTGGCCAACGCGGAGGAACGCCGCTTCGACGTGCTGCGTGCGATCGTGGCCGACTACGTGTCCAACCAGGAACCCGTCGGGTCGAAGGCGATCGTCGAGCGGCACAACCTGGGTGTGTCGAGCGCCACCGTGCGCAACGACATGGCGACGCTCGAAGAAGAGGGCTACATCACACAGCCGCACACCAGCGCCGGCCGCGTCCCGACCGACAAGGGCTACCGCCTGTTCGTCGACCGGCTGTCGGAGATCAAGCCGCTGAGCGCGGCCGAGCGCCGAGCCATCACCACGTTCCTCGACAGCGGCACCGACCTCGACGACGTCCTCAAGCGCTCGGTCCGGCTGCTCGCGCAGCTGACCCGGCAGGTCGCCGTCGTCCAGTACCCGATGCTGACCAACGCCAAGGTGCGCCACCTCGAAGTGGTGCCGCTCACCCCGGCGCGGCTGATGCTGGTGCTGATCACCGACAACGGGCGCGTCGACCAGCGCACGGTCGACCTCGGCGACGTCGTCACCGAGGACGACGTGGCCCGGCTGCGCACCGTGCTCAACGCGGCCATGTCCGGACGGCGGCTCAACGACGCCGCGGCGCGCGTCGCCGAGCTGCCCGACAAGTCGCCCGGCGAGCTGCGGGACGCGCTCATCCGCGTCACCACCGTGCTGGTCGAGTCGCTGGCCGAGCACCCGGAAGAACGCCTGGTGCTCGGCGGCACCGCGAACCTCACCCGCAACGTCGCCGACTTCCCCGGCTCACTGCGCCAGGTCCTCGAAGCGCTCGAGGAACAGGTCGTCGTGCTGAAGCTGCTGGCGGCCGCGCGCAACCCCGGTGCGATCACGGTCCGCATCGGTGAGGAAAATGAAGACGAGCAGATGCGCAGCACCTCGGTCGTCTCGATCGGCTACGGCCGCGACGACGTGGTGCTCGGCGGCATGGGGGTGGTCGGCCCGACCCGGATGGACTACCCCGGCACGATCGCCGCGGTGCGCGCGGTCGCCAACTACGTGGGGCAGATCCTGGCCGGCCGCTGAGCCGGGCAGAGCAGAAGGAGAAGCAGAGACGGTGGCGAGGGACTACTACGGCATCCTCGGGGTGGCCAAGAACGCGAGCGATCAGGAGATCAAGCGCGCGTACCGGAAGCTGGCCCGGGAGCTGCACCCCGACGTCAACCCGTCGGAAGACGCGCAGCACAAGTTCGGCGAGGTCACGACGGCGTACGAGGTGCTGTCCGACCCGCAGAAGCGCAAGATCGTCGACCTCGGCGGCGACCCGATGGACGGCGGCGCGCGCGGCGGCGGTGGCGGCGACCCGTTCGCCGGCTTCGGCGGCCTCGGCGACATCATGGACGCCTTCTTCGGTGCGGCCGGCGGTGGCGGGGGACGAGGGCGCGGCCCGCGCAGCCGCGTCCAGCCCGGCTCCGACGCGCTCATCCGGCTCGGCCTCACCCTCGAGGAGTGCGCCACCGGCGTCGACAAGGAGATCGCCGTCGACACGGCCATCGTCTGCGACCTCTGCCGCGGCGCGGGCACCAGCGAAGGCACCTCGGTCAAGACCTGCGACACCTGCGGCGGCGCCGGCGAGGTCCAGTCCGTCCAGCGGTCCTTCCTCGGCCAGGTCGTCACGGCGCGGCCGTGCCCGGTCTGCCGCGGCTTCGGCGAGGTCATCCCCGACCCCTGCCGCCAGTGCGGCGGCGACGGCCGCATCCGCGCCCGCCGCAACGTCACCGCGAAGATCCCGCCGGGCGTCGGCGACGGCATGCGCATCCGCCTCTCCGGCCAGGGCGAGGTCGGCCCCGGCGGCGGCCCGGCCGGCGACCTGTACGTCGAGATCGACGAGACCCCGCACGAGGTCTTCGTCCGGCAGGGCCACGACCTGCACTGCAACTTCCGCATCCCGATGACCACCGCCGCGCTCGGCGCCACGGTGCCGATCTCGACCCTCGTCGACGGCGACTACGAACTCGACGTCGAACCCGGCACCCAGCCCAACGCCGAGCTCGTCCTGACCGGCAAGGGCATGCCCCGGCTGCGGTCCTCCGGCCGCGTCGACGGCCGCGGCGACCTGCACGTCCACATCGACGTCGTGGTCCCGACCAAGCTCGACGAAGCCCAGCGCGAACTCCTCGTCGAGCTCGCCCACCAGCGCGGCGAAGAGGTCCCGACGCTGGCTTCCAACGGCACCAAGCACGGCGGGCTGTTCGCCAAGCTCCGCGCCAAGAACCACCGCTGACCGTGCCCGACACCACCCTGCCGGTCTTCCTCGCCCCGTCCGTGCCGGCTTCCGGCCGCGCGGTCCTCGACGGCGAGGAAGCCCGGCACGCGGCCACCGTCCGCCGCCTGCGCGTCGGCGAGCGGCTGGTCCTGTCCGACGGCGCCGGCGCCATGGCCCGGTGCGTCGTCGAAGACGTCCAGGCCGGGCGGGACCCACTGCTGACCGTGACGGTCGAGGAGCACTGGACCGAGGAGCCGCCCGCCCTGCGCGTACTGGTCGCGCAGGCACTGGCGAAGGGCGACCGCGGAGAACTGGCCGTCGAACTCGCCACCGAAGCCGGTGTCGACGCGATCGTCCCGTGGCGGGCGGGCCGCAGCGTCGCGAAGTGGGAAGACGGAAGCCGCGGCGAGAAGGCCCTCGCGCGGTGGCGCGCCACCGCCCGGGCCGCCGCCAAACAGGCCCGGCGAGCGCACGTGCCGGACGTCACCGAGCCGGTGACCACGAGCGAGCTGGCCGGGCTCGTGACGACGATGTCGCTGGCCATCGTGCTGGAGTCCGACGTCCCCGAGCGGCTCACCGACCTGGCCCTGCCCGACACCGGAGACCTGCTGCTGGTCGTGGGCCCCGAGGGCGGCATCACCGACGACGAACTCCAGGCCCTCCGCGACGCCGGCGCACGGGCCGTCCGGCTCGGAACGACCGTTCTCCGAACCTCCACGGCCGCCGCCGTCGCCCTCGGCGCCCTCGGCGCCCTCACCACCCGCTGGCGATGAGATCGACAAAAAACCGGGCAAATTTTGCGCCCAGTTATGGCGCGATCACGCTCCGACCCGTTACTCTCATTTACTAACGCACCGTTCACCATCGGTTCGGTGCGCCACTGGGAAGACACAGACCCCGCCGGGCACCTCCCCCCTCGGTCCGGCGGCCGCCGCGGTCGCGGTGAGGCGACCCCCAGGCTTCACCGCCACCGCGGCATCTCTCCTGCTCGCTTCGCTCGCGGTCGAGCCGCGGTTTGGTTACGTCCTCTTTTCTGGGGGTCAAACCCCCAGACCCCCAGCCGGGGCAAGCCCCGGACCCCCGCGAGTTTGGGGGTGGTCTGGTTGGGGACAGCGTGTTGGGGGCTCGGCGGCCTTCGGCCTTCTCGCTGGGGTGGATAGGGTGCTTCTATGAGCGACACTGAGGCCGATACCCTCTTCGAACGGATCATTGGTGGGGAGATCCCTGCCGACGTCGTCTATCAGGATGCGACCACCTTTGCCTTCCGGGATGTTCGGCCGCAGGCTCGGGTTCATGTGCTTGTTGTGCCTCGGAAGCGGTACCGGAACGTTGGCGAGCTTGCTGCTGGGGATCCGCAGCTGCTGAGTGATGTGGTCGCCGCTGCTCGTAAGGTTGCCGAGATCGAAGGCATCCTCGAGAGTGGGTACCGGGTTGTGTTCAACACCGATGGGGATGCCGGGCAGACCGTGTTTCACGTGCATGCCCATGTTCTCGGTGGGGAACCTCTGGGGTTGTTCGGGGCTCCGGAGGAGGACTAGGGAAACCGGCCTGCGTCTTGTCGGTGCGTGCCAGTAGCATCGGTGGGGTCCGTTCTCCCTCACCGAGAAAGCAGGCCTGAGGCCACGTGGCCGGAACCGTACCGGGTGGTGCCGCCCGACCCGACGTCCCCGGGGACGTCGCCAAGACCGAGGATGCCGCCGTCCAGGCCGCGCAGTCCCGGTTCCCCATTCCCGACGCCGCTGCCTTGAGCCTGCTCGGCTCCCGCGACGAGAACCTGCGCGTCGCCGAGGAACTCCTGGCCGCCGACGTGCACGTCCGCGGCAACGAGGTCACCCTGACCGGCACACCCGCCGACGTCGCGTTCGCCGAACGCGTCTTCGCCGAGCTCGTGCAGCTCGCCACCGGCGGCCAGCAGGTCGGGCCGGACACCGTCCGGCGCACCATCGGCATGCTCTCCACCGGCGACGCCTCGCCGGCCGAGGTTCTCAGCCTCAACATCGTCTCCCGCCGCGGCAAGACCATCCGGCCCAAGACGCTCAACCAGAAGCGGTACGTCGACGCCATCGACAAGCACACCGTCGTCTTCGGCATCGGCCCCGCCGGCACCGGCAAGACCTACCTCGCCATGGCGAAGGCCGTCCAGGCCCTCCAGGCCAAGCAGGTCACCCGCATCGTGCTGACCCGCCCGGCCGTCGAAGCCGGCGAGCGCCTCGGCTACCTGCCCGGCACCCTCAACGAGAAGATCGACCCCTACCTGCGGCCGCTCTACGACGCGCTGCACGACATGGTCGAACCCGAGTCGATCCCGCGCCTCATGCAGGCAGGCACCATCGAGATCGCGCCGCTCGCCTACATGCGCGGCCGGACCCTGAACGACGCCTTCATCATCCTCGACGAGGCCCAGAACACCACGCCCGAGCAGATGAAGATGTTCCTCACCCGGCTCGGCTTCGGGTCCAAGATCGTCGTCACCGGCGACATCACCCAGGTCGACCTGCCCAGCGGGCAGCGCAGCGGCCTGCGCGTCGTGCGCGACATCCTCACCGGCGTCGAGGACCTCCACTTCGCCGAGCTCACCAGCCAGGACGTCGTGCGGCACCGGCTCGTCGCGAGCATCGTGGACGCCTACGAGAAGTGGCAGGCCGTGCAGGACGCCCAGCAGAACGACGGCTGGAAGGGCAACCGGCGTTGAGCATCGAGATCGCCAACGAGTCCGGCGTCATCGTCGACGAGACGTCCATCGTCTCGGCCGCCCGCTACGCCCTCGACAAGATGGAGGTCAGCCCGCTCGCCGAGCTGTCCATCCTCCTCGTCACCCTCGAAGTCATGGAAGACCTCCACGAACGCTGGATGGACCTCCCCGGCCCCACCGACGTCATGGCCTTCCCGATGGACGAGCTCGACTCCTCCCGCCGCCCCGACGCGCCCGACGCGTCGCCGGCCCTGCTCGGGGACATCGTGCTCTGCCCGGCGTTCGCCAAGGACCAGGCCAAGACCGCGGGCCACGCCCTGATCGACGAGCTGCACCTGCTCACCGTGCACGGCGTGCTCCACCTCCTCGGCTACGACCACGCCGAACCCGCCGAGGAACGCGAGATGTTCGGCCTCCAGAAGCGCATCCTCGGCGAGTACCAGGACGCCGTGGCCGCCCTGGAGAAGCGGGACGCCCAGCGCAACACCGACGACCGCGTCCTCGGCATCGCCGGCCTCGACACCCCGGCCGCCCCCGCCGCCGAGCCACCCGCCGGGGATACGCCCTAGTGCCGCGCGTCCCCGATCCCGGCTCCGGACCAAGCGCCCCAATGTGGCCTTGGTTGCGTTCAACGCACCCAAGGTGGCCTTCGGTGCGTTCAACGCACCGAAGGCCACATTGGGGCGCTGCCGGCCGTCGGCACCCCGAAGCGCGGTACTAGGCGCCAGCCATGGAACAGCTCTTCTTCGCGATCGCGCTCGTCCTCCTGGCCGGCGTGTTCGCGGCGGCGGACGCCGCGATCAGCACCGTGTCGCAGGCCCGGGCCGACGGCCTGGCCCGGCTCGGGCTGCCCGGCGCCAGCCAGCTCGCCGCCGTCGTCGCCGAACGGCGGCGGCACATCAACCTGCTGCTCCTGCTCCGGCTCGGCTGCGAACTCACCGCCACCGTGCTCGTCACGGTGTTCGTGGGCACCCGGCTGGCCCCGCTCGGCCTCGCCGTGCTGGTCGCCGCGGTCGTCATGGTCGTGGTCAGCTACGTCCTCATCGGCGTCGGCCCCCGCACCCTCGGCCGCCAGCACCCCTACCGCATCGGCCGCTACGTCGCCGGGCCCGTCCGCGTCCTGGGTTCCGTCCTGGGCCCGCTGTCCCGGCTGCTCATCCTCATCGGTAACGCCATCACCCCCGGTCAGGGCTTCCGCGAAGGCCCGTTCACCTCCGAGGTCGAGCTGCGCGAGCTCGTCGACCTCGCCCAGGAACGCGGCGTCGTCGAGGACTCCGAACGCGAGATGATCCACTCGGTGTTCGAGCTCGGCGACACCGTCGCCCGCGAGGTCATGGTGCCGCGCACCGAGATCGTCTGGATCGAGCGCACCAAGACCGTCCGGCAGGCACTGGCCCTCGCGCTGCGCACCGGCTTCACCCGGCTCCCGGTGATCGACGAGTCCGTCGACGACATCGTCGGCGTCGTCAACATCAAGGACCTCATGACCGGCTACCTCGACCCCGACGGGCCGAGCACCGTCGTCGAGTCCGTGATGAACGCGGCCTCCTTCGTCCCCGACTCGAAACGGCTCGACGAGCTGCTCAAGGAGATGCAGCGCTCGCACAACCACATGGCGATCGCCGTCGACGAGTACGGCGGCACGGCGGGCCTGCTCACCATCGAAGACGTCCTCGAGGAGATCGTCGGCGAGATCACCGACGAGTCCGACGCCGACGAGCGCCCCGAGGTCGAGGAGCTCGACGGCGGCGCCGTCCGCGTGTCGTCCCGGATGAGCGTCGACGACCTGGGCGAACTGTTCGCCGTCGACCTGGAAGACCACGACGTGGAGACCGTGGGCGGGCTGCTCGCGGAACGACTCGGTAGGGTCCCGCTGCCGGGGGCCGAAGCCGAGGTCGCCGGCCTTCGGCTGTTCGCCGAAGGGGGCAAGGACCGGCGCGGCCGCATGCGGATCACCTCCGTGGTCGTGCACCCGGCCACCGCCGAAGCCATGACGGACCCCGTCGACCGGACGCGCCGCCGCACGCGCCTGCCCCACCCCGACGAACGCGACAGGAGCGTCGAACATGCCTGACCTCGAGGCCGAGGACCAGAAACTCGTCACGCTGGCCAGGTCCTCGCGCGCCCGCATCCAGGCGCCCGAGGGCGCCGCGGTCCGCGACACCGATGGCCGCACCTACGCCGCCGGCACGGTCGACCAGCCGTCGTTCAAGCTCACCGCGCTCCAGGCCGCGGTCGCCGCCGCGCTGTCCAGCGGCGCCGAGGGCATCGAAGCCGCCGCCGTCGTCACCGACCAGGGCCTGGTCAAGGGGGCGTCCGTGCACGCCGTCCGCGACATCGCGAAGTACGCGCCGATCATCCTCGCCGGCCCCGACGGCGAAGTCCTCGAGGTGCTCACCCGATGACCGAGCACCGTTCCGGTTTCGCCTGCTTCGTCGGCCGGCCCAACGCCGGCAAGTCGACGCTGACCAACGCGCTCGTCGGCACCAAGGTCGCGATCACCTCCAGCAAGCCGCAGACCACCCGGCACGCCATCCGCGGCATCGTCCACCGCGAGGACGCCCAGCTCGTCCTCATCGACACGCCCGGCCTGCACCGCCCGCGCACCCTGCTCGGCGAGCGGCTCAACGACATCGTGCACACGACCTGGTCCGAAGTGGACGTCGTCGGCTTCTGCGTCCCGGCGAACGAGAAGATCGGCCCCGGCGACAAGTTCATCGCCGCGGAGCTGGCGAAGATCGCGAAGCGGACGCCGGTCATCGGCATCGTCACCAAAACCGACCTCGTCCAGCCCCAGCAGGTCGCCGAGCAGCTCCTCGCGCTGCAGGACGTGATGGAGTTCGCCGAGCTGATCCCGGTGTCCGCAGTGGACGGGTTCCAGGTGGACGCGCTCGCGAACCTGCTCGTCGGCAAGCTGCCCGAGGGGCCGCAGCTCTACCCCGGCGGCGAGCTCACCGACGAACCCGAGCAGACCCTGGTCGCCGAGCTGATCCGCGAGGCGGCGCTGGAAGGCGTCCGCGACGAGCTGCCGCACTCGATCGCCGTCACGGTCGAGGAGATGCTGCCCCGCGAAGGCCGCGACGACCTCATCGACGTGCACGCGTTCCTGTATGTGGAACGGCCCAGCCAGAAGGGGATCATCCTGGGGCACAAGGGCGAGCGGCTGCGCGAAGTCGGTGCCGCCGCCCGCAAGAACATCGAGGCGCTGCTCGGCTCGAAGGTCTACCTCGACCTGCACATCAAGGTGGCCAAGGAGTGGCAGCGCGACCCCCGTCAGTTACGCCGGCTCGGTTTCTGACCCCTGCTGCCCGCCCTCCGGGGGCGGCGGCGGAATTCCTGGTCTCGATTCGGTCGCGGCGGGACGAAACGCGGGGCACGCGATCATCTCGCCCCCTACAGTCGCGGCTTCGACCACACCGCGGCCGGTCGGGGCGGCTGCGGATCCGGTGGTCGTTCTAGGGAGCTCGACGAAGGGGAACAACCGACCATGACCGACAGCCAGGGCATGCCCAACTACCCCGGCGACCAGCCGAACCAGCCCGGCGGGCAGCCGAACTACCCCGGTGGGCAGCCGGGTGGCTACCAGCCGGGCCCGCCCCCGAGCAACAACCTCGTGTGGGCCATCCTGACCACGATCCTGTGCTGCCTCCCGTTCGGCGTCGTGTCGATCGTGCAGGCCGCGAAGGTGAACGGCCTGTGGGCGCAGGGCCAGACCGCGGCCGCGCAGGAGGCCGCCAACTCGGCCAAGAAGTGGGCGATCATCTCCGCGGTCGTCGGCGTCGTGTGGCTCGTGCTGTGGATCATCCTGATGATCGCGGGTGTCTTCACGTTCGGCACGACCACGTCGTCATACTGACGTAGCCGAGCAGCAGGAGGATTCCGGTGACCGACCAGTACCCGCCGCCGTACCCGCCCCAGGGCGGGCCGGGTTACGGCTACGGCTACCCGCCGCCGAACTACGGGCCGCCGCCGGACAACAACATGGTGTGGGCGATCTTGAGCACCGTGCTGTGTTGCCTGCCCTTGGGCGTGGTCGCGATCGTGAAGTCCAGCCAGGTGCAGTCGCTCTGGTTCCAGGGCCACCACGCCGAGGCGCAGAAGGCCGCCGCCGACGCCCGCAAGTGGGCGATGTGGTCGGCCATCACGACCGGGATCCTCCTGCTGCTCTACGTCGTGTTCATCGTGGTGATGATCGTGCTCGTCGGTGTCAACGCGAACCAGCTGACGCCGTGACCACGACCGTCTACACGGGATACCCCGCCCGCGGTGCCAAGGCCAAGCTGCGCGCTCTCGGCGCGCCGATGGCCGTGGTCGCCGGGCTCGGCGCGTGCTGTGTGGCCGTCTGGATCGGCGACCCGACCACCCCGGGCGGGTTCCTGCCCGTGTGCCCGACCAAAGCCCTGCTCGGCATCGACTGCCCGGGCTGCGGCGGCATGCGGATGGCGTACAGCCTGATGCACGGGGACATTCCCGCGGCCTTGCACTACAACGCCGTCTCGCTCGTCGTCGTGCTGCTGCTGGTGTGGAGCACCGTCGCGTGGACCCTCGGCCGCCTGCGCGGCCGCGCGGTGAACAGCTGGCTCCACTGGCGCTGGACGCCACTGGTGTTTTCGATCGTGTTCGTCGTCTGGTTCGTCATCCGCAACCTCCCGTTCGCGCCGTTCACGGGCCTGCGCGTCTGATCTCCGGGGCCGGGAACCGAGCGGCCGCGGACCGCGTCGCACGGGCAGGCGGTTCACCCGGACAGCTGAAGGCTGGACGGCGCGGCCGAAGGTGAACCGAGTACGCTCCCGCGGACCGCGCCGTACACGCGGGACGGTTCCGCACGGGGCGTGCGGTGGAGTGACAGCGAGGGGAAGACCCAATGACCGATCCCTACGGGCAGCAGTCCTTCGGGCAGCAGCCCGGTGGCCAGCAGCCGTTCGGCCAGCCGCAGCCGGGGCAGGCGCCGTACGGGCAGCCCACGCCCTACGGGCAGCAGGCGCCATTCGGTCAGCCCGCGCCGTTCGGTCAGCAGGGCAACCCCTTCGGCCCGCCGCGGAACTACGCGAGCTGGGGACAGCGCGCCCTCGGCTGGCTCGTCGACTTCGGGCCCATCGTCCTGCTGTACGCGATCGTCATCCCCGTCACGGTGAACGAGGGCGAGGCCGGCGGGGTGCTGGCCCTGGTCGGCGCGCTCGCCTGGATCGGCTGGTGCGTCTACAACCGGTGGATCCTGCAGGGCAACACCGGGCAGTCGGTCGGCAAGCGCGTCGCGAAGATCAAGCTCGTCCGCGAGGACACCGGCCAGCCGCTCGGCCCCGGAATGGCCTTCGTGCGCGATCTCGCCCACTTCGTCGACAACGTCATCTGCTACGTCGGCTGGCTGTGGCCGCTGTGGGACGACAAGAACCAGACCCTCGCCGACAAGATCATCGGCACCGTCGTCGTCCACGCCGACGACGCGGGCGCGCCGTTCGCCCAGCAGAGCGCGCCCGGGTTCGCCGGCGGCTTCCCGCCGCCGGGACAGCAGCCGGGCCAGTTCGGCCAGCCGCCCTCCGGTGGTTTCCCGCAGCAGCCTGCGTCCGGTGGCTACCCCCAGCAGCCGCAGTCCGGCGGCTTCGAGCAGCCGCCCGCCCCGGGTGGCTTCGGTCAGCCGCAGCCGGGTCAGTTCGGCCAGCCGCCGTCCTCCGGCGGTTTCGCCCAGCCCTCGCAGCCCGGCGGGTTCGGGCAGCAGCCGGGCCAGCCGCTCGCCCCGCCGCCGGGTGGCGGCGCCTTCGACGAGCAGGCGGAGCGCACCCAGATGCTGCGCCCGGATTCCGGATCCGCCTTCGACGAGCAGGCCGAGCGCACCCAGATGCTGCGGCCCGAGGCTCAGGGTGAGCCCGAACCGACCCAGAAGATCCAGCCCGGCCAGTTCGGCCAGCCGCCGAACGAACAGCGCTGACCTTTCCGCACCACCGCCGGAGTTCGCCCGGCGGAAGTTCACGAATAGTTGGGGTAGAACGTCATGACCAATCCCTACGGCCAGCAGCAGCCCTACGGCCAGCCGCAGCAGCCGCAGCAGCCCGGCTACGGCCCGCCGTCCGGCGGCATGCCCGCGCCCTACGGCCAGCCCGCGCCGTACGGGCAGCCCGCGCCGTACGGCCAGCCGCCGACCGGTGGCTTCGGCGCCCCCGGCTACGGCATGCCCGGTGGCGGCGACATCAACCAGATCAAGGACTACAAGGGCTGGGCGATCGGCTGCATCTTCCTCTGCTGGATCCTCGCGATCTTCGCGATCATGAAGTCCAACGAGGTCCAGACGTACAAGATGCAGGGCAACTACGCGATGGCCGAGCAGGCGTCGCGGACGACCAAGACGCTCTGCCTGATCGCGTCCATCATCGGCGGCCTCGGCTGCGTGTTCGCGACCATCTGGATCATCGTCGCGGCCACCGCCGTGAGCTCGTACTGCTCGGGCTACTACTGCTGAAGCCGGGCCGGTCCACCCCGGCGTCGCCCAGAAGTGGGACGATGTCGGGGTGGTGAACCTCTATCGCGACACCGGGGTGGTGTTGCGCACGCACAAGCTGGGTGAGGCCGACCGGATCGTCACCCTGCTGACCCGGCGGCACGGCAAGGTCCGCGCCGTCGCGAAGGGCGTGCGGCGCACCTCGTCGCGCTTCGGGGCCCGCCTGGAGCCGTTCGGCCACGTCGACGTGCAGTTCTACACCGGCCGCACGCTCGACGTCATCACCCAGGTCGAGACCGTCGACGCGTTCCAGCTGCCGCTGGTCGCCGACTACCAGAGCTACACCGCGGCCAGCGCGATCGCCGAAACCGCGGACCGGCTCTCGGCCGAAGAGGGCGAGCCGGTGCTCAAGCTGTACCTCCTCGTCGTCGGGGCGCTGCGGGCGCTGGCCGACGGGCAACGCGACTCTTCTCTGGTGCTCGACGCGTTCCTGCTGCGCGCGATGTCCTACGCCGGCTGGGCGCCCGCGCTCACCGAATGCGCCCGCTGCGGCCTGCCGGGCCCGCACCCGGCGTTCAGCATCGCCGCGGGCGGCTCGATGTGCTCCGACTGCCGGATCGCCGGCTGCGTGCACCCCGCGCCCGAGGTCCTGGACCTGCTCACCGCGCTGCTGCACGGCGAATGGCCGCTGGCCGAGTCGACCCTCCCCGGCACCCGCCGCGACGCGAGCGGGCTGGTCGCGGCGCACCTGCAGTGGCACCTGGAGCGGCAGCTGCGGTCGCTGCCCCTGGTCGAGCGACGTGCCCGGGAAGCGACGGTGACACTCGGGGCTTCGCCCCGAGCCGGGGACTCCACCACCCGAACCCCCGGCGGACAGGTGGTGTCCGGGCAGTAGGGTCGGGCCTGATCGGTTTCACCCCATCCAGGGAGGCTCGCAGTGCTGCGCAGGGGACGCGAGAACAAGGCGTCGCGGTTCGAGCTGCGGGCCCCGGATCCGCACCCGTCGGGCGCGAAGCCACCGGAAATCCCGCGCGACCTGGTGCCCAAGCACGTCGCGCTGGTCATGGACGGCAACGGCCGCTGGGCCAACCAGCGCGGCCTGCCGCGGATCGAGGGCCACAAGCGCGGCGAAGCGGTGATGATCGACGTCGCCAGCGGGGCGGTCGAGCTCGGCGTCAAGTGGCTCTCGGTGTACGCGTTCTCGACCGAGAACTGGAAGCGCAGCCCCGAAGAGGTGCGGTTCCTGATGGGCTTCAACCGCGACACCATCCGCCGCCAGGTCGACTACCTCGGCTCGATCGGCGTGCGCATCCGCTGGGCGGGGCGGCGGCCGAAGCTGTGGGCGTCGGTCATCAAGGAGCTGCAGGCGGCCGAGGAGAAGACCAAGCACAACACGGCGCTGAACATGACCATGTGCGTCAACTACGGCGGCCGCGCCGAGCTGGGCGACGCCATGCAGCGGATCGCGCGCGACGTCGCCGACGGCAAGCTGAACCCCGACAAGGTCAACGAGAAGACCATCGGGAAGTACCTGTACCAGCCGGACATGCCGGACGTGGACCTGTTCCTGCGGCCCTCGGGCGAGCAGCGGACGTCGAACTTCCTGCTGTGGCAGTCGGCCTACGCCGAGATGGTCTACCAGGACACGCTGTTCCCGGACTTCGACCGGACCCACCTGTGGCGGGCCTGCCTGGAATTCGCGAGGCGGGATCGCCGCTTCGGCGGCGCGGTCGACCAGGCGGCTTCTTCGTGAGCGCCACCGAAGCGGTCGAGACCGCGGAGCTGCTGACGCGGGCGCGGGAGGCGCTGGAGCGCTACCTCGAGGTCCACGTCGACGACGACGGCGCGCTGACGTTCTCCCACGGCGGCGTCCCGTGCGTGATCCAGGCGACCCGGCTCGGCGAGGGTCTCACGGTGCTCACCCTGACCTGCGTGGTCGGCTGGGACCTGGCGGACGAGCCGGAGCTGTCGATCGCCGTCGCCGAGCGGGCGGGGCAGGGGCTGTTCGGGACGCTCGGGATCGGGCACTCGGACAACGGGGCCGACGTGACGCTGCGGTACGCGTTCCCGGCGGCCGGGCTGGACGCGCCGGCGCTCGGGACGTTGCTGATGCTGGTCGTGTCGACGGCTTCGCAGCTGAGGACCGATCTGCCCGGGATCGTGCCCGGCGACTGACCCGTCCGAGGTGGATTTTCCGCCGCCAACGGAGGATCCGGGGCCAAAACGGACCGTGATCCTCCCTTCGCGACCCGTGCGGCTCTCCGGCTGTCGGGCCGTGCTGGCATCATCGCCTTCGTGAACACCGTTTCCGACACCGAGGCCGAGCCCGGCCGGCGCACGCGCCGGTTCCGGATCAGCTCGGTCGAAGTGCTGTGCGCGATCCTGCTGATCGCGATCCTCGCCCAGGGCTGGCTGCAGCAGGTGTTCGACGTGCCCGCGTTGCGCACCGGCTCGACCGTGTTCGTCGCCGTCTGCGTCCAGGCGCTGCCGTTCCTGGTGCTGGGCGTGCTCATCAGCGGGGCCATCGCCGCGTTCGTGCCCGCACGCGTGCTGGAGAAGGTGCTGCCGCGCCGGACCGGGGCGGCGGTCGGCGTGGCCGGGCTGGCCGGGGTCGCGCTGCCGGGGTGCGAGTGCGCCTCGGTGCCGGTGGCCCGGCGGCTGATGGGGCAGGGCGTGGCCCCGGCCGCGGCGCTGACCTTCCTGCTCGCGGCGCCGGCGGTGAACCCGGTGGTGCTGGTGGCCACCGCGGTCGCGTTCCCCGGCAAGCCGGAGATGGTGCTGGCGCGGTTCGCGGGCTCGCTCGCCACGGCCATGGTGATGGGCTGGCTGTGGGCGCGCTGGGGCAAGCTCGAGTGGATCACTTCGCGGGCGCTGCGGCGGCTCCCGGACGTGGCGGGCGGTCAGCGGTGGCGGGTGTTCGCCGAGACCGCGCGGACGGACCTGGTCGAGGCCGGCGGGTTCCTGGTGCTGGGGGCGTTGATCTCGTCGGCGCTGAACGTGCTCGTGCCGGCGAAGTGGTTCGGGGTGCTGGGCGACCAGCTCGTGCTGGGTGTGGTGGTGATGGCCGTGCTGGCGGTGGTGCTGGCGCTGTGCAGCGAGGCGGACGCGTTCGTCGCGGCGTCGCTGACGGCGTTGCCGCTGCTGCCGAAGCTGGTGTTCCTGGTCGTCGGGCCGGCGATCGACGTCAAGCTGTTCGCGTTGCAGGCCGGCACGTTCGGGCGGTCGTTCGCGGTGCGGTTCGCGCCGGTGACGTTCGTGGTGGCGGTGGCCTGCGCGATCGGGGCCGGATTCCTGGTGGGGGTCGTGTGAAACGGGAAACCCAGAACATCCTGCTGATCCTGCTCGGCGGGGCGCTGGTCAAGATCGCCGTCAACGGCGACTACCTGCGGTACGTCAAGCCCGCGCAGCAGCCGTGGATCATCGCGGGCGGCGGGGTGATGGTGCTGCTGGGCGCGGTCGCGATCGTCCGCGACCTGGTGGCGTCGCGGCGGGCTGCCGTTCCCGGTGACCACGAGGGCCACTCGCACTCGGCGCGGCCGGCGTGGCTGCTGCTGGTGCCGGTGCTGGCGGTGTTCCTGATCGCCCCGCCGGCGCTGGGCGCGGATTCGGTGATCCGCACGGAGGCCCGTGCCCCGTCGACCGCGGCCGCGGCCAACGCGGCGGCGTTCCCGCCGTTGCCGGTGGGGAACGTGGTGCCGTTGACGGTGAACGAGTTCGTCACCCGCGCGGGCTGGGACTCGGCGGGAACGCTGAACGGCCGCACGGTGTCGCTGACGGGGTTCGTGGTGCACACCGACGGCAGCACGCTGCTGGCCCGCCTGGTGATCAGCTGCTGCGCGGCGGACGCGTTCCCGGTGACGGTCCGCCTCCGCGGCGGCGAGGCCGACCACCTCGCGAGCGACGCGTGGATCCAGGTGACGGGCGAGGTGGTCCCGGGCACGGCAACGCGGGAGAACAGCTACACGCCGGACTTCGCCCCAGCCTCGGTGACGTCGATCTCCGCCCCCAAGGACCCCTACGAATACTGACTCCGTTGCGGGTACGCCAGGCGTGGCGCGGGTCAGTGCTCGGCGCAGGTGCCGGTGATTTCCACCGTGTGGGAGATCTCGGAGAAGCCGTGCTCCGCCGCGATCTTCTCCGCCCAGCGCTCCACCGCCGGTCCCTCGACCTCGACCGTGCGGCCGCACACGCGGCAGACCAGGTGATGGTGGTGGTGGGACGAACAGCGGCGGTAGATCGCCTCGCCCGAGTCCGTGCGCAGGACGTCGATCTCGCCGGCCTCCGACAGCGACTGCAGCGTGCGGTACACCGTCGTCAGGCCGATGCCGTCGCCGCGCCTGCGCAGCTCGTCGTGCAGCTCCTGGGCCGACCGGAAGTCGTCGATCGTGCTGAGCAGCTCGACGACCGCGGCCCGCTGCCGGGTGGATCGGCGCCCGGGGACCGGGGCCTGGCTGGGCGACGCGGCGGTGTTCATCACTTGCCTTCCTGCACATGGGCAACGGCGTCGACCACGATGTGCGCCAGGTGGTCATCGGCGAGCCGGTAGACGACCTCGCGGCCGCGGCGCTCGCCCTGGACCACCCCGGCCGTCTTCAGCACCCGCAGGTGCTGGCTGATCAGGGGCTGGGCGACGTCGAGGGCGTCCACCAGCTCGTGGACGCACCGGTCGGCCGCGCGCAGCTGCAGCACGATCGCGATCCGGACCGGCGCCGCCAGCGCGCGCAGCAGGTCGCCCGCGTCGGTCAGCACCGACTGCGCGGGGTGGGCCGGAGCCGCCTCGGCCACCGGGGTGCAGTCCGCGAGCCCCGGCTGGGCGCCACTCCCGGTGACCGTCGCCATTCCCGCCTCCACACTGCTCGTCGCGCCGCCTGCGACCATGAATTCCGTAGTCATTGCCGATAACGGTCCCGCCCATCCTAGTGTTCCCCCTTCCGGGACCCCCGCTTTGGCGCCGAGCTGCGGGGTACGGCCGGTTGTATTACCCCGTTCGGGTGAGTTCGTGGGATATTGGCCCTGCGGCTTCGCAAGTGGTGGCCGACGGTGCAAGGTTGTCGCGGAGCGTTTCGCCGGTTTCCGGACTCGGGCCGCCCGCCCGAAGCAGAGCAGTGGGGAGACATGACGCGTTTCGTGACGAAGGCAGCCGCGCTGGTGGCCGCGATGTTCCCGCTGGCCGGCGTGGGTGTCGCGGGTGCGCAGACCCAGGCCGTCGACGAGAAGACCGGCCCGGTCTCGTTCGCGAACATCGCCTCGGTGCGGATCGGGGACGAAGGACAGCGCGGCGGGGCCCTGATCACCGAAACGCAACGATCCCCGTTGCTGCCCGGCCGGTCGAAGCTCGGCGCGGACCGCGTCTCGGTTCCCAAGGACGACGGCGAGCGCGCCACCTTCGGCGGGCACTACCGCATCGACCTCGGCCGCTACAGCGCGTCACAGAACCCGTACCCGCCGGGGGTCGCGAGCCGGGACCACAACGTCTTCGCCGCGCTGCAGGCCACCACCGTGCCCACCGCCGCCGCGGAGACGAACTACGCACTGCGGGACGACTGGCAGGGCGGCACCAAGCCGGCCGACAACACCGTGCTCGTGCTGGAAGGCGCTAAGACGGCGGTGGACTGCACCGGGCCGGCGAAGCTGTCGGCCTCCTCGTCGGTGGCCCGGCTGTGGGTGCGCCAGGCGGGCGGCGCGCTCGGCATCGTCCCGGTGCCCGGCGGCAACGCCGGTCTCCAGCTGACGAACCTGCGGCTCGGCCCGCCCGGCGACATCGCCAACGCCGACCGGGCGACCACGGTCTCCGACCTCAAGCTGACCCGCGTCGGCGCCTTCGACCAGCTGATCCGCCAGGACGGCTGGCGCGGGGGCGACTTCACCGCCGCCGCCGGCTGGCGGCTCGAGATCACCACCCACGTCAAGGACGCCCAGGGGACCGCGCTGCAGGACGTGAAGACGAACATCGTGCTCGGCGGGGTCAGCTGCTCGATCCCGAAGGGGTTCGTCGCGAAGGCCGGCGGCCCGGCCGGTGGCACGAACGCCACGCAGCCCGCCGTGCCGACGCAGGTCCCGGCCGGCTACCTGGGCGCGGCCGCGCCGGCCACCGGCGGTGACGGCTCGCGCGTCCCGCTCGGCATCGGCCTGCTCTTCGGCGGGGTCTTCTTCGCCGCCGTCGCCCTGCTGCTCGGCAGGCGGCGCAAGACCGGGTCGGGCTAGGTGCTGCGCACCGCGCTGGCCGCTGTCTCGGCGGCGCTGGCCGTGGCCGCCTTCGCGGCCGGGATCGTCGTGCTGACCTGGCTGCCGCCCGCAGCGCCGCCGGTGGCGGCGGCACCTCCGCCCGGCGCGCTGCCGGGTGAGAACGCGGCCCCGGCCGTGCTCCCCGCGGACAGCGAGACCGCCACGCAGCAGCGGCCGGGCACGGTCCGGCTGCCCGGCGGCGCCACGGTCCGGCTGGTCCGCACCGAACTCACCGACACCGGCGTGCTGCCGATCCCGCGCGGCCTCGGCGACGCGGCCTGGTGGGGCGCCAAGCTGGGAGCGGCCCGCGGTGCGGCGCTGCTGTCCGGGCACGTCAACTGGGAGGGCGAGCGCGGGCCGTTCGACGAGCTGTGGCGGATGCGCGACGGCGACCAGGTCAGCGTCGTCGACGCGCGCGGCGGCCGGTGGGTCTACCGCGTCGACGACGTCGTCACGCTGCCGAAGGAGACGTTGCCGTCCCAGGCCGCCCGGTGGTTCGGGCAGGACGGCCCGCACCGGCTGGTGCTGGTGACCTGCGGCGGCGACTACGTCGGCGGCACCGAGGGCTACGACGAGAACCGCCTGGTCACGGCCGAGCTGGTGACGCGCCCCACCGGCTGAACCAGGTTCGGTGCAACCTCCCGTCTCCTTCGCGGCATGCCTGTCCGTGCACTGCCCACGACAGCGAAGGAGCACCAACCCATGCAGGAGCGGAACCCGGCGGAGCCGAAGAAGGGCTCCGGCCGCTGGTGGATCGTCGGCGTCGCCGGGGCCTTCGTGGTCGCGGCGCTGGTCGCGACCCTGCTCGTGTTCACCGCAAAGGATGAACCCGCCATCGCGAACGGCGCCGGGACGCCCGTCCCGGCCGCGAACCAGCCGGCCGCGGCGGACACCGGCCGGGCTCCGGCGCAGCTGTCCCTGCCCGGCGGCGGCACGGCGAAGCTGATCCAGGAGGACCTCGACGCCGAGGGCGCGCTGAAGATCCCCGAGGGCCTCGACGAGGCCGCCTGGTGGGGCGCGAAGCTGGGCGCCGACCACGGCGTCGCGCTGCTGTCGGGGCACGTGAACTGGAAGGGCAAGAAGGGCCCGTTCACCGAACTCTGGCAGGTCAAGCAGGGGCAGGAGGTCAAGCTGACCGACACCGCGGGCGGTGCCTGGGTGTACCGCATCGAGGCCACCGAGACCGTGCACAAGTCCGAGCTCGCCGGCCGGTCCGAGCAGCTGTTCAACCCCGACGGGCCGCACAAGCTGCTCCTCGTCACCTGCGGCGGCGAGTACGTCGGCGGCAGCGAGGGGTACGAGGACAACCGCGTCGTGACGGCGTCGCTGGTGACGCGGCCGTAGGCTCACCTGCGCGAAAAGCGGTGGGCCCCGGCGGATACCCTGGACGTTCTAGTCCGATGAACCGTCCCCGCAAGCTTTTCGGAGCGTGGA
The DNA here is from genome assembly GCF_046548975.1 of Amycolatopsis sp. lyj-346. NCBI lineage: Bacteria > Bacillati > Actinomycetota > Actinomycetes > Pseudonocardiales > Pseudonocardiaceae > Amycolatopsis > Amycolatopsis sp. lyj-346. Next base: position 331,586 of record NZ_JAJPWT010000010.1, read on the forward strand.
GTGCCCACGAACACCATTGAGAAGATCATCAGCCTGTGCAAGCGCCGTGGTTTCGTCTTCGCCAGCGGAGAGATCTACGGCGGCACCCGCTCTGCGTGGGACTACGGGCCGCTCGGGGTCGAGCTCAAGGACAACATCAAGCGCCAGTGGTGGAAGACCGTCGTCCAGGGCCGCGACGACGTCGTCGGCCTCGACTCGTCGGTGATCCTGCCGCGTGAGGTCTGGGTCGCGTCGGGGCACGTCAACGTGTTCACCGACCCGCTGATCGAGTGCCTGTCGTGCCACAAGCGGTTCCGCGCCGACCAGCTCGCCGAGGAGTTCGCGGCGCGCACCGGCAAGGAGACCAGCGAGGACGACCTGTCCGAGGTGCCGTGCCCGAACTGCGGCACGCGCGGCAAGTACACCCCGCCGCGGGACTTCAACATGATGCTGAAGACCTACCTCGGCCCGGTGGAGTCCGAAGAGGGCCTGCACTACCTCCGCCCGGAGACCGCGCAGGGCATCTTCGTGAACTTCTCCAACGTCCAGACGACGTCGCGGAAGAAGCCGCCGTTTGGCATCGGCCAGATCGGCAAGTCCTTCCGCAACGAGATCACGCCGGGCAACTTCATCTTCCGGACGCGCGAGTTCGAGCAGATGGAGATGGAGTTCTTCGTCGAGCCGGGCGAGGACGAGACCTGGCACCAGTACTGGATCGACCAGCGCACCGAGTGGTACAAGGACCTCGGCATCAAGGCCGAGAACCTGCGCCACTTCGAGCACCCGAAGGAAAAGCTCTCGCACTACGCGAAGCGCACCGTCGACATCGAGTACCGGTTCGCGTTCAACGCGGGTCAGGAGTGGGGCGAGCTCGAGGGCATCGCGAACCGCACCGACTTCGACCTGACGACGCACTCGAACCACTCGGGCCAGGACCTGTCGTTCTTCGACCAGGCCTCGGGCCAGCGGTACCGGCCGTTCGTCATCGAGCCGGCGGCGGGTGTCGGGCGCTCGATGATGGCGTTCCTGGTGGACTCCTACGTCGAGGAAGAGGTGCCGAACGCCAAGGGCGGCACCGACATCCGCGTGGTGCTCAAGCTCGACCCGCGGCTTTCGCCGTTCAAGGTCGCGGTGCTGCCGCTCTCTCGCAACGCCGACCTGACCCCGAAGGCGAAGGAGGTCGCCGCGACCCTGCGCAAGCACTGGAACGTCGACTTCGACGACGCACAGGCGATCGGCCGCCGCTACCGCCGCCAGGACGAGATCGGCACGCCGTACTGCGTCACGGTCGACTTCGACTCGCTCGAGGACCAGGCCGTGACCGTGCGCGAGCGCGACTCGATGTCGCAGGAGCGCATCGCGATCGACAAGCTCGAGTCCTACCTGGCGGCCCGCCTCATCGGCTGCTGACCCACCCGGCTTCCAAGCGCCCCAATGTGGCCTTGGGTGCGTTGAGCGCACCGAAGGCCACATTGGGTGCGTTGAGCGCACCCAAGGCCACATTGGGGCGCTGGGGTCACCCCTGACACCTGTCACGGCCAAGTCGTGACGCACGGTCTGGGGACCCGGGCCGTCCGGGCGGCAGCCTGGGGGCATGCGAGAAACAACGACCCAGGCGGTGGCGGCGGGGGCCGCGATCCACCTCACCGGCCTGCGGAAGCACTACGGCGAAGTCCACGCGGTCGACGGCGTCGACCTGACGATCGCCCCGGGCGAGGTGGTCGCCCTGCTCGGCCCGAACGGTGCCGGCAAATCCACCACCGTCGACATGATCCTCGGCCTGACCAGCCCCGGCGACGGCGAAGTGCGCGTGTTCGGGCGCAAGCCGATCGACGCCGTCCGCGCCGGCCTGATCGGCGCGATGCTGCAGGGCGGCGCCCTGATGGACGACCTGACCGTCGGCGAGACCGTCGGGATGGTCGCGGCCCTGCACCGGCGGCCGATGCCGGTGGCCGAGGCCCTGCGCGCCGCCGGTGTCGAGGAACTGGCCGGCCGTCGCGCCAACAAGCTCTCCGGCGGGCAGAAGCAACGCGTGCGCTTCGCGGTGGCCCTGGTCAGCAACCCCGATCTGCTGATCCTCGACGAGCCGACCGCGGCGATGGACGTCGGCACCCGGCGTGAGTTCTGGCAGTCGATGTACGCGTTCACCGAGTCCGGCCGCACGGTCCTGTTCGCCACGCACTACCTCGAAGAGGCCGAGGAGTTCGCCGACCGGGTGGTGCTGATGCGCCGCGGCCGGATCGTCGCCGACGGCAGTGTCGCCGAGGTCCGCGCGCTGGCCGGCGGCCGCACGCTGCGTGCCGCCGTCCCGGGCGCCACCGAGGCGGTGATCGCCGCGCTGCCCGGCGTCAAGGAGTTCGAGCTGCGCGGCGACCGCGTCGCGATCTCCAGCGCCGACTCCGACGCCACGCTCTGGGCGCTCAAGGCCGCGGTCCCGGCCGTGCGCGACGTCGAAATCGGCGCCGTCGGGCTCGAAGGCGCCTTCCTGTCCCTGACCGCCGACGACACCGCGGAGCCCGTGCGATGAACGCCACCTACCTGTTCACCGAGATCCGCCGGAACTTCCGGGCGCCGCGGTTCCTGATCTTCGTCGTGGCCTTCCCGGTGCTGATGTTCCTGTTGCAGGCCAACGTCTTCACCAAGACGAGCGACCCGGACCACGCGAAGATCGCGGCCGTCATCATGGTCAACATGATGACCTTCGGCGTCTTCGCGGCGGCGACCAACAGCGGGGCCCGGCTCGCCCTCGAACGCGCCGTCGGCTGGCAGCGGCAGCTGCGCCTGACCCCGCTCACCGGCACCGGCTACCTGGCGGGCAAGGGCATCTCCGGGATGCTCGTGGGGCTGCCCGCGCTGATCCTCGTGCCGCTGCTCGGCGCCCTGGCCGAAGACGTGCACCTCGACGCGGCCGGCTGGGTGCGCATCTTCGCCGGCATCTGGCTCGGCACGATCCCGCTGGTGCTGCTCGGGCTGCTGCTCGGCCAGTTCGGCACGCCGGACTCGATGCAGCCGATCACCATGATCGTCACGCTCGGCATGGGGTTCCTGGGCGGGCTGTGGATCCCGATCGAGTCGATGCCGGGCTGGATGCACGACGTCGCCCAGCTCATGCCGACGTACTGGGTGCTGCAGGTGGCGCGCCCGGCGGTGACCGGCGACCTGGTGGTCTCGCTGCCGACCGCGGCCGGCGTGCTCGGCGGGTGGACGGTCGTGCTCGGGGCGCTGGTGATCAGGCGTTACCGTAAAGACAGCGCCCGCGTCTGAGGGCCGGAGGGGAACAGGCGATGGCGGAGTCCGGAAGACGCAGGTTCGGGCTGGACCACAAGGAATCGTGGTGGGAAGACCCGCTGCCCGACGCCCGCCACCGCGGACCGGGCGGCCCGCGCTGGCTGATCATGTCGATGGTCTTCCTGCTGCCGTTCCTCATCCCGGTCACCCGCTCGTTCCTGGCCGAGCCCGCGGTCACCCCCGGGCTCGTGGCCGCCGCCGTTCTCGTCTACACCTACTGCGCGTGCTACGCGGTGTTCCCGTACTTCTTCCGCCGGGAACGCCGCGTGAAGCTGGCCTTCGGGATCACGATGAACGTCCTGGGGCTCGGCTCGCTCGCGGTGGCCGGCGGCAGCGCGTTCGTCCTGCTCTACGGCACGGCGGTGGTGGTGTTCCTGGTCCCGGCGGCCTGGTCGGTGATCGTCGACCTGTCCACGCTGGCCGTCGGCGCGGTGATCCTGCTGGCGCAAGGCCGGTTCCTCGCGGACTACGGCGACCTGATCACGGTCGCCTCGATCACGCTGGCGATGTTCTTCATGGGCAACCTCGTCCGCGCGGTCCGGCGGCTGGAACGCGCGAACGAGGAGATCGCCACGCTCGCCGTGGCGAACGAGCGCCAGCGCGTCGCCCGCGACCTGCACGACCTGCTCGGCCACAGCCTCACCACGATCACCGTCAAGGCGGGGCTGGCCCGGCGGGTGCTGGAGACCGCGGGCGACATCCCGCGGGCGGTCCAGGAGATCCGGGAGGTCGAAAGCCTGACCCGCAGCGCCCTGTCCGACGTCCGCGCGACCGTGTCGGAGTACCGCGAGGTGTCGCTGTCGGCGGAGCTCGTCGGGGCCCGCGCGGCGCTGCGGGCCGCGGAAATCGACGCCGACCTGCCGCACGCGGTCGACAACGTCCGGCCGGAGTTCCAGAACACCTTCGGCTACGTGCTGCGCGAAGCCGTCACGAACGTGCTGCGGCACTCCGGGGCGAAGCGGGTGCGCGTGCGGCTGGGCGGCAACTGGCTGGAGATCGAGGACGACGGCACCGCCACCGAAGTCGTCGCGGGCAACGGCCTGCGCGGGCTGTCCGAGCGGCTGGCCGCGGCCGGGGGCACGGTGCGGACGTCGGTCCGGCCCGGGGGAGGATTGACCGTGCGGGCGGAGATCCCGCCGCCCGAACCGAGCCCGGCCACCCCGGCCGTGCGCGCCGAACCCGCGGGAGGACTCGCTTGATCCGGGTGCTGCTGGCCGACGACCAGGCCATGGTCCGCGGGGCGCTGGCCACCGTGCTGGGCCTCGAGAACGACATCGAAGTGGTCGGGCAGGTCGGCTCCGGCGACGAGGTGGTGGCCGCCGCCCGCGAGGCGAAGCCGGACGTCGCCCTGCTGGACGTCCAGATGCCCGGCAAGGACGGCCTGGAAGCCGCGGCCGACCTGCGGGCCGCGCTCCCGTCGTGCCGGGTGATCATCTGCACCACGTTCGGCCGTCCCGGCTACCTCGCCCGCGCGATGGCGGCCGGTGCGGCCGGCTTCGTCGTCAAGGACGCGCCGCCGGAGCAGCTCGTCGAAGCCGTTCGCCGCGTCCACAGTGGACTGCGGGTGGTGGACCCGGCACTGGCCGCGGAGTCCCTCGCCACCGGCGCCAGCCCGCTCACCGGGCGGGAGCGGGACGTGCTGCGGGAAGCCAAGGACGGCAGCACGGTGGCCGACGTGGCCCGTGCCCTCCACCTGTCGGAAGGCACCGTCCGCAACCACCTGTCCGCGGCGATCGGCAAGACGGGTGCGCGGACCCGGGCCGAAGCGGTGCGCGTCGCCGAGGAGCGTGGCTGGCTCTGAGCCGCGTCTGGGAGAATGGGCCGGGTGGGTACCGCTGAACGCACCAAACCGTCGCTCGCGAGCTGGGTGCGCCGGATCGCCCTCGGCACGGTCCTGGTGCTGCTGGCGCTCGTCGGCGGCACCGCGTTCCGGGTGTGGCAGGTGGCGCGCCAGAACGACCGGACGCCCGCCGACGTCATCGTGGTGCTGGGCGCGGCCCAGTACAACGGCAAGCCGTCGAACATCTACGCCGCCCGGCTGGCGAAGGCCAAGCAGCTCTACGACGCCGGCGTCGCGAAGACGATCGTCACCGCGGGTGGCAAGAAGGCCGAGGACAACTTCACCGAGGCCAGGGCCGGCCAGCTCTGGCTGACCCGGCGCGGCGTGCCGGCGTCGGCGACGCTCGCCGTCGGCGAAGGCAGCGACACGCTGCGGAGCCTGCGCGCGGTCGCCCAGCAGGTCGAGGCCCGCGGCTGGCGGACGGCGGTGCTGGTCAGCGACCCGTGGCACTCCTTCCGCGCCCGGACCATGGCCGACGACCTGGGCCTGGACACCTGGACCGCGCCGACGCACAGCGGGCCGATCGTCCAGGAGCGCGTCACCCAGGTGCGGTACATCGTCCGCGAGACCGGCGCGTTGCTGTACTACCGGCTGACGAAGACCCCGGCCGACGACCTCTTCGCCACGTTCCTCGGGTGAGATTCTGTCGGTGAGCCCGTTTACGCTGGTCGGGTGGACTACACCGAGCACGACACCGCCCGCCTGCTGCCGGAGCCGGCGAAGGGCGCGGCGCTGCCCGGCGCGCGGGCGGACGGGCGCAGCGCGTTCTCCCGTGACCGGGCCCGGGTACTGCACTCCGCCGCGCTGCGGCGGCTGGCCGGCAAGACCCAGGTCGTCGGGCCGGGGGAGGGCGCCGAGGTCACCGGCGTCCCGCGCACCCGGCTGACGCACTCGCTGGAGGTCGCCCAGATCGGCCGTGGCATCGCCGAAGAGCTGGGCGCGGACCCGGATCTGGTCGACACCGCGGGGCTGGCGCACGACATCGGGCACCCGCCGTTCGGGCACAACGGCGAGCGCGCGCTCGACGAGGTGGCCGCGGGGTGCGGCGGGTTCGAGGGCAACGCGCAGACGTTGCGCATCCTCACCCGGCTGGAGCCGAAGCTGCTGTCCGACGAGGGTGACCCGGTGGGGCTCAACCTGACCCGTGCGTGCCTGGACGCGACCACGAAGTACCCGTGGCCGCGCCGTCCGGGGCAGGTGAAGTACGGCGTCTACGGCGACGACGTCCCGGTGTTCGAGTGGTTCCGGGCGGGGGCGCCGTCGGAGCAGCGGTGCCTGGAAGCGCAGATCATGGACTGGGCCGACGACGTCGCGTACTCGGTGCACGACGTCGAGGACGGCGTGCTGGCCGGCCGGATCAAGCTGCGCGTGCTCGCCCACCCGGACGAGCGCGCGGCCGTCGCCGAGGCCGCCGCCAAGCACTTCTCCACGCAGTCGGTGTCCACTTTGGAGGATGCGGCCGCGGAACTGCTGGCGCTGCCGGTGGTGGCGGCTCTGGCGTCGGCCGAGCCGGACGGATCGCCGGGCGCCCAGGTCGCGCTCAAGCGGCTGACGAGCGAGCTGGTCGGCCGCTTCACGACGGCGGCGGTCACCGGCACGCGCGAGAAGTTCGGCGAGGGGCCGCTGGGGCGGTACCGGGCGAACCTGTGCGTCCCGGAGCAGGTGGCGGCGGAGGTGGCCCTGCTGAAGGCGCTGGCCCTGCGGTACGTGATGAGCGACCGCCGCCGGCTGGCGATGCAGGAGGGCCAGCGCGAACTGCTGGCCGAGCTGGTCCACGCCCTCGCCCGCCGGGCCCCGGAGTCCCTCGACCCGCTGTTCGCCCCGGCCTGGAACGCGGCCGCGGACGACGCGGGCCTGCTCCGCGTGGTGGTCGACCAGGTCGCCTCCCTCACCGACGCCCAGGCCCACGTCTGGTACTCCTGGCACGTAACCCGCATGCACCGCTGACGGTTTCCGGTGCCCGGCCGGGTGCGGTGAAAATTTCGCCGGATTTGTCATCCTCGGGTGGAGTTGCGCGTGGGCGGCCGGTAGGGGGTGGCGTTCCGGTAGTCTCGCCCGCATGGCCACGGACAGCCACCTCCGGTTCGCCCTCGCCGTCCACTCGGCCCTCGGTGCCGGGGGCGGGAACACCTGCTTTTCGCCGTATTCGGTGGCCAGTGCGCTGACGCTTGCCGCGCGGGCCGCCCGGGGGGTGACCCGGGACGAGCTGGTCGCCCTGCTCGGCGACCCGGACGAGCAGACCGTCCTGTTGCGGGAGGCCGCCCAGCTCGCCGAAGAGACGCAGAGCAAGGAACCGCCCGAGCTGGCCGTCGCCAACACGCTGTGGGCGGACGACCGGCTGCCGCTCGAGGACTCCTTCAAGGCCGAACTCGCCGGGTGGCCCGGGGCCGCCGTCGCGAGCGCGCCCTTCGAGAAGGAACCCGAAGCCGCCCGTGCGCTGATCAACGACGACGTCGGGCAGACCACGCGCGGGCTGATCCCGCAGCTGCTGCCGCCCGGCTCGATCGACTCCGACGTCGCCGCCGTGCTCGTCAACGCCCTCTACCTGAAGGCCGCCTGGAAACTGCCGTTCCGCGAGGCCAACACCAGCGACGCGCCGTTCCACGCACCCTCCGGCACCCGTGCCGTGCCGACCATGTGGCTCAGCGAGAACCTCGGCTACGCGCACGCCGGCGGCTGGCAGGCGGTGCAGCTGGCCGCGGCCGGTGGCCTGCAGGCCGTCGTGCTGCTGCCCGACGGCGACCTCGCCGAGGCGGAAACCCGGCTCGACCAGGCATCGCTGACGAGCCTGCTCGGCGAAATCCGCTTCAAGCCGGTGGAACTCGCGCTCCCCAAGGTTTCGCTCGACGTGCCCAGCTCGCTCACCGGCGTGCTGCGCGGCCTCGGCGTCCGCACGCTGTTCACGGACAACGCCGATCTGAGCGGGCTCTCGCCGGACCCGCGGCTGACCGTGTCCGAGGTGCTGCACCAGGCCGTGCTGCGCGTCGACGAACAGGGCTTCGAGGGGGCCGCGGCCACCGCGCTGATCATGCGCCTCACCTCGATGATGATCGACGCCCCGGTCGCCGTCACGGTGGACCGGCCGTTCCTGCTGCTGGTCCGGCACGCCGGCACCGGGGCGCTCTACTTCCTCGCCAGGGTGGTCGAACCGTGAGCTTGAAGTCCGAAGCCGTTCCCGAGCTGGTGCCGCCCGCTCCCGAACTCCCGGAAAGCCCGAAGCGCTGGGCGTGGCAGGACTCCGCGATCGCCGGTGGCTTCCTGCTGTTCACGATCCTGCTCTACAACGGGCTGTGGTTCGACCTCAAGCGCGGCTACCTCTGGAACGGCGGGGCCGACCAGAGCCAGTGGGAGTGGTACTCGACGGTCGTCGCGAAGTCCGTCCTGCACTTCCAGAACCCGTTCACCACGGACCTGCAGAACTACCCGCTCGGCGTCAACATGGCGGCGAACGCGGCGATGTTCGGCCTGAACATCCCGCTGGCGCCGCTCACGCTGACCTTCGGCGCGTCGCTCACCTGGGCCATCGTGCTCACCGCCGGCCTCGCCGGCACCGCGATCGGCTGGTACTGGGTGTTCTCCCGCCACCTGGTGCCGAACCGGACGGCGGCCGCGATCGGCGGCGCGTTCTGCGGTTTCGCGCCGCCGATGATCTCGCACGGCAACGCGCACCCGAACTTCGTCGTGCTGTTCGTGCTGCCGTTCATCGCGCTCAAGACGATCCAGATCGCGCACGGCGAACGCCCGGTGCGCAACGGCGTCGTGCTCGGGCTGCTCGTCGCGTGGCAGATCCTGCTGGGCGAAGAGCCACTGGCCATCTTCGCCATCGCCTTCCTCGTGTTCGCGGTCGCGTACCTGATCCCGCACCGCGCGGAGCTCCGCGGCATGCTGGCGCCGCTGGGCAAGGGCATCGGGATCGGCGTGGTCGTCGCCCTGCTGATCGCCGGATTCCCGCTGTACTGGCAGTTCTTCGGCCCGCAGAGCTTCCACTCGCTGCTGCACGGCTCGGTGGGCAACGACACGGCGGCCTTCACGCGCTTCGCGACGCAGTCGGTCGCCGGCGCGCCCGAGGCGGCTGCGGACGTCTCGATGAACCGCACCGAGGAGAACGCGTTCTTCGGCTGGCCGTTGATCGTGCTCATGGTGGTGCTGACGATCTGGCTGTGGCGGGACGTCGTTTCGCGCGCGCTGGCCATCACGATGTACGTGATGGCCCTGCTTTCGCTGGGCATCGAGATCACGGTGGCGCACGAGGAGACCGGCATCGCCGGCCCGTGGAAGTGGCTGGGCCAGCTGCCGCTGCTCGACTCGCTGATCGAGTCCCGCCTCGCGATGGGCTGCATCCCGGTGGTGGGCGCGCTGCTGGCGATCGCGACGCACCGCGTCTGGACGGCGGCGGCCCAGCTCCCGGCGTCGCTCGACGGCAAACCCGCGTTCCCGCTGCGGATGGTCTGGATCGGCGCGGTGGTGGCGGTGCTGCTGCCGATCGCGCCGACGGAGCTGGTGACGCACCAGCGTCCCCTCTCGCCGCCGTTCTTCGCCGACGGGATCTGGCGCCAGTACATCGCCCCGGGCGGTTCGCTGGTGCCGGTGCCGCTGCCGAGCACCGGGGAGGCCGAGCCGCTGCACTGGCAGGTCGACGCGGGCCTCGGTTACCCGATGCCGGAAGGCTACTTCGTCGGCCCCACGTCCCCGGACGACCGCCGCGGCCGCTACGGCGCGGTCCCGCGGCCGACGTCGGACCTGTTCGCGCAGGTCGAGCGCACCGGCCAGGCGGCGGAGGTCACCGAGGCCGACCGCACCCAGGCACTGGCGGACCTGCGGGCCTGGAACGCGGACGTGCTCGTGGTCGGGCCGCGGCAGAACCAGGAAGCGCTGAAGTCCACTGTGGAACTGCTGCTGCGGAAGCCCGCGGAGTTCGTCGGCGGGGTGTGGATCTGGGACGTCCGCCCGCTGACGGCGTGAGTAGAGTCGGCGCTCGTGACCTCTGTGGACGAACAGGGCCGGACCGAACCGGCCTTCGACGGTGACGAAGCCGCCACGCTCCTCGGCTTCCTGGATTTCCACCGGGAGACGCTGGCCTGGAAGTGCGCCGGACTGGACGCCGCGGGCCTGCGCGCGACGCACCCGCCGGCCACGATGACGCTCGGCGGGCTGCTCAAGCACCTGGCCTACGTGGAGGACCACTGGTTCTCCCACGTGCTGTCCGGCCGGGACCGGACGGCGCCGTTCGACGCGATCGACTGGGCGGCAACGCCGGACTGGGACTGGGAATCCGCCGCGCACGACACCCCGGAGCAGCTGCGCGAACTGTGGGCGGCCGCGGTCGGGCGGTCACGGGCGGCGGTGGCGGAAGCTCTGGCGGCCGGCGATCTGGCGCAGCGGGCCCGGCGCCCCCTCCGGGACGGCAGTACGCCGACCCTGCGCTGGATCCTGGTCCACATGGTCGAGGAGTACTGCCGCCACAACGGCCACGCCGACCTGCTCCGCGAGTCGATCGACGGCCGCACGGGGGAGTAGCCGGCCGGTCAGGGGCGCAGGCCCACCAGCTTGGCCAGGAACCGGTCCAGCTGCTCGACCGCGGGCGGCCAGGGCAGGTCGGGCTCGTTGATCCGCTGGGCCAGCATGCCGTTGACGGCGGTCCGCAGGTCGATGGCGACCGTCGCGGCGTCGCCGGCCGGGGCCTCGCCCGCGTCCATGCACCGCTGGACCGCCTCGGTCGTGCGGGTGACCATGACCTCCTTGAACGGCATCCCGTGCCGCCGGTGGACCTTGCTCTCGTGGAGCACCTTGTAGAGCCCGGAATGCGCCTGCGCCCACGCCGCCTGCGCCAGGATGCGGGCGCGCAGCGCGGCGGCCGGGCCGGGGGCGGCCGCCGCGGCCTCGTCGCCGACGCCGACGAGTTCCTCGTGGCAGCGCTGCATCGCGGCCAGCACGAGGGCGTCGCGGTCCGGGAAGTGCAGGTAGACCGACGTCGCCGCGATCGACACCTCGCGCGCGACGGCCCGCAGGGACAGCGCTTCGTCGTCGGCCAGCTCGTCGAGCATCCGGACGGCGGCCGTGACGATCTCTTCGCGCAGCAACTCGCCCTTGCCGCGGGCGTTCGGGCGGCGTTTGGTCTCTTCCATCGGCACCCAGTGTAGCTGGACACCCATTGCGCTACAGGTGTAGCGTCATTTGCACTACAGCTGTAGCGCTACGAGTGTTCATTCAACTGAGGGAGCCCGAGCTTGACCACCACCGAAACGCCGTCGAACCTCGAACGGCTTGCCGCGCTCGACCCGGTGTTCGCTCAGATGGTCGGGGCCACCGCGCGGTACGTCCGGTCGATCCCCGAACTGACCGACCGCGAAAAGACCTTCCTGTGCGTCACGGCCGACGTCTGCCAGGCGAGCCTGGGCGTGGCGTTCACGGCCCACGTGCGGACCGGGCTGGCGGCCGGGGTGTCCACTGCGGACATCCGCGAGCTGCTGCGGTTCGTTTCGTACGACTGCGGCTACCACGCCGCGGCTGCCGGCATCGAACGGATCGCCGAGCTCGAGGCGGAGCTCGGCCTGGCGCGTCCGGACGCCGAGCCCCTGGCCCCGGAGCTGGTGTCGACCGGGCCGGACGCGGCCCCCAGTCCGCTGCCGGACCCGGTGCGGGCCCGGCTGACCGAGCTGGACCCGCACTTCACCGGCTACTTCGACCTGCAGTCGCGGATGCGCGCCGGACACGGGCCGGGCACGCTCGGCGAACGCGAGCGCGGCCTGGTCAGCCTCAGTGTCGACGTCCACTACCAAACCCTCGCCGACACCTTCCGCACCCACGTCGGGCGTGCGCTGCGGGGCGGCGCGTCGCCCGAAGACGTGCGTGCGGCACTGCGGTTCAACGCCCAGTTCGGCGTCACCCGGGCCTGGCACGCCTGGGAAGCGCTGAACGCGATCCTGGGCTAACCGAGGATCTCGTCCGCGAGCCGGCTCAGGTAGCCGGCGAACCGCTCGCGGTCCTCCCGGGGCCAGTGGCCCACCAGCGCGTCGAACGCCTCGCGCTGGTGGGCCCGCGAAGCGCCGAGGAATTCCTTCGCCGTCTCGGTGAGGGTCAGCACCGCGCGGCGCGCGTCCCGGGCCGACGTCGAACGTTCGACGAAGCCTTCTCGCGCCGCTTCGCTCACCATCCGGCTGGCCACCGAACGGTCGATGCCCAGCTGGCGTGCCACGTCCGCGACGGTCACTTCGTCCCCGGACGCGCCGTCGATCGCCTGGATGACGAACAGGTTCGGCACCGTCCACGACGGCGGTGCGGCGGCGTCGAAGCGTTCGACGACGTCCGGGGCCCACTGGCGGGCCCAGTGCCGGACCAGGCGGAACAGGGCCGGCCCGCCTTCGCTTGATGTGTGCATAAGGCACGTTATAACGTGTGCTTTATGCACGCATCTCGCAACCTCGCCTACGCCGGCCTCCTGCTCGGCATGGCCATGGCCCAGCTGGACGGCCTGGTCCTCACCGCGGCCCTGCCGTCGATCGGCGCCGATCTGCACGCCCGCACCGGGCTCGTCGCGGTCACCGCCGCCGGCCTGCTGACCCTGACCGTCGCGACGCCGCTGCACGGCAGGCTCGGTGACCTGTACGGCCGCCGGATCGCCTTCGCCGGGTCGGTCCTCCTGTTCGCCACCGCTTCCGCGTGGTGCGCCGCCGCACCCGATCTCGGCTCGCTGATCGCCGCCCGTGCGCTGCAGGGCCTGGGCGGCAGCGGCCTGATCGTGACGGCGATGAGCGCGCTCGGCGAGCTGTTCGACCGCGACGAGCTGCTGCGCCGCCAGGGCTGGCAGACGGCCGTCTTCGCGGCCGCCACCCTGGGCGGGCCGCCGCTGGGCGGGCTGCTCGCGGCCGGCCCCGGCTGGCGGTGGATCTTCCTCGTCAACCTGCCCCTGTGCGTACCCGCGCTGGTCCTCGGGCTCCGCGGGCTGCCCGCGAAGCCGCCGGGGGACAGGCAGAAGTTCGACGTCCCGGGCAGCGTCCTGCTGGCCGTCGCGGGCGCCGCCGCCGTCGCGCCGGGCACCGTCGACGCGCTGGCTCGCAGTCCACTGTGGACGCCGCTGCTGCTCGGAACCGCCGTGGTGACGGGCTTGCTGTTCGTCCGGCGGCAACGCCGCACCCCGAGCCCGCTGATCTCGCCGAAGGTGTTCGCGGACGCCGTCCTCAAGCGCGCGGTGGTGGTCAACGTCCTGGCGGGCGCCGCCCTCTACGGCACCTTCGCCTACGTCGCCCTGGTCGCGGCTTCGGGGGCGGGCGCGGCGGGCACCGGGCTGCTGCTCGTCGCCATGACCGCGGGACAGCTCGTCCTGTCGACGTCCTTCGCCGCACTGGCCCGGCGGCACCCGGACATGCCGGCGTGGGGCCGGTTCGGCTGCCTGCTCGGCACGGCCGGGCTCGCCGCGATCGCCGTCGCCGCCGTGTTCGACGGCGCGCCCTGGCTCCTCGCCCCGGGCTTGTTCGCGATCGGCGCGGCGTTCGCCGTCTGCACGTCCGCCTACACCGTCCTCGGCCAGACGCGGGCCGACCGGGCGCTGCTGGGCGTCACGCTGGGGTCGCTGACCTTCGCCCGGCAGGCCGGCGGCCTGGCCGGGGCCGCGGTGTTCGGCTGGCTCGCGCTGGCCACGACCGGCGGGCTGGCCGCGCCTGGCCTCACGGTCGTGTTCGCCGCGGCCGCCGTGACGATGCTGGTGGCGTGGCTCACCTCGCCCGGTGTCACGTCTTCGGAAGCCGTCTCGTCCCCCTCGTAGCACCGAGACGAAGGAGACCGAAATGCCGCGCATCCCCGCCAAGAAGACGTCCGAGGCCGGGCTCTTCCTCAAGCTCTTCTACCGGTTCGCCGGCCGCCGCTTCGGCGCGGTGCCCGAGCCGATGGCCGTCACCGCGCACCACCCCGGGCTGTTGCGGACGTCCGTGGTGCACGAGCTGCTGGCCGAGCGGGCCGCGAAGAAGATCCCGGTGAACGTGCGCGAGCTCGCCGTCTACCGGGTCGCGACGCGGATCGGCTGCTCGTGGTGCGTCGACTTCGGCACCATGCTGCAGAAGCACGGCGGCCTCGACATCGAGCGGCTGACGAAGATCGACGACTACGCCACCTCGCCCGCGTTCAGCCACCAGGAGCGGCTCGCGCTCGCCTACGCCGACGCGATGTCCGGGGACCGGGTGACGGTGACCGACGAGCAGGTCGCCGAGCTCGAGCGCGAGTTCGGCCGCGACGGCGTCCTCGAGCTGACCTACCAGATCGCGCTGGAGAACTCCCGCGCCCGGATGAACAGCGCGCTCGGCATCGTCGACCAGGGGTTCACCTCCGGTGACGCGTGCCGGGTCCCGCTCCCGTAGGAGGCCGGGAACCCGACCCCGGTGGGACGCGCCACCGGGGTCCGCCGCGGGATCGTGCTCGGCATGCACCTCGTCGCCAGTGAACGGATCAAGCTCTTCAGCATCGCCACGCCCTGGGTGTGCGGCGTGTTCGCCCTGGTCGCGCTGGCCTTCCCGGCCGCGCTCACCGCGCTCACGGCCACCGAATCCCGGCTGCCGCCCACCGTCGCGAGCACCCAGTTCGGCTACCAGCTCGCCCTGGTCGCCGTGCTGGTGCTGGCCGCGCTCGCCGTGACCAGCGAGTACCACACAGGCACGATCCACGGCACCTTCCAGGCCGTGCCGAGCCGGTCGCCGGTGCTGCTGGCCAAGGCCGCGCTCGTCGCCGGGTACGCCTTCGTGCTCGGCGAAGCCGCCGCGTTCGCGGCCTGGCTGGTGGCCAGGGTGCTCGCCCCGGACGCCGACCTGGCCCTGGACAGCGCCGCCGACTGGCGGATCGTCGCCGGCACCGGACCGGTGTTCGCGCTGGCCGCGGTCTGCGGGGTCGGCGTGGGCCTGCTCGTGCGCTACACGGCCGGCGCCGTGGCCGTGCTCGTCGTCTACCCGCTCATGGCGGAGAACGTCGTCCAGCTCATCCCGGAAGCCGGGCAGGCGATCCACCGGTGGCTGCCGCTGAACGCCGTCACGAAGTTCCTCAGCGGGAACGGGGAGGCGAACGCGGGCCGGGACGGCGGCAACGCCACCGTCCTGTCCGATTCGCCGCTCAGCCCCGGCTGGGCCTTGGCCTACTTCGGCGCCTTCGCCGCCGTCCTCCTGGCCGCCGGGATCACGAAGGCGCGTCGCCAGGACGCGTGATCCGGGCCAGCTTGTCCGGGTTGACGACGTCGTAGATGGCCACGATCTTCCCGTCGCGGACGGTCATCGCCTGCACGTGCTCGTCGAGGGCGAGGAAGCCGTCGCTGCCCGGCTGCGGGGCGAGGTAGACCCCCAGGTCGCCGTTGACGAGCACCGGCGTGCCGCTCGTGAGCACGCCGGGCGGGTACTTGCTCATGAGGCCCACGAAGAACCGGGCGATCTTGTCCGGGCCGACGATGAGCTGGCGCGTGGTCCGGCCCTTGCCGTTCGAGTCGCCGATGAGCACGACGTCCGGGGCGAGCAGCTCGGTCATCGCCCGGACGTCCCCGGCCTGCAGCGCGGTGACGAACATTTCGAGGATCTTCGCCTGGTCGTCCAGCGGGACGCGCGGTGCCGGGTCGGCGTCGGCGAGGGCCTTGCGGCCGCGGGACGCGTACTGCCGCGCGGCGGCGACCGAGACGCCGAGCGCGTCCGCGATCTCCGTGAACGGCACCGAGAAGGCGTCGTGCAGGACGAACGCGACGCGCTGCTCCGGCGTCAGCTTGTCGAGGACGACCAGCGCGGCCATCCGCAGCCCGTCGTCACGGACCGCGACGTCGAGCGGGTCCTCGCTGACCGGCCGCCCGAACGGGGTGACGACGGGCTCGGGCAGCCAGTTGCCGACGTAGCGCTCCCGCTGCGCGGCGGCCGACTTGAGCCGGTCGAGGCAGATCCGGCCGACGACCGTGGTCAGCCAGGCCCGCAGGTCGCGGATCCCCGCCCGGCCGGCGTCGTCCAGCCCGGCCAGCCGGAACCAGGACTCCTGGACCGCGTCCTCGGCGTCGGCGCGGGTGCCGGTCAGCCGGTAGGCCACCCCGATCAGGTGGCCGCGGTGCTCGGCGAACTGGGTGGCGAGCGTGTCCTGGGTGGTGGTCGTCGAGGCCATGCCCCGAGTGTGCCGCAAGAGGCGAGACTAGAGTGGGCGACGTGGCAGGACGGATTCGGGAGAGCGACATCGCGGAGGTGCGCGAGCGGAACCGGATCGACGAGGTCGTCGGGGAGTACGTGGCACTGCGCCGCGCCGGTGGGGGCAGCCTGAAGGGGCTCTGCCCGTTCCACAACGAGAAGACCCCGTCGTTCAACGTCCGCCCGGCGCACGGGACCTTCCACTGCTTCGGCTGTGGCGAGGGCGGCGACGTGATCAAGTTCGTCCAGAAGATCGACCTGATCACGTTCGTGGAGGCCGTCGAGCGGCTGGCCGACCGGGTCGGCATCCGGCTCACCTACGAAGGCGGCGGCGCGACGATCCAGCGCGACCGCGGCAGCCGCAGCCGGCTGATCGAGGCGCACCGCGCGGCCCAGGAGTTCTACGCCGAGCAGCTGGTCACCGACGAAGCGCGCCCGGCGCGGGACTTCCTGTCCGAGCGCGGGTTCGACGCCGCCATGGCGAAGACGTTCGGCTGCGGGTACGCACCCGGTGGCTGGGACAAGCTGACCAAGCACCTGCTCATGCGCGGGTTCGAGGTCAAGGAACTGCTCACGGCGGGGCTGTCCAAGGAGGGCCAGCGCGGCCCGATGGACCGGTTCCACCGGCGGCTGGTCTGGCCGATCCGCGACGTCGGCAACGAGGTGGTCGGCTTCGGCGCGCGGCGGCTGTTCGACGACGACCGGATCTCGGCGAAGTACCTCAACACCGCCGAGTCGCCGATCTACAAGAAGTCCCAGGTCATGTTCGGCCTCGACCTGGCCAAGCGCGAGATCGCGAAGCGGCACCAGGTGGTCGTGGTCGAGGGCTACACCGACGTGATGGCGATGCACGCGGCGGGCGTGCCGACGGCGGTGGCGTCGTCGGGCACGGCGTTCGGCGAAGACCACATGAAGGTGCTTCGCCGGCTGATGATGGACGACGACGCCTTCCGCGGCGAAGTCATCTTCACGTTCGACGGCGACGAAGCGGGCCAAAAGGCGGCGCTGAAGGCGTTCGAAGGCGACCAGACGTTCGCCGGCCAGACGTACATCGCGGTGGCGCCGGACGGCATGGACCCCTGCGAGCTGCGGCTGGCCAAGGGCGACAGCGCGGTGAAGGACCTGGTCGCGCGGCGGACGCCGCTGTTCGAGTTCGTCATCCGCAGCACGCTGAAGAACTACGACCTCGACTCGGTCGACGGCCAGGTCGCGGCCCTGCAGAAGACCGTGCCGATGGTGGCGTCGATCAAGGACCGCGCGGCGCGGGACGGCTACGCGTCGAAGCTCGCCTGGTGGGTTGGCTGGCAGGACGTCGCCCAGGTCGTCAACCGGGTCCGCGGGTCCGCGGGTGCGACGGACAAGCGCGGCGGGGCGCCCCTGCGCCAGCCCGCGCGCGTCGGCGCTCCCGAGGTGAAGGCCCCGGAGGCCGACGTCGCCCGTCCGGCCCCGAAGGACCCGCGGTTCGCCGTGCAGCGCGAGGCGCTGAAAGCCGCGTTGCAGCAGCCCGCGATCGCCGGGCCGGAGTACGACGCCCTGCCGCTGGAGGCGTTCACGCACCCGGTGTACGTCGCGGTGCACGAAGCCGTGCTCAAGGCGGGCGGCGCGGGATCGGGGCTGACCGGGCCGGCGCTGCTGGACGCGGCCGCCCCGCACTGTCCGCAAGGGACGGTCCGGCGGGTGCTGTCCGAGCTGGCCGTGGAACCGTTGCAGGCCAAGGACGAGGTCGACTCCCGGTACATCTCGTCGATCCTCGCGCGGCTGCAGGAGGGGCTCGTCGGGCGGCAGATCGCGGAGATCAAGGGGAAGCTGCAGCGGCTGTCGCCGGTCGAAGCGCCGGACGACTACCGCGCGCTGTTCGGCGACCTCGTGGCGCTGGAGCAGTACAAGAAGTCGCTGGGCGAGCAGGCCGCCGCCGGCGCGTGGAGCTGAGATGAGTTTGCTGCGGCGGTTGCTGGGCGACCGCACACCCGCCGGGTTCGCCGGGGTCTTGGAACCGGGCGAGGACGCCGTGGACAGCGCCCCGGTCGAGGGCGGCGGGCACCTGGTCGTGACGGCGCTCGGCCTGTGGATCCCTTCTGCGGACGGCGCGCGTCGCGTCGGCTGGCACCTCATCGGCAAGGCGGCGTGGGCGGACGGGGTCTTCACCCTGACGGAGTCGTCCGAGGTGGGCACGGCGGGTTCGGCGGTCGTGCTGGCCGACCTGCCGCCGGTGCGCTTCCGGCTGCCGTCGCCGGGCAAGGTGCCGCGCGAGGCCTACCAGCGCGTCGAGGGCTCGATCCGCTCGCGGCACCGGCAGGACATCGGCACCGGGGGAGCGTGGTTCGTCCAGCGCAAGGTGCCCGGCCGCGACGGCACCGTGCTGCAGGTCCGGCCGGACCCCGGCACCGACGTCGCGCTGGTCGAGGCCATCGCCGAGCAGGTCGCCGCGAAGCTGGTCAATCCGGCGGAGTAGCAGTACGCTCGTACTCAGTACAGGCGTACTGGTTACGTGGGAGGCTGTCGTGTGGGATCCGGCCAAGTACCTCGACTACGCCGACCTCCGGGCCCGGCCGTTCTACGACCTGATCGCGCGCATCGGGGCTTCGGCACCGCGGCGCGTCGTCGACCTCGGCTGCGGCCCGGGCAACCTCACCGTTTCCCTCCGCGACCGCTGGCCCGCGGCCGCACTGGAGTGCGGCGACAGTTCACCCGAAATGGTGACGGCGGCCCGCGCTCGCGGCCTCGACGCGACGTTGCTCGACGTCCGCGACTGGGCACCGGCGCCGGACACCGACGTCGTGGTGTCGAACGCGGTCCTGCAGTGGGTGCCGGACCACTCCGGTTTGCTCCGCCGCTGGGCTGCTTCGCTGCCCGCGGGCGCCTGTCTGGCGGTGCAGGTCCCGGGGAACTTCAAGGCGCCTTCGCACGTGCTGACGCGGGAACTGGCGGCGTCCCCGGCGTGGGCGTCCACCCTGGCCGACGTGGTGTTGCGCGAGGACGACGCGGTGTCGGCCCCGCTGGAGTACGCCGACCTCCTGGCCGACGCGGGCTGCGCCGTCGACGCTTGGGAGACGACGTACGTGCAGCCGCTGAGCGGGCCGTCCCCGGTGCTGGAGTGGATCACCGGGACGGCGTTGCGCCCGATCCGCGCGGCCCTGCCCGACGCCGGGTGGGCGCGGTTCCGTGCGGAGCTGGCCCCGCTGCTGGCCGAGGCCTACCCGGCCCGGCCCGACGGGACCACGTGGTTCGAGTTCCGCCGGGTCTTCTTCGTGGCCCAGGTCAGCGCTTGAGCTTCTCTCCGATCTTGGCCCGCGCCACGCCGGCGGCGCCCTGGACCATGGGGTGGTCGACGACCCGGCGGTAGGTGCGCACGAGCTGCTCGTACCGCCCCCGGCCTGCCTTGGCGCCCAGTACGTACCCCAGGCCTGCCCCCAGCAGGAACTTCTTCATCCGCGTCCACGCCTTCCGTCGTTAGGTCGTCCGACTGTCCATTGTCCAGGAAAACCGGGCCCGCGGGGATGGTTGCGCTAAGTGGGGGGGTGGTGTGAAGGCCTTGGGGGGCATGGGCTAAAGTTCTTCTTGTCGGTCGGAGACCGGCACCGGAAGTGAGCGACAATCCCCTGTAGCTCAACTGGCAGAGCATTCGGCTGTTAACCGGAGGGTTCTTGGTTCGAGTCCAAGCGGGGGAGCAAAGCCCAGGTCATAGACCTGGGCTTTTTTGCTACCCGGGAGTAGGGGCGATTTGGTGTCAATCTTGACGCCTCGTCCAAGCGGCGGCCTGCCCGGCTGCCGTCGCTGTGCCGGTGACGCCGTTGGCCGGGGCCGGTGGTCCTCGGCCGGGCGGTCCGGATCGCGCATCGCGAGCAGGTGTGGGCGGCCGCGGTCGTGCCGGCCGGCCCATCAGGGCCGCTCAGCGTCGCCTGCCAGACCGTGCTCATAGGCGTAGATCACCGCGTGGACCCGGGTGCGCAGCCCCAGTTTGCCGAGCACCCTGGCGACGTGGGTCTTCACCGTGCCGGGTCCGATCACCAGCGTGTCGGCGATCTCGGCGTTGCTCAGCCCTCGGGCGATGTGCCGCAGTACCTCGTGCTCGCGTGGGGTGAGTAGATCCAGTTCATGCGTTGGCGCCCGTGGTGAGAGCGCGGCGAACCGGTTGATCAGCCGCCCGGTCACCTGGGGGTCGATCAACCCTTGACCGGTGTGCAGCGCGCGCACTGCGTCCAGCAGCAGCTCGGGTTCGCTGTCCTTGAGCAGGAAACCAGCGGCTCCCGCCTGCAACGCACCGAACAGGTAGTCGTCGAGGTCGAAGGTCGTCAGTGCGAGCACGCGTGGTGCCGGCTCGGTCTCGGTGAGCTGGCGGATGGCTGCGATCCCGTCCAGGTGCGGCATACGTAGATCCATGACCACGACGTCCGGTTGCCGCCACAGCGCCTTTCGCACGGCCTCGGCGCCGTTGGCCGCCTCGTCGACCACCTCGATGTCCGGCTCGCCGTCGAACACCAGCCGCAACGCCTCGCGCACGGGTGCCTGGTCGTCGGCGATCAGTACGCGGATCATGCTGGGATCCTCGCCCGCACTGACCAACCCCGCGGGGGCCGGGGGCCGATCGACAGGGTGCCGCCGAGCACGTGCACCCGCTCACGCATGCCGCGAATGCCTTGTCCCTCAACGACTTCAGCGCTGCCGGTGCCATTGTCGGTGACCGTGACCTCCATGCCGTGCCGGTCGTGTTGCAGGCACACGTCGATTTCGGTGGCGTCGGAGTGCCGCACCGCGTTGGTCAGAGCTTCCTGCACGACGCGGTAAGCAGCGTGGTCGACGGCTAGCGGTAGCGGGGCTGCCGTACCGTGCACCGTGATCCGGCGGTTCGGACCGGACAGCCGGTGGACCAGGTCCTCGACCTCCGCAAGCCCAGGGGCTGCGTGCAACGTGGTCAGCAGCGCACGCACCTCGCTCAGTGCGGACGAGGAGAGGTCGTTGATGGTGCCGAGCACACGGTCGGCGAGCGCGGGTGTGCCGCCCAGAGCCCGGCGGGCAGCCATGGCCTGCAGCCGGATCGCGGTCAGGTGGTGACCGACGCTGTCGTGCACGTCTCTGGCCAGACGCGCGCGGTCCTCGGCTGCCACGCGGTCCGCCTCGGCGAGACGCAGCCGGATCGTCTGCCCGGCCCGGTCACGCTGCAGCCGCAGCGCGTAGCCGACCACCGGCAGCGCAACGCCCAGAACGATCAGGTCGGCGGCCGGGCCCATCTTGCTGGACAGGATCCCGTAGCCGATCACCCAGACCAGGGATACTGCCACGACCGATGACAGACGCAGCGGCCGGTAGTAGGCGGCGCAGCACAACGCCGCCATGGCCACCAACCGGCCCGGCCAGCCGGGGATCACGCTGCCGAGCAACGAGACCCCCGACGCCAGTACCGCCGCGGTCACAGGCAGCCTCCTGCACAGCAACAGCGGCAGGCAGACGGCGAGACTGATCGCGACGAGCATTGGCAAGTCAGCTCCCGGGTTCTCCCACAAGGTGAACCCGACCAGCAATCCTGCGGTCCCCACCGCGAGCAGCATGATCTTCACAACGGCAACCCTAGGCACAGACCGCGTTCTTCGGCGGCAGCTGACCGGTGGTCAGGTAGCGGTGGACGTGAGCACGGGCGCAGGCGTTGCCGTCCACATAGACCGCGTGGTCGCCGTCCGCCGCGAGGTACCGTGCGCCGGGAAGCTGGGCGGCGAGGTGCCGTCCCCATTCGGGCGGAGTGTTGTCGTCGTGCTCACCACCGACGACCAGGACCGGCGGAAGCCGGCCGAAGTCGTGACGTTGTGGCGGGAACGTGCCGTTGCCCGGCAGCCGCGCACAGTTCATGGCCCAGATCCACGCCTGCCGCCAACCCAGCCGTGGTGCCACCGAACGCAGGGACGTTTCCACCGCTCGGACCGCCTGGTAGTCGCCGGGGTAAGGGAAGTCGGCACAGACCGCGATCCGCATCACGCTGGGATCGGGGGGAAATGCCGGCTTGGTGGCGAGTTTCGTCGCGTCACCCGCGTGTGCCTCGGCAAGCGCGGTGGCGAACGCCGGCCACCGCCGTTCGGCACTGACATCGGCACGTGCGACGATCTGCTCCGCACTGACCGTGGTACCGCCGCCGGGGATCGGCTGCTGTTCGGCCCGCTCGACGAGCTCGTCCCAGACGGTCAGCACATCGCGGCCGTACAGTGCGCAGCTCGACTGCCCCGCACACCAGTCGGCGAACCGGTGCAGGCTGCGCTCGTTCGCACGAGCGCGCTGGCCGAGCCAGTTCCGCAGCGAGCGGTTGGTGTGGTCCATGACGCTGTCCAGGTACATCCGACCGACGCGATCGGGGAACAGGCCGGCGTAGGCCTGTGCGTACACGGTGCCGTAGGAGTTGCCGAAATAGTTGAGCTTCCGCTCGCCGAGCCCTTTGCGGATGGCGTCCAGATCGTGCGCAACCTGCCAGGAATCGAGCTTGCCGGCCAGCGGCGTACTGGCGCACTCCCGACCGAAGCGGGCGTTCTGCTCGGCGTACACGTCGAAGGCGGCCTGGTCCGGAAACACGTAGTCCGCCTCGGTCGGCGCCGGAAGCGGACAGGAGATGCCGCTGCTCGCCTCGAACCCCCGAGGATCGAAGATGACGAGGTCGAACCACTGCCTCAGCTCCGCGAACCGTTCCTGGAAGGCCGGTTGACGGAACGCGGAGATCTGCGCCTGCGGACCACCGAGGTCCATCACCAGAACGCCACGTTTGCCGACCGAATTCGTGGCGGGCAGCTTCGCCAGACCGAGTGCGATCGGGGCCTGGTCCGGCTGTGCCCAGTCCGACGGCACGGCCAGCGAGCCGCACTGCAGGCCGTCCCCGCAGTCCTGCCAGGACAGACCGGGTTCCGGCGTGGCAGCGGCAGATGTGCCCGTCACTCCGTTGACGACGGTGAGAAGGCACACTCCGCCGGCCACAACGTTGCGAATCTTCTTCATGCCCGCCAGGCTGCTCGACGGTCGGCTCGTCGCGCGTCTGTCTTTCGGCAGATGTTCACGCGCGGCCCGGCCGGCCAACGGCAGCCCCGGGAGTTCGGCGCCACGTCATCGGCACCGTCGCGACCGTCGACGCCGCCGTCGCCGCGCTCAACCCGGCCGAGCGGGCCCTCACGGTCGGGCGCCGTACCACCTGACGCGTCGCCGCCGTCATCGCCTTTGCCGGGTGGCGTCTTCTCGCTTGTGCCGTGGATGCTCTCACGCGGCTCATGACATCGAAGGTCGCTGCCTCTGCAGGGCGATCGGCGCCCGGGTGTTCAGCGGTGCGGCCCCAGCCGGCCTTGGAGCGGGCTGCCTCCCGTGTCGGATAGCCTCATGCCGTGCATCGCAGTCGGCTGTTCGGGATCTTCATTGACACGCCTGTCGCGGAGGCCGGTTCGGCAGCGGGTTTCTGGTCTGCCGCGCTGGGGGTTCCGGCACGGTCTGTGGTGGGCGAGGAACAGTTCACTGCTCTGGACGGTGCCATCCCCGGGTTGATCGTCGACATCCAGGCGGTCGACGACGAGGCCCGCTATCACGTCGATATCGAGACTGATGACGTGTCGGCGGAAGTAGCCCGTCTGACAGCTCTGGGCGCGAAGCTGGTCTCGAGCTGGCTGGAGTGTCACACACTGCGCGCGCCCGGTGGCCACCTGCTCTGCGTGGTGCCGGTGCACAGCGATCCGGAGACGTTTCAGCGGCTCGCTCGGACCTGGCCCTGACGGTGGCCGGCATGGGCGTGGTGGTGTTTCGGTCGCCGCGACCGGCGGGTGGCGTCTGGCCGGAGTGGCGGCGGAAATCGAGGCGCTTGCCGCAGACGGCCGCGGGGGCGAAGGCCTGACTGCGACGGTCGGGTAGCGGTCCCGCTCGCTCTCGCTCACCGGCATGACCGGGTGTCGCTGTGGCACGGGTGCGCCGGGCTGGTGGGACCTGTGACTGATCGCTCCGGTCTATTCGCGGTCCGTCCAGGTGGCTATGTCGACGTCTCAGTTGGCTGTGGGACCGGTCCCGCAGCACCCGTGGTCTTCTGGACGGGTTGCTGCCGTGGTTCCCACAGAGAGGCGTGTTCCGCCATGATCGAGCCGGTCGCCAGTCAGCCGCTGCCCGGGTCCGATGCGGATGCGGAACGGCAGGTGCGACGTGGGATCAGGACGATGCGTTCGGCGATCGCTGCCCAGGCCGTGCTTTACCTGGCGCTCGCCGGATTCGTCTGGTACCTCGCCGCGGGTGTGGCCGACCCCGGCGATGTCGTCTGGCCGCATCCTCGGGCAGCCCGGTCGGGCTGATCCTGTGGGGCGTGCTGATGCAGGCCGCACTGCGGCCGATGCAGAAGCCGGCGCTGCGGGCGGCGTTCGGCCTGCCGCCGATGCAGCCACGGCGGAAGAAGAAATGAGGCGCGGGCTCCACGCCGACGTCACCAACGTCATGGCCTCACACGGCTAGCCGGCGAATGCTGCTCGTCCTTGCGCCGCAGAGGTGCCGAGATCGCTCTTGGGGAGCGGCTCGCCCGCACCCACCGCGGCGGCCCACGCTTCGGTGGTCGCGACCGCGGCGAAGTTCGACTGCAGGAGCACCATCAGGACTTCGTGGAGCTTCGCGGCCGGCACCTTTCCTGCTTCGTTGGCGAGGTGGATGGCGCCCGACGCGTCGGACAGCACCTCGGCGGCCAGTCCCAGTTCCTCGGCCCCGACGGCCGTTGCGATGTCGCAGTTGTTCGTCATGTAGCCGACGATGGTCACGGTGTCGACGTCGTGGCCGGCCAGCCACGCCGCGACGTCGGTGCCGGCGAAGACACTGCTCTTCTCCTTGACGACGCGCTTCCAGGCCGGCTTTACCCGCCGCTCGATCTCCGGGTGCAGGGACCAGCCCGGGCTTCCCTTGCCGAAGACGGGCGCGCCCTCGGGGAGCTGGTGCTGCACGATGACGACCGGCAGGTTCTCGCGCTCGGCGACCTCGAGCGCGCGCACCACGTTGGCGAGCGTCGCTTCCCGTGGCGGGGCTTGGATCCGGAGCATCCCGTCGAAGTACTCGCCCTGGACATCGACGACGATCAGTGCTCGGCGCGGCGCGGCCATTCGTTCTCTCCTCGGTGCGGTGACGGGGTGTCAGCACCACCTTCGTCCGACGAGCTCAGGTAGCGTGAGTGGCGCGAATGACATCTTTCGATGAGATTGGGACAGAATGCGGGTTGCCGTTCACGCTTTCGACGGCGTGACGATGTTCCACCTCGCCGCTCCGTTGCTGATCTTCGGCGAAGTCGGCCGGCAGGGGCTGGCGCCCGGCTGGACCCCGACGGTGTGGACCGACGACGGGCACGGCATCCGGACCGCGGAGGGGTTGCGGGTGGACGACGTGGCCGGACCGGAAGTGCTCGAACAAGCCGACCTCGTCGTCCTGCCGTCCTGGCCGGACGACCTCCCGCCGGCCGGGGAAGGCTTCACAGCGCGGATCCGCGCGGCCCACGCCCGCGGGAGCCGTGTCGCCGGGCTGTGTCTCGGGGCCTTTCCCGTGGTCGACACCGGGTTGCTCGACGGCCGGGCGGTCGTCACCCACTGGGCCGCGGTCGACCTGCTCGGGAAGCGGCGCCCCGAGGTGACGATCAATGCCGCGGCCCTGTACCTCGACCACGGGGACGTGCTCACCTCCGCCGGTACCGCCTCCGCGATCGACGCCTGCCTGCACATCGTCCGCACTCACCTGGGCTCGGCCGCCGCCGCTTCCGTTGCCCGGCACCTCGTCGTCGCGCCGCACCGCGAGGGCGGCCAGGCGCAGTACGTCGAGCGCCCCATGCCCGAGCCGGGGGGTGTCGCGCACCTGGGGCCGACGATCGACTGGGCACTCGGCCGCCTGGACCGGCGGCTGTCCGTCGAGGACCTCGCCGCCCACGCCGGCATGAGCCGGCGCAACTTCACCCGCCGGTTCGCCGAAGTCACCGGAGCCACGCCCGCGCGGTGGGTCCTCGCTCGCCGTCTCGACGAGGCCCGGCACCTGCTCGAGACCACGGACACGCCCATTGCCCGGGTCGCCGCGGCGTGCGGGTTTGCCAGCGTCGTCACGTTCCGGCAGAACTTCGTCAGCGCGTACTCGACGACTCCGACGTCGTATCGGCAGCGCTTTGCACTGACGCCGGGGGACCCAGATCGGACTGGGACAGCCGCGTCATGATTTCTTGCCGGTAATCGGCTTCGGTGCGATCGATGTGGTGGCGGGCGGCCTGGCCCGCGCGGTCGACGTCCCCGGCCTGGATCGCGGCGAGGATCGCGGCGTGTTCCTGGTTGGCCAGGCCGTAGTTGGCCGCGAGGAAGGGAGGCAGGCCGAGCCGGGCCGTCTGCCGCTGGGCGTGGCGGCACTGGATGACCGCTTCGCTCAGGAACGGGTTCTGGGCCGCGGCGGCCACCGACTCGTGGAACCGGTCGTCGGCCTGGCGGAAGGCTTCGAAGTCGCCGGTCTCGAAAGCGCTGACGCAGCCGGCGACGGCTTCGCGCATGTCGTTGAGCTGGAGCGGGGTCGCGCGCGTGGCGGCGAGCCTGCCGGCTTCGACGTCGATCAGCTTGCGGAATTCGAAGAGCCGGTCGACGTGTTCGAGGTTCGTCGGCAGGAAGAAGGTGGGTTGCCGGGCACCGCCGAGCATGCTCGTGCCGTCGGCCACGTAGAGGCCGCGCCCTTTGTGCGCCCTCACCCGCCCGAGCGCGGAGAGGACCTTGACCGCTTCGCGCACCACCGAGCGGCTGAGGTCGAGCTGATGGGCGAGGTCGATCTCCGTGGGCAGCCGGTCGCCCGGACGCAGGTTCAGGCGGTCGATCAGCTCCAGGATGCGTTCGGCGGCGAGTTCGTAGCCCGGCCGGTAGGCGCCACCGTCGGTGGGCATGGTCCCCCTTCGCCGGCGCCTGGGCGCCGAAGACGCTGGTACGCAAGGTACTGTAACACTCACGTCGATGAGTAGTATTTATGTCGCGTAGACCTTGCTCGAGGTTGATCTTTTCACTGCACCGACACCCGCTGTGAGCAGTGAAATCGCCGTCGCCGGACTCTCCTGTGACCCAATCGATACTTGACCACTCGTGAAATGACTCAGCATTATTCCGCCCAGTGTTGGTGATCTCCCCACTGGAACGGAGTTCAACGGTGAACCCATCCGACCCGAGTTCCGGAGGTGCCGGGCGGAGACGCCGCGGCGCCACGGTCGTCGTGCTCGCGGCACTGGCCGCGGGGACGGGCTTCGTTCCGCTCGCGTCCGCGGCCGCGAGCACGACGCTCTACGTCACGCCGAACGCACCCGGCACCGCGTGCACCCGGCCGGCGCCGTGCACGGTGCTCGCCGCTCAGCGGAAGGTGCGAGAGGGCGCCGCGGGCACTGATGTCACGGTCCTCGTCGGGGACGGCACGTACCGGCTGGACGCCCCGCTCAAGTTCGACGACCGAGACGGGGGAGCGGCCCGCACGGTCACCTGGCAGGCGGCTCCCGGTGCCCGCCCGGTGTTCACCGGCGCCAAGAAGGTCTCCGCGTGGGCGCTGAGCGATCCGGCGAACAACGTCTATGCCGCGAAGGTCGGTACGGGCTTCGACAGCCGCCAGCTCTACGTCGACGGCGTGATCGCCCCGCGGGCCCGGATCGCCGTGCCGCGCGACAAGATCGCCATCACCGCGACCGGGTTCACCGTCAAGGACGCGGCTCTCGCGTCGACGCTGCAGAAGGTGAAGACGCCGAAACGCGTGGAGCTGGAGGCGGTGCTGTCGTTCACCGACCGCTTCGCGCCGGTCGAGTCCGTGAGCGGGTCGACCGTGACGATGCAGCAGCCGGCGTGGAACAACAACACCTACGGCTACGACACCTTGCAAAGCCCGTTCGGCGGCCCGATCTTCACGTTGCAGAACGCCCGTGAGTTCCTTTCCGCCGAGCGGCAGTGGTTCCTCGACACGGTCGCGGGCGTCCTGTACTACAAGCCGGCGGCCGGGCAGTCGATGGCGAAGGCCGACGTCGAGCTTCCTCGCGTCGAATCGCTGGTGCAGGTCTCGGGCACGCTCGCCAAACCGGTGCGGAACCTGAACTTCACCGGCCTCACCTTCACCGGGACGTCGTGGCTCGGGCCCGGCCGCAGTACCGGATTCGCCAGCCAGCAGACCGGCGGCTACCTCGCCGACGTCCAGCCGACGCGGCCCGCCGACGCGTTCACCTCCTGCGCCGCCGGATGTCCCGGCTTCGAAGCGGCGCGCCCGAACTGGAGCATGATGCCGGGTGCCGTGCAGGTGTCCGCGGCCACCAACGTGGCCTTCACCGGCAACACCTTCACCAACCTCGGCTCGCAGGCACTCGGCATCGGCAACGACGCCAACGCGCACGCGTCCGGCGTCGGCCTGGCCGCGCAGGACATCAAGGTCACCGGGAACACCTTCGCGCAGAACGCGGCGGGCGGCGTCGTCGTCGGCGGGATCCGCGAGGACGCCCACCACCCGGCCGATCCGGCGATGACGGTCAAGAACATCGTCGTCACGAACAACTCCGTGCACGACAACGGAATCGTCCACCGGGACATGGCGGGGATCTTCTCCACCTACGTCGACGGGATCACCATCGCGCACAACGAAGTGTTCAACATGCCCTACAGCGGCATCGCCGTCGGCTACGGCTGGGGCATGTGGGACCAGGGCGGCAGCCCGAACTACCGCGCGCGCGGAACCTACGACTTCGGGACGCCCGCGTACACCACCCCGACGACGGCCCGCAACGCGCGGATCGAGGCGAACTACCTCCACGACGTCATCACCGAGATGAACGACGGCGCGTGCGTGTACACCCTCGGATCCATGCCGGGTTCGGTGCTCGACGGCAACTTCTGCCGGGACAGCCTGGCGCCGAAGTCGGCTTACTCGTTCGGGTTCTACTTCGACGAAGGCTCCCGGTACTGGACGGCCACGGACAACGTGTTCCTCCGGACCCGGCAAGCGTTGCACGCCAACGCGAACGCCGCCGCCGGCTACACCACCGGGGACCTGACGGCCGACTCGACCTACGCCAGCGCGAACGTGGCGTTCGACGATCTGAACCGCGCCCCCAACAGCCGCGTCACGAACACGATCGCGATGGGCGACGAGCCCCCCGTCGCCGCGGCGGCGATCATCCACCACGCGGGCATCCCGCGTGCGCAGCGGTCCGGCGCGGACAGCTTCCGGCCCCCGCTGGGCGTCGACGTCACCCCGGAGCGCACATCGACGGCGGCCGGTGGGGCCACCACCGTGAAGGTCGCGCTGACGAACCTGGACACGACCGCTCCGCTGAAGTCGTTGCGGGTAACGGTGAGTGCGCCGGAAGGGTGGCAGGTCACCGGTCCCCGAAAGCCGGCTCGCAGTCTCGAAGCGGGCGTGTCGACGACCGTGCCGTGGACCGTCACCGCTCCGGCGGCCTTCTCCTCGCCGGACCCCGCGAAGGTCACCGTCGACATCGGCTACGTCAGCCAGAAGCAGCTGTTCCGGACGACGAGGACGGTGTCGATCGCGCCGGTCGGCCCGGTGACGACCCTGTCGACCTTCGGCGACGTGCCCAGTCCGTCGCGAGCAGTGCGCAGGTCACCGCTCGGGTGGTGAAGTGCGACGTGATCGACCCCTACACCTTTGAGGAGTACTGATGCGCACGCGTTCATGGCCACAGGTAAGGCGTCTGATGGTCGCCGTCGTGACGGTCGCCGTGGGGCTCGGCCTGCCCTTGCCGGCCGCCGCGGCTCCGGCGACGGAGCTGTATGCGGCCCCGGCTGGTTCCGGGCAGGCGTGCACGCAGGCGGCGCCGTGCAGTCTGGCCGGTGTCCGGAACAAGGTGCGCGGCCTGGCCGGCTCGATGACCACCGACATCACCGTGCGTCTGCGCGGTGGCACCTACCGGCTGGCGGAGCCGTTCACGCTCGGTCCGGAGGACTCGGGTGCCCACGGCCACCGGGTCGTGTACTCGGCCTACCGGACCGAGCGGCCCGTGTTCAGCGGCGCCCGCCAGGTGCGTGGCTTCAGCCTTTACGACAGCTCTCGCACCATTTACCGGGCCGTCGCGCCGCCCGGCACGAAAAGCCGCCAGCTGTTCGTCAACGGACAGCGGGCCCAGCGCGCCCGCGGGCCGCTCGACCCCGGCGGGTTCACCCTCAAGGACTCCGGTTTCAGCACCGGGGACAAGTCGTATCGATCCTTCACCAACGCCTCCGCGGTCGAGGTGGTCTACAACCGCGACTGGAAGCACATGCGGTGCCCGCTGGCCGGCATCACCGAAGCCGCAGGCGGTGGCTCCAGCCTCAACGTGGCACCGGACTGCTTCGCGAACAACAACAGCTCGGTGCCGAACCTGGGCTTCCCGTTCAACGGCGCCGGGCTTCCGAAGCTCGAGGGCGTCAGCTGGGTGGAAAACGCGTACCAGCTGCTCACCGAGCCCGGTGAGTTCTACCTCGACACCACCGCGAACTACCTGTACTACAAGCCGCGACCCGGCGAAAACCTCGCCACCGCTCAGGTGGACCTGCCGGTCCTGGACAAGGTCGTCGACCTCAGCGGAACGCCGGGGCACCTGGCGCCCGTCAACGACACGGACCCCCGCGCGACGTACTCGCCGTCGTGGCGAACCGCCGGCGGCCGCCCGTACGGCGACTTCGACAACGACGTGCACTACACCACGGTCAACGGTGACTCGATGACTTTCACCTTCACCGGTACGGGCGTGGACGTGCTCACCGAGGTCAACACCGACGGCGGTGCCATCGACGTGTACGTCGACGGCACCAAGGTCAAGACCGTGTCGGCGAACGGACCGGTCCGGCTGGCGCAGCA
This sequence comes from Amycolatopsis sp. lyj-346, assembly GCF_046548975.1. NCBI lineage: Bacteria > Bacillati > Actinomycetota > Actinomycetes > Pseudonocardiales > Pseudonocardiaceae > Amycolatopsis > Amycolatopsis sp. lyj-346. Next base: position 362,627 of record NZ_JAJPWT010000010.1, read on the forward strand.
GCCGGTGGTGTCGGTGACCGGGTTGTCCACTGGCAGGCACACCGTCAAGCTGGTCAAGGCCGGCGGCGGCTACCTGGTGGTGGACGGGTTCACGGTGATCCCCGACCGGATCGCCCCGGTGCACGACATCACCTTCCGCGGGGTCACCTTCGCGCACACGACCTGGAACCTGCCATCCACCGTCGGCTACCTCGACAACCAGGCCGGCGTGCTGTGGGACGCCGCCACGCGCCGCTCCGTCCGCATCCCCGCGGCGGTGCAGGTGCATCGCGGGCGCGGCATCGTCTTCACCGACGTCGAGATCGCCCACACCGGAGGCACCGGCATCGACCTGGCCGACGGCACCCGCGAGTCGACGATCACCCGGAGCCGGATCCACGACACGTCCGGTGGCGGTGTGTCCCTCGGTGAGGTCGACGACTACTACGTCACCGATCCGGCCCGGATGACCAGCGGCGACACCATTTCGCAGAATGTCATCGAGTACGTCGGTCAGGACTACCAGGACGCGGTGGGCATCTGGGCCGGCTACACGCGCGGCGCCACCCTCGCGAACAACGAGATCGCGCACACCCCGTACTCCGGTATCTCGATGGGCTGGGGCTGGGGCTGGGCCGCGAGCTGCGAACTCCAGGCGAAGCAGAGCAACTTCCCGGTCGGCTCCTGCCGGCGCGGCACCAGCTACGCCGGTGCCAACAAGATCGCCGAGAACTACGTCTACGACGTCATGGGCGTGCTGCACGACGGCGGGCACATCTACACCAACGGCGGTCAGGGCGGGCACGACGACACGTTGACCTCGGAGTTCCGGGGCAACGTGCTGAGCGGCGGCACCCACACCAACAACATGGTCTACCAGGACGAAGGCAGCTCGAACTGGGACACCCACGGCAACGTCGTCCACTTCGCCAACGGCTCGTGGACCGGCATGTGGACGCCCACCATCCACGACATCCGCATGCACGACAACTTCCACGCACCCGCGGGCAGCTACAACAACGGCACCAACGTCGTCCTGACCGGCAACACCGAGGTCAAGAACGGCGACTGGCCGCCGGCGGCCCGAGCGATCATCAAGGCCGCCGGCCTGCCCCGCGAACAGCGAGCGAACCGCAGCCGCCTGGACGACTTCGACCTGTCCATCGAATACCGCGGCTCGTGGATCGCCCCGGGGTTCCGCGGCCTCGGCGACTTCCACGAGACAGTGCACGCCGCACACGACAACGGCGACTCGGCCACCATGACGTTCACCGGCGCCGGCGTGAGCGTGCTCGGCGAGAAGAACTCCGACCAGGGCGACATCGAGGTCTTCGTCGACGACGTGTCCCAGGGCGTGATCAGCACTTCGGCGACCAGCAGGCAAGTCCAGCAGACGCTGTACACCACCGACGGCCTGGACCCCGTCACCCCGCACACCATCCGGGTGGTCAAGCGCAGCGGCCAGTACGCCACCCTCGACGGGTTCCGCGTGCAACTCCGTTGACCGCCTCGCCCACCCGAGCGAGCCGGACCGTGCTCAGTCCGTGCCCCAGAACGCGTCCTCGGACTCCGGGTCGGAGGAGAACAGCCACACCTCCTTGACCCGATCACCCTCGATCGACAGCAGGTCGATGCCGTCCTGCGACATCGCGGCGCCGTGGCGCTTCCCCTCGAAATGGACGGGAACCGCGACGAGCGAACCATTGGCCATGGGGGTGCCGATCGGCGCCAGTTCGAAGGTGCCTTCGCTGACGGTCATCATTCCGCCGATCATGTCGCCGACCACACGGCTGCCACGGTGGGTGCCGGAGAACCGGTTGCGGCCGGGCTGGTGCCAGACGATGTCGTCGGCGAACAGGCCGGCGACCGCGGCGAAGTCCTTGGCAGTCAGGGCATCGAAGTACTTGGAGACCACGTCGAGCGGGGTGGGCGATCCGGTCATCGAACATTTCCTTCCCGGGTTTCTGGTGCCCTCAGGCTGACCGACCGATGCCGGTTACCTCAACGTAACCAATGCGCGAACATGATCCACGTCACCTGCTGGGGAAAGAAAGTGCTCGCATTTCCGGCTTTTCACGGCAGGCTGAGGACGCCGGTCTCAGCAGCGCTTGTTCCGCTCCTCGTCCGACAACGCGGCAGGACGGTCGGCGAGCGGGCCGCCTTCACGGAGCAGTGAGCCGAGCGCCCCGAGTGGCTCCGGAACCAGGCTGTACCAGCTCCAGGTGCCGCGGCGTTCGCGCGTGAGGATGCCGGCGGTGACGAGGACCCGCAGGTGGTGGCTCAGCGACGGCTGAGGCATGTCGAAGTCCTCGGCGAGGTCGCAGAAGCACGCCTCGCCGCCGGGTGAGTGCCGGATCAGCGACACGAGCCGGATCCGGACGGGGTCGGACAGGGCCTTGAACAGCTTCGCGGCCGTCTCGGCCTCGGTGGCGGAGACGACTGCGGCGGGCTCGGCCAGCAGGAGTGTCACCGCGACCGGCTTCGAGCGGACGTGACCGTTGTGCGCGGCCATGGCTCCTCCTCGACGGCTCGGTGACCCCGGCGGTGTCGATCGTACCTCAGCTGGATTGACAAGAGTCGATCCAAGCGTCTTCAATTGCATCGATACACTTCGATCCAGGCGGGCTGCGCGGCCAAGCCTGACACCGAAAGGATCGTCCATGTCCCGCACTCCCGAGGTGCTGTTCGTCTGCGTGCACAACGCCGGCCGTTCCCAGATGGCCGCCGCCCTGCTGCAGCACTACTCGCTCGGCCGGATCGCGGTGCGCTCGGCCGGGTCCGAGCCCGCCGAGAAGGTCAACCCCGCCGCGGCGCAGGCGCTGGCCGAGTGGGGCCTGGACATCACCGCCGAGGTGCCCGGCAAGCTGTCCACCGAGGACGTCGAAGCCTCCGACGTCGTCATCACAATGGGCTGCGGCGACACCTGCCCGGTCTTCCCCGGCAAGCGGTACCTGGACTGGCCGCTGGAAGACCCGGCCGGGCAGGGCGTGGACGCCGTCCGCCCGATCCGCGACGAGATCGACCGCCGCGTCCGCACGCTCGTCGCCGAGCTCCTCGACAACTGACCACCCACTTCCCGACCCAGGAGGCCCGGTCCGTGACCCAGACCGCCGACAAGACCACTGACGCCGACGTTCTGCACCGGCTGTCCTTCCTGGACCGGTTCCTGCCCGTCTGGATCATCGTCGCGATGGCCGCCGGCCTGCTGCTCGGCAGCCTCGTCCCGGGCCTGCAGGGCGTGCTGGAGGCGGTGAAGATCGGGCAGGTGTCGCTGCCGATCGCGCTCGGGCTGCTGCTGATGATGTACCCGGTGCTGGCGAAGGTCCGCTACGACAAGCTCGACACCGTCACCCGCGACAAGCGCACCATGGTCCTGTCGCTGGTCCTGAACTGGATCCTCGGCCCGGCGCTGATGTTCGCGCTCGCCTGGCTGCTGCTGCCGGACCTGCCGGAGTACCGCACCGGGCTGATCATCGTCGGGCTCGCGCGCTGCATCGCCATGGTGATCATCTGGAACGACCTCGCCTGCGGCGACCGGGAAGCCGCCGCCGTGCTCGTCGCGCTGAACTCCGTGTTCCAGGTGATCATGTTCGGCGTCCTGGGCTGGTTCTACCTCGACCTGCTGCCCGGCTGGCTGGGCCTGGACACGCAGAGCGTCGCCTTCTCGCCGTGGGAGATCGCGCTGAGCGTGGTCATCTTCCTCGGCATCCCGCTGGTGGCCGGGTACCTGTCGCGGCGGATGGGGGAGCGCGGCAAGGGCCGCGAGTGGTACGAGGGCAAGTTCCTGCCGAAGATCGGGCCGATCGCGCTCTACGGGTTGCTGTTCACCATCGTCGTGCTCTTCGCCCTGCAGGGCGAGACGATCACGTCGCGGCCGCTGGACGTCGCGCGGATCGCGCTGCCGCTGCTGGTGTACTTCGCGATCATGTGGGGCGGCGGTTACCTGCTCGGCAAGGCCTCGGGGCTGTCGTACGCGCGGACCACGACGCTGGCGTTCACCGCGGCGGGCAACAACTTCGAACTCGCGATCGCCGTGGCCATCGGCGTGTTCGGCGTGACGTCCGGACAGGCTCTCGCGGGCGTGGTCGGCCCGCTGATCGAGGTCCCGGTGCTCGTGGGCCTGGTGTACGTGAGCCTGTGGCTGCGCAGGCGATGGGTCGAGAAGATCCCGCAGCCGAAGTGAGCACGACGCAGGTGGTGGTCGTCGGGGGCGGCCAGGCCGGTCTGGCCGCGGGCTGCTACCCGCGCAAAGCCCGCGTCCACAGCACGGCCAGGACCCGGCGCAGCCCGGACGCCGTGAGCGTCCCAGGCCGCGCCGATGTCCCGGTCGGCAGCCGCGGCTCAGCTTCCGGCAGCGCGCGGCGCCGACAGCGTCAGCAGCTCCGGTTCGGGAGCGCCGCAGCACCCGCCGGCGGCGGGCTCGGCTTCGTCGAACAGCCCGGCGCCGCCGCAGACCCCGGTCTCGGCCATGATCAGCTCGACCCGGGCGGCGGCCTCGTGATCCCCGGCGAGGGCGGCGGCGATGCTGCGGACCTGCTCGTAGCCGGTCTGGGCGAGGAACGTCGGCGCGCGGCCGTAGCTCTTCATCCCGGCCAGGTAGAAGTTCTGCTCCGGGTGGGAAAGCTCCTTCGCGCCGTGCGGGTAGACCGTGCCGCAGGAGTGCACGTTCGGGTCGACCAGCGGGGCCAGCGCGACCGGTGCCTGCAGGGTCGGGTCCAGCTCCAGCCGGATCTCCGACAGCCACGACAACTCGGGCCGGAACCCGGTCAGCGCGATCACCTCGTCGACGGCCTCGATGCGGTGTCCGTCGGCCGAGACCAGCGCGATCGAGCCGCCGGTGTGCTCGATGGCTTCGGTGCGGAACCCGGTCACCACGGTGACCAGCCCGGCGTCCACGGCCTCCTTCGCGCGCAGGCCGAGCGCGCCGCGTGCGGGAAGCTGGTCGGCTTCGCCGCCGCCGAAGGTGTGGCCGATTCCGCCGCGGCGCAGTACCCAGCTGATCCGCGTCCCGGCGTCACCCAGCCCGGCCAGCGCGGTCAGCGCCGTCAGCGCGGAATGCCCGCTGCCCGCGACCACGACGTGCTTGCCCGCGTACCGCGCGCGCTCGGCGGCGAGGTCCGGAACGCGGTAGGAAATCCGGTCGGCCGCCGCGCGCTCGCCGATCGCGGGTAGCCCTTCGCCGCCGAGCGGGTTCGGGGTGGGCCACGTTCCCGAGGCGTCGATCACCGCCTTCGCCAGGGCCCGCTCCTCGCCGCCGGCGGTGCGGAAGTGCACGGAGAACGGCTCGCCCTCGCGGCCGCTGTCCACGATCCGGTCCCGGCCTCGGCGCGCGACCCCGATCACCTCGGCGCCGAACCGCACGCGGTCGCCGAGCGCAGCGGCCAGCGGACGCAGGTAGGCGTCGGCCCATTCGCGGCCGGTCGGGTAGGCGGCGGCGTCCGGCCGCGTCCAGCCGGTCGGCTCGAGCAGGCGTGCGGCCGCCGGGTCGACCAGCTCCGACCACGAGGAGAACAACCGGACGTGGTGCCACTCGGCGACCGCGGCACCGGCCCGTTCCCCCCGCTCCAGCACCACCGGCTCGAGACCGCGCTCCAGCAGCTCCGCAGCCGCGGCCAGCCCCACTGGCCCCGCTCCGGCCACGATGACGGGCAACTCGTCCATCTCCAGCACCTCTATCGACTCAGCTCGATTAATGAGGCTGAGAGTATCGACCGGGATCGATGAATGCAACCATCGATCCCGATCGATACACTGGCGGCATGCCGATTGCCCTGCCCCAGGCCCAGGTGCTGCCCGCCGCGGAAGCCGCCACCTACGCCGACTGGTTCGCCTGCCTGGCCGAGCCGGTCCGCGTCCGGCTGCTGCACGCCGTCGCCACCACCCCGAACGGCATCACCGTCGGGGCGTTGACGGAAATCCTCGGCACGAGCCAGTCCACGACCTCGCACCACGTCCGCAAGCTCGCCGACGTGGGGTTCGTGCACCTGGAGAAGGTCGGCACCGCCACCGTCGTGACCGTCAACCAGGCCTGCTGCGCGGGGCTCCCGCACGCCGCCGACGCCGTCATGGGCCTGCTCGCGCCGCGCCCGTGCTGCCCCGGCGACGTGCCCGCCGACGTCAACGTTCGCGCCCTTGAACCGGGCGACTGGACCGCGGTGCGCCGCATCTACGCCGAAGGCATCGCGACCGGCATCGCGACTTTCGAAACCACCGTCCCCGGCCGCGCCAGCCTCGACGCGAAGTGGCTTTCCGGGCACCGCTGGGTCGCCGAGCGCGACGGCCGGGTCGTCGGCTGGGCCGCCGCGACCCCGGTGTCCACACGCGACTGCTACGCCGGCGTCGCCGAGACGTCGGTCTGCGTCGCCGACGGCCAGCGTGGCCGCGGCATCGGCAAAGCGTTGCTGCGCAAGCAGGTCATGGCCGCCGACGAGGACGGCCTGTGGACCTTGCAGACGTCGGTCTTCACCGAGAACCGCGCGAGCCTCGCGCTGCACCACGCCGCGGGCTACCGCACGGTCGGTGTCCGCGAACGCATCGCCCAGCGCGACGGCGTCTGGCAGGACACCGTCTTCCTCGAACGCCGTAGCCCCACGATCTAGCGTTCGTGGGTGTCGCGGACGGAGGACGTTGCGCCGGTTGATCGCGCGGGATGGCCGCCCGCCGGGCCAGGGTCGCGTAGGCCCCGGCCCGGGCGGGGGCGTCGAGCCGCGCGCTCGGCATCACGGCGTCAGTGCTCACTCGGCCTTGGTGACGAGCTCGATGAGGGCGTCGGCGGCCGGACCGGAGGAGGCGGGGTTCTGTCCCGTGATCAGCAGGCCGTCCCGCAGGACGTACGGGGCCCAGTCGTCGCCCTTGGAGTAGTCGCCGCCGAGCCGCACGAGTTCGTCCTCGACCAGGAAGGGGACCACCTCGGTGAGCTGGACGCCGGCTTCCTCGGTGTTGGTGAACCCGGTGACCTTCTTGCCCCGCACCAGCGGCGTGCCGTCCGCGTTCACCGCGTGCCGCAGGACGCCGGGCGCGTGGCAGACCAGGGCGAGCGGCTTGCCGGCGCGCAGGGTGGCCTCGATCAGCCGGATGGACGTGGCGTCCTCGGCCAGGTCCCACAGGGGGCCGTGCCCGCCGGGGTAGAAGACGGTGTCGAAGTCGTCGACGGAGACGGAGTCGAGGCGGACGGTGTGGGCGAGGGCGTCCATGGCCTCGGGGTCGGCTTCGAAGCGGCGGGTCTCGTCGGTCTGGCTGGCCGGCTCGTTGCTCTTGGGGTCCAGCGGGGGCCGTCCGCCCTGGGGCGAGGCGAGCACGAGGTCGATCCCGGCGTCCCGGAAGCGGTAGTAGGGCGCGGCCAGCTCCTCCAGCCAGAAGCCGGTCTTCCGGCCGGTGTCGCCGAGTTCGTCGTGCGAGGTGAGGACGACAAGAACCTTCATGGGTACTGCTCCTTCGATGTGGACCGATCGAGTAGACCGGTCGTCTCCAATGGGTGAGCATACTGGGTGGCGCTGAGCTGCGCCGATCGACGTGTTACAGGTGCAGGAGCCGGCGGGTGACCGTCGTGGCGGTGGTCAGGGGACCGGTGTCACGGTGGATCTTGGCCATGACGCTGGCCCCGAGCCACATGTCGTACAGGGCCTGCGCGGTGGTGCGGGCGTCCTCGTCGACCGCGAGCGAGCCCTCCGCCACGCCGGCGGCGACCGCCCGCTCCAGGCGGTCGACGATGGCGGTGGTGCCCTCCTTCAGCGCGAGCCGCATCGACTCCGACAGGTCGGAGACCTCCGCGCCGAGCTTGACGGCCAGGCACTTGCCCTGGCACTCGTCGAGACTCTGCGTCTCGCGCCAGCTCTGCCAGTAGTTCATCAGCCGTTGCGCCGAGGTTCCGCCCCGCTCGCCGAGGATGCGATCCATGTCCGCGAGGTAGTCCGCGAAGTACGCCTGCATCATCGCCTCGCCGAAGGCGTCCTTGGAGCCGAAGTAGTGGTAGAAGGACCCCTTGGGCACTCCGGCCTCGGAGAGGACCTCGTTGATCCCCACGGCGGCGAATCCCTTGCGGGACATGATCCGCTGAGCCGCGTCGAGAATGCTGCGGCGAGTGTCGCCCTGGGTGACTGGCATGGTTTCATCCTAGCGTCAACTAGACCGGTCGTCTAGAAGTCGGTCGAAGGCTGTCCGACCGGTCTACTTCGAGGTCTGCTGCCGCACCGGCCAGGAGTGTGCGGTAAGTCATCGGAGCCTGAGTTTCGCTGCGGTCGGCACGCGGTGCGGGGCTGCGTGCCGAGTTGGGTGTCAGTCGCCGGTGGTTAGCTGGGTGTTGTGACGGCGGGCTTCGTGGAGTTGGTCTTCGAGGGTGATGATGCGGCAGGCGGCGTCGACGGGGGTGCCCTGGTCGACCAGTTCCCGTGCGCGGGCGGCGAGGCGCAGTTGGTGGCGGGAGTAGCGGCGGTGCCCGCCGGTGGAGCGTT